>JODU01000006.1 GCA_000720845.1 Kitasatospora aureofaciens | reverse complement strand
CGAGCAGGGGCAGCGGCTCGGAGGAGGTGACCAGCTCGCGCAGCGGGTGGCGGGCCAGGACCGCGTCCACCTCCGGCGTCAACGCCGCCGCCAGCCGGGACGCGGCGGGCCTGCTCTCGTCCCGCAGCGCGTCGACGGCGGCCAGCAGCTCGCGCCGGTCCTCGCTCCCGGGCACCTCGGCGGCGGCCCGCTCGTACAGCCGGGCGCCCTCCTCCAGGACCAGGTCCGTGTCCATCCCCGCCGGGATCTTGATGCGCGCGGCGTGCCGCCAGGTGGTGACCGGATCGCTCCACGCCTCCACGGTGTACGACCACAGGCCGGTCCCGCCCGCGGTGACGGTGGCGCCCCAGCGGTCGGTGCCCGGGGCCAGCTCCCGCATCGGCGTCCAGGGTCCCGGCCGGCCCCGTGGATCTCTCAGGACGACGTTGGCGGCGACCGCGTCGTGTCCCTCGCGGAACACGGTGGCGGAGACCTCGAAGGACTCACCGGTGACGGCCTTGGCCGGTCTGCGCCCGCGTTGGACGACCGGACGGACGTCCAGGACGGGGATGCGCCCGACGACGGTGGTGTTCTCCGCGGGGGATGCTGACGAGTGGTGCGTGGCGGGCATGACCGCTCCTGTCCGCGTCAACTGGTTGGGCGGATGACTTCTGGGGAGGTGGGTCCTGCGAGGTGCGTGCGGGGCGTACCGCAGGAGCCTTCCCACACTCTTCCGGTGGGCAATCCGGCACTTTGTTAACTACTCGCGCGTATGTCGACAACGCGACACACACGGCGATCTGACCGTCGCTTTCCCGGCTGACGCTCCCGCAATCAGCGTGCGTCGCGACATGTGCAGCTTTCCGTGCGGGCCGAACTGTCACAAGAAGGCCGACGCGGAAAGATCCGGCCATATCGACACGCCGTGCGCGTCCGATCTGTCCGGCGCATCAGGGCGAAGGCCCCAGCGAGGGACACATCGCGCGGTAACGTCGTCCGGGTGAAGGCGATTCGTCGACTGACCGTCCGTCCCGTACTCCCCGACCCCCTCCGGCCGCTCAGTGATCTGGCCCGGAATCTGCGCTGGTCCTGGCATCCGGAGACCCGCGACCTCTTCCAGTCCGTCGACCCCGAGTGCTGGACCGCGTCCGGCCGTGACCCGGTGCGGCTGCTCGGCACCGTGCCGCCCGCGCGCCTGGCGGAGCTGGCCGAGGACCGGCGCTTCCTGCGCCGGCTGACCGCGGTGTCCGACGACCTCGACCACTACATGACCGGCGACCGCTGGTACCAGGCCCAGCCGGGCCGGCTCCCGGCCGCCGTGGCCTACTTCTCGCCCGAGTTCGGCATCACCGCCGCGCTGCCCCAGTACTCCGGCGGCCTCGGCATCCTGGCCGGCGACCACCTCAAAGCGGCCAGCGACCTGGGTGTGCCACTCGTCGGCGTGGGCCTGCTCTACCGCCACGGCTACTTCCGCCAGTCCCTCTCCCGGGACGGCTGGCAGCAGGAGCACTACCCCGTCCTCGACCCCCACGAGCTGCCCCTGGCCCCGCTCAAGGAGAGCGACGGCACCCCCGCCCACGTCGCCCTGGCGCTGCCCGGCGGCCGGGAGTTGCGGGCCCGCATCTGGCTGGCCCAGGTCGGCCGGGTGCCGCTGCTGCTCCTCGACTCGGACGTCGAGGAGAACGACCACGGCGAACGCGGCGTCACCGACCGGCTCTACGGCGGCGGCAGCGAGCACCGCCTCCTCCAGGAGATGCTGCTCGGCATAGGAGGTGTCCGGGCGGTGCGCACGTACTGCCGGCTCACCGGCCACGCCGCGCCGGAGGTGTTCCACACCAACGAGGGCCACGCCGGCTTCCTGGGCCTGGAACGCATCGCCGAACTGTGCGACGAAGGGCTGGAGTTCGGAGCCGCCCTCGAAGCGGTGCGGGCCGGCACCGTCTTCACCACCCACACCCCGGTCCCGGCCGGCATCGACCGCTTCGACCGCGAGCTGGTCGCCCGCCACTTCGGCCCCGACTCCGAACTCCCGCGCATCGACGTCGAACGCGTCCTCAGGCTCGGCATGGAGACCTACCCCGGCGGCGAGCCGAACCTCTTCAACATGGCCGTGATGGGCCTCAGGCTCGCCCAGCGCGCCAACGGCGTCTCCCTGCTGCACGGCGGGGTCAGCCGGGGCATGTTCGCCGGACTGTGGCCCGGCTTCGACGCCGACGAGGTGCCGATCACCTCCGTCACCAACGGAGTGCACGCGCCCACCTGGGTGGCACCCGAGGTGTTCCGGCTCGGCGCCCGGCAGATCGGTGTGCAGCGGGCCGAGGACGCGCTGGCCGTCGGCGGCTCGGACCGCTGGGACTCCGTCGCCGACATCCCCGACCAGGACATCTGGGACCTGCGCCGCACCCTGCGCGCCCAGCTCGTCGAGGAGGTGCGCGAGCGGCTGCGCGCCTCCTGGCGGCAGCGCGGCGCCGGTACGGCCGAGCTGGGCTGGATCGACGACGTCCTCGACCCGGACGTGCTCACCATCGGCTTCGCGCGGCGCGTCCCGTCGTACAAGCGGCTCACGCTGATGCTGCGCGACCGGGACCGGCTGACGGAGCTGCTGCTGCACCCCGAGCGGCCGGTCCAGATCGTCGTCGCGGGCAAGGCGCACCCGGCGGACGACGGCGGCAAGCGGCTGGTGCAGGAGCTGGTGCGGTTCGCTGACGACCCGCGGGTGCGCCACCGCATCGTGTTCCTGCCGGACTACGGCATGGCGATGGCGCAGAAGCTCTACCCCGGCTGCGACATCTGGTTGAACAACCCGCTGCGGCCGCTGGAGGCGTGCGGCACCTCCGGCATGAAGGCGGCGCTCAACGGCTGCCTCAACCTGTCGGTCCTCGACGGCTGGTGGGACGAGTGGTACCAGCCGGACTTCGGCTGGGCGATCCCCACCGCCGACGGCGTCGGCACCGATCCCGACCGGCGCGACGCCGTAGAGGCCAACGCCCTCTACGACCTGCTGGAGCAGCGGATCACCCCGCGCTTCTACGAGCGGGGCGCGAGCGGGCTGCCCGACCGGTGGCTGGAGATGGTGCGCAGGACCCTCAGCCTGCTGGGCCCGAAGGTGCTGGCCGGCCGCATGGTGCGCGAGTACGTCGAGCGGCTCTACGCCCCGGCCGCCGAGGCGCACCGCGCGATGGACCCGGACTCCGCGCGCGGGCTCGCCGAGTGGAAGGCGCGGGTACGGGCGGCCTGGTCCGGGGTGAGCGTCGACCACGTGGAGACGTCCGCCGCGTCCGCCAGCGCCGAGCTGGGCACCACCCTCGCGCTGCGGGTGCGGGTGAAACTCGGCGACCTCGCGCCGGAGGACGTGGAGGTGCAGGCGGTCTCCGGCCGGGTGGACTCCGAGGACCGGATCACCGACGCGGCGAAGGTGCCGCTGAAGCCGGTGGGCGGCCCCGACCTGGAGGGCCGCTGGGTGTACGAGGGCCCGCTCGCCCTGGACCGCACCGGTCCCTTCGGCTACACGGTCCGGGTCCTGCCCGCGCACCGGCTGCTGGCGTCCGGAGTGGAGACCGGTCTGGTCGCGGTGCCCTCGGGCGACCTGGTGGAGGCGGCGGGGCTGCTGATGCGGTGAGGCCGCGGCGGGGCGGTGGACGGCGGACGGACTCAGTCCTGCTCGTCGCCGCCGCTCAGCCTCCGCAGGACGGTGCCGCACCGGCGGGCGTAGGCGTGCTGGAAGGCGCGGGCCGCCGGTCCGCCGGCCTTCGCGTACCACTTGGCGGGGCGGCTGAAGGCGGACACGGTCAGCCACACGGTGCCGTCCCCCGTGCGGTCCACCACGAAGGCCTCCTCGCCGGACTCGGGGTGGCCGGGCAGCGTGCCGTAGGCCCAGCCGGCCCGGCGCGGCTCCTCCAGGGTCCACACCACCCGGCAGGGCGCCTTGATCATGCCGGCGAGGGTGACGGTGACGTCGACGCCGGGCGCGGCACGCTCCGCGCTCGCGTCGATGCCGACGCCCATCTCCCGGTGCATCTCCCAGGTGAGCACGGCCTCGACCGCCCGCCGGAACACCGGTTCGCCCTCCCCGAGGCGGGTGCGTACGTGCAGGGGGCGGAAGCCGGGCGGGCAGTGGCCCTGCTCGCGGGTGGCGCCGACGTCGTCGTACGTGAAGGACATGGGTCCCAAGAGTAGGGCGGCACCCGGGAACCGCTGGTTCCGGGTGCCGCCCCGCCGTGTTGCCGCCGCTGTCCCCTCCGGGTCAGTTCACGTTGATCGCGGTCCAGGCCGCGCCCACCGTCTTGTACTCGGTGCTGTCGGCGCCGTACAGGTCGGACGCCGCGCTCAGGGTCGCCGCGCGGGCGTCGGCGTAGTCGGTCGTCGAGGTCATGTACGCGGTCAGCGCCTTGTACCAGATCTGCAGCGCCTTGGCGCGGCCGATGCCGGTGACGGTGGAGCCGTCGGAGGTCGGGGAGTCGTACTCCACCCCGTCCACCGTCCGCGCGCCGCTGCCCTCGGCCAGCAGGAAGAAGAAGTGGTTGGCCGGGCCCGAGGAGTAGTGCACGTCGACGCCGCCGAGGCCGGAGTCCCAGTAGTCCTTGGACGCGCCGTCCTTGCTGGGCTTGTCCATGTAGCGCAGCGGGGTGCCGTCCCCGTTGATGTCGATCTCCTCGCCGATGAGGTAGTCGCCCTTGTCGGCGGAGTTGTTCGCGAAGTACTCCACGCCGGTGCCGAAGATGTCGCTGGTCGCCTCGTTGAGGCCGCCGGACTCCCCGCTGTACTCGAGTCCCGCGGTGTTGGAGGTGACGCCGTGGCTCATCTCGTGCCCGGCCACGTCCAGCGAGGTCAGCGGGTTGGTGTTGCCCGTGCCGTCGCCGTAGGTCATGCAGAAGCAGCTGTCGGACCAGAAGGCGTTGACGTAGTTGCTGCCGTAGTGGACGCGGGAGTAGGCCGCCTTGCCGTCGTTCCTGATGCCGCTGCGGCCGAAGCCCTCCTTGTAGAAGTCCCAGGTGACCTGGGCGCCGTAGGCGGCGTCGACGGCGGCGGTCTGGTCCTGGGGGTCGCTGGAGGCGGCGCCGGTGCCCCAGGTGTCGTCGGAGTCGGTGAACAGGGTGCCGGTGCCGGAGGTCTTGCGGGCCAGGTTGTACGTCTTGTGGCCGCCCCGTCCGGTGTCGTAGAGCTGGTACGACGAGCCCGACTTGGTGGTGCCGAGTTCGACCGTGCCCGAGTAGAGGCTCTTGCCGGAGCCGGTCTCGATGCCCTGGTACTGGTAGAGCTCGGCGCCGGTGGCGGCGTCGGTGATGACGTGCAGTTCGTTCGGGGTGCCGTCGTCCTGGAGGCCGCCGACCACGGTCTCGTAGGCGAGGACGGGCTTGCCCTCGGCGGCCCAGATCACCTTGCGGGGCGCGGAGTCGGCCGCGGTCTTCGAGGAACCGGCGTCCTCGGCGGCGGCCAGCGCCTGCTGCTCGGCCTTGGCGGCCTTCACCTTCGGGGTGACGGTGGCGACCTCGACGGCGGCCTCGGTCGCCTTGGTGACGCCTCTGGTGGCGCCGGACTCCGACCGGTGCACGACGAGGTCGCCGCCGAGGACGGGCAGGCCGTCGTAGGTGCGCTCGTAGCGGGTGTGCACGGTGCCGTCGCGGTCCTTGACCACGTCCTTGACGACCAGCTTCTCCTTGGCGCCGAGGCCCATCGCCCGGGCGGTGCCGGCCGCGCCGGCCTGCTGCTCCTGTATGAGCGCGCTGCGGGCGGTGCCCGACAGCAGGACGGGGGCGCCCGGGAGCGCCGTCGGCGCGGTGCTGTCGGCGGCGGCGTTGCCCGCGGTCAGGCCGGTGGTGAGCATCGCTCCGGCGGCGACCGCGGTGGCGAGGGCCAGGGTGGTGCGCTTGTGGCGCGCGAAGACGGAAGACACACAAGCTCCTTCGGTGGGGGGATCCGGTCGGCGTGGGGTGTCCGGCCGGTTGCTGCGAAGTCGTGCTGTGGGTGACGGAAGACTGACACCGAAGGCGCGTACATGTCAGGAGGGCGCGATGATGTTGGCCGAAAATCGTCGGCCGGGATGTGTTGCGGGGATGTGAAGGCCGTGTGACCTCGGTCAAGAGGCAACAAGGCGAGTGCAAGTGCCGGGCAAAAAAGGGAGGTTGGGGCGGCACATGAAGAGGGCGCCGCTCCGGAGGAATCGAACCTCCGGAGCGGCGCCCCGACTTGGGGTGGCGCACCCGCGGGCCGGCCGGCCTACGGGAAGGTGAGCCGCCAGGCGTCGATGTAGCCGGTGTCCGCCGGACCCTGGTCCTGGACGCGCAGCTTCCAGGTGCCGTTGGCCGATTCGGAGGAGGCGTTGACCGTGTAGGTCTCGTGCACGTCCGCCGCCGGGTCGTTGCCGCTGTTCTTCAGGCGGTACGCCGACCCGTCGGGCGCGACCAGGTCGATCTGCAGGTCACCGCGCCAGCTGTGCACGATGTCCACGCCCACCTTGAGGTTGCTCGGCGCCTTGCCGGTGCGACCGGAGACCGTGAGGGACGAGGTCACCGCGGACCCGTAGTCGGGGATGTTCACGTTCGTGGTGCTCTCGAACGTGGTGCCGTCACCGGGGTCGCCGCCGCCGGGCCGCGCGCCGACGTTGATGCCCGCCCACGCGTTCGCCACCGCGGTGTACTCGGCGCTGTCGGTGCCGTACAGCTCACCGGCCGCCGCGAGGGTGCCCGTGCGGGCGCCCGCGTAGTTGGTGGTCGAGGTGAACTTGGTGGTCAGCGCGCGGAACCAGATCTTCTCCGCCTTGGCGCGGCCGATGCCGGTGACCGGAAGGCCGTCCGAGGTGGGCGAGTCGTAGGTGACACCGTTGATGGTCTTGGTGCCGCTGCCCTCGCTGAGCAGGTAGAAGAAGTGATTCGCCGGGCCCGACGAGTAGTGGACGTCCACCCCGCCGATCCCCGAGTACCAGTAGTCCTTGGACGCGCCGTCCTTGCTGGGCTTGTCCATGTAGCGCAGCGGGGTGCCGTCGCCGTTGATGTCGATCTCCTCGCCGATGAGGTAGTCACCGATGTCCGAGGAGTTGTTGGCGTAGAACTCGACCGACGCGCCGAAGATGTCGGACGTGGCCTCGTTCAGACCGCCGGACTCGCCGCTGTAGTTGAGTCCCGCGGTGTTGGACGTGACGCCGTGGCTCATCTCGTGCGCGGCCACGTCGATGGAGGTGAGCGGGTTGGCGTTGCCGGAGCCGTCGCCGTACGTCATGCAGAAGCAGCTGTCCTGCCAGAAGGCGTTGACGTAGTTGTTGCCGTAGTGGACCCGGGAGTACGCGCCCACACCGTCGCCGCGGATGCCGGACCGGCCCTGCACGTTCTTGTAGTAGTCCCAGGTCAGCGCGGCCCCGTAGTGGGCGTCGGCGGCGGCGGTCTCCGCGTTGGACGCGGTTCCGTTGCCCCACACGTCGTCGGAGCCCGAGAAGAGGGTGCCGGTGCCGGAGGTGCCGCGGTTGAGGTTGTACGTCTTGTGGTTGCCGCGCGCCGTGTCGGTCAGCGTGTACGACGACCCGGACTGCGCGGTGCCCAGCGTCACCGTGCCGCTGTACATCGTGTTGCCGGTGCCGTTCTCGACGGCCTGGTACTCGTACAGCTTGGCGCCGGTGGCGGCGTCCGTGACCACGTGCAGCTCGTTCGGGGTGCCGTCCTCCTGGAGGCCGCCCACGACCGTCTCGTACGCGAGGACCGGGGTGCCGTTCGCCGCCCAGATCACCTTGCGCGGGGCGCGGTCGGCGTCCGGCCGCTCGGCGCCGGCGGCCTTCGCGGCCGACACGGCCTGCGACTCGGCCTTCGCGGCGGAGATCTTCGGCGTCACGGTGGCCGGCTTGATCGCCTTCGCCGTGGCCTTCACGACCTGCTCCGTCTTCCCCGCCTCACTGGCCACCACGAGGTCGCCGCCGAGGACGGGCAGACCGTCGTAGGTGCGCTCGTAGCGGGTGTGCAGGGTGCCGTCGCGGTCCTTGAGCACGTCCCGGACGACCAGCTTCTCCTTGGCGCCCAGGCCCAGGTCGTCGGCGGTCTCCGCCTTGGTGGCGTTGGCGTCGCGGATCAGCTCGGCGCGCTGGGACGGGCTGAGCTTGACCAGCTCGTTGCCCTTCACGGGCGAGGGGTCGGGGGCCGCGGTGGCGGTGCCGGACTGGACCGCCGTGGCGATCAGCGCCGCGACACCGGCCAGCGCGACGGCCGCGGCACGCCGGTGCGTGGTGCGCCGGGAGGAGACGGGCGAGGTGGTGTGGGAGGTGCGTCTGTGGGGAGTACTGCTGCTCAACACTGACTCCTTCTGCGTGGCCGCGGGTCACGCGGCCGGGGGAGACCGGCCGGCGGGTGGCCGACCGGGCGGAACTGTGCGGTACGCAGAAACCACGTGCTACGAGCCGGCCGCTGCACAGCACTCGTGGGGAAGCTGTGGGGGCGCTGTGGAGGGCCGACGGAAGAGTGGCAGGAGAAAGCCCTACTTGTCAGGGGCGCGTCAGTAAGTTGGCTGGAATTGGTTCGTTGACCGGGAGTTCACGTTCGATAAACGGAACCTTTGCTTGCCGGCGTGCCCGGCGGTCTCCCTGCTGCCCGCTCGGTCAGTGGCGCGGTCGGCGGCCCGGCTCCCCGTGCCAGGAGCCCCACAGGGCCGCGTACGCCCCGCCCGCCGCCACCAGCGCGTCGTGCGTGCCCAGCTCGGTCAGCAGGCCGTCCTCCATCACCGCCACCCGGTCGGCGTCGTGCGCGGTGTGCAGGCGGTGCGCGATGGCGATGACCGTACGGCCCGCCAGTACGGCGGCCAGCGCCCGCTCCGTGTGCCGGGCCGTCGTCGGGTCCAGCAGGGCCGTGGCCTCGTCCAGGATCAGCGTGTGCGGGTCGGCCAGCACCACCCGGGCCAGGGCGAGCTGCTGGGCCTGCGAGCCGTCCGTCGAGTGCCCCTTCGCCCCCAGCTCGGCGCCGAGGCCCTCGGGCAGCTCCCGCACCCAGCCCTCGGCGCCCACCGCGGCCAGCGCCGCCCACAACTCCTCGTCCGTGGCCGCCGGTTCGGCGATCAGGAGATTGTCCCGGACCGACCCCAGGAACACGTGGTGCTCCTGGGTGACCAGCACCACCTGACGGCGCAGCCGCTCCGGACCCAGGGCGACCACGGGCACCCCGCCCACCGTCACCGAGCCCTCCGTCGGCGCGTCGACCCCGGCCAGCAGCCGGCTCAGCGTGGTCTTGCCGGCCCCCGAAGGACCGACCACCGCCAGCCGCTCGCCCGGCCGCACGGTCAGGTCCACCCCGCGCAGCACCTCCCCGCCCCGCTCGTAGGCGTACCGCGCACCGGACACGTCGATACGGTCGTCCGCGGGCACCGCCGACTCGTCCGCCGTCGCCCGCGGGGCCCGCGCCAGCCCCTCCACCCGGGCGAAGGAGGCCCCGCCGGCCTGGAGCTGCTCGGTGCGCATCAGCACCTCGTCGAGCGGCCCGGCCAGTTGCTGGAGGTACACGGCACACGTCACCACCGCTCCCAGGCTCACCGCTCCGCGGGCGTGCAGGACCCCGCCGAGGAGCAGCACGCCCGCCACCGGAAGCACGTAGGAGATGTCCACCGCGGGGAAGAACACACTGCGCAGGAACAGCGTCCGGAACCGGGTGCGCCGCGAGACCTCCAGCGCCTCGTGGTTGGTCCGCACGCGCCGCTCGGCCAGCCCGAACGCCTCGACCGTACGGGCCCCGGCCACCGTGGCGGCCAGGCTCTCGGCGACGTCCGAGGTGGCCGCGCCCTCGGCCAGGTAGCCGGCCCGCGCCCGGCGCAGGTACCAGCGCAGCGCCAGCCAGGCCGGCGTCAGTCCGAGCACCCCGACCAGACCCAGCAGCGGGTCGAGGACGAACACCGCGCCCATGAGGAACAGCGCCTGCACCGCGTTCACCAGCAGCTCGGGACCGGCGTCGCGCAGCGTCGTGCCGACGGTGGTCACGTCGGCGGTGCCGCGTGTCGTCAGGTCCCCGGTCCCCGCCCGCTCCACGACCGACGCGGGCAGGGCGAGCGCCCGCTCCACGTACCGCTCCCGCACCCGCGCGAGCGTCCGCTCCCCGAAGCGGTGCCCCACGTACCGCGCCCAGCGGGCCAGCAGCAGCTGCGCCAGCGAGCACAGCAGGATGGCGAGGGCCATCCGGTCCACGGCGCCCACCCCGCCTCCGCCGCGCACCTCGTCGACGATCCGGCCCAGCAGCCACGGACCCGCGAGACCGGCCAGCGCGGCCAGCGCGTTGAGCCCCAGGACGACCGCGAAGGACCTCCGGTCGGCCCGCACGAGACCGGCCGCCGCCCGGCGGACGTCGGTGCGCTCGGCGACGGGCAGCTGTGTCATCGGGCCGGTTCCCCTTCTTCTGATGCCTCGGCTGCCTCGGCTGCTCCGGTTGCCTCTGCTGGTTCGGCGACCTCGGCGTCCCGCGCGACCAGGGCGCGGTATCCCGGTTCGCTGTCCAGGAGTTCGCGGTGCGTGCCGGTCGCCGCGACCTTGCCGTCGACCAGGTGGTGCACGACGTCCGCGCGGTCGAGGAGGAGCGGTGAGGTGGCGGCCAGCACGGTGGTACGGCCCTGGCGGGCGTGCTTGAGGCGCTCGGCCACGGTGGCCTCCGTGTGGGCGTCCAGGGCGGAGGTGGGCTCCGCGGCGAGGAGGACTTCGGGGTCGGTCAGGAGGGCGCGGGCGAGCCGGACGCGTTGGCGTTGTCCGCCGGACAGGTCGCGGGCCTGGGCCGCGAGCGGGGTTTTCAGTCCCTCTGGGAGGGCGCGGATGATGTCCTCCGCGGCGGCTGCGTGGATGGCCTGGGTGAGGGGCGCCAACTCATCTGCCCGGGTGGGTGGTTGTGCGTGTGCGGGTGCGTTGTGGCTTGTCGCGCAGTTCCCCGCGCCCCTGAGGGGCGCTTCCTCATCGCCGATTACAGCGCTCAGGGTGCCCGCGCCGCTGAGGTTGGTTTCCGGAACGCCAATTACGTCGTGCAGGGGGCCTGCGAAGAGGTCGGCCTCCGGGTCTGCGACCAGGATGCGGGAGCGGATCTGGGGGAGTGGGACGTCGGTCAGGGGGATGTCTCCCCAGGTCGCGTCGGACGGGGTGTAGCGGCCCAGGCGGTCCAGGATCTCGGTGGCGTCGGACGGCCGGGAGGAGACCAGGGCGGTCAGGCGGCCGGGGGTGATCCGTACGCCCGAGGCGGGGTCGTACAGCACCGAGGGCTCCGCGGGAGCGTCCCGGGTGCCGTCGTCCGGGGCCGGTTCCAGACGCAGGAAGGCGACGACGCGGCGGGCGGCCACCACGCCGCGGCTGAGCTGGTGGCCCATCTCGATGAGGAACGCCACCGGCCAGCCCAGCGCGACGACATAGCCGTACACCGACACCAGCTCGCCCACGCTGATGTGCCCCCGCGCCGCCAGCCGGGCGCCCAGCCAGGTCACCAGGGCCAGGAACAGCACCGGCAGTCCCACTCCGAGGGCCTGGATCCAGCTGGTCACCGCGCCGACCCGGTAGCCCTGCTCGCGCAGCCGGCCCGAGTCCCGGTGGAAGGCGTCCGCGACCAGGCCCTTGCCGCCCAGCCCGTTCAGGACCCGCAGTCCGCCCGCGAGGTCGCCGATCCGCGCGGTCAGCACGGACTGCCGCTCGCGGTACTCGGCCTCCCTGCCCTGGAGCCGTCCCATGAGCGGACCGAGGAGCACCCCGAGCACCGGCACCCCGAGCAGCACCACCAGCGCGAGCCGGGTCGACACGGACAGCATCAGCCCGCCGACCGCCGCGTAGGCGACGATCGCGCCGACGCCCGGCCCCACGGCGGTCAGGGAGGCGCTGATGGTCTGCACGTCGCCCACCCCGATGGTGACGACCTCACCCGTGCCCACCTGCCCGCGCAGTGCCGCGCCGAGCCGGGTCGCATGGCCGACGACCACCTTGACGGTGCGGAAGTTGGCGTCCATCCGCACCTTCGTCATGGTGCGGTGCCGCATCATGCCCAGCCACGCGTTGACCGCGCCGACGGCGACCATGGCGCCCGTCCAGCCCGCCAGCGCGCCCAGGTCACCGGGCTCCAGGCCGTGGTCGACGGCCCGGGCCATCAGGTACGGCGTCGCCGCCAGCAGCACCATCCACGCACTGGCCAGCACCGCCCCCGCCAGGCACCGGGGCCACTGCCGCCGGACCAGCCACACCAGGTACCGCCAGCCGCCCCGACGGTCCGGGGTACCCGGGTCCTCGTACGCGTCGATCCTCACGCCAGGCTGTCCCGCCACGCCCGGTGCAGATCCGCGAACCGGCCCGTACCGGCGATCAGTTCGTCCGGGGTGCCGTCCTCGACGATCCGGCCGTGCTCCATCACCAGCACCCGGTCGGCGATCTCCACGGTGGAGAGCCGGTGCGCGATGACGACCGCCGTACGGCCCCTCAGCACCGTCGCCATCGCCCGCTGCACCGCCCGCTCACCGGGGACGTCCAGCGAACTGGTCGCCTCGTCCAGGATCAGCACCGCCGGGTCCGCGAGCAGCGCCCGCGCGAACGCCACGAGCTGCCGCTGACCGGCGGAGATACGGCCGCCCCGCTTGCGCACGTCGGTGTCGTAGCCGTCCGGCAGCGCGGCGATGAAGTCGTGGGCGCCGATCGCCTTCGCGGCCCGCTCGATGTCCTCCCGGGTCGCCTCCGGACGGCCGATGGCGATGTTGTCGGCGACCGTCCCGGAGAACAGGAACGCCTCCTGCGTCACCATCACCACCCCGCGCCGCAGTTCGGGCACGGCCAGGTCGCGCAGGTCGGTCCCGTCCAGCAGGACCCGCCCGGCGGAGGGGTCGTAGAACCGGGCGAGCAGCTTGGCCAGCGTCGACTTGCCCGCGCCGGTGGAGCCCACGACGGCGACCGTCTGCCCGGCCGGGAGCGTCAGCCCGAAGCGCGGCAGCACCTCGCCGCCGGTGCGGTAGCCGAAGCTCACCGAGTCGAAGACGACCTCGCGGCCGGGGTGCTCCGACTCCAGCGGCGGCAGTTCCTTCGGCGCGGTCGGCTCGGGCACCGACGGCGTCTGGGCCAGCAGCCCGGCGATCTTCTCCAGCGAGGCCGCCGCCGACTGGTACGAGTTCAGGAACATGCCCAGCCGGTCGATCGGGTCGTACAGGCGGCGCAGGTACAGCACCGCCGCCGCCAGCACACCGAGCGCCAGCGTGCCGTCCGCGACCCGGTAGGCGCCCCACAGCACGATGCCCGCGACGGCCGTGTTGGCGACCAGCCGGGAACCGACCACGTAACGGGCCATCTCCAGCAGTGCGTCGCCGTTGGTCCGCTCGTGCCGGTGGTTCAGGACCGCGAAGTCGGCGTCGTTGGCGGCCTCCCGGCGGAAGGCCCGCACCGGCCGAATGCCGTTCATCGTCTCCACGAACTTCACGATCACCGCCGCGATCGCCGTGGACCGCTTCCGGTACACCCGCCCCGCGCGCCGCTGGTACAGCCGCACCAGCGTGTACAGCGGCACGAACGACGCCACCGCCACGGCGCCCAGGCCCCAGTCCAGCCAGAGCAGCAGCGCGGCGATGTAGACGAAGGACAGGATGACCGTCACCAGCTCCTGGAGCCCCTCGTCGAGCAGCTCGCGCAGGGACTCCACGTCCGTGGTGGAGCGGGAGATGAGGCGGCCGGAGGTGTAGCGCTCGTGGAAGTCGACGCTCAGCGCCTGCGCGTGCCGGAAGATGCGGCCGCGCAGGTCGAGCAGCACGTCCTGGCTGACGCGGGCCGCGGCGGCGATGAAGGCGTACTGGAGTGCGCCCGCCGCCAGCGAGCACAGCAGGTAGCCGGCGCCCACCGCGATCAGCGGGCCGTGGTCGTCGTCGCGCAGGGCCGGCACGGCGTGGTCGATGGCGTACGCCACCAGCAGCGGGCCCGCCTGCACGGCCGCCTGCTGGAGCAGCAGGAGCAGGACGGTGAAGGCGACGCGGGCCCTCATGGGCGTCAGCAGGGAGCGCAGCAGGGCGCCGGTCGCACCGGGTGGGCTGGGCAGGACGTCCTGGTCGAACGAGTCGTCGTCGGCGGCGAGTACCGCCGCCTCGGCCGGGTCCCCGTGCCCCGGGTCCTCCGGCTGGTCCCGGTCCGGCGCGGTGGCCGTGGGCGCGGTCATCGGCCGTCCCCTTCCTGGGCTCCCTCAAGATCGCCGGACCCGTCGAGTCCGGACATCAGATGGGCGTACTCGGCGTTGGTGCGCAGCAGTTCGTGATGGGTGCCGACGGCGGCGATGCGGCCCCCGGAGAGCAGGGCGACGCGGTCGGCGAGCAGGACGGTGGAGGGGCGGTGGGCCACGATCAGCGCGGTGGTGTCCGCGAGGACCTGCCGCAGGGCGGCCTCCACGGCGGCCTCGGTGTGCACGTCCAGCGCGGACAGCGGGTCGTCCAGGACCAGGAACCTCGGCCGGCCGACCACCGCCCGCGCCAGCGCGAGGCGCTGACGCTGGCCGCCGGAGAGGCTGAGGCCCTGCTCGCCGACCTGGGTGCCGGTGCCCTGGGGGAGCGCGTGCACGAAGTCGGCCTGTGCGACGGCGAGGGCCCGGTCCAGCTCCTCTTCGCCGGCGTCCTCTGCGGCCCCCATCAGCACGTTCTCGCCGACGGTGGCGGAGAAGAGGGTGGGCTCCTCGAAGGCCACGGCGACCATCGCGCGCAACTCCTCGCGGGACAGGGCGGTGATGTCCTCGCCGTCCAGCGTGATCCGCCCCTCGGTCACCTCGTGCAGGCGCGGCACCAGCGCGGTCAGCGTCGTCTTCCCGCTGCCGGTGGCACCGACCAGGGCCATGGACTCACCGGGGCGGATGTGCAGGGTGACGTCCGTCAGGAGGGGCGGGGAGCCGGGCGGCGCGTCGGGATAACGGAACCGCACGTTCTCGAAGCGGATGCCGGTGCGGGCCCCGGGGGTGGTGCGCTGCTCGCCGGGAGGTGCACCACCACCGGGTCCGGCGCCGGACTCGACCGGCGCGTCCATCACCTCGAAGTACCGGTCCGTGGCCGTCGCCGCCTCCTGGCTCATCGCCAGCAGGAAGCCGATGGACTCCACCGGCCACCGCAGCGCCAGCGCCGTGGACAGGAACGCCACCAGCGTCCCCGCCGACAGCGCCCCGTCCGCCACCTGTACCGCCCCGACCACCAGCGCCGCCCCGATCGCCACCTCGGGCAGCGTCACGATGACCGCCCAGATGGCCGCCAGCAGCCGCGCCTTGCGCAGCTCCGTGCCCCGCAGCGTGTGCGACAGCTCGTGGAAGGCGCGGGCCTGGCTGCGGTGCCGTCCGAAGCCCTTGATGATCCGGACGCCGAGCACGCTCTCCTCGACCACCGTCGTCAGGTCCCCGACCTGGTCCTGCGCGCGCCGCGCCACCGCCGAGTACTTCTTCTCGAAGATCCCGCAGGTGATCATCACGGGGATGGCGGGCCCGAGGATGACCAGCCCCAGCGTCCAGTCCTGGACCAGCATGATGCCCACGCCGACCAGGATCGTCACGCCGTTGACCAGCAGGAAGGTCAGCGGGAAGGCGAGGAACATGCGCAGCAGCATCAGATCGGTCGTCCCGCGCGAGAGCAGCTGCCCCGAGGCCCAGCGGTCGTGGAAGGCCACCGGCAGCCGTTGCAGGTGCCGGTACAGGTCGGCGCGCATCCCCGCCTCGACCCCCGCCAGCGGCCGGGCCACCAGCCACCGGCGGAGCCCGAACAGCAGGGCCTCCGCCAGTCCGAGGAGCAGCAGGTAGAGCGCCCCGAGCCACACGCCCGCCGGATCGCGGTCGGCGACCGGCCCGTCCACCATCCACTTCAGGACGAGCGGGATCACCAGCCCCACGCAGGAGGCGAGGATCGCCGTCACCGCGGCCGTCCCCAACCGCGCGCGCACCGGCCGCACATAGGGCCACAGCCGCAGCAGGGCACGTACGGTGGAATGCTTCTCGGCGGCGTCCGGGGCGGCGTCCGGCGCGGATTCTGAAGCCGGGTCGGGAGCGAGATCCGTGGCGGGTGCAGGTTTCGTGGGCATCAGCAGCGAGCCTACGGTTCACCACTGACACTGCCCACCGAGTTTTCGGGCCCCACCGGGGTCGTACGGGGGCATCGCCCGGGTCGTACGGGGGCATCGGCCGATCGGCTGATGCGCCTTCGAGCGCATCGGCCGATGTGCCGGACCCCCGCCCGCCGGGACGCTGGTGCCATGCCCGTCATCGAAGTCACCGACCTGCGCAAGTCCTACGGCGGCCGCCCCGTCGTCGACGGTGTGTCCTTCGCCGTCGAGGAGGGCGAGATCTTCGGCGTCCTCGGCCCCAACGGCGCCGGCAAGACCACCACCGTCGAGTGCGTCGAGGGACTGCGCGTCCCCGACGCCGGCCGGGTCCGGGTCACTGGCCTCGACCCCGTCGCCGACCGCCGGCGGGTGGCCGAGATCCTCGGCGCCCAGCTCCAGCAGAGCGAACTCCAGCCCAAGCTCACCGTCCGCGAGGCCCTGGAGCTGTACGCCGCCTTCTACCCGAAGCCGGCCGACTGGCGCCCGCTGGCCGAGCGGCTGGACCTCGCCCCGATGCTGGACACCCGGTTCGGCAAGCTCTCCGGAGGCCAGAAGCAGCGCCTGTTCATCGCGCTCGCGCTGGTCGGCGACCCCCGCGTCGTCGTCCTGGACGAGCTGACCACCGGCCTCGACCCGCGCGCCCGCCGGGAGACCTGGCAGCTGATCGAGGACATCCGCGCGGGCGGGGTCACGGTGCTGCTGGTCACCCACTTCATGGAGGAGGCCCAGCGGCTGTGCGACCGGATCGCGGTGATCGACCGGGGCCGCGTCGCCGCGCTGGACACCCCCGCCGGACTGATCCGGCGCTCGGCGGGCGCCACCGTCATCAGCTTCACCCCGTCCGCACCGCTGGACGAGGCGGACCTGCGCGCGCTGCCCGCACTCGCCTCCGTCGAGACCAAGGACGGCCGCGTCACCCTGTCCGGCACGGACGAGACGGTCAACGCGGTCATCACCCTGCTCGCCCGCACCCGCGTCACCGCCCACCAGCTCCGGGTCACCGACACCACGCTGGACGACGCCTTCCTGGACCTGACGGAGGCCACCGCATGACCACCGACGTCTTCGACACCGCCGTACTGAGGACCGAGCTGCGGCTGTTCCGCCGCGAACCCGGCGCCCTGTTCTGGATGCTGGTGTTCCCGACTCTGCTGCTGGTGATCCTCGGTTCCATCCCGTCCTTCCGCGAGGCCGACCCCTCCTTCGGCGGGCTGCGCCCGGTCGACGCCTACGTGCCGGTGGCCGTACTGCTCGGGCTGACCTTCGGCGGTCTCCAGGGCATGCCCCAGGTCCTCACCGGCTACCGGGAGCGCGGCATCCTGCGCCGGATGTCCGCCACACCGGTACGCCCCGCGGCCCTGCTGTCGGCCCAGATGGTGGTGTGCGGCGGTGCCGCCCTGGTCTCCGCGCTGCTCGCGCTCGCCGTCGGGCGGCTCGTCTTCGACGTGGGACTGCCCGGCCGGCCCCTCGGCTACCTCCTGGCGCTGCTGCTGGCAGTGGCGGCCGCGCTCTCCCTGGGCGCCGTGCTCTCGGCGCTCTCCCGCACCACGAAGATCGCCGGGGCGATCGGGTCGGCCGCGCTGTTCCCGGCGATGTTCTGCGCGGGCGTGTGGCTGCCGGTGCAGGCCATGCCGGACCTGCTGGCCCGGATCGTGGGCTGGACCCCGTTCGGTGCCGCCGCGCAGGCCCTCAACGAGGCCGCCGCGGGCGACTGGCCGGGCTGGTCCCACCTGGCGGTGCTGGTGGCCTGGACGGTGCTGCTCACGGCGGCGGCCTCGCGCTGGTTCCGCTGGGAGTGAGCGTGGGGGAAGGCGGCGGCGTGTCCGACAATGACGCCATGACGGAGGCACGATGACGGAGACGACCGCGGTCGACGAGCGGTGGGCGGCGTTCCACCGCTGGGGCCCGTACGCGCTGCTGGCCGTCGGAACCCTGGTCGCCTGGTCGGCCGCCGACGCCATCGGCATGACCGGCGGCGAGCGCCTGGCGAGCGGCGTGCTGATCGGCGCGGCCGTCGTCCTCCAGCTGTGGTGGAACCGGGCGGCGCGCACCCGTCCCGGGCCGTCCCGGGCCGGCACCGGCTACTACGCCGTCCGCTGGGCCCTCGGCTTCGCCCTCACCTGGCTGAACCCGCTGTTCGCCTTCTACGCGGTCGTCGGCTACTTCGGCGCCCAGCACCTGCTGCCCCGCCGGCTGTGCCGGGCCGGACTGTTCGCCACCGCCGTCACCCTCGCGGGCTCCCAGTCGGGCGGACTGCCGCCGCGCGGGGTCATGGGCTGGGTGCTGTTCGGCGCGATCCTCACCGTCAACAGCATGCTGGTGGCCCTCTTCGCGCGCTTCGCCGCCCTGGAGGAGGCCCGCAGCCGCGCCCGGGTCGAGACCATCGCCGAACTGGAGCGCACCAACACCGCCCTGCAGCAGGCCCTCGACGAGAACGCCGCCCTCCACGCCCAGCTCCTCGTCCAGGCCCGGGAGGCCGGGGTCGCCGACGAGCGCAGGCGGCTGGCCGCCGAGATCCACGACACCCTCGCCCAGGGCCTGACCGGCATCATCGCCCAGCTCCAGGTCGTGGCGGCCACCCCGGACCGGGCGCTCGGCCGCGAGCACCTGGACCGGGCCCTCGCCCTGGCCCGGCACAGCCTCGGCGAGGCCCGCCGCTCCGTGCACAACCTCTCGCCGGTCGCGCTGGCCGACGACGGACTGCCCGACGCGCTGAAGAAGACGGTGACGGAATGGGGCGAGCGCACCGGAGTGCAGGCCCGGTTCACCGTCACCGGCACCGCCGAGCAACTCCACGACGAGGTCGCCGCCACGCTCCTGCGCATCGCCCAGGAGGCCCTGTCCAACACGGCCCGGCATGCCGCCGCCGACCGGGTCGGCGTCACCCTCTCCTACATGGGCGACGAGGTCACCCTCGACATCCGCGACGACGGCCGGGGCTTCGACCCGCTGACCGCGCGGGAGCGCACCCCCAGCGGCGGCTTCGGCCTCGACGGGATGCGGGCCCGGGCCGAGCGCATCGCCGGCTCGCTCACGGTGGAGGCGGAACCGGGGCACGGCACGGCCGTCTCGGCTCGCGTACCGTTGGTCCGCCATGACCGATGACGCCGTGATCTCCCTCCTCATCGTCGACGACCACCCCGTGGTCCGCGACGGCCTGCGCGGCATGTTCGAGTCCGCGCCGGGCTTCCGCGTCCTCGGCGAGGCGGCGGGCGGCACCGAGGCGCTGGAGCGGGCCGCCGTGCTCGACCCCGACGTGATCCTCATGGACCTGCGGATGCCCGGCGGCTCGGGCGTGGAGGCCATCCGGGAGCTGACACGGCGCGGCGCCCGCGCGAGGGTCCTCGTGCTCACCACGTACGACACCGACTCCGACACCCTGCCCGCGATCGAGGCCGGCGCGACCGGCTACCTCCTCAAGGACGCGCCCCGCGACGAGCTGTTCTCCGCGGTCCACGCGGCGGCCCAGGGGCGCACGGTCCTCTCCCCGGCGGTCGCCTCCCGGCTGGTCTCCGCCGTCCGCGCCCCGAAGGCCCCCGGCGGCGAGCCGCTCTCCGCCCGTGAGCGCGAGGTGCTCGCCCTGGTGGCGCGCGGCACATCCAACAAGGAGATCGCCCGGGAGCTGTTCATCAGCGAGGCGACCGTGAAGACCCACCTCACCCACCTGTACGCCAAGCTCGGCGTGAACGACCGCGCGGCGGCCGTCGCCACGGCGTACGACCGGGGCATCCTCGGCTGACGCCCGGCCGGGACTCAGGCCGCCGGATAGGGCAGCAGCTCGCGGTCGGTTCGCTCCCAGGCCGCCTTCAGCTCGGCCAGCAGCTCCGGCCGGTCGGCCGCGAGGTCCGCCTGTTCCCGGGCGTCGGCCGCGAGGTCGTACAGGTGGTCGCGGCCCTGCGCGTCCCGGTAGTACTTCCAGTCGCCCCGCCGCAGCGCCCGGTTGCCCCGCACCCGCCAGAACAGGTCGCGTTCGGGCAGCCTCCGGCCACGCAGCAGGTAGTCGGCGAGGCTGTGCCCGTCGAGGGGGTAGGCCGGGTCCGGGCGCGCTCCGCCCAGTTCCAGCAGGGTCGCCGTCCAGTCGGGGGAGTAGACCGGCTCGTGGCTGACCTGCCGTCCGTCGACGCGGGCCGGCCAGCGCAGCACGGTCGGCACCCGTATGCCACCCTCCAGCAGCTGCGACTTGCCGCCGCTGAGCGGCCACTGGTACGAGAAGCGTTCGCCGCCGTTGTCGCTGGCGAAGACGACGACGGTGTTCTCCTCCTGGCCGGCCCGGCGCAGCGCGGCGAGCACCTTGCCGACCGAGGCGTCCAGGTTCTCCACCATCTCCCGGTACTTCTCCACCGAGCCGCCGTCGTTGTGCAGCAGCGCGCCCAGCACGTTCCCGGTGCGCACCTCGGCGGCGATAGCGGCGCCGGTCTCCTCGTCGCCCTCGCCCAGCCACGGCCAGTGCGGGGTGGTGAAGTTCAGGTTGAGCAGCCAGGGCCGGTCGTGGTCGCGGCCGACGTACTCGACCGCCCGCTCGGTGAGGACGGTGGTGTAGTAGCGCAGGTCCTTGTACGTGGCGTCGCCCTCGTACAGGTCGTAGTCGCCGAGCTGGCCCAGCTTGGAGAAGTACTCCAGCGCGCCGCCGAAGTTGCCGAAGAACTCGTCCCAGCCGGACTTGGTCGGGCTGTGGTCGGGGAGCCAGCCGCAGTGCCACTTGCCGATCAGCGCGGTGGCGTAACCGGCCCGCTTCAGCAGGGACGCGAGGGTCGGGTGGTTCGGGTCCAGGCCCTGGCTGCGGTCGCCGATCGGCTCCGCGAGCCCGCCCTTCGTACGGCCCGGGTAGCGTCCGGTGTAGAGGCTGAACCGGGTGGGGGAGCAGGTCGCCGACCCCGAGTACGCCTGGGTGAACCGCACGCCCTGCGCGGCGAGCCGGTCCAGGTGCGGCGTCCTGATGTGCGGCGCGCCGTACGAGGACAGGTCCGCCCAGCCGAGGTCGTCGCCGAGGATGAACAGGATGTTGGGGCGCTTGCCGGGCCGGCCCCCGGTGCGCGCCGCGAACGGGCGCTCGGCGGGAGCGGTGGCCGAGGCGGGCGTGGCGGCCTCGGCGGTGGCGGAGGCGGAGGCACCGGCGACGGCGCTCACCGCACCGCCGCCGACCAGACCGCCGAAGAGGCGGCGGGACATCTCGGGCATGCGTGATCCCCTGGAGGACGAGGTCGGAGGTGCGCCGAAGCGGCGCCGACCAGGGACGTTTCCAGGCACGCGACGGCCCGGTCAAGAAGATCGCCGCCGGGTTCACGGAGCCGAAAAGGGCCGCAACAGGCCGCAACACGCGGCAACAGAACGGCCCCCGGAACGCGCTTCTCAGCCGCTTGCCCGCAGCAGCAGCACCGTCCGGGCCGGCACCGTGATCCCGGTCCCCGCGGGGTAGGTGGTGCCGGGCGCCTCCTCCTGCTCCTCCCGGCCGGTGTCGACGACCACCTCGTACCGCTCCGCCCACGGCGCGCCCGGCAGGACGAAGGCGGCCGGCTCCTCGCCCGCGTGCAGGACGGCCAGGAAGCTGTCGTCGGTGATCGGGTCGCCGTGCTCGTCGCGGCCCGGGATGTCCCGCCCGGACAGGTACATGCCGAGGGTGGCGGCGGGGGCGTACCAGTCCCGCTCCGTCATCTCCGTGCCGCCCCCGGTGAACCAGGCCAGGTCGCGCAGGCCGTCCGCGGAGTGCGCGCGGCCGGAGAAGAAGGCCCGGCGGCGCAGCACCGGGTGCCGGTGGCGCAGGGCGATCAGCCGGGAGGCGAGCGCGAACAGGGCCGCCCACTCCGGGTCGTCCCGCAGGCTCCAGTCCACCCAGCTCGTCTCGTTGTCCTGGCAGTAGGCGTTGTTGCTCCCGCGCTGGGTGCGGCCCATCTCGTCGCCCGCGACCAGCATCGGCACCCCGGTCGACAGCAGCAGCGTGGTCAGCAGGTTGCGCAGCTGACGGCGCCGCAGCGCACGCACCCCCGCGTCGTCCGTCTCCCCCTCCGTGCCGCAGTTCCAGGACCGGTTGTCGTCCGTGCCGTCCCGGTTGCCCTCGCCGTTGGCCTCGTTGTGCTTGCGCTCGTACGACACGAGGTCCCGCAGCGTGAAACCGTCGTGCGCGGTGACGAAGTTGACCGAGGCGTACGGCCGCCGTCCGCCCCACGCGTACAGGTCGCTGGAGCCCGACAGGCGGTACCCCATCTCCCGCACGTCCGGCAGCGCGTGCCGCCAGAAGTCCCGCACCGCGTTGCGGTAGCGGTCGTTCCACTCGGTCCACAGCGGCGGGAAGGAGCCCACCTGGTAGCCGCCCGAGCCGACGTCCCACGGCTCGGCGATCAGCTTCACCCGGCGCAGCACCGGGTCCTGCGCGATCACCGCGAGGAACGGGGAGAGCATGTCGACGTCGTGCATCGAGCGGGCCAGCGCCGCCGCCAGGTCGAAGCGGAAGCCGTCCACGCCCATCTCGGTGACCCAGTAGCGCAGCGAGTCGGTGATCAGGCGCAGCACGTGCGGCTGGACGACGTGCAGGGTGTTGCCGCAGCCGGTGTAGTCGGCGTACCGGCGGGCGTCGGGCTGGAGGCGGTAGTAGCCGCGGTTGTCGATGCCCTTCAGGGAGAGCGTCGGGCCCAGCTCACCCGCCTCCGCCGTGTGGTTGTAGACCACGTCGAGGATCACCTCGATGCCGGCCGCGTGCAGCGCGCGGACCATCCGCTTGAACTCGCCGACCTGCCCACCGGTGGTGCCGGAGGCGGCGTAGGCGGCGTGCGGGGCGAAGTAGCCGACCGAGTTGTAGCCCCAGTAGTTCTTCAGGCCGCGCTCCAGCAGATGGCTCTCGTGCGCGAACTGGTGCACCGGCAGCAGCTCCACCGCCGTCACGCCCAGCCGTGTCAGGTGCTCGATCGCCGCCGGGTGCGCGAGGCCCGCGTAGGTGCCGCGCAGCTCGGGCGGGATGCCGGGGTGGAGCTTGGTGAAGCCGCGCACGTGCAGTTCGTAGATGACCGAGTCCGCCCACGGCGTCTTGGGCCGGCGGTCGTCCGACCAGTCGTCGTCGTCATGGACCACGACGCCCTTGGGGACGTACGGCGCCGAGTCACGGTCGTCGCGCACCGTGTCCGCCACCCGCTGCTCGGGCCAGTCCCGCACATGGCCGTACACCTCGGGCGGCAGGCCGAAGTCGCCGTCCACGGCGCGGGCGTACGGGTCCAGGAGCAGCTTCGCCGGGTTCCAGCGGGCGCCGGTCCACGGGTCCCAGCGGCCGTGCACCCGGTAACCGTAGCGCTGCCCGGGCCGGACGCCCGGCACGAAGCCGTGCCAGATCCCGTGCGTCAGCTCGGTCAGCCGCACCCGGCTCTCCCTGGCACCGGGGCCCGGCCCGTCGAACAGGCACAGCTCGACCGCCTCCGCCCCGCCCGCCCACAGGGCGAAGTTGGTCCCCGCCACCTGGTCGGGGCCGGTCCGGAACCGGGCGCCGAGCGGCACCGGGGTGCCCGGCCGGGCCGGCACGGCGGGCGGCGGCGCGGCCCGCCGCGCGCCATTGACCACGACGGCGGGGCGACCGTCCGCGGTGGCCCGCTCCCCGGGCACCGCCTCCCGCTCGGCTGCGCTGGACACCTGTCAGCCTCCCACGGCTCGTGGAACGACGTCCGGCAGGAGGGCGTACGGCGTCCCGGCCGCTGCTCCCCGTCGCGTCGTCCTCCCCACAGTTCTGCCCACCGGGTGGCTCGCACTCACGTTTCCCCCGGGCCGACCGGTCGTTACGGGTGGATGTGAGGCACGAACACGGGCGCGCACGGCGCGCGGGCGCCGCTCTGGCCGCCCTACTGACATGGGCAGGACTGCTGGCCGGGGCCGCCGGGTGCACCTCGGACGGCGGCGGCATCGGCTCGGGCATCGGCGAGATGTTCGGCAAACCACCCACCCCCGAGGACGTCATCCGCATCACCCCGGACGACGGGAGCAAGGCCGTCCGGCCGGACGGGAAGCTGTCGGTGCGGGTGCCCGACGGTCGCCTGGAGTCGGTGAGGGTGGTCAGGTCTCAGGACGCCCAGGAGACCCCGGTGCCCGGCCGGATCTCCGAGGACGGCCTCAGCTGGCGGCCCGACGACGACCGGCTCGCCCTGGCCGCCAAGTACACGGTCGACGCCGTCGCGCTGGACGGCGACGGCCACCGCTCGGCCCGGCACACCACGTTCACCACCAAGGTCCCCGGGGAACGCTTCATCGCCTACGTCGCCCCCGAGAACCGCTCGGTCGTCGGCACCGGAATGATCGTCTCGCTGGAGTTCAACCGGGAGCTCACCGACCGCGCCGCCGTCGAACGCGCCGTCACGGTCACCGCGAAGCCCGCCACCGAGATCCGCCCCCACTGGTTCGGCAAGGACCGCCTCGACTTCCGCCCCAAGGAGTACTGGAAGCCCGGCACCGAGGTCACCGTCGACCTGGACCTGCGGGACGTCGAGGGCGCCAAGGGGGTCTACGGGCTCCAGCACAAGAAGGTCTCCTTCACCGTCGGCCGCAGCCAGGTCTCCCGCGTCGACGCGGTCGAGCGGACCATGCAGGTGCGCCGGGACGGCACCCTGATGGCCACCGTGCCGATCACCGCGGGGGCACCGACCACGCCGACCTACAACGGCCGGATGGTGATCACCGAGATGCTGGAGGTCACCCGCATGAACAGCCGCACGGTCGGCTTCGGCGGCGAGTACGACATCCCCGACGTCCCGCACGCCATCCGCCTGACCAGCTCCGGCACCTTCCTGCACGGCAACTACTGGGCGCCCGCCGACACCTTCGGCCGGGCCAACGTCAGCCACGGCTGCGTCGGACTGCGCGACGACAAGGGCGGCGGCTCCGACACCCCGGCGGGCTGGTTCTTCGACCGCAGCCTCATCGGCGACGTCGTCGAGGTGGTCCACAGCAAGGACAGGACGGTGGCCCCCGACAACGGGCTGGGTGGCTGGAACATGAAGTGGAGGGAATGGAAGGCGGGCAGCGCGGTGAAGTGACGCCGGCCGCGCCTCGCGGCACCCTCCCGCCAACTCGGTACGGAACGGTGACAATTCACCTGTCCCGCAACCCCTGGCCTGCGGTTACGATGCGCCGGTGCGCGCGGGCGCACTGGGGTGCGGGCCGGACCGGGCCCGGCGAGGGGAGACAAGGTGAACGTGCGTCCGATAGCGGGGGCGGTACTCGGGCTGCTGATGCTGACCGTCACCGCGTGCGGTGGGGGCGGCTCGGGCTCGGGGGCCGGGGACGGCAAGGGGGAGAAGGGCAAGGACTCCACCGCGGCACAGAGCGAGCAGTCCGAGGCCGTCGTCACCATCGCTCCCGCGAACGGGGCCAAGTCCGTCGACACCAGCGGCGCCCTGAAGGTCGGCGCCGCGAAGGGCAAGCTCACCGAGGTCGTCGTCAAGGACGGCAAGGGCGCGAAGGTGGACGGGAAGATATCCGGGGACGGCGCCACCTGGACGCCGTCCACCCATCTGGCCGCCGCCACCACCTACAGCGTGCACGCGGTCGCCAAGGACTCCGAGGGCCGCACCGCCGCCGAGGACTCCCGCTTCACCACCCTGACGCCGAAGAACACCTTCGTCGGCTCCTTCACACCGGAGGACGGCTCGAAGGTCGGCGTCGGCATGCCGTTCTCGATCCGCTTCACCCGGGGCATCACCAACCCGGAGGACGTCGAGAAGGCCATCACCGTCAAGACCGAGCCGGCCGTCGAGGTCGAGGGCCACTGGTTCGGCAACGACCGCCTCGACTTCCGGCCCGAGAAGTACTGGAAGGCCGGCACCAAGGTCACCGTCGACCTCAACCTCGACGGCGTCGAGGGCCGCGAGGACGTCTACGGCAAGCAGGCCAAGACCGTCTCCTTCACCGTGGGCCGCAGCCAGGTCTCCGTCGTGGACGCCAAGAAGCACACGATGAAGGTGATGCGGGACGGCAAGACGATCAAGACCATCCCCGTCACCACCGGCGCGCCCGGCTACGAGACCTGGAACGGTCAGATGGTCATCACCGAGCGGCTCGCGGTGACCCGGATGAACGGCGAGACCGTCGGCTACGGCGGCGAGTACGACATCAAGGACGTCCCGCACGCCATGCGCCTGTCCACCTCCGGCACCTTCATCCACGGCAACTACTGGGGCGGCGACGTCTTCGGCAACAGCAACGCCAGCCACGGCTGCATCGGCCTGCGCGACGTGCGCGGCGGCTGGGACGAGAAGGCGCCGGCCCGCTGGTTCTTCGAGAACTCGATCGTCGGTGACGTGGTCGTGGTCAAGAACTCCGAGGACGCCACCATCGCCCCCGACAACGGCCTCAACGGCTGGAACATGTCCTGGGAGAAGTGGAAGGCGTAAGGGGGCGCCTGCCACGGCACGTGAACGCCCGCTAACCTGCGGGGCATGACCGTACATCTCGAAGTCGCCGAAGGCGTCGGCACGCTGCGCCTGGACCGCCCGCCGATGAACGCGCTGGACGTCGCCACCCAGGACCGGTTGAAGGAGCTGGCCGAGGAGGTCACCCGGCGCGACGACGTACGCGCCGTGGTGATCCACGGCGGCGAGAAGGTGTTCGCGGCGGGCGCGGACATCAAGGAGATGCAGGTGATGGACCACGCGGCGATGATCGCGCGGTCCCGTGCCCTCCAGGACTCCTTCACCGCGGTGGCCCGCATCCCCAAGCCGGTGGTCGCGGCGGTGACCGGCTACGCGCTCGGCGGCGGCTGCGAACTCGCCCTCTGCGCCGACTTCCGCATCGCGGGGGAGAACGCCAAGCTGGGCCAGCCGGAGATCCTGCTCGGCCTGATCCCGGGCGCGGGCGGCACCCAGCGGCTGTCCCGGCTGATCGGCCCCTCCAAGGCCAAGGACCTCATCTTCACCGGCCGCCAGGTGAAGGCCGACGAGGCGCTGGCGCTCGGCCTGGTGGACCGGGTGGTCCCGGCCGCCGAGGTCTACGAGCAGGCGCACGCCTGGGCCGCGCGGCTGGCGAAGGGCCCCGCCATCGCACTGCGCGCGGCGAAGGAGGCGATCGACACGGGTCTCGAGACGGACATCGAGACCGGCCTCGCCGTCGAGCGCAACTGGTTCGCGGGCCTGTTCGCCACGGAGGACCGCGAGCGCGGGATGCGCAGCTTCGTGGAAGAGGGCCCGGGCAAGGCCAAGTTCCTCTGACAGCTGCCGCGCGGGGCGCGGGTCCCGCCCGAAGTGGCCCCGTACTCCTCGCAATTGACGCGGTGTCTGATCCGGGTCCCTCGATGGGGCGGTTTATGGCAGCCTTAACGCACCATTAAGCGCGCCTTGTCGAGGGAGTCCGTCGCTTGTCTCCGGCCGAGCCGTTCACGCAGGTCAGTGAGGCCGTTTCCGGCCCCGAACTGCCTGCGGCATATGCCGATCGACCGTCGCCCGGCCCGGCTCCCGCGGGGGCGTATTCCCCGGGAACGGCCCCGGAGCCCGCCGAGGGCGGCCATGATGGGGGCATGGCGGGGCTGGATGGTACGGAACTGCCGCGGGGAGCCGGACGTGCGACCGCGGCGCGCTGGTCGCCGGCGGTCGAGGACGAACGCGCGCTCAAGGCGCTGGAGCTGTTCGGCAACCCGACGGAGCGCGAGGTTCCGTTACCCTCCCTGCCCGAGTCCGCCGCCACCGCCCGCCGGCTGGCCCAGGTCGTCGCCCTGCGCCAGTGGCAGCTCGGCCCCAAGATCACGGAGGACGCCGTCCTGCTCGTCTCCGAGCTGGTCGGCAACGCCGTACGCCACACCGGCGCCCGGATCTTCGGCCTCCACATGCGCCGCCGCCCCGGCTGGATCCGCGTCGAGGTCCGCGACCCCTCCCGGGGGCTGCCCTGTCTGATGCCGGTGCAGGAGACGGACATCAGCGGGCGCGGCCTCTTCCTCGTCGACAAGCTCTCCGACCGGTGGGGCGTGGACCTGCTGCCGCGCGGGAAGACCACCTGGTTCGAGATGCGGGTAGTGGACCGCTGAGAGGCCATCTGCCGCTGAAGGCAAGCAGGTTCGCCGGACACGCCACCTAAGGGTGAGAATCCGGAACGCGCGGCTCCGTGACCGGGATCGTATCCGCATGATCACCACTCGCCTGCGCCGACGGACCGCCGCCGCCGTCCTGTCGCTCTCCGCGGTCCTCGCCACCACCGCCGCCACCGCCCCCGGAGCCGCCCCGGCCCCGTCGGCCGCCCCCGCCAAGGCCGCCCCGGCCTGCCCCCAGTTCGACGACAAGACCAAGGCCGCCGCCGACCGCGGCGTCGACGTCGACCGCATCACCCCCGAGCCGGTCTGGCGCACCACCTGCGGCACCCTCTACCGCAGCGACAGCCGCGGCCCCCAGGTCGTCTTCGAAGAGGGCTTCCACGCCAAGGACGTCGAGAACGGGCAGTACGACGTCGAGAAGTACGTCCTGGTCAACCAGCCCTCGCCGTTCGTCTCGACCAGCTACGACCACGACCTGTACAAGACCTGGTACAAGTCCGGCTACAACTACTACATCGACGCCCCCGGCGGCATCGACGTCAACAAGACCATCGGCGACACCCACAAGTGGGCCGACCAGGTCGAGGTCGCCTTTCCCGGCGGCATCCAGCGCAAGTACATCATCGGCGTCTGCCCGGTCGACCGGCAGACCAAGACCGAGATCATGAGCGAGTGCGAGAGCAACCCGCACTACCAGCCCTGGCACTGACCGGCCCCGCCCCGGGGACGGCCGCGGCTCAGGGCCGCAGGAACAGCGCCTCCGAGCCCACCGGCCGGTAACCCGCCGCCTGGAACGCCCGCAGACTGCGGGCGTTCCCCGCCGACACCTGCGCCCACACCGGCTCACCGGCCAGCCGCCGCGCCGCCGTCACCAGCCGCCGCCCCAGCCCCCGGTGCCGGGCCCCCTCCGCCACCTCCACGGCGACCTCCAGCCGCCCGCCGACCCCGCGGCCCAGCACCAGCACCCCGCCGTCGGCCGCCCACACCCGCACCCCGTCGCGCCGCCGCCGGGCCGCGACCACGCGCGGATGCCCGGGATCGGCGACCTCCGTCAGCGCGACCTCCGGGCGCCCCGGGAGCGGGGCACCGGTCAGCAGCACGTCGACCGTGTCCGTCGTCCGTCCCGTGCGCTCCGCGAAGGCGGCCAGGAACCGGGCGTTCATCGTCGCGGCCAGCGGGTCGCAGCCCAGCGACGCCAGCGTCCCGCGCACCCACCCCTCGTCCTCGTCGGTGAAGACCACCGAGTGCGCCGTGAAGGCGACGACGCCCGCGTCCCGGCCGCCGTGCTGCGGCACGACGCTCGTCCCGCCGTCCGCCGGGGGGAACACGCCCCGCGCCGCCGCGTCCAGAATGTCCCGCAGGCTCTCCGCCACCGCGCGCTCCTTGAGTCTCCACCCACTGGAAGGCACAGACTCCCAGACATGACCGACGACGGCACCGGCCTCATGACCATCGGCGCGCTGGCGCGGACCACCGGACTGACGGTGCGCACCATCCGCTACTGGTCCGACGAGGGCGCCCTGCCCCCGGTCACCCGCTCCGCGGGCGGCTACCGGCTCTACGACGCCCAGTCCGTCGCCCGCCTGGAGCTGATCCGCACCCTGCGCGAGCTGGGCCTCGGCCTGGACGCCGTACGCCGCGTCCTGGCCGGCGAGGCCACGGTCGCGCAGGTCGCGGCGGCGCACGTGAGCGCGCTGGACGCGCAGATCAGATCGCTGAGGGTGACCCGCGCGGTGCTGTCCACCGTGGCGCGACGCGGCTCGACCGCTGAGGAGACGACACTCATGAACAAGCTGGCACGGCTGTCCACCGCCGAACGGCGGCGGATCATCGAGGACTTCATGGCGGAGGTCTTCGCGGGCATCGACACCGCGGACCCCGACATCCGCACCCGCCTGCGCTTCGCCGCCGCCGACCTGCCCGACGACCCCACCTCGGAGCAGGTGGACGCCTGGGTGGAGCTGGCCGAGCTGATCCAGGACCCGGAGTTCCGGGGGACGATGCGCCGGATGATCGAGTTCAACGCGGCGGACCGGGGGCCGGACGTCCCCGCGGGCTCCTCGCTGTGGTTCGTGAGCCGCATGGTGCAGCTCGCGGGCGACGCCCTGCGCGAGGGTGTCGCACCGGACTCGCCGCGGGCCGCCGACATCGTGCGCGCGCTGATCGGCGACGCCGACCCGGCCGTCGTACTCGAACGCCTCACCGCGGTGACCAACGTCCGGCTCGCCCGCTACCGGGAACTGTCGGCGATCGTGAACGGCCTGGAGCCGCCCTCCGCCCACGAGGAGCAGTTCAGGTGGGTGGTCGCCGCACTGAGCGCTCGGACGGCCGGATAATCTGACCTGCGTCAGATGGACCCAGGCACGAAACGAGGGGCGGACCGGTGGCCGACATCGAGGAAGCACGCAAGCAGTTCGAGCGGATCGACACGGACGGTGACGGCCTCATCACCGCGGCCGAGTTCAAGACCGCGCTCGCCCAGGGCGGCGACTGGAACGTCACCGAGTCGGTGGCCGAGGCGATCATCGCCGGCCGCGACCTGGACGGCGACAAGCAGCTGTCGTTCGACGAGTTCTGGGCCCACCTGAACAAGTAGCGGCACCGCGACGAAAAAGGCGCCCGCCGGTCACCCGGACGGGCGCCTTCGCGCGGAATAGCCCACCTCGGCCGGAGGTTGGTGCAGGTCATGGGCGCGAGCCGACAGGCTCCGCAGGACACGACCTCCGAAAGGCCAGGCGAGTCGGCATCATGAAGATCGGCATCATCGGCGCGGGCAACATCGGCGGCAACCTCACCCGGCGGCTCACCGCGCTCGGGCACGACGTCTCCGTCGCCAATTCGCGCGGGCCGCAGACGCTCACCGCGCTGGCCCAGGAGACCGGCGCCACCCCGGTACCGGTGGAGGAGGCGGCGCGCGGCGCCGAGATCGTGGTCGTCACGATCCCCCTGAAGCGGATCCCGGACCTGCCGTCCGGCGTCCTGGACGGGGCCGCCGACGGCGTCGCGGTCATCGACACCGGCAACTACTACCCGCAGCAGCGGGACGGCAGGATCGCCGGCATCGAGGACGAGGGCCTCACCGAGAGCCGCTGGACCGAACGCCATCTCGGCCACCCGGTGGTCAAGGCCTTCAACGGCACCTATGCCCAGGACATCCTCGACCGCCCCCGCCCGGCCGGCGCGCCCGACCGCATGGCCCTCCCGGTGGCCGGCGACGACGAGGCGGCCAAGGCGAAGGTCCGCGCCCTGATCGACGAGCTGGGCTTCGACACCGTCGACGCGGGCGGCATCGACGACTCCTGGCGCCAGCAGCCGGACACCCCGGTGTACGGCCTGCGTGAGGGCGTCGACGGCGTCACCAAGGCGCTGGCGGAGGCCTCCCCGGAGCGGCCCGCGGCCTTCCGGGGCTGACGCCGCCTCAGGCGCTCTGGGCCCACTCCTTGAGCGCCGCCCTGCTCGCGAAGTCCGCCACGTTGGTGTCGACCGGGTCGTCCGTGTACTGGTGGAATCGCCACTTCGCCTGGATGCGCGGCTTGCCCGCCGAGACGTAGTCGGCGATCCACAGACCGTCGCCCGCGTACGAGGTGGTGTCGACGTTCAACCAGAAGTGCCGGTTGCAGTAGAGGACGATCCGGTTGTCCGGCCGCAGGGCCTTCAGCTTCCTGATGAAGCTGTCCTTCTCCGCGTTGCTCGGATGGGTGCCCTCGCCGTTCGTCTCCCAGTCGACGGCGAGGATGTCGCCCTTGCGGTCCGGGGCCTTGGAGACGAAGTACTCGGCCTGGGCGGTGAGGTTGCCCGGCCACAGGAAGTGGTAGAAGCCGACGACGAGTCCGGCGTCGCGGGCCCGCTTCGTCTGGGCCGCGAGCTTGGGGTTGACGTACGAACGGCCCTCCGTCGCCTTCACGAAGACGAAGGAGAGCCCGTCCGTGTCGTAGCTGGAGGACTGGTACGCGCTGACGTCGATGCCGCGCAGCATGGGGCCTCCCTGAGGGGCTGTGGGGGGACGGGAGTTGGTTATTCCCCACGATGGCACGGGTGATCCGCGTCGGAGGCGGAAACGTCGACTTCCCTTCGCCCGGGCGCCATTGACGCGCGTAGCGCGGTGCCGCACGCTGGGCTCCGGTTCACGGACGACTCGACGGTCGGGAGGCCGGGATGTTCAGACGCGTGTCACGTCTCCTTCTCTCATTTGTCATGCTCATGGCTGGAGCGGTGGCCGGGGTGGGCGCCACCGCCGGCGCCGCGCACGCCGACTCCTGCTACACCTGGAACCGCACCCTCTCCGAGGGCTCCTCCGGCAGCGACGTGACGCAGCTCCAGATCCGCGTCGCCGGCTGGGTCACCTCCGGCGAACGGCTCTCCTACGACGGCCAGTACGGCGCCCGGACCGCCGCCGCCGTGAAGAAGTTCCAGGCCGCCTACGGCCTGGGCGCGGACGGTGTCGCGGGCCCCGCGACCTTCAGCAAGATCTACGCGCTCCAGGACGCGGACTGCACGCCCGTCCACTTCAGCTACGCGGAGCTGAACAAGTGCAACTCGGACTGGTCGGGCGGCGCGGTCTCCGCCGCCACCGCCAAGTCGAACGCGCTGAAGACCATGTGGAAGCTGGAGGCCATGCGGCACGCCCTCGGCGACGTGCCGATCACCATCTCCAGCGGCTTCCGCTCCCGCGCCTGCAACAGCGCGGTGGGCGGCTCGTCCACCAGCCGCCACCTCTACGGCGACGCCGCCGACCTCACCGGCTCGCCCAGCTTCTGCCGGCTCGCCCAGCAGGCCAGGACCCACGGCTTCTCGGAGATCCTCGGCCCGGGCTACCCCGGCCACAACGACCACACCCACGTGGCCTTCGACCCGTCGCCGTACTGGTCGGCCCCCACCTGCGGCATCTGAGCCACCGGTGACCGTCCGCCGGGCGTGGGGGCGCCCGGCGTACGGTCACGGCGCGGTGGCGGAACCCCGGGCGGACGGGGGCTCAGGAGGCGACCGAGGCCGCCCGGGGCCGGTCCTCCTCGGAGGCGTCGGGCTCGCCCTCGTCCAGGGAGACGTCCTTGGTCTCCTTGCCGAGCAGCAGGGCGATCAGCGTCAGCACGGCCATCGCCGAGAGGTAGACGCCGACCAGCCACGGCGATCCGTCACCGGCCTCCCACAGCGCCACCGCGATGAACGGGGCGACGGCCGCGCCGAGGATGGAGCTGACGTTGTAGGAGATGCCGGATCCGGTGTAGCGCACGCTCGTCGGGAACAGCTCCGGCAGCAGCGCGCCCATCGGGCCGAAGGTCATGCCCATCAGCGTGAAGCCGAGCACCAGCCACAGCACCACGCCGAGCGTGCCCAGGCCGATCAGCGGCACCCAGACCAGCCCGAAGACCACGATCGCGGCGGTGATCCAGACCAGGGTGGTGCGGCGCCCGTACTTGTCGGCGAGCGGGCCGGAGACCAGGGTGAACACGGCGAAGAACAGCACGCCGAAGATCATCATCAGGACGAACGTGGTGTAGCTGTAGCCGAGTCCGGGCACGTCCGCGTCCTTCGCGGCGCGGCCGTAGCTCAGCGAGAACGTGGTCATCAGATAGAAGAGCACGTACGTCGCCAGCATGATGAAGGTGCCGAGGACCAGCTGCCTCCAGTGGCCCTGGACCACGGTGGCCAGCGGGAGCTTGTGCACCTTGCCGGCCTCGCGGGTCCTGGCGAACACAGTCGACTCCACGAGCCGCGAGCGCACCCACAGGCCGATCGCGACCATCACGGCCGAGAACAGGAACGGGATGCGCCAGCCCCAGCTCGCGAAGGCCTCGGACGGCTGGGTGGGGTCGGCGCCGGCGTCGGAGGGCAGCAGCGCCCCGATGATCAGGAACAGGCCGTTGCCGATGATGAAGCCGAGCGGGGCGCCCAGCTGCGGGAAGGTCCCGTACAGCGCGCGCTTGCCGCGGGGGGCGTTCTCGGTCGCGACCAGCGCGGCCCCGCTCCACTCGCCGCCGAGCGCGAAGCCCTGTGCGAGCCGCATCAGCACGAGCAGCGCGGTGGCCACCCAGCCGGCCTGCGCGTAGGTGGGCAGGGCGCCGATGAGGAAGGTGGCGATGCCCATGGTGAGCAGCGAGACGACCAGCGTCTTCTTGCGGCCGAGCCGGTCACCGAGGTGGCCGAAGAAGACGGCGCCGATCGGCCGGGCGACCATCGCGGCGCCGAACACCGCGAACGACGACAGCAGCGCCGTGGTGGGGTCGCTGCTCGGGAAGAAGAGCTTCGGGAAGACGAGGACGGCGGCGGTCGCGTAGATGTAGAAGTCGTAGAACTCGATCGTCGTGCCCATGAGGCTGGCGATGAGGACCCGCGACCGGGGGTTGACGGGGGTCTTGGGTGCTGGGCCGGAGGCTGGTGCGGGCATGGCTCGGTCTTTCACGTGCGAAACATGGGCCCTGCAACGATCTCAGCCGTCTTGTTTTTCGGAAAGCGGATGTCACGATGTGAGACACCGATGAGGCGTCGGCGAGGCGGTGAGGCGCCGGTGGAGGCGCCCGCCTCCGCCCCGGCCGGGGCGCCCGCTCAGCACTCGATGATGTTGACCGCCAGCCCGCCCCGGGCCGTCTCCTTGTACTTCACCGACATGTCGGCGCCGGTCTCCTTCATGGTCTTGATGACCTTGTCGAGGGACACCTTGTGGGAGCCGTCGCCGCGCATCGCCATCCGGGCCGCCGTGACCGCCTTGACCGCGGCCATGCCGTTGCGCTCGATGCAGGGGATCTGGACCAGGCCGCCGACCGGGTCGCAGGTGAGGCCGAGGTTGTGCTCCATGCCGATCTCGGCGGCGTTCTCCACCTGCTCCGGGGTGCCGCCCAGCACCTCGGCGAGGGCGCCGGCCGCCATCGAGCAGGCGGAGCCGACCTCGCCCTGGCAGCCGACCTCGGCGCCGGAGATGGAGGCGTTCTCCTTGAAGAGCATGCCGATGGCGCCCGCGGCGAGCAGGAAGCGGACGACACCCTCCTCGTCGGCGCCGGGGACGAAGTTCACGTAGTAGTGCAGGACCGCCGGGATGATGCCGGCCGCGCCGTTGGTCGGGGCGGTGACGACCCGGCCGCCGGCCGCGTTCTCCTCGTTCACGGCCATCGCGTAGAGCGTGATCCACTCCATCGACAGGGCCAGCGGATCGCCCTCGGAGCGCAGCTTGCGCGCGGTGTTCGCGGCGCGGCGGCGGACCTTGAGGCCGCCCGGCAGGATGCCCTCGCGGGTCATGCCGCGCTCCACGCACGCCTGCATCACGCGCCAGATCTCCAGCAGGCCCTCGCGGATCTCGTCCTCGTCGCGCCAGGCCCGCTCGTTCTCCAGCATCAGGGCGGAGATGGACAGGCCCGTCTCCCGGGCCAGGCGCAGCAGCTCGTCGCCGGTGCGGAAGGGGTACTTGAGCACCGTGTCGTCGAGCACGATGCGGTCCGCGCCCACCGCGTCCTCGTCGACGACGAAGCCGCCGCCGACCGAGTAGTAGGTCTTGGTCAGCACCTCGGCGCCCTCGGCGTCGTACGCCCACAGCGTCATGCCGTTGGCGTGGTAGGGGAGGGCCTTGCGGCGGTGCAGGACCATGTCGTCGTCGTAGGAGAAGGCGATCTCGTGCTCGCCGAGGAGGCTGATGCGGCCGGCGGATTTGATCGTCTCGACGCGGTCGTCGGCCGTCTCCACGTCGACCGTGCGCGGTGAGTCGCCCTCCAGGCCGAGCAGCACCGCCTTGGGGGTGCCGTGGCCGTGGCCGGTGGCGCCGAGCGAGCCGTACAGCTCGGCGCGGACCGAGGCGACGGAGTCCAGCAGCTCCTCGTTGCGCAGGCGGCGGGCGAACATGCGGGCCGCGCGCATCGGGCCGACCGTGTGCGAGCTCGACGGGCCGATGCCGATCGAGAACAGGTCGAAGACCGAGATGGCCACGGGGACTCCTCAGAACGGGGGTGGTGCAGAGGGAGGGGTGCTCCGGGCGGGGCGCCGGACCGCTTGTGGCGGGTGCGGCGCCCCACTCGAAGGCGTGGTGTCTACTTGTTCAGACCCGGGTACAGCGGGTGCTTGTCGGCCAGGGCCTTCACCCGGGCCTTGAGGGCGTCGGCGTCGTAGGACGGCTTCAGCGCCTCGGCGATCACGTCCGCGACCTCGGCGAAGTCCTCGGCGGTGAAGCCGCGGGTCGCCAGGGCCGGCGTACCGATGCGCAGGCCGGAGGTCACCATCGGCGGACGCGGGTCGTTCGGGACGGCGTTGCGGTTGACCGTGATGCCGACCTCGTGGAGTCGGTCCTCGGCCTGCTGACCGTCCAGCTCGGAGTCACGCAGGTCCACCAGGACCAGGTGGACGTCCGTGCCGCCGGTCAGGACGGAGACGCCCGCCGCCTTCGCGTCGTCCCGCACCAGGCGCTCGGCCAGGATGCGGGCACCCTCCAGCGTACGGCCCTGGCGCTCCTTGAAGTCCTCGCTCGCGGCGACCTTGAAGGCGACGGCCTTGGCGGCCACCACGTGCTCCAGCGGGCCACCCTGCTGACCGGGGAAGACAGCGGAGTTGATCTTCTTGGCCAGCTCGGCCGTGGAGAGGATCACACCGCCGCGCGGGCCGCCCAGCGTCTTGTGGGTGGTGGTGGTCACCACGTGGGCGTGCGGGACCGGGTTCGGGTGCAGGCCCGCCGCGACCAGGCCGGCGAAGTGCGCCATGTCGACCATCAGGTACGCGCCGACCTCGTCCGCGACCTTGCGGAACGCGGCGAAGTCCAGCTGACGCGGGTACGCCGACCAGCCGGCCACGATCAGCTTCGGCCTGGTCTCCTTGGCGAGGCGCTCCACCTCGGCCATGTCCACCTGGCCGTCGTCGCCGACGTGGTAGGGGACGACGTTGTAGAGCTTGCCGGAGAAGTTGATCTTCATGCCGTGGGTCAGGTGCCCGCCGTGGGCGAGGTTCAGGCCCATGATCGTGTCGCCGGGCTTGAGCAGCGCGAACATCGCGGCCGCGTTGGCCTGGGCGCCCGAGTGCGGCTGCACGTTGGCGTGCTCGGCGCCGAAGAGCGCCTTGACCCGGTCGATGGCGATCTGCTCGACCACGTCGACGTGCTCGCAGCCGCCGTAGTAGCGGCGGCCGGGGTAGCCCTCGGCGTACTTGTTGGTGAGGACCGAGCCCTGGGCCTCCATGACCGCGACCGGGGCGAAGTTCTCCGAGGCGATCATCTCGAGGGTGGACTGCTGGCGGTCCAGCTCGGCGTCGACGGCGGCGGCGACGTCCGGGTCCAGCTCGTGCAGGGGTGTGTTCAGAAGCGACATGGGGTCGGGACTCCTCAGCCGGCGATGAAGGCGGTGTACTCGTCGGCGGAGAGCAGGTCGGCCGGCTCGTCCGAGATCCGCACCTTGAACAGCCAGCCGCCCTCGAAGGGGGCGCTGTTCACCAGCGACGGGTCGTTGACGACGTCCTCGTTGACCTCGGTGATCTCGCCGGAGACGGGGGAGTACAGGTCGGAGACGGACTTGGTCGACTCCAGTTCGCCGCAGGTCTCGCCCGCGGTCACCGAGTCGCCGACCTCGGGAAGCTGCACGAAGACGACGTCACCGAGCGCGTTGGCCGCGTGCTCCGTGATGCCGACCGTCGAGACGCCGTCCTCGGCGCCCGACAGCCACTCGTGCTCCTTGCTGTAGCGCAGCTGCTGGGGGTTGCTCATGGCCTGAATTCTCCTGTACGCGAGGAAGTGGCTGGTGAAGGGGGTGAAGAGGGAGGGCTGAGTGACCCAGGGGACTGCCGTGCGGGGGCGGCGCCCCGTGTCTACTGTCTACTTCTGGCGCTTGTAGAACGGCAGCGCCACGACCTCGTACGGCTCGTGGCTGCCCCGGATGTCCACACCGACACCCTCGGTGCCGACAGCCGCGTGCGCGGGGTCGACGTACGCCATGGCGATCGGCTTGCCCAGCGTCGGGGACGGGGCGCCGGAGGTCACCTCGCCGATCACCTCGCCGCCCGCGACCACCTGGTACCCGGCGCGCGGGACCCGGCGGCCCTCGGCGACCAGGCCGACCAGGACGCGGGGCGGCCGGGAGGCGGCACGCTCGGCGGCCTCGGCCAGGGCGGCACGCCCGACGAAGTCGCCCTCCTTCTCGAACTTCACCACCCGGCCGAGACCGGCGTCGAACGGCGTCAGCGCGGTCGACAGCTCGTTGCCGTACAGCGGCATGCCGGCCTCCAGGCGCAGCGTGTCCCGGCAGGACAGACCGCACGGGATCAGCCCGGCGCCCTCGCCCGCCCGGGTCAGCGCCTCCCACAGTTCGACGGCGTGCTCGGGCTTCACGAACAGCTCGAAGCCGTCCTCGCCGGTGTATCCGGTACGCGCGATCAGCGCGGGAACGCCCGCGACCGTGCCGGGCAGGCCGGCGTAGTACTTCAGGCCGTCCAGATCGGCGTCGGTGAGCGACGCGAGGATGCCGGGGGACTCGGGGCCCTGCACGGCGAGCAGCGCGTAGGCGTCGCGGTCGTCGCGCACCTCGGCGTCGAAGCCGGCCGCCCGCTCGGTCAGCGCGTCCAGCACGACCTGGGCGTTGGAGGCGTTGGCGACCACCATGTACTCGGTGTCGCCCAGGCGGTAGACGATCAGGTCGTCCAGGATGCCGCCGTCCTCGCGGCAGATCATGGTGTAGCGGGCCCGGCCCGGCTTCACGCTGCCGATGTTGCCGACCAGCGCGAAGTCGAGCAGCCCGGCCGCCTGCGGACCGGTGACGGTGATCTCGCCCATGTGCGAGAGGTCGAAGAGACCGGCGCGGGTGCGTACCGCGACGTGCTCCTCGCGCTCGGAGCCGTAGCGCAGGGGCATGTCCCAGCCGGCGAAGTCGGTCATCGTCGCGCCCAGCGCGCGATGCGTGGCGTCGAGCGCGGTACGGCGCGGTTCGGTACTGCTCATCGGTCGGTCGTCTCCCAGGACAGGACGTGGCGAGGTCGGTCCTCCCCATCTGTCATCGGAACCTGAGAGGTTCGCCACGGCCACCGCAGTACGGCGATCAGGGCTTGCACCTTGGGTGGGACCGCCGTCGGGGGCGGTCCGCTTTTCAGATGTGCCTCGCCCGCGCGGTAACGGGGCCTGAGAGATTCAAGGGAGGGACTTGCTCCTTCGGCGCCCCGGCGTGGCCGGGGACTCTCCCGCGCGGATTCAAACGGCCGGTATGCAGTTGGCGCCGCCATCATTGCACGCCCGGGCGATCCGTGGCAGACCGTGATCTGTAACCGGCTTGTGGCAGTAAGCGAACGAAAACGCGAGACCCGCGCATTACCTTCTCTTTACACTCGACGGGGAGGTACTCGTGTACCGCCCCAGGGGAGGACGATCACGGTGAACAGGACCACGGCGTACGCCACGACCTCGGGACTCGCGCTGCCCAAGCAGCCCGCCGCCCCGGCCCCCGAGGCATGCGCCCCACTGACCGCACCCGTCGTCCGCGACCTGAGGGACCGCGACGGCCGCAGCCCGCACGCCCTGCTCTTCGGACCCCGGGACCTGGTGGTGATCACCGGCCTGCCCGGCAGCGGCAAGTCCACGCTGATGCGGCGCACCGTGCGCGGCGGCCGCGTCGACTCCCAGGACACCCGCGACCGCTGGGACCGCCGCATGCCGCGCTTCCTGCCGTACGCGCTCTACCGCCCCCTCGTCCGCCTCGCCCACTACGCGGGGCTGCGCCGCGCCCTGCGCTCCGGCGAGGGCGTCGTCGTGCACGACTGCGGCACCCAGGCCTGGGTGCGCGGCTGGCTGGCCCGCGAGGCCCGCCGCCGGGACGGCACCCTGCACCTGCTGCTCCTCGACGTCGCTCCCGACGAGGCGCTGGCCGGGCAGCGCGAGCGCGGCCGGGGCGTCTCGCGGTACGCGTTCCTGCGGCACCGCGCGGCCAACTCCCGCCTGCTGCGCGCGGTGACCGAAGGCACCCTGCCCGCGGGCTGCTCCTCCGCGGTCGTCCTCGACCGGGCTGCGGCCGACGCCCTGCGGCGGATCGCCTTCACGGGGTGACACACGGTAGGGCTCAGGGCCGAACGGGTTAGCCTTTCAGCCACGAACGGCGGTACCAGGCAGGCGGTAGGTAGGCAGATGGACTTCCCGGCACAGGCGCACCCCCACCCGCACGGCGGGTGGCCAGGCAACGAGCTGGAGGAGGTGCTGTCCGCCTCCCTCGGTATCCCGTCGGCCGGTGGCCGGATCGTGGAGGTCCTCGGCCGCAGCTTCGTCTGGGTCCCGCTGCCCAACGGCGGCGGCCCGCACAGCGGCCCCCTCGACCTGCCCTCGCTGGAGATCGACGGCCAGGCCTACGTGCCGGTGTTCAGCTCCGAGGAACAGCTGCGCCAGGTCGCGGGGGCGCACATGGCGTACACCATCGCCCCCGCCGCGGAGTTCGCCCGCGGGCTGCCCCCGCAGGTCGGCATCGTGGTGAACCCGGAGGGCGTGGTCGGCATCCCGCTGCCGCCGCCCGCCGTGGCCGAGCTGTGCCGGGCCGGCCGCACCCCCCTGGACGGGCCCGCGTCCGGCGGCCGGGTCCGCCTCTTCGAGCCGGACTGGCAGGACGACCCGGTGGACTTCCTGGCCGCGGCCTCCTCCGAGTTCGCCGCCATCGGCGTCGTCCGCAGCGCGCGCCGCTGCCTGGCCGCCGTCGAGACCGCCGACCCGGTCCTGTTCGTCGGCGTCGAACTGACCCACTGGGAGGGCGACGCCCGCGCCCTCCCCCTGGACGCCCTCGGCCGCGCCCTCGCCAAGTCCCCCCTGAAATGGCAGGTCAACCTGATCCTCCTGGAAGCAGCCCAGGACCCGGTCTGCGACTGGATGCGGGAGAAGGTCAGGCCCTTCTACAGCCAGGGCTTGTAAGCGCCGGACAGGGACAGCGCCCTGAAGGGGCGCGGGGCTGTGACATGTGCGGCTCCGCCGCGTGGGCGCGACAAGCCACGACGAAACCCGCACCCGCCGGACGGCAAGGAGCCCCCAGCTCCTGGGCACCCCCGCACCCGGCGGAGCCTTAAGCTGGGTCCGACACCGGGGGAACTCTCGAAGGGGCGATACGCGTGAGCGCCAGCGGCACCACGACCGGACAGGTCGAGCACATGCTGCGCCAGGTGACGCCCGGGCGCTACGACGCCTACGAGGCCCTGCTGCGCGCCCTCGCCACCCCCGCCTCGGGCCAGGTCTGGATGCTGCTGTGGCACGGCCAGGCCGGCTCCCCGGACGCCCAGTACGGGAACATGGAGGTCGACGGCTACGGCTACGCCCCCTGCGTGACCTCCGCCCAGGAGCTCTCGGCCAGCGGCTGGAACCGGTCGTACGAGGTGGTCGACGGCCTGGAGGCCGCCCGCGCTCTCTACCCCGACCACTACGGCCTGTGGCTCAACCCGCACGCCCCCGGCGGCGGCGTCGGCATCCCCTGGCTCGACCTGCGCCGCATCGCCTCCGGCCTGGACCGCCAGCCCGCGGGCCCCCTGCGGCTGTCCGAACCGGCCATCGAGATCCCCCAGTTCTACGCCCTGCTCGCGCAGAACGCCCACCGCACCCCGGCGGTCCGCGCGCTGCGCCGCGCCTGGGTGCAGCCGGCGCTGGGGGCGCCGTACCTCGCCATCGGCCTGGACGTGTACGACACCTCCCCGCCCGCCGTCGACGCGGTGCGCGCGATGATGCAGCAGTCCGTCGGCGCGGTGCCGGACGGGCTGCCGGTGTCGACGGTGGCGATGACCGACGCCCACGATCCGGTCGCCCTGTGGCTGCGCGCCAACGCGCGCCCGTTCTACGACCGCGAGGCCCACGCGGCCGCCCCCGCCCAGGCGCCGGCGGGCGGGTACGGATACCCTCCGGCCGGTAGCCGGTACTGACGGCCGCGGTCCCCGTGGATCCCGCCGGAAGAGTCGATCTTCGCGCGTAGATGAGGACGCAAAGCGCCTGCTTGTCCCTGATGTACCAACTCGCCCGTGTCCGGCCCCCGTTACCCACTGTCCGGATAACGGAACACCTCAAACAGCATCACGGTTGCGCATCCATTCCCCGGCAAGTCTGGCTACAGATCGCCAAAGCGTTGAAGACTCCCGCAAGTAAGGGGTGGAAGCTCGCTCCTGTGTACGACGGACTGATCACGCCGCTACAGCGGCAAGTGCGGGCCGGCTACCGCCGGTTGAGAGGGGTCCCTGCCAGATGACGGCACCATTGCACGAGCCGACCGCGGAAGCGGCCCCGAGTGCGGCCGAGGAAGCGGCGGTTGCCGGCGCCGAGGCCAAGGCGGTACAGGGGCGTTCCCTTGGGCGCATCGCCTGGGAGCGGCTGAAACGGGACAAGCTGGCCCTCGCGGGTGGCACGGTGGTGCTCCTCCTCATCGTGATCGCGCTGCTGGCCCCCGTGATCGCCAACCTCGTCGGGCAGGACCCCGAGGCGCACCACGAGGACCTGATCGACCCGCTGTTCGGCACCCCCACCGGCTCCCTGGGCGGTATCAGCGGCGAGCACTGGCTCGGTGTCGAGCCCGTCAACGGCCGCGACATCTTCGCCCGCATCCTCTACGGCGCCCGGATCTCGCTGCTCGTCGGCTTCCTGTCCGCGATCGTCGCCGTGGTCATCGGCACCGTCCTCGGTGTCCTGGCCGGCTTCTTCGGCGGCTGGGTCGACTCCCTCATCAGCCGGGTCATGGACGGTCTGCTCGCCTTCCCGCAGCTGCTGTTCATCATCGCCCTGGTCTCGGTCATGCCGAACAACATGCTGGGCCTCACCGGCACCGGTGTCCGCCTGTTCGTGATGATCCTGGTCATCGGCTTCTTCGGCTGGCCCTACATCGGCCGCGTGGTCCGCGGCCAGACCCTGTCGATGCGCGAACGGGAGTACGTCGAGGCCGCCCGCTCCCTGGGCGCCGGGCGGTTCTACATCCTCTTCAAGGAACTGCTGCCCAACCTGGTCGCGCCGATCATCGTCTACACGACGATGATGATCCCCACCAACATCCTCACCGAGGCGGCACTCAGCTTCCTGGGTGTGGGCGTCAAGCCCCCCACGGCCTCGTGGGGGCAGATGCTCTCGAGCGCGATCGACTACTACGACTCGGACCCCATGTACATGGTGATCCCGGGCGTAGCGATCTTCATCACCGTGCTCGCCTTCAACCTCTTCGGCGACGGCGTGCGTGACGCGCTGGACCCGAAGGGCTCCCGCTGAACTGCCGTACCGCAAAGTGACCCGTGGCACCTGCACGGGGTCTCTCATCTAATCCGGAGGATCCGAGATCGTGACTACCCAACGCACCTCAGGGCGGCGCAAGCAGGTTTTGGCCGCTGCCGCGGTGGTGGCCGCGCTGCTGACCACGGCGGCGTGCGGCGGCGACAGCGACGGCGGTAACGGGGGTTCGAAGAATGGCGCTGCCGGCTTCGACGCCGCCAACAACAAGGTCGCCCAGGCAGACCAGGCCAAGAAGGGTGGCGAGCTGAAGTTCGCCAGCGCGCAGGACGCCGACTCGTGGGACACCACCCGCGGCTACTACGGCTTCATGTGGAACTTCTCGCGCTACTACTCCCGTCAGCTCGTCACCAACGCCACGGAGCCGGGCAAGGCCGGCGCCGGTGTGGTGCCGGACCTGGCCACCGCCACCGCCAAGGTCTCGGACGACGGCAAGACCTACACGTACACCCTGCGTGACGGCGTCACCTGGGAGGACGGCAAGCCGATCACCTCCAAGGACGTCAAGTACGGCATCGAGCGCGTGTGGGCGCAGGACGTGCTGTCCGGCGGTCCGACGTACCTCAAGGAGGTGCTCGACCCCGAGGGCACGTACCAGGGCCCGTACAAGGACAAGTCCAAGGACAAGCTCGGCCTGAAGGCGATCGAGACGCCGGACGACAAGACCATCGTCTTCAAGCTGCCGAAGGCCAACTCGGACTTCGAGGAGATGCTCGCGCTCACCTCGGCCTCCCCGGTCCGCCAGGACAAGGACACCAAGTCCAAGTACGGTCTGCACCCGTTCTCCTCGGGCCCGTACAAGTTCCAGTCGTACAGCCCGGGCAAGGACCTCGTCCTGGTCCGCAACACCGAGTGGAAGCAGGCCTCCGACCCGGTCCGCAAGGCCTACCCGGACAAGATCTCCATCAAGTTCTTCTCCAACGCCAACGACCTGGACTCCCGTCTGATCGCCGGCGACTACGACCTGGACCTCGCCCAGACCAGCCTTTCCCCGCAGGGCCGCTCCACCGCCCTCAAGGAGCACAAGGGCAACCTGGACAACCCGGTCTCCGGCTACGTCCGTTACGCCGTCTTCCCGCAGAGCGTGAAGCCGTTCGACAACGAGCACTGCCGCAAGGCCGTGATCTACGGCGCCGACCACGTCTCGCTGCAGACCGCGCGCGGCGGCCCGGTCGCCGGCGGCGACATCGGCACCAACATGCTGCCCCCGGGTGTCCCGGGCGCCGAGGGCCAGAAGTACGACCCGTACGGCATCGCCGGTGAGAACAAGACCGGCAACGTCGCCAAGGCCAAGGAAGAGCTGAAGGCCTGCGGCAAGCCCGAGGGCTTCAAGACCACCATCGCGGTCCGCAACAACAAGCCGGTCGAGGTGGCCACCGCCGAGTCGCTCCAGGCGTCGCTGAAGAAGGTCGGCATCACCGTCGACATCGACCAGTACGACGGCTCGCAGACCGCCGGCATCATCGGCAGCCCCGCGAACGTGAAGAAGAAGAACTACGGCATCATCATCATGGGCTGGGGCCCGGACTTCCCGTCGGTGCAGGGCTACGGCCAGCCGCTGTGGGACAGCCGGTTCATCCTGGAGAGCGGTAACAACAACTACGCGCTCATCAAGGACAAGGCGATCGACGGTCTCTTCGACACGTACGCCAAGACGCTCGACGACGCCGGCAAGGCCAAGGTCGCGACCGAGATCAACCACAAGGTGATGGAGGGCGGCTACTACCTGCCCTTCGTCTTCGAGAAGTTCCTGAACTTCCGCTCCAGCCGTCTCGCCAACGTCTACACCACCGACGGCTACAGCGGCATGTACGACTTCGTCAACCTCGGTCTGAAGTCCACGAAGTAACCGGTACACCCGCCGAACGGCACGAAAGGCAGGTGAAGGCCGGCGCGGCGTGACCGCGGGCCATCGGACAATCTCCGGTGGCCCGCGGTCCGCGGCGGGCCGTTAGCTGTGCTCGCTTACCTCTTGAGGCGGTTGTTCGCCGCCGCTGTGATGCTCGTGGTCATCGTCATGGTGGTCTTCAGCATCTTCTTCCTGATCCCCAAGTGGGCAGGCGTCGACATCGCCGCGAGCTTCGTGGGCAAGCAGGCCGACCCCGCCTCGATCAAGGCCGTGGGGGAGAAGCTGGGTCTCAACGACCCGATCTACGCCCAGGTCTGGGAGTTCTTCCGCGGCATCTTCGTGGGCCGCACCTACTCGGGCGGCGGCGACGTCACCGAGTGCGCCGCCCCCTGCTTCGGTTACTCCTTCCGCAGTGAGCAGGCCATCTGGCCGGTGCTCACCGACCGCTTCCCGGTGACCCTGGGTCTCGCGCTCGGTGCCGCCGTGCTGTGGCTGATCTTCGGTCTGGCCGCCGGTGTGCTCTCCGCCCTCAAGCGGGGCACCCTGTGGGACCGCGGCGCGATGATCGTCGCCCTGGCCGGCGTCTCGCTGCCCATCTACTTCACCGGCCTGCTGAGCCTCGCGGCCTTCTCCTACGGACTGGGCTGGCTCGACGCCCAGTACGTGCCGCTCTCGGACAGCTTCTCCGGCTGGCTCGGCGGCATGATCCTGCCCTGGATCACCCTGGCCTTCCTGTACGCGGCCATGTACGCGCGGATCACCCGTGCGACCATGATGGAGATCCTCGGCGAGGACTACATCCGCACCGCCCGCGCCAAGGGACTCAGGGAAAGTGTCGTCATCCGCAAGCACGCCATGCGCTCGACGATGACGCCCATCCTCACCATGCTCGGCATGGACCTCGGCGCCCTCATCGGCGGCGCGATCCTGACGGAAACCACGTTCAGCCTCCCCGGCCTCGGCCAGGCCGTGCTCAACGCGATCAAGAACCAGGACCTGCCGGTTATCCTGGGCGTCACCCTGATCACTTCTCTCGCGGTGCTCATCGCCAACCTCGTGGTGGACGTCCTGTACGCCGTGATCGACCCCCGAGTGAGGCTCGCATGACCGAACTGAGCAAGAGCGGGGCAGCGGTGGGCGAGCCCGCCGGCACCTCGTCCGCGCCGACCGCCTTCCTGGAAGTACGCGACCTCAAGGTGCACTTCCCGACCGACGACGGCCTGGTCAAGTCCGTCGACGGGCTCTCCTTCCAGCTGGAGAAGGGCAAGACCCTCGGCATCGTGGGCGAGTCCGGCTCCGGCAAGTCGGTGACCTCGCTCGGCATCATGGGCCTGCACACCGCCGGCCAGTACGGCAAGCGCAAGGCGCGGATATCCGGCGAGATCTGGCTGGACGGCACCGAGCTGCTGTCCGCCGACCCCGACCACGTGCGCAAGCTGCGCGGCCGGGAGATGGCGATGATCTTCCAGGACCCGCTGTCCGCGCTGCACCCGTACTACACGATCGGCCAGCAGATCGTGGAGGCGTACCGCATCCACCACCCGGTGGACAAGAAGACCGCCAAGCGCCGCGCGGTGGAGATGCTCGACCGGGTCGGCATCCCGCAGCCGGACAAGCGGGTGGACAGCTACCCGCACGAGTTCTCCGGCGGTATGCGCCAGCGCGCGATGATCGCGATGTCGCTGGTCAACAACCCCGAGCTGCTGATCGCGGACGAGCCGACCACCGCCCTGGACGTCACCGTCCAGGCTCAGATCCTCGACCTCATCCGGGACCTGCAGAAGGAGTTCGGCTCCGCGGTCATCGTCATCACCCACGACCTGGGCGTCGTCGCCGAGCTGGCCGACGACCTCCTGGTGATGTACGGCGGCCGGTGCGTGGAGCGCGGTCCGGCGGAGAAGGTGTTCTACGAGCCCCGGCACCCCTACACCTGGGGCCTGCTCGGCTCCATGCCGCGGCTCGACCGCGACCAGCAGGAACGCCTCATCCCGGTCAAGGGCTCGCCGCCCTCCCTCATCAACCTCCCGTCCGGCTGCGCCTTCAACCCGCGCTGCCCGTACGCCGACGTGCCCAAGGACGACGTCACCCGCACGGTCCGCCCCGAGCTGACCGAGGTCGGCAGCAAGCACTGGGCCGCCTGCCACATGTCGCAGGAGCAGCGGGAGCGTATCTGGACCGAAGAGATTGCGCCGAAGCTGTGAGCGACCAGGCAGAGGACAAAGCGGTGACCATCCCCGCACAGACCAGCGGCACCACCCTCACCAAGGACGCCGGTCCCGGCGACACCCTGCTGAAGGTGACCGGGCTGCAGAAGCACTTCCCGATCAAGAAGGGCCTGCTGCAGCGCCAGGTCGGCGCGGTCCGCGCCGTCGACGGCCTCGACTTCGAGGTCAAGGCCGGCGAGACGCTGGGCGTCGTGGGCGAGTCCGGCTGCGGCAAGTCGACCATGGGCCGGTTGATCACCCGGCTGCTCGAACCGACCGCCGGCAAGGTCGAGTTCGAGGGCAAGGACATCACCCACCTCGGGGTCGGCGGCATGCGTCCGCTGCGCCGCGACGTGCAGATGATCTTCCAGGACCCGTACTCCTCGCTGAACCCGCGCCACACCATCGGCACGATCGTCAGCGCCCCCTTCAAGCTCCAGGGCGTCCAGCCCGAGGGCGGGGTCAAGAAGGAGGTGCAGCGGCTGCTGTCGGTGGTCGGCCTCAACCCCGAGCACTACAACCGCTACCCGCACGAGTTCTCCGGCGGCCAGCGCCAGCGCATCGGCATCGCCCGCGCGCTCGCGCTCAACCCGAAGCTGGTCGTGGCCGACGAGCCGGTCTCCGCGCTCGACGTGTCGATCCAGGCCCAGGTCGTCAACCTGCTCGACGACCTCCAGAGCGAGCTGGGCCTGACGTACGTGATCATCGCGCACGACCTGTCCGTCGTGCGGCACGTCTCGGACCGCATCGCGGTGATGTACCTCGGCAAGATCATGGAGCTGGCCGACCGCGACCTGCTCTACAAGTCGCCGATGCACCCGTACACCAAGGCGCTGATGTCGGCCGTCCCGATCCCGGACCCGGCCCGCAAGTCGGCCAAGAGCGAGCGCATCCTGCTCAAGGGTGACGTGCCCTCGCCGATCTCCCCGCCGAGCGGCTGCCGCTTCCACACCCGGTGCTGGAAGGCCACGCAGATCTGCACCACCACCGAGCCGCCGCTGAAGGAGCTGCGGCCGGGTCAGCAGGTCGCCTGCCACCACCCGGAGAACTTCGAGGACCAGGCCCCGCAGGACGTCGTCCTGCTCACCGCCGCCAAGGAGGCGGCGGAGCTGGTGTCGGAGGAGGCGCTGGCCGAGTCGGCGGCGACCTCGGCGGCGGTGGCCGCGGAGGTCGAGGCGATCGAAACCGAGGCGTCGCAGACCGAGGCGTCGGAGCCCGAGGCGTCGGAGCCCGAGGCGTCCGAGGTGTCGGAGACCGAAGCCTCCGAGGTGTCGGAGACCGAAGCCTCCGAGCCGTCGGAGACCGAGGCGGCCGAGGGCGCCGCGTCGGACGGTGACGAGCCGGCCGCCGAGGGGTCTCCCGCCGAGGAGCCTCCCGCCAAGGAGAAGTGACCTCTCCCACCTCGCGCGCCAGCGAGCCCCTGCCTTCATTTGTAAGGCAGGGGCTCGCTGGCGAGTAAGAATGGAAGGGTGTACGAGCAACTCTTCAGCCCCACCGTCCAGCACACGCTCGACCTGGTCGGCATCTTCGTCTTCGCCATCTCCGGCGCGCTGCTGGCCGTACGCAAGAACTTCGACGTCTTCGGCATCGCCGTCCTCGCCGAGGTCACCGCGCTCGGCGGCGGGCTGTTCCGGGACCTGGTGATCGGCGCGGTGCCGCCCGCCGCCTTCACCGACCTCGGGTACTTCCTCACCCCGTTGCTGGCGACGCTGCTGGTCTTCTTCCTCCACCCCCATGTGGAGCGCCTCCAGACCGGCGTCAACATCTTCGACGCGGCCGGCCTCGGCCTGTTCTGCGTCGCCGGCACCACCAAGGCGTACGACTACGGCCTCGGCCTGACCGCCTCCGCCTGCCTGGGCCTGACCACCGCGGTGGGCGGCGGCGTGCTGCGCGACGTGCTCGCCAACGAGGTGCCCTCGCTGCTGCGCTGGGACCGTGACCTGTACGCCGTCCCGGCGATCGTCGGCTCCGCGATGGTCGCCCTGTGCATCCGCTACGAGGCACTCACCCCGCTCACCAGCGGCCTCGCGGTCGTCACGGCCTTCGTCCTCAGGCTGCTCGCGCTGCGCTTCCACTGGCGGGCACCACGCGCCTGGAATCGCAGGTCGACGGTGGTCGAGGGGGACTGACCCCGGTCCCCACGACCCACGGAAAGCTACCGCTTAGTAGTTTCCTGTTGTACCGTGCAGTCATGCCAGAAGCAGCCTCCGCAGCGGCCACCCGGGCCACCATCGGCGACAGCGAGTTCGACCGGGACACCGCCGTGACCCCGCGCGCCCCCGGCGTCTACGACCTCGACCTGTCGGCCGGCTGGACGATCATCAGTGCCGTGAACGGCGGCTATCTGCTGGCCGTCCTGGGCCGGGCCCTCGGCGACGCGCTCCCGCACCCCGACCCCTTCACCATCTCGGCGCACTACCTCACCGCCTCCCGGCCGGGCCCGGCGGTCGTGCGCACCGAGACCGTCCGCACGGGACGCACCCTCTCAACCGGCCAGGCCTCCCTCTTCCAGTACGACGACGAGGGCAACGAGGTCGAGCGCATCCGGGTCCTCGCCTCCTACGGCGACCTCGACGCGCTGCCGGACGACGTCCGCACCTCGGCGAAGCCGCCCGCGATCCCGCCGATGGACCAGTGCTTCGGCCCGGAGGACGGCCCCGCCCCCGTCGAGGGCAGCTCGGCCATCGCCGACCGGCTGATGCTCAAGCTAGACCCCGCAACCCTTGGCTGGGCGCTGGGGCAGCCCTCGGGCCGGGGCGAGATGCGGGCCTGGTTCGGCCTCGCCGACGGCCGCGACGCGGACCCGCTCTCGCTGCTCCTCGCGGTGGACGCGCTGCCCCCGACCGCCTTCGAGCTGGGGCTCAAGGGCTGGGTGCCGACGGTCGAGCTGACCGTCCACGTGCGGTGCCGCCCGGCGCCCGGCCCGCTCCGGGTCTCCATCACCACCCGCAACCTCGCCGGCGGCTTCCTGGAGGAGGACGCCGAGGTCTGGGACAGCGCCGACCGCCTGGTCGCCCAGTCCCGCCAGCTGGCCCGGGTCCGGCTCGGCTGACCCGGGGGCTGCTCAGTCCAGCCAGTGCCTGCGGCCGACGCTGATCAGCCGCAGTTGCCGCCGTGCCGTCTCGACGGCCCGGCGGCGTTCCTCTTCCGGGGCGTCCAGCGTCTCCAGGAACAGGGACGCCGTGATCAGCATCTGGTCGACGTAGAGGCCCGCCAGCATGCGCAGATCGGTCTCGCTCCAGCCCGCGGCCGACGCGTCCGTGGCCAGCTCGGCCCGCACCTCCTCGGCGAACCGCGCCAGCTGCTCCCGTATGGCCCGGCGCACCGGCTGTACCCCGCCGTGCCGTTCCCGCGCGATGAAGCGGACGTGGGCCGGGTGCGCGGCCACATGGCCGGCGATCAACTCGACCGCGCGGGCGATGCGTTCGTCGTCGTCCTCGGCCGGTGACATCGTGGTCCGGATCATCGGGTGCAGGCTGCCCAGCGCCTCCTCGACCAGCGCCACACCGAGATCCGCCGTGGAGTGGAAGTGCCGGTAGAAGGCGGTCGGGGCGACGCCCACGGCACGGGTGACCTCGCGCAGGCCGAGACTGCTCAGGCTCTGCTCCTCCAGCAGGCCGAGCGCCGCGTCGAGGAGCGCCTGCCGGGTCTTCCGCTTCTGCGCCTGCCGGATGCCGGGGGTGTGACTCATGCCATGCAGTTAACAACTGTTCTCCGGAATTGAAAAGCCGTGCGACGCGCTAGACTGAGAAGTCAGTGAACAACTGTAACCACAATCGTTCACCGAAGTGTCCACGCAGATTGGGGGATCAGCACCATGGTGTTTCTCGTCGTCGCACTCCTGCTCCTCGGTGTGGTCCTGGGCGCAGTCGCCCACGCACCGCTCACCTTCTCCGTCGCGGCCGGCCTGGTCATCGCCGTCTGGCTCGGCGTCTTCGCGGTCCGCGAGCGGCACGGCCGCCGACGGAGCACCTCCGCCCACTGACCCACGCCCACCAGCGCACGGTCCACCGACGCACGGCAGGGAGAACCCCATGCAGCTCACCGCACCGGCCCACCGCAGCACCGACACCACGGGCAGCACCGACGCCAGTCGCCCCACCCGTCGTACCGGCATCCACGACACCGACGGCATGGCCGTCGCCTCCTTCGTCCTCGGCCTGCTCGGTCTGCTCGTCCTCAACGTCTTCCTCGGCCCGATCGCCATCGCCCTGGCCGGCATCGCCCTGTGGCGCGGCACCGCCCGCCGCGGCCGGGCCCTCCTCGGCCTCGGCCTGGGCGTCGCCGACCTGCTGGTCCTGGTGGCCTTCATGTCCGCCGACAACACGATGTCCTGGAGCCTGTGAGCCACCGCGCGGCCTCCTCCGGGCCGCCGCGCGACGAGGCGGCCCTTGCTCCGGGACCGGGCGGAACCGCCCCGTAGAATCGGCCGCACCATGGCTTACCTCGACCACGCCGCGACGACCCCGATGCTTCCCGAGGCAGTCGAGGCACTCGCCGCGCACCTGAGCGTCACCGGCAACGCCTCCTCCCTCCACGCGTCCGGACGCCGGGCGCGGCGCACCGTCGAGGAGGCCCGCGAGACCCTCGCCGAGGCGCTCGGCGCCCGCCCCAGCGAGGTGGTCCTCACCTCCGGCGGCACCGAGGCCGACAACCTCGCCGTCAAGGGCCTGTACTGGGCCCGCCGCGACGCCGACCCGGCCCGCACCCGGGTCCTGGCCAGCCCCGTCGAGCACCACGCGGTCCTCGACGCCGTCCACTGGCTCGGCGAGCACGAGGGCGCGCAGGTCGAGTACCTGCCGGTCGACGCCCTCGGCCGGGTCCACCCCGAGGCGCTGCACGCGGCCATCGCCCGCGACCCCGACGACGTGGCCCTCGCCACCGTCATGTGGGCCAACAACGAGATCGGCACGATCATGCCGGTCCGTGAACTCGCCGACGTGGCCGCCGAGTTCGACGTGCCGCTGCACGCCGACGCGGTCCAGGCCTTCGGGCAGCTCCCGGTCGACTTCGCCGCCTCCGGGCTCGCCGCCATGACCGTTTCCGGCCACAAGATCGGCGGCCCCTACGGCATCGGCGCGCTGCTGCTCGGCAGGGAGTACACCCCGGTCCCCGTCCTGCACGGCGGCGGCCAGGAACGCCACGTGCGCTCCGGCACCCTCGACGTCCCCGCCGTCGCCTCCTTCGCGGTCGCCGGGCGCCTGGCCGCCGAGCGGCGCGAGTGGTTCGCCCGGGAGATCGGCGCCCTGCGCGACGACCTGGTCGACGCCGTCCGCACGGCCGTCCCGGACGCGATCCTCGGCGGCGACCCGGCACCCGACGGCCGCCTCCCGGCCAACGCCCACTTCACCTTCCCGGGCTGCGAGGGCGACTCGCTGCTCCTGCTGCTCGACGCCCAGGGCATCGAGTGCTCCACCGGCTCCGCGTGCACCGCGGGCGTCGCCCAGCCCAGCCACGTCCTGCTGGCCGCCGGAACCGACCCCGACCTGGCCCGCGGCACCCTGCGCTTCTCGCTGGGCCACACCTCGACCGAGGCCGACGTGGCGGCGCTCGCCAAGGCGATCGGCCCCGCGGTGGAACGGGCCCGGGCGGCGGGGCTGTCGTAGACGCCGTCGTCGGGCTCAGGCCTTGGTCGGCGGCTTCGACGGGCCGCTCGTGGCCGCCCGCCGCACCAGTTTCAGGTACCGGTCCCAGTCCCAGTGCGGCCCCGGGTCGGTGTGGTCGGTGCCCGGCACCTCCACGTGGCCGAGGATGTGCCTGCGGTCCACGGGTATGTCGTACCGCGCGCAGATCCCCGCCGTCAGCCGCGCGGAGGCGGCGTACATCGCGTCGGTGAAGTCCTGCGGCCGGTCCACGAAGCCCTCGTGCTCGATGCCGACACTGCGTTCGTTGTAGTCGCGGTTGCCCGCGTGGTACGCCACGTCCAGCTCGCGGATCATCTGGGTGACGCGCCCGTCCTGCCCGACGACGTAGTGCGCGGCCGCCTTGTGCCCCGGGTCCTGGAAGGCCCGCACCGCGCTGTCGAAGCTGCCCTGTGTGACATGGACGATCACCATGTCGATGCCGAAGTCGTCCGGCCGGTCCGCCCGCCGCCAGTTCGCGTCCGACGCCGCCACCCAGCGTGCGCCCGCGTAGTCGACCGCGCCCTCCTCGCGGGGCCGCTCGACGCCCGGTATCCGCCACCACAGCCGGGCCAGCTCGTCACGGGCCAGCACACCGGTGCCCACGGCCGCCGCCGCACCGCCGACGATCAGCGCGCGGCGGCCGATCCGCCGGTCGCCGTCCGCGGACCCGCCGCTCGTGGACCCGCTCGTGGATCCCTGCTTCGCCCCCATGCGATCTTCAACGCATACTCGCGCGCTCCGGTTCCCGCCTCCCCGTACTCTGGAGGGGTTATGACTGAGACCCCGCAGCGCACCCGTCCCCTCCGCGTCCTCGCCGCCATGTCGGGCGGAGTCGACTCCGCCGTCGCCGCCGCCCGCGCGGCCGAGGCGGGGCACGACGTGACCGGCGTCCACCTGGCGCTCTCCGCCAACCCGCAGTCCTTCCGCACGGGCGCCCGGGGCTGTTGCACCATCGAGGACTCACGGGACGCCCGCCGCGCCGCGGACGTCATCGGCATCCCGTTCTACGTGTGGGACCTAGCCGACCGCTTCCGGGAGGACGTGGTCGAGGACTTCGTCGCCGAGTACGAGGCCGGCCGCACCCCCAACCCGTGCCTGCGCTGCAACGAGAAGATCAAGTTCGCCGCGCTGCTCGACAAGGCGCTGGCCCTCGGCTTCGACGCCGTCTGCACCGGCCACTACGCGAAGGTGATCCTGCGCGAGGACGGCGTCCGCGAGCTGCACCGCGCCTCCGACATGGCCAAGGACCAGAGCTACGTCCTCGGGGTGCTCGACGACCGGCAGCTCGCCCACGCGATGTTCCCGCTCGGCGACACGGTCACCACCAAGGACGAGATCCGCGCGGAGGCCGAGCGCAGGGGCCTCGCGGTGGCCAAGAAGCCCGACTCGCACGACATCTGCTTCATCGCCGACGGCGACACCCAGGGCTTCCTGGCGGACCGGCTGGGCAAGGCGGAGGGCGACATCGTCGACGAGGCGGGCAACCGGCTCGGCACCCACGAGGGCGCGTACGGCTACACCATCGGCCAGCGCAAGGGCCTCAGGATCGGCACCCCGGCCCCCGACGGCAAGCCGCGCTACGTCCTGGACATCTCCCCGGTGGACAACACCGTGACGGTCGGCCCGGCCGAGGCGCTCGACGTCGACGCCCTCAGCGCGATCAAGCCCCGCTGGTGCGGCGCGGCCCCCACCGGCCCCGGCACCTACACCGCCCAGCTCCGCGCCCACGGCGGCGAGACCGAGGTACGGGCCGAACTGGTCGACGGCACCCTGCAGGTGGCCTTCACCGAGCCGGTCCGCGGCGTCGCCCCCGGCCAGGCGATCGTGCTGTACGACGGCACGCGCGTGGTGGGCTCCGCGACGATCGCGTCCACCTCGCGCGCGACGGCCGGCGCGGTCTGAGTCGTCCGCCGGGGCGTACGACGGCGAGGGTGACCGCCGTGGCGTCGGCTCACCCGGCGAGGAACTCCGCCAGCACCGGCGCCAGTACGCCCGGCTCCACCATGTGGGTCTGCCCGGCCACGGTGCCGTACCGGCCGTCGGGCGCCGCCTGAGCGATCGCACGGGCGGCCCCGTGCCACCACGCGTCGCTCGCCCCGCCCGCGAGGGCCAGCAGGGGAGCGCCGATCGAGGCGATCGCGGACGCGGGCACCCGGCTGTCGCCCAGCACGGCGTCGTCGTACGCCAGGCTCGGCGCCACCGACTCCATCCCGGCCCACATGGGGGACTGCCGGGCACCGCGGATCATCTCCTCGCCCAGCCCCGTGTGCCGCAGGAACAGCTCCACCGCGTCCCCGCGCCGGCCCTGCCCCAGCACCTCGGCCAGCCGCTCGGTGTACTCGGCCGCGGCCCGCGCGGCGGCGTCGTCCATGGCGTACGGCACCTCGTACACCGCGACCCGGCGCACCGGCAGACCGCTCGCCGCCGCCCGGAGCACCAGCGCGCCGCCCGACGACATGCCGTACAGCGACGCCTCGCCGCCCACCGCCCCGATCAGCGCCGCCAGGTCCTCGATCTCGCGCTCCACCGCGTAGGGCGGCGTGTCGCCGCTCTCGCCGCGCCCCCGGCGGTCGTACACGGTGACGTCGAAACGGCCCGACAGCTCGGCGGCCAGGGGCGCGGTCGTGGCACCCGTCGACATGGCGCCGCTGACGAGCACGACCGCCGGCCCCCGGCCGGAGCGTTCGTAGGCGATGCGGGTGCCGTCACGCGAGACAGTCGTCTTCTCCATGCCTGTGCAGACTGCCGTACGGCACCGGATTCATCGCTCAGGACACCTCGACTTCGTAGAAACAGAGGTGGTCCTTGATCTCCGCGACCTCCGGCTTCGGGTCCGGGTACGCCCAGACCAGGTCCGCCGCGTCCGGCAGCGACCAGTAGGAGGCGTCGCCCTTGAAGGGGCAGTGGGTGGTCGTGCCGGACGGGGTCAGCAGGTCGACGCGTACGTCCCGGGGCGGGATGTAGTACCGGTCGGGACAGCCCGTCTCGTGCAGCACCAGCGCCCCGTCGCTCTCCGCCAGCACCTGCCCGCCGTGCACCACGCGCACGTGCCGGTCGCTCGGTTCGACGGTGATGCGGTGTCCCTTGAGTCCCTTGGTCACGATCGTCCTCCTGGTGGCAGTGGCCTTCGTCACTACAGCGTCCCCGGAGGCCGGGTTCTTCCCCTCCGGGCCCGGCCGTACGGTGGAGGCCATGAACATCTGCGTCTTCCTCTCCGCCGCCGACCTCGACGAGCGCTACACGGGCCCCGCCAAGGAGTTCGCCGAACTGCTCGGCAAGGGCCGGCACACCCTCGTCTGGGGCGGCTCCGACGTCGGTCTGATGAAGGTCGTCGCCGACGGCGTGCAGGAGGCCGGCGGACGGCTGCTCGGGGTCTCGGTGGACTTCCTGGCGGCCAAGGCGCGCGAGGGCGCCGACGAGATGGTGATCGCCAAGGACCTGGCCGAGCGCAAGCGGCTGCTGCTGGAGAAGGCCGACGCCGTGGTCATCATGGTGGGCGGCACCGGCACGCTCGACGAGGCCACCGAGATCCTGGAGCTGAAGAAGCACGGGCACACCGACAAGCCGGTCGTCCTGCTCAACACCGCGGGCTTCTACGACGGCCTCAGGGAGCAGTTCCGCCGCATGGAGGACGAGGGTTTCCTGCCCCGCCCCCTCACCGAGCTGGTGTTCTTCGCCGAGGAGCCGGTCGGCGCGCTCGCCTACCTGGAGGAGAGCCAGGGCATCGAGTAGGGCGCCGGGTGGGCTCCGGGCGCCGCCCGGCTGATGCGAGCATGGCGGCATGGCTACACATGTGATCACCGGAGCGGGCTCCGGCATCGGCGCGGCCGTCGCCCGCCGGCTGCACGAACGCGGCGACGAGATCGTGCTCCACGCGCGCGACGCGGGCCGCGCCAAGGAACTGGCCGCCGCGCTCCCGGGTGCGAAGACCCTGGTCGGGGACCTCGCGGAGCCGGGCAAGCTGTCCTGGGCCCTCTCCCACCAGAGCCTGCCCGACCGGGTGGACTCGCTGCTCCACATCGCCGGGGTCGTCGACCTCGGCCCGGTCGGCGACCTCACCCCGAAGACCTGGCTCAACCAGCTGAACGTCAACCTGGTCGCCCCCGCCGAGCTGACCCGTCTCCTGCTGCCCCAGATCCGCGTCGCCAAGGGCCAGGTGCTCTTCGTCAACTCCGGCTCCGGTCTCAACGCCCACGCGGGCTGGGCCGCGTACGGCGCCTCCAAGCACGGCCTGAAGGCCCTGGCCGACGCCCTGCGCCAGGAGGAGCGCGCGAACGGCGTCCGCGTCACCTCCGTCTACCCCGGCCGCACCGCCAGCCCCATGCAGGCCAAGGTCCACCAGCAGGAGGGCAAGGAGTACGACCCGGCGCAGTGGATCGACCCCGAGTCCGTCGCCACGACGATCCTGATGGCCCTGGACCTCCCGAGGGACGCGGAGGTCAACGACCTGACGGTGCGCCCGGGACGGTGAGCGACCTCTCGCGAGGGGCGGCGGGGGCGAATTCCGGCCCCGCGCCCCTGCGTAGGCTTGCCCCGTGAACGACACCTTCGCCCCCGCCACCGGCATCGGCAGCCTTCCGGGCCAGGACGCCCGGGAGGCCGCCAGGACCGCCACCGGCAGCTTCGAGGACTTCCCCTTCCTCCCCGAGCTGCCCGCCCGAGGCCCCGGCGCCGACATGATCGGCCGCACCGCCGGGATGCTCGTCGAGCTGTACGCGCGCGTGGAGCCCAGCGGCTGGCGGCTCGGCGACCGGCCCGGCCGGGACACCAAGCGGGCCCGGGGCTGGCTCCGGGAGGACCTGGACGCCCTGGAGGAGTTCACCCAGGACTACGAGGGGCCGCTCAAGGTCCAGGCCGTCGGCCCGTGGACGCTCGCCGCCGCCCTGGAACTGCGCAACGGCGAGGCGGTCCTGTCCGACCCCGGCGCCTGTCGCGACCTCGCCGCCTCGCTCGCCGAGGGCGTGCGCCTGCACCTGGCCGAGGTACGGCGCCGGGTGCCGGGTGCCCGCGTCGTCCTCCAGCTCGACGAACCCTCCCTCACCGCCGTCCTGCGCGGACAGGTGCGCAGCGCGAGCGGCTACCGCACCCACCGCGCCGTCGACCGCCAGGTCGTGGAGGCGACACTGCGCGAGGTCGCCGGGGTGCACGCCGACGGCCCCGTCGTGGTCCACTCCTGCGCGCCGGACGTGCCGTTCGCCCTGCTGCGGCGGGCGGGCGTCGCGGGCGTCTCCTTCGACTTCTCGCTTCTCACCGAGCGTGACGACGACGCGATCGGTGAGGCCGTCGAGGGCGGCACCCGGCTGTTCACCGGTGTCGTGCCGGGCACGGACACCGCATTGTCAGACCCGGCCGGTAGCGTCATGGGTGTCAGAACGCTGTGGCGCAGGCTGGGGCTGCGTCCGGAGCTGCTCGCGGAGGCGGTCACCGTCACTCCGGCGTGCGGACTCGCGGGTGCCTCCCCGGACTACGCCCGGCGCGCGCTCGCCCACTGCGTCCGGGCGGCAAGATCTCTCGCGGACAACCCAGAGTAACGGGAGGACCATACGGTGGCCGGCGACAAGCAGGGCGACAAGCAGGCGGAGACGACGAGCGTGCCCGCCGAGGCGCGGGAGCGGCACGCGCAGCTCGCCGAGCAGATCGAGGAGCACCGCTTCCGGTACTACGTGAACGACGCGCCCGTCGTCAGCGACGCGGAGTTCGACCGGCTGCTGCGCACCCTGGAGGAGCTGGAGGAGCGGCATCCGGAGCTGCGCACCCCCCAGTCCCCGACCCAGAAGGTCGCCGGTGCCTACGCGACCGAGTTCACGGCCGTGCAGCACCCCACGCGGATGCTCTCCCTGGACAACACCTTCAACGACGACGAGCTGGCCGCCTGGTTCGAGCGCATCGCCCGGGAGCTGGGCGAGCAGGAGTACCACCTCCTGTGCGAGCTGAAGGTCGACGGACTCGCCGTCAACCTCACCTACGAGCGCGGCCGCCTCGTCCGCGCCGCCACCCGCGGTGACGGCCGCACCGGCGAGGACATCACGCCCAACGTCCGCACCATCGCCGAGATCCCCGAGCGCCTGGCGGGCGACAAGGTCCCCGACCTCGTGGAGATCCGGGGCGAGGTCTACTTCCCGATGGAGAAGTTCCAGGAGCTCAACGCCCGGTTGAACGAGGCGGGGGACAAGCCCTTCGCCAACGCGCGCAACGCCGCGGCCGGTTCGCTGCGCCAGAAGGACCCACGCGTCACCGCCTCCCGCCCGCTGCACATGGTGGTCCACGGCATCGGCATCCTGGAGGGCTACTCGGGCATGACCCGCCTCTCCCAGGCGTACGACCTGCTGAAGACCTGGGGCCTGCCCACCTCCCCGCACAACCGGGTGGTCGACGGCCTGGACGGGGTGCGGGACTTCATCGCCCACTACGGCGAGAACCGGCACTCCGTCGCGCACGAGATCGACGGCGTCGTCGTCAAGCTGGACGAGATCCGCCTCCAGGGCCGCCTCGGCTCCACGGCCCGCGCACCCCGCTGGGCCATCGCCTACAAGTACGCGCCGGAGGAGGTCAACACCAAGCTCGTCGACATCAAGGTGGGCGTCGGCCGCACCGGCCGGGTCACGCCGTACGCGCAGGTCGAGCCGGTGACGGTGGCCGGCAGCGAGGTGGAGTTCGCCACGCTGCACAACCAGGAGGTCGTCAAGGCCAAGGGGGTGCTCATCGGCGACACCGTGGTGCTGCGCAAGGCCGGTGACGTGATCCCGGAGATCCTCGGACCGGTGGCCGACCTCAGGGACGGCAGCGAGCGGGAGTTCGTGATGCCGGCGAAGTGCCCCGAGTGCGGGACGCCGCTCAAGGCGATGAAGGAGGGCGACATCGACCTCCGTTGCCCCAACGCCCGCGCCTGCCCGGCCCAGTTGCGCGAGCGGGTCGCCTATCTCGCGGGCCGGGAGTGCCTGGACATCGAGCACTTCGGCGGGGTCGTGGCGGCGGCGCTCACCGGGCCGCTGGAGCCGTCCGAGCCACCGCTGGTGGACGAGGGCGACCTCTTCGACCTCACCGTCGAGAAGCTGCTGCCCATCAAGGCGTACGTCCTCGACCCCGACAGCGGGCTGCCCAAGCGCGACCCCAAGACCGGCGAGGAGAAGATCGCCACGGTCTTCGCCAACAAGGAGGGCGAGCCGAAGAAGAACACCCTCGCGCTGCTCCAGCACATCGAGGAGGCCAAGACCCGCCCGCTGGCCCGCTTCATCAACGGCCTCTCCATCCGGTACGTCGGGCCGGTCGCCGCCCAGGCACTCGCCCGGGAGTTCCGCTCCATCGACCGCATCGAGCAGGCCACCGAGGAGGAGCTGGCGAGCACGGACGGCGTGGGCGGCACCATCGCCGCCGCCGTCAAGGAGTGGTTCGCCGTGGACTGGCACCGCGAGATCGTGCGCAAGTGGAAAGCGGCCGGAGTCCCCCTGGAGGACCGCTCGACGGGGGAGGACGAGGGACCGCGCCCGCTCGAAGGACTCACCGTCGTCGTCACCGGCACCCTGGAGAACTTCACCCGGGACGGCGCCAAGGACGCCCTGCAGAGCCGGGGCGCCAAAGTGACCGGTTCGGTGTCCAAGAAGACGTCGTTCGTGGTGGTCGGTGACAACCCCGGTTCGAAGTACGACAAGGCGATGCAGCTGAAAGTGCCGGTTCTGAACGAGGACGGTTTCGCCGTTCTGCTCGAACAAGGACCCGAAGCGGCGGCGGACGTCGCGCTTTCGGCTGAGGAATAGCGGTTGAAGGCCACCCGATCGGCGCATATCAGATGCATACGGGTGGCCGGGTGGCATTCGGGCAACCGTCGACGACCAGTGCCCCTGGAAGCCTTCCGCGGCCTACTGTTGAGGTGTGCGCCCGCCGTGCCCAGCTGCGGTCGGGGCACCCCCCTGCCCCGAGCGACAGGGGGAGGGGTCTCCAAGGCGGAGCCGTTGAAGGTGGTCGAGGCGGGGGCCGCGTGGCGTGGGCACCGCCGGCTGTGAGAGGGACGGGAATGGAACCGACCGAGAGCGCCGCCGCGGGCTCACGGCTGAGCCTGCGTCGCATGGTGGACGCGTGGCACGTGAGCCGGTGGCTCGGGCAACGCGATGGTGGCGTCCCGCATCCCGCGACGGGCACCCGCGTGCCGCAGGCCGCCGGCCGCGCCCCCGGCCACCTCCACGGCGCGGCCGACCCGGACAGTGAACGGCACCTGTCCTGGCCCGCGTTGCCCGCGGCGATCGTCGCGACCGCCGCCTTCGTCCTGGGCGCCGGTTTCTACCGGGCGTTCAGCGACGGACACGCCCTCTTCCCGGCCGGCACCGTCGGCTGGTCCCTGGCCGTGCTGGCCGGCATCGTCGTCGGCCACCTGGTCATGCTCGGCCGCTCCCGCTGGTGGGGCGGCACCGGCTCGGGCGCCGCCCTCACCCTCGCTGTCCTGCTGCTGTACGGCTGGATTCCGGCCGGCATGGTCAGCCTCACCGTCGTCGTGCTGGTCGGCATAGCCCGCCGGGGCCGCTGGCGGCAGGGCGTCCTGCACGGCGCGGTGGACATCCTCGGCATCGCCGCGGGTGCCCTGCTCCTCGGCGTCTGCGGCTCCGTCCCGTCCGTGGAGCACCCCTGGGACCCCGACACCTGGGGGCTGTACGCGGTTCTCGAGGTGGTGCTGGTCGCCGTCGCCTACCTCGCCGTCACCCGCACCCAGCTGTGGTACCTCCAGACCCCGCGCCCCGGCCTGCCCACCGTCGCCCGCACCGCCCTGGTCAGACACGGTCTGCTCGCCATCGCCCTGCTCGGCATCGCCCCGCTGATCTGCGTCGTCGCCGTCGCCAAGCCGCTGCTGCTGCCGCTGTTCGCCATCCCGCTCATCGCCCTCGACTCCACACTGTGGATCGCCCGCGCCCGCGCCGAGGAGCAGCTGCGCGACCCGCTCACCGGCCTGCCCAACCGGCAGTGGCTTCTGGAGCGCACCTGGACCGCGCTGGACGACGCCGAGCGCATCGGCGCCCGCGCCGCCCTGATGCTGATCGACCTCGACCGTTTCCGGTCGGTCAACGACACGCTCGGGCACCTCGCCGGCGACCGGCTGCTGCTCCAGACCGCCGACCGGCTGCGGCAGGCCCTGCCGCGCGGGGCGGAGGCCGCGCGGCTCGGCGGTGACGAGTTCGCCGTCTTACTGCCCGTCGCCGACTCCACCACGTCGGCGACCCGGATCGCCCGGGGCCTGGTGGCCGAGCTGAGTTCCCCGATGGACCTGGACGGGCTCACCCTGGTCCTGGAGGCCAGCGCCGGCGTCGCCGTCTTCCCCGACCACGCGCTGGACGCCGAGGGCCTGCTGCGCCGCGCCGACGTGGCGATGTACCAGGCGAAGCGGGACCGCACCGGCGTGGAGGTCTACGAGTCCAAGCGGGACTCCAACACCCCCGACCGGCTCGGCCTCCTCGGCGACCTGCGCCGGGCCCTGGACGCCCACGAGGTCCAGCTGCACTACCAGCCCAAGGTCCGCTTCGACGGGCAGGTGGCGGGCCTGGAGGCCCTGGTGCGCTGGGTGCACCCCGAGCGGGGCAAGGTGCCGCCGGACGAGTTCATAGCCATCGCCGAGTCCTCCGGGCTGATGCCCCACCTCACCGAGTACGTACTGGAGACGGCGCTGGGCCAGGTCGCCCGGTGGCGTGCCCAGGGGCTGTTCGTGCCGGTCGCGGTCAACGTCTCGCCCCGCGACGTCCACACCCCCGGCTTCGCGGGCTCGGTGGCCGCCCGGCTCGCCCGGCACGGCGTCCCCGCGGGAGCGCTCCAACTCGAGATCACCGAGCACGTCCTCCTGGAGGACCCGCAGCGTGCGGCCGACACCCTCAACGCGCTGACCGGACACGGCGTCAAGATGTCCCTGGACGACTTCGGCACCGGCTACTCCTCCCTCGTCCACCTGCGCAGGCTCCCCGTCAGCGAGCTGAAGATCGACCGCTCGTTCGTGGCCCGGCTGGCCATCGACAACGAGGACGCCGAGATCGTGCGCTGCACCGTCGACCTCGCCCACTCGCTCGGCCTGCTCGTCGTCGCCGAGGGCGTGGAGGACGACGAGACCTGGGAGCGTCTGCGGGACCTCGGCTGCGACGCCGTACAGGGCTGGCTGGTCGCCGCCGCGATGCCGCCGGAGGAGACCACCGCCTGGCTGCTCGCCCGCGGCTCCCGCGGCTGGGTCCGAGCCGCCGCCGCACTGCCCGCGGCAGCGAGCGACGAGTGACCTGACCACCCCCCCCGCCGACCGCGGCACGCCGCCGACCGCGGCACGCCGTCGACCCGTGTTGTGTTGTCTGCTCAGCCTGTCCCGGTCTGTGGTGCGAACCGGTCGATCAGCAGGGCGAGCCGGTGGTCGTGGGCCTCCTGGGGCAGTCGGCCGCTGCGCGTCAGGGTCACCAGTCCGTGCAGACCCGCCCAGAACGTCTCCGTGAGCAGCGCCGGGTCCTCGCCCTCGGCCACGAAGGGTTCCACGGCGCACAGCAGTTCGCCGAACGCCTCCTGGAGCGGTGCCGGGGCCTCGGGCGTGGCGAACGGCAGGTCCACCAGGTGCGTGAACATCGCGTCGTAGAGCGCGGGCCGACGCCGTCCGAAGTCCGTGTACGCCCGGCCGACCGCCGCCGACCTCCCGTGCGCGCCCCCGGCCGCCGCGGCCGACGCCCGCAGGTCCGCCGCCAGCTCCTCGCAGCCCCGTACCGCGACCGCCGCCATGATCGCGCCCTTGCCCTTGAAGTGGCTGTACAGGACCGGCTGGCTGTACTCGATCTCGGCGGCCAGCCGGCGGGTGGTGACCGCGTCCCAGCCCTCTGCCTCGGCCAGGTCCCGCGCGGCCGTCACGATCAGCCGCTCGCGTTCCGCTCGTTCGCGCTCCCGGCGCGTCTGGATCGTCATGACCGCGATTCTAGCAACGCTAGCCATCCTGCCGATGCTCTGCTAGCGTCATTCCTGTCCCTAGCGCTGCTAGCAAGGAGTCGTCGTGACCGTCGCCGCGTACACCCTGGCCATCGTGCTCAACCTGTTCTGCCTGTTCCTCGGGTACCGCTTCCTGTTCCAGCCCGGCCCGTCCGCCGCCGGTTACGGCGTCCCGGCCGACCCCGGTGGCGACGCCGGTGCCTACCTGACGATCAAGGGCGTCAGAGACGGCACGTTCGGCGTGGTGGGACTGGCGCTCCTGGCCTTCGCCGGCGCCCGCCCGGAGGCGTGGTTCATGCTCTGCGTCGCCCTCGTGCCGCTCGCCGACACGCTCATAGTGCTGCGCCACGGGGGTACGAAAGCGGTGGCCTTCGGGATCCACTTCGCCACCGCGGTCGTCCTACTGATCAGTGCCGGTCTGCTCTTCGCGGTCTGAGCGCCCGGTACGGCCCGTCCGTCCAGCCACCCGTCCGCCGTACCGCCGTTCCGCCTCAGGAGGTTCGAGAATGTCGCTGTTCGTTCCCAAGTTCGACGAGTCCGTGGTCGTCCGCGCGGCCGAGGCCGAAGTCGTCGGCCGCGCGCCCACCACCGTGCGCCTGCTGGCCGACAGCAGCGCCACCGGCGGCGCCCTGTCCACCCAGCGCGTCACCCTCACCGCGGGCGCCGACGGCGCCGCGCCGCACTGGCACGACAACTCCGCCGAGATGTTCTTCCTGCTCGACGGCGCCGCCGACGTCCTCTCCGGCGACGAGGTCCTCACCGCGGGCCCCGGCGACCTCGTCGTCGTCCCGCCCGGCAAGCCGCACGCCTTCGCCGCCGTGCCGGGCGCCGACGCGGACCTGCTCATCGTCATCACGCCGGGCGTCGAGCGCTTCGAGTACTTCCGCCACCTCCAGCGCATCGCCCTCGGCGAGGCCACCCGGGAGAGCCTGCTGGAGGTCCAGGAGCTCTACGACAACCACTTCCTGCGCAGTACCGCATGGGACGCGCGGCGCCGCGGAGCCGCCCCGGGGGAAACCGTTTAACGGCCACGGGGCCCGGCCCCATAGGATTGGTCCACACCCACTGGGCCGAATCGGCCGGGACGAGCACCCTGCCCCGGCCGATGTGCCCCGACCACACACTCACCCAGAGGAACGCTGCATGCCTGGCATCACGCGCGAGGAGGTCGCCCACCTCGCCCGGCTGGCGCGTCTGGAGCTGAAGCCCGAAGAGCTCGAGCACTTCGCGGGACAGCTGGACGACATCATCGGCGCGGTCGCCCGCGTCAGCGAGGTCGCCGACCAAGACGTACCGCCGACCTCGCACCCGCTCCCGCTGACGAACGTCATGCGGCCGGACGAGGTCCGTCCGTCGCTCACGCCCGAGCAGGCGCTGTCCGGCGCCCCGGCCCAGGAGCAGCAGCGTTTCAAGGTGCCGCAGATCCTGGGGGAGGAGTAACCGCCATGAGCGACGTCATCAAGCTCACCGCGGCCGAGATCGCCGCGAAGATCGCCTCCGGCGAGCTGACCGCCGTCCAGGTCACCGAGGCCCACCTGGCCCGCATCGAGGCCGTCGACGAGAAGGTGCACGCCTTCCTGCACGTGGACCGCGAGGGCGCGCTGGCCCAGGCCCGCGCCGTCGACGAGAAGCGCGAGCGCGGCGAGAAGCTCGGCCCGCTGGCCGGCGTCCCCCTCGCGCTCAAGGACATCTTCACCACCGAGGGCATCCCCACCACCGTCGGCTCGAAGATCCTCGAGGGCTGGATCCCGCCGTACGACGCGACCGTCACCAAGCGCCTGAAGGCCGCCGACGTCGTCATCCTCGGCAAGACCAACATGGACGAGTTCGCCATGGGGTCCTCCACCGAGAACAGCGCCTACGGCCCGACCGGCAACCCCTGGGACCTCACCAAGATCCCCGGCGGCTCCGGCGGCGGCTCCTCCGCGGCCCTCGCCGCCTTCCAGGCCCCGCTCGCCATCGGCACCGACACCGGCGGCTCCATCCGCCAGCCCGCGGCCGTCACCGGCACGGTCGGCGTCAAGCCGACGTACGGCGGCGTCTCCCGCTACGGCATGGTCGCCTTCTCCTCCTCCCTCGACCAGGGCGGCCCCTGCGCCCGCACGGTCCTGGACGCGGCCCTGCTGCACGAGGTGATCGCCGGGCACGACCCGATGGACTCCACCTCCATCGACGCCCCGGTCCCCGCGGTCGTCGAGGCCGCCCGCAACGGCAGCGTGGACGGCATGCGCGTCGGCGTCGTCAAGCAGTTCCGCGGCGAGGGATACCAGGCCGGTGTCGTGCAGCGCTTCGACGAGTCCGTCGAGCTGCTGAAGTCGCTGGGCGCCGAGATCGTCGAGCTGGACTGCCCGTCCTTCGACCTCGCGCTCTCCGCGTACTACCTGATCGCCCCGTCCGAGTGCTCCTCCAACCTCGCCCGCTTCGACGGCCTGCGCTACGGCGCGCGCGTCGGCGACGACGGCACGCACTCCGCCGAGGAGGTCACCTCCCTGACCCGCGAGGCCGGCTTCGGCCCCGAGGTCAAGCGCCGCATCATGCTCGGCACGTACGCCCTGTCGAGCGGGTACTACGACGCGTACTACGGCAGCGCCCAGAAGGTCCGCACCCTCATCAAGCAGGAGTTCGAGCGGGCCTTCGAGCAGGTCGACGTGATCGTCTCCCCGACGACCCCGACCACCGCCTTCGCGATCGGCGAGCGCGCCGACGACCCGATGGCGATGTACCTGGCCGACCTGTGCACCATCCCCACCAACCTGGCGGGCAACGCGGCCATGTCGCTGCCCTGCGGCCTCGCGCCCGAGGACAACCTGCCGGTGGGTCTGCAGATCATCGCCCCCGCCATGAAGGACGACCGGCTCTACAAGGTCGGCGCCGCCGTCGAGGCCGCCTTCGTGGAAAAGTGGGGCCACCCGCTGATCGAGGAGGCACCGTCGCTGTGAGTGCACTGACCAAGGCCAAGGGCTTCAAGAAGTCCAAGTCCGGTCTGTACGTCTCGATGGCCACGTCGGCGTTCGGCGCCGTCGGGGTCTACAAGCAGATCAAGAAGGCCCGGGGCGAGAGCGACACGCTGCGACTGCTCGACGCCGTCGTCACCGGCGCCGCCGTCGTCACCAACCTCGCCATCCTGTACCGCGAGCTGAAGCGTCTCGGCGACGACGACGTCCTGCTGGGCTGAGAGGGAAGTTTCACCGTGACCACCACGACCGACCTGGTGTCGTACGAGGACGCACTCGCGTCGTACGACCCCGTCATGGGCCTTGAGGTCCATGTCGAACTCGGCACCCACACCAAGATGTTCTGCGGCTGTTCGACCGCGCTCGGTGCCGACCCCAACACCCAGACCTGCCCCGTCTGCCTCGGCATGCCCGGCGCGCTCCCGGTCGTCAACGCGACCGGCGTCGAGTCGGCGATCAGGATCGGTCTCGCGCTGAACTGCGAGATCGCCGAGTGGTGCCGCTTCGCCCGGAAGAACTACTTCTATCCGGACATGCCGAAGAACTTCCAGACCTCCCAGTACGACGAGCCGATCGCCTTCGACGGCTACCTCGACGTGCAGCTGGAGGACGGGGAGACCTTCCGCGTCCAGATCGAGCGCGCCCACATGGAGGAGGACACCGGCAAGTCGCTGCACGTCGGCGGTGCCACGGGCCGTATCCACGGCGCCTCGCACTCCCTCCTCGACTACAACCGCGCCGGCATCCCGCTCATCGAGATCGTCACCAAGCCGATCGAGGGAGCCGGCGAGCGGGCCCCCGAGGTCGCGCGGGCGTACGTCCGCGAGCTGCGCGAACTCATCCGTGCCCTCGGCGTGTCCGAGGCCCGCATGGAGATGGGCCAGATGCGCTGCGACGTGAACCTGTCGCTGCGCCCGCACGGCCGGGAGAAGTTCGGCACCCGCAGCGAGACCAAGAACGTCAACTCGCTGCGCTCCGTCGAGCGTGCCGCCCGCTTCGAGATCCAGCGGCACGCCGCCGTGCTGAACGGCGGCGGCACGATCATCCAGGAGACCCGCCACTTCCACGAGGACACGGGGTCCACCACCTCCGGCCGGGTGAAGGAGGAGGCCGAGGACTACCGGTACTTCCCCGAGCCCGACCTGGTGCCCGTGGCCCCCTCGCGCGAGTGGGTCGAGGAGATCCGGTCCGCGCTGCCCGAGCTGCCGCTGGTGCGCCGCAACCGGCTCCGCGAGGAGTGGGGCATCTCCGGCAACGACATGCAGTCCATCCTCAACGCCGGAGCCCTCGACCCGATCGTCGCCACGATCGACGCCGGTGCCGACGCCGCCTCCGCCCGCAAGTGGTGGATGGGCGAACTGGCCCGCAGCGCCAACGAGTCGGGCAAGGCGCTGGACGAGCTGGCGATCACGCCGGTCCAGGTCGCCCGCGTCGCCGAACTGGTCACGAAGGGCGAGCTGAACGACAAGCTGGCCCGCCAGGTCATCCTGGGCGTGCTCGCCGGTGAGGGTACGCCGGACGAGGTCGTGGACAAGCGCGGCCTGAAGGTCGTCTCCGACGAGGGCGCGCTGACCGCCGCCGTCGACGAGGCCATCGCCGGCAACCCGGGCGTCGCGGACAAGATCCGCGGCGGCAAGGTGGCCGCGGCCGGTGCCCTGGTCGGCGCGGTCATGAAGGCGACCCGGGGTCAGGCGGACGCGGCCCGCGTCAAGGAGCTGATCCTGGAGAAGCTGGGCGTGTCCGAGGGCTGAGACCCGCGACTCCCGAACACCCGTGAGCCCTGGGGGGACGCGCCGACCGTGGCGCGTCCCCCCAGGGCCGTTGTTGTGAATAAGACCACTAAGTCCGCAAAGGATCACTTCTGGCTGCAAGAGTGATTCCGCATTGCTCATGCGTTCTTTGCGGGCCGTTCGCACCATGGACGACCGTTTCCGGTTTTTCCGGTAATTTCCGGTGTTCCCGGTCAAAGATCCACAATCAGACACCCTGGGAGCACGTTCGTGGCAGCCCTCGCACGCTGGTGTGTTCGACGTCGCCTCGTAGCCGTCCTGCTCTGGCTGCTCGCCTTCGGCGGCGTGGCCGCGGCCGCCACGGTCACCGGCTCCGCGTACTCCAACGACTACGGGATCCCCGGCACCGGCTCCGACCGCGCCTCCCAGCTGCTCGAATCCCGCTTCCCCGACCTCGGCGGCGACAGCGACACGATCGTCTGGCACACCACGAACGGCACCGTCCGCGCGGCCGACGTCGAACAGACCATGACCCGCACCCTGGACCGCGTCGCGGACCTGCCGGGGGTGGCCTCGGTCACCAACCCGTACCACGACGCCGACTCGCCCCTGATCAGCGAGAACGCCGACACCGCGTACGCCACCGTCACCTTCGAGGCCGCCTCCCAGGACATCGACCCGGGCCAGGCGCGGGCCGTGGTCGACACCGCCGAGGCGGCCGAGGGCGACGGACTCCGCATCGAACTGGGCGGCAGCGCCATAGCGCTCACCGAGTCCGGCGGCGGCCACCTCGCCGAGGCCGTCGGCGTAGCCGTGGCCGCGGTGGTCCTGTTCCTCGCCTTCGGCACCGTCGCCGCGGCGCTGCTGCCCATCGCCACCGCGCTGGTCTCCGTCGGCACCGCCTACGCCGGCATCACCCTCCTCGGCCACGCCATGACCGTCGCCGACTTCGCGCCCATGCTGGGCACCCTCATCGGACTCGGCGTCGGCATCGACTACGCCCTGTTCATCGTCACCAGACACCGGCGCGGACTGAAACGGGGGCTGCCGGTGGCCCAGGCCGCCGCCGACGCCGTGGCGACCACCGGGCGAGCCGTCGTCTTCGCGGGCGCCACCGTGTGCATCGCCCTGCTGGGCATGCTGATCCTCCGGCTGAGCTTCCTCAACGGCGTCGCCGTCGCCGCCTCGCTGACCGTGATCCTCACCGTCGCGGCCTCCGTGACACTGCTGCCCGCCCTGCTGTCGTACATCGGCCCGCGTGCCCTGAGCCGGCGCGAGCGGCGCCGGCTCGCCGAGCACGGTCCCGAGCCGGAGGTGCCGACCGGGTTCGCCGCCCGCTGGTCGGCCTTCGTCGAGCGCCGGCCCAAGCTGCTCGGCGCCCTCGCCCTCGTCGTCATCACCGTCCTCGCCCTGCCCACTCTCGGCCTGCGCCTGGGCACCTCCGACCAGGGCAACGACGCCAAGGGCACCACCACCCGCCAGGCGTACGACCTCCTCGCCGACGGCTTCGGCCCCGGCGTCAACGGTCCGCTCACCCTGGTCACCGAGGTCCGCGGCGCCGAGGACCGCCTCGCCCTGGACAACCTCGACGCCACCCTGCGCACCACCGAGGGCGTCTCCTCGGTGACGCCGGTGATGTACAACTCCGGCGGCGACGCCGCGTACCTCACCGTCGTACCCGAGTCGGCGCCGCAGTCGCAGCAGACCAGCGACCTGGTCGAGCGGCTCCGTTCCGAGGTGCTGCCGCGCGCCGAGGCCGGTACCGCGCTCGACGTGCACGTCGGCGGCGTGACGGCCGGCTACGACGACTTCGCCGACGTCATCGTCGGCAAGCTGCCCCTCTTCGTCGGCGTCGTCATCGGCCTCGGCTGCCTGCTGCTCCTGCTGGCCTTCCGCTCCGTCGGCATCCCCGTCAAGGCCGCCGCCATGAACGTGGCCGCCGTGGCCGCCGCCTTCGGCGTGGTCGTGGCGATCTTCCAGTGGGGCTGGGGGAGCGAACTGCTCGGCCTCGGCAGCGCCGGGCCGATCGAACCCTTCCTGCCCGTGATCATGGTCTCGGTGCTCTTCGGGCTCTCCATGGACTACCAGGTCTTCCTGGTCAGCCGGATGTACGAGGAGTGGCTGGAGACCGGCGACAACCGCCGCGCCGTCCGGGTCGGACTCGCCGAGACCGGCCGCGTGATCAACTCCGCCGCCGTCATCATGATCTCGGTCTTCCTCGCCTTCGTCCTCAGCGGCGAGAGGGTGATCGCCATGTTCGGCATCGCGCTCGCCGCCGCCGTCGCCCTGGACGCCTTCGTGCTGCGCACCCTCCTGGTGCCCGCCCTGATGCACCTGCTCGGCCGCGCCAACTGGTGGCTGCCGCGCCGCCTGGACGCCCTCCTGCCCCGCATCAGCATCGAGCCGCCCGAGTGCCGGGCCGCCCATGAGAGGCTGGCCGCGGCGACGGACGCCGAGGTGGCGGACGTCCTTGCGGAGGAGGCACGGCAGCGGGATGTACGCGATACCACTGGGTGACGACGGAGCCGAGCTGCGCCCCCTGGAGACCTGGCACGCCGAGGAGTTCCTGGCCCACCTGGACCGCGGCCGGGACTTCATCACCGAGCACGTCCCCTTCGGCGCCAAGGCGACCGACGTCGCGTCGGCGCGCGAGGTGCTCCAGGCGTACGCCGACCGGCACGCCGCCGACAGCGGCTTCCTGCACGGGCTGTGGCTGGACGGCACGCTGGTCGGCGGCCTGCTCTACCGCGTCTTCGACGCCGCCACCGGCGTCTGCGAGATCGGCTGCTGGCTGGAGCCCGCCGCGACGGGCCGCGGCCTGGTCACCCGCGGTGCGCGCGTGCTGATCGACTGGGCCTTCGACGAGCGCGGCATGCACCGCGTGGAGTGGTACGCCTCCTCGGCGAACACCCCGAGTGTCAACGCCGCGCGGCGACTCGGCATGATGCGTGAGGGCGTGCTGCGCGAGAGCTTCCCCCACCGGGGCGCGCGCCAGGACATGGAGGTGTGGGCGGTGCTCGCACCCGAGTGGCGTGCGGCACGCGAGGCACGCGCGCGTGCCGCTCACAAGGATCATTAAGGGACCTCTCAGACAGCGTCCGTACGGTGCGAGGCATGGGAACGAAGACAGTGGACGAGACCGGCGTGAAGACCGACGAGCACGAGACGGACGAGGCGGCGCGGCCCACGGGGTCCACCGAGGTCACCAAGGCGGACGGGGCCCCCGAGGCGGCCGGGACCGACACGCCGGAGGGCGCCGACGCGGGGACGGTCGAGGACACGGACGGCAGCGAGGGGACCGGGGCGGGCCCCACCGGCGTCGGCCAGGGCGCGGGCGCCGTCGTCTCCGCCGGCCTCGGCATCGTCTCCCTGACCGGCAGCTGGGTCGGCACCGTGGCTTCCGCGCGCGAGTCGCTGATGGGCCAGCTGCAGACGTCCTCGTCGTCGAACGTCGGCACCCTGATCGAGAAGGGCTACGGCAACGCCTGGCAGGCCACCGCGATGTGGGGCGGCATCTTCGCCCTGGTCGCGCTGATCGTCGGCGTCGTCGTGCTGGCCCGCCCCGCGTTCGGCGCGCCGGGCCGCCCGCAGGCCCCGTGGATCAAGTCGGTCGCCTGGGCGGGCGTCGCCCTCGGCGTCATCGGCCTGCTCCTGGCCGTCCTGAAGTACACGGACGTCCTTCTGGGGCTGCCCGCCGCCGGCTGACCGGGCACTTCTGAGGGGTCATAGGACGATCACGCGCCCACGGCGCGCGCCCTAAGACCCCTCACGCACGTCTAAGGCCCCACGCGGCGCCGAAGATGCGGAACTTACCCGATGTGGCCCACCCCCCTGGGAGACGAAGGTTGAGGCATCGCAAGCGAGCGGCAAGCGAGCGAGCGAAGCCGAAGCCGGGAACCGAGACCGGCTCTCACCGAGGGACCGAGGGGACACACCGTGTACGAGTACGAGATCCAGCGCTACCGCTCCGCCGAACTGATCCGTCGCGCCGACGAGGCCCGGCTGGCCCGCGAGGTGGTCCGCGCCCGGCGCGCCGCCCGCCGCCAGGCCCGGCACGGCGGCGCCGAGGCGGAGAGCCATACGCCGCGCCGGCACCGGCCCCGGTTCGCCCGGGTGGCGTGAACGGGGGAGCCGGGGAGGGGGGCCGTACGGCCTTCCTCCCCGCTGTCGTTACCGCCGCTGTCCACCTGCCGAAAACCGGTGACCCGCTGTCGTACCCGCGTGCGATGCTCGGGTCCGTGGAGACCAGGTCCGTCAGTCCCGTGTTCGTCGGCCGCACCGGCGAACTGGACACGTTGCACGAGGCGCTCGCCCGCGCGTCCGCCGCCGGGGGAGAGCCGCAGGCACTGCTGCTCGGCGGCGAGGCCGGCGTCGGCAAGACCCGCCTCGTCGAGGAGTTCGCCGCCACGGCGGACCGGCGGGGAGCCGTCGTCGCGCTGGGCGGCTGCGTGGAGATCGGCGCCGACGGGCTGCCCTTCGCGCCCTTCTCCACCGCGCTGCGCGCCCTGCGCCGCCACCTGCCCGAGGAGCTGGCCGCCGCGGCCGCCGGGCAGGAGGAGGAGCTGGCCCGGCTGCTGCCCGAACTGGGCGAGGGCGCCCCGGTCACCGGCGGCGGCCGGCACGACGAGGAGAGCATGGCCCGGCTCTTCGAACTCACCGCCCGTCTGCTGGAGCGCGTCGCCGCCCGGCACACGGTCGTCCTCGTGCTGGAGGACCTGCACTGGGCCGACGCCTCCACCCGCCACCTGATCGCCTACCTGTTCCGCACCCTGCGCACCGGCCGCCTCGTCGTCCTGGCCACCTACCGCTCCGACGACATCCACCGCCGCCACCCGCTGCGCCCCCTGCTCGCCGAGCTCGACCGGCTGCGCACCGTCCGCCGCCTCGAACTCGGCCGCTTCACCCGCGACGAGGTGGGCCGCCAGATCGCCGGGATCCTCGCCCACGAGCCCGACCCGCTCCAGGTCGACGAGATCTTCGAGCGCTCCGACGGCAACGCCTTCTTCGTCGAGGAACTCGCCGTCGCCGCCCACCAGGGCAGCTGCACCGGCCTCACCGACTCCCTGCGCGACCTGCTCCTGGTCCGCGTCGAAGCACTGCCCGAGAGCGCCCAGCGGGTCGCCCGGATCGTCGCCGAGGGCGGCTCCACCGTCGAGTACCGGCTGCTCGCCGCCGTCGCCCGGCTCGCCGAGGACGACCTCATCGAGGCGCTGCGCTCCGCGGTGAACGCCAACATCCTGCTCCCCGCGCCCGACGGCGACGGCTACCGCTTCCGCCACTCCCTGGTCCGCGAGGCCGTCGGGGACGACCTGCTCCCCGGCGAACGCTCCCGCCTCAACCGGCGCTACGCCGAAGCGCTGGACGCCGATCCCACGCTGGTGCCCGCCGCCGAGCGCGTGATGCGCCTGGCCAGCTACTGGTACCACGCCCACGCCCCCGCCAAGGCCCTGCCCGCCGTCCTGGACGCCTCCGTCGAGGCCCGCCGCCGGCACGCCTACTCCGAGCAGTTGCGGCTGCTGGAGCGCGCGATGGAGCTGTGGGACTCCGTCCCCGACGACGTACGCGCCACCCTGCGCCCCGTCGACTACACCGAGGTCTACCCTCCCTGCGGCTGCGACCCCGCCACCAAGCCCCTGCGCTACCTGGACCTGATGGCCGAGGCCGCCGTCGCCGGGCGGCTGTGCGGCGAGCGCGAGCGCGCCATGAAGATCACCAAGCGGGCGCTGCGCCTGCTGGACGAGCAGGACGCGGGCGCGGGCGCCGGCGGCCGGGACCCGCAGCGCGCCGCCTGGTTCTGGACCCAGCGCTCGCTGCTGGTCCAGGCCCAGGGCCGCGGCGACGGCTGGCGGGAGCTGGGCATCGCCCAGGAGCTGGTCCGCGGCCTGCCGCCGTCCCAGGTGCACGCCGAGGTGCTGGCCATGTCCGCCAACTGGTCGATGCTCCACTGCCCCGGCCCCGACGCGATGACGGCAGCCGAACGGGCCGTCGAGTACGCGCGCATGGTGGGCGCCGAAGAGATCGAGCTGAACGCCCGGCTCACCCTCGGCGGCCTGATGGTGGACGCGGGGCAGATCGACGCGGGACTCGGCGAGATGTTCCAGGTCAGGGACCTGGTGGTGGCCCAGGACCGGTCCGCCGTGGTGGCCCGCAGCCATGTCAACCTGCCCTCGTCCCTGGAGAGCGTCGGCCGCTCCCGGGACGCGCTCGGCATCCTGCGCGAGGGCGTCGAACTCACCCGGCGCAGGGGCCTGCTGGAGTCCGAGGCCTGGGTCTGGGGCAACCTCGCCGAGTCGCTCATCTCCCTGGGCCGCTGGGACGAGGCCCTGGAAGCGGCCGACCGGGCCGGAGCACCGGGCCGCAGCCCCGCACCACGCGGCGGCGCCGCGCTCAAGCGCGCCGCCGTCGCCCTCGCCCGCGGCGAGCGGGCCGAGGCCGCCCGGCTGCTCGCCGAGGCCCGCGCCGCCTACGGCGCCCACGACCCCATGCCGCAGTACGGACTGCCGCTGGCCGCCCTGACCGTCGGCATCGCAGCGGCCGACGGCCGGCTCCCGGACGCCCGCGCCGAACTCGTCCGCGTCCTGGACGCGGGCTTCCCGCCCGGCACCCAGCGCTACGGCTGGCCCCTGCTGCTGTCCGCCGCGGCGGCGGAGGCCGACGCGCGCGGCCTGCCGGCCGCCGAGGAGGGCCGCGCCGACGTACTCGAACGCCTCGCCGATGCCGCGAAGCACCTGACGACGGGCGCCCCGGTCTGGGTCGCCCACGAGCGGTGGGTCCGCGCCGAACTGCACCGCGCGCAGGGCCGCGACACCCCGCAGCTCTGGTCGGAGGCGGTCACCGCCTTCGAATGCCTGGAGCGGCCCTACGACCTCGCCCGCGTCCGGCACCGGCTGGCCGGTGCCCTCCTGGCGACCGGCGGCGAGGACGAGCGCGCCCGTGCCACGGAGCTGCTGCGCCTGGCCCGCACCGTCGCCGACCACCTCGGCGCCCGCCCGCTGTCCGACGCCGTGGCCGAACTCGGCCGACGCGCCCGCCTCACCCTCGGCCGCGCCGCCGAACCGGCCCCCGTGTCCGCCTCCCCGCCCGCCGACCCCGCCGGCGCCCTCGGCCTCACCGGCCGGGAGCGCGACGTCCTGCGGCTGGTCTCCGAGGGCCGCACCAACCGGCAGATAGCCGAGGAGCTGTTCATCTCGCCCAAGACGGCCAGCGTCCACGTGTCCAACATCCTGGCCAAGCTCGGCGTCTCCGGCCGCGGTGAGGCGGCGGCGGTGGCCCACCGGCTGGCGCTGTTCCCCGCCGAACGGCTCACGTCCGGTTCGGCGGAGTGAGGCTTACGCTGTAAGGACGCCGACCGACGGAGGCACGATGTTCAACGCATTCGAGGAACTGTTCTCCCCCGGCCGCAAACACACCCGCGACGAGCAGAACCGCCTCGAACTGACCCGCGAGGACATCGGCGACGGCGACCCCGGCCGCGGCCCGATAGACCTCACCTCGGGCAAGGTCGTCGTGCACGCGCCGGCTCCCGAGGAAGCGGAGCCGGGCACCGAGGGCCCGGCGGCGAACCGATAGGGGCGTCCAGGGCCCGGGTCGCGGAGAATCGCCTACGTCACCCGCAGCTCCAGGATCCGGTCGTCGTCGCCCTTCGCGTCGCCCCGGCCGTCCGTGTTGCTGGTCACCAGCCACAGCTTGTCGCCGCCCGCCGGAGCCACCGTGCGCAGTCGGCCGTACTCGCCCTCCAGGAAGGCCTGCGGGTCGGCCGCGGCAGCCGTCCCCTTCAGCGGGATGCGCCACAGCCGCTCACCGCGCAGCCCCGCCATCCACACGGAGCCCTCGGCGTAGGCGATGCCGCTCGGGGAGGCCTCGTCGGTGCTCCACTGGGCGAGGGGGTCGTGGAACCCGGGGCCCCCGCCCTTGCCCTCCGCCTCGGGCCAGCCGTAGTTGTCACCCGGCTTGATCGCGTTCAGCTCGTCCCAGGTGTCCTGGCCGAACTCCGAGGCGAACAGCCGCTGCTTGCCGTCCCAGGCCAGGCCCTGCACGTTCCGGTGGCCCAGCGAGTACACGGGGGAGTCGGGAAAGGGGTTGCCGGGCGCCGGTTCGCCGTCCGGGGTCATCCGCAGGATCTTGCCGCCGAGGGACTCCTTGTCCTGCGACAGGCCCGTGTCACCGCTCTCGCCCGTGCCCGCGTAGAGCATCCCGTCGGGGCCGAAGGCGATCCGGCCGCCGTTGTGGATCACGCCCTTGGGGATGCCCCGGAAGACCGTGTCCGGCGCGCCCAGCTGCTCACCGGCCGGCTTCTTCTCGTCGTACAGCATCCGCACGACGCGATTGTCCGAGGCGGAGGTGAAGTACGCGTAGACCAGGTGGTCCGAGGCGTAGTCGGGGGAGAGCGCGATGCCCAGGAGGCCGCCCTCGCCGGACGGGGACACGCCGGGCACCTCGCCCAGCTCCGTCTTCTCGCCCGTCTTCTCGTCGACCCGCGTGATCGTGGCCTCGTCGCGGGAGGAGACCAGCAGGTCGCCGCCCGGCAGCGGGGCCAGACCCCAGGGGCTGTCCAGCCCCGTGGCGACCGTACGGAGCACCTTCACGGAGCCCTTCGCCGGCGGCGCCTGCTCGGCGGGCGACCCGGCGGGCGAGGACTGCGCCGCCGTGCCGGCCGGGGAGGAGGCGCCGTCCGCTCCGGACGGGTCCGCGCCGCCGGAGGAGTCGGAGGAGCAGCCGGCCGTCAGCAGGAGAGCGGCGGCCAGCAGGGCCGGCACGGCTCGACGTTGCACGATCTTGGTCCCTTCGACGCGGCGGGTTCTCCTTGTCATACACCGCACGGGCCGTCCAAGTTCCCGATCGGCGAATCCCGAATCCGGGACCTGGTCCCCGACCGGGTCCGGCGGCGGCCGACCAGGGCGGCCGTGCGCGTCACTCCCAGGAGCCCTGGGCCGGCGGCAGCCCCCGCAGCTCCGCCAGGTCCCGCTCGGTCAGCCGCAGCCGGGCCGCCCCCGCGTTCTGCGTCACCCAGCGCTCCTGCTTGGTACCCGGCACCGGCACCACGTGCCGCCCCTGCGCCAGCACCCAGGCCAGCGCCACCTGCGCCGCCGTGACCCCTTCGCCGTGCCGGGCCGCGATCCGGCGCAGCGCGGCCACGATCGGCTGGTTGGCGGCCATCATCTCGGCGGTGAAGCGGGGGTGCCGGGCCCGCAGGTCCTCCGGTTCGAAGCCCTGGCCGGGCGTCAGCGTGCCGGTCAGATAGCCGTTGCCCAGCGGCATCGCGGCCAGGAAGCCGACGCCGCGCGAGACGCACCACGGCAGCAGGGTCCGCAGCGCCTCCGGCGACCACACCGACAGCTCGGCCTCGACCGCGCTCACCGGGAAGACCTGCTGCACCCGCTCCAGCTGTCGGACCGTCGCGTCGTGCAGCCGCGCCCCCGGCCGCCGGGCCGAGCGCGCCCCGACCGCGCAGAGACCGAGCGCCCGCACCTTCCCGGCCCGCACCAGCTCCGCCATCGCGCCCCAGGTCTCCTCGACGGGTATCTCGGGGTCGGCGCGGTGCAGTTGGTACAGGTCGATGACGTCCGTCTGCAGCCGGCGCAGGGACGCGTCGCAGGCACGTCTCACATAGCCGGGACGGCCGTTGGCCACGACGTGCTGCTCGCCCACCAGCAGACCGACCTTGGTCGACACGAAGGCCTCGGACCGCCGCTCCTTCAACACCCGCCCCAACAGCAGCTCGTTGGTGAACGGGCCGTACATGTCCGCCGTGTCCAGCAGGGAGGAGCCGAGATCGAGGGCCCGGTGCACCGCCCTGAGCGACTCGTCGCCCCGCTGCCGCGAGGCGCTGTACGCCCAGTTCATCGGCATGCACCCCAGTCCGACGGCCCCCACCGCGAGTGCCGTCGCGCCGATCGTCCTGCGCTCCACCGGTCGTGACCCTCCCTTGTCGGACCACCCAACCTAACCTTTGCCTCTCCGCCCCCTGACATAGCCTCCTGACCATGACTGCTGACGTGTGGCTGCCCATCCCCCCGGACGAGATCGAGGGCCTCCCCGAGGGCCCCGCCTACCGCCACTGGGACGGTGAGGAGACCTTCCCCGCCGACCCGGCCGACTGCGCGTTCTACGTCGTCCCCTACATGAAGCCCAGCACGGTCGGCCTGCGCCCGCTGCCCGAGATGCGCTCCGTCCAGGTCGTCCAGACCCTCTCGGCGGGCATCGACCACGTGGAGCCCGGTCTGAAGCACCTGCCCGCGGGCGTACGGCTGTGCAACGCGCGCGGCGTGCACGAGGCCAGCACCGCGGAGCTGACCCTGGCCCTCGTCCTGGCGTCGCTGCGCGGCATCCCGGACTTCGTGCGGGCGCAGGACCGCGGCGAGTGGCTCGGCGGTTTCCGGCCCGCGCTCGCGGACCGGACGGTCCTCATCGTCGGGTACGGGTCGATCGGCGCCGCGATCGAGGACCGGCTCGTGCCGTTCGAGGTCGCGCCGGTGGTGCGCGTCGCGCGCTCCGCCCGCACCACGGAGCGCGGCCCGGTGCACCCGCTCGCCGAACTCTCCGCCCTGCTCCCGCGGGCCGACGTCGTCATCCTGTCCACACCGCTCACCGAGGCCACCCGGGGGCTTGTCGACGCCGAGTTCCTGGCCCGGATGAAGGACGGTGCCCTGCTCGTCAACGTGGCGCGCGGACCGGTCGTGGACACGAAGGCGTTGCTCGCCGAACTGGAGAGCGGGCGCCTCACCGCGGCCCTCGACGTGACCGACCCCGAACCGCTGCCGCCGGGCCACCCCCTGTGGCATGCTCCCGGCATAGTCGTCAGCCCGCACGCGGGCGGTCCGACCTCGGCCTTCCTGCCGCGCGCCAAGCGGCTGCTGGTGGGCCAGTTGAACCGGTTCGTGAACCGGGAGCCGCTGCGCAACGTGATCCTGACGACGGGGGCGTAATCCGTTTCGGGCACCCTCCGCGACGCCCCGGATGCGGTGGGTGCCCGCATATCCGCTGGTCGTCACGGAGCGTAGAGAACCTATGTCCCTGAGTGACGAGACTGGTGTATCGTCCGACAGGGGAAGCGCCGCGCACCGTACGGCGCCGGGGATGGACATCTCAGACTGTGAGGGGGGCGACGGGCGATGCACGGCCTATGGACCAACGATCCGACGCGGCGGAGCCGCCGCCGGCGACCCTGGCGCACGACCACCACCACGACCGCGACCGCACGCCGACGGGGTCGGCCCGGCGGTCACGGCGGCCGGCCCGCTCAGCGCTGCCCCCACCCGCGCCGGCCGGGCGACCGCAGAAGGCAGGACCGGCCGGTCCACCGGTGCGTGCGGGACGCGGGAGCGGTGCGGACCCGGAGGCCGCGGTGAGTCCGCCCCCCGTGTCCACGCTGGACGGAGCGCTGCGCGGCCGGCCCTCGGCCGGACCGCTGCTGACCCGGCCGTCGGCCGCCGCCGGCGGACCGCCCCTCGTCCGCCAACTCCTGCTCGCCCTGGTCTGCGCGGCCTACGCCGTCGGTGCCGCGCTCGGCTGGGGTTCGCAGTACGTCGCCAAGATCATGGGCGACTTCGGCCTGAGCGCCGCCGCGGCGGCCGCCGCCGTCTCGTGCTTCCTCTACGCCCGCGGGCGCCGGGTCCGCTTTCGGCCCGCCTGGCTGCTCTTCGCCCTCTCCTCGGCGATGGCGTCCCTGGGCAACCTGGTCTGGGGGTGGTACGAGGTCGTGCTGCGGGTGCCGGTGCCCAGCCCCAGCTACGCGGACCTGTTCTTCCTGTGCTTCGCCCCGCCCGCCATCGTGGGACTGCTGGTGCTGGCCAAGCGGCCGGTGACCAAGGCCGGCTGGATCTGCCTGGGCCTGGACGCCTGGCTGATCGGCGGCTCGCTGCTCACCCTGGCCTGGAGTCTGGCGCTCGCCCAGGCGGCCAAGGCCGAGGGCGGGTCGAGCGTCGCGCACTCCGCGCTCTCGGTGGCCTACCCGCTGCTCGACATCGCTCTCGTCAGCATGGTGCTCGCGCTGCACTTCAGGCGCTCGCCCGTGTGCAGATCCGCCGTCAACACCGCCATCGGCGCCCTCGGCCTGACGGTGGTGTGCGACGCCCTGTTCACCTCGCCGCTGCTGCACAACAGCTACCGCTCCGGGCAGTTGCTCGACGCGGGCTGGTTCGCCGGTTCCCTGCTGCTCGCCTACGCCCCCTGGGCCGCGTCCCGGCGCGGCCGGCCGGCGCTGGACGACGAGGGGACCGGCGGTCACACCCGCGTGGTGCGCGAGCACGTGCCCGGACAGCGCGGCGCAGGTCACCAGCCCGCACCCCCCGCCGCGCCGTCCGCGGCGCCCACCGCCCTGCCCGGGCCCGGACAGGGCGGCGAACGGGGGCGCTATCCGGCCGCCCGCCCCATCGCCGGGTCCCTGGCCGCGCTCACGCCGTACCTCGCGGCCGCCGTCTGCACCCTGGGCATCCTCTACAACGTGCTCAACGGCCGCAGTGTCGACCGCGTGGTGCTGCTGACCGGCGGCACCGTCGTGCTGGCGCTCGTCGTCCGGCAGGGCATCATGCTGCTCGACAACATCGTCCTCACCCAGGAACTGGCCCAGAAGGAAAACCACTTCCGCTCCCTGGTCCAGGGCTCGAGCGACGTCATCATGATCGCCGCGCCCAACGGCATCCTCCGCTACGTCTCCCCGGCCGCCGCCGGGGTCTACGGACGGGCCGCGGAGGAGCTGGTGGGCACCGAACTGGCCGGTCTCATCCACCCCGAGGACCTCGGCTGCGTGGTGCACGAGGTACGCCGGTTCCTGGCCGCCAGCCCGGTCGAGGAGCCCACCACGCGCATCGAGTGCCGCTTCCGCTCCGGAGAGGGCGGCTGGCTCAATGTCGAGTCGACCGTCAACCGGCACCACGGCGGCCTCATCTTCAACAGCCGGGACGTCACCGAACGCGTGCGCCTCCAGGCGCAGCTCCAGCACAACGCCGAACACGACCCGCTCACCGACCTGCCCAACCGCGCCCTGTTCACCCGGCGTGTCCAGCAGGCGCTCTCCGGCCGCCGCGCCTCCGACCGGGGTGCCGCCCTGCGCGGCACGGCGGTGCTCTTCATCGACCTCGACGGCTTCAAGGGAGTCAACGACACCATCGGGCACCAGGCCGGGGACGAGCTGCTGGTCCAGGCGGCCCGCAGACTCCACGAGGCCGTCCGCAAGGGCGACACCGCCTCCAGACTGGGCGGTGACGAGTTCGCCGCCCTGATCGTCGGGGACGGCGCCCGGGACCGGGCCGCCCGCGAGGGCCACATCCGGGAGCTGGCCGACCGGCTCAGGCTGACCCTCTCCCAGCCCTACCTCATCGACGGCAACGAGGTCCGGGTCAACGCCTCCATCGGCGTCGCCTTCGCCGAACCGGGCCTGGGAGCGGGCGAGTTGCTGCGCAATGCCGACCTCGCCATGTACCGGGCCAAGGCGGGCGGCAAGGGACGCGTCGAGCTGTACCGGCCGCAGATGCAGCAGGACGTCGTACGCAAGGCGGAGCTGGCCACCCGGCTGCGTGCCGCGCTGCACGACGGGGAGTTCGCCCTGCTGCACCAGCCGGTGGTCTCCCTCACCGACGGCCGGATCACGTCGGTCTGCGCCCAGCCGCGATGGCGCTCCTCGCAGGGCGTGCTGTTCACCCCCGCCGAGTTCCTGCGGGTGACCGAGGAGGGCGACAGAACCGCCGAACTCGACCGCTGGGTGCTCCGCGAGGCCGTCGAGCAGGCCGCCGAGCGCGCGGCGACCGGGCTGTCCGTGGCCGTGGCCATACGCATCGGCGCCCGCCGCCTGCTGGACCGTTCCATGCCGCTGGGCTCCGTGGAGGCCCTGCTGACCCGCCACGGACTGCCTCCGGGCTCCCTTGTGATCGAGCTGTCGGACATCGACCCACGGGTCGGCCTCGACGAGCTGGACCGCCGGCTGAACGCGCTGCGCAGGGTCGGGGTCCGGATCGCCCTGGACGGCTTCGGCAGCGGCTACGCGGCGATCACCGCGCTGCGACGGCTGCCCGTGGACGTCCTCAAGCTCGACCGGGGCCTGGTCGAGGGCGTCGTGGAGTCCGCTCGACTGCACAAGATCACCAGCGGTCTGCTGCGCATTGCCACCGACCTCGGGCTGAAGTCCGTCGCCGACGGCGTCGACCTGCCCGAGCAGATCGTCGCCCTGCGCGCGATGGGCTGTACGCACGGACAGGGCATGGCGTTCTCCGGGGCCCTGGACGAGTACCGGCTGCGCAGAGCGCTCGGCACCGGTCACTACCCGGTGCCGCACGGACCGGCCGAACCGGCCTTCGCGGGCGGCGGCGGGGTGTACACCAAGGGTGTCGGCGGTCCCGCCCCCGGCCAGGTCGTCGGCGGTGTCCCCTCCGGGCTGCCGGCCGTCCTGAGCGGCGGCACCGCTCTCCGCTCACATAATGAGACTCCCGTCCCACCCACTTGACAGTGAGTGCGCGCCGGAGGGAAGGTCAGTGCCATGCGCACCCGAATTCTCGTACTTGGACAGCGCGTCGGCTGAAGCTGGTGACGTCCGGACCGACCCGGACTCCCGCGACCCACACCCGGCGCGCTCCCCTCGCTTGCCTTATGGCACGAGGGGTTTTTTGTTGCACAGGCACCTGCCGAGCAGCAGCCGAAGATCGCTCAAACCTCGCAAAAACCCTCAGCATCGAGAAGAGAACGCCGATGACCGAGCAGGCCACCGGGGCTCACCCGCAGCCCCGGCCCCGATCCGGAGGACAGTCCGCCCCCGAGCACGTCACGGGTGCGCAGTCCCTCATTCGCTCTCTCGAGGAGGTCGGCGCCGACACCGTATTCGGCATCCCCGGTGGCACGATCCTTCCGGCCTACGACCCGCTGATGGACTCCACCAAGGTGCGCCACGTCCTGGTCCGCCACGAGCAGGGCGCGGGCCACGCCGCCACCGGCTACGCCCAGGCCACCGGCAAGGTGGGCGTCTGCATGGCCACCTCGGGACCGGGCGCCACCAACCTGGTCACCCCGATCGCCGACGCCAACCTGGACTCGGTGCCGCTGGTCGCGATCACCGGGCAGGTGGTCTCCTCCGCGATCGGCACGGACGCCTTCCAGGAGGCGGACATCGTCGGCATCACCATGCCGATCACCAAGCACAGCTTCCTGGTCACCAAGGCCGAGGACATCCCCAAGGTGATCGCGCAGGCGTTCCACATCGCCTCCACCGGCCGTCCCGGCCCGGTCCTGGTCGACATCCCCAAGGACATCCTCCAGAAGAAGACCACCTTCTCCTGGCCGCCGGTCATGGACCTGCCCGGCTACCGCCCGGTCACCAAGCCGCACGCCAAGCAGATCCGCGAGGCGGCCAAGCTGATCTCCGCGGCCAAGCGCCCCGTCCTCTACGTCGGCGGCGGTGTCCTCAAGGCGAAGGCCACCGCCGAGCTGAAGGTCCTCGCCGAACTCACCGGAGCGCCCGTCACCACCACCCTGATGGCGCTCGGCGCGTTCCCCGACAGCCACCCGCTGCACGTGGGAATGCCGGGCATGCACGGTGCGGTCACCGCCGTCACCGCGCTGCAGAAGGCCGACCTGATCGTCGCCCTCGGAGCCCGCTTCGACGACCGCGTCACCGGCAAGCTGGACAGCTTCGCCCCGTACGCCAAGATCGTCCACGCCGACATCGACCCGGCCGAGATCGGCAAGAACCGCGCCGCCGACGTCCCGATCGTCGGAGACGCCCGCGAGGTCATCGCCGACCTCGTGCAGGCGGTCCAGAAGGAGCACGACGAGGGCAACCGGGGCGACTACACCGCCTGGTGGAAGGACCTGTCCCGCTGGCGCGACACCTACCCCCTGGGCTACGACCAGCCCGAGGACGGCTCGCTCTCCCCGCAGCAGGTCATCGAGCGCATCGGGCAGCTGGCCCCCGAGGGCACGATCTTCGCGGCCGGCGTCGGCCAGCACCAGATGTGGGCCGCGCACTTCGTCCAGTACGAGAAGCCCGCCACCTGGCTGAACTCCGGCGGCGCGGGAACCATGGGCTACGCCGTCCCGGCCGCCATGGGCGCGCAGGCCGGCATGCCCGGCCGCACCGTCTGGGCGATCGACGGCGACGGCTGCTTCCAGATGACCAACCAGGAACTGACCACCTGCGCCCTGAACAACATCCCGATCAAGGTCGCCGTCATCAACAACGGCGCCCTCGGGATGGTCCGCCAGTGGCAGACCCTGTTCTACAACCAGCGGTACTCCAACACCGTGCTGCACTCCGGCCCCGACGACGTCAACCCGGACGCCCGCGGCACCCGGGTCCCCGACTTCGTGAAGCTGTCGGAGGCCATGGGCTGCTACGCCATCCGCTGCGAGGACCCGGCCGACCTCGACAAGGTGATCGAGGAGGCCAACTCCGTCAACGACCGCCCCGTCGTCGTCGACTTCATCGTCCACGAGGACGCGATGGTCTGGCCGATGGTGGCCGCCGGCACCTCCAACGACGAGATCATGGCCGCCCGGGACGTCCGCCCCGACTTCGGCGACAACGAAGACGACTGAGCGAGAGAGACCGAAGAGACCATGTCCAAGCACACGCTCTCCGTCCTGGTGGAGAACACCCCCGGCGTCCTGGCGCGGATCACCGCCCTCTTCTCCCGCCGCGGCTTCAACATCGACTCGCTCGCCGTCGGTGTCACCGAGCACCCCGACATCTCCCGCATCACCATCGTGGTGAGTGTCGAGGACTTCCCCCTCGAGCAGGTCACCAAGCAGCTCAACAAGCTGGTCAACGTGCTCAAGATCGTCGAGCTGGAGCCGACCCAGGCCGTCCAGCGCGAACTCGTTCTGGTGAAGGTGCGCTCCGACAACGAGACGCGCTCCCAGATCGTCGAGATCGTCCAGTTGTTCCGCGCCAAGACCGTCGACGTCTCCCCGGAGGCCGTCACCATCGAGGCCACCGGCAGCGGGGACAAGCTGTCCGCCATGCTCAGGATGCTGGAACCGTACGGCATCAAGGAACTCGTCCAGTCCGGCACGATCGCCATCGGCCGCGGCGCCCGTTCGATCACGGACCGCTCGCTGCGCGCACTCGACCGGTCCGCATAACGACGGAAACGGGCGGTCGCGGAGACCGTCGGCCGCCCGTATCCCGAGACCCCGAAACTTCCCTTCCCCTCACCGGCATACGGTGGGACGCAACACCTGCACCCAAGGAGAGAACCCAGTGGCCGAGCTGTTCTACGACGCCGACGCCGACCTGTCCATCATCCAGGGCCGCAAGGTCGCGGTCATCGGGTACGGCAGCCAGGGCCACGCCCACGCCCTGTCGCTGCGCGACTCCGGTGTCGACGTGCGCGTCGGTCTGCACGAGGGCTCCAAGTCCAAGGCCAAGGCCGAGGAGCAGGGCCTGCGCGTCGTGTCGGTGGCCGAGGCCGCCGCCGAGGCCGACGTCATCATGATCCTCGTTCCGGACCCGATCCAGGCCGAGGTCTACGAGAAGGACATCAAGGACAACCTGAAGGACGGCGACGCCCTGTTCTTCGGTCACGGCCTGAACATCCGCTACGGCTTCATCAAGCCCCCGGCCGGTGTGGACGTCTGCATGGTCGCCCCCAAGGGCCCGGGCCACCTGGTGCGCCGTCAGTACGAGGAGGGCCGCGGCGTGCCCTGCATCGCCGCCGTCGAGCAGGACGCCACGGGCAACGCCTTCGCGCTGGCCCTGTCGTACGCGAAGGGCATCGGCGGCACCCGCGCCGGCGTCATCAAGACGACCTTCACCGAGGAGACCGAGACCGACCTCTTCGGCGAGCAGGCCGTGCTGTGCGGTGGCACCGCCGCGCTGGTCAAGGCGGGCTTCGAGACGCTGACCGAGGCCGGTTACCAGCCGGAGATCGCCTACTTCGAGTGCCTGCACGAGCTGAAGCTGATCGTGGACCTCATGTACGAGGGCGGCCTGGAGAAGATGCGCTGGTCGATCTCCGAGACCGCCGAGTGGGGCGACTACGTCACCGGCCCGCGGATCATCACCGACGCCACCAAGGCCGAGATGAAGAAGGTCCTCGCCGAGATCCAGGACGGCACCTTCGCCAAGAACTGGATGGACGAGTACCACGGCGGTCTGAAGAAGTACAACGAGTACAAGAAGCAGGACTCCGAGCACCTGCTGGAGACCACCGGCAAGGAGCTGCGCAAGCTCATGAGCTGGGTCGACGAAGAGGCGTAGGTTTTTTCCCCGCGGGGGTGCCCGGCGCGCCGGGCACCCCCGCGGGATCCCCTTCCGGGTGATGCTTCCGAAGAGGCGCAGGACGGCGCCCGCCACGCCACTACACTGCTGAACACATACGCGTCAGGCCCACAGCGTCGTGCGTCTTCCACGCGGCTAGCAACCCTCCACCGCATGCGGCCGTCGGGACGGCCGTCCGCATTGGACTTGTGAGGACTCACGTGAGCTCGAAACCCGTCGTACTCATCGCTGAAGAGCTGTCGCCCGCCACCGTGGACGCGCTCGGCCCCGACTTCGAGATCCGCCAGTGCAACGGCGCGGACCGGGCCGAACTGCTCCCCGCCATCGCCGACGTGGACGCGATCCTGGTCCGCTCCGCCACCAAGGTCGACGCCGAGGCCGTCGCCGCCGCCAAGAAGCTCAAGGTCGTCGCCCGCGCCGGCGTCGGCCTGGACAACGTGGACGTCTCCGCCGCCACCAAGGCCGGCGTGATGGTGGTCAACGCCCCGACCTCCAACATCGTCACCGCGGCCGAGCTGGCCTGCGGCCTGATCGTCGCCACCGCCCGCAACATCCCGCAGGCCAACGCCGCGCTGAAGAACGGCGAGTGGAAGCGCAGCAAGTACACCGGTGTCGAGCTGGCCGAGAAGACCCTCGGCGTCGTCGGCCTCGGCCGCATCGGCGCGCTCGTCGCGCAGCGCATGTCGGCCTTCGGCATGAAGGTCGTCGCCTACGACCCCTACGTGCAGCCCGCGCGGGCTGCGCAGATGGGCGTCAAGGTGCTGTCGTTGGACGAGCTGCTCGAGGTCTCCGACTTCATCACGGTCCACCTGCCCAAGACCCCCGAGACCCTCGGCCTGATCGGCGACGAGGCGCTGCGCAAGGTCAAGCCGAGCGTCCGCATCGTCAACGCCGCCCGCGGCGGCATCGTCGACGAGGAGGCGCTGTACTCGGCGCTCAAGGAGGGCCGCGTCGCCGGGGCCGGCCTGGACGTGTATGCCAAGGAGCCCTGCACCGACTCGCCGCTGTTCGAGTTCGACCAGGTCGTCTGCACCCCGCACCTCGGTGCCTCCACCGACGAGGCCCAGGAGAAGGCCGGCATCGCCGTCGCCAAGTCGGTCCGCCTCGCCCTCGCCGGTGAGCTGGTCCCCGACGCGGTCAACGTGCAGGGCGGTGTCATCGCCGAGGACGTCAAGCCGGGCCTGCCGCTCGCCGAGCGCCTCGGCCGCATCTTCACCGCGCTCGCGGGCGAGGTCGCCGTCCGCCTCGACGTCGAGGTCTACGGCGAGATCACCCAGCACGACGTGAAGGTGCTGGAGCTGTCCGCCCTCAAGGGCGTCTTCGAGGACGTCGTGGACGAGACGGTCTCGTACGTCAACGCCCCGCTGTTCGCCCAGGAGCGCGGCGTCGAGGTCCGGCTGACCACCAGCTCGGAGTCCCCGGAGCACCGCAACGTGGTGACCGTCCGCGGCACCCTCGCGGACGGCGAGGAGGTGTCGGTCTCCGGCACGCTGGCCGGCCCGAAGCACCTCCAGAAGATCGTCGCCGTCGGCGAGTACGACGTGGACCTCGCCCTCGCCGACCACATGGTCGTGCTGCGGTACGAGGACCGTCCCGGTGTCGTCGGCACCGTCGGCCGCGTCATCGGCGAGGCCGGTATCAACATCGCCGGCATGCAGGTCGCCCGTGCGACGGTGGGCGGCGAGGCGCTGGCCGTGCTGACCGTCGACGACACGGTGCCCGCCGGGGTGCTGGCGGAGGTCTCGGCGGAGATCGGGGCCACGTCGGCCCGGTCCGTCAACCTCGTCTGAGAGGTGACCGTACCCGGGGGCTGCCGCCCCCGGGACCCCCGCTTACGGCCCTGAACGGGCCTTGTCCTCAAACGCCGGACGGGCTGAGTTGGTCGGCCTGTCCGGCGTTTGCCGTCTCCGCCTCCGGGCGCACCCGGATGTGCCGCAGCCCCAGCGCCGCCGACACCGCCGCCCCGAGCAGCAGCAGCGCCCCCGCGATCGCGGCACCCTGCATGCCGTCCGTGAACGCCTCGCGTGCCGCCGTGGCCAGGGCGTCTCCCGCGGCGCGCCCCGGAAGCTCGGCGGCGACGGCCAGTGCCCCGCCCAGGGTCTCCTCGGCCGGGGCGGGTGCGTCCGAGGGGACACCGTGGCGGTAGAGGGCCGTACCGATGGAACCGAGTGCGGCCATGCCCAGGGCGCCGCCGAACTCGGTGCCGGTCTCCAGCAGTGAGGAGGCCGCACCCGCCTTCTCGACCGGGGCCGAGCTGAGGGCCAGGTCGGTGAGCAGGGACATCACGACGACGAGGCCGGCCGCGAGGACGCCGCACGCGGCCAGCAGCAGCCACAGCGAGTCCGTGCCGGCCAGGGCCAGCAGTCCGTAGCCGCCCGCGGCGATGACGAAGCCGGCCGTCACGACGTACGCGCGCTCGGCACCGCGCTGGACCAGTCGGGCGGCGACCGGTGCGGCGGCGCCGATGAGCACCGACGGCAGCAGGCTCCACAGTGCGGCCTCCAGCGCGCTCTTGCCGAGGACCGACTGGAGGTACTGGGTGGTGAAGTACGCCGAGCCCATCATCCCGAAGGCCGACAGGGTGTTGAGGACCAGCGCCGGGGTGAAACCGTGCCCGCGGAACAGGGCGGGCGAGATCATCGGCGAGGCCGAGGTGCGCTGGCGGTGCACGAACAGGGCCGCGAACAGCAGGCCGACGGTGATCGAGACGACGTAGCGGACGTTCCACCCCTCGGAGGGCAGCTCCTTGAGGCCGTAGACCACGGGCAGGACCGCCGCCATCGACAGCGGGACGCTCAGCAGGTCGAAGCGGCCGGGGGAGGGGTTCTTGGACTCCGGGAGCAGCACCGGACCGAGAATCAGCAGCAGGGCCATCGCGGGCAGGTTCACCAGGAAGACCGAGCCCCACCAGAAGTGCTCCACGAGGACGCCGCTCATCACCGAGCCGAGCGCGATCCCGGCCGTCATCACCCCGGACCACAGCCCGATCGCCTTCGCCCGCTGGGCGGGGTCGGTGAACATCGTGCGGACCAGCGCCATCGTCGACGGCATCAGGGTGGCGCCGCCGATGCCGAGGACCGCGCGGGCCGCGATCAGGGTCTCGGCGCTGTGCGCGTAGGCGGCGAGCAGTGAGGCGGCGCCGAAGGCGACCGCGCCGAGGAGGAGCAGCCTGCGGCGGCCGACCCGGTCGCCCAGCGCGCCCATCGTCATCAGCAGGCCGGCCAGGACGAAGCCGTAGATGTCGAAGATCCACAGCTGTTGGGTGCCGCTCGGGTCCAGGTCCGCGCTGATCTGCGGGATCGCGAAATAGAGGACGGAGACATCCATCGAGACCAGCAGCAGCGGAAGCATCAGCACGGCCAGCGCGGTCCACTCACGGCGGCCGGCACGGGGCGGATTCGTTGTCATGCCGGAGACTGTACGCACGTCTTATACGGCTGTCTAGGACGCTTGTATAAGACGGCTGTCTGGGGGCATGGATAAGGTGACGGCATGGGACACCGTGAGGATCTGCTCGAAGGCGCCAAGCGCTGCCTGCTGCAGAAGGGATTCGTGCGCACCACGGCGCGCGACATCGTCAAGGAGTCGGGGACCAACCTGGCGTCCATCGGCTACCACTACGGTTCGAAGGACGCCCTGCTGGCGCAGGCCTACGTGTCGCTGGTCGAGGGCATGGCCGACGCGTTCGAGGGCGGCCAGGGCGCGGGGCTGACCACCGAGCCCGGTTCCGTCGAGCGGTTCCAGGAGGTCTGGTCGAACGTCATCGCCACGATGAAGGAGCCCGGCTCCCCGTGGCGGCTCAGCATGGAGATCATCGTCATCGGCGACCAACTGCCCGAACTGCGCGACCACCTGGCCAAGGCGCAGCTGGAGGCAGGGCGCGGCTTCATCCCGCTGCTCATGGGCGGGCAGGAGGAGGACGTCTCCGGGGACGAGCTCGGCACCCTGGGCATGTTCTACGTGACGCTGATGACCGGCATCATCGCGCAGTGGACCTTCGATCCGAAGACCGCGCCCGAAGCGGACCAGCTCGCCGAGGGGCTGCGCCGGGTGATCGAGGCCGCTACAGGCGACGCCCCTTGAGCGCCATGTGCAGCAGCAGCCGGTCCTCCCCGTCGTCCAGGTCCAGGCCCGTGAGCTGTTCGACGCGCGACAGCCGGTAGTACAGCGTCTGGCGGTGGATGCCCAGCTCGGCGGCGGTCCGCCCGGCCTGGCCCGCGCGGTCCAGGTACACCTCGGCGGTGCGGGCGAGTTCGCGGTGGGCGGGGGAGAGCAGCGCCCGTACGGCGGGATCGTGGGCGGCGTGCGGGGGCAGCGCGGTCAGCAGGCGGAACGGCCCGATGTCCGTCCACTGGGCGACCGGAGCGAACCGTTCCTCGGCGCGCGCCGCCCGGGCCGCCGCCGACGCCTCCGCCCAGGCCGTCCCCAGCTCCGCGAGGCCCGAGCGCGGCGCCGAGACGCCGGCCGCGGCACCGGCCGCCCCGCCGGTGCCCCGGGCCGGGACCCGCTCCAGCAGCCGCCCCGCCGCCGACGTCGCCGGGGCCGGCAGGTCCACCGAGCGCAACCGGACCAGCAGCGCCAGCGAGACGGCGGCGGCCCCCCACGGCACCGTGCACAGCGCCGTCGCGCCCGGCACCGTACGGACCGAGGGTGCGTCGTCCGGGTCGGCCGAGGGCCAGGGCGCCACGCAGACCACCGCGTGCGGGGTGTCCGCCCGGGCGCCGAGCGCGCTGCGCAGCTCCGCCACCGCCATGTCCCGCTGCCAGTCCCGCTCGGCGGTCAGCACCGCCCGCAGCTCCCGGCTCAGGTCCGCGCCGTGCTGTGCCTCGTCGGCGAGCAGCGCGCCGATCCGCGCCGTGACCTCCATGGCCGCCGCCAGCTGCCGTTCGGTCGGGCCCGGATCGGTGTCCAGGAGCCACACGTAGCCGAGGACCACACCCCGATGGCGTACCGGCAGGCAGGTGCGCCCGCGGTACACCCCCGCCTCGGGGGTCGGCGGGATGCGCACCGGGCCGGTCGCCCGGGTGATGCCGAAGCTCTCGAACCACGCCCGGACCGCCGCGGTGGAGCGCCGGGTGAGGATCGAGCGGGTGCGCACCGGGTCCAGGGCGGAGGGGTCGAGGTCGCCCTCGCTGTCGTAGGCGCCGAAGGCGATCAGCTCGAAGTCGCGGTTCTCCAGGGTCGCGGGCGCGCCCAGCAGCTCGGAGACCTCGTCGACCAGCTCCTGGTAGTCACCACGGGTACCACCGGTGCCTGCGGAACCTCTGGAATCGGACGTCACCCGGGCATTCTGCCGCATTTGCGCGCGCCCTTCATACATCTGTCTGAGATCCGCGGCACGGATGCGTGACAGGTGTCGATGGCCGACGATCGGGAGGATCCTTAGATTTCACGGTGGTTCTCCGTGCCGTTCCCCCTTACGTCGGGCAGCGGCCTCTGTGTTGGTTGGTAAGTGGAGGTGCCCCGTGCTGGGTCCCGTGATTCTCGCCGCGTCCCGCAGCGACCGGATGCGTCGGCTGGTTTCCGCCGCGCCCGTGACCAAGCCGGTCGTCGACCGGTTCATCCCCGGCGAGACGGTCGACCAGATCGTGCCGATCGTCCGGGAGCTCACCGATCAGGGCCTGGAACTGACGATGGACGTCGTCGGCGAGGACATCACCACCCCCGCGCAGGCCGAGGCCGCCCGCGACGCCTACCTGGAGCTGATCGACCGGCTCAAGCCGCTGGAGCTGGGCACCCGCGCCGAGATGTCGGTGAAGCTCTCCATGTTCGGCCAGGCGCTGGACGGCGGGCACGAACTGGCACTGGACAACGTCCGCCCGGTCGTCGAGGCCGCCGCCGAGATCGGCACCACGGTCACCCTCGACGCCGAGGACCACACCACCCTCGACTCGATGTTCGCCATCCACGAGGAGCTGCGGAAGGACTTCCCGCAGACCGGCTGCGTCATCCAGGCCTACCTCTTCCGCACCGAGGCCGACGCGCGCCGCCTCGCCGACAGCGGCTCTCGCGTACGGTTGGTGAAGGGCGCCTACAAGGAGCCCGCAGAGGTCGCGTACCAGCAGCGCCACGAGATCGACAAGGCGTACGTCCGCATCCTGCGCACGCTGATGGAGGGCGAGGGCTACCCGATGATCGGGTCCCACGACCCGCGCCTGATCTCCATCGGCCAGGAGCTGGCCCGCACGGCCGGACGCAAGCTCGACGAGTACGAGTTCCAGATGCTGTACGGCATCCGGGGCGACGAGCACCTGCGGCTGGCCGCCGAGGGCCACCGCATGCGCGTCTACACCGCCTACGGCACCGACTGGTACGGCTACTTCATGCGCCGTCTGGCGGAGAAGCCGGCCAACCTCCGGTTCTTCGCCCGCTCGATGGTCAGCAAGGGCTGAGCCCGCACCCGCTCGCACAACCCGCTCAGTAAGGAGTTACGGAACCCATGGACGCTGTGACCCAGGTCCCCACCCCCGTCAACGAGCCGGTGCACGGCTACGCGCCCGGTTCGCCCGAGCGCGCCCGTCTGGAGGCCAAGCTCAAGGAGCTGGCCGACAACCCGATCGACCTGCCCTGCACCATCGGTGGCGAGAAGCGGATGGGCGGCGGCGAGCGCTTCGACGTCGTGCAGCCGCACAACCACAAGTCCCGCCTGGGCACGTACGCCAACGCCACCCAGCAGGACGCCCAGGACGCGATCGACGCCGCCCTGGCCGCCGCCCCCGCCTGGCGCGCGATGTCCTTCGACGACCGCGCGGCGATCATCCTGCGCGCCGCCGAGCTGCTGTCGGGTCCCTGGCGCGAGACCATCGCCGCCTCCACCATGCTCGGCCAGTCCAAGACCGCCCAGCAGGCCGAGATCGACAGCCCCTGCGAGCTGGTCGACTTCTGGCGCTTCAACGTCCACTACGCGCGGAACATCCTCGCCGAGCAGCCCCCGGCCAACTCCCAGGGCGTGTGGAACCGCATGGACCACCGCCCGCTGGAGGGCTTCGTCTACGCGATCACGCCGTTCAACTTCAGCGCGATCGCGGCCAACCTGCCCACCGCTCCGGCCCTGATGGGCAACGTGGTGGTCTGGAAGCCGTCCCCGACGCAGACCCACGCCGCCGTGCTGCTCATGCAGCTCCTGGAGGAGGCCGGGCTGCCCAAGGGCGTCATCAACCTGGTCACCGGCGACGGCATCGCGGTCTCCGAGGTCGCCCTGGAGCACCGCGACCTCGCGGGCATCCACTTCACCGGCTCGACCAAGACCTTCCAGCACCTGTGGAAGACGGTCGGCAACAACATCGAGAAGTACCGCACCTACCCGCGGCTGGTCGGCGAGACCGGCGGCAAGGACTTCCTGGTCGCCCACCCGAGCGCCGACCGCGCGGTGCTCAAGACCGCGCTGACCCGCGGTGCCTTCGAGTACCAGGGCCAGAAGTGCAGCGCCACCTCGCGCGCGTACATCCCGGCGTCCATCTGGAACGACGGGTTCAAGGAGGAGTTCGCCGCCGAGGTCGACTACCTGACCATGGGTGACGTCACCGATCTGTCGAACTTCATCGGCGCCGTCATCGACGAGCGGTCCTTCGCCAAGAACAAGGCCGCCATCGACCGGGCCAAGGAGGACGAGACCTGCACCATCGTCGCGGGCGGCTCCTACGACGACTCGGTCGGCTACTTCGTCCGCCCGACGGTCGTCGAGTGCACCGACCCGGAGAACGAGGTCTTCCGCACCGAGTACTTCGGCCCGTTCCTCGCCGTCCACGTGTACGACGACAGCGTCGACGGCGCGTACGACGCGATGCTGACCCAGATGGAGTCGGTCTCGGACTACGCGCTCACCGGCTCGGTCATCTCCAACGACCGCGCGGCGGCCGCGTACACGATGGAGAAGCTGCGCTACGCGGCCGGCAACTTCTACATCAACGACAAGTCGACCGGCGCCGTCGTCGGCCAGCAGCCCTTCGGCGGCGGCCGTGCCTCCGGCACCAACGACAAGGCGGGCGCCCCGCAGAACCTGATGCGCTGGACGCTGACCCGCGCCATCAAGGAGACGCTGGTCCCGCCGACCGACTACACCTACCCGCACATGGGCTGACGCCCGCGCGCAGGACGCCCCGGCGGGCCAGGTCGACCGACCTGGCCCGCCGGGGCGTTTTCGCAGGCCGGGACGGTGTGAGCGAGGGCACCGTCTCAGATAGTAGGAAGTCCGAGTAATTGTGGAGACAGACGCGGCGCGCTCCCTTAGCTTTGTAGGAGCCGAACGTCCCGCTCGATCGAGCGAATGGCGGTCGTGAGCCCGTGCCCGTGCAGGCAACCCCTGCGGCATCGCGCTCCCCGCCCCTTCCGGCGTCTCTCCGTACTGCTCGCTTTCCGCGCTCCCTTTGTGCCGAAGGAGTCGATTTCCATGGCCGAGACGACCATCCGCCGCCGAGTCCGTCACCTCTCCCGCACCGGCGACTCCGACCGCAAGAACGCCGCGGCCGCCCTCCAGCGCTCCCTCGACCGCCGGGACAACGGCGGCGCCACCGGCCACTGAGCAGCGCGGACGACGGAGGCGTCCGCATGGCGGACGCCTCATGTCATCCCGTGGGACGAGCGGTAGGGTGCCGTCATGTCTCGCAGCCTCAATCTCGCAGTGATTCCCGGTGACGGCATCGGCCAGGAGGTCGTGGCCGAGGGTCTCAAGGTCCTCTCCGCCGTCCTCCCGCAGGATGTGAAGCTGGAGACCAAGGAATTCGACTTCGGCGCCCGGCGCTACCACGCCACCGGTGAGACCCTCACCGACGCCGACCTCGACGCCCTCAAGGCGCACGACGCCATCCTGCTCGGCGCGATCGGCGACCCGTCGGTGCCGTCTGGCGTGCTGGAGCGCGGCTTCCTGCTCAAGCTCCGCTTCGCCTTCGACCACCACGTCAACCTGCGGCCGAGCAGGCTCCTGCCCGGCGTCGCCACCCCGCTCGCCGGCCAGCCCGAGATCGACTTCGTCGTCGTCCGCGAGGGCACCGAGGGCCCGTACACGGGCAACGGCGGCACCATCCGCAAGGGCACCGAGCACGAGGTCGCCACCGAGGTCTCCGTCAACACGGCCTACGGCGTCGAGCGCGTCGTCCGCGACGCCTTCGCCCGGGCCCAGGCCCGCCCCCGCAAGAAGCTCACGCTGGTCCACAAGAACAACGTGCTGACCTTCGCGGGCCACCTGTGGACCAACGTCTTCAACAAGGTGGCCGAGGAGTTCCCCGAGGTCACCACCGACTACATCCACGTCGACGCCGCGACCATCTTCCTGGTCACCGACCCGGCCCGGTTCGACGTGATCGTCACCGACAACCTCTTCGGCGACATCATCACCGACCTCGCCGCGGCCGTCTCCGGCGGTATCGGCGTCGCCGCCAGCGGGAACATCAACCCGTCCGGCGACTTCCCCTCGATGTTCGAGCCGGTGCACGGCTCCGCGCCCGACATCGCAGGCCAGGGCAAGGCCGACCCCACCGCCACGGTCCTGTCCGTCGCCCTGCTGCTGCGCCACCTCGGGTACGAGGACGAGGCGGCCCGGATCGAGGAAGCCGTCTCCGCCGACCTCGGCGAGCGCGGCGGACTGCCCGCCCGCAGCACCTCCGAGATCGGTGACGCCCTCGCCGTACGAGTAGCCGGCTGACCCCGGCGCACTCGAAATCCAACCTTTCGAAGCCGCCGGGTCCGAAAAACAAGGCACCCGGCGGCTTTCTCCTGCGTCCGCCAGGTGCGACCATCGAATCCTGGGCCGCATTCACCCCGTTTCATCCGTCGTGGACCGCGCGCGATAATCGAACGCGAAGCCGCGACCTGAGGGAATGCTCGGACGTCCTAGCACCGGCCACCGGCCGTACGGGCGTGACCGCGGCCCGTCACAACACACACCGGTGAAGGACAGCCACCCATGACGACGCCCACGATCGAGCTCAAGCCCTCCGCCAGCCCGCTCTCGGACTCCGAGCGCGCGGCGATTCTGGCCAACCCCGGGTTCGGCCGCCACTTCACCGACCACATGGTGACGATCAAGTGGACCGAGGGCCGCGGCTGGCACGACGGCCAGCTCGTGCCGTACGCCCCGCTCTCCCTCGACCCGGCCACCATGGTCCTGCACTACGCGCAGGAGATCTTCGAGGGGCTGAAGGCCTACCGGCGGCCCGACGGCTCCGTCGCCACCTTCCGCCCGGAGAAGAACGGCGCGCGCTTCCAGGCGTCCTCGCGCCGCCTCGGCATGCCCGAGCTTCCGGTGGACACCTTCATCGAGGCCTGTGACGCGCTGGTCAGGCAGGACGAGAAGTGGGTCCCGGCGCACGGCGGCGAGGAGTCCCTCTACCTGCGCCCCTTCATGATCGCCACCGAGGTCGGTCTGGGCGTCAAGCCGGCCAACGAGTACCTCTTCCTCGTCATCGCCTCCCCGGCCGGCGCCTACTTCCCGGGCGGCGTCAAGCCGGTCTCCATCTGGGTCTCCGAAGACCGGGTCCGCGCCGTCCCCGGCGGCATGGGCGACGCCAAGACCGGCGGCAACTACGCGGCCTCCCTGCTCGCCCAGGCCGAGGCCGCCACCAAGGGCTGCGACCAGGTCTGCTACCTCGACGCCATCGAGCGCAAGTGGGTCGAGGAACTGGGCGGCATGAACCTGTACTTCGTGTACGGCGACAAGATCGTCACGCCCACCCTCACCGGCTCCATCCTGGAGGGCGTCACCCGTGACTCCCTGCTCACCGTCGCCCGCGACCTCGGTTACGAGGCGGAGGAGGGCCGTATCTCGGTCGACCAGTGGCAGCGGGACTCGGAGAACGGCACGCTCACTGAGGTCTTCGCCTGCGGGACCGCCGCCGTGATCACCCCGGTCGGCACGGTCAAGCGGTCCGGTGCCCAGTGGCAGCAGAGCGGCGGCGAGACGGGCGAGGTGACGCAGCGGCTGCGGGACGCGCTGCTGGACATCCAGCGCGGGACCGCCGAGGACACGCACGGGTGGATGCACACGCTGGCCTGATGTGCCCCGGCGCCGGGGGGCGGACCTGCAGGAGCTGCCGCCCCCGGACGCCCCTTCGGCCTGAACGGCCTCGTCCTCAAACGCCGGACGGGCTGAGACTGTCCACCCCGGGCTCTTTTGAAGCGTTGGCCCGGGGCTGTGGCACCAGCACGTACACCACCCCGCCCACCAGCCCCGACAGCAGGAAGCTGCAGTCCACCCCGCCGGTGAGGGACAGCAGCGGCCCCTCGTACGACGGCAGGGACACCGCCAGCACGCCGACGCCCGCGCCCACCGCCCAGGCGGCCGTCGCGGGGACGTTCCAGCCGGACCGGTACCAGTAGATCCCGCCCCGCGCCCGGCGGTTGAAGACCTGGAGGGCGTCCGCGTCGTACACCCCGCCGCAGCGCACCGAGCCGATCATCGTGATGACGGCCCAGGGGGTGCCGATCGCCGTCAGCAGCAGCACGAAGGACGTCATCGCCGACTGCGCCTGCCAGGCGTAGTGCCCGGCGAAGACGCAGGCCGTGGCGACGACGGCGACGGCGCAGGTGGCGCGGGCACGGGAGGCGCGCGGCAGGATGGCGTCCAGGTCCAGGCCCATCGAGTACAGCATCAGCCCCGCGTTGCCCACCGAGCCGGCCGAGGCGGCGAGCAGCAGCGGGACCAGGTACCAGGTGGGGGCGGCGTCGACCAGCGGGCCCGCGTAGTCCAGGGCGGCACGGGCGGCGTACGCCGTGAAGGTGCCGAAGAGCTGCGGGATCAGCAGGCCGAGCGTCAGCCCCAGCCAGGTCGCGTGCAGCACCCGGCGGGAGGAGAAGCGGGCCGGGGAGATGTAGCGCGTGTAGTCGCCGAGCAGGGTGATGAAGGCGATCGGACCTGACAGTCCCGCGGCCACGGCGGCCAGCAGCCACGTCGGCCAGAACCCGTCCAGCAGATATCCGCCCGCCTCCGGCAGCGCGGCGGTGGTGAAGTCGGGCGCGTAGGCGATCACGCCCAGCGCCAGCAGCGCGGTCATGCCGTAGGCCAGCACCCGGGACATCGCGAGCAGCACCCGGTAGCCGTAGACCGCCCCCGCGACGGTCGCGGCGGCCAGCAGGCCGTAGACGACGGCGTACGTCGCACCGCCCTGCGGCAGGCCGAACAGCCGCCCGAGCACGCCCGCCATCACGTCCCCGCCGATCCACACCGTCAGCGCGGTGTAGCCGAGGGCCAGCAGCAGACCGACCACCGAGCCGACCAGCCGCCCGCGCACGCCGAACTGGGCGCCGGAGGACGTGGACAGGTTGGTGCCGGTGCGCAGGGAGATCAGGGCCAGTGGGGCCGTGAACACCGTGCCGACGCCCGTCCCCGCGACCACCGAACCCACCGAGGCCCACCAGCCGAGGCCGAAGGACGGCGGCAGCCAGCCGAAGACGATCACGCCCAGGCAGAGGTTGGACCCCAGCAGGATCGAGATCAGGTCCCGGGGGCCGCTGGTGCGTTCCGCTTCGGGGATGGTGTCGACTCCGCGCTGTTCTATCGGCATGGCTGGTCTCCTTCGACGGCCGCCAGAGGGGGTGGAGCGATGTTAGAGCGACGTTCAATGTGACGTCTGCCCTTGCTGCTCGTCAACGGTTCCGCTGCATGTCTTTCGTGCCTAGAGTGATGTCCGTAGTTAGAGTGGTGCTCAAATTATGGTCAAGTGAGGAGGTGTCGCGGCGTGAGACTGACTCCCACGGAACGTGACCGGCTGCTGCTGTTCGGGGCGGCCGAGCTGGCCCGCGCCCGCAGGGCCCGCGGGCTCAGGCTGAACGTCCCCGAGGCGACCGCGCTGATCGCGGACACCGTGTGCGAGGCCGCCCGCGACGGAGCGCGCCTCGCGGAGGCCGTCGAGCGCGCCCGGTGCGTGCTCGGCCCGGACGACGTCCTGCCCGGCGTCGCGGACGTGGTCACCGAGGTGCACGTGGAGGCCGTCTTCGACGACGGCTCCCGCCTCGCGGTCGTCACCGACCCCGTCGGGGGCCCGGGGCTCGGTGCGGACGCCCCCGGTGTCCTGTTGCCGGGACACGCCCACGCGGAACCCGAGGCGGCGCTGCGGCTCCCGGTCACCAACACCGCGACCGTGCCGGTCTCCGTGACCTCCCACTTCCACTTCTTCGAGGCCAACCCGCGCCTGGACTTCGACCGGGAGCGGGCCTACGGAATGCGCCTGGCCGTACCCGCCGGGTCCTCGGTCCGCTTCGGCCCCGGCGAGCGCGTGGAGGTGGGCCTCGTGCCGATCGGCGGTGCCCGCGTCGCCATCGGGTTCGCCGGTCTCGTCGACGGCCCGCTGGACGCGCCGGGCGCCAGGGAAGAGGCCCTGCGCCGGGCCGCCGCCTGCGGATATCTGGGAGCGGACCGATGAGCATCGACCCGTACGCCTACGCCGCCACCCACGGCCCGCGCGCCGGTGACCGGCTCCGCCTCGGCGACTCGGGGCTGGTGATCCGCGTCGAGTCCGACGCCCAGCGCTACGGCGACGAGTTCCTCGCCGGTTTCGGCAAGACCGCCCGCGACGGACTCCACCTCAAGGCCGCGGCGGTCCGGGAGACCTGCGACGTCGTGATCAGCAACGTGGTCGTGATCGACGCGGCCCAGGGCATCCGGAAGGTGTCGATCGGCATCCGCGAGGGGCGGATCAGCGGGATCGGGCGGGCCGGCAACCCCGACACCCTCGACGGGGTCGACGTCGTGGTCGGCACCGGCACCTCGATCGTGTCCGGCGAGGGCCTCGTCGCCACCGCCGGAGCCGTGGACACCCACGTCCACCTGCTCTCCCCGCGCATCATGGAGGCGTCCCTCGCGTCCGGGGTGACGACGATCATCGGGCAGGAGTTCGGCCCGGTCTGGGGCGTCGGCGTCAACTCGCCGTGGGCGCTCAAGCACGCCTTCGGTGCCTTCGACGCCTGGCCGGTCAACATCGGCTTCCTGGGCCGGGGCTCCTCGTCCCACGAGGCCCCGCTGATCGAGGCGCTGGCCGAGGGCGGGGCGTCCGGCTTCAAGGTGCACGAGGACATGGGCGCCCACACCCGCGCCCTCGACACCGCGCTGCGCGTCGCCGAGGAGTACGACGTCCAGGTCGCCCTGCACAGCGACGGCCTCAACGAATGCCTCTCCGTGGAAGACACCCTGCGGGTGCTGGAGGGCCGCACCGTCCACGCCTTCCACATCGAGGGCTGCGGCGGCGGACACGTCCCCAACGTGCTGAAGATGGCCGGCGTCCCCAACGTCATCGGCTCCTCCACCAACCCCACCCTGCCCTTCGGCCGGGACGCGGTCGCCGAGCACTACGGCATGATCGTCTCCGTCCACGACCTCAAGACCGACCTGCCGGGCGACGCCGCCATGGCCCGCGACCGCATCCGCGCCGGGACCATGGGCGCCGAGGACGTGCTGCACGACCTGGGCGCCATCGGCATCACCTCCTCCGACGCGCAGGGCATGGGCCGGGCCGGCGAGACCGTCCGCCGCACCTTCGCCATGGCCGGCAAGATGAAGGCCCAGTTCGGCGCCCCGGACGACCACGACAACGAGCGCGTCCTGCGCTACATGGCCAAGCTGACCATCAACCCCGCCCTCGCCCACGGCCTCGCGCACGAGATCGGCTCCATCGAGGTCGGCAAGCTCGCCGACATCGTGCTGTGGCGCCCGGAGTACTTCGGCGCCAAGCCGCAGCTCGTGCTCAAGTCGGGCTTTCCGGCGTACGGCGTGGTCGGCGACCCGAACGCGGCCACCGACACCTGCGAACCCCTCGTTTTGGGACCGCAGTTCGGCGCGCACGGCGCCACGCCCGCCGAGATATCGGTGGCCTTCGTCGCGCAGGCCGCCCTCGACCGGGGCGGCGACACCCTGCCGACCCGCCGCCGCCGGGTCGCCGTGCGCGGCACCCGCGGCATCGGCCCGGCCGACCTGCGTCTGAACTCCCGTACCGGCGCGGTCGACGTCGACCAGCGCACCGGCCTGGTCACCCTCGACGGCGACCCGCTGCGCTCCGAACCGGCCGAGTCCGTCTCGCTCAACCGCCTCTACTTCCTCTGACGCTCCTCCGACCTCCAGGGACATCTCGATGACCTTCCGCATGCCCCCCGAGTGGGCCCCGCACGAACGCACCTGGATGGCCTGGCCCGGCCCCAACGCGACGTTCACCGACGCCGGGGAACTGGCCGCGGCCCGTGCGGCATGGGCCGCCGTCGCCCGCGCGGTGCGGCGTTTCGAGCCGGTGACGATGGTGCACGGGCCCGGCCAGGGCGACAGCGCGCGCGAGCTGCTCGGCCCGGACGTCGACCTGGTGGAGCGCGAGCTGGACGACGCCTGGATGCGGGACATCGGCCCGACCTTCGTGACCGACGGACGGGGCGGACTGGCCGCCGTGGACTGGGTCTTCAACGGCTGGGGCGCCCAGGACTGGGCCCGCTGGGAGCACGACGCCAAGATCGCCCGGCACGTGGCGGACCTCGCCGCCGTGCCCGTGCTGGGCAGCCCCCTCGTCAACGAGGGCGGCGCGATCCACGTCGACGGCGAGGGCACGGTCCTGCTGACCGACACCGTCCAGCTCGGCCCCGGCCGCAACCCCGGCTGGAGCCGCGAGCAGGCCGAGGCGGAGATCCACGCCAAGCTCGGCACCAGCAAGGCGATCTGGCTCCCGCACGGCCTGACCGGCGACTACGGCAGGTACGGCACCCAGGGCCACGTCGACATCGTCGCCGCCTTCGCCCGGCCGGGCACCGTCGTCGTGCACAGCCAGCGCGACCCCCGGCACCCCGACCACGACCGCTCACGGCAGTACCTGGAGATCCTGCGCGGTCAGACCGACGCCAAGGGCCGGCGCCTGGAGGTCGTCGAGGTTCCCGCCCCGACGGTCCTGAAGGACCAGGACGGCGACTGGGTCGACTACTCGTACATCAACCACTACCTGTGCAACGGCGGCCTCGTCCTGTGCGCCTTCGGCGACCCGAACGACGAACTCGCCGCGGGCATCTTCCGCCGCCTGTTCCCCGGGCGGACGGTGACCCTGGTGGACGCGCGTACGATCTTCGCGGGTGGCGGGGGCATCCACTGCATCACGCAGCAGCAGCCGAGGATCTAGGAGCAGCGCATGGCCGGTGGTGGGCGCAGACAGGCCCCGCCGCGCGAGGACGTACTCGCCGCCGCCATGGAGATGATCGCCGAGCGCGGCCTGGAGAAGCTCACCATGGCGGCGCTCGGCCGCGAGGTCGGCATGAGCAGCGGCCACCTCCTGTACTACTTCCGCTCCAAGGACGAGCTGCTGCTGCGCACCCTGGAGTGGAGCGAGGGCCGCCTCGGCGCCGAGCGCGGCCGCCTGCTCACCCGGCCCGGCGCCGCCCGGGAACGCCTCGACGCCTACGTCGACCTGTACGTCCCCGACGGCCACCGCGACCCGCACTGGACGCTGTGGCTGGAGGTGTGGAACCGCTCGCAGAACGCCCCCGACGAGGCCCGCGACCGGCAGGCCGCCATCGAGGGCGCCTGGCACCGCGACCTGGTCGCCCTGCTCGCCGAGGGCATCTCGCGCGGCGAGTTCCGCCCCGTGGACCCCGACCGCTTCGCGTCCCGGCTGCGGGCCCTCCTCGACGGCTTCGCCATCCACGTGGCGATCGGCCTGCGCGGGACGGACCGGGCCCAGGTGCTCGGCCACGCACGGGAGTTCCTCGCCGAGGGGCTCCTGGCACGGTCCTGATCCGGACGCCCCCACGCTCGCATCCTGAGACGGGCGGTGGACGGGGGGCGGAGTGTGCCAGACTGCCCCCGTGCTCTCGTTCGCCATGATTATTGGCAGCAGGCGCGCCGGTCCGCAGTGACCACCACGTACGACCAGGTACGGGTGGACACCGTCGTCCTCGACCCGCGCGCAGACCTCTCGCACCCGCGAGAGGTTTTTCGCTTTCCTGGCCCACCCCGAGCCGGGAAGAGTGCGCGAGGGATCATAGACGGACGGTGGAACCGGTCATTCCGGTAGACCGAGATCCCCAACAGGAGCCTTGACATCATGACCGCAACCAGCGAACTCGACGATTCGTTCCACGTCTTCGACACCACCCTGCGCGACGGCGCGCAGCGCGAGGGCATCAACCTCACGGTCGCGGACAAGCTGGCCATCGCACGGCACCTGGACGACTTCGGTGTGGGCTTCATCGAGGGCGGCTGGCCCGGCGCGAACCCGCGGGACACCGAGTTCTTCGCCCGCGCCCGGGAAGAGATCGACTTCAGGCACGCCCAGCTGGTCGCCTTCGGCTCCACCCGCCGCGCGGGCGCCAGCGCCGCCGAGGACCACCAGGTCAAGGCGCTGCTCGACTCGGGCGCCCAGGTGATCACGCTGGTCGCCAAGTCGCACGACCGGCACGTCGAACTGGCCCTGCGCACCACGCTGGACGAGAACCTGGCGATGGTGGCCGACACGGTCTCCCACCTCAAGGCGCAGGGCCGCCGGGTCTTCGTCGACTGCGAGCACTTCTTCGACGGCTACCGCGCCAACCCCGAGTACGCGAAGTCGGTCGTGCGCACCGCCGCCGAGGCCGGCGCCGACGTCGTCATCCTGTGCGACACCAACGGCGGCATGCTCCCGGCGCAGATCCAGGCCGTGGTCGCCACGGTGCTGGCCGACACCGGCGCCCGGCTCGGCATCCACGCCCAGGACGACACCGGATGCGCCGTGGCCAACACCCTCGCCGCCGTCGACGCCGGCGCGACCCACGTCCAGTGCACGGCCAACGGCTACGGCGAGCGCGTCGGCAACGCCAACCTGTTCCCGGTCGTGGCCGCCCTGGAGCTCAAGTACGGCAAGCAGGTGCTGCCCGAGGGCCGGCTGCGCGAGATGACCCGCATCTCCCACGCCATCGCGGAGGTCGTCAACCTCACCCCCTCCACCCACCAGCCCTACGTGGGCGTCTCCGCCTTCGCCCACAAGGCCGGCCTGCACGCCTCCGCGATCAAGGTCGATCCGGACCTCTACCAGCACATCGACCCCGAGCTGGTCGGCAACACCATGCGGATGCTGGTCTCCGACATGGCCGGCCGCGCCTCCATCGAGCTCAAGGGCAAGGAACTCGGCATCGACCTCGGCGGCGACCGCGAACTGGTCGGCCGGGTCGTCGAGCGGGTCAAGGAGCGCGAGCTGGCGGGCTACACCTACGAGGCAGCCGACGCCAGCTTCGAGCTGCTGCTGCGCGCCGAGGCCGAGGGCCGGCCGCTCAAGTACTTCGACGTCGAGTCCTGGCGCGCGATCACCGAGGACCGCCCCGACGGCACCCACGCCAACGAGGCCACGGTCAAGCTCTGGGCCAAGAGCGAGCGCATCGTCGCCACCGCCGAGGGCAACGGCCCGGTCAACGCCCTGGACCGGTCGCTGCGCGTCGCCCTGGAGAAGATCTACCCGGAGCTGGCCAAGCTCGACCTGGTGGACTACAAGGTCCGCATCCTGGAGGGCGTGCACGGCACCCAGTCCACGACCAGGGTCCTCATCTCCACCTCGGACGGCACGGGGGAGTGGGCCACGGTGGGCGTCGCGGAGAACGTCATCGCCGCCTCCTGGCAGGCCCTGGAGGACGCCTACACGTACGGGCTGCTGCGGGCCGGGGTCGCACCCGCCGAGTGAGCCGGATCTTCCGGATCTCCGCGCTTTATGTCTGATTGAGGTCCATTCGGGTACGTTCGAACGTATGAAGGGCATTCGTGCTCAGTTCCTCATACGCCTCCTGGTCGTGCCGGTCGTCGCCGCGCTGGCGGTGCTGCTGGCCGGCGCGCCGGGCGCGCAGGCGCAGACCGATGTCTCGGAGATCGGCGCGGCCCTGCGCGAGAGTCCCGTGTACGTGGACCCGGCCGCCTCCGACCTGCTGTCCAAGTCCGACGCCGACGCGCTCGCCCACAAGATCGAGGACGCGGGCGAGCCCGTCTTCGTCGCGGTCCTCCCGGCCGGCTACCCGACCGAGAACCTCTTCCAGAACATCCGCACCGAGACCGGCATCACCGGTCTGTACGGCGTCCGCCTGGGCGACCGCTTCGACGCCCGCGCGGACAGCAGTGTGCTGAGCCGCCAGGGCGTGCGGAACCTGGTCACCGCCGTGCAGGGCGCGGGCGACCCCAAGGCCCAGCTGAACGACTTCGTCGACGACGCGCTGCGCAGCGTGCGCGGCTCGGCGCCCTCGTCCTGGGACTCCGGCGGCGGGTCCGCGCCCACCGACGCCCTGATCACCGCGGGCGCGGTGGTGGTGGCCGGCGGCGCGGGCGTCTACGCGCTCTCCCGGCGCAACCGCCACCGCCGCGAGCAGGAGCAGCGGGCGGCGCTGGAGCGGCTGCGGGTGGTGGTCGACGAGGACATCACGGCGTTCGGCGAGGAACTGGACCGCCTGGACTTCCACCCGGCGGAACCGGGCGCCGACGACGCCATGCGGGCGGACTACGAACGCGCCCTGGACGCCTACGAGCAGGCGAAGACGTACATGGCCGACGCCCGCAAACCGGAGGACGTGCGCGCCGTCACCCAGGCGGTGGAGGACGGCCGGTTCTCGCTCGCGCAGCTCGCCGCCCGCCGCGAGGGCAGGCCGCTGCCCGAACGCCGGCCGCCCTGCTTCTTCGACCCGCGCCACGGACCGTCGGTCGCCGACGCCACCTGGACCCCGGCGGGTGGCACGACGCGGCAGGTCCCGGTGTGCGCGGCCGATCAGGCCCGGCTGTCCGACGGCCGGGACCCGATGATCCGCGAGGTGGACACCGAGTACGGCCGCCGGCCCTACTGGGACGCGGGCCCGGCCTACGGCCCCTGGGCGGGCGGTTACTTCGGCGGCGGCATCCTGCCCGGCCTGCTGGTCGGCACCATGCTCGGCAGCATGATGGCGGGCCCCGCCTACGGAGCCGGTTACGGCACCGGGTACGGCGACTTCGGCGGCTACGAGGGCGGCGACGTCTCGGGCGGCGACTTCGACCCCGGTGACTTCGGGGGCGGGTTCGGCGGCGGCGACTTCGGGGGCGGCGGCGGCTTCGGCGGCGGAGGGGACTTCGGCGGCGGCTTCTGAGGCGGCGGGCGGGCGTCAGCGCCTGGCCGCCACCGGCCTCCCGGCCGCCGGACGGTCCGCGCCGGACCGCACGGGCCTCCGACTGCGCCTCTCACCGCCGCCGCGCCTGACCACGACCACGGCCGCCAGGCCGACCGCCAGTCCGAGGGCGGTCTGGACGCCGAAGGGCTCACCGAACATGAGGGCGCCCCACACGGCCGTGACCGGGGCCATCAGGAACATCAGGGTGTTGACCTCGGTGATGCCGGACCGGCGCAGGATCAGCCAGTACAGCCCGTAGCCGCCGAAGGTCGGCAGCACCACCAGCCAGGCGGTCGCCAGCCAGAACGAGGACCCGGCGGGCGGTGCCGCCGCCCCGACGCCCAGCGCCAGCCCGGAGAAGAGGACGGCGCTGGTCGCGCAGTGGATCGTCAGGGCGACGCGGGGCGCGACCGGCTCGGGCGTGCGGCGCTCCAGGAAGGTGGCCGCCACCAGCGACAGCATGCCGAGGAACGGGACGAGATACGCCCACCAGGCCACTCCCGCCCCTGCCGCCGCGGCGTCCGCGAGCGTCACCGTGGCCACACCCGACAGCCCGAGCCACAGTCCCAGCCACTGCCGGCGGGAGACGTACTGCCGCAGCAGGGGACCGGCGAGCGCGCCGGCGACCAGCGGCTGGACGCCGTCGATCAGGGCGGTGGTGCCGCTGGAGACACCCAGCTCGATGGCGTAGTAGACGCTGAGCAGATAGCCGCTCTGCGACAGGGCGCCGATGGCGATCTGCCGGCCGGCGCCGCGGAGCGTCAGGCCCCGCCAGGCCGTCCGGGAGGCGACCGCGGCGGCGGCCAGCAGTACGGCGAGGGGCAGGAAGCGCCACATCAGGAGGGTGGGCGTGGCCGCGGTCTCCGCACCGAGCTTGGCGCCGATGAAGCCGGAGCTCCAGCACAGTACGAAGGCGGCCGAGAGCAGGGCGTTCACGTCGACCCCTTCCAGTAGACAGATCGGTTTACTAGCCTCGAGTGCCCACTATACAGACCGGTATACTTGGTCGCATGGGTGAGGAAGGAGAACCGCGTCGGGTCCGGATGACGCCCGGCGCGCGACGGGTACTGGAGGCCGCCGAGCGGCTGTTCTACGAGCACGGCATCCACGCCGTCGGCGTGGATCTCATCGCCGCCGAGGCCGGGGTGACCAAGAAGACGCTGTACGACAGGTTCGGCTCGAAGGAGCAGATCGTCGTGGAGTACCTGGCCGGACGCGACGAGCGGTGGCGCGACCTGCTCGCCGGGCGGCTGGAGGAGGCGGGAGAGGGGGCCGCCGCCCGGGTCGAGGCGGTCTTCGAGGCCTCCCGCGCGTGGTCGGCGCGGTACGGCGCCAGGGGGTGCAGCATGATCAACGCGCATGCGGAGATCAGCGATCCGGCCCATCCGGCGTACCCGGTCATCACCGGCCAGAAGCGGTGGATGCTCGAACTGTTCACCGGCCTGGCCCGGGAGATCGACGCGCCCGGCGCGGACCGGCTGGCGCGGACGCTGATGCTGCTGCACGAGGGAGCGCTGGTCGCCCACGGGGTGGGGGTCCTCCCCGACCCCTTCGGCAGCGCCCTGGACCAGGTGCGGGAGCTGCTGGGCAGGTGAAACGGGCGGCGTGCGGGCGGGGCGCCCCACTACGGTGAGCGCATGCCACCCACCTCCGCGCTCCTCGTCATCGACATGCAGAACACCACGGTCGCCATGGCGCACCGGGCCGCCGAGACGGTCGCCGCGATCGCCGGGCTGAGCGAGCGGGCCCGGGCGTCCGGCGTGCCGGTGGTGACCGTGCGGCAGCGGGACGCGGGTATGGTCCCCGGCACCGAGGGCTGGCGGGTGGTGCCCGAGCTGGCCCCGCGGGAGGGGGAGCCGGTCGTGGACAAGGCGACGCCGGACAGCTTCCTGGACACCGACCTCGACGCGATCCTGAGGGCGCGCGGTGTCACCGAGGTCGTCGTCACCGGGTTCGCCACGGAGGTCTGCGTGGACACCACGGCGCGGCAGGCACTGAGCCGGGGTTACGACCTGGTCGTCGTCGCCGACGGGCACACCACCTCGGTGCGGACCGCGGCGGACACCGGCCTCGTCCCGGCGGACCGCTCGATCGCGCGGTACAACGCCGTCTACCGCGCGATCGCCCGGCCCGGCCGCCGTATCCGGGTCCGGGCCGCCGCCGACGTGGACTTCGGCGCCCCCGAGGGGGCGCGGGACGTCAGGCCTGCCTGATCGCCGAGATGTCGAAGTTCAGCTTGATCTTGTCGGAGACCAGCACGCCGCCCGTCTCCAGGGCCGTGTTCCAGGTGAGCCCCCACTCGGAGCGCTTGATCTCCGCCTTGCCCTCGAAGCCGACACGCTCGTTGCCGAACGGGTCCTTGGCGGCGCCGTTGAACTCCAGGTCGATGGTGAGCGGCTTGGTCGTGCCGAGGATCGACAGGTCACCGGTGATGCGGTAGTCGTCGCCGCCCAGGGACTCCGCCTTGGTGGAGCGGAAGGTCATCGTCGGGTACTCGCCGGTGTTGAAGAAGTCCGAGCTCTTCAGATGGCCGTCACGGTCGGCGGAGCCCGTGTCGATGCTGTCCATCGTGACGTCCAGGGTCGCCGTGGAGCGGGACGGGTCGGAGCCGTCCAGGTGCAGCGTGCCGGTGAAGTCGAGGAACTTGCCCTTGACGTTGGTGACCATCGCGTGGCGCGCGGTGAAGCCGATGGTCGTGTGGGCGGGGTCGACGGTGTAGTCGCCGGTCAGCGTGGAGAGGTCGGGGGTGGCGGTCATGGTGTCCTCCGGGGAAGGGCGTTGAAGTTGAATGTTCAACCAGTCCAACGGCTTCGACTCTAGAGCTATTCCGCGCCGCCATCAACCACCCGCGCCGCACGTGTCGCGGCACCGTTCCCCTCTCGCCTCCGGCGTGATAGACGGCATGAGCATGACCCCACAGCGCCCCACCGCCCCCACCCGCCGCGCGGTCCTGCTCGCGGCCGCGGCCGCCGCCCTCGCCTCCGTCCCCGGTGCCGCGGCCGCCGCGGCCGACCCGTACGACGCCCTGCGCCGACGCTGGCTCGGGATCGCGCTGGGCACCGGCTACGACCCGGCCGCCGAGCCGTACGCCTCCCGCCTCGCCGAGACCGGCGCACGCGCCCGCGAGCACCGCGCCACCATGGCCCCCACCGCCACCTCCCTGTGGCCCGGCCACCCCTTCGACCCGCCCGCCGGCATCACCTTCGCCTACGGCCGTCTGTGGACGATGACCGAGGCGTACGTGCAGCAGGGCACCGGCTCGACCGGCGACGCGGCGCTCCTCGCCGACATCCTGCGCGGCCTCGACCACCTCTCGGCCACCGTCTACAACCCCGCCACCACCCGTTACGGCAACTGGTGGGAATGGCAGATCGGCAGCCCCCGGCTCCTGATGGACATCACGGCCGCCCTCCACGACCACCTCGGCGCCGACCGCGTGGCCGCCGCCTGCGCCGCCGTCGACCACTTCGTCCCCGACGCGATGCTCGGCGACTACACCGGCACCTCCACCGGCGCCAACCGCGTCGACCTGTGCCGCTCCGTCGCCCTGCGCGGCGTCCTGGGCCGGGCCCCCGCCAAGCTCGCCCTGGCCCGCGACGCCCTCTCGCCGGTCTTCCCGTACGTCACCGAGGGGGACGGCCTCCACGCCGACGGCTCCTTCGTCCAGCACACCTGGGTCGCCTACTCGGGGACGTACGGCCAGGTCATGCTGGACGGGCTGGGCCGGCTGTTCACCCTGCTGGCCGGCTCCGAGTGGGAGGTGACCGACCCGGGCAGGCAGATCGTCCTGGACAGCGTCGAGCGCGCCTACGCGCCCCTGATCCACGACGGACTGGTCATGGACAACGTCAACGGGCGGGCCATCAGCCGGGGTTACCTCAAGAGCGACGACCTGCACGTCATGCGCGGCGACCACTTCCACGGCCAGCAACTCGTCGCCGCCATGGCGGTCCTCGCGGGGGGCGCGAGCGACGCCGAGCGCGGGCGCTGGCACGCCCGGATCAAGGGCTGGATCGAACGGGACACCGTCACCCCGCTGCTGACCGCGCCCCAGTTCCCGGTCGCCGACCTGGCCCGGCTGCACGCGATCGCCGACGCCCCCGGCGAGGCCGCCCCCGAACCCGCCGGGCACCACCTCTTCGCGGCCATGGACCGGGCAGTCCACCGCCGCCCCGCCTTCACCGCGGGACTCGCCATGGCCAGCGACCGCATCGCCCACTACGAGTGCGGCAACGGCGAGAACCCACGCGGCTGGCACACCGGCGCGGGCATGCTCACCTGGTGGGCGAACGGGACGAGGACGGACCAGTACACCGACTGGTTCTGGCCCACCGTCGACTGGTACCGGCTGCCCGGCACCACCGTCTCCACCCGGCGCCTGGCCGACCGGGCGGGTGGCGAGTGGGGCCGGCCCAAACCGGACGTGCGCTGGGTCGGCGGCACGACCGACGGCGAGTACGCGGCCGTCGGGCAGCACCTCAAGGGGCTCGGCTCGACCCTTCAGGCCCGCAAGTCCTGGTTCTTCCTCGACGACGCCGTGGTCTGCCTGGGCGCCGGCATCACCTGTGCGGACGGCGTCCCGGTCGAGACGGTCGTGGACAACCGCAATCTGGGGGAGGACGGCGACCGGGCCCTGACGCGCGGCCGGCACTGGGCCCACCTGGAGGGCCACGGCGGCTGGATCGTGCCCCAGGGCGGCCTGCGGACCCTGCGCGAGGACCGCACCGGTGCCTGGTCCGACATCAACACCACCAGCACGACCGAGCGCCGTACCCGCCGCTGGCAGACCCTCTGGCTCGACCACGGCACCGACCCCGCCGACGCCGAGTACGTCTACACCGTCATGCCGGGTGCCTCGCGGCAGGCCGTGGCCCGCCGCGCCGCCGACCACCGCCGGCTGCGGGTCCTCGCCAACGACGGCCACCGCCAGGCCCTGGCCGTCCCCTCCCTCGGTCTCACGGCCGCCAACTTCTGGCAGGCCGGCACGGCGGGCCCGCTCACCGCCACCGCCGGGGCGAGCGTGCTGGTCCGCCGCCGGGGCCGTACCGCTACGCTCTGCGTGAGCGAACCGCCGCGCACGGGGGAACCCCTGGAGATCGTCTGGGACCACCCGGTGAGAGCGGTGCGACGGGCCGACGAGACGGTCGAGATCCTCGCGACGGGCCGCCGACTGCACCTCCGCGTCACTCCAGGGGTGGTATGTACCACCCATGAATGTGAGGTGACTCTCAGCTGATGGCTTTGTGTGACCTCTACAAGATGGAGGCCCTCTGAGCAGTCGAAAAGGCTGCATGCGGTGGGGGTTCTGTTCAGTGCTACCAGGAAAACGGGCCGGAGACTGTACGGAGTCGACGGCTCGCATTCCTTGGTCTGCTTCGTAGAGTCGCTACATGACCGTTTTGGATGAGGCGCCGGGTGAGCCGACGGACGCGCGCGGGCGAGTGGCCGAGCTGCACGAGATCCGTGCGCAGGCGCTGGCCGGACCGAGCGAGAAGGCCACGGCGGCGCAGCACGCCAAGGGCAAGCTGACGGCGCGCGAGCGGATCGAGCTGCTCCTCGACGCGGGTTCCTTCCGCGAGGTCGAGCAGCTGCGCCGGCACCGGGCGACCGGCTTCGGCCTGGAGGCCAAGAAGCCGTACACCGACGGTGTCATCACCGGCTGGGGCACGGTCGAGGGCCGCACGGTCTTCGTCTACGCCCACGACTTCAGGATCTTCGGCGGTGCGCTGGGCGAGGCGCACGCGACGAAGATCCACAAGATCATGGACATGGCCATCGCGGCCGGTGCCCCGCTGGTGTCGCTGAACGACGGCGCCGGCGCCCGCATCCAGGAGGGCGTCAGCGCGCTCGCCGGTTACGGCGGCATCTTCCAGCGCAACACCAAGGCGTCCGGCGTCATCCCGCAGATCAGCGTGATGCTCGGCCCGTGCGCGGGCGGCGCGGCCTACAGCCCCGCCCTCACCGACTTCGTCTTCATGGTCCGCGACACCTCGCAGATGTTCATCACGGGCCCGGACGTGGTCAAGGCGGTCACCGGCGAGGAGATCACCCAGAACGGCCTGGGCGGCGCCGACGTGCACGCCGAGACGTCCGGCGTGTGCCACTTCGCCTACGACGACGAGGAGACCTGCCTCGCCGAGGTCCGCTACCTCCTCTCCCTGCTGCCGCAGAACAACCGGGAGAACCCGCCCCGCGCCGAGTCCTCGGACCCCGCAGACCGCCGCGGCGACGTCCTGCTCGACCTGGTCCCGGCGGACGGCAACCGCCCCTACGACGTGACCAAGGTCATCGAGGAACTCGTCGACGACGGCGAGTACCTGGAGGTCCACGAGCGCTGGGCCCGCAACATCATCTGCGCCCTGGCCCGTCTGGACGGCCAGGTCGTCGGCATCGTCGCCAACCAGCCGCAGAGCCTGGCCGGCGTACTGGACATCGAGGCATCGGAGAAGGCCGCGCGCTTCGTCCAGATGTGCGACGCCTTCAACATCCCGATCATCACCCTTCTGGACGTACCCGGCTTCCTGCCCGGCGTCGACCAGGAGCACGGCGGCATCATCCGCCACGGCGCCAAGCTCCTCTACGCCTACTGCAACGCGACCGTCCCCCGGATCTCGCTCATCCTGCGCAAGGCGTACGGAGGTGCTTACATCGTCATGGACAGCCAGTCCATCGGCGCCGACCTCACCTACGCCTGGCCGACCAACGAGATCGCCGTCATGGGCGCGGAGGGCGCGGCCAACGTCATCTTCCGCCGGCAGATCGCCGGGGCGGAGGACCCCGAGGCCATGCGGGCCCGCATGGTCAAGGAGTACAAGTCCGAGCTGATGCACCCCTACTACGCGGCCGAACGCGGCCTGGTCGACGACGTCATCGACCCCGCGGAGACGCGCGAGGTGCTGATCAAGTCCCTGGCGATGCTCCACACCAAGCACGCCGACCTGCCCTCCCGCAAGCACGGCAACCCGCCGCAGTGACCCGAGGAGCCACCTCCATGTCCACTCCCGACATCCGCGTCGAGAAGGGCCACGCCGAGCCCGAGGAAGTCGCCGCCATCACGGCGCTCCTGCTGGCCCGCGCCGCCGCCCGCCCCGCCGAGATCCCGCCGACCCACGGCGGCGGCCGAGCCCGCGCGGGCTGGCGCCGCCTGGAGCGCGAGCCGGGTTTCCGGGCGCCGCACAGCTGGCGCTGACCTGAGCCACGTAGAGGCCCCCTCCGCCCAGGAAGGGGGCCTCTACGCATGACAGGGGGCCGGGCAACACACCCAGGGGCGCGGGGCTGTGTCGATATGCGGCTCCGTCGCGTGGGCGCGACCAGCCACGACGTACCCGCACCCGGCAACGAAACCGCCCCCGGCAGCCCAGTGGCCGCAGGGGGCGTCGCGCAACCCGGTGCCGACGGGGTGGCCGCCTGCGCCCACCCGTGCCGCCCCTGGGGGCACCTCCCAGGCCCTTGAGGCACTGAGGGAGGCACGACTTGCCCGCAGATCAGCGCAGGCGCGCCATCAGCGCGTGCTCGACCAGCGTGATCAGCGCGGACTTCGCGTCGGCCCGATGCCGCGCGTCCGTCGTGATGATCGGGGTGTCCGGGCCGATCTGCAGCGCCTCGCGGACCTCGTCCGGGTTGTACGGCTGCTGCCCGTCGAAGCCGTTCAACGCGATGACGAACGGCAGGCCCGAGTTCTCGAAGTAGTCGACGGCGGGGAAGCAGTCGGCGAGCCGCCTCGTGTCGACCAGGACGATCGCCCCGATGGCGCCGCGCACCAGGTCGTCCCACATGAACCAGAACCGGTCCTGGCCGGGCGTACCGAAGAGGTACAGGATCAGGTCCTGGTCGAGCGTGATGCGTCCGAAGTCCATGGCGACCGTCGTGGTCGTCTTGTCCCCCGTGTGGGTGAGGTCGTCGATACCCGCCGAAGCGGATGTCATCACGGCCTCTGTGCGCAGCGGATTGATCTCCGAGACAGCGCCGACGAACGTGGTCTTGCCCACGCCGAAGCCGCCCGCCACCACGATCTTCGCGGAAGTGGTGGAGCGGGAAGGACCGCCGCTAGAGCTTGCGAAGTCCACTGAGCACCCTTTCGAGCAGTGTCACGTCTGGCTGGCCGCCGGCGCTCTCGTCGCCGCCGGGCTGATGGATGGCGACCAGTCCCGCCTCCGCCAAGTCGGCGACGAGGATCCTGGCCACGCCGAGAGGGATCGTCAGGAGGGCCGAGACCTCGGCCACCGACTTGATCTCCCGGCAGAGGTTGCAGATCCGCTGATGCTCGGGCAGCTGGCCCTGCATCTGGTGCGGCTGCGCGGTGGTGTGCACCAGCGCCTCGATGGCGAGCTGGTACCGGGGCCTGGTGCGGCCGCCCGTCATGGCGTACGGGCGCACCAGGGGGTTGTTCGACGCCCCCGCGGGCGCCGGCTCAGGGGTGCGGCGCTGCGGCTGCACGGGCTGGATGCGCGGAGCGTGCGGCTGGTCGTAAGGCGAAGGGCCGGGGCCCTGCGGCGTGTACGGCTGCCGGTGACTCGGCACGGAGGGGTAGCCGTATCCGTTCGCCGAGCCGTCGTTCTGGCCCTGACCAGGGCCGTACGACCAGTTGCCCGATGACGGACCGCCTGGGGGTGTTGCCACTTTTTCCTCCTCCGACTGTGCCTGGCACCCATCGCTGTGGAGCCGCGTCCCGAAACTTTACGGCCACGGGACGCCAAAACGCACCGTCTGTCCTTTAGTTGAGAAGGCTCCCTTGGAGCTCAGCCCGCAGATCCGGGGTCAAAACCGTGCCCGCACGGTCCACCAGAAGGGCCATCTCGTACCCAATGAGACCGATGTCCGCCTCGGGGTGTGCGAGAACCGCGAGGGACGAGCCGTCGGAGATGGACATGATGAAGAGGAATCCGCGCTCCATCTCCACAACCGTCTGGTTCACGCTGCCGCCCTCGAAGATGCGCGAGGCACCGGCGGTCAGCGAGGTCAGGCCGGAGGCGACGGCCGCGAGCTGATCGGCTCGGTCGCGAGGGAACCCTTCGGACATCGCCAGAAGGAGTCCGTCGGCGGAGACCACCACCGTGTGGGACACCCCCGGGGTGTTGTCCACGAAGTTGGTGATCAACCAGTTCAGGTTCTGCGCCGCCTGGCTCATCGGGCTCACACTAACGCTCCTGGTTGTAGGTGCTGTCAGGACCACGGTGTTCATTCCTTGTGTCCTGGCCGTTCGTTTCACTGCCCGCGTTGCGGCCTCGCTCGACGCCGCGCCGCAGGTTGCTCAGCCTGCCCCGGACGTCCTCCGGAGCGCGGGAGACCTGGGGGCCTCCCTGTGGAGTGGTCTCGGCCGCGCCCTCGACCAGGTTGGCCTTGGGCACCCGCCGCGGCAGTCCCGAGGAGGTCACCCCGCCCGCCTTGGGCTTGCGCAGCGCCGAGGCCTGCTGCCAGCGGTCGTCGTTGGCCGACCGCCAGGTGTCCTCGCCGCCCGTCCCCGGTGCGGCGGCCGGCGTCTCCTGGCCCACGTGCCCCGCATCGCCCGCGCCGCTCGCGGTGGATCCGCGGCGGGGAAGACCGGCGTCGGTCAGCTCGTGGGCGGCGGAGGGGGCCGGCCCCGGACGGTCGAAGCCTACGCGGTCCGCCTCGGTCACGTCAGCGGCCTCGGCGGAATGCGCCTGCGGGGCACCGGTGGGGTACTGGTCCGGATAACCGTTCTGGAAGCCGTCCTGCTGCGGCCAGTCGTCCTGGTGGCGCCGCTGCTCGAAGGGCGAGTAGTTCTCCTGGGCGCCGGGGCCCGCCGGCTGCTGCCCGTTCGGGCCGGGCTGCGCGTAGGAGGGGTCCGGGTAACCGCCGTTGGACGAGTAGCCCTCGTTCCCGGGCAGGCCGCCGTTGGGCGCGTAGTACTGCTCGTCGTACGACGCCTGCTGCGGTTCCTGGTAGGCCTGCTGCTGGTCGGCGTACGCCTGCTGCTGGTCGTACCCGCCGTGGTGCTGCTCCTGGTAGCCGTCGCGGGCGGGGTCGTACCCCGGCTGCTGACCGGTGAACTGGTCCTGGAACCCGGCGGCCTCGGTGTTGCGGCCGTCGCCCTGGTCCGCCGGACCCGGCAGCTCGGGCTGCGACTGGGCCTCCAGGGCCGCCCGGCGCTCCTCGCGCATCAGCGAGCGGCCGACCGGGTCGAGCTCGCGTATGTCGTCCGGGATCTCGGCGTACCGGCTGTCGTCGAAGCCCAGCTCCGCGGCGGTCCGCATGGGCTGGCCGACCTGGCCGAAGCTCTCGCCGCCCTGGAAGTTCTGCTCCGGGATGATCTGCGAGACGGTGAACTCGTCGCGCGGCTGCTGCTCGCCGCCGCCACCGTGGGTGATGGCGTCCGGGAGCATGACCAGCGAGGTGGTGCCAGCCTGCTCGCCGGAGGGGCGCAGCTGGACGCGGATGCCGTGCCGGTCGGACAGCCGGCCGACCACGAACAGGCCCATGCGCTGCGAGATCGCGGCGTCGACGGTCGGCGGGTTGGCCAGCTTGTGGTTGATGTCCGCGAAGTCCTCGGCGGTCAGGCCGATGCCCTTGTCGTGGATCTCGACCATCACGCGGCCGTCGGGCAGCCGGGTCGCGGTGACGCGGACCTTGGTCTGCGGGGAGGAGAACGTCGTGGCGTTCTCCAGCAGCTCGGCGAGCAGGTGCACGAGGTCGGTCACGGCGCGGCCGTGGATCTCGGCCTCCGGCACGCCGGACAGCTCGATGCGCTCGTACTGCTCCACCTCGGAGGAGGCGGCGCGCAGCACGTCGACCAGCGGGACCGGCTGGTCCCAGCGGCGGCCGGGCTCCTCGCCCGCGAGGACCAGGAGGTTCTCGCCGTTGCGGCGCATACGGGTGGCGAGGTGGTCCAGCCGGAAGAGGTTCTCCAGCTGGTCGGGGTCGGCCTCGTTGTTCTCCAGTTCGGTGATCAGGCTCAGCTGGCCCTCGATCAGCGACTGGTTGCGGCGCGACAGGTTGGTGAAGATCGCGTTGATGTTGCCCCGCAGCAGCGCCTGCTCGGCGGCGAGCCGGACCGCCTCGCGGTGCACCTGGTCGAAGGCGCGGGCGACCTCGCCGATCTCGTCGGTCGAGGCGATCGGGATCGGCTGCACCCGGGTGTCGACCCGGCCGGGGTCGGTGCGGGAGAGCTGGTCGACCAGCATCGGCAGGCGCTGCTCGGCGATGCCGAAGGCGGCGTTGCGCAGCTGACGCATGGAGCGGCTCATCTGGCGGGCCACCATGCCCGCCAGGATGAAGGCGGCGAGCAGCGCGATGACGACCGCGGCACCCGTGATGTAGGCGTCGCGCTCGGCGTCGTCGGCGATCGCGGACGCCTCGGACACCGCCCTGTCGGCAAGGTCCGACTCGATCTTCTGGTACGCGTCGAACTTGAGGGTGTTGACCGCCCACCAGTTCTCCGGCGTGATGCCCTGCCGGGCCAGCTCCGCCCGGGCGCTGGTGTCCGTGGACGTGAGTCCGGCCAGCTCCGAGATCATCGTTGTCGGGTCGGACGGCGGCGGCACGTAGTCCGGGTCCTTGGCCTTGGCCTCCTTGGCCATGGCCGCGCCGTCCTCCTTGAGCTTCGCCTCGGAGTCCTCGAGCTTCTGCGCGTCCGCCTCGGTGCCGCCGCCGATGTACTCCTCGACCGCGATGCGCTCCAGGTAGGCGTACGAGGAGAGGGCGACGCGCTGGCTGGCGAGGTGGCTGGGCTCCGGACCCGGCTTGACCAGCATGTGCATGCCGATGGAGCGCTCCAGCGAGAGCGCCGCCTTCGTCAGTGAGATCGCGTAGACGGTACGGCCGTAGGAGGTGATGTTGCCGGTGCCCAGGCCCAGCTCGTTGGCGAACTCCATCAGGGGGTGGGCGACGCCGGTGTAGCCCTCCTCGGTCTCCACGCCCTTGAGCTTGGAGGTGTACGCGGCCGCCCGCAGCGTCTGGAGCTTGGGCTCCTGCTCGCGGAAGACCTTCAGCCGGCGCTCCAGACCCGGCTTGCCGGGCATGCCCTGGGCCGCCTCGTCGAAGGTGTCGGCGGCCTCGTCGGTGGCCTGGCGGGCCTTGGCGACGGTGGCGTCCTTCTCACCCTTGCCCTGCAGCAGCGGCGCCGCCGTGAGATCGCGCTCGTTGTAGAGGGCGTTGGCGTAGCCGAGGGAGGCGCGCACCAGACGCGCGGTGCTCTCGGCGTCCTCGGCGTCCTGCCAGGTGTCGATCGAGCTCTTCACCTGGAAGCCGCCCATGACGAGACCGACCAGCACCGGGATGAGCAGGATCGCGTTCAGCCGGGTGGTCACCCGCCAGTTGCGCGGCGTGAAACGGCCGCCGCTGGGCGCGGGCTCGGCCGTGGGTTCCGCGGCGGGGGCGGGGGCGGGCGCCGCTGTGCGCGGCGGCGGGGTGAAGTTGCCCCGGGCCGATGGCTCGGGACTGTTCTTGCTTCGCCTCACTCGACCAACAACCTCTCGGCGGTCGGCACCTGTGTCGTGCCGCTGTGTCTCAGAACCCACTCCGTCAGTCATCGAGTACGCGCTACTGCTGAGTACGTCTTTGACCATTGGGCAGTTCTGGCATTCCAGCACGGCGACCAGCGCTCTTCCAAACAGTGGAACGCGGGGGTTACACGTGATGTAAGCCCCGCGTAAAACGGTCATAAAGAGCGAGGTCCGTCAAAAGACGGGGTGTTCGTGCGCACAGCGAGACCAGTTGACCGCGTCGCGTGTCGGTACCACCCGATTCCTCTGCCGAAACGTTATGAACAGCGGAGCCGACCGTGTCAAAGGACACAGTCGGCTCCGATCCGTCTACGACAAGTGCCGTAGGACCCTGCCGACTTGGCCGCGGCGGTCGCTGGAGCTACCGCAGGCGGGCCATGAGCGCGTGCTCGACCAGCGTGATCAGTGCCGACTTCGCGTCGGCGCGGTGCCGGGCGTCGGTCGTGATGATCGGGGTGTCCGGACCGATCTGCAGCGCCTCGCGCACCTCGTCCGGAGAGTAGGGCTGCTGGCCGTCGAAGCCGTTGAGCGCGACGACGAACGGAAGACCGCTGTTCTCGAAGTAGTCCACCGCCGGGAAGCAGTCGGCCAGCCGGCGGGTGTCGCACAGCACGACCGCGCCGATGGCGCCGCGCACCAGGTCGTCCCACATGAACCAGAACCGGTCCTGGCCCGGTGTGCCGAACAGGTACAGGATCAGGTCCTGGTCGAGCGTGATGCGGCCGAAGTCCATGGCGACCGTCGTGGTCGTCTTGTCCCCGGCGTGCGTGAGGTCGTCGATCCCGGCGCTGGCCGAGGTCATCACGGCCTCGGTGCGCAGGGGGTTGATCTCGGAGACGGCGCCCACGAACGTGGTCTTGCCGACGCCGAAGCCGCCGGCCACCACGATCTTCGCGGAGGTGGTCGCCCGCCCTCCGTCAGAGCTTTCGAAGTCCACTGAGCACCCTTTCGAGCAGTGTCACGTCCGGCGCACCGCCGTTGTTCTCGTCTCCGCCAGGCTGGTGAATGGCGACGAGCCCGGCCTCCGCGAGGTCCGCGACCAGGATCCGCGCCACACCGAGCGGCATCGCCAGCAGGGCCGACACCTCGGCCACCGACTTCACTTCGCGGCACAGGTGGCAGATGCGCTGGTGCTCGGGGAGCAGCCCCATGAGCGCTGCCGGGTCGGCCGTCGTACTGATCAACGCCTCGATGGCGAGCTGGTAGCGCGGCCTGGTCCGGCCACCGGTCATCGCGTAGGGACGTACCAGCGGCTGGTCGCCCTCGTCCTCGTACGGCTCCGCGTACGGATCATGAGAGGCGGTGGGCGGGGTCATGAATCCTCCGGGCGGGACAGCAAGTCGGTCAGTCAAGCCGTCTGACGAGGCCGGTGGGGGGATTGTGGCGGCCGGACGGTGATTTGGTAACACGGGTGGTGCCGGGGCCGATCAGTGGAGCAGACTGCCTTGTAGTTCGGCGCGCAGGTCGGGTGTGAGGACCGCACCCGCGCGGTCGACCAGGAGCGCCATCTCGTAGCCGACGAGGCCGATGTCGCACTCGGGGTGCGCGAGGACGGCCAGGGACGAGCCGTCCGAGACGGACATCAGGAAGAGGAACCCCCGCTCCATCTCCACGACCGTCTGCGCCACGTTGCCGCCCTCGAAGATCCGGGAGGCCCCGGCCGTCAGTGAGGTCAGCCCCGAGGCGACGGCCGCGAGCTGGTCGGCGCGGTCGCGAGGGAAGCCCTCCGACATCGCCAGGAGGAGTCCGTCGGCGGACACGACGACGGTGTGGGACACCCCTGGGGTGTTGTCCACGAAATTCGTGATCAACCAGTTGAGGTTCTGTGCCGCCTGGCTCATCGGGCTCAACTAACGCTCCTGCTGGTGAGTGGGCCGCGGGTAGCTGCCGGTCTGGTTGGTACCGGCCTGACGGCCCTGTGCGATTCCCCGACGGAGATTGGTCAGCCGGCCGCGCACGTCGTCGGGCGCGCGGGAAACCGCCGGACCGCTCTGGTGCGACTGCTGCTGAGCCGTCCCCGGGACGAGGTTGGCCCGGGGGACCCGGCGCGGGAGGCCGGAGGTGGTGACCCCGCCCGCGGCCGGCTGCCTGACGCGCTCCGCCTGCCGGACGAGGTCGTCGTTCGGCGAGCTGCGCCAGGCGGAGGTGGCAGGCCGCTGGGGGGCCGCCGGGGTCTGGGGCTGGGGGGCCTGCGGCTCCGGGGACGCGGTCGGGGCGGCCTGCGGCGCGCTCGACTCGCGGTCCCCGTGGAACCAGTTGGTCTCCAGCGTGTCGTACAGCGGCGTACGTCCGTCACCGGGACCGGTGGCCGGGGGCAGGGCCCATCCGTCTCCGGGCCGCTGCGGGGGAGTGCCGTTGGTGTTCTGGGCCACGGGCTCCGGCGCGACCGGCCGCTGCGGGGCGAAGTCGTTCCCGCCCTGCGTGCCGCCCACCTGGGGACGCTCGAACTGCCCGGTGGGCGCCGGATTCTGACGGACCGGCAGGTCGTGCTGGCCGGTCGAGCCGTTGTCGTAGCCGCCCTGGGCACCGGCGAACCGGTCGGCCGGGGCCGCACCGTTCGGGGCCGGCTGGGCGGGCTGCCCGCCGAAGACGTCCGAGCGGACGAAGGAACCGCCGCCCTGCTGCGGGGCGGCCGGTTCGGGCCGCGCGAACTGGTCGTTCTGCGGCGCGTCCTGGCCGAACCGGCCCTGGTCGTACTGCTCCTGGTCCGGCCGGCCCTGGCCGTACTGGCCCTGCCCGTACTGACCCTGCCCGTACTGGTCCTCGTACTGGTTCCGGCCGTCGTACTGGTTCTGGCCGGGCTGGGCGAACTGGCCCGTGTCCTGCGACTCGTCCCGACGGGGCGCCGGGGCGTCGAAGTCGGGGCGGGCGAACTCCGCCGTGGCGGCGGGGGACTGGGGCTCGCCGAAGCGGGGCACGGCCGGCATCTCCGCGGTCGAGCCCGGGCCCTGCCGCTCGTCGAGGCGCGGCGTGAGGTCGGTGCGGGAGTTGTCCGGCTCGTCGTGGCCGCGCGGGGCGTCCAGCGAGGCGCGGGGCACCGGCGGCTGCGCGTTCTCGTCGCTCCAGCTCGGCACCCGCGGCTGCGGGTTGCCGCCGGGAAGCTCGGCCCGCGGACCGCCGCGCGGCGGCAGCTGGGGGCGACGGCCCTGCTCGGCGTCGCCGTTGCCGCCACGCTTGGCGCGCTGCGGGGGCGCCGAGGGGGTGCGGGGGCCGCCGAACATGTCCTGGCCGCCCTGCGAGGCGTTGTTGGCCGGTGCGTTGCCTTGCGGCGCGTTCATGCCCGCGGCCTGAAGGCCCTGCGGGGCACCGGGCGCCTGACCGGCACCGGCACCGGCTCCCGCGCCGGCCGGGGCCGGGCGGTTCTGCTGGCCCGGGGCCGCCGGGGCCTGGGGCCCGCGCGCGCCACCCGGCGCACCCGGGCGGCCGCCCGCGTCGCGTCCCGGCAGTGCGGCCCGCGGTCCCTGGCCGACACCGAGCCGTCCGCCCGGTGCACCGGCGCCGAGGGCACCGCCACCGCCACCGCCGTTGCCGCCGAAGGCGCCGCCGCCCGTGAGGGCACCGCCGCCCTGTCCGCCGCGGCGGGCCGCCGCGACACCGGCGGCGGCCTGCGCGGCGGCCGGACCGCCGTTGCCCGAGCCGGGCTGACCCTGCTTGGGCTGCGGCTTGCGGCCGCCCTGGGCGACATCGACGGGCAGCATGACCAGCGCGGTCGTACCACCGGAGTCGGACGGACGCAGCTGGATGCGGATGCCGTGGCGCTGCGAGAGGCGGCCGACCACGAACAGACCCATGCGGCGGGAGACGGAGACGTCCACGGTGGGTGGCGAGGCGAGCCGCTCGTTGATCGCGGCCAGGTCCTCCGGCGAGAGGCCGATGCCGGTGTCGTGGATCTCGATCAGCACCCGGCCGTCGGGCAGCGCGTGACCGGTGACCTTGACCTTGGTCTGCGGCGAGGAGAACGAGGTCGCGTTCTCCAGCAGCTCGGCGAGCAGGTGCACGAGGTCGTTGACCACGCGGCCGGCGACCTCGGTGCTCGGCACGGAGGCCAGCTCGATGCGCTCGTACTGCTCCACCTCGGAGGCGGCGGCACGGAGCACGTCGACCAGCGGGACGGGGCGCGTCCAGCGCCGGCCCGGCTCCTCACCGGCGAGGACGAGGAGGTTCTCACCGTTACGGCGCATGCGCGTCGCGAGGTGGTCGAGCTTGAACAGCGAGGACAGCTGGTCCGGGTCGGCCTCGCGGGACTCCAGTTCGGAGATGAGCGAGAGCTGGCGCTGGATGAGGCCCTGGGAGCGGCGCGAGAGGTTGGTGAACATCGCGTTGACGTTGCCCCGCAGCAGGGCCTGCTCGGCGGCGAGGCGGACGGCCTCGCGGTGCACGTCGTCGAAGGCCGCGGCCACTCGGCCGATCTCGTCCCGGGAGTGCACACCGACCGACTCCACCGAGGTGTCGACGTCCTGCGGGTCGGTCTCGGAGAGCTGCTTGACCAGCTCGGGCAGCCGGTCCTGGGCCACCTTGGTCGCGGTGTCCTCCAGGCGGCGCAGCGAGCGGATCATGGACCGGGCCACGACGAACGCGCCGACCAGGGAGACGCCGAGCACGAGCAGGATGAGGACACCGGAGATGATGGCCTCTTGCTCGGACTCGTTGCGCAGCTCTCGGGCCTGCTGCTCCATGTCCTCCAGCAGCTTCAGCTCGATGTTCTTCATCTGCTGGATCTTGGTCGAGCTGTCGTCCAGCCAGTCCTGGTAGGACCGGGCCTTGAGGCTGGCCAGGCCGTCCTTCTTGCCGACGGCGCGGCCGGCGTACTGGTCGGACGCCTCGATCACCGGGTTGCCCTCGGAGATCGGCTTGAGCAGGTCCTCGGCGCCCTCGCCGTAGATGCTGGTGAAGCTGCGGATCTCGGAGGTCTGGCTCTGCAGCGCGGACTGGGCGTACAGCCGGTCGTTCTCGGCGAGGTCGCCCTTGTCCTTGTTGTTCGCCGGGAGGGCGGCGGCAAGGACCGCGCGCTGGATGGACGCGTACTCCTTGGCCGAGGAGAAGGCCGACAGGGCGCGCGTGCGCTGGATCATGTCGGGGTTGCTGGTCGCCTCCGCCATGTCCTGCGAGAGGTCGAGCAGGTGGGTGATCAGGCGGTGGTAGGCCTCGACCGTCTGGGTCGAGTTGTCCGTCGCCGTGTACGCCGTGCTGCGGATCTTGGTCAGGTCGTTCAGGTCGCTCGCGATGCCGACGAGGCTGTCCCGGACGCCGACGAGCTTGCCGTCCTTGCTCGCCGCGTCGATCTGCTCGGACTTGTCGAGGAAGTTCTTCAGGGCCCGGTCGGTCTGCTCCCGGTCGCCCTTGACGGCGATCGCGCTGGACTTCGAGCCGTGGGCCAGCGGTCCGGCGGACTGGTCGCGCTCCTCCTGGAGCGCGGCGGCCAGCTCCGTGGCCTGCTTGGTCATCTCGGTCAGCAGCTTCATGTTCTCGAGCTGCTGGATGTCGTCCATCGACTGGTTGATGCGCAGCGCGCCCAGCGAGGTCGCCGCGACCACCGGAAGCGCCAGCAGCGAGACCAGACGGGTGGAGATCCGCCAGTTGCGCAGGGCTATTCGCGGGCCGGGGCCGGTCGAGCCCTTGGCCGGCTTGGTGGGCGGCTGCTGGCCGGGAGCGGACGGGCCCGCCGCCTGACCGGCGCGCTCCCCGCCGTCACCGGACTGGGTCCGGCCCGGGTTCTGGGCGTGCTGGGGCGAGGAGCTGACGGCCTTGGGGCCAGTCCCGCCCTGCGGCTCCGGCTCCGCCGAAGCGCTGCCATCCCTCTTGAAACGTCCCTGCACTAGCGTCGCAACCTCTGGACCAGGCACCCCGCCGCGTGAACGGCTGAGCACGGTGTCGGCGTCAAAGGGGCGCCCTGAATTCGCCCCTGTGTTGGTCGTGAGTGACCGGCGCTGGTTCCCCCTTCTCGCCGCCGCTCGGCGCTGGTGTGCGCCCCCTGTGCGCCGGCTCGATCCTGCGGCGGTCCGTGGAATTCCAGCACAGTGCAGGATCTCCAACAAGGCCCGTGGGGCAGGCCGTGAGATACGTGACAGCACGTGAGGGCCGGGTCACCAGCCGTAGAAGATCATCACCCGTAAAGCGGACGTATGCACGCGAGTCGCCGGGGTGCGGACGGTGTCCCAGTCGACATGATCAGCAGCGGAATGATGGCTTCAGGTGTGCAATGTCTGTTTGGTCCGAGTGGCATCGGCGTCGCAATTGACCGGTTTGGCCCTTGATAAGTGAGCAAACTCACACCCGGATCGTGTACTGCCCAGCCGTTGGCGGGGAATCGCGTGTTTAGCCTGACGCTTTACAGAGAAGGCAAAACCGACAACCCGCGCCCTCGCAGGGGCTTTCGCCGCTCCTCGGGCGCCCGGACACGACAGGGCCTCGTACAACCGTGAAGACGACGATGATGTTCCACAAGATCGCCAACCCGCGACGCACGACGCTGGCACACCTCGAGGGCGCCGACGAGCTGCAGACGCCGGAACAGCCGGAGCACGCCGTCGAGCTCCCCGCCCAGACCGCCAACCCCCGCCGGACCATCCTCATGGAGGCCCCGGTCGCGGCGTCGGTCGCAGAGTAGTACGGCACCGATCCGCAAACGGTTCAGCGGCTGACCGGGCCCCCTGCCGCGTTAGCCTGGAGCGTCAGACTCCAGCCAGCTCAGTCAAGGGGCCAAGCAACCCGTGCGCATCGCCAGGTTCTCCATCGACGGGAACGTCGCCTTCGGCGCGGTCGAGGGCGACCAGCCGGACCAGCTCGTCCTCGACATCATCAAGGGCATCCCGTTCGCGGACTACGAGCTCTCCGGCACCAAGGTGCCCCTGAGCAAGGTGCGGCTCCTGCCGCCGGTGCTCCCCAACAAGGTCGTCGCCTTCGGCCGCAACTACGCCGAGCACGCCCGCGAACTCGGCAACGAGGCGCCCGACGCCCCGTTCGCCTTCTTCAAGCCGTCCACCTCCGTGATCGGCCCCGGCGACGCCATCCAGTACCCCTCCTTCAGCGAGGAACTGCACCACGAGGCCGAACTGGCCGTCGTCATCGGCCGCATGTGCCGCGAGGTCCCGCGCGAGCGCGTCCAGGACGTGATCTTCGGCTACACCTGCGCCAACGACGTCACCGCCCGCGACGTGCAGCGCCGTGAGAAGCAGTGGGCCAGGGCCAAGGGCTTCGACTCCTCCTGCCCGCTCGGTCCCTGGGTCGAGACGGACCTCGACCTCGCGACCGCGGGCGACCTGACCATCCAGCTCACGGTCAACGGCGGCCAGCGGCAGCTCGGCCGCACCAGCGAGATGACCCACTCCATCGCGGATCTGATCGTCAACATCTCCGAGGCGATGACGCTGCTCCCCGGCGACGTGATCCTCACGGGCACCCCGGCCGGCGTCGGCCCCCTCAACGTCGGCGACGAGGTCGCCGTCACCATCGAAGGCATCGGCACTCTCACCAACAAGGTTGTCAAGCGTGGCTAGCGCACCCGGCTCCCCCGTACGCGTCCGATTCTGTCCCTCCCCCACCGGCAACCCCCACGTGGGCCTGGTCCGCACCGCCCTGTTCAACTGGGCCTTCGCGCGCCACCACCAGGGCACGCTGGTCTTCCGCATCGAGGACACCGACGCGGCCCGCGACTCCGAGGAGTCGTACAACCAGCTGCTCGACTCGATGCGCTGGCTGGGCTTCGACTGGGACGAGGGCCCCGAGGTCGGCGGCCCGCACGCGCCGTACCGCCAGTCGCAGCGCATGGACGTCTACCAGGACGTCGCCGCCAAGCTCCTCGACGCCGGCCACGCCTACCGCTGCTACTGCTCCCAGGAGGAGCTGGACTCCCGCCGCGAGGCCGCCCGCGCCGCCGGCAAGCCCTCCGGGTACGACGGCCACTGCCGCGAGCTGAGCGCCGCCCAGGTCGAGGAGTACGTGTCGCAGGGCCGCGAGCCCATCGTCCGCTTCCGGATGCCCGACGAGGCGATCACCTTCACGGACCTGGTCCGCGGCGAGATCACCTACCTCCCGGAGAACGTCCCGGACTACGGCATCGTCCGCGCCAACGGGGCGCCCCTCTACACGCTGGTCAACCCGGTCGACGACGCCCTGATGGAGATCACCCACGTCCTGCGCGGCGAGGACCTGCTCTCCTCCACCCCGCGGCAGATCGCCCTGTACAAGGCGCTGATCGAGCTGGGCGTCGCCAAGGAGATCCCCGCCTTCGGTCATCTGCCGTACGTCATGGGCGAGGGCAACAAGAAGCTGTCCAAGCGCGACCCGCAGTCGAGCCTCAACCTCTACCGCGAGCGCGGCTTCCTCCCCGAGGGCCTGCTCAACTACCTCTCCCTCCTCGGCTGGTCGCTCTCCGCCGACCAGGACATCTTCACGATCGAGGAGATGGTCGCCGCCTTCGACGTCTCCGACGTGCAGCCCAACCCGGCGCGCTTCGACCTCAAGAAGTGCGAGGCGATCAACGCCGACCACATCCGCCTGCTGGAGACCAAGGACTTCACCGAGCGCTGCCGCCCCTGGCTGAAGGCCCCCGTCGCCCCCTGGGCGCCCGAGGACTTCGACGAGGCCAAGTGGCAGGCGATCGCGCCGCACGCGCAGACCCGCCTGAAGGTCCTCTCCGAGATCACCGACAACGTCGACTTCCTGTTCCTGCCGGAGCCGGTCTTCGACGAGGCGAGCTGGACCAAGGCCATGAAGGAGGGCTCGGACGCGCTCCTGCGCACGGCCCGCGAGAAGCTGGACGCGGCCGACTGGACCTCCCCGGAGTCCCTGAAGGAGGCAGTCCTGGCCGCCGGCGAGGCCCACGGCCTCAAGCTCGGCAAGGCCCAGGCCCCCGTCCGCGTCGCCGTCACCGGCCGCACGGTCGGCCTGCCCCTCTTCGAGTCTTTGGAGGTCCTGGGCAAGGAGAAGGCCCTGGCCAGGATCGACGCGGCGCTGGCGCGGCTGGCGGCGTAGGCCCACGAGCGCAGGAGTCGGGCACGGGCAAGAGGCGGCACCCGGAACACTTCGGGTGCCGCCCTTCTGCACGCCAGGGGCGACGTAGGCCTTGCGCAGATACCCGTCCCAGCCGAGCCGAGCGGTCGCGTTCTTCCGGAACGGGTCGCGGGCCAGTACCCGCACGGCCCGGTCGGGACGGGCCTGGGCGGTCTCCCCGCGCTTCGGCATCCCTCCACGTCCGGACCGCCGAAGAGCCCCCGGACCGCCCCTTGCCGCGTTACCGTCGGATCATGAGCATTCGCGCCGTGGTCTGGGACGTCGACGACACGCTCTTCGACTACACCACCGCCGACCGCGAGGGCATGCGGGCCCATCTGGTCGCCGAGGGGCTGCTCGCCGGGTACGGGTCGGCCGAGGAGGCCCTCATGCGCTGGCGGGAGATCACCGACCAGCAGTGGGCGCGCTTCTCGGCCGGGGAGGTGGACTTCGTCACACAGCGGCGCGACCGCACCCGGGTCTTCCTGGGCCGGCCGGAGCTGACGGACGCCGAGGCGGACGACTGGTTCCAGCGGTACGTCACGCACTACGAGGCCGCCTGGTCCCTCTTCCCGGACGTGCTGCCCGTCCTCGACGCCCTCGCCGACAGCCACCGGCACGCCGTGCTCTCCAACTCCAGCCTCACCGTCCAGGACCGCAAGCTGCGCGTCCTCGGCGTGCACGACCGCTTCGAGGCCATCCTGTGCGCCGCCGAGCTGGGCGTCTCCAAGCCGGAGGCCGGAGCCTTCCTCGCGGCCTGCGACGCCCTTGCCCTCGGTCCGGCCGAGGTCGCCTACGTCGGCGACCACCCGGAGATCGACGGACGCGGCGCCGCCGACGCCGGGCTGCTCTCCGTGTGGATCGACCGCGGCGGCGTGTACGCCACCGTGGACCCGCCGGCCGGACCGCGCCGGATCGCCTCGCTCGCCGAACTTCCCGCGCTCCTCGGCGGCGATACCCGTTTTGGAGCCCCGTCCACCTTCGGGTAATGTTCTTCCTGCGCCGCCGGAGAGCGGGCCGAAGGGCCGGGAACCGGAAGCGCAACGCTAGAACAAGAACCCCTCCGGGGCTTGCGTTCCAGTGGCCTATGGTGTAATTGGCAGCACGACTGATTCTGGTTCAGTTAGTCTAGGTTCGAGTCCTGGTAGGCCAGCTCGCAGAGCTTATCTGCGCCGCGGAGTACATCCGCAAAGCCCCCGTTGTGTAGCGGCCTAGCACGCTGCCCTCTCAAGGCAGTAGCGCCGGTTCGAATCCGGTCGGGGGTACAGATCCTTCCCGCGAGGACAGCTCGGGTCGCTCCCGCTGCCCTCGATGCAGGATCGCTAGGGCCCCCGTTGTGTAGCGGCCTAGCACGCCGCCCTCTCAAGGCGGTAGCGCCGGTTCGAATCCGGTCGGGGGTACGAACTGGTCTAAACCACATTGGTCTATGGTGTAATTGGCAGCACGACTGATTCTGGTTCAGTTAGTCTAGGTTCGAGTCCTGGTAGACCAGCTCGGATCTGCGGCGATGCAGTATGGAACGCCCGCAAGATCCATGCCCCCGTTGTGTAGCGGCCTAGCACGCCGCCCTCTCAAGGCGGTAGCGCCGGTTCGAATCCGGTCGGGGGTACGCGAGTCCCAAGGGGGCTTCCGCTGAGGCGGGAGCCCCCTTCGGCGTTCACTCGATGCCGTACCGCCGTGCCGACTCCTCCTCCTGCGCCAGCCGGTGCAGGGCCCGCAGCACCGGCTGGAAGAGCACCGCCGCCGCGACCGCCATCTCGACCTTCTCCGCCTCCGAGGCGTGGGTCTCCATGAAGTCCAGGTCCCGCCGGGCCACCTGCATCATCAACTCGCCGTAGGGCGCCATTAGTTCCGCGTCCCACGGATAGCCGAGCCGGCGCAGTGCCGCCACCGCCACCACCAGCGAGCGGTGCACGGGGGAGAGCGGCGCCAACTCCCGGGAGGTCTCCCAGCCCAGCAGTCCCAGCAGTCGGTCCACCTCGACGCGCGCGGCGGCCACCGCCGGGTCGGCCTCGTCCGGCTCGGCGTCCTGCGGCAGCGCCCACAGCGCCGCGCCCAGCCGGACGGTACGGCCCAGGGAATCGTCGTCGACGTGCCCCAGCACCTCCCGGGCCGTCGCCACCGGCACCTTGCCGACCTGGATCAGCGCCCGCACCAGCCGCAGCCGGCGCAGATGGTCCTCGTCGTACTCGGCGGTGGTCGCGTTGATCTGCCGGCCCGGCGGCAACAGTCCTTCCCGCAGGTAGTACTTGATCGTCGCGGTGGACACCCCGCTGTGCCTGCTCAGGTCGGACAGTCGCATCCCTTGCGCCCCTTCTCGGATAGCGCAACTATCTAATCAGGGCTGCTTGGACAGTGCGGCTCACCAACACGGGGAGGCGTCATGCCGGGCAAGTCCGCGATCGCGACCCGCACCACCGCAGCCGCCGAGGGCGAGGTCACCGTCCTGCTGATCGGCATGCGGATCAACCACTTCTGGGCCGTGCACCACTGGATGCCGGTCCTCCTCGCCATGCCGCGCATGCTCCGCGAGCTGGCGAAGGACCCCGAGCGGGGACTGCTGGGCCACGTCCTGCTGACGGCCTCGCCACGGACGTACTACGTCGTCCAGTACTGGGAGTCCAAGGAGAAGCTCTACCGCTACGCCCACTCGCCCGACATGTTCCACCACCGGGCCTGGGCGGTCATCAACCGCAAGGAACGCAAGGGCAAGGTGCGCGGCCACGTGGGGCTGTGGCACGAGGCGTACGTCGTGCCCGAGGGGTCGTACGAGTCGATCTACGCGGACATGCCGCCCTTCGGGCTCGCGGCGGCGCACGGACAGGTGCCGCTCGAACGGCGCGGCAGGCGCGCCCAGGACCGCTTCGCGCACCGGTCGCGGAAGAGTGCGCGGGAGGCGGCGGGGGAGACCGGGGAGAAGCCGGCGGACGAGCGGGCCGTCGCCCCGGAGGGGACGCCGGGGAAAGCTACCGACGGGGTCTGAGGACGGCGCGGGGCCCGCCGCGGCGTTGAGGCGGGCCCGCTGACCGGTCAGAGGTGTCCTGCGATGGTCAGCCGTTGCGGCGCAGCGCTTCGGAGAGGCGGCCGGCGGCGTCGATGATCGCCTGCGCGTGCATACGGCCGGGGTGGCGGGTGAGGCGCTCGATGGGCCCCGAGACGGACACGGCGGCCACCACGCGGTTGGAGGGGCCGCGCACCGGTGCGGAGACGGACGCGACGCCGGGCTCCCGCTCGCCGATGGACTGGGCCCAGCCCCGGCGGCGCACTCCGGACAGCGCCGTCGCCGTGAAGCGGGCGCCCTGGAGGCCGCGGTGGAGGCGCTCCGGCTCCTCCCAGGCCATCAGGATCTGCGCCGAGGAGCCGGCCTTCATGGTGAGCGTGGAGCCGACCGGGACCGTGTCCCTCAGGCCCGACAGGCGCTCGGCCGCGGCCACGCAGATGCGCATGTCGCCCTGGCGGCGGTAGAGCTGGGCGCTCTCGCCGGTGACGTCGCGCAGGTGGGTGAGGACCGGGCCCGCCGTGGCGAGCAGGCGGTCCTCGCCGGCCGCCGCGGCCAGTTCGGCAAGGCGCGGGCCGAGGATGAAACGGCCCTGCATGTCGCGCGCCACCATACGGTGGTGTTCCAGCGCCACGGCCAGGCGGTGGGCCGTGGGTCGTGCCAGTCCGGTCGCACCGACCAACCCCGCGAGGGTGGCCGGGCCGGACTCCAGAGCGCTCAGGACGAGGGCCGCCTTGTCCAGAACGCCGACGCCGCTACTGTTGTCCATGAAACGATACTCCCGTCTCACTCTGTGAAACGCAAGTTCAATTTTCCGTGGAACCCGCCACTCTTGATGGCACGAAGTCACAACGGCCCGTGACGAGAGGGCCTGGTGGCGGTTGCCCGGAAACACAGGGGTGCGGGCGCCGCTTCCCCAAGATCACTAGTTGGGTCGGCGCTTCGTCGCCGACCGAAGGGAAAGCGATGGGTAGGACACTCGCGGAGAAGGTCTGGGACGACCACGTCGTCCGGCGCGCCGAGGGCGAGCCCGACCTCCTCTTCATCGATCTGCACCTGCTGCACGAGGTGACCAGCCCGCAGGCCTTCGACGGCCTCCGCAAGAGCGGTCGCCCGGTGCGGCGGCTCGACCTGACCATCGCCACCGAGGACCACAACACCCCGACGCTCGACATCGACAAGCCCATCGCGGACCCGGTCTCCCGGGTCCAGCTGGAGACGCTCCGCAAGAACTGCGCGGACTTCGGCGTCCGGCTGCACCCGCTGGGGGACGTCGAGCAGGGCGTCGTGCACGTCGTCGGCCCGCAGCTGGGTCTGACCCAGCCCGGCACCACCGTGGTCTGCGGTGACTCGCACACCTCCACGCACGGCGCCTTCGGCGCGCTGGCGTTCGGCATCGGCACCTCGCAGGTCGAGCACGTGCTGGCCACCCAGACGCTGCCCATGGCCCGCCCGAAGACCATGGCGATCACGGTCAACGGCGAACTGCCCGACGCCGTCACCGCCAAGGACCTGATCCTGGCGATCATCGCGAAGATCGGTACGGGCGGCGGCCAGGGCTACATCCTGGAGTACCGCGGCGAGGCCATCGAGAAGCTCTCGATGGAGGCCCGCATGACCATCTGCAACATGTCGATCGAGGCCGGCGCCCGCGCGGGCATGATCGCCCCCGACGAAACCACCTTCGCCTACCTCCAGGGCCGCCCGCACGCCCCCGAGGGCGCCGACTGGGACGCGGCGGTCGCGTACTGGAAGACGCTGCGCACGGACGACGACGCCGAGTTTGACGCCGAGGTGGTCATCGAGGCCGCCGAGCTGGCACCGTTCGTCACCTGGGGCACCAACCCCGGCCAGGGCGCGCCGCTTTCCGCGGCCGTCCCCGACCCGGCTTCGTACGAGGACGCCTCGGAGCGCTTCGCCGCCGAAAAGGCCCTGGAGTACATGGGCTTGGAGGCGGGGCAGCCGCTGCGCTCCATCAAGGTGGACACCGTCTTCGTAGGCTCCTGCACCAACGGCCGCATCGAGGACCTGCGCGCCGCCGCCGAGATCGTCCGGGACCGCAAAGTCGCCGACGGCGTACGCATGCTGGTCGTTCCGGGCTCCGCGCGGGTCGGTCTCCAGGCCGTCTCCGAGGGCCTGGACGTGGTCTTCAAGGAGGCCGGCGCCGAATGGCGGCACGCGGGCTGCTCGATGTGCCTGGGCATGAACCCGGACCAGCTGGCCCCGGGTGAGCGCTCCGCGTCCACCTCCAACCGCAACTTCGAGGGGCGCCAGGGCAAGGGCGGCCGCACCCATCTGGTGTCGCCGCAGGTCGCGGCCGCGACGGCGGTCCTGGGCCACCTGGCCTCCCCGGCCGACCTGTCCGCCGCCGACGTCCCCACGCCCGCTGGAGTCTGAGAGTCATGGAAGCGTTCACCAAGCACACCGGCCGGGCCGTCCCGCTGCGCCGCAGCAACGTCGACACCGACCAGATCATCCCCGCCCACTGGCTCAAGAAGGTGACCCGGGACGGGTTCGAGGACGGGCTCTTCGAGGCCTGGCGCAAGGACACGGAGTTCGTACTCAACCGGCCCGAGCGCGCGGGCGCCACCGTCCTGGTCGCCGGCCCCGACTTCGGCACCGGCTCCTCCCGCGAGCACGCCGTCTGGGCGCTGCAGAACTACGGCTTCAAGACCGTGATCTCCTCCCGCTTCGCCGACATCTTCCGTGGCAACTCGCTGAAGAACGGCCTGCTCACGGTGGTCCTGGACCAGAAGACCGTGGACGCGCTGTGGGAGCTGGTGGAGCAGGACCCGCAGGCCGAGATCACCGTCGATCTGGAGGCCCGCGAGGTCCGCGCCGAGGGCGTCACCGCCTCCTTCGAGCTGGACGAGAACTCCCGCTGGCGGCTGCTGAACGGGCTGGACGACATCTCGATCACCCTCCAGAACGAGGCGGACATCGCCGCGTACGAGGCGAAGCGCCCGTCGTTCAAGCCGCAGACCGTCCAGGTCTGATCAGCCGGAGCCCGCACGAGCCTCCCCGGGGCTCCGCAAGGTCGAGTTTCGGCCACCCGGAACCCCCGCCGTACCCCCGATCGGCCCGATCGGGGGTACGGCCGTTTTTGGATCCCTCCGCTCCCGCCCGTGCCGGATGTGACGCACAACTTCCCACGTTAGAGGCGTTGTTGCCGGGGTACGCAGGTTGTCGAGGACCGGCTCCCGAGTGCGCCAGGAAGGCCGTTCGAGGCGGCAGTTGCCCCCTGCGCAGGCGACAACTCGCCCCAGATGGCACAATCTGTGCATGGAACACGACGGCCAACTCGAGCTCTATACGGCGGTCGCGGTCCGGCTCAAGGAAGCGCACACAAGAGTGCGCGCACTGCAAGTCCCGGAGGGCGTACGGATGGCGCTGACCCGGAAGCTGCTGGTCATTACGGCCGCGGCCAAACACGATCTCGCCGGTGCGGCAAGGCGCCTGGATCGGTTCACCGCCGACCTCGACGCGGGGCGATTCCCCGAAGAGGAAGGCTGAACCGGCCGGCACGGCCCGAGTCCGTTGCGGCACAAGGGTGATTAGCCCGTTTCGTGTTTGATTTGCGGTATATATCTGCCTAACGTGCGAAAAAGCTTGAACACATACGTTCTGGCGATGTCTCCGAAGGGGAAGACGTGAACAAGGCGCAGCTCGTAGAAGCGATTGCCGACAAGCTGGGCGGTCGGCAGCAGGCCGCCGACGCTGTCGACGCGGTCCTGGACGCCCTCGTCCGTGCCGTCGTCGCGGGCGACCGGGTCTCGGTCACCGGCTTCGGTTCCTTCGAGAAGGTCGACCGCCCGGCCCGCTATGCCCGCAACCCTCAGACGGGCGAGCGGGTTCGGGTCAAGAAGACCTCCGTGCCGCGCTTCCGCGCGGGCCAGGGCTTCAAGGACCTGGTGAGCGGCTCGAAGAAGCTTCCGAAGAACGACATCGCGGTCAAGAAGGCCCCCAAGGGCAGCCTGTCCGGCCCGCCGCCCACCATCTCCAAGGCCGCGGGCAAGAAGGCCGCCGCCAAGAAGGCCACGGGCGCCGCGAAGAAGACCACGGGCGCGGCCAAGAAGACGTCCGCGGCGGCGAAGAAGACGACCGCGAAGAAGACCACCGGGGCGGCGAAGACCACGGCGAAGAAGACCACCGCCAAGAAGTCCGCGGCCAAGAGCACCACGGCGGCGGCGAAGAAGACCGCCGCCAAGAAGGCCCCTGCGAAGAAGGCGACCGCCAAGAAGGCCCCGGCCAAGAAGTCGACGGCCCGCAAGACCACCGCCAAGAAGGCCACCGCCCGCAAGAAGTAGCAGGCGGCAGCCCGCAGCGGCGGGCCACCGGGCACAGGGCACTCACGCGCCGGGCCGGACTCCTCCTGGAGTCCGGCCCGCGGCGTGTCCGGGACCCCGCGGGAGGGCCCCGCGGATCAGAACGTCTGCAGCGTCACCAGCGTGATCCGGCGACCGGCGCCCGCGCCCGTTTCCGTCTCCTCGGTCTCGATCCGCACCCGCTGCCCGGGCCGCAGCAGCCTGAGACCCCCCGCGTCGAACGCCGCCGCGTCGAAGGGCACGGGCGTGCCGTCGTCGAGCAGCACCTGCCCGCTGCGGCTGGCGGGGTCGTACGTGTACGCGGTCGCCTGCATGCCGGCAGCCTACTGCCCGGCGATCAGCAGCCGCGCAGCCACCGCGGCCGTATGGGGCCCCACCCCGAGCGCCAGCGCGGAGCGGAGATCACCGCCGGTGTCGACGTCCTGCCGTACGGAATCCACCGCGCCGGGGCGCAGTTCCACCGCGCCGGACGCCCGGTGGCGGGCGCGTGAATCCGTACCGAAAGCGGGGGCCAATTCACGGCCCGGCGCCGCGGCCAGCAAGGTGGTGCCGATTCCGGCGGCGTCCGGGAGAAAAGCACGCGGGAATTGGGTGGCCGCGGCCAGTACCCGCGCCAATTCGGCCGGCCGCAGTGCGGGGAGATCGGCGTTGAGCGCGGCCACCGGACACTCCGGCCGGGCCGCCCGTACCACGGCCGCCCCGTGCGCCAGCGCGGCGTTGAGGCCGCCGCCCGGCTCGTCGGCGACGACGCCCGCGCCGAGCGCCGCCAGCTCCCGTCCGGCCCGCGCGTCGTCCGTGACGACTGCCACATCCGCGACCGCCGGGCAGGCCAGCGCGGCTGCCACGGTGTCCTGTGCGAACGCCAGCGCGAGCCCCGGGCGCACCCCGTCGTCCGCGGTGTCCGCCAGCCTGCTCTTGGCCCGGGCCAAGGGCTTCACGGGTACGACCAAGATCCACTGCACGAGCGTTCCGTCCTTCTCTCGTCGCCGTCATTGTCACCTGCGAGACCTGGCGGTTCACTCTTCGGGGCGTACGGTGTTCTCGACAGACGGGCGGCCCGGGGCGACACTTGTCCGGCCCCAGGCCCTGGAGGAAAGGTGTCAGCGTGCCCCGCCGCAGAATCGGCTTCTGGTACCGCTTGGCCGCGGTGATCTGCAAACCGCCGCTGGTGGTTCTGATCAAGCGGGACTGGCGGGGAATGGAGAACATTCCGGCCGAGGGCGGATTTATCACCGCCGTGAACCACAATTCGCACGTCGACCCCTTCGCGTACGCGCACTATCAGTACAACACCGGACGCGTCCCGCGATTCCTGGCCAAGAGCGGCCTTTTCAAGAAGGGCTTCGTCGGCGCCGCGATGCGGGGGACCGGCCAGATCCCCGTCTACCGCGAGAGCACCGACGCGCTGAGCGCCTTCCGGGCCGCGATCGACGCCGTGGAGCGCGGCGAGTGCGTTGCGTTCTACCCCGAGGGCACCCTCACCCGCGACCCGGACGGCTGGCCCATGACCGCCAAGACCGGTGCCGCGCGCGTCGCCCTGCAGACCAAGTGCCCGGTGATCCCGGTCGCCCAGTGGGGCTGCAACGAACTGCTGCCGCCGTACGCCAAGAAGCCGAACCTCCTGCCGCGCAAGACCCACCAGGTGCTGGCCGGTCCGCCGGTCGACCTGTCGCGGTTCTACGACAAGGAGATGACCACGGAGGTGCTGAAGGAGGCCACCGAGGTCATCATGGCCGCCGTCACCCGCCAGCTGGAGGAGATCCGCGGCGAGAAGGCGCCCGAAACCCCCTACGACCCGCGCCGCGAGCGCATCGAGCAGCGGCGCCGCACGCAGGCGCAGTCGGCACGGGCGCAGTCGGCGCGGACACGGACGCAGGGACCGCAGGCAGAAGCAGAAGGGCAGAGCACGTGAGCAAGCCGGTCAGGGCGGCCGTCTTCGGCACCGGATCCTGGGGCACCGCCTTCGGCACGGTCCTCGCCGACGCGGGCTGCGAGGTCACCCTGTGGGGGCGCCGCGCCGCACTCGCCGACGCCGTCAACTCCACCCGCACCAACCCGGACTACCTGCCCGGCGTCGAGCTGCCCGAGAACCTGCGGGCCACCACCGACGCCGCCGAGGCCGCCCGGGACGCCGACTTCACCGTCCTCGCCGTCCCCTCCCAGACGCTGCGCGCGGGCCTCGCGGACTGGACGCCGCTGCTGGCGCCCGGCACCGTCCTGGTGTCGCTGATGAAGGGCGTCGAACTCGGCTCCGCGATGCGGATGAGCGAGGTGATCGGGGACGTCGCCAAGGTCGGCCCCGAGCGCATCGCCGTGGTCACCGGACCCAATCTGGCCCGGGAGATCGCCGCCCGCATGCCCGCCGCCGCCGTGGTCGCCTGCCCCGACGAGTCCGTCGCCCAGCGCCTCCAGGCCGCCTGCCACACGCCGTACTTCCGCCCCTACACCAACACCGACGTCGTCGGCTGCGAACTGGGCGGCGCCGTGAAGAACGTGATCGGGCTCGCCGTCGGCATCGCGGACGGCATGGGCCTGGGCGACAACGCCAAGGGCTCCCTCATCACCCGCGGCCTCGCCGAGACCACCCGCCTCGGAGTCGCCCTCGGCGCCGACCCGCTGACCTTCTCCGGCCTGGCCGGACTCGGCGACCTGGTGGCGACCTGCTCCTCGCCGCTGTCCCGCAACCACACCTTCGGCACCAACCTCGGCAAGGGCATGACCCTGGAGGAGACCATCGCGGTCACCAAGCAGACCGCCGAGGGCGTCAAGTCCTGCGAGTCGGTGCTGGACCTGGCCCGCAGGCACGGCGTCGACATGCCGATCACCGAGACGGTCGTCGCCATCGTGCACGAGGGCAAGTCCCCGGTGGTCGCCGTGAAGGAACTGATGTCGCGCAGCGCGAAGCCCGAACGACGCTGAGCGACGCCCGGCCGGCCCCGTAGCGGAACCGGCCCCGATCCCCGTCCGCCACCCGCGCCACGCGGCCCCGCCGACGCTGTCTCGAGGCACCGCGGGCGGGTACTCTCAACGCGATATGAGCACCGAGAACCTCCCCCAGAGCCCTGAGCAGAGCCCGGAGCGGCCGCCCCGCAAGCCGCGTGTGGCCGTCGTGTTCGGCGGGCGCAGCTCCGAACACGGGATCTCCGTGGTCACCGCCGGCGCCGTCCTCGCGGCCATCGACCGGACGCGCTACGACGTCCTGCCGATCGGCATCACCAGGGACGGCCGCTGGGCCCTCACCGCCGACGAACCGGAACGCATGGCGATCACCGAACGCCGTACGCCCGACGTCGAGGAGCTGGCCGAGTCGACCGAGGGCGGCGTCCTGCTGCCCGTCGACCCCGCCAACCGCGAGGTCGTCTACAGCGAACCGGGCTCGGTGCCCAAGGCGCTGGGCGAGGTCGACGTCGTCTTCCCCGTGCTGCACGGCCCCTACGGCGAGGACGGCACCCTCCAGGGCCTGCTGGAGCTGTCCGGCGTGCCCTACGTCGGCGCGGGCGTGCTCGCCTCCGCCGTCGGCCAGGACAAGGAGTACATGAAGGCGGTCTTCACCTCCTACGGGCTGAAGGTCGGCCCGTACGTGGTGGTCCGGCCCCGCGAGTGGGAGCAGGACCGTTCCGGCGCCCGCAAGAAGATCGTCGACTTCGCCGGCGAGCACGGCTGGCCGCTGTTCGTGAAGCCCGCGCGCGCGGGATCCTCCATCGGCATCACCAAGGTCGACGACCTCGCGGACCTCGACGAGGCGATCGAGGAGGCCCGGCGGCACGACCCGAAGATCCTGGTGGAGGCGGCGCTGCGGGGCCGGGAGATCGAGTGCGGGGTGCTGGAGTTCGAGGACGGCCCCCGGGCCTCCGTCCCCGCCGAGATCCCGCCGCCCTCCCAGCACGCGTACTACGACTTCGAGGCGAAGTACATCGACTCGACCCCCGGCATCGTGCCGGCCCCGCTGACGGCCGAGGAGACCGCCGAGGTGCAGCGCCTCGCCGTGGCGGCGTTCGACGCGGCCTCCTGCGAAGGGCTGGTGCGCGCGGACTTCTTCCTCACCGAGGACGACGAGTTCGTGATCAACGAGATCAACACCATGCCCGGCTTCACGCCGATCTCCATGTACCCGCAGATGTGGCAGGCGAGCGGCGTGGGCTACCCGGAACTGGTGGACCGGCTGGTCCAGGCGGCGCTGCGGCGGCCCACGGGACTGCGCTGACGCCGCCCGTCCCGTCCGGCCCGGTACACCGAGAAGGCGATCCCCTCGGGGGTCGCCTTCTCGCAGTATGATCAGCGGGTTTTCCTGTCCGGGCCGGGAACCGCCGCCGACTCGCTGTCGTCTGCTGAGGAGCAGCCCGCCGCGGCGGTCGACAGGGCGAGCGCGAGCGGGCGGCAAGCAGACGGCGAATGGGCGCGGAGAGGCTAGAGATGGACGACCGGACAGGTCAGGGTGCGGGTGATGCCGTCCACTTGCTGGACCTTGGCGACCACCATGCGACCCAGTTCGTCGACGGTGTCGGACTGGGCGCGGACGATGACGTCGTAAGGTCCTGTCACGTCCTCGGCCTGGATCACCCCAGGGAGCTTGCTGATCGTCTCGGCGACGGTCGACGCCTTGCCGACCTCCGTCTGGATCAGGATGTACGCCTGTACCACGGAACCTCCAGAGCGGCCACGAGGATCATGTGGGGAAAAGGAACGCCACGGTATCGCGTAGCCGCTCTCCACGGGGAGACCCGCGGGCCGCGGACCTCGCGCGTCGGGGTGCCCGAGGAACACGAGTTGACGATCACGCCGACCGTGGCGACGGTCCTTTCGACCGTAACGAGGACAGAGATGACGCGCGACCGGGCACGGACACGGACAGGGACGGAAGGGGAGCCAAGGCGATGAAGGGCACTGTTGGTGAGCTGGGGGAGTTCGGGCTCATCAGGGAGCTCACCTCCCGTCTCACCACCACCCCCGCGGTCCGGGTCGGACCCGGCGACGACGCCGCGGTGGTGGCCGCGCCGGACCGCAGGGTGGTGGCCAGCACCGACATCCTCGTCGAGGGGCGGCACTTCCGCCGGGACTGGTCCACCGCGTACGACGTGGGCCGCAAGGCGGCGGCACAGAACCTGGCCGACATCGCCGCCATGGGCGCCGTGCCGACCGCGCTGCTGCTCGGCCTGGTCGTGCCCGCCGAACTGCCGGTGACCTGGCCGACCGAGCTGATGGACGGGCTGCGCGACGAGTGCCAGGTCGCGGGCGCCTCCGTGGTCGGCGGCGACGTGGTGCGCGGCGACACCATCACCGTCTCCATCACCGCCCTCGGCGACCTGCGCAACCAGGAACCGGTCACCCGGGGCGGCGCCCAGCCCGGCGACCTCGTCGCGGTGACCGGCTGGCTGGGCTGGTCCGCCGCCGGGTTCGCCGTCCTCTCCCGCGGCTTCCGCTCGCCGCGCGCCTTCGTCGAGGCGCACCGCCGCCCCGAGCCGCCGTACCACGCGGGTCCGGCCGCCGCGGGCCTGGGCGCCACCGCCATGTGCGACGTGAGCGACGGACTGATCGCCGACCTGGGGCACATCGCCGAGGCCAGCAAGGTCCGGATCGACGTGCGCTCCGGGCAGATCGACATCCCGTCCCAGATGAACGACATCGGGCAGGCCGTCGGCGTCGACCCCATGCAGTGGGTGCTCACCGGGGGAGAGGACCACGCGATCGTGGCGACCTTCCCGCCGGACGTGAAGCTGCCCGCCCGCTGGAAGGTCATCGGCGAGGTCCTCAACCCGTCCGCGCTGCCGCAGGTGACCGTGGACGGGGCGCCCTGGACCAGCAAGGGCGGCTGGGACCACTTCGGCGGGGACGTGGAGTCGTGACCGCACCGCCCCTGGTCCTCACCGTGGCGGGCTCCGACTCCGGCGGCGGCGCCGGCATCCAGGCCGACCTCAAGACGATGCTCGCCCTCGGTGCCCACGGCATGAGCGTCCTCACCGCGGTCACCGCGCAGAACTCCCGCGGTGTGCAGGGCGCCTGGGAACTGCCCGTGGACGCGGTGCGCGCCCAGTACCGCAGCGTCGTGGACGACATCGGCGTGCGGGCGGTCAAGACCGGGATGCTCTCCTCCGCCGAACTCGTCGAGACCGTCGCCGAGTTGCTCGCCGGCACCGAGGCCCCGGCCGTCGTCGACCCGGTCGGCGTCTCCAAGCACGGGGACGCGCTGCTGGCCGCCTCGGCCCTGGAGTCGGTCCGCACCAGGCTCCTCCCGGTCGCCACCGTCGCCACGCCCAACCTCGACGAGGTCGCCCAACTCACCGGCGTACGCGTGGAGTCCGACACCGACCTGCGCCGGGCCGCGGACGCCGTGCTGGAGTACGGGCCGCGTTGGGTGCTGATCAAGGGCGGCCATCTGGCCGGAGACGCCGTCGACCTGCTCACCGACGGCTCCGAGGAGCACTGGCTGCGCGCCCCCCGCCTCGACAACCGGCACACGCACGGCACGGGCTGCACCCTCGCCTCGGCGGTGGCCTGCGGGCTGGCGAAGGGGCAGTCGGTGCCTCAGGCGATGAGAGCGGCCAAGGAGTACGTCACCGGGGCGATCGCGGCCGGGTTCCCGCTCGGCGGCGGCATCGGACCGGTGGACCACGGCTGGGCGCTCAGGCGGGATACTCCCTGAGCTCGATGCCGGTGGCCGCCTTCTCCGTCAGCCGCTTGAAGAAGCCCGCCATCAGACGGTGGCTGAGCAGCCGGTACATGCGGTCGCGGCTGCGGATACGGCGCTCGGTGGGCGGGGCGAAGAACGGGCCCGCGTTGCCGGAGATCTTCTGGCAGCCCTTGGCGAAGTCCCGGATCCGCGTCTCGTACTCGGCGAACGCGGTGCGGTGGTCGCCGCCGGCCAGGGCGAGTTCCCCGGCGAGGACGTGGGCGCCGACGATCGCGACGCCGGTGCCCATGCCGCCCATGGTGGCGCCGTACCCGGCGTCGCCGAGCAGGGCGACGCGCCCCTTGGTGAGCCGGTCGACGTGGATCTGCGCGATCGCGTCGAAGTACAGGTCGTCGGCCTCCTCCAGCGCCTTCAGCACGGCCGGGGCCTCCCAGCCCATCCCCGCGAACCGCTCCCGCAGGAGCCGCTTCTGCGCGGCCAGGTCTCCGCGGTCGTACGTCAACTGCTCCGAGCGGAAGACCAGCAGGGCGCCCGCGCGCTCCGGGTCGCCGTCGTAGTTGCCGACGCAGACCGCGCGGCCGGGCTCGCTGTACAGGCGGCCGGTGCGGTCGAGCCCCAGGTGGTTGGGGATGCCGAAGCCGGCCACGTAGTGGTCCTGGAAGCGCAGGTACCGGGACTCGTCGCCGAAGACCAGGCGGCGGGTGCGCGAGTGCAGGCCGTCGGCGCCGACGACGAGGTCGAAGCGGCGGGGCGCGCCGTGCTCGAAGGTGACGTCCACCGCTTCCCCGGTGTCGGTGAGCGTGTCGACCGAGTCGCCGAAGACGTACTCGACGGTGTCCTCGGTGCGCTCGTGCAGGATCTTCGCCAGTTCGCCGCGGAAGATCTCGACGTCCCCGCTCATCATCTCCGCCGGCAGGTCCACGCGCGGCGTGCCGTCGGCGTCGACGACGCTCTGGCGGCCCATGTGGGTCTGGCGGGCGTGGATCTCGTCCCAGACGCCCATGGCGGTGAGGACCCTCCGGTGCACCTGGCCCCGGAAGTCGACGGCGAAGCCGTCCCCGCGCAGCGCGGGTGCCTTCTCGACGACGGTGACCCGGGCGCCGTAGCGGGCGAGGCAGAGCGCGAGGGCGGGCCCGGCGACGCCGGCGCCGGAGACGAGGACGGTGAGGTGGCCGAGGCGGTGTGTGTTCGTCATGGCAACGAGCCTCGACGTGCACGCTGACCGTTCGCCCACCGTCCGCTGACCGCGGGCTGACGGGGCCGACAGGGCTGACCGGGGGGCGCGGGCCCGTCCAGGGGGCGGCGGCACGAGGTGTGCGCCTGGCGCGGGCCGGCCGTCGGCGGCCCGGGCGGCCGGTGCCTACCGCTCGCCCACCGCCGCCGCCCGCAACCCCCGCCCCCGCTCGAAGGCGCGGTCGTACTCCTCGGGGGTGAGCCGGGCGCGGACCTCCCGCTCGGCGCGGACGGCGTCCGGGTCGCCCGGGGCCGGGGCGCCGCGCAGAGCCGTGGCGGCGCCGAGCAGTTCGGCGGCGCGCTCCGGGGCCGGGGCGACGAGGGCCAGGGACTCGGCGACCTCCGCGAGGGCGAGCACGCCGGGGGAGTCGAGGGCGAGCACCCGGGCCTGCTCCAGCCAGTCGGCGGCGGTCCCCGCGTCGCCCTCCGAGGCGGCCGTACGGCCCAGGCCCACCAGGATGCGGACCGACTCGCCCGTGCTGAACCAGTTGTCGGCGCACAACCGCAGCGCGTTCTCGTACTCCACGCGCGCGCGTGCCGTGTCGCCGCAGAGCCGGGCCACGTCGCCCAGGCCCCGCCGGGCGCTCGCCACCTTGTCACCGGCCCCCACCGTGCGGGCGAGCGCGGCGGAGTGCGTGAAGTGCCTGGCGGCCTCCTCGGCCTCCCCCCGGTGCAGCAGCACGAGCGCGCGCGAGCGCAGCAGATCGGCGGTCTCCTCGGGCGACTCCAGCTCCCGGACGTGTGCCAGGCCCTCGTCGAGCAGTTCGAGGGCCCGGTCGTACGCGCCGCGCCGGTTGGCGAAGCCGCCCAGCGGGTCGAGGCAGTTGGCCATGCCCCAGCGGTCCCCGGTGGCCCGGAAGCCCTCCAGGGACCGGGCGAAGGCGGCCTCCGCCTCGGCGGCCCGGCCCCGGAACAACTCCTGGTATCCGATGCCCATGTCGAGCAGGGCGAGCCCCCAGGGCCCCTTCCCGACCTGCATCCTCGGCAGGGCGTCCGCCACGAGCACGGGCCCGCAGGTGAGCGAGTGCAGGACGACCGCGAACGGCAGCCGCAGCGGCCGGTCCAGGGACGCCATCAACGCCGACACCCGCGCGACCCGCCCGGCCTCGGCCGGGTCGCCGTCCTCCTCCCCGGAGACCGCGTTCATCGCGCACAGCGCGTACTCCTCGGCCAGTCCCTCGGGCGGCTCCTCGCCGACCGCCGCCAGCAGCGCGCGGGCCCGCGGAACCTGTTCGCCGTGCAGACCCCGCAGCCAGTGGAACCAGGTCAGGGCGGCCATGAGCCGCAGCGCCTGGTGCGGGGCGGTGTCCGTCAGGTGCCGCTGGGCCGCGCCCAGATTGCCCAGCTCGGCGGCGAGCCGGGCCAGCCAGGGCAACTGGCCGCCGGTGCGCAGGTGCGGCTCCGCCCGCTCGGCCAGGTCCAGGAAGTACGCCGCGTGCGCGTCGCGCAGCCCGTCACGGCCGGTCAGGTCCTCGGCCGCGAACGCGCGCAGGGTCTCCAGCATCCGGTAGCGGCCCTCGGGGAGGTGCTCCAGGAGCGACTTCTCCACGAGCGAGGCCAGCAGGTCCTCCGGGTGCGGCACCCCGCACACCGCCTCCACGGCCTCCAGCGTGGCGCCCCCGGTGAAGACCGTCAGCCGCCGGGCCAGCTCCCGTTCCTCCTCGTCCAGCAGCTCCCAGCTCCACTCGACGACGGCGCGCAGTGTGCGGTGACGGGGCGCCTTGGAGCGGTCACCCCGGCTGAGCAGCCGGAAGCGGTCGTCCAGGCGGTCGGCCAGCTCGTCCGGACCGAGGGTGCGCAGCCGGGCCGCGGCCAGCTCGATGGCCAGGGGCAGTCCGTCCAGGGCCGCGCAGATCTCCGGCACGCGCGCGTGGCCGTCGAAACCGGGACGCACCGCACGGGCGCGTTCCAGGAACAGTTCGGCCGACGGGCGCGGCGACAGCGGCGGAACGGGCACCAGGGCCTCGCCGGTGATCCCGAGGCTCTCCCGGCTGGTGGCGAGGATCCGTACGCCCCGGCAGGCGCCCAGCAGCAGCGCCGCCAGCGCGGCGGCCGCGTCGACCAGGTGCTCGCAGTTGTCGAGCACGAGCAGCGCCTCGCGGTCCTCCAGGGCGGTCAGCAGCCGCTCGGTGGCGTCCACGCCCGCGGCGCGGAAACCCTCGCGCACACCGAGCGCGGTGAGCACGGCGTACGGGATCTGCCCGCCGTCGGTCAGGGGCGCCAGCTCGACGAAGCAGACGTCCGCGGGGGAGTCCGGAGTGCCGCACCGGCTGGCCGCCTCGATCGCGAGCCGGGTCTTGCCGGTGCCGCCGGGACCGGTGAGCGTGACCAGACGCGCGTCGGCGAACAGGGCGGTGATCCGGTCCAGCTCGGTGTCCCGGCCGACACAGCGGGTCAGCTGGGCGGGCAGTCGGGGCCGGCGCGGGGCGGCGGCGGGGTGGCCCCGCAGCAGTTCGCCGTGGAGGGCGGACAGCTCGGGCGAGGGATCGGCGCCGAGCTGTTCGGCCAGCGTGCGCCGCGCCTCCTCGTACACCGTCAGTGCCTCGGCCGGCCGCCCGCTCGCGTGCAGGGCCCGCATCAGCTGCCCGTACAGCCGCTCGCTCAAGGGGTGCGCCGACAGCAGCCCCCGCAGCTCGGGCACCAGCTCGGCGCCGCCACCGAGTGCCAGATCCGCCTCGACGCGGTCCTGTACGGCGGCCAGCCGCAGCTCCGTGAGCCGGGCCGCCTCGGCGGGCGCCTCCGGCAGGTCGGGCAGCGCGGGACCGCGCCACAGCGCGAGCGCCTCGCGCGACACGGCCGCCGCGCGCGCGTGGTCACCGGCGGCGAGAGCGGTCCGCCCCTCAGTGCACAGACGTTCGAATATATGGCTGTCGACGGATTCGGGCGGTGTGACGACGCGGTAGCCGGCGCCGCCGCCCTCGACGGACGTGTGCGGAGCCAGCCGCACGCGAAGGCGCGAGATCTGCGACTGGAGGGCGTTCGCGGCACCGGCGGGCGGCTCACCGCCGTACAGGCCGTCGATCAGCCGGGCCGCGGGGACCGTGCGGCCGGCGTCGAGGAGCAGGAGGGTCAGCAGCGCGCGGGGCCGGGGGCCGCCGGGGTCGACGGGGGTGCCGTCGTCGGTGCGGATGTCCAGGGGGCCGAGAATCCCGAAGCGCATTCCCGGGATTCTGGCACGACGGAGAAGGACCGCACGGAGAAGGAGGACCGCACGGACGAGGGGACAGCACGGAGAACGGGACCGCACGGCGGGGAATCCCGGCACGGCAAAAAGCCGGCCCACACGAGGTGGACCGGCTCCCTACAGCGGACCAGGCAGTGGCCGCGCGCTCAGCTGATGCGTCAGCGCGAGACCTTGCCGGCCTTGATGCACGAGGTGCAAGCGTTCACGCGCTTCGGCGTCCCGCCCACCACGGTACGCACACGCTGGATGTTCGGGTTCCAGCGACGGGACGTACGGCGGTGCGAGTGCGAGATGTTGTTGCCGAAGCCCGGCCCCTTGCCGCAGACGTCGCAGTTGGCAGCCACGGGTCACTCCAAAGACTTCAGATGCACTTACGGTTGATCCCGGCATGCCGGGATCAAGCTCTCGAAGCCGCGAACGGTCCGGGATCTGAGTGGCGGTGCCAGGGGGAGAGCCCGATCGGGATCGGGCAACCGGAGCAGCATACAACGGCTGCTCCCGTACAACGAAACTACCACGGCAGCTCAGGGGCCCGTCCCGGCCCTCTTCCGGTGGGCCGGGTCCCCGAGGTCTACGCTGCCAGCCACGTCCGCAGCTCAGGGAGGCGCAGGTGGCGCAGGTACCGCAGAGGTTCTTCGACGCTCTGGCGGTGCGTACCTGGTGCGGTCTGTCGCTGCGCGCGCTGGGGCAGGCGCGCGAGGAGATCGACGCGATCAACGTCTACCCCGTCGCCGACGGGGACACCGGCACGAACCTCTACCTGACCGTCGAGTCCGCCGTCGCCGCCGTGGAGGCCGTCTTCGCGGCGCACGAGGTGGACGAGGGACGCCGGGACGCGGGCGAGGCTCCCCGGGACGCGGACGACGGGCCCTCGCTGGCCGACGCCGTGGGCGCCATGGCGCACGGCGCGCTGATCGGCGCGCGGGGCAACTCCGGCACGATCCTCGCGCAGCTGCTGCGCGGCATGGCCCAGGTGCTCGCCGCGCGGGGTGACTGCGCACACACCGAAGGCGCCGGACTGCGGCTGGCCCTGCGGCACGCCGCCGGATCCGCCCGGCAGGCCGTGGCCCACCCGGTCGAGGGCACCGTGCTGACCGTCGCCTCGGCCGCCGCCGACGCGGCCGGCGGCACCGAGGGCGACTGCGCCGAGGTGGCCCGCGCCGCCTACGAGGGTGCCCGCGCGGCGCTCGCCGCCACCCCGGGGCAGCTGGCCGTCCTGGAGCGCGCGGGAGTGGTCGACGCGGGCGGGCACGGACTGGTGACGGTCCTCGGGGCCCTGGTGGAGACGTTCACGGGCCGGGCGCCGGGTCCGGCCGCGGTGCCGCACGCGCGCGCGGAGCACGGCGGCGAGGACCGCGCGGGCGGGTGCGTGGTCGGCGGGTGCGCGGCGGCCCAGGAGCACACCACGCGGGAGGAGCACGCCGCCGACCTGGCCGGGAGCGGTCCCGCGTTCGAGGTGATCTATCTTCTGGAGGCCGGGGACGCGGCCGTGGCCCGCCTGCGGCAACGGCTCGACGCCCTCGGGGACTCGCTCGTCGTGGTCGGGGGCGACGGACTGTGGAACGTCCACGTGCACGTCGACGACGCGGGCGCCGCAGTGGAGGCGGGCGTCGAGGCCGGGCGGCCGCATCGGATCCGCATCACCCACTTCGGGCACGACGACGCGCACACCACCAAGGCCGAGCGCCCGCCCCGGGAGCGCACCCAGCGCGCCGTGGTGGCCGTCGTCCCGGGGGAGGGGCTGGCGGCGCTGTACGCCGAGGCCGGCGCGACCACCCTCCTCGCGCGCCCCGGGGAACCGCCCGCGAGCGGTGAACTGGTCCAGGCCGTCCGGCGGGCACACGCGTGCGAGGTGGTGCTGCTGCCCAACGACGCCGAGCTGCGCCACACCGCCGCCGCCGCGGCCGAGCAGGCCCGCGCCGAGGGCATCCGCGTCGCCCTCATCCCGACCCGCTCCGCGGTCCAGGGCATCGCCGCGCTCGCCGTGCACGAGCCCGAGCGGCGCTTCGACGAGGACGTGGTGGCGATGACCTCGGCGGCCGGCGCCACCCGGCACGCCGAGGTCACCGTCGCCGAGCGCCAGTCCTGGACCACGGCCGGCATCTGCCAGGCCGGTGACGTGCTCGGCCTCATCGACGGCGACGTGGCCGTGATCGGCGCGGACGTCGCACAGGTCGCCGCGACCGTCCTGGACCGCATGCTGTCGGCCGGCGGCGAGCTGGTCACCCTGGTCCTCGGCGACGAGGCGCCCCCGGCCGTCGCCGACCACCTGGAGGCCCGCGTCCGGGAGGCCTACCTCGCCGTCGACACGGTGGTCTACCGGGGCGGCCGGCAGGGCGCCCTGCTGCTGGTCGGCGTGGAGTAAGGGGGGCAGGCGGACCAGGAGGGCCGGGAGGAGGCCGGTACGGCGCTCCCCTGGGCCGTTGTCAGTGGCGTGGTGTGCAATGGATCTCGTGCCCGCACTGCGAGAACCCCTGAAGAAGGTCCTCGGCCCCGCCACCGCGAAGGTGATGGCCGAGCACCTCGGCCTGCACACCGTCGGCGACCTCCTCCACCACTACCCCAGGAGATACGAGGAGCGCGGTCAGCTCACCCACCTCGCCGACCTCCCCATGGACGAGCACGTCACCGTGGTCGCCCAGGTCGCCGACGCCCGGCTGCACACCTTCGCCTCCTCGAAGGCCCCGCGCGGCAAGGGACAGCGCCTCGAAGTCACCATCACGGACGGCAGCGGCCGCCTCCAACTGGTCTTCTTCGGCAACGGCGTCCACAAACCCCACAAGGAACTGCTGCCGGGCACCCGCGCGATGTTCGCCGGCAAGGTCTCCGTCTTCAACCGCCGACTGCAACTGGCCCACCCGGCGTACGAGTTGCTGCGCGGTGACACCGAAGGCGAGGAGACCGTCGAGTCCTGGGCGGGCGCCCTCATCCCCCTCTACCCGGCCACCGCCAAGCTGGAGTCCTGGAAGCTCGCCAAGGCGATCCAGACGGTGCTGCCCAGTGCCCAGGAGGCCGTCGACCCGCTCCCCGGCTCCCTGCGCGAGGGCCGGGGCCTGGTCTCCCTGCCCGAGGCCCTCCTCAAGATCCACCGCCCGCACACCAAGGCCGACATCGAGGACGCCCGCGCCCGCCTGAAGTGGGACGAGGCCTTCGTCCTCCAAGTGGCCCTCGCCCGCCGCCGCCACGCCGAGACCCAGCTCCCCGCCGTCCCCAGGAAGCCCGGCGCCGACGGGCTGCTCACCGCCTTCGACGACCGTCTCCCCTTCACCCTCACCGACGGCCAGCAGAAGGTCTCCCGGGAGATCTTCGACGACCTCGCCACCGACCACCCGATGCACCGGCTGCTCCAGGGCGAGGTGGGCAGCGGCAAGACCCTGGTCGCCCTGCGCGCCATGCTCGCCGTCGTCGACTCGGGCGGGCAGGCCGTGATGCTGGCGCCCACCGAGGTGCTCGCCCAGCAGCACCACCGGTCGGTCGTCGAGATGATGGGCGAGCTGGCCGAGGGCGGGATGCTGGGCGGCGCCGAGCACGCCACCAAGGTCGTGCTGCTGACCGGCTCCATGGGCGCCGCCGCCCGCCGGCACGCCCTGCTCGACCTGGCCACCGGCGAGGCGGGCATCGTCATCGGCACCCACGCGCTGATCGAGGACAAGGTCCAGTTCCACGACCTCGGCCTGGTCGTCGTGGACGAGCAGCACCGCTTCGGCGTCGAGCAGCGCGACGCCCTGCGCGGCAAGGGCAAGCAGCCCCCGCACCTGCTCGTCATGACCGCCACGCCCATCCCGCGCACCGTCGCGATGACCGTCTTCGGCGACCTGGAGACCTCCGTCCTTGACCAGCTCCCGGCCGGCCGGTCCCCGATCGCCAGCCACGTCGTCCCGGCCGCCGACAAACCCCACTTCCTCGCCCGCGCCTGGGAGCGGGTCCGCGAGGAGGTCTCCAACGGCCACCAGGCGTACGTCGTCTGCCCCCGCATCGGCGACGAGGACGAGGATCCGAAGAAGGGCGCCAAGCAGTCCGGGCAGCCCCCCGGGGGCGATGCCGACAAGCGCCCCCCGCTGGCCGTCCTCGACGTCGCCGAGGGACTGGCCAAGGGACCACTCCAAGGGCTCAGGGTCGAGGTCCTGCACGGCAGGATGCAGCCCGACGACAAGGACGCGGTGATGCGCCGCTTCGCCGCCGGGGAGACCGACGTCCTGGTCGCCACCACTGTCATCGAGGTCGGCGTGAACGTCCCCAACGCCACCGCGATGGTGATCATGGACGCCGACCGCTTCGGCGTCTCCCAGCTGCACCAGCTGCGCGGCCGGGTCGGGCGCGGTTCCGCTCCCGGCCTGTGCCTGCTGGTCAGCGAGATGCCCGAGGCGAGCGCGGCCCGCCAGCGGCTGAACGCGGTCGCGAGCACCCGCGACGGCTTCGAGCTCTCCCGCATCGACCTCGAACAGCGCCGCGAGGGCGACGTGCTCGGCCAGGCCCAGTCCGGCGCCCGCACCTCCCTGCGCGTGCTCGCCGTCATCGAGGACGAGGAGATCATCGCGGAGGCGAGGCAGGAGGCGGCGGCCGTCGTCGCCGCCGACCCGGAGCTGACCGGTCTGCCGGGGCTGCGCACGGCCCTGGAGGCACTGCTGGACGAGGAGCGGGAGCAGTACCTGGAGAAGGGCTGAGAGACTGGCAGCGGACACCGTCCCTCCACCCGAGCACACCGACAAGGACCCAGAAATGACCCGCGTGATCGCCGGCAAGGCCGGCGGACGTCGACTGGCCGTCCCGCCGGGAACCGGCACCCGTCCCACCTCCGACCGCGCGCGCGAGGGCCTGTTCTCCACCTGGCAGTCCCTGCTCGGCGGCCCGCTGGACGGCGAGCGGGTCCTCGACCTGTACGCGGGTTCCGGCGCCGTCGGCCTGGAGGCGCTCTCGCGGGGCGCGGGGCACGTCCTGCTCGTCGAGGCCGACGCCCGTGCCGCCCGCACGGTCCGGGAGAACGTCACGTCCCTCGGTCTGCCCGGCGCCGAGGTCAGGGCGGGCAAAGCGGAACAGATCATCCGCACCCCGGCCCCGGAGGAGCCGTACGACGTCGTCTTCCTGGACCCGCCGTACGCCGTCTCGGACGACGATCTTCGCGAGATCCTGCTCACACTCCGTACGGAGGGGTGGCTCGGGGCGGAAGCGCTCGTCACCGTGGAGCGCAGCACCAGGGGCGGCGAATTCCGCTGGCCGCACGGCTTCGAAGCGATCCGGGCCCGTCGCTACGGCGAGGGAACGTTTTGGTACGGTCGCGCCGCCTCTACGTGCGAAGACGCACGATGACCGGACCGGAGAGCGAGGGAACACAAGTGCGCCGTGCCGTCTGTCCCGGGTCGTTCGACCCGATCACCAACGGACACCTCGACATCATCGCCCGGGCCTCCAGCCTCTATGACGAGGTCTACGTCGCCGTGATGATCAACCAGGCGAAGAAGGGCCTGTTCGAGATCGAGGAGCGGATCGACCTCATCCGCCAGGTCACCGCCGAGTACGGGAACGTCCGCGTCGAGTCCTTCCACGGTCTGCTCGTCGACTTCTGCAAGCAGCGCGAGATCCCCGCCATCGTCAAGGGCCTGCGCGCGGTCAGCGACTTCGACTACGAGCTTCAGATGGCCCAGATGAACAACGGCCTCTCCGGTGTGGAGACCCTCTTCATCCCCACCAACCCCACCTACAGCTTCCTGTCGTCCTCCCTGGTCAAGGAGGTCGCGACCTGGGGCGGCGACGTCGCCCACCTGGTGCCGCCGCTGGTCCTCGACGCCCTCACGGAGCGCCTGAGGAACCGCTGACCGCCCCGTCGCACGGCCACCGCCACGGCCCCCGGAGACTGACAACCCGTCACCCGGTGTCCCCGGGACACCCCAGGGTCGTACAGTCGTCCCGTCCGTCTCCAACACAGCTGTAGAGAGTGGCGAGCACACGGTGGACGTGCAGAACAAGCTCGACGAGATCACCGCGATGGTCTCCGGCGCCCGCGCCATGCCCATGTCGGCCTCGTGCGTGGTCAACCGCGCCGAACTGCTCTCGATGCTGGAAGAGCTGCGCGCACAGCTGCCCGGTTCGCTCGCCCAGGCCCAGGAGCTGATCGGCGACCGCGAGCAGATGGTCGCGCAGGCCCGCCAGGAGGCCGACCGGATCATCGAGAGCGCGCACGCCGAGCGCGGCTCCCTGATCGCCGGCACCGAGGTCGCCCGCCGATCCCAGGCCGAGGCCGACCGGATCCTCGCCGAGGCCCGCCAGGAGGCCGAGGAGATCCGCGCCGAGGCCGACGACTACGTGGACTCCAAGCTCGCCAACTTCGAGGTCGTCCTCACCAAGACCCTCGGCTCCGTCGGCCGGGGCCGCGAGAAGCTCCTCGGCACCGGACCCGGCCTCGACGAGAACGGCTACGAGGACGAGGACGCCCCCGAGCGCAGCCACGACCCGGAGACCCTGCGCCGCGACGCCGACGCCTACGTCGACACCAAGCTCGGCGCCTTCGAGGCGGTCCTGGCCAAGACCCTGGACGCGGTCGGCCGAGGCCGCCAGAAGCTGCACGGCCGGATCGCCACCGACGACCTCGGCGTCCTCGCGGACGACATGACCACCGTCCAGCACTCCAGCGACGCCGACTACCTCGCGGGCCTCTCCGATCCCTCCGCCGCCGAGCAGCCCAGGCAGCCCCAGTACGGCGAGCCGGAGCCGGCGGCGGCCCAGGTGCCGGCGCAGGCCGTACCGGAGATGCCGGCCCAGGAACCGGCGTACGGCTACGCATCCCAGCAGCCCGATCCGTACGCCGCCTACCAGCAGACCTACGACGGCGGGCAGGACCCGTACGGCTACCAGCAGCAGGGCGCCGACCCGTACGCCTACCAGTACGACGGCGGGCAGCAGGCGTACGAGGCGCAGCAGGGCTACGTCCAGCCCCCGCAGCCGCAGCAGCCCCCGCACGCCCCGCAGACCCAGCCGCAGGCGCTCGACGAGACCAGCCTCTTCGACACCAGCATGATCAGCGCCGAGCAGCTGCGGGCGTACGAACAGGGCCGCGGGCTCTAGCGGCAGGGGGGTGCCCGGCCCGGATTGGGCCGAGAGCGAATGGTCCAGTATCCTGGCCCTTCGGTCGCGTGTACGTCCGCGATCGCCGCTGCCCGGGAACACCGAAGGGCGGCACCCCCAACCCACGAAGACCGAAAGCAGGAATGGTTCTGAACGCGCGCCTCGACCACCGCGACCCCCTCGTGTTCGACACGCACGAGCTGGGACGGCGGCCCGGTGCGCTCCAGCGCCTGACCCGCACGGTCGACGCTCCCAAGGACTTCGGTCTCCAGGGAGTCATCGGAGTGCCGGAAGGCGCCCCGGTGGAGCTCGATCTCCGGCTCGAGTCGGTCATGGAAGGGGTGCTCGTCACAGGCACCGCCCGTGCCAGGGCCGAGGGGGAGTGCGTAAGGTGTCTGGAGCCGCTGGAGCAGCAGCTCGAAGCGGACTTCCAGGAGCTGTTCTCGTACCCTGACGCCGACGACCGTGGCCGCCCCGTGGCGGAACCGGGCGACGACGCCGAGGACGACGAGGACAGGTACTTCGTCGAGGACGGACTGATCGGCCTCGAACCCGTGCTGCGCGACGCGGTGGTGCTCGCACTGCCGATGCAGCCGGTGTGCCAGGAAGACTGCCAGGGCCTGTGCTCCGAGTGCGGAGTGCGCCTGTCGGACGACCCGGACCACCACCACGACGCCGTCGACATCCGTTGGGCGGCATTGCAGGGACTCGCCGGTTCACTCGGAGACGGCGAGAAGGACGAGATGAGCGGCGACGGGGCAGACTCCGCGGACGCCGCCGAGAAGCAGGAGAAGTAGCCGTGGCTGTTCCGAAGCGGAAGATGTCGCGCAGCAACACGCGCCACCGCCGGTCGCAGTGGAAGGCTGCGGTCCCCACCCTGGTTGCGTGCGAGCGCTGCCACGAGCCCAAGCAGCAGCACATCGCGTGCCCGTCTTGCGGCACTTACAACAAGCGCCAGGTCCTCGAGGTCTGAGCGGCTGGTGAGAGGCACTGTGTCAGTCCCCAAGAAGGCGGAAGACGCCAAGGCGGACCCACCCGCCAAGAAGAAGGCGGACACCCAGGCCTCGTCCCACACGCTTCTGGAAGGGCGGCTCGGCTATCAGCTCGAGTCCGCCCTTCTGGTGCGTGCACTGACCCACCGTTCCTACGCGTACGAGAACGGCGGTCTGCCGACGAACGAGCGGCTGGAGTTCCTCGGTGACTCCGTCCTCGGCCTCGTTGTCACGGACACGCTGTACCGCACCCACCCCGACCTGCCCGAAGGCCAGCTGGCCAAGTTGCGGGCCGCGGTGGTCAACTCGCGTGCGCTGGCGGAGGTGGGCCGTGGGCTCGAACTCGGCTCCTTCATCCGGCTCGGCCGCGGTGAAGAAGGCACGGGAGGCCGGGACAAGGCGTCCATCCTCGCCGACACCCTCGAAGCGGTGATCGGCGCGGTCTATCTCGACCAGGGCCTCGACGCGGCCTCCGAACTGGTGCACCGCCTGTTCGACCCGCTGATCGAGAAGTCCTCCAACCTCGGTGCCGGCCTGGACTGGAAGACCAGCCTCCAGGAGCTCACCGCGACCGAAGGGCTCGGCGTCCCCGAGTACCTGGTCACGGAGACCGGCCCCGACCACGAGAAGACCTTCACTGCTGCCGCCCGCGTCGGAGGCGTCTCGTACGGCACCGGCACCGGCCGCAGCAAGAAGGAGGCGGAGCAGCAGGCCGCGGAATCCGCGTGGCGGTCCATCCGGGCCGCGGCGGACGAGCGAGCCAAGGCGACGGCGAACGCCGTCGACCTGGACACCGACGAGGCGTCCGCCTCCGCCTGAACCGTCCACCGCACGGTCCGAACGCCCGCCCCGCCTCCGGGGCGGGCGTTCGGCTCGTCGCCCGTCCACCAGCCCGGCCCACCGGCCCATCCGAGGGGAAGCCATGCCCGAGTTGCCCGAGGTAGAGGTCGTACGGCGCGGCCTGGAGCGCTGGGTCGCCCACCGGACCGTCGCCGACGCCGAGGTACTGCACCCGCGCGCGGTACGCCGGCACCTCGCCGGACCCGACGACTTCGCCCACCGCATCGAGGGCCATCGGGTCGGCACACCCAGCCGCCGCGGCAAATACCTGTGGCTGCCCCTGGAGGACACCGACCAGGCGGTCCTCGCCCACCTCGGCATGAGCGGCCAGCTCCTGGTCCAGCCGCACGAGACACCCGCCGAGAAGCACCTGCGCATCCGCGTCCGCTTCGCCGACGCCCTCGGCACCGAACTCCGCTTCGTCGACCAGCGCACCTTCGGCGGCCTCTCGCTGCACGAGACCACCCCCGACGGACTGCCCGACGTCATCGCGCACATCGCCCGCGACCCGCTGGACCCGCTCTTCGACGACGAGGCGTTCCACCGCGCCCTGCGCCGCAAGCGCACCACGGTCAAACGGGCCCTGCTCGACCAGTCACTGATCAGCGGCGTCGGCAACATCTACGCCGACGAGGCCCTGTGGCGCGCGCGTCTGCACTACGAACGCCCCACGGCGACCCTCACCCGCCCCCGCACCACCGAACTCCTCAGCCACGTCCGGGACGTCATGAACGCCGCCCTCGCCGTCGGCGGCACCAGCTTCGACAGCCTGTACGTCAACGTCAACGGAGAGTCCGGCTACTTCGACCGCTCGCTCGACGCGTACGGCCGCGAGGGCCTGCCCTGCCGGCGCTGCGGCACACCGATGCGCCGCCGGCCGTGGATGAACCGCTCCAGCTACTTCTGTCCGAAGTGCCAGCGGGCGCCGAGGATCACGCCGTAGGCATCCGCTGCGCGTCGTAGCGCTCGCGCGATGCCAGCACCTCGTCCATCCGGCCCTCCAGGCACTGGATGAGCGCCCTCAGCCGCTCGGCCACCTCGCGCCCGAGCGGCGTCAGCTCGTAGTCCACCCGAGGCGGGTTGGTCGGCTGGGCCTCCCGGTGCACCAGCCCGTCGCGCTCCAGCGCGTGCAGGGTCTGGGCCAGCATCTTCTCGCTGACGCCGTCCACCCGGCGCCGCAGCTCGTTGAACCGGAGGGAACTCTCGTACAGCGCGCCGAGCGTCAGCCCGCCCCAGCGCCCCGTGACGTGCTCCAGGGTGCCGCGCGAGGGACAGGCCCGCGAGAACACGTCGTACGGCAGATCCTGCTCCGCCGTGCGCTCCTGCGTGGTCGACATGCCTCCAGCGTACGCGAGCACAGCGCTGCCCCGCAGGTCGCGCTGAGCGGGGGACAGCGCCGGAGCCGGCCCCGTCGCAGCGCCGTCCGGGGTGGTCAGTAGCCGAAGTCCTGGGTCCACCAAGGGCCGCCGGAGCCGAAGTGGACGCCGACTCCCAGGGTCTTGAAGTCGCAGTTCAGGATGTTGGCCCGGTGGTCGGGGCTGTTCATCCAGGCGTCCATCACGGCCTGGGCGTCGGCCTGGCCGCGGGCTATGTTCTCGCCTCCGAGACCGGATATGCCCGCTGCCGCTGCCCGGTCCCAGGGGGTCGCGCCGCTGGGGTCGGTGTGGTCGAAGAAGCCCTGGGTCGCCATGGCCTGGCTGAAGTCCTCGGCCAGTTCCCGCAGGGCGCTGTTCGCGGCCACCGGGCTGCAGCCCACCTTGGCCCGTTCGTCGTTGACCAGCTTGAGCACCTGCGCCTGCGCGACGGCCTGCTCGGAGACGGCGGGGGGCGTGCTGGGCTTCGCGGGTTTCTGGGCGGCCGGGCGCGAGGGCGTGGGCTTCGCGCTCGGCGTCGTCCTCGGCTTCCTGGTCTTCGACGGTGTCCCGGCCGGGGCCGCGGGCTTGGAGGCCGCGGGTGCCGAGGTGGAGGGGGAGGCCGAGGACGGCGAGGAGGACGGGGAGCCCTCGGCGGACTCCTCCTGCGACGGGGACTGGGCGGACCGGGAGGGAGAGGAGGAGCGGTCGGTGCCGCGGCTCGTGGCGGCGTCGTCGCCCCGGCCGGTGTCGGCGCTGCCCGAGGTGCCGCCCTGCTGGGACGGGCTGTTCGTCGGGACGTCCTGGGCGTGGACCCGGTCGCCCCCGCCGCTGCCGCCGCCGAGCCGGTAGTTGTCGAGGCCGGGCACCGCGCCGGTGGCCACCGCCACCGTGCCGAGGGCGACCGCGGCGGACACGCCGAGCAGACCGGTGCGGACCGGAGTTGCACCCTTCTTCCGGCGGCGCCGTCGCGCCGCGCCGGGGACCGAGCCGCCGTCGGGCGTGTACCCGCCACTGGGGAAGGCGACGGTGCGGCCGGCCTGCGGGCCCTCGCCGTCCGGGCCGTCCGCGAACAGGTAGGCGTCGCTCTTGGCGCGGACCTCGGCGTAGGCCTCGGGGTTCAGATAGGGGGCGATTCCCATCGTGGGGGCCTCGCCCGCGTCCGGCGCCAGCGGATCGTGGCCCCGTCCCGCCGTGCCGTCCGTCTGACGGCCCCCCGCGGCGCGGCCCGTGGCGGCGCGGCCGGCGGCGGAGCGTCGGTGGCGTCCCATGTCCTGGCCTTCCTCGTCCTCGTCCTCGCGCTGGGCGTGCCCTCGCGGTCGACTGTGCTCACGATCAACACGGAACTCACACGATCGAGTGAGTTTCAAGTGAGATTCACTGGGTCGGGACGGTACCGCATGGCGCCAGGGGCTGAAGTGTCCCGCGAGACATTGACTGGTTAGGTTGCAGTCATGAGCGAGGATGTACGACTGGTCGCGTGGGTGCGCGGACAGGTCCAGGGCGTGGGATTCCGCTGGTTCACGCGGGCCAGGGCGCTGGAACTCGGCGGGATGAGTGGTTTTGCTCTCAATTTGGGCGACGGCCGCGTCCAGGTCGTCGCGGAGGGCCCGCGCGAGCGCTGCGAGGGCCTGCTCGCGTGGCTGCGCGGTGACGACACGCCCGGACGCGTGGACGGAGTCACCGAGATCTGGGACACACCCCGCGGGGGCTATGACGGCTTCGCCATCCGCTGACGGCGCTGCGCGTGAGGGCCCGCGGGCGCCCGGGGCGACCCTCCCCGCAGGGGCGGCCCGGGCGAAAACGGGCAGGTAGTTGCCAAGGGCGGCCGCTCGTGGCAGGCTCCGCACGCACAATGATCGCCACGCCCCGAGGGGCCCGCAGGAGTCGCAGCGTCGCCGTTTCCCGGCCGCATGCCCCCGGGCGCCCGCCAGTAGCGGGGCGTGATCGTGTTGACCGTCAAACTTTTTGGTGAGACGCTGAAAGCCCCGCGCACCTTAGCTGTTTGGCATGGTTGAACGGCAGTAAAAACTCCAAAGTGCCAAGCACCGCGGGTGCGATTCCCTCACGACCCACACCGCTTCGGTCGTCACTCATTGTGGAGGACCATCCATCATGGCAAAGGCGCTTCTCGGTTACGTCGGCGGCTCCGACCCTCGACTCCTCGCCGAGATGCGACGGCTCCAGCAGCGCGTCCAGGACCTGGAATCCGAGCTCGGACGAATCCAGGCGGAGAACGACGCGTTGGCGGCTGCCGCTTCTCACGACAGGATCATGGAGAGCATGGAGAGCGTTGACGCACACCAGGCGGAGCCTGCGCTCACCTGATCACTGCATCGCTCCACCACGGCACAGCAGTGGTTGTGCCCGCCCGTACAACCGCTCGGGTGTCTGAGTCTGCAAGGGACGCTTCGGCGTCCCTTCTTTCTTTCCGCCCCCTGTCCCGCCCGCCGTATGTCCGTCCCCGCGCAACCTTTCACCCTCTTCAACGTCTGATGTGCCCTGCACGTTCACCGGTGAAACCGCGTCGGTTCACCGGTTCGTGGAGTGAGACACACCCGAGAGGTAAAGTCCGACGGCGTGCACCTGAAGGCCCTGACCCTCCGAGGGTTCAAGTCGTTCGCCTCGGCGACCACGCTCCGGTTCGAGCCGGGCATCACCTGTGTCGTCGGCCCGAACGGCTCGGGCAAGTCCAACGTCGTGGACGCGCTCAGCTGGGTCATGGGCGAACAGGGCGCCAAGTCGCTGCGCGGCGGCAAGATGGAGGACGTCATCTTCGCCGGCACCACCGGCCGCCCCCCGCTCGGCCGGGCCGAGGTGTCGCTGACCATCGACAACTCCGACGGCGCCCTGCCCATCGAGTACGCCGAGGTCACCATCACGCGGATCATGTTCCGCAACGGCGGCAGCGAGTACCAGATCAACGGCGACACCTGCCGCCTCCTCGACATCCAGGAGCTCCTCTCCGACTCCGGCATCGGCCGCGAGATGCACGTCATCGTCGGCCAGGGGCAGCTCGACTCCGTCCTGCACGCCGACCCGATGGGACGCCGGGCCTTCATCGAGGAGGCCGCCGGCGTCCTCAAGCACCGCAAGCGCAAGGAGAAGGCGCTCAGGAAACTGGACGCGATGCAGGCCAACCTCGCCCGCGTCCAGGACCTCACCGACGAACTGCGGCGCCAGCTCAAGCCCCTCGGCCGGCAGGCGGCGGTCGCCCGCAGGGCCGCCGTCATCCAGGCCGACCTCCGCGACGCCCGGCTCCGGCTCCTCGCCGACGACCTGGTGCGGATGCGCGAGGCGCTCCAGGCCGAGATCGCCGACGAGGCCGCGCTCAAGGAACGCAGGGAGGCCGCCGAGCAGGAGCTGGGCCGTGCGCTGCGCCGCGAGGCGGATCTGGAGGACGAGGTGCGCCGGCTCACCCCGCGCCTCCAGCGTGCCCAGCAGACCTGGTACGAGCTGTCCCAGCTCGCCGAACGCGTGCGCGGCACGATTTCGCTGGCCGACGCGCGCGTCAAGAGCGCCACCTCCGCGCCGCCCGAGGAGCGCCGGGGCCGCGACCCGGAGGAACTGGAGCGCGAGGCCGCCCGCGTCCGCGAGCAGGAGGCGGAACTGGAAGCGGCCCTGGAGGCGGCCGAACACGCCCTGGAGGACACGGTCGCCCACCGCGCCGACCTCGAACGCGAACTGGCCGTGGAGGAGCGCCGTCTCAAGGACGCCGCCCGCGCCATCGCCGACCGCCGCGAGGGCCTGGCCCGGCTGAGCGGCCAGGTCGGCGCCGCCCGGTCCCGCGCCGCCTCCGCCCAGGCCGAGATCGAACGCCTGGCCGAAGCCCGCGACGAGTCGAGGGAGCGGGCCGCCGCCGCGCATGAGGAGTACGAGACCCTCCAGGCCGAGGTCGACGGACTCGACGCCGACGACCAGGAACTCGCCGAGCGGCACGAGGCCGCCAAGCGGCAGCTGGCCGAGGCGGAGGCCGCTCTCGCTGCCGCACGCGAGTCGGCCACCGCCGCCGAACGCGAGCGCGCCGCCACGCAGGCCCGGCACGAGGCCCTGGCCCTGGGCCTGCGCCGCAAGGACGGCACCGGCACGCTGCTCGCCGCCAAGGACCGGCTGACCGGCCTGCTCGGTCCCGCCGCCGGACTCCTCACCGTGACCCCGGGCCACGAGACCGCCCTGGCCGCCGCCTTCGGCGCCGCCGCCGACGCCCTCGCGGTGACCTCCCCGGCGGCCGCCGCCGACGCGATCCGCCTGCTGCGCAAGCAGGACGCGGGCCGGGCCGCCCTGCTGCTCGCCGGCGCCCCCGACGACGTACCCCACGAGCCGCGCGGCGACGGACCGCCGTACGCCGCCGACCTGGTCCACGGACCGGCGGACCTCATGCCCGCCGTACGGCGGCTGCTGCGCGGGATCGTCGTCGTGGCCACCCTGGAGGACGCCGAGGACCTGGTCTACGCCCGCCCCGGGCTGACCGCCGTCACCGCCGAGGGCGACCTGCTGGGCGCCCACTTCGCGCAGGGCGGGTCCGCCGGGGCGCCCAGCCTCCTGGAGGTGCAGGCCTCCGTGGACCAGGCCGCGGCCGAGCTGGCGGAGCTGGGCGTGCGGTGCGAGGAGCTGGCCGCGGCGCAGGACGCGGCCGCCGCACGGCGCCGGGAGTGCGCCGTGCTCGTCGAGGAGCTGGGGGAGCGGCGCCGGGCCGCCGACCGGGAGAAGTCGTCCGTCGCCCAGCAGCTGGGCCGGCTCGCGGGACAGGCACGCGGCGCCGCCGGGGAGGCGGAACGGTCCGCCGCCGCGGCGGCCCGGGCGCAGGAGGCGCTGGACAAGGCGCTCATGGAGGTCGAGGAACTGGCCGAGCGGCTGGCCGTGGCGGAGGAGATGCCGGTCGAGGAGGAGCCCGACACCTCGGTGCGCGACCGGCTGGCCGCCGACGGTGCCAACGCCCGCCAGACCGAGATGGAGGCCCGTCTCCAGGTCCGTACCCACGAGGAGCGGGTCAAGGGGCTGGCCGGACGGGCCGACTCCCTGGACCGGGCCGCCCGCGCCGAACGCGAGGCACGCGCGCGTGCCGAGCAGCGGCGGGCCAGGCTGCGGCACGAGGCGGCCGTCGCCGAGGCGGTCGCCGCCGGCGCCCGGCAGCTGCTCGCCCACGTCGAGGTCTCGCTGGCCCGCGCCGACGAGGAGCGCACCCTCGCCGAGGCGGCCAAGGCCCGGCGCGAGCAGGAGCTGACCGCCGCGCGCACCGCCGGGCGCGACCTCAAGGCGGAGCTGGACAAGTTGACGGATTCAGTTCACCGGGGCGAGGTACTCGGCGCCGAGAAGCGGCTGCGCATCGAGCAGCTGGAGACCAAGGCGCTGGAGGAACTCGGTGTGGAACCGGCGGGGCTCGCGGCCGAGTACGGCCCCCATCAAGAGGTGCCGCCCTCGCCCCCCGCCGAGGGCGAGGTGCTCCCGGAGGACCCCGAGCACCCGCGCAACCGCCCCCGCCCGTTCGTCCGCTCCGAGCAGGAGAAGCGGCTGAAGGCCGCCGAGCGCGCCTACCAGCAGCTCGGCAAGGTCAACCCGCTGGCCCTGGAGGAATTCGCGGCGCTGGAGGAGCGGCACCAGTTCCTCAGTGAGCAGCTGGAGGACCTGAAGAAGACCCGCGCCGACCTGCTCCAGGTCGTCAAGGAGGTCGACGAGCGCGTCGAACAGGTCTTCACCGAGGCCTTCCGGGACACCGCCCGGGAGTTCGAGGGCGTCTTCGGGCGGCTCTTCCCGGGAGGGGAGGGGCGGCTGATCCTGACCGATCCCGACAACATGCTCACCACGGGCGTGGATGTCGAGGCCCGGCCGCCGGGCAAGAAGGTCAAGCGGCTCTCGTTGCTCTCCGGCGGGGAGCGCTCCCTGACCGCGGTGGCGATGCTGGTGTCGATCTTCAAGGCGCGGCCGAGTCCGTTCTACGTGATGGACGAGGTCGAGGCGGCGCTCGACGACACCAACCTGCAGCGGCTGATCCGGATCATGCAGGAGCTGCAGGAGGCCTCGCAGCTGATCGTCATCACGCACCAGAAGCGCACGATGGAGGTCGCCGACGCGCTCTACGGCGTGTCCATGCAGGGCGACGGTGTGTCGAAGGTCATCAGCCAGCGGCTGCGTTAGCTCCCACCCCCTCTGCTTCAACTCTTGAACGTGTGTCCTGCTCCAACACGCTCAAAGCATTCCCAAACTCACAGCTGTCGTCCTATTGACTTCGAAACTTGAAGGCATAGTCTCTGCAACGTTGCTTTTACCTTCAGGTCCCTTCGTCGGTACCTCGAAGAGAGAACCGCCCCGGCAGCGTTGCCGGTAGCCCGAGGAGTACACGTGGCCAGCACATCGCAGGCACCCAATTCAGGAGCCAGGACGGCTCATCCCGATCATCTCGGGCACGTCATCTTCATCGCGGCGGCGGCCGCGATGGGCGGTTTCCTGTTCGGCTACGACAGTTCCGTGATCAACGGTGCCGTCGAGGCCATCCGGGACCGCTACGACGTCGGCTCCGCGGTGCTGGCCCAGGTCATCGCCGTCGCGCTGATCGGCTGCGCCATCGGTGCCGCGACCGCCGGCCGCATCGCCGACCGGATCGGCCGCATCCGCTGCATGCAGATCGCGGCGGTCCTCTTCACCGTCAGCGCCGTCGGCTCCGCGCTGCCGTTCGCGCTGTGGGACCTGGCGATGTGGCGTGTCATCGGCGGCTTCGCCATCGGCATGGCCTCGGTGATCGGTCCCGCCTACATCGCCGAGGTGTCCCCGCCCGCCTACCGCGGCCGGCTCGGCTCCTTCCAGCAGGCCGCGATCGTCGTCGGCATCGCCGTGTCGCAGCTGGTCAACTGGGGGCTGCTGAACGCCGCCGGCGGTGACCAGCGCGGTGAGCTGATGGGCCTGGAGGCCTGGCAGGTCATGCTCGGCGTCATGGTGGTCCCGGCCATCCTGTACGGCCTGCTGTCCTTCGCCATCCCCGAGTCGCCCCGCTTCCTGATCTCCGTCGGCAAGCGCGAGCGCGCCAAGAAGATCCTCGAAGAGGTCGAGGGCAAGAACGTGGACTTCGACGCCCGCGTCACCGAGATCGAGCACGCCATGCACCGTGAGGAGAAGTCCTCCTTCAAGGACCTCCTCGGCGGCAGCTTCTTCTTCAAGCCGATCGTCTGGATCGGTATCGGCCTGTCGGTCTTCCAGCAGTTCGTCGGCATCAACGTCGCGTTCTACTACTCCTCGACGCTGTGGCAGTCGGTCGGCGTCGACCCCACCGACTCCTTCTTCTACTCGTTCACGACGTCGATCATCAACATCATCGGCACCGTGATCGCGATGATCTTCGTGGACCGCGTCGGCCGCAAGCCGCTCGCCCTGATCGGCTCCGTCGGCATGGTGATCGGTCTGGCCCTGGAGGCCTGGGCCTTCTCCTTCGACCTGGTCGACGGCAAGCTCCCGGCCACCCAGGGCTGGGTCGCCCTGATCGCCGCCCACGTCTTCGTCCTCTTCTTCGCCCTCTCGTGGGGTGTCGTCGTCTGGGTCTTCCTCGGCGAGATGTTCCCCAACCGGATCCGCGCCGCCGCCCTGGGCGTGGCCGCCTCCGCGCAGTGGATCGCCAACTGGGCCATCACCGCGAGCTTCCCGTCGCTGGCCGACTGGAACCTCTCCGGCACCTACGTGATCTACACGGTCTTCGCGGCCCTCTCCATCCCCTTCGTGCTGAAGTTCGTGAAGGAGACGAAGGGCAAGGCCCTGGAGGAGATGGGCTGACCGCCCACCGCCCCGAACTCGGGGAGGAGGGCCAAGTCCCCGCTGCCCCTCTCCCCGTACCGTCCGCAGCCCCGTCCGGTCGTACTCCGGGCGGGGCTGCGGTGTGTCGTCGAGCATCCGCACGGCGGAGCCGCCGCGGAACCGTTGTCAGACGCGCACGGTCCCGGGCTCCGCGGTCCGCTCCGCCGGTGCCGCCGGTGCCGCCGGGGCGACCACCGCGGGCTTCGGCAGGACGACGTACAGCAGGCCGGAGATCACCACGGTGGCCACCCAGCCGAGTCCGTACTCGCCGATCACGTTGTTCGCCGCGAGCGGGCCGGTGAACCAGTCGGACGTGGTGAACATCAGACCGGCGACCAGGCCCACCGCCCAGGCGGCCACGGCCGCGGGGGAGAAGCCGCCGCGGTACCAGTAGGCGCTGGTGCGGCCGGTGTCGGCCAGGGCCTCGGCGTCGTACTCCCGGCGGCGCAGCATGTCCGCGCCGAACACGCCGACCCATGCGGAGAAGGCCACGGCGAGCAGCGACAGGAAGGCGATGAACGAGCCCATGAAGCTGGTCGCCACCAGCATCAGCACACCGCCGAAGACCAGCGAGATCACGGCGTTCACCGAGACCGCCCAGTGCCGCGGGACCTTGAAGCCCAGGGTCTGCGCGGTGAAGCCCGCCGAGTACATCGACATCGAGTTGATCAGCAGCATGCCGATCAGCGCGATCAGCAGGTAGGGCACGGCGATCCAGGTCGGCAGGATCTCGCCCAGGAAGGAGACCGGGTCGGCGGCCGAGGCCAGGTCCGGTGTGGAGACCGCCATGACCGCGCCCATCAGCACCATCGGCAGCACGACGATCCCCGCACCGCCGACCGTGACCCCCACGATCCCCTTCGAGGAGGCCGTGCGCGGCAGGTACCGCGTGAAGTCCGGCGCGGACGGGATCCAGCTGACGCCGCCGGCCGCGATCAGACCCACGCCCGTGATCATCGCGGCCACCGAACCGGCGGACCGGTCGAACACCGCGGACCAGTCGGTGTCCACGACCAGGTAGCCCAGCACCAGCACCGAGAAGGCGCCGAAGAGGTACGCCGCGTACTTGTTGCACTTCTGCACGGCGTTGATGCCGAGCCCTGAGATCGCGAACGTCGCCACGACGAAGAGGAGCAGCGTCACCATGTCCAGCACGCTGTTGGCGCGTATGCCGAACACGATGTCCAGGACCGTGAGCACGGCGTAGGCGCCGGTCACCGCGTTGATCGTCTCCCAGCCCCAGCGGGCGACCCAGATCAGCGAACCCGGCAGCAGATTGCCCCGCTGCCCGAACACGGCACGGGACAGCGCCATCCCGGGAGCGCCGCCCCGCTTGCCCGCGATGCCGATCAGGCCGACCAGGCCGTAGGACACGACGGGCGCCGCGGCCGCGACGACCAGGGCCTGCCAGAAGTCGAGCCGGTAGGCCACGACGAGGCTCGCGCCCATCGTGAGCAGCAGCACGCTGATGTTGGCGCCGACCCAGGTCGGGAACAGCTCGCGGGTCCGGGCGGTGCGCTCGTGGTCGGGCACCTGCTCGATGCCGCGGGTCTCCAGGGCGCCTTCGTTCTCGGCGGTCTTGCTCATGTGGGGGGTCCGTGCCTCGATCGTGGGGAGAGGGGAGCGGTCGGGACTCTACGCGCGTTGACGCGGCCTTCTCCATCGTACTTTGCTCCGACTCGTTCCCTCCAGGGGCCTTTGTCCTTCGGTGGAAACCACAAGGGGCCGGTAGCGGGGGGCCGCGCCGGGGGTCGCGCATACTGGTCCCGTTATGGAAATCGTCATCCTTGCTGTAGTCATCGCCGTGGTCGTGATCGGCGCGCTCGGCGGGCTGGTCGTCGGCAGCCGCCGCAAGAAGCAGCTGCCTGAGCCGCCCCCCGCCACGCCCGACATCACCGCCCCTCCGGCCGAGCCGCACGTCGGCGACGAGGCCGAGACGCCGCGCGACGAAACGCGCCGGACGATAGAGGAGGTCGACCTCCCGGACGGCGGCACCGCCACCGTCGAGGAGCCGCCCGTCGTCGAAGAGCTCGAGATCCCCGAGATCGAGGTTCCCGAGCCCACCGCCGGCCGACTGGTCCGGCTCCGTGCCCGCCTCTCCCGCTCGCAGAACGCCCTCGGCAAGGGCCTGCTGACCCTGCTGTCCCGGGAGCACCTCGACGAGGACACCTGGGAGGAGATCGAGGACACGCTGCTCACCGCCGACGTCGGCGTGCAGCCCACCCAGGAGCTGGTGGAGCGGCTCCGTGAGCGGGTGAGGGTCCTCGGTACCCGCACGCCCGAGGAACTGCGCACCCTGCTGCGCGAGGAGCTGATCACCCTCGTCGGCCCCGACATGGACCGAGAGGTCAAGACCGAGCCCGCCGCGAGCAAGCCCGGCATCGTGATGGTCGTCGGTGTGAACGGCACCGGCAAGACCACCACCACCGGCAAGCTCGCCCGCGTCCTGGTCGCCGACGGCCGCAGCGTTGTCCTCGGCGCCGCCGACACCTTCCGTGCCGCCGCCGCGGACCAGCTCCAGACCTGGGGCGAGCGCGTCGGGGCCCACACCGTGCGCGGGCCCGAGGGCGGCGACCCCGCCTCCGTCGCCTTCGACGCGGTCAAGGAGGGCAAGGAGATGGGCTCGGACGTCGTGCTCATCGACACCGCCGGCCGCCTGCACACCAAGACCGGCCTCATGGACGAGCTGGGCAAGGTCAAGCGGGTCGTGGAGAAGCACGCGCCGCTGGACGAGGTGCTCCTCGTGCTCGACGCCACCACCGGCCAGAACGGTCTGATCCAGGCCCGGGTCTTCGCCGAGGTCGTGAACATCACCGGCATCGTGCTCACCAAGCTGGACGGCACGGCCAAGGGCGGCATCGTGGTCGCCGTCCAGCGCGAGCTGGGCGTGCCGGTCAAGCTGATCGGACTCGGCGAGGGCGCGGACGACCTGGCGCCGTTCGAGCCGGCGGCCTTCGTGGATGCCCTCATCGGCGAGTGACGCCGTCCGCCGGCGCCCGCGCCGGCATCCAGGCGAGAAGCGCCCGCCCCCCGAACCGGGGGACGGGCGCTTCGCCGTGTGGCGCGGCCGGTCACGGGTGGCCGGTCGCGGGAGTGACGACGCCGGTGGCGACGATGCCGGTGACGGTCCGGCCTGCGCGTCGACGCACGGGGCGCCGGTACTGACGGGCGCGTGGCCCTACCTGGGGCGGAGTGGCGGGGCAGTCGCGCGGGGAGTGACGGCGGCCTGGGCGCGTGCGGGGCCGTGGCAAGGCGGCCGTCGGCAGGGTCCGTCGAGCGGCGGGCACCGGGACGCGCGAGGCGTGTGTGCGGGCAGGGGCGGCGCTTCCGGCCGGAGTGTGGGTCCGCAGAGGGGCGGAGGCCTACGCCCGGGACCGGTGGGCCACGTACGCCAAGGTGCCGAGGAGCAGCCGTGCCGCCGGTGGCTTCGTGGCCGAGTCGAGCGCGGGGGGCCGCAGCCAGCGCACCGGGCCCCGGCCGCCGCGGTCGGAGGGCGGGGCCGTGATGTACGTACCGGGGCCGAGGCCGCCGAGGTCGAGCGCCGACGGGTCGTCCCAGCCCATGCGGTACAGCAGCCGGGGCAGCTCGGCGGCTGCGCCCGGGGCGACGAAGAAGTGGACGCGGCCCTGCGGAGTGGCCGCGACCGGGCCCAGCGGGAGGCCCATGCGCTCCAGCCGGGCCAGCGCCCGCAGCCCCGCGGACTCGGCCACCTCGATCACGTCGAAGGTCCGCCCGACCGCCAGCATCACCGCGGCGCCGGGGAACCGCGCCCAGGCCTCGCTCGCCTCGTCCAGGGTCGCCCCGGCGGGCACCCGGGGTGCGAAGTCCAAGGGGTGCGCGCCCGGGGCCGGACAGTCGGGCCGGCCGCACGAGCAGGCGCCCCCGGCGGCCCGGGCGCCCGGCACCACGTCCCAGCCCCACAGCCCCGTGAACTCGGCCACGACGGTGCGCTCCGAGGCGCGGCCGCGGCGGCGCGCGCCGGACCGGATCTCGCGCATGCCCCGACTGCTGCCGATGCCGATCGTGAAGCCCATGCCCCCTCCAACGGGTCCGACGCAGCGGCGGTTACGCAGCGAACGTGAAACGTGACTCTCTGCTTCCAACTCCCCAGTCCGGCGCGGTTCAGACAGCGTCCGGAAGCACTGCGGGTGGTGCGTCCGACCGCGCACGCCCCGGCGTGCACCGTTGCACCGGCTCCCGGTTGGTCTATGTCAAGTGAATCGCGTCCCGGCCACCGCGAGTTCATTCGAAGGGGTGGCGAATGGTGGCGATTCCGCAATCGCCATGGCTGGACGAGTGATCGTAGGACTACTTTGTGTGCATGGAGCCTTGGGGCACATGCACTTGTGGGTATGCCGGAGGCAACCCGGCTTTCCGTTCGAAGGGTGCCAACCACCGGACGGAGGGCCGCAACCACCGGCATTCTGATAGGGCTTGGCGCACTCGGCGACAGGTGGTCTCAGGGATGGGGGCGTTCCAGTGAGTGGCAACGGCGGAAGCGGTACCGGCGCGGTGAGCGCGTCGCACGCTGACAAGCGCCCGAACGAGCTGCTCACCTCCTGGTTCGCCCGCAGCGGCTGGTCCAAGGGCGAGCTGGCCCGCCAGGTCAACCGCCGCGCCCGCCAGTTGGGCGCCAACCACATCTCCACCGACACCTCACGCGTGCGCCGCTGGCTCGACGGGGAGAACCCTCGCGAGCCGATCCCGCGGATCCTGTCCGAGCTGTTCTCCGAGCGTTTCGGCGTCGTCGTCTCCGTCGAGGACCTGGGCCTGCGTTCCACCCGCCCCACGCCCTCCGCGACCGGCGTCGACCTCCCCTGGACGGGCCCGCAGACCGTGGCCCTGCTCAGCGAGTTCTCGCGCAGCGACCTCATGCTGGCGCGGCGCGGCTTCCTCGGGAGCTCGCTGGCCCTCTCCGCGGGCCCGTCCCTCATCGAACCCATGCAGCGCTGGCTCGTCCCCACGCCCTCCGCCACCCCGCAGACGGCCGGACGCGAGGCCGCGGCACCCGCCAACCGCGCGCGTGGGCGCCTGTCCCGGCCGGAGCTGGACCTGCTGGAGTCCACCGCCGTGATGTTCCGCCGCTGGGACGCCCAGTGCGGCGGCGGCCTGCGCCGCAAGGCCGTGGTCGGCCAGCTGCACGAGGTCACCGACCTGCTCCAGGAACCCCAGACGGAGGCCACCCGCGCCAAGCTCTTCAAGGTCGCCGCCGAGCTGGCCGAGCTGGCCGGCTGGATGTCGTACGACGTGGGGCTCCAGCCCACCGCCCAGAAGTACTTCGTGCTCGCCCTGCACGCCGCCAAGGAGGCGGGGGACCGTCCGCTCGGCTCGTACATCCTCTCCAGCATGAGCCGCCAGATGATCCACCTCGGCCGGCCCGACGACGCCTTGGAGCTGATCCACCTCGCGCAGTACGGCAGCCGGGACTGCGCCAGCCCCCGCACCCAGTCGATGCTGTACGCCATGGAGGCCCGTGCCTACGCCAACATGGGGCAGCCCGGCCGCTGCAAGCGCGCGGTGCGCATGGCCGAGGACATCTTCGCCGAGGCCGACGAGTGGGACGAGCCGGACCCCGACTGGATCCGCTTCTTCTCCGAGGCCGAGCTGTACGGGGAGAACAGCCACTCCTTCCGCGACCTCGCCTACGTGGCCGGCCGCAGCCCCGCCTACGCCTCCCTCGCCGACCCCCTGATGCGCCGGGCCGTGGAGCTCTTCGCCAAGGACGAGGAACACCAGCGCTCCTACGCGCTGAACCTGATCGGCATGGCCACCGTCCACCTGCTGCGCCGCGAGCCGGAGGAGAGCACCGTCCTGGCCGTCGAGGCCATGCGCATCGCCAAGAAGGTCCGCTCCGAACGCGTCAACACCCGCATCCGCAAGACCGTCGACACGGCCGTACGCGATTTCGGGGACCTCGGTGAGGTCGTCGACCTCACCCAGCGGCTCGCCGTCGAGTTGCCGGAGACCGCCGAAGCGGTCTGAACCCCCACCAGCCCCGGCCGCGGCCGGCCCTCCCGAACTGCCCGACTCGGCTCCCCCATGCCAGGTCATTCGGAGGCCCGCCGCGGCCGGCTTGTGTCCCGGTGCCGACCGCCCCGCCACGACGGCGACCGCACCGGCCCGCACCCGGCCGTTCACCCACGCGTAACACGCACCGCGCCTTCGTCACGGCGGCGAAACAACGAGGGGCTTCCACCGAAACCGCGCTGCGCCAATCTCATGGCGCATAACCGGCCCACCCCTCACCGCCCGCCCGCCAGGCTTCGCCCGCACGGGGCCGTACCAACGACGAGGAGACGCCGATGGCTCCAGCCATCACGCTCGCGGCAGAGACGGAGCTCTCTGCCGCCAACACAGGCTTCATGCTCATCTGCTCCGCCCTGGTGATGCTCATGACGCCGGCCCTGGCCTTCTTCTACGGAGGCATGGTCCGCGTCAAGAGCACCCTGAACATGCTGATGATGAGCTTCATCAGCCTCGGCATCGTCACCGTCCTGTGGGTGCTGTACGGCTTCTCCATGGCGTTCGGCACCGACTCCGGCAGCGTCGTGGGCTGGAACTCCGACTGGGTCGGGCTCAGCAACATCGGCCTGACCGAGCTGTGGGACGGCTACACCATCCCCGTCTTCGTGTTCCTCGTCTTCCAGCTGATGTTCGCCGTCCTCACCCCCGCCCTGATCAGCGGCGCCCTCGCGGACCGGGTGAAGTTCACGGCCTGGGCGCTGTTCATCGCCCTGTGGGCCACGATCGTCTACTTCCCCGTCGCCCACTGGGTGTGGGGCGCGGGCGGCTGGGCCTTCGAACTGGGCGTGATCGACTTCGCCGGCGGGACGGCCGTGCACATCAACGCCGGTGCCGCCGCGCTCGGCGTGATCCTCGTCATCGGCAAGCGGGTCGGCTTCAAGAAGGACCCGATGCGCCCGCACAGCCTCCCGCTGGTCATGCTCGGCGCGGGCCTGCTGTGGTTCGGCTGGTTCGGCTTCAACGCCGGCTCCTGGCTCGGCAACGACGACGGCGTCGGCGCGCTGATGTTCGTCAACACCCAGGTCGCCACCGGAGCCGCCGTCCTCGGCTGGCTCGCCTACGAGAAGATCCGGCACGGCGCCTTCACCACCCTGGGCGCGGCCTCAGGCGCCGTCTCCGGCCTGGTCGCCATCACCCCGGCCGGCGGCGCGGTCTCCCCGCTCGGCGCGATCGCCGTCGGCCTCATCGCCGGAGTGGTGTGCGCCATGGCCGTCGGCCTGAAGTACCGCTTCGGCTACGACGACTCCCTCGACGTGGTCGGCGTCCACCTCGTCGGCGGCATCCTCGGCTCGCTGCTCATCGGCTTCTTCGCCAGCGGCAAGGGCCAGTCCGACGTCGAGGGCCTCTTCTACGGCGGCGGCCTCGACCAGTTCTGGAAGCAGTGCGCGGGCGTGTTCGGCGTCCTCGCCTACTCCCTGGTCGTCTCCGCGGTCCTCGCCTTCCTGCTGGACAAGACGATCGGCATGCGGGTATCGGAGGACGTCGAGGTGGCCGGCATCGACCAGGCCGAGCACGCCGAGACCGCATACGACTTCAGCGGCGCCGGCGGTGGTGCCGCCCGGACGACCGCCACGCCGGCCGCCTCCACGGCCGCGTCGGCCCCGAGCAAGAAGGTGGACGCATGAAGCTCATCACCGCCGTCGTCAAGCCGCACCGGCTCGACGAGATCAAGGAGGCCCTCCAGGCCTTCGGGGTCCACGGCCTGACCGTCACCGAGGCCAGCGGCTACGGCCGCCAGCGGGGACACACCGAGGTCTACCGGGGTGCCGAGTACACCGTCGACCTGGTGCCCAAGATCCGCATCGAGGTCCTGGTCGAGGACGACGACGCCGAGCAGCTGATCGACGTCGTGGTCAAGGCGGCCCGCACCGGCAAGATCGGCGACGGCAAGGTCTGGGCGGTCCCGGTCGACACGGCCGTACGGGTCAGGACCGGCGAGCGCGGACCCGACGCGCTCTGACACGACCAACGAACAGGAGTCGCCGGGTGACGAGTACGGACGTGACGCGAGAAACAGAAGGCTCGGGACCCAGCGGCTACGCGGCGGCCCGGCTGCGCCTCCTCACCGAGGGGGCGCGGTCCGGGCCGCCGCGGCGCAGGGCGCTCGCCGACCTGACGGACGACTGGCTGGCGGGCCTCTTCGACGCGGGCGCCGGGGGACAGGTGGGGGTCTCGCTCGTCGCGGTCGGCGGCTACGGGCGCGGCGAGCTGTCCCCGCGCAGCGACCTGGACCTGCTCCTGCTGCACGACGGCCGTGACGACAAGGCGGTCGCGGCCCTCGCCGACCGCCTCTGGTACCCGGTCTGGGACCTCGGCATCGACCTCGACCACTCCGTACGCACCCCGCAGCAGGCCCGGAAGACCGCGGGCGAGGACCTGAAGGTCCAACTCGGTCTCCTGGACGCCCGCCACCTCGCCGGAGACCTCGGCCTGACCGCCTCCCTGCGCACCGCCGTCCTCGCCGACTGGCGCAACCAGGCACCCAAACGCCTCCCCGAACTCCGTGACCTGTGCGCCGAGCGTGCCGAACGCCAGGGCGAGCTGCAGTTCCTGCTGGAACCCGACCTCAAGGAGGCCCGGGGCGGCCTGCGCGACGCCACCGCCCTGCGTGCCGTCGCCGCCTCCTGGCTCGCCGACGCCCCGCGCGAGGGACTCGCCGACGCCCGGCGCCGGCTGCTCGACGTACGCGACGCCCTCCACCTGGTCACCGGCCGGGCGACCGACCGGCTGGCGCTGCAGGAACAGGACCAGGTGGCGGCCGAGCTGGGCCTGCTGGACGCCGACGCACTGCTGCGGCAGGTGTACGAGGCGGCCCGCCTCATCTCCTACGCGGGTGACGTCACCTGGCGCGAGGTCGGCCGCGTGCTCCGCTCCCGGTCCGTACGGCCGCGGCTGCGCGCCATGATGAACGGCGGAAAACCGGTCGCCGAGCGCTCCCCGCTCGCCGAGGGCGTCGTGGAGCAGGACGGTGAGGTGGTACTCGCCCGCACCGCGCGCCCCGAACGCGACCCCGTGCTCCCGCTGCGTGCCGCGGCCGCCGCCGCACAGGCCGGGCTCCCGCTCTCCCTGCACGCCGTACGGCGCCTGGCGGCCACCGCGCGCCCCCTGCCCACACCCTGGCCCGCCGAGGCACGTGAGGAACTGGTGACCCTGCTCGGCTCGGGCCGGCCCACGGTGCAGGTCTGGGAGGCACTGGAGGCCGAGGGGCTGGTCACCAGGCTGCTGCCCGACTGGGAACGGGTCCGCTGCCGCCCGCAGCGCAACGCCGTGCACCTGTGGACCGTCGACCGGCACCTGATCGAGACCGCGGTCCGCGCCGCCGGGTTCACCCGCCGGGTGCACCGCCCCGACCTGCTGCTGGTCGCCGCACTGCTGCACGACATCGGCAAGGGCTGGCCCGGCGACCACTCCGTGGCCGGCGAGACCATCGCCCGGGACGTCGCCACCCGCATCGGCTTCGACCACGCGGACGCAGCCGTCCTGGCCACCCTCGTACGCCATCACCTCCTGCTCGTGGAGACCGCCACCCGGCGAGACCTGGACGATCCGGCCACCGTGCGCGCGGTCGCGGACGCGGTCGGCACGGAGCACACGCTGGAGCTGCTGCACGCCCTGACCGAGGCGGACGCGCTGGCCACCGGGCCCGCCGCCTGGTCGTCCTGGCGCGCTTCCCTCGTCGCCGACCTGGTGAAGCGGGTCGCCGGGGTGCTGGCCGGGGAGCCGCCGGCCGAACCCGCGGCCGCCGCGCCCACCGCGGAGCAGGAGCGGCTCGCGGTCGAGGCCTTCCGTACGGGCGGTCCGGTACTGGCGCTGCGGGCCCAGACGGAAGCCCCGATCACCGGTTCCGCCGGCTCCGCGATGCCTGACGCGGTCGCGGCCGACGGTCCTGAGCCCCTCGGTGTCGAGCTGCTGATCGCCGTACCCGACCAGGCCGGCGTGCTCCCGGCGGTCGCCGGGGTGCTGGCCATGCACCGGCTGACCGTCCGCACCGCCGAGCTGCGGTCCCTTCCGCTGCCGGACGGCGTCGAGGGCTCCGTCCTGCTCCTCGACTGGCGGGTCGCCGCCCAGTACGGCTCCCTGCCCCAGGCCGCCCGGCTCCGTGCCGACCTGGTCAGGGCCCTGGACGGCACCCTGGACATCGCCGGACGCCTCGCCGAACGGGACGCGGCCCACCCCAGGCGCCGGGGCGTCGAGCCGCCCCCGCCCCGCGTCACCGTCGCCCCGGCCGCGTCCCGGCTGGCCACGGTGATCGAGGTCCGGGCGCAGGACGCCCCGGGGCTGCTGTTCCGGCTCGGGCGGGCGCTGGAGGCGGCGGGAGTGCGGGTGCGGAGCGCGCACGTGTCCACGCTGGGGGCGAACGCGGTGGACGCGTTCTATGTGACGCGGGACGAAGGGGTGCCGTTGCCGGGGGACACGGCGGCGTCGGTGGCCCGGGAGCTGGAGGAGTCGCTGCGGGTGTGACCTCGTGGTCGGGGGCGTGCGCTCACCGGATGTGCTCCCCGCACCCGCGGGGCTTCAGTCCCGGTCCGCTCTCTGCGGCGGGCAGGGACGATTTGCTTGCCGGGCCGGATACCCTGGAGGGCGACCCACACCAACGCCGACGCGAGGACCTACGCCGCCGTGTTCGATACTCTCTCCGACCGCCTGTCAGCCACCTTTAAATCCCTCCGGGGCAAAGGAAGGCTGACCGAGGCGGACATCGACGCCACGGCCCGCGAGATCCGCATCGCGCTCCTCGAAGCCGACGTGGCCCTGCCTGTCGTGCGCTCCTTCATCAAGAAGGTCAAGGAGCGCTCCCTGGGCGCCGAGGTCTCCAAGGCGCTGAATCCCGCCCAGCAGGTCCTCAAGATCGTCAACGAGGAGCTGGTGGGCATCCTCGGCGGCGAGACCCGTCGCCTGCGCTTCGCCAAGCAGCCGCCCACCGTGATCATGCTGGCCGGTCTCCAGGGTGCGGGTAAGACCACCCTCGCGGGCAAGCTCGGCCACTGGCTCAAGGAGCAGGGCCACTCCCCGCTGCTCGTGGCCTGTGACCTCCAGCGTCCCAACGCCGTCAACCAGCTGAGCGTCGTCGCCGAGCGCGCCGGTGTCGCGATCTACGCCCCTGAGCCGGGCAACGGCGTCGGCGACCCGGTCAAGGTCGCCAAGGACTCCATCGAGTTCGCCAAGGCCAAGGTCCACGACCTGGTCATCGTCGACACCGCCGGCCGCCTGGGCATCGACCAGGAGCTGATGCAGCAGGCCGCGGACATCCGCGACGCGGTCTCCCCGGACGAGATCCTCTTCGTCGTCGACGCCATGATCGGTCAGGACGCGGTCAACACCGCCGAGGCCTTCCGCGACGGCGTCGGCTTCGACGGCGTGGTTCTCTCCAAGCTCGACGGCGACGCCCGCGGTGGTGCGGCCCTGTCGATCGCCTCGGTGACCGGCAAGCCGATCATGTTCGCCTCCAACGGCGAGAAGCTCGACGACTTCGACGCCTTCCACCCGGACCGGATGGCCTCCCGCATCCTCGACATGGGTGACCTGCTCACCCTGATCGAGCAGGCGGAGAAGACGTTCAGCCAGGAAGAGGCCGAGAAGATGGCCTCCAAGCTGGCGTCCAAGAAGGGCCAGGACTTCACCCTGGACGACTTCCTGGCCCAGATGGAGCAGGTCAGGAAAATGGGCTCGATCTCCAAGCTCCTGGGGATGCTGCCCGGCATGGGCCAGATGAAGGACCAGATCAACAACCTCGACGAGCGCGACGTCGACCGCACGGCCGCCATCATCAAGTCGATGACCCCGGCCGAGCGCCAGGAGCCGACGATCATCAACGGCTCGCGCCGCGCCCGCATCGCCAAGGGGTCCGGCGTCGAGGTCAGCGCGGTCAAGTCGCTGGTGGAGCGGTTCTTCGAGGCCCGCAAGATGATGTCCCGCATGGCCCAGGGCGGCGGCATGCCCGGGATGCCGGGGATGCCCGGCATGGGTGGCGGCCCCGGCCGGCAGAAGAAGCAGCAGAAGAAGGCCAAGGGCAAGCAGCGCTCGGGCAACCCGATGAAGCGCAAGCAGCAGGAGCAGGAGGAGGCCGCCCGTCGCGCCGCCGCCGCGCAGAGCGGGGGCGCTCTCGGACTGCCGCAGCAGGGCGGGCAGGACTTCGAGCTGCCGGACGAGTTCAAGAAGTTCATGGGCTGACAGTCCGGCCCGTACGCAGCGCTGTACCGGGGCGCCCCCTCGTCGAAGCCGAGGGGGCGCCCCGGTGTCGTACACCCGCATGCCCGCGCGGCTTTCCTGTCGTAGCGTCCGGATATGACCAATCCGTCCCCGCCGCGCAAGGCGCCCGAGCCGCCCTGGCGGACCGAGGGCACGCCCGACGAGCCGCCCAAACCGCCGCCCGGCGGCCGGAGGATGCGCGGCGGCTGGTGGAACCTGATCCTGGCCGCGCTGATCGTCTACCTCATCGCCAACCTCGTGCTCTCCTTCTTCAACGAGGGCGACGAGCCGACCATCTCCTACACCGAGTTCAGCAAGCAGGTCGACGAGGGCAACGTCAGCAAGATCTACGCCAAGGGCGACGCGATCCAGGGCCAGCTGAAGAAGGCCCGGGACAATCCCGAGGGCGACGGGACGTACACCAAGTTCACCACCGAGCGGCCGACCTTCGCGGACGACCAGCTCTGGGCCGACCTGACGAAGAACAAGGTCACGGTCACCGCCGAGCCCGTCGTGCAGCACCGCAGCTTCCTGGCCAACCTGCTGATCGCGCTGGCCCCGATGCTGCTCCTGGTGGTGCTGTGGATCTTCATCGCGCGGCGCATGCGGGGCGCCCTGGGCGGTGGAGCGGGGGGCATGCTCGGCCGCAAGGCGCCGCCCAAGCCGGTCGAGCTGGAGGCCGGGAAGCCGCGTACCACCTTCGCCGACGTCGCCGGGATCGACGAGGTGGAGGGCGAGCTGAGCGACGTCGTCGACTTCCTGAAGAACCCGGACGCCTATCGCCGGATGGGCGCCAAGATGCCCCGCGGTGTCCTGCTGACCGGCCCGCCCGGCACCGGGAAGACGCTCCTGGCGCGCGCGGTGGCCGGAGAGGCGGGCGTGCCGTTCTTCTCGGCGTCGGCGTCGGAGTTCATCGAGATGATCGTGGGCGTGGGCGCTTCCCGGGTGCGGGAGCTGTTCGCGGAGGCCCGCAAGGTGGCGCCGTCGATCATCTTCATCGACGAGATCGACACCATCGGCCGGGCTCGCGGGGGCGGCTCCGGCATGGGCGGCCACGACGAGCGCGAGCAGACCCTGAACCAGATCCTCACCGAGATGGACGGCTTCTCCGGCTCGGAGGGCGTGATCGTCATCGCCGCCACCAACCGCGCCGACATCCTGGACGCCGCTCTGACCCGCCCCGGCCGCTTCGACCGGGTGGTCAGCGTCTCGCCGCCGGACCGGAGCGGCCGGAAGGCGATCCTGGAGATCCACACCCGTGAGATCCCGCTCGCCCCGGACGTCGACCTCGCCCAGGTCGCCCGTACGACGCCGGGCATGACCGGTGCCGAACTCGCCAACCTCGCCAACGAGGCGGCGCTGCTCGCGGTCAAGCGGAAGCAGGACCGGGTGACGCAGGCGAACCTCTCCGAAGCGCTGGAGAAGGTCCAGCTGGGGGCCGAGCGCCCGCTGGTGATGCCCGAGGAGGAGCGCCGGCGCACCGCCTACCACGAGAGCGGACACGCCCTGCTGGGCATGTTGCAGCCGGGCGCCGACCCGGTTCGCAAGATCACCATCGTGCCGCGCGGCCGGGCGCTCGGAGTGACGCTGTCGACGCCGGACGCGGACAAGTACGCGTACACGGAGGAGTACCTGCGCGGCCGGATCATCGGCGCGCTCGGCGGCATGGCGGCCGAGCACGTGGTGTACGGGGTGATCACGACCGGTTCGGAGAGCGACCTCGAACAGGTCACCAACATCGCGCGCGGCATGGTCGCGCGCTGGGGCATGAGCGAGCGAGTCGGACGGCTCTCCGCACTCCCCGGCGACGCCCAGCAGGCGTACGGCCTCGCCGCCGCGCCCCAGACGCTCGACGCGATCGACGGCGAGATGCGACGGGTCGTGGACTCCTGCTACGAGGAGGCCGTGCGCAAGCTGCGCGACCACCGGGGACAGCTCGACGCGCTCGCGGAGTCGCTGCTGGCGAGCGAGACGCTGGACGAGGCGGAGGCGTACCGCATCGCCGGGGTCGCCCGGCTGACGAAGGACGACCCGGAGACGTGAGCGCCGTCCGGTGCTACTTCTGCGGGAACTTCCAGACGTAGGGCTCGCCGTCCTCCTCCGACCAGTGCACCTCGACGCTGGTGGCGTCCGCCGGGATCACGTAGGTCTCGCAGAAGACGTGGCTCTCGCCCTGCTTCCAGCTCTCGACGTCGTACGGGTCCTCACAGCCCGGCGCGTCTTCGGCGGCGCCGATGAGGACGCCGCCGCGCCGGCCGTCGGCGAAGACGGTGGTTCCGTCGTGCACGTCGGAGCCCTCGGTGAGGGCGGGGCCGCCCTTGTGTGTGTACTCGATGTGCGCGGTGGCCAGCACCTTCCCCTTGGCGTCCGCGGCGTCCGCCACCGCCTTCGCGGCCTCCGCCTCGGTGCCCACCTCGACCTTCCGCGCCAGGACGTCGTACGTGACCTCCCCGGGGTCCTCCGCGACCTTCCCCGTCGCGCTCTCGCCCTGCGCCATGTCGCCGCCCGAGGCGGGCTGGGAGGGCGACGGCGCGGTCTCGGCGGTCGCCCCGCCCTTCGCGTCGGCGCCGGTGTCGTCGTCCCCGCCCCCGCACGCGGTGAGGGCCAGGGCGAGGGCGGCGACGGGCGCGGCGAGGCGCAGAGCGGTCTTGCGGTGCGGCACTACGGGCTCCTGTATGCAGATGTGTCTGTTCCCCCGAACGGTGGATCAGGGTAGAGGTGCATGATCCACCAGGGGAAACCGCCGGAGCCGCGTACCGGGTTCTGCACACTCTTCGCACCTGCACCGGAAGAAACGCGTCAGGTGTCGCATGTACTCGATCGAGAACCGTCGCAAGCGGTCGTCGGTCGGAAACGGTCGTCAGTCGTCGTCAGGGAACTCGTGCGATCAGGTAGCGGAACACGTTCGGCATCCACACGGTCCCGTCCGGCCGCTGGTGCGGGTGCAGGGCCTCCGTCAGCTCCTTGTCGACCTGTTCCCGGTCGGTCGCCGCGACCGCCGCGTCGAACAGCCCGGTCGACAGCAGCCCGCGCACCGCGCTGCCCGTATCGGCGTAGCCGAACGGGCACGCCACCCGTCCCGAGCCGTCCGGCCTCAGCCCGGCCCGCTGGGCGACCTCCTCCAGGTCGTCGCGCAGGGCGGGGCGCCACCCGCCCGGACCGCGCATCGGGTCGGTGAGCTTGGCGGCCACCCGCAGCACCGAGGTCGTGGCGCACCGCTCGGGCGGACCCCAGCCGGCCAGCACCACGGCCGCCCCGCGTGCGGCGAGCGGCGTCGCCGGGGCGAGCAGCTCGCCGAGCTCCTCGGAGTCGCCCGCGCGGCATCCGGTGGGTTCGAAGGCGGTCACCAGGGTGAAGGCCGGCACCGTGGGGTCCGCCGCGTCCCCGGGCGAGCCCTCGACGAACCGTGGCGCGTCGGCACGCGCGCGCGTGCTCTCCGCGTCGCCCGTCCCGGGTTCCCCGGGCGTTGCGCCCAGCAGGCGACGGCGGGCCAGGGCCAGGAGCTCCGGAGAGCGGGAGTCGACCCCGGTCACCGCGGCGCCGCGCGAGGCGGCCATCAGCAGCGCGAGACCGGAACCGCAGCCCAGGCCCAGCATCCGGGTGCCGCCGCCCACGTCGAGCCGCTCGTAGACGGCCTCGTAGAGCGGCACGAGCATCCGCTCCTGTATCTCGGACCAGTCACGCGCGCGTGCCCGCAGGTCCACGTGAGGCGTCGCCCCCGCGTGAGATGAGTGCTGCCGCACGAGCGTAGGTGTCATAGGAAAGTGCCCCAATCGCCGAGTGTTGCCGCCGTGCCCGATTCCATGGCCCCCGTGCAGTGCGCTCGCACTCCCCCCGTATGCCAGGTAACTCCGGGCTCGCCGTGGCGTCCAGTGGTAGCGGGGCCCGGTTTGCCCGATCCCCGGCACCGTGGCGAGATTTCACTTCCCGGCAACATGCGCCTGGCCCCGTGGTACCCGGGACGGCCCCGTCCCGCGGCCCGGCCCGGATGGCCGGATCGTGTCGCCGGGCGATGACCGTGGGTGGCCACCGCGCCGACGGCACGGTTCCGGCCAAGGTCGGCCGGGCCGGCGGCCGGCGAGCGGCGCCCGGACACGTCGGGAGGCGGGGCGGTGCCGCACGCCGGCGGGGCACCCGGTAACGTCGCGCCCGTGGACGCGCCCACCGGGACGCCGTCCCTCCGGCGCGACAGCGACCGAAAGGCGCCTTGCGCCTTGCGCGGGTCCCGCGCTCCGGCGTGTGGACGGCGGCTACGCGCCGGCGCGTACGTCGGACTACGCACCAGCTTGGTATGAGCTGTGAGGCTTCTCCGCAGATCAGCGCACCCGCCCTCGTCACGACGCATCAGCGGCAACTGACTGGTACGTGCAAATTATTTGGGATGCCCCGGAATAGGAACACAGTGGCCCTCCGGCTCGTTGTCATTACGTGAGCACGACACCACCTGTTCTCGCCGCAGAGCTGGCGCAGGCGTGGGCCGACATTCAGCGGCACCACACCGAGCTGCCCGATCTTGCCGCGCCCGAGTCCCTGATCGGAGAGTCGTCGTCCGCCTGCGGGCACGAACTCTCCTTCGAGCGACTGCTTCACGAGGCAGTCCACGGCATCGCCGCCGCGCGCGGAGTACGCGACACCTCCCGCGCGGGGCGCTATCACAACCGTCGGTTCCTCGCGATCGCCGAGGAGCTGGGCCTGGACCATCCCGAGGAGCCGCATCCCAGCAGCGGCTTCTCGCTGGTCACGCTCACCCCCGAGGCGAAGCGCCGCTACCGCCCGACGATCGAACGCCTGCAGCGCGCGCTGAAGGCCCACACCGTCGCCACCGCGACCGACACGGCCCGCAGTTTCCGCGGTCCGGCCGCCCGCCACGGCTCCTCCGGGGGAGGGGTGCGCGTCAAGGCGGTCTGCGACTGCGGGCGCAACGTCCGCGTCGTCCCGTCGGTGCTGGCCCAGGCCCCGATCATGTGCGGCGGCTGCGGCAAGCCGTTCCGGATCCCGGAGGTGGTCGGCGCGGGAGTGAGCTGACGGACCGGCTGCTCGTGGCAGCCGGTCCGGGGCCGGGTTCCGTCGGGAGCCGAGCGGTCCGCCCCGCGGGCGGGCCCGGTGCCCTCGGTCCGACGGGCCTGCCCGCGTGTGGCACAATGGTTAGCTGTACTCGACAGTCGCACAGGACCCCTCTCTCCTCCGGCTGACGCGTCCATCGGGCACTCGGGTACCGCAACCCCACGCGGCTCTCTCGCCGTGCCCAACCACGTCAAAACCAGGAGAACCCACTCCCGTGGCAGTCAAGATCAAGCTGAAGCGTCTGGGCAAGATCCGTTCGCCTCACTACCGCATCGTCGTCGCCGACTCCCGTACCCGCCGTGACGGCCGGGCCATCGAGGAGATCGGCAAGTACCACCCGACGTACAACCCGTCGGTGATGGAGGTCGACGCCGAGCGTGTCGCGTACTGGCTCGGTGTCGGCGCCCAGCCGACCGAGCCCGTGCTCGCCATCCTGAAGAAGACCGGCGACTGGCAGAAGTTCAAGGGCGAGCCCGCCCCGGCTCCGCTGCTGCAGCCGGCCGAGAAGGCGGCCCGCCCGTCCTTCGAGGCGATCGGTGGCGAGGACGAGGGCAAGGGTGAGGCGATCACCCAGAAGAAGAAGGCCGACAAGAAGGACGAGGCCGCCGCCGAGTCCTCCGCGTCCGAGGCCTGAGCATGCTCGAGGAGGCTCTCGAGCACCTCGTGAAGGGCATCGTGGACAATCCCGACGATGTGCAGGTCGCCTCGCGCAACCTGCGCCGCGGGCGGGTGCTCGAGGTCCGGGTCCACCCCGACGACCTCGGAAAGGTGATCGGCCGCAACGGCCGCACCGCACGCGCCCTGCGTACCGTCGTGGGCGCCATCGGCGGGCGCGGTGTCCGTGTCGACCTCGTCGACGTGGACCACGTCCGCTGACGCCAATCGCAGCACCGGCTCGGGCCGGGGAAGGCCACTGGGCCGTCCCCGGCCCGCAGTCGTATGAGCCCGACCGGCTCGTCGCAGTACCGACAGGAGATCAAGCACAGTGCAGTTGGTAGTCGCGCGCATCGGCCGCGCCCACGGAATCAAGGGCGAGGTGACCGTCGAGGTCCGCACCGACGAGCCGGAGCTGAGGCTCGGACCCGGTGCCGTACTGGCCACCGATCCCGCCGCCACCGGGCCGCTCACCATCGAGACCGGCCGGGTGCACAGCGGCCGCCTCCTGCTCCGCTTCGTCGGCGTCCACGACCGCACCGGCGCCGAGGCGCTGCGCAACACCCTCCTGATCGCCGACGTGGACCCGGACGAGCGGCCCGAGGACGAGGACGAGTACTACGACCACCAGCTGATCGACCTCGACGTGGTGACCGAGGACGGTACCGAGGTCGGCCGCATCACCGAGATCTCCCACCTGCCCACGCAGGACCTCTTCGTGGTGCAGCGCCCCGACGGCAGCGAGGTCTACGTGCCGTTCGTCTCCGAGATCGTCACCGGGATCGACCTGGACGAGCAGCGCGCGGTCATCGACCCGCCGCCCGGACTGATCGACGACCGGGCCGAGATCGCCTCCGCGCGGGACGCCGAGGACGCCGACGCCGACGCCGGGGACGAGGCGTAATGCGGCTCGACGTCGTCACGATCTTCCCCGAGTACCTGGAACCGCTGAACGTCTCCCTCGTCGGCAAGGCCCGCGCGCGCGGACAGCTCGGCGTCCACGTGCACGACCTGCGCGACTGGACGTACGACCGCCACAACACGGTCGACGACACCCCCTACGGCGGCGGCCCGGGCATGGTCATGAAGACCGAGCCGTGGGGTGACGCGCTGGACTCCGTCCTGGCCGACGGCTACGAGAGCGGCTCCCGCGAGCCCGCCCTCATCGTGCCGACCCCCAGCGGCCGGCCCTTCACCCAGGAGCTGGCCGTCCACCTCTCCGAGCGGCCGTGGCTGATCTTCACGCCGGCCCGCTACGAGGGCATCGACCGCCGTGTCGTCGACGAGTACGCGACCCGGATGCCCGTGTACGAGGTGTCCATCGGCGACTACGTCCTGGCCGGCGGCGAGGCGGCCGTACTCGTCGTCACCGAGGCCGTGGCCCGGCTGCTGCCCGGCGTGCTCGGCAACGCCGAGTCCCACCGGGACGACTCCTTCGCCCCCGGCGCCATGGCCGGCCTGCTGGAGGGCCCCGTCCACACCAAGCCGCCCCTGTGGCGCGGGCGCGGCATCCCGGAGGTGCTGCTCAGCGGTCACCACGGGAAGATCGCCCGCTGGCGCCGCGACGAGGCCCTGCGCCGCACCACGGCCAACCGGCCCGACCTGATCGAACGGTGCGATCCCGCCGCCTTCGACAAGAAGGACCGCGAGATGCTCTCCATCCTGGGCTGGCAGCCCGACCCGGACGGGGAACCGTACGGCCGATTTTGGCGCAGGACCCCGGGCATGGAAGAATAGGGGGCTGTTGTGCGTCCGTCCGGAGCGCGCCCCTGCCACAGGGGGAGACGACGCCCGTCCCGACCCGCACGACCCTGATTCCGAAACACCTAGTTTCCGTTGATGACCTGTGGCATCAGCGAAGAAAGCAGACGAAATGTCTCACCTGCTCGACTCCGTCGACGCCGCGTCGCTGCGCAGCGACGTCCCGGCCTTCCGCCCCGGCGACACCGTCAACGTCCACGTGCGCGTCATCGAGGGCAACCGCTCCCGTGTGCAGCAGTTCAAGGGCGTCGTCATCCGCCGTCAGGGCGCCGGCGTGCGCGAGACCTTCACGGTCCGCAAGGTCTCCTTCTCCGTCGGCGTCGAGCGCACCTTCCCGGTGCACACCCCGATCGTGGAGAAGATCGAGCTCGTCACCCGCGGTGACGTCCGCCGCGCCAAGCTGTACTACCTGCGTGAGCTGCGCGGCAAGGCCGCGAAGATCAAGGAGAAGCGCGAGAGCTGAGCGCCCTCCGAGGTCCGTGCCGGGGCCGGATAGCATCTGGCCCCGATGGACACCGAAACACAGCACACGGAGCGCGACCGCTCCTCCCGCCCTTCCGAATCCGAGCAGCCCTCGGACCCGGAAGGCCCGGAGGAACGGTCGCGTTCCGCGTTGGCGGGGCGGATCACGGACTGGGTGCCGGGCGGCCGGATCACCGTGGCCCTGCTGGCCTTCCTGCTGCTCCTGCTGCTGGTCAGCACTTTCGTGCTGCAGCCCTTCCAGATCCCGAGTGGATCGATGGAGCGCGGATTGAGGATCGGTGACCGGGTTCTCGTAAATAAGTTGGCGTACCGTTTCGACGGTCGGCCGCGGCGGGGCGACATCGTCGTCTTCGACGGCGCCGGGAGCTTCGGGCACGGCGACTACATCAAACGCGTTGTCGGTGTGGGCGGGGACCACGTGGTGTGCTGCGACGAGGAGGGGAGGGTCCGGGTGAACGGCCAGCCGGTCGACGAGTCGGCGTTCCTCTACCCCGGCGACCGCCCGTCCACCGTCCCCTTCGACGTCGTCGTCCCCGACGGCACCCTCTTCGTCCTCGGCGACCACCGGGCCGACTCCAGCGACTCCCGCGACCACCTGGGCTCCCCGGGGGGCGGCATGGTCCCGCTGGACGACGTGATCGGTCGCGCCGACTGGATCGTCTGGCCCTTCGGCCACGCCACCCACCTCGACCGCCCCGACGCCTACGCGCGCGTGCCGGACGCGGAGGCCGACGACGAGGCGGCGCACGCGGGGGCCGGGGCGGCGCCTGCCGGGGACGCCGATGGGTAGCCGGGGCAAGCCGCGGGGAGCGCCCAGCAGCCCCGCGGAGAACCTGCTGCCCACCGGCTCGAGGCGCACCGCCGCGCCCTCCGGCGGCCGCTCCCGCGCCGAACGCCGCAAACTCCAGCGCAAGGTCAAACGGCGGCGCAGGCGCGGCGCCGTCAAGGAGATCCCGCTCCTCGTCGGCGTCGCGGTCCTCATAGCGCTGGTGCTCAAGACCTTCCTCGTCCAGGCCTTCGTCATCCCCTCGGGCTCCATGGAGCAGACCATCCGGATCGGCGACCGGGTCCTGGTGGACAAGCTCACCCCCTGGTTCGGCTCCGAGCCGCAGCGCGGCGACGTCGTCGTCTTCCGCGACCCGGGCGGCTGGCTCCAGGGCGAGCAGACCACCAAGAAGGACGACCCCGTGGTCGTCAAGCAGGTCAAGGAAGGGCTCGCCTTCATCGGACTGCTGCCGTCCGACGACGAGAAGGACCTCATCAAGCGGGTCGTCGGCGTGGGCGGCGACCACGTCAAGTGCTGCGACAAGCAGGGCCGCGTCACCGTCAACGGCGTTCCCCTGAACGAGGACTACCTGTACCCCGGCGACACCCCGTCCCGGACGCCGTTCGACGTCACCGTCCCCGAGGGGCGGCTGTGGGTGATGGGCGACCACCGGTCCAACTCCGCCGACTCGCGCGCCCACCAGGAGACCGATTTCGGCACGGTGTCCCAGGACGAGGTGGTGGGACGGGCCATGGTGATCGCGTGGCCGTTCGGTCACTGGACCACCCTGGACGAACCGAAAACGTACGCGTCCGTGACCGACGCGGCCTCCGGTTCGACCGCCGCCGTCGAGCCGTCGCATAGGGTTGCCCCCTACGATCCGAACGATCCGAACGCGATGATGGAACTCCCGACCCCTGCGGAACTCCCGCTCGTTATGGGAGTGGTGGGCCTGCGCCGTATCCGGGGCAGGCGGCGGCAGAGAGTAAGGAGTTGGCGTGGGGGATGTGGCGGTTGGCGCACGGTCCGGTCACGACGGCGAGGAGAACCGCGGACGCCCCGAGGAGAGGTCCGGTCCGGCCCAGGTCGGCGCCCCGGACTCCGGGTACGGCTCCGGGACCGAGGACGGCAGGGTGACGAACGGACAGCACGGCCAGGACGGACACAACGGCGGGACGGAGGACGAGGGAGTCGGCGGGACACTGCCCTCTACACCCCCGGCGGCCAAGAAGCAGCGCTCCTTCTGGAAGGAACTGCCGATCCTGATCGGCATCGCGCTGGTGCTCGCCCTGCTGATCAAGACATTCCTGGTGCAGGCGTTCTCCATCCCCTCGTCCTCGATGGAGAACACCCTTCAGATCGGTGACCGGGTCCTCGTCGACAAGCTGACCCCCTGGTTCGGCTCGGAGCCCGAGCGCGGCGAGGTCGTCGTCTTCCACGACCCGGCCGACTGGCTGGCGGGCGAGCCGACACCCGACCCGAACGCGCTGCAGACGGTCCTCAGCTGGATCGGCCTGATGCCGTCCGCGGACGAGAAGGACCTGATCAAGCGGGTCATCGGCGTCGCCGGTGACACGGTCGAGTGCAACAAGACGGGTCCGCTCAAGGTCAACGGCAAGGCGCTGAACGAGCCGTACGTCTACCCGGGCAACACGCCGTGCTCGGACGACGACCAGGGCGGGCGGTTCAAGGTCACCGTCCCCGAGGGCAAGATCTGGGTCATGGGCGACCACCGGCAGAACTCCCGGGACTCCCGCTACAACCAGTCGGACAAGAACGGCGGCATGGTCCCGGTGGACGAGGTCGTCGGCCGCGCCATCGTGGTCGCCTGGCCGATGAACCGCTGGAGCACCCTGCCGGTCCCCGACACCTTCGGCCAGGACGGCCTGGGGGACCAGTCCTCGGCCGCCGCCGCGCTGTCGATCGCGCCCCAGGGCCTGGCCGTCGCCGGTGTGGTCCCGTTCGTCTGGTGGCGCCGTCGCCGCACCGCTCCGGCCGAGACCCGCTGAGCCCGCCGGATCCCGCGGGGTCCCGCCGAGGTTCCAAGAGCCCCCTTCCGGTCCCCGGGAGGGGGCTGCCCCGTTGGCGTACCGCCGGGTAAGGTGCGGCTCCATGGGTGGCGAGAGCACGACACGTACGGTCCCGCGCGGCGGCGCAGCGAACAGGAGCCCGGTGGGCAGCCGGACCGGGCAGCGGCTGTCCGGCATCGCCGTGGCGCTGGGCCTGGTGCTGTTCCTCGGCGGGTTCGGCTGGGGAGCGGTGGTCTACCGGCCCTACACCGTGCCGACCAGCTCGATGACGCCGACGATCGACGCCGGTGACCGCGTCCTGGCACAGCGCATCGACGGCGCCGACGTCCGCCGGGGCGACGTCGTCGTCTTCAAGGACGCGACCTGGGCCAACGCCCCGATGGTCAAGCGGGTCGTCGCCGTCGGCGGGGACACCGTCTCCTGCTGCCAGAAGGGCAAGCTGAAGGTCAACGGCAAGGTGATCGACGAGCCGTACCTGCCCGACGGCACGCCGGCCGAGATCAGCGACTTCCAGACCGTGACCGTCCCGGACGGCCGCCTGTTCCTGCTCGGCGACGAGCGCGACAACTCCGTCGACTCCACCGCGCACCTCACCGACGCGGCCGGCGGTACCGTGTCGCGCGGTGCCGTGGACGCCCGCGTGGACGCCGTGGCCTGGCCGATGAACGGCATGCTGGAGCGGCCCACCGGCTTCGAGACGCTGGGCGACCTCTCCTCGCCGGGGCCGCTGCGGACCGTGGTCGTCCTGGTGATCGCCGGGGCCGTGCTGATCCTGGGGGGCGCGGCCTACGGTCCCCTCGCCAAGCGGGCCGCTTCCTCCCGGGCCCGCGAGGAAGCGGAGCCGACCGGTGGACGCTGAGGCGACCCCGGCGGGACAGGACACCTACGAGGGCGGACTGCGCCGGGTCGCCCGGGTCGTGCTTCTCGACCCCGAGGACCGCATCCTGCTGCTGCACGGCCACGAACCGGACGACCCGGACGACGACTGGTGGTTCACCCCCGGCGGCGGCGTGGAGGGCGACGAGACCCGTGCCCAGGCCGCCCGGCGCGAACTGCTGGAGGAGACCGGCATCACCGACGTCGCACTCGGCCCGGTGCTGTGGCGGCGCAGGTGCTCCTTCCCCTTCGCGGGCCGCCGCTGGGACCAGGACGAGTGGTACTACCTGGCCCGCACCGCCCAGACCGCCATCGAGGCCGTCGGCCTCACCGAACTGGAGCGGCGCAGCGTCGCCGGAGCGCGCTGGTGGACGTGTGAGGAACTGACCCGGGCACGTGAGACGGTGTATCCGACCAGACTCGCCGAGCTGCTGCGCACGCTGCTCGACGAAGGTCCCCCGGCCGGGCCGGTGACCCTCGACACCGAAATCGTCTAGGGGCGCACGGGACTGGCGCACAATGGGGGGACCGCACGGCTGAAGGGGAACATGCCATGAGCGCCGAGGACCTCGAGAAGTACGAGACCGAGATGGAGCTCAAGCTCTACCGGGAGTACCGCGATGTCGTCGGTCTGTTCAAATACGTGATCGAGACCGAGCGGCGTTTCTACCTCACCAATGACTACGAGATGCAGGTGCACTCGGTCCAGGGCGAGGTGTTCTTCGAGGTCTCCATGGCTGATGCCTGGGTGTGGGACATGTACCGGCCGGCCCGGTTCGTGAAGCAGGTGAGGGTGTTGACGTTCAAGGACGTGAACATCGAGGAGCTGAACAAGAGCGACCTGGAGCTGCCCGGCGGGTGACGGAGTTTTCCACAACCGGTGAGTAGTTCACTGTGAGTGACGGGTTTTCTCCGTCTGCGTGATCGTTGGTGCCGGAGGTGGTGCCGACATGAACGCACGAGGTGCGATGGGCGAGTACGGCGAGACACTCGCCGTCCGCCGGCTGACCGGGGCCGGGATGACCGTCCTGGAGCGCAACTGGCGCTGTGGCAGGACCGGCGAGATCGACATCGTGGCCCGGGACGGAGACGTCCTGGTCGTCTGCGAGGTCAAGACGCGCAGGGGCGGTTCCTTCCAGCACCCGATGGCCGCCGTGACCCCGGACAAGGCCGAGCGGCTGCGGCAGCTCGCGGAGCGCTGGATCCAGACCCACGGAGGAGCCCCGCCCGGCGGCGTGCGCATCGACCTGGTCGGCGTGCTCCTCCCGCGGCGCGGCGGCCCCGTGGTCGAGCACGCCCGGGGGGTGGCGTGATGGGGTTCGCGCGTACCTGCTCGGTGGCGCTCGTCGGTGTCGAGGGCGTGGTGGTCGAGGTCCAGGCCGACCTGGAACCGGGCGTGGCGGCGTTCACCCTGGTGGGGCTGCCGGACAAGAGCCTCACGGAGAGCCGGGACCGGGTGCGGGCCGCGGTGGTGAACTCGGGCGCGGAGTGGCCTCAGAAGAAGCTGACGGTGGGCCTCAGCCCGGCCTCGGTGCCCAAGAGCGGCAGCGGCTTCGATCTGGCGGTCGCGGCGGCCGTGCTGGGCGCCGCGGAGCGGATCGACCCGCGGGTGCTCGCCGACATCGTGATGATCGGAGAGCTGGGTCTGGACGGCCGGGTGCGGCCGGTGCGCGGCATCCTGCCCGCGGTACTGGCCGCGGCCGAGGCCGGGTACGAACAGGTGGTCGTGCCGGAGTGCGCCGCGGCCGAGGCGTCCCTGGTGCCGGGCGTCTCGGTGCTCGGCGTACGCAGCCTGCGCCAGCTGATCGCCGTCCTCGCCGACGAACCCGTGCCGGAGGAGGAGCAGGACCAGCAGGGCCGCCCCGACCCGCTCCTGGCCGGCCTGCGCGTGCCCGGCACGGGCGCGGCCACCGGAATGCACAGCATGGGAGCGGCACAGCACGACCACGGCCACGACCTCGCCGACGTCGTCGGTCAGGAGTCGGCACGCACGGCTGTGGAGGTCGCCGCGGCCGGCCGCCACCACCTGTTCCTGGAGGGACCGCCCGGCGCCGGCAAGACCATGCTCGCCGAACGGCTGCCCGCCATCCTGCCCCCGCTGTGCCGGGCGGAGTCGCTCGAGGTCACCGCCGTGCACTCGGTGGCGGGACTGCTTCCGCCGGGCAAGCCCCTGATCGAGGTGGCGCCCTACTGCGCCCCGCACCACTCCGCCACGATGCAGGCCCTCGTAGGGGGTGGCCCCGGCATCGCCCGGCCCGGGGCGGTGTCGCTGGCGCACCGGGGCGTCCTGTTCCTGGACTTAACCGACCAGCCGATCCCGTGTGCGTGATGTTGACGAGGCCGTGTCTCCGGCCGTCCCGGCCGTGTTAACCGCCCTGAGTCTTGTTGTACGGGACGTTGGGGAGAGGCATGCCGGTCAGCTTGGTCCTGGGGCAGCTGCGCGTACAGGAAGTGCGGCACAACGGGCTGGTGGGGTACACGATCTTGTACCCAGACGGCACCCTGCACGAGCTGGCCGACGCCTACCTTCGGACGCTCACACCCGGAACCGGCCGGACCTACGCCTACCTTCTGGTCGATCATCTGCGCTGGCTGGAGTGCGAGGTCCTTGCGCCCGAGACGGTGACCTTCGAGCAGGTCGAGCGCTACATGGGCGCCGTCGGTGCGGAGGTCCGCGGGCCGCTCGGCCAGCCATGGCGGCCGGGCAAGCGTCCCTACGAGCAGAGCTCCCTGCTGACCGCGGCGGCCTGCTTGAAGGGCTTCTACATGTTCCAGGCGAGGCGGGGCGTCAACAAGCAGCTGGCCGAAGTACTCGATCAGACCCGGCTGCCGACGACCGCTGATCGCCGCCGTTCGTTCCTCGGCCACACGCTGCACGAGCTCCCCGCCAACCCGCTGACGCCGACGAAGACGGTTCGGCGCCGCCACCCGAAGATGCTGCCCGACCAGGCCAGACCGCGGCTCGTCGAGAACTTGCCCTCGGCCCGGGACCGGATGACCGTGACCTGGCTCAGCGACGGCGGCTTCCGCATCGGCGAGTTCTGCAGCCTGCACCTGGTCGATCTCCACCTGCGCGAGCACGCCCCCTGCGGCGACTGCGTGTCCCCGCACGTCCACATCTGCCACCGGGAACGGAACCCCAACCGGGCCCGCGTCAAGATCAAGGACCCCTGGAAGGTCGAGGGCGGCGTCATCAGGGGCGGAGAGATCCGTCGGGTCAGCCCGGCGATGATCCACACCTACTTCGAGTACGTCACGACCGAGTACCCGCGCTCTGCCCGCCACGGCATGCTCGTGGTCCAGCTCCACGGGCCGCGGAAGGGCGAGCCCTGGGCCACCGCCGGCGCCCGCGGCATGCTCCGCCGAGCCGGCATCCGTGTCGAGCTCGGCAAAATCCTGCCCAAGGAGTTCAGGCACACGTTCACCGACGCGGTCCTCGACGCGTCGGGCGGCAAGTCGATGGTCGCCAAGGAGGCGGGCGGCTGGAAGTCGGCCGCGATGGTGGACCAGGTCTACGGTCACCCCGACATCCACGACGATGTCTTCGGCGCCGCCCTGGAACGCACCTGGGGTGAACGGTGACGTCCGCTCTCCCGCTCCTGTCAGTTTCCGAGCCCGGGCGCCGGCACAGGGACCGGCTCGAGTTGCTCACCGCCCTGATCGCCGCACCGAACTTCGATCCGCTGTTCCGCGACGAGATCATCCAGATCCCCGGCCAGCACCCGGTGTTCACCTGGGGCTGCCAAGTCCCAGAGTGCGAACGACCGGCCAACCACGGGGCGTCGAGGTTGTGCGACGTCCACGACGAGCAGTGGCAGGCCGCACGCACTCGCGGTGAACGCAAGTCGGCCTTCCTGGCCGCGGCCGAACCGCTGGCCGCGTTCCAGGGATTCGGGGCAGGAGGCTGCCGCATCTGCCAGGGCCGGCCGGCCCACACCCGTGAAATGGCGCTTTGCGAACGGCACGAGCACCTCTGGTCGGTCTTCTGCCGCGATCACCCCGGCGAGACCGATCTGGAGAACTGGGCCTCTGACCAGGACGCCTTCCACAGCTTCGGGTCCTGCCGAGTGCGAACCTGCACCGAGCTGGCCGTTTCACCCCTCGGCTTGTGCCTCGGTCACCGCCACCGCTACTGGCACGCGGGACGCCCCGGCGGCGCGAGCATCCCTCAGGCATGGCGGCGGACATACGAGGACCGCGGCCTGCCCGTTCCCGTCCACGTCGACGACGAACACGCCTATGCGCGATGGCGGGCCACGACGGGCCCGCTGTTCCGGGCCGGGCAGATCAACTTGAAGGGCTTGCGCCCGCTGGTCCGCGCCGAGATCCAGTGGAGCCTGTTCCGGCACACCCAGGAAGGAGACCCGAGCTACTGGGCACCGACTGCCATCCAGAACCTGGTCACACGCTGCCGCGAGCACGGCTACGACTCCCTTGAGGACGCGGACACCGACGGCGCACGCCACAAGGTCGCCATGATCATCAGGTCGATCCGCGCGCGACTCCAGGTCCTCTACTACACCGAGGCGGAGACCAAGGAACTCGGATACATCGAGACCGAGCACTTCGGACGCCGCTTTCCCAGCAGCGCCAGCCAGATCGACCTCACCGGAGTCAGCCAGCGGTGGTTGCGCGACCTCCTCTGGGACCACCTCGCCGTCCTGATGCGCTCGCACAAGTGCCCCCGGACGCGGGGGCCGCTGGACGGGGCCCGCCGGGCCTGCCTGGAGCTGAGCGCCTTCCTGGACATCGAGGCACCGGGAGGCGGGCACGACGCATCCGCCCTGACGGAACAGCACGCGAACCGGTTCGCCGCCGACCAGCGACTACGCGAGCGGGAGGGGATGCCGGCCCTGGCCCAGATGGGCCGGGCCGACGGCAAACCGTCGATCGTCACGCCCAACGTCCGCAGGATCGTCTTCAACTACGCGCGGAAGATCCTCTACGACGCCCTGGAATCCGGCGCTTCTGAGCGCATCGGCCTTCCGCGGGACTTCATCATCGCGATCCCGCAGGGCGGCGAAGTTCACCGGGTCGTCCGCAACCCCTTCACCGACCAGGTCGCCCGCGCGCTCGCGGACGAGGCCAACCTGCAGACTTTCGCCCGCGAGTACGACCCCAAGGACCGCGGCCTTCGCGACGTCTGGGAGTCACTCGTACTCACCGGCCGACGCTGCGACGAGGTCCTCAAGCTCCGGCTGGACTGCATCGGCCGCTACCACGGCCGCCTGCCGATGCTCTGGCACGACCAGACCAAGGTCGGCAACTACAACGAGGGCATCCGCATCCCCGAGCGCCTCTACGTCAGCCTGGACCGGCGCCGGCAGGCGACGCTGGATCGCTTCGAGCTCCGCAACGGCCGACAGCCGACGGCCGCCGAACGGGCCGACATGGCCCTGTTCCCGACCGATGTCCGCAACCGCGGGGAGCGCCGCTCGATCAGCTACACCTACTTCCACCTGCAGTTCAAGACCTGGGTCGACACTCTCGACCTCGGCCCTTGCGTCCCGCACCAGGCCCGCCACACCCTGGCCACCAAGCTCCTCAGCAACGGCGCGAGCCTGGCCCTTATCCGCCGCTATCTCGGCCAGGTCTCCGACCGGATGGCCGAGCACTACGCCAAGGTCGCCGACTCCGAACTGGACGCAGTCCTGCAAACCCTCTGGGTCGCCGGCCCGGGAGCCGCCAACCCCGGCGAACTCCTGACCGGAGCCGAGCCGCTCAGCCGGGAACAGGCCACCGCCCTGGCGATCAACCTCAGCCGCCGCAGCACCCCGGCTGAAGGAGGGTTCTGCACCTACCAACCCGTCGTCGACGGCAACGCCTGCCCCTGGAAGCTGAACTGCGAAGGGTGCGACAAGTTCGTCCTGTCAGGCGCCGACCTCCTCTACTGGAAACGCAAGCAGGAGCACTGGCGAAGCGTCGCGGAAGGGGCACCCGACGACGCCACCGCGGACTACCTCCACAAGCTCTTCGAGCCCACGGCCCGAGCCATCGAAGGGCTGGAGCGGGCCCTGGCCGGTCTCGGACTCCTCGAAGACGCCCTCGCACTCGACCTACGACGCCCCCAGGACTACTTCCACCGCCTCTGGAGCACTGGCTTCCAGGCCAGCGACCTGGCTGAACTCCCCGACACGTTCGAGGCCGCAGAATCATGACCACTCCACCGGACCGTCAGCGAACCGCCGCAGCCGTGGCTGCCCGCCGACAGGCAGCCGAGGCCAAGCTCGATCGCGTCCGCGACACGCTCGCCCGCATGGACCGTGATCGCATGCCCGTGACGGTCGCCGCCGTCTCCCGCCGCGCAGACGTGTCGCGCACCTTCCTCTATCAAAACGAGCAGGCCAGAGCGCTAATCGACAAAGCAATCGTCGCGACGGGCACTCAGCGACAGCAGCGGGTCGAGGAAGCCGATGCGAGCCTGTCGGCGACATGGCGAGAGCGTGCTCTCAACGCCGAAGAAGGTCTTAAGGCCGCTCTCGAAGAAGTCCGCACCCAACGCGAACGGATCGGCGAACTCTACGGTCAGATCAGGGAGTTGGAGCAAGACCTACCCAAGGACGCCGTCCAACGAGTGATCACCGAGAACACCACACTCAAGCGCCGAGTTCAGGAGCTCACCAGGGAATGCCGCAGCCTGGACGGACGCCTGAAGGCGGCCCGAGAGAACAACCGGTTCCTCGACTCGCGGGTCGCTGACCTCGAAGCTCAAGTCGCCGAGGCCACCGTTCTCCCTGCCATGTCCCGGGCAGAGACTCCCTCCCGATCGGCCCGGGCAAGCCGTCAGGCGCCATTCGGAAGCTGCAGCTGACGCCCACCGACGTCGCGCACATGCACGCGACGAATCACTGCTGGTCAGCGCCGTCAGGACACCTCGCATGGTCGGAGAACTGGACGAGACACCCGAGTTCAGCAGCCACGTGCTGGACGCCCTGCGTCAGCCGCTGGAGGCCGGGCACGTCGTCATCGCGCGCAGCGCGGGTGTGGTGCGCTTCCCGGCGCGGTTCCTGATGGTGCTGGCCGCCAATCCCTGCCCGTGCGGGCGGTTCTCGCAGGCCGACGAGGTGTGCGAGTGCCCGCCCTCGGCGATCCGGCGCTATCAGGCCAGGCTGTCCGGGCCGCTGCTCGACCGGGTCGACCTGCGGGTCGAGGTGGACCGGGTCACCCGCAGCCAACTGGCCGGGGACGGTCCCCGGGGCGACCCCACCGCGACCGTCGCCGACCGGGTGCGGGCGGCCCGGGAGCGGGCGGCCGAGCGCCTCGCGGGCACCCCGTGGCGCTCGAACAGCGAGGTGCCCGGACGGGAGCTGCGCAGCCGCTGGCGCGCCGCGCCCGGTGCCCTGGAGGAGGCGGAGCGCAGCCTGGAACGCGGTGTGCTCACCGCCCGCGGACTCGACCGGGTCCTGCGCGTCGCCTGGACCGTCGCGGACCTCGTCGGCCACGACCGACCCGAGGCGCGGGACGTCGCCCTGGCACTGCAACTGCGCACAGGAGTACCGCGGGGCGTGCCCATGGCCTTGGGAGCACTGACGTGAACGGGGAGATCATGCCGAGCCGGGACAGCGCCGTGAGGGGAGAGACCGTGCCGCTGGAGGGCGGCACCGTGGGCGGGGAGGCCATGTCTCCGTCGGAGGGTGCGGTGGGCGGGGAGGCCACGTCCCCGTCGGAGGGTGCGGTGGGCGGGCAGACCGGGGCGCTGGAGGACCGTGTCATGAGCGGCGTGATCCCGCGCCCGGGCGGCGCCTCCAGGAGCGGGGGGACCACCCCGCTGAGGGACGTCGCCATCAGCGGGAACGCGCCGTCGCCGAGGGCCGACACCCTCTTCCAGGACGACGCCGTGTCCCTCGGTCGCGGCGGGCCGGCCGAGGCGGACGCGGTGATGCGCACCCTGTCCGGGGACGGCGGGGGGACGGGGAGGGCCGAACAGGCCAGGGGGAGGGCCACGGTGCGGGAGGACGCCGTGGCCGGTCATGACGCTTGCGACGGGGGTGAGACGGTGAAGGCGGACGAGGTGCACGGCGACGAGGCGCACGGCGACGAGGCACTGGCCGGGCCGGACCTCACGGGCGGCAACGACGCCAGTGCCGTGGGCGGCCTGGCTGCCGGCGCCCGTGGCGTCGCGACGCAGGGTGACGCGGGCCTGGAGGCGGGTGCCGGCGGAGGCGGGGCGCCGGGTGACCGACCGGCGGACGATGAGTTGCTCGGGCGGGTCTTCCTCGCCCGGGTGCTCGAGCCCGGTGACGAGGCGGTCGGGCGGTGGGTGCGGGAGCGCGGTGTCCTGGAGGTGGTGCGGCGACTGCGCGAGGGCGGGCGTGCCCTCCCGGGGGTGAGCGAGAAGCGGTGGGCCGGGCTGTGCGCGCGGGCGGGCCGGGCCGACCCCCGCCGTGACCTGGCCGTCGCCCGGTCCGCGGGGGCCCGCTTCGTGGTCCCCGGGACCGCGGAGTGGCCGGGTCAGCTCGACGACCTCGGTGACGCCCGGCCGCTCGGGCTCTGGGTGCGGGGCGGGCCAAGTCTGCGCCTGTGGGCGCTCAGGTCGGTCGCCGTCGTCGGAGCCCGCGCCTGCACCGAGTACGGCGCCCACATGGCGGCCACCCTCGCCGCCGGCCTGGCCGAGCGCGGCTGGGTCGTGGTGTCCGGCGGTGCCTACGGGATCGACGGCGCCGCCCACCGCGGTGCCCTCGGCGCCGGCGGCGCGACCGCGGCGGTCCTCGCCTGCGGGGTCGACCGCCCCTACCCTCCCGGGCACACCGCACTGATCACCAGGATCGCCGAACAGGGCCTGGTCGTCGGCGAGCTGCCACCGGGCGACCATCCGACGCCGAGCAGGTTCATCCTGCGCAACCGGGTCATCGCCGCGCTCACTCGGGGCACCGTGGTCGTCGAGGCCGCCTACCGCAGCGGTTCGCTGGTGACCGCCCGAGCGGCCAGGCGGCTGGGCCGGCACGTGATGGGCGTCCCGGGGCCGGCGACCAGCGCCCTCTCCGCCGGGGTGCACGAGCTGCTGCGCGCCGACGCGGTGCTCGTCGGCGACGCCGCCGAGGTGATCGAACTGGTCGGTGACATGGGGGAGCTGCCTCCGGAGCGGCGCGGACCCGTCCTCCCCACCGATCTCCTGGAGCCGCGGACCCGCCAGGTGCTGTCCGGCCTCCCCGGGCGGGGAACGGCGACGGCGGCGGAGGTGGCACGGCGCGCCCAGACCAGCGAGGACGACGCGGTCGCGAGGCTGTACGAGCTTCGAGCACTCGGTTACGTCGAACGACACGGCGACGGCTGGAAGTTGACACGCCAGGCGATGATCTCGGTTCGCGGCGGGCGCAGTCCGTGCTGACGCACCGTGTTCGGCCGTCCGGGGGAACCCCGACGCCCCTGGGGATTCTGGCAGTTGAGGGATTCATGTGATCACCCAGAGCGATCATCGTCCCCCCTGTAGAGCGTTCGGCGGAACGTATCTGCGTAGGGTCACCACCCATTCGTTCGCACACCGCGACGGTCCAGTCACGCTACGCTCACGACTACCCCCCACGCAGACGGCCGACAGCAGGCGACAACCAGAAAGCAGACCGGCGGCCTCAGGCAGATCCACATCACGGCAGAACGGCACTAGGCGACGAATGCCCCAGCACACCTCCGGGTCCGACCGGGCGGCGATCCCCCCAGCCGCCCGCGACGGTGGCAGCGTGCGACCGTCCGCCCCCTCGACACTCGACGAGTTGTGGCGGTCGTACAAGGCGACCGGCGACGAGCGGCTGCGGGAACAGCTGATCCTGCACTACTCGCCCCTGGTGAAGTACGTGGCGGGCCGCGTCAGCGTGGGACTGCCGCCCAACGTCGAGCAGGCCGACTTCGTCTCCTCCGGGGTGTTCGGGCTGATCGACGCCATCGAGAAGTTCGACGTCGACCGGGAGATCAAGTTCGAGACGTACGCGATCACCCGGATCCGGGGCGCGATGATCGACGAGCTGCGCGCCCTGGACTGGATCCCCCGCTCGGTGCGGCAGAAGGCGCGGAACGTGGAGCGCGCGTACGCGACGCTGGAGGCACGCCTGCGCCGCACCCCCTCGGAGAGCGAGGTCGCCGTGGAGATGGGGATCGCGGTGGAGGACCTCCACGCCGTCTTCAGCCAGCTGTCGCTGGCCAACGTGGTGGCCCTGGAGGAGCTGCTGCACGCGGGGAGCGAGGGCGGCGACCGGCTGAGTCTGATGGACACGCTGGAGGACACCGCCGCCGACAATCCGGTGGAGGTCGCCGAGGACCGGGAGCTGCGACGACTCCTGGCCCGGGCGATCAACACACTGCCGGAGCGGGAGAAGACCGTCGTCACGCTGTACTACTACGAGGGCCTCACCCTCGCCGAGATCGGGAACGTGCTGGGTGTGACCGAGAGCAGGGTCAGCCAGATCCACACCAAGTCGGTGCTGCAACTGCGCGCCAAGCTGGCGGGTTTCGGCCGCTGACCTGGGCCTGCGGCGGGGAAACGGCTTCACCGGCGGCCCCGTCGCAGGATGTGCGGCCGGATGGACGACTCCCGTACGGGGGGCCGCGTCCGTAAAGTGGTGGGGTGCCAAGGATTCGAGCGGCCTCTGTGGCCGAGCACCGGTCGATGCAGCGTGCCGCCCTGCTGGACGCGGCACGCTCCCTGCTGTCCGACGGCGGAACGGAGGCGCTGACCTTCCCCGCCCTCGCCGAACGGACGGGCCTCGCCCGGTCGTCCGTCTACGAGTACTTCCGGTCGAGGGCGGCGGTGGTCGAGGAGCTGTGCGCCGTCGACTTCCCCGTCTGGGCCGCCGAGGTCGAGGCCGCGATGGAGCGCGAGACGGCCCCCGAGGCCAAGGTCGAGGCCTATGTGCGTACCCAGCTCGACCTGGTCGGGGACCGGCGGCACCGGGCCGTCGTGGCCATCTCCGCGAGCGAGCTGGACGCCGGCGCCCGGGAGAAGATCCGGGCGGCGCACGGCGGGCTGGTCGCGATGATCGTCGAGGCGCTGGGCGAGATGGGGCACGGCCAGCCGAGGCTGGCGGCGATGCTCCTCCAGGGCGTCGTCGACGCGGCCGTACGGCGGATCGAGCTGGGCGCGGCGGAGGAGCCGGCGGCGATCACGGAGGCGGCGGTCTCCATGGCGCTGCGCGGCGTGCGGGGCTGATCTCCGCACGGCCGGGCAACGGCACCCCCAGGACCGGCAGCAGCCTCGACGGACCCGCGTTCAGCAGCCACGGCGGGAGCAGGGACAACGGGTTCAGATAGACCTCGCCCCGCAGCAGGCCCCAGTGCAGGCAGGCCGTGCAGTGCGCACCCGTCGGCTCCACCGTGCCGAGCGGCTCCCCGGCCGCCACCTGGTCGCCCTTCCTCACGGTCGCCCGGACGGGGGCGTACGTCGTCCGCAGGGGTGGTTCGCCCGTCCCCGTCAGCTCCACCGAGACCACGCCCCGGCCCGCGACCGGCCCCGCGAACGACACCCGCCCCGCGGCCACCGTCCGCACCGGCGCCCCGCCGTCCGCGGCGAGGTCCACGCCGCGGTGCCCCGGTCCGTACGGGGTCGCCGGGGGCTCCCAGCCCCGCAGGACCGTGGCCCGGGTACCGACCGGCCAGTTCCGGGCCACGGCCGGCACCACCGGGGCCACCGGGTCCATGGGGTCCACCGGGCCCGGCAGGGCCCACACCGCCGGCGCCGGGCGCGGTGACCCCGCGGCCTGGGCGGCCAGAACCGCAAGGACGGCCGACAGCACCACCACTCGGGCACACGTCCGCACCCATCGCCTCGTTCGCATGCGAGCACCATCCCCCGCCGGGGCCCGTCGCCGCCCGGCCCTGTGGACCGCGCCCCGCTTGTGGACAGCCGCGTCACCCGGTACCCCGCGGGTCCCGTACACTTCTGGTGGCGATCCGGGTCACCGGGTCGACTTCGCACGCCCCGACACGAGGCCTCCCGAGGCCGGTGTCAGCGCCCCTCGGTCCCTTGCGGCACGGCGCAACGCGGGCGTCAGGCGCGGGAGCCGTCCGGCTCGCGCGGCACAACCGAGAACACCAAGGAGATACGGCCATGGCCGTCGTCACGATGCGGGAGCTGCTGGAAAGCGGCGTCCACTTCGGTCACCAGACCCGCCGTTGGAACCCGAAGATGAAGCGCTTCATCTTCACCGAGCGCAACGGCATCTACATCATCGACCTGCTCCAGTCGCTGTCGTACATCGACCGCGCCTACGAGTTCGTCAAGGAGACCGTCGCCCACGGCGGCACGGTCATGTTCGTCGGCACGAAGAAGCAGGCGCAGGAGGCCATCGCCGAGCAGGCCACCCGCGTCGGCATGCCCTACGTCAACCAGCGCTGGCTGGGCGGCATGCTCACCAACTTCTCGACCGTCTACAAGCGCCTGCAGCGCCTGAAGGAGCTCGAGCAGATCGACTTCGAGGACGTGGCCGCCTCCGGCCTCACCAAGAAGGAGCTGCTGGTCCTCTCCCGCGAGAAGGCCAAGCTGGAGAAGACCCTCGGCGGTATCCGCGAGATGTCCAAGGTGCCCAGCGCCGTCTGGATCGTGGACACCAAGAAGGAGCACATCGCGGTCGGTGAGGCCCGGAAGCTCAACATCCCGGTCGTCGCCATCCTCGACACCAACTGCGACCCCGACGAGGTCGACTACAAGATCCCGGGCAACGACGACGCGATCCGTTCCGTCACCCTGCTCACCCGCGTGATCGCCGACGCCGTCGCCGAGGGCCTCATCGCCCGCTCCGGTGCCGCCGGCGGCGCCAAGGGCGAGAAGGCCGCCGGCGAGCCGCTCGCCGAGTGGGAGCGCGACCTGCTCGAGGGCGAGAAGGCCGAGAAGAAGGACGACGCCGAGGCCGCCGAGAAGCCCGCCGAGGCTCCGGCTGCCGAGGCCGCCCCTGCCGAGGCCGAGGCCCCCGCCGCCGAGGCCCCCGCTGCCGAGGCGCCCGCCGAGGCCCCGGCCGCGGACGCCGAGCAGGCCTGACCCCTCACCACCTTCGGGTGCCGGACGGCGGGGGCCCACGAAGCCCCCGCCGTCCGGCCCGTAGATCTTCAGACTTCGAGAGAGATTCCGGAATCATGGCGAACTACACCGCCGCCGACGTCAAGAAGCTCCGTGAGCTCACCGGCGCCGGCATGATGGACTGCAAGAAGGCGCTGGACGAGGCCGAGGGCAACGTCGAGAAGGCCGTCGAGGCGCTCCGTATCAAGGGTCAGAAGGGCGTCGCCAAGCGCGAGGGCCGCTCTGCCGAGAACGGCGCGGTCGTCTCGATCATCGCCGACGACAACACCTCGGGTGTCCTCGTCGAGCTGAAGTGCGAGACGGACTTCGTCGCCAAGGGCGAGAAGTTCCAGACCGTCGCCAAGACCATCGCCGAGCACATCGCCAAGGCCGCCCCGGCCGACCTGGAGGCCCTGCTCGCCTCCGAGATCGAGCCCGGCAAGACCGTCCAGGCGTACGTGGACGAGGCCAACGCCAACCTCGGCGAGAAGATCGTCCTGGACCGCTTCGCGCAGTTCTCCGGCGGCTTCGTGACCGCGTACATGCACCGCACGATGCCCGACCTGCCCCCGCAGATCGGTGTCCTCGTCGAGCTGGACAAGCCCAACGCCGAGATCGCCAAGGGCGTCGCCCAGCACATCGCCGCCTTCGCGCCGAAGTACCTCTCCAAGGAGGACGTCCCGGCCGAGGTCGTCGAGTCCGAGCGCCGCGTCGCCGAGGAGACCACCCGCGCCGAGGGCAAGCCCGAGGCCGCCCTGCCGAAGATCGTCGAGGGTCGCCTCAACGGCTTCTTCAAGGACGCCACCCTGCTCGGCCAGCCCTACGCCCTGGACAACAAGAAGTCCGTCCAGAAGGTGCTGGAAGAGGCCGGTGTCAGCCTGAAGCGCTTCTCGCGCATCAAGGTCGGCATCTGAGTCCGTACCGCGACGGACGTGCGACCCCGGTAGGGTCGACAGCAGTCGTCGGCGCCGTTCGCGTATGCCGTTGCGTACGCGCGCGTGGCGGCGGACGGCAGCAGATCTGACGAGGAGGCCATTGCCGCGTATGGGATGCGAAACACGCCCCCACCGGCAGTGGCCTTCTTCGTGTGTGTGACCCACGTAAAAGAGGCGAGATCTCCATGACCACCAAGGCCGAGAAGAGCGACGACGGCAAAGTACGCGGCCGCTTCATGCTGAAGCTGTCCGGAGAGGCCTTCTCCGGCGGTGGGGGCCTGGGCGTCGACCCCGACGTGGTGCACGCCATCGCCCGCGAGATCGCGGCCGTCGTCCGGGACGGCGCGCAGATCGCGATCGTCATCGGCGGCGGCAACTTCTTCCGCGGCGCCGAGCTGCAGGTGCGCGGCATGGACCGCGCCCGCTCCGACTACATGGGCATGCTCGGCACCGTGATGAACTGCCTGGCCCTCCAGGACTTCCTGGAGAAGGAGGGCGTCGACTGCCGCGTGCAGACCGCCATCACCATGGGCCAGGTCGCCGAGCCCTACATCCCGCTGCGCGCCGTGCGGCACCTGGAGAAGGGCCGCGTGGTCATCTTCGGCGCCGGTATGGGCATGCCGTACTTCTCCACCGACACCACCGCCGCCCAGCGCGCCCTCGAGATCGACGCCGAGGCCCTGCTCATGGGTAAGAACGGTGTGGACGGGGTCTACGACTCCGACCCGAAGACCAACCCCGACGCCGTGAAGTTCGACGCGCTCGGCTACGGCGAGGTCATCACCCGGGACCTGAAGGTCGCCGACGCCACGGCCGTCACGCTCTGCCGCGACAACAGCCTCCCGATCGTGGTCTTCGAGCTGTTGAAGGAGGGCAATATCGCCCGCGCCGTCAAGGGTGAGAAGATCGGCACGCTCGTGGGTGACCAGGGCAGCCGGGACTGACCGGAGAACACCCCCCGTCCGCGGACGCCACCTGTCCGGGGGACGGACGGGACGGGACCGGGCCGGGGGATGGACAATGTCCCGCCGGTCGGGAACCGTGCAGGAAGAACGCGACGCAGCCGGCCGCCGCCCGCAGGGGGACCGCAGCCGGGCCTACTCAAGACACGCAGGAGCAAGTGGTGATCGAAGAGACCCTCCTCGAGGCCGAGGAGAAGATGGAGAAGGCCGTCGTGGTCGCCAAGGAGGACTTCGCCGCGATCCGCACCGGCCGTGCGCACCCGGCGATGTTCAACAAGATCGTGGCCGACTACTACGGCGCACCGACGCCGATCAACCAGCTGGCCTCGTTCTCCGTGCCCGAGCCGCGCATGGCCGTGGTGACACCGTTCGACAAGACCGCCCTGCGCAACATCGAGCAGGCGATCCGCGACTCCGACCTGGGCGTCAACCCGAGCAACGACGGCAACATCATCCGGGTGGTGTTCCCCGAGCTGACCGAGGAGCGCCGCCGGGAGTACATCAAGGTGGCCAAGAGCAAGGGCGAGGACGCCAAGGTCTCGATCCGCTCCGTGCGCCGCAAGGCCAAGGACACCATCGACAAGATGGTCAAGGACGGCGAGGTCGGCGAGGACGAGGGCCGCCGTGCGGAGAAGGAGCTCGACGACACCACCGCCAAGTACGTCGCACAGGTGGACGAGCTCCTGAAGCACAAGGAAGCGGAGCTGCTCGAGGTCTGATGAACGACTCTTCCTGGGGAGCGCCGCCACAAGCCGGGTACTGGGGGCCGTCCGACCAGGGACCCGTCCAGGGCGCCGGTCCGGCGGGTCCCGCGTACGATGCGCACTACGCGCAGCAGACTCGCCCCATGCCCATCGTGCCCGACGTACCCGAACACGGCGGAGACCAGGACGACGACCAGGGGACCGCTCGGCTGAGCGGTCCCTTGTTCCGGGACGAGCCGTTCCACGACCAGCCCGTTCGCGACGAGCCGTATCGCGACCAGAACCCGTCGGCGCAGCCGTATGCGGCGGTGCCGCAGAATCCGGATCCCATGCCCGACGCCCCGCAGCCGGCGCAGCCCCAGCCGTCGCCGCAGAAGAAGAGCGCGGGGCGCGACCTGGGTGCCGCGATAGGGGTCGGCGTCGGACTCGGCGTGGTGATCATCGCGTCGCTGTTCGTCGTCAAGGCCGTCTTCGTCGGCGTGATCGCGGTCGCGGTCGTGGTGGGCCTGTGGGAGCTGACCAAGCGGCTGGAGGAGCGCAAGGGCATCGAGGCGCCCCTCGTGCCGCTCGCGATCGGCGGCGCCGCGATGGTGGTCGCCGGTTACGCGCGCGGCGCCGAGGGAGCGTGGGTCGCCATGGCCCTCACGGCGCTCGCGGTACTGGTCTGGCGGATGACGGAGCCGCCCGAGGGGTATCTCAGGGACGTCACGGCGGGCCTGTTCGCCGCGTTCTACGTGCCGTTCCTGGCCACCTTCGTCGCCATGATGCTGGCGGCCGACGACGGTGCCTGGCGGGTGCTGGTCTTCCTGATACTGACGGTCGTCAGCGACACCGGGGCCTACGCCGTCGGCTGGCGCTTCGGCCGCACGAAGCTCGCCCCGCGCATCAGTCCCGGCAAGACCCGCGAGGGCCTGCTGGGAGCGGTCGCGTTCGCGATGGCGGCGGGCGCGCTGTGCATGCAGTTCCTGATCGACGACGGCACCTGGTGGCAGGGCCTGCTGCTCGGCCTCGTGGTCGCGGTCAGCGCCACCCTGGGCGACCTCGGCGAGTCCATGATCAAGCGGGACCTCGGCATCAAGGACATGGGCACCCTCCTGCCGGGCCACGGCGGCATCATGGACCGCCTCGACTCCCTCCTCCCGACGGCACCGGTGGTGTGGCTGCTGCTGGTGATCTTCGTGGGGTCGGGGTGACCCGGTCGGTGACCCCTCCTGGGTGGGTCTGACCTGCTGGTTCTTCGATGAGGGACTCGTTGTCCACAGGGCGGCGGGTCCCTCTCCGTATGTCTGCGACACTGGTATGGCCATGCCTAAGCCCGGAGAACTCACATTCGTCGCGCCGCGCGGAGCCAAGAAGCCGCCGCGGCACCTTGCCGATCTCACGCCTGCCGAGCGCAAGGAGGCTGTCGCCGCGATCGGTGAGAAGCCGTTCCGTGCGAAGCAGCTCTCGCAGCACTACTTCGCGCGGTACGCGCACGCCCCCGAGCAGTGGACCGACATCCCCGCCGGTTCGCGCCAGGGACTGCAGGAGGCGTTGCTGCCCGAACTGATGACGGTCGTGCGGCACCTGTCGACCGACCAGGGGACCACGCGCAAGACGCTGTGGAAGCTGTTCGACGGGACCCTCGTGGAGTCCGTCCTCATGCGCTACCCGGACCGGGTGACCATGTGCATCAGCTCCCAGGCCGGCTGCGGCATGAACTGCCCGTTCTGCGCCACCGGCCAGGCTGGCCTGGACCGGAACCTGTCGACCGCCGAGATCGTGCACCAGATCGTGGACGGCATGCGGGCGCTCAGGGACGGCGAGGTCCCGGGCGGCCCCGCGCGGCTCAGCAACATCGTGTTCATGGGCATGGGCGAGCCCCTCGCCAACTACAACCGCGTCGTCGGCTCCATCCGCCGCCTCACCGACCCCGAGCCGGACGGGCTGGGGCTCTCGCAGCGCGGCATCACCGTCTCCACGGTGGGTCTCGTCCCGGCGATCCACCGCTTCGCCGACGAGGGCTTCAAGTGCCGCCTCGCCATCTCCCTGCACGCCCCCGACGACGAGCTGCGCGACACCCTCGTCCCCGTCAACACGCGGTGGAAGGTGCGCGAGGTGCTGGACTCCGGGTTCGAGTACGCGGCGAAGTCCGGGCGCCGGCTGTCCATCGAGTACGCCCTGATCCGGGACATCAACGACCAGGCCTGGCGCGGTGACCGTCTCGGGCGGCTGCTCAAGGGCAAGCCCGTGCACGTCAACCTGATCCCGCTCAACCCCACGCCCGGCTCCAAGTGGACCGCGTCCCGGCCGGAGGACGAGAAGGCGTTCGTGGAGGCGATCGCGGCGCACGGTGTGCCGGTGACGATCCGGGACACCCGTGGGCAGGAGATCGACGGGGCGTGTGGTCAGCTCGCCGCCAGCGAGCGGTAACCTGACCGGCGGAAGTACGTCAGCACAGTCACATCTTCATATTCCGACAGGGGAGCGCCACAGCGCTGAGAGTGCGGCACCGGCCGCAGACCCTCCGAACCTGGCCCAGGTCATTCTGGGTAGGGAGATCGGTCACCACTCGAGCTGTTGCGCCCTGCCCGGGACCCTCGTCGGGGGTTCCGGGCGGGGCCGCGTCTTCTCCTGGTCACCCAGGAGGAATTCAGTGAGCATCACCAAGAAGGTCAGTGTCCTGGCCGTCGGACTCGGCATGGTCGGCACGCTGGCCGCCTGCGGATCGTCGTCCGACGACGCCGGTGGCAGCGGCTCCGGCGGCTCCAAGACCGTGACCCTGGTCAGCCACGACTCGTGGGCCGCCTCCAAGGACGTCATCGCCGCCTTCGAGAAGGAGTCGGGCTACAAGGTCAAGGTCCTGGAGGACGGCGACGCCGGGCAGGCCGTCAACAAGGCCATCCTCACCAAGGACAACCCGCAGGGTGACGTCTTCTTCGGCGTCGACAACACCCTGCTGTCCCGCGCGCTCGACAACGGCCTGTTCCAGCCGTACGAGGCGAAGGGCTCCGACCTGGTCCTGCCCCAGTACCGGGCGGACCCGGACAAGCACCGGGTCACTCCGGTCGACACCGGCGACATCTGCGTCAACTACGACAAGGCGTACTTCGACCAGCACGGACTGACCCCGCCGAAGTCCTTCGACGACCTGGCCGAGCCCGAGTACAAGGACCTGCTCGTCACCGAGAACGCCGGCACTTCCTCGCCCGGGCTCGGCTTCCTGCTCGGCACCGCCGCCCAGTACGGCGACGGAGGCTGGGAGGGCTACTGGAAGAAGCTCAAGGCGAACGGCGTCAAGGTCGTCGACAGCTGGGAGCAGGCGTACAACGAGGAGTTCTCCGGCTCGGCCGGCGGCAAGAAGGCGGGGGGCGAGCGTCCCCTCGTCGTCTCCTACGCCTCCTCCCCGCCCGTCGAGGTCGTCTACGCCGACCCGCAGCCGGACACCGCCCCCACGGGCGTCGCCGACGGGACGTGCTTCCGGCAGGTCGAGTACGCGGGCCTGCTCAGCAACGCCCAGAACCCCGAAGGCGGCAAGGCGCTCCTCGACTTCCTGCTCAGCAAGACCTTCCAGGAGGACATGCCGCTGAACATGTTCGTCTACCCGGTGCGGGAGGGCGCGCAGGTCCCCGAGGTGTTCCGGAAGTTCGGGCCGCAGGCGAAGGACCCGAGGACCCTGGACCCGGCGAAGATCGCCGGCAACCGCGACCAGTGGGTCAAGTCGTGGACCTCGCTCGTACTGAAGTGAGCCACGAAGGCAAGCAGGCGGTGAAGCCGGCAGCGCTGAAGCCGGCGGGGAGCGTGCGCGCGAGCGCGGTCCGGCTCGGCCTCATGGCCGTGCCCGTCGCGTTCTTCGCGGTGTTCTTCGCCTACCCCGTCGCCGCCATCGTCGCGCGCGGCCTGGAGGTCGACGGGGTCTGGCGGCTCGGGCGGATCGGGGACGTGCTCGCGCAGTCCGACGTGCGCCACGTGCTGTGGTTCACCACCTGGCAGGCGCTGGCGTCCACCGCGCTCACGCTGCTGGTCGCGCTGCCCGGCGCGTACGTCTTCGCCCGCTTCGACTTCCCCGGCAAGCAGGTCCTGCGGGCCGCGGTGACGGTGCCGTTCGTGCTGCCGACGGTCGTCGTCGGTACGGCGTTCCTGGCGCTGGTGGGGCGCGGCGGGCTGCTGGACGAGCTGTGGGGCCTGCGCCTGGACACCACGGTGTGGGCGATCCTGCTCGCGCACGTCTTCTTCAACTACGCCGTCGTCGTCCGCACCGTCGGCGGACTCTGGGCGCAGCTCGACCCGCGGCAGGAGGAGGCCGCGCGGATGCTCGGCGCCTCGCGGCTGCGGGCGTGGCGGAAGGTCACGCTGCCCGCTCTGGCACCCGCCGTGGCCGCCGCCGCGCTGATGGTCTTCCTGTTCACCTTCACCTCCTTCGGCGTCGTCCAGATCCTCGGCGGGCCGACCTTCTCCACTCTGGAGGTGGAGATCTACCGGCAGACCTCGCAGGTCTTCGACCTGTCCACGGCGGCCGTCCTGACGCTGATCCAGTTCGCCGCCGTCGCCGCCGTCCTCGCCGTGCACGCCTGGACGGTGCGGCGGCGCGAGACGGCTCTGCGGCTGGTGGACGCGGCCACGACCGCGCGCCGGCCGCGCGGAGCCGGGCAGTGGGCGCTGCTCGCCGGGGTCCTGGGCGTCATCGTGGTCCTGCTGGTGCTGCCGCTCGCGGTACTGGTGCAGCGGTCGCTGGGCGCGTCCGGCTTCGGCTACTACCGGGCGCTGACCCGCGAGGACGGCGGCGCCTTCCTCGTCCCGCCGATCGAGGCGATCGGCAACTCCCTCCAGTACGCCGTCGCCGCCACCGGCATCGCCGTGGTGATCGGTGGGCTGGCCGCGACCGCGCTCACCCGGCGCGACGCGGGCCGCTTCGTGCGCGGGTTCGACGCACTGCTGATGCTGCCGCTCGGGGTGTCGGCCGTGACGGTCGGCTTCGGTTTCCTGATCGCGCTGGACGAACCCCCGCTGGACCTCAGGTCCTCGTGGATCCTGGTGCCGCTCGCGCAGGCGCTGGTGGGCGTGCCCTTCGTCGTTCGGACCATGCTGCCGGTGCTGCGGGCGGTGGACGGGCGGCTGCGGGAGGCGGCGGCGGTGCTGGGCGCGTCGCCCTGGCGCGTGTGGCGAGAGGTGGACCTGCCGATGGTGCGGCGGGCGCTGCTGGTCGCTGCCGGGTTCGCCTTCGCGGTGTCGCTGGGTGAGTTCGGCGCGACCGTGTTCATCGCCCGGCCGGACAACCCGACGCTGCCGGTCGCCGTGGCGCGGCTGCTGGGGCGGCCCGGGGAGATGAACTACGGCCAGGCGATGGCCCTTTCGACGATTCTGATGCTGGTGTGCGCGGTGGCCCTGGTGGTGCTGGAGCGGCTGCGGACCGACCGGAGCGGGGAGTTCTGAACATGGCGCCCAGCCTGCTGAGCCTCGAAGGAGCAACCGTCCGCTTCGGTGGGCGGGCCGTGCTCGACGACGTCGACCTGGGGGTCGCCGAGCACGAGGTGGTGTGTGTGCTCGGGCCCAGCGGCAGCGGCAAGTCGACCCTACTGCGGGCGGTCGCCGGGCTCCAGCCGCTGGACGCCGGGCGGGTGACGCTGGACGGGCGGGACCAGTCCGGGGTGCCCGCGCACAGGCGTGAGGTCGGGCTGATGTTCCAGGACCACCAGCTCTTCCCGCAGCGTGACGTGGCCGGGAACGTCGCCTTCGGCCCGCGGATGCGCGGCGCGTCCCGGGCCGAACAGCGTCAGCGGGTGGGGGAGTTGCTGGAGCTGGTCGGGCTGCCGGGCGCCGTCCGCCGGTCCGTCGCCGCGCTCTCCGGCGGGGAGCAGCAGCGGGTGGCGCTGGCCCGCGCCCTCGCGCCCCGTCCCCGGCTGCTGATGCTGGACGAGCCGCTCGGCCAGCTGGACCGCTCGCTGCGGGAGCGTCTCGTGGTCGAACTGCGGGAGCTGTTCGGGCGGTTGGGTACGACCGTGCTGGCCGTGACGCACGACCAGGGCGAGGCGTTCGCGCTCGCCGACCGGGTCGTGGTGATGCGGGACGGGCGGATCGCCCAGTCGGGAACGCCCCTGGAGGTGTGGCAGCGGCCGGCGGACGCCTTCGTGGCCCGCTTCCTCGGCTTCGACAACGTGACCGAGGCTTCCGTCGCCGGACAGGCCGCGGACACCCCCTGGGGCAAGGTGCCGGTCCCCGAGGACGCCCCGCAGGGCACGCGGACGGTGCTGGTGCGGCCGGCCGGGGTCCGCGTCGTCCCCGCCGACGAGGGCCTGCGCTGCACGGTCACCGCCCGCACCTTCCGCGGCACGCACGTCGCCGTGCACCTCCAGCCCGAGGACGCGCCCCGTCTGGAGGCGGCCTGCGCGCTGCGGTCGGCGCCGGAGGTCGGGGCCGCGGTAGGGGTGGAGTTCGACGCGGCGGAAGTCGTCGTACTCGGCTGACCGTGTCTTCCGGGGTGATCGTCGCGCTCCTAGGGTGGGCCGCATGTCACTTCTCGCGCACGACCGGTACTGCGACGAAATCGTTCACCAGGTGGGCGGGCTCAGGGCCGTGGTCACCTCCGGCGCGGACCTGACCGCCACCGTGCCGACCTGCCCGGACTGGACCCTGGAGGACCTGGTACGGCACGTGGGCCGGGCTCTGCGCTGGACCGGGCTGATCGTCGCCACCCGCGCCGGGGAGGACCTCCCGGTGGACCGTGCGCCGGGCGCGGCGGGGCCCGCGGAGACCGGGGACGCGGCGGCGCTGGACGCGTGGCCGGCGGAGTCCGGCGACGTGGTCGCCGGGGCGCTGCGGGAGGCCGGTCCGGACGCGCACGCGTGGTCGTGGGCCGGCATCGACACGGCGGGGTTCTGGGCGCGCCGGATGACCCACGAACTCGTCGTCCACGGCGCGGACGCGGCCCTGACGGCGGGCCTGCCCCTCCAGACGGTCGCGCCCGAGGTGGCGGCCGACGCGATCGACGAGTGGCTGGACATCGTGCGGTTCGTGCAGCGGGCCCTGCCAGGCGGATCGGCGAACGAACTGCGCGCCCCCGGCAGCAGCCTCCACCTGCACGCGACCGACACCCCGGCCGGGTTGAACGCCGAGTGGATCGTCGAGCTGCCCGACGACGGCATCACCTGGCGCCGCGGGCACGGGAAGGCGACGGTGGCGCTGCGCGGGCCGGTCACGGGCGTGCTGCTGGCTTTCTACGGCCGACTGCCGCCGGACGCCCCGGGGCTCGAGGTGCTCGGTGACCGGGGGCTGCTCGAACTCTGGCTGGAGAAGGCGACGTTCGGCTGACACGACGGTGGCCCGGCCCGGACCGGGACGGGCCACCGCGGTGAGCGCGTGGGCGCGGGGAATCAGCTGCCGCTGTTCGCCCCGCGACGGCGCAGGCCGAAGAAGACGGCGCCGCCACCGACGACGACCAGGGCCGCCGCGATACCGGCGATCATGCCGGTGTTGGAGTTGGCACCGGTCTCGGCGAGGTTGGAGTCACCGGCCGCCGGGGACGGGGCGTTGTCGTTCGGCACCGCCGCCGGGGCGCTGCTCTCCGGCTGCGACGGCGCGGGGGCCGACGTGGACGGCTCGGGGGCCGGGGACTCCGTCTCGTCGGACGGGGTCGAGGAGCTCTCCGACGGGGCCGGGGACGGGGGCGGGGTGTCCTCGGTCTTGCAGGGGGTCGACGGGGTCGTGAGGTCCGGCTTGATGTCCTCGTCGACGTACTTGTCGGCCTTGACGTGGATGCGGTACGTCGTGTTCGGCTGCCAGTCCACGGGGAAGGAGACGGTGGTGCCCTCCTTGGAGCCCTTGACCGTCTGCTGGCCGACCTGCTTGTCGCCGTCCTTGAGGTAGACGGTGACGGTGGCCGGGATGCCGGCGGGGTCCACGTCGGTGACGGTGATGACACCGTTGTCCCCGTCGCACTTGGCTGCGGCGGAGAACTCGCCGATGTTGCAGGCGAGGGCGGTGCCCGAGGCGCTGAGCGCCAGGGCCGCGGAGGCGGCGACGACGCCGAGGGCGCGGACGCTACGGCGTGATGCCGTGCGGCTGATTATGGACAGGGCTGCCACGTTTGTCCTTTACGGGAGCGCGGATGCGGGGGGTGAAGAGGGTGCCGACGCCCGATGGCGCGGCATCAGCACACCCATGAGCCTCACTGGTCTATAAGCGGGGCGTAAGAAGTGTCAACGCATATGCCTGCTGGGGCCGTTGACTTTGCCGTCTTATTAACCGCCAAGACGTTTCAGCGCATCGGGAGCCTCGTCGATTCGGTCAACCAGCGCGATTCTGGACTCCATCGGCCGCCCCTTCGCCAGCGATCGCAGCAGCGGCCACGCCGGCAGCGTCCGGGTCCAGTGCTCCCGGTCCACGAGCACCATCGGCGTGGGCTCGCCGCGCGACCCGTAGTAGTTCGGCGTCGCGTTGTCGAAGATCTCCTGCAAGGTGCCGGCCGCGCCCGGCAGGAACACCACGCCCGCGGTGGAGCGGGCCAGCAGGCCGTCCTCACGCGTGGCGTTGGCGAAGTACTTGGCGATGTGCTCGGCGAAGGCGTTGGGCGGCTCGTGACCGTAGAACCAGGTCGGGATGCCGACCGAGGCGCCGCCGCCGGGCCAGCGCTCGCGCACCTCGAACGCGGACCGGGCCCAGTCGGCGATCGACCGCGCGAACGACGGGGTCTTGGCGAGCAGCACCAGCGCGTCGTCCAGCATCCGGTCGTCGAACGGGGCGGCGTACGCGCCGAGGTTCGCCGCCTCCATCGCGCCCGGACCGCCGCCCGTGGCCACCGTGAGACCGGCGCGGGCCAGCTCCCGGCCCAGGCGTGCGGCACCCGAGTACTCCGCGGTTCCGCGGGCCATGGCGTGGCCGCCCATGACGCCCACCACCCGGTCACCGACGACGAGTTCGTCCAGCGCGTCCGACACGGCGTCGTCATGGACCGCGCGCAGCATGGAGGCGAACACGTCACCGTCGGCCTTGGTCTGCTGGAACCAGTCGTAGGCCAGGGCGTCCGGTGTCGCCCCGTAGCCCTCGTCCAGACGGGCGTAGAGCTCGTCGGGGGAGTAGACACGCCCCCGGTAGGGGTCGAAGGGCAGGCCCGGTATGGGCGGGAAGACCAGGGCGCCGGCGGCGCGCACCCTGGCGGCGGCACCGGGGTCCATGGGGCAGCCGAGGAAGACGGCGCCCGTGGGGTCGGCGGCGAGCAGCGCGTCCGTACGGTCCGTCAGGTCGACGGCCTGGACGCGGTGGTGGGCGAGGCCGCCGGGCGCCGAGACGACCCGGTCGAACTCGGCGAGGCTCTCGATCTCCCGGTCGTGGGAGGCGTGGTGGGACTGGAACTGTGACAGTGACGGTGACCCGTGCGGTGACCGGGCCGTGCGCTGGGCGGGTGTCTGATCCACCCGCCCATGCTAGGCAGGCGCCGGATCAGCCCTGGACCGCCGCCGGGTCCATCCACACGACCTCGAAGGTGTGGCCGTCGACGTCGTCGAAGGCCCGGCCGTACATGAAGCCGTGGTCCTGGGTCTCGCCGGAGACCGAGCCGCCGGCCGCGACCGCCTTCTCCACCAGCTCGTCGACCTTCTCGCGGCTCTCGGCGCTCAGCGCGATCAGCACCTCGCTGGACTTCGTGGAGTCCGCGATCTCCTTCTTGGTGAACTGGCGGTACTTCTCAGGCGTGTGCACCATCACGACGATGGCGTCGCTCAGCGGGATCGAGGCGGTGCTGTCGTCGCTGAACTGGGCGTTGATCTCGTACCCGAGCCCGGTGAAGAACTTCTTCGAGGCGTCGAGGTCGTTGGTGGCCAGGTTCAGGAAGATCATCTGCTGGGACATGGGGGCCTCTCCCGTGGGTGTGCCGCTGTCGCGGTGCGCTTGGTATGCCGTGCCGTTCGAAGAAGTAGACGGGAGGCGGCCCCGGAACTCATCGCCGGTGCGCGGACTTTCTCGGAAAGGTTTCCGGCGGTCAGTGGTCCAGCGGCAGGGCCGCCAGTACCGCGACGATCAGGACCAGCGGACCGAACAGGGCGAGCAGGGCGGCGGCGCGTACGGCGGCGGCGGCACGCAGGGTCGCCGGGGGCGCGCCGAGCCGCAGCAGGGCGTCCCTGGTGTCGGTTCGGGCGTGCCTGGCCTCGACGGCCGCGGTGAGCAGGGTGGCCACCGTGCAGCCCGCCACCAGGAGGGCGCCCAGGGTGCTGAGCGGGCCGAAAGCGGGCCCGCCCCCGTCGTACACGGTCGTGGTCACGTAGGCCGCGGCGGCGACGGCGGCCACGACGCCCAGCGGGCGGCCGACGCGCTGCGACTCCTCCATGAGGACGCGGCCGGCCAGGAGGCGCAGGGCGCCGGGCCGGGCGGCCTGGAGCAGGCGGCCGCACAGGTGGGTGAGGCCCGGCCCGGCCAGGGCCAGGCCCAGGGCGGTGAGGGCCCAGCCGATCAGCACGCCGACGGAGGGGGCGGTGCCGGGGGCGGGGGCGCCGGCCGCGTTGCCGGTGTAGGTCTCGACGGTGAGGCCCGCGGTGAGTACGGCGATGCCCCAGGGGAGGGCGGTGGTGTTCTGGGGGCGGGGGGCCGGCTCGGTCGCGGTGTCGGGGGCGGGGTCCGGCGTCCGCGGGGTGGCGTCCGCCGGGGCCGGGGGAGCGGCCTCCAGCGTCTGCGTCGCGCCGTCCGCCGAAACCGAGGCCGAGGAGTGGGGATCACTTGCCTGCGTCAGCACGGCGCTGCCTGCGCCCGCCCGTGCCGTCCCAGCGGCAGGGACAGCGGTGCGGGCGCCGAAGCGGCCGTACGCGCCGAAGGTCTCGCGGGCCTTGCCCCAGCCGTACGCGCCGAAGCGGCCGTAACCGCGAGGTGCCGCGGCCGCGGCGGTCCGGGGGTCGCGGGGCCGCAGCGTGTGGGCCACGGCGGCCGACGCGCAGGCCGGTACGAGGACCAGCAGGGTCAGGACGGCCGGGGCGGGGAGGGACTGGCCGACGGCCAGGGCGTCGGCCGCCACGCGGCCGGAGGGCGGACCGTCGGTCAGGTCACCGCGCAGGTACAGGAAGCCGAGCAGGGCCGCCACCGAACCGAGCGCGGCGGACAGGGCGGTGGTCGTCGCCGAGACGGCCATCAGCCGGCCCGGGCCCAGCCCGATCGCCGACAGTCCCGAGCGCGGCCGGGTCCCGGGGTCGGTGCGGGCCACGGCGACCGCGAGGTACACCGCGGCGGCCAGCGGCGCCGCGCACCAGGCCAGCCGCAGGGCGGAGGCGCCGGGCGCGTCGGGGTGGCTCAGGGCGTGGCCCAGGGCGCACAGCAGCAGGAAGCCCGTGCCCGCCGAGGCCACCGCGACCAGCAGGCGGCGCAGGTGGACGGCGAGGTGGGCGGTGCGGGTCAGGCGGAGAGCGAGCACGCCGCCCGGCCTTCCGTTCCGGGAGTCCCGGCGGCACCCGTGGCCACCGTGGTCTCGGCGAGCGGCGGCAGGTGCACGGTCCGTACCCGGCGTCCGTCGAGGAGGGCGACCGCGCGGTCCGCCAGGGCGGCGGTCTGCGCGTCGTGCGTGGCGAGCAGGACGGTGATGCCGTGCGAGCGGGCCGCCGTGGTGAGCGTCCGCAGGACGTGGGCGCGGTCGGCGCGGTGCAGGGGGGCCGTCGGCTCGTCGGCGAACAGGACCGTCGGGGCGACGGCGAGGGCGCGGGCGATGCAGACGCGCTGCCGCTCGGCCTGCCGGAGTTCGTGCGGGCGACTGCGTGCCTTGCCGCCGACGTCGAGCCGGTCCAGCCACTCCAGGGCGGCGGTCTTGGCCCGGCGCCGGCCGATGCCGCGCAGCATCAGGGGAAGCGCGGCGTTCTCCCAGGCGTTCAGCTCCGGGACGAGCGCCGGGGCGGGGTCGATCCAGCCGAAGCGGTCACGGCGCAGCCGCTCGCGGCCGAGGGGCCCCATGGTGTGCACCGGCACGCTGTTGAACCACACCTCGCCGTCCTGCGGTTTGACCAGCCCGGACAGGCACCGCAGCAGGGTGGTCTTGCCGCTGCCGCGCGGGCCGCTCACGGCCAGGATCTCGCCCTCGCGCACGCCGAGCGACACGCCTTGCAGCGCGGGGGAGCCGTCATGGTGCTGGAAGTGCAGGGCACGGGCCCAGAGCACGTCGTTGTCCGGCGGGGCCTCCATGGGCGTACACCTCGGTTCTGATCCGTATTTCCCCGGTCTTGTCCCTCTTCCGGGGGAACGAAGGCGGGGCCGATCGGTCACTGGGCACCGTAAGGAGTCGCCGCGGAGGAAGCGGGACAGCACGCGGCCCCGGGCCGCCGTTCTCACTCGAACGGACCGTTCCGGGGCCGGTGATGATCCTCTCAGCGGATGATCGGGACGATCAGAGCTTCGTCCACGCCTCCGTCAGCGTGGCGCGCAGGATCTGCTCGATCTCGTCGAAGGTCTCCTGGTTGGAGATCAGCGGCGGGGCGAGCTGGATGACCGGGTCGCCGCGGTCGTCGGCACGGCAGTACAGGCCGTTCTCGAAGAGCTTCTTGGAGAGGAAGCCGTACAGGACGCGCTCGGTCTCCTCGTCGTTGAAGGACTCCTTGGTGGTCTTGTCCTTGACCAGCTCGATGCCGTAGAAGAAGCCGTTGCCGCGGACGTCGCCGACGATCGGCAGGTCGTGCAGCTTCTCCAGGGTGGCGCGGAAGGCGCCCTCGTTGTCGAGCACGTGCTGGTTGAGGCCCTCGCGCTCGAACAGGTCGAGGTTGGCGAGGCCCACCGCGGCGGAGACCGGGTGGCCGCCGAAGGTGTAGCCGTGCAGGAAGGTGTTGTCGCCCTTGTAGAACGGCTCGGCCAGGCGGTCGGAGATGACGCAGGCGCCGATCGGGGAGTAGCCCGAGGTCATGCCCTTGGCGCAGGTGATCATGTCCGGGACGTAGCCGAACTTGTCGCAGGCGAAGGTCGTGCCGAGGCGGCCGAAGGCGCAGATGACCTCGTCCGAGACGAGCAGCACGTCGTACTGGTCGCAGATCTCCCGGACGCGCTGGAAGTAGCCGGGCGGGGGCGGGAAGCAGCCGCCCGCGTTCTGCACGGGCTCCAGGAAGACCGCCGCGACCGTGTCCGGGCCCTCGAAGAGGATCTGCTGCTCGATCTGGTCGGCGGCCCAGCGGCCGAAGGCCTCGGGGTCGTCGCCGAACAGCGGGGCGCGGTAGATGTTGGTGTTCGGCACCTTGTGCGCGCCGGGGACCAGCGGCTCGAAGGGGGCCTTCAGCGCGGGCAGGCCGGTGATGGACAGGGCGCCCTGCGGGGTGCCGTGGTAGGCCACCGCACGGGAGATCACCTTGTACTTGGTGGGCTTGCCGGTCAGCTTGAAGTACTGCTTGGCGAGCTTCCAGGCGGTCTCGACCGCCTCGCCGCCGCCGGTGGTGAAGAAGACCTTGTTGAGGTCGCCGGGGGCCTCGTTCGCCAGCCGCTCGGCGAGCTCCACGGCCTTGGGGTGGGCGTAGGACCACACCGGGAAGAAGGCCAGCTCCTGCGCCTGCTTCGCGGCCGCCTCGGCCAGCTCCGTGCGGCCGTGTCCGGCCTGGACCACGAACAGGCCGGCGAGGCCGTCGAGGTAGCGCTTGCCCTTGTCGTCGTAGATGTGGGTGCCCTCACCGCGGACGATGGTGGGGACGGGGGCGTTCTCGTACGACGACATGCGGGTGAAGTGCATCCACAGGTGGTCGTAGGCGGTCCGGCTGAGGTCCTTGGGGCTGTCGGTGCTCACGATTATCGGGTTCCCCACATATAGGTCTGCTTCTTGAGCTTGAGGTAGACGAAGCTCTCGGTGGAGCGCACGCCGGGCACGGCCCGGATGCGTCGGTTGATGACCTCCAGGAGGTGGTCGTCGTCCTCGCAGACGACCTCCACCATCAGGTCGAAGGAGCCCGCGGTCATCACCACGTACTCGCACTCGGACATGGCCGCCAGCGCCTCGGCCACCGACTCCACGTCGCCCTCCACGTTGACGCCGACCATCGCCTGGCGCCTGAAGCCCACGGTGAGCGGGTCCGTGACGGCGACGATCTGCATCACGCCCTGGTCGAGCAGCTTCTGGACGCGCTGGCGCACGGCCGCCTCCGACAGGCCCACGGCCTTGCCGATGGCGGCGTACGGCCGGCGGCCGTCCTCCTGGAGCTGCTCGATGATGGCGAGGGAGACGGCGTCCAACTGGGGACCGCCGTTCCGGGACTCGCGGGAGTCCTTCTGGTCTGCGCTTCGACTGGCCACGGCTTCACTGTGCACGACGTATCGATAGTTTCGCAAGGCCGGATCGATGAAATTCGTTGTCTGGCTCGCTTCAATCTGCGGATATCGCAACCCTGAGGGTGGCGGGGGTGTTGAAAACGTCGGGACTCCGTCTAGGGTGGGTGTCTCAGTCAATGGACAGCGAACTTGGAGGGCCGGCAGTGAGCACCGAGCTGCGTCGTCTGCGCAATTACATCGACGGTGAGTTCCGGGACGCCGCCGACGGACGGACCACGGACGTGGTCAACCCCGCCACCGGCGAGGCGTACGCGACCGCCCCCCTGTCCGGGCAGGCGGACGTGGACGCCGCCATGGCGGCCGCCGCGGCGGCCTTCCCGGCCTGGCGCGACACGACCCCGGCCGAGCGGCAGAAGGCCCTGCTGAAGATCGCGGACGCGTTCGAGGAGCGGGCCGAGGAACTGATCGCGGCCGAGGTGGAGAACACGGGCAAGCCGATCGGGCTGACCCGCTCCGAGGAGATCCCGCCGATGGTCGACCAGATCCGCTTCTTCGCGGGCGCGGCGCGGATGCTGGAAGGCCGCGGCGCCGGTGAGTACATGGAGGGGCTGACCTCCTTCGTGCGCCGCGAGCCGATCGGTGTCTGTGCGCAGGTCGCGCCGTGGAACTACCCGATGATGATGGCCGTGTGGAAGTTCGCCCCGGCGCTCGCCGCGGGCAACACGGTCGTCCTCAAGCCCTCGGACACCACCCCCGCCTCCACGGCCCTGATGGCCGACATCATCGGTTCGATCGTGCCCAAGGGCGTCTTCAACGTCGTCTGCGGCGACCGCGACACCGGCCGCCTCATGGTCGAGCACGAGACCCCGGCGATGGCCTCCATCACCGGCTCCGTGCGGGCCGGCATGTCGGTCGCCGAGTCGGCGTCCAAGGACCTCAAGCGCGTCCACCTGGAGCTGGGCGGCAAGGCCCCGGTCGTGGTCTTCGAGGACACCGACATCCCCAAGGCCGTCGAGGGCATCTCGGAGGCGGGCTACTTCAACGCCGGGCAGGACTGCACGGCGGCCACCCGCGTGCTGGTCCACGAGTCGGTCCACGACGAGTTCGTGAGCGCGCTCGCCAAGGCCGCGTCCGAGATCAAGACCGGGCAGCCGGACGACGAGGACGTGCTCTACGGCCCGCTCAACAACCCCAACCAGCTCAAGCAGGTCTCCGGGTTCATCGAGCGGCTGCCCGCCCACGCCAAGGTCGAGGCGGGCGGCCACCGGGTCGGCGACAAGGGCTACTTCTACGCCCCGACCGTCGTCTCCGGCCTCAAGCAGGACGACGAGATCATCCAGCAGGAGGTCTTCGGCCCGGTCATCACCGTCCAGTCCTTCCGCGACGAGGACCAGGCCGTCGAGTGGGCCAACGGCGTCGAGTACGCGCTGGCCTCCTCGGTGTGGACCAAGGACCACGGCCGCGCGATGCGGATGTCCAAGAAGCTGGACTTCGGCTGCGTGTGGATCAACACCCACATCCCGCTGGTCGCCGAGATGCCGCACGGCGGCTTCAAGAAGTCCGGCTACGGCAAGGACCTGTCGGGGTACGGCTTCGACGACTACACGCGGATCAAGCACGTGATGACGTCGCTGGACGTGTGACCGCGGGCGGTGCGCGGACCGCAGGCGGTGTGCGCGGCCCCGGACGCGAGGCAGAAGGCCTCCGTCCGGGGCCGCGGTGCGTGCGGGGGTGAACTCCGCGCGCTCGACAGGGTGTCGGGCCTGGCCGGGCCCGCTCGACGCAGCGTCGATTGTCCCGGTGGGCGCGGGACGGGGATCCTCGTGCCATGCCCCTGCTCCCGAAGACGCCCTCGCTGTCCCGTCGTACCCTGCTGCGCGGCCTGGGCGGTTCCGCCGCGCTCGGCGCGCTCGGCGCCCTGGCCGGCTGCGGGGTCCCTGCCGCGTACGTCGCGCCGGGCGACCGGGCCGCGACCGACCGGTCCGCCGGCGAACGGCGGCTGACCTGGGCCAACTGGCCGCTGTACATCGACACCGACGACGACCACCCCGGCCGGCGGCCCACGCTGGAGGCGTTCGAGCAGGAGACGGGCATCTCCGTCGACTACATCGAGGAGATCAACGACAACGACGAGTTCTTCGGCAAGATCAGCCCGTCCCTGATGAACCACCAGCCCACCGACCGCGACCTGATCGTCATCAGTGACTGGATGTGCGGGCGGTTCGTACGCCTGGGCTGGGTGCAGGAGATGGACCGCTCCCACCAGCCGAACGTCACCGAGTACCTGGACCCGCTGCTGCGCTCGCCCGCCTTCGACCCCGGCCGGAGGTTCACCGTGCCCTGGCAGTCGGGCATCACCGGCATCGCCTACAACCGCCGCAGGCTCGGCCGGGAGATCCGGCACGTGTCCGACCTGTGGGCGGCCGACCTCAAGGGCCGGGTCACCCTGCTGTCGGGGATGGACGAGGCCTTCGCGCTGCTGATGCAGGGCAACGGCGTGGACATCACCGACTGGAAGACGGACGACTTCCACCGGATCTGCGACCAGGTGGAGAAGCAGGTCGCCAAGGGCCAGATCCGCCGCTTCACCGGGAACGACTACATCAAGGACCTCTCCGGCGGCGACGTCCTCGCCTGCCAGGCCTACTCCGGTGACGTGATCCAGCTCCAGGCGGACGACCCGGACATCGAGTTCGTCGTCCCGGAGGAGGGCGCCGAGCTGTGGGCGGAGTCCCTGATGATCCCCAACCTGGCCCGCCACAAGGCCAACGCCGAGCGGCTGATCGACCACTACTACCGGCCCGAGGTCGCCGCCGGGCTGGCCGCCTGGGTCAACTACGTCTGCCCGGTCCCCGCCGCCCAGGACGTGCTCGCCTCCTCCGACGACGAGGAGACCGCAGCACTGGCCGAGGACCCGCTGATCTTCCCGGACGCCACGATGCGCAAGCGGCTCGCCATCGCGCGGGACATCTCGGCGGGGGAGCGTGCCGAGTTCGCGAAGCGGTGGAACGGGATCGTCGGGGTGTAGCAGACTGATCATGTGATGAATTCATCGGGTGATGAACGGGGCGAGGGCGCGGTCACGCTGGGACTGCTGGCCGCCTGGGCGCTGCACGACCTCGAAGAGCTGGCGACCGTGCCGGGCTGGTGGCGGCGCAACCTCCCCGCCCTGCGCGAGCGGTACCCGGCCGTCCCGGAGGCCGTGTGGCGGCGGGCCGGGCCGGTCGACGGGCGGGAGTTCGCGGTGGCGGTCGGCGCGATGGCCGCGGTCGTGGCCTCCGCCTCCGTCGCGGGACGGCTGACCGGCGGCCGCTCGGCCGCCTACCAGAGTGCGCTCAACGCCTTCGGCCTGCACGGCCTCGTCCACCTCGCGCAGGCGGGGCTGGTGCGCGGCTACACGCCCGGGGCGGCCACCTCGCCGCTGATCGTGGTCCCGTTCACCCTCTGGGCCCGCCGCCGGCTGCGCCGCGCCGGTGTCCTGCGCGCCACCCGCCCGCGCGACCTCGTCGTGGGGCTCGGCTTCGCGGGCGCGGCGACGGTCGCGGCGCACGGGGTGGCGCGGCGGCTGACGAGCGGCCGACCGGGCCACTGACGGGCGGCCGCCGGCGGGCGCGGGCTACTTCAGCGCGGCCGCGGTGATCGCGTCGAGCACCGGATTCCGCTCCGCGCTCTTGGCGTCCGTGGCGTTGACCGAGCAGACGAGGGTGCGGGACAGGTCGCGGGTGCCGCCAAATAGCGCGCTGTACCCGTAGCGCGAGCCCGACTTGCCCCAGAAGATCTCGCCGTCGACCTCCTGGTACTCCAGACCCGCGCTGAGGATCGCGTCCGGCAGGCCCGGCGGCGTCGTGAACATCTCCTCCAGCTGGGGCTCGGGCACGATCCGTCCCCGGAAGAGCGAGGTGAGCAGGCGTTCCAGGTCGGCCGTGGTCGAGATCATGTCACCGGCCGCCCAGCGGTCCGCCTGGTTCCACTCGGTCACGTCGAGCAGCTTCGTCGTCCCGTCCGGCCGCTCCACCGTCTGGTACCCCCGGTTGTGCGGGCCCCGGATGCGCGGGTCGGTGCCCGGGAAGTACGTGTGCCGCATGCCGGCCGGGCGCAGGACCAGGCCGGTGGCCTCGGCGGCGTAGGAGCGCCCCGTCACCTCCTCGATCAGCAGGCCGAGGATCGTGTAGTTGATGTTGAGGTAGTGCTGCCGCTCGCCCGGCTCGAACTCCGGCCCCTTCGCGATCGCCGACGCCGCGACCTCCTGCGGGGTGAGGGTGTCGAAGCGGTGCGCGTACAACTGGGCGAAGTCGTCGCCGAGTCCGTCGCCCGCCTGGATGCCGCTGGTGTGGTTGAGCAACTGGCGGACGCTGATCGGCTCGTCGAAGTCCGCCGTGAACAGGTCGGGGAGGTAGCGCTGCACCGGCGCGTCCAGGTCGACCCGGTCCTGCGCGGCGAGCCGCAGGACGGTGGCCGCGGTGACGACCTTCGTGACGGAACCGGCCCGGAAGCGGGCGTCCGGGTGCGCGGGCCGGCCACTGGCCAGGTCGCGCACGCCCGCGCTGCCGCGCCATGTGCCGTCGGTGCCGCCCACCCGCACGAGAGCGGCCGTGGCATCCTCGTCCGGCACCATGGCGAGGGCGGCGCGCAGCGCCTTGGCGTCCGGCTGGTGCTCGGCGGTGGCCGCGGCGGGCGGCCCGGCGAACGCGGGGGCCGCCAGCGGCCCGGCGGACAGCGCGAGCACCAGGGAGGCGGCGAGGACGGAGGAGGTACGGACACGCATCGACGGCATCGACGACTCCAGGTTCCGGGGCGGGACGGTCGTCGATCATCCTCGTCGCGCCGCCCGGCACGCCGTATCGTCGCCGAGGAGGGCCCGGACCCCGGACCGGGCCTCCGGGAACTCCCTTACCGAGTGCGGGGGTTGTCCGGGTTCGCCCCTACGGGCGGTGCGGCGACCCGGTCGCGCAGCGCGCACAGCACGTCGATGCGGTTGGTGGTGATGGAGTCGACGCCCAGGGCGCGCAGGCGGCGCATGGTGCGACGGGTGTCCGGGGTCCACACGGACAGCAGCAGCCCGTCGGCGTGGACGCGGTCGGCCAGGGCCCGGTGCACCAGACCGAAGCGGTAGTTGAGCCACCGCGGCCGCACCGCCGCCAGCAGCGCGGGCCGGGGCGGGGCGGCCGTGGTCCAGGTCATGGCGATCTCGGCGGCGGGGTCGGCGGCCCGCACGGCGAGCATCGCGGCTGCACCCGCGGTGTAGTACACCCGGTCCCGCGCCCCGCACTCGCGGACCACGTCCACGATGCGCCGCACGGCCCGCTCGCCCGGACCGCCCGGCAGGTCCAGCATCAGCCGGCTGCCGTCGGTCGCGGCCAGCGCCTCGGCCAGCGTCGGCACCCTGCCCGCCGTCAGCCCGCGCACCTCCTCGGCCGACAGGGAGCGCAGCGGACGGTCGTGCTCCCACAGCCGCTTCAGCGTCTCGTCGTGCAGCAGCACCGGCACGCCGTCCCGGGTGAGGCGCACATCGGTCTCGACCGCGTCGGCGCCGCGGTCCAGGGCGGAACGCAGCGAGTCGATCGTGTTCTCGCGGTGTCGGTAGGGGTCGCCGCGGTGGGCGACGGCGGTCAGGGGGCGCGGGGTGTCCATGGGGGCGGCAACTCTCAGGAGGCGAGCCAGTCGGCGGTGTACGTGTCGATCTCGTCGGCGATCCGGGCCTTGCCCGGCGCGTCGAGGAAGGAGGCCTCGACCCCGTTCTTCGCCAGGTCGGCCAGGCCGCGCTCGTCGAGGCCGAGGAGCCGGGCGGCGACGGCGTACTCGTTGTTGAGGTCGGTGCCGAACATCGGCGGGTCGTCGGAGTTGACCGTGACCAGGACCCCGGCGCGCACGAACTCCTTGATCGGGTGCTCGTCCAGGGTGCGCACCGCGCGGGTGGCGATGTTCGAGGTCGGGCACACCTCCAGCGGGATGCGCCGTTCGGCGAGGTGGGCGAGCAGCTCCGGGTCCTGGGCGGAACTGGTGCCGTGCCCGATGCGTTCGGCGCGCAGGTCGGTGAGGGCGTCCCACACGGTCTGCGGACCGGTCGTCTCGCCCGCGTGCGGCACCGAGTGCAGTCCCGCGGCGATCGCCCGGTCGAAGTACGGCTTGAACTGCGGGCGGGCCACCCCGATCTCGGGTCCGCCGAGCCCGAAGGAGACCAGGCCCTCCGGGCGCAGCCGGTCGTCGGTGGCCAGCCGCGCCGTCTCCTCGGCGGACTCCAGACCGGCCTCCCCGGGGATGTCGAAGCACCAGCGCAGTTGGGTCCCGAACTCGGCCTCGGCCGCCTTGCGCGCGTCCTCGATCGCGTCCATGAAGGCGCCCTCGTCGATGCCGCGCCGGGTGGAGGAGAACGGCGTGATGGTCAGCTCCGCGTACCGCACCTGCTGGCGGGCCATGTCCCGGGCCACCTCGTAGGTCAGCAGCCGGACGTCCTCCGGGGTGCGGACCAGGTCGACGACGGACAGGTACACGTCGATGAAGTGCGCGAAGTCCGTGAACGTGAAGTAGTCGGCCAGGGCCTCGGGGTCGGTGGGGACCTTCGAGTCGGGGTGTCGCGCGGCCAGTTCGGAGACGATGCGTGGGGAGGCGGAGCCGACGTGGTGGACGTGCAGTTCGGCCTTCGGCAGTCCGGCGATGAAGGCGTGCAGGTCGCGCGGGACGTCGGGGTCGACGAGGTGCTCGGTCAAGGGTTCCTCCCCGGGGCGGCGCCCCGGACCGCGGGGCGGCGGTGGGGCACGGGTGATCGGCTGATCGGTCGTTCGGGGATCATCGTAGGCCGGTCTCACGCCCGGCGGCCCGGGACCGTAGCATGGCGGGCACGAACGACCCGGGGGGACAGGACATGACGGACGCGATACGGCCGGAGGGGGAATCCTCCGGTGGCCACGACCCCTGGGCGCCGCCTCAGAGCGGTCCGTCCCTGGACAAGGGCGGTGCCGGGCAGCCGCAGCAGCCGCCCCCGCCCTCCCAGCCGCCCGCCTCCGACGCGCCGCCGCCCTGGCAGCCGCCGCCGGGCGTGCACGACCAGGCCACGGTCGCGTCGATGCCCGGCGCCGGGTTCACCGGCCCCGACTCCGCGGTGCCCCCTCCGCCCCTCGCGCCCGGCGGCGCCGGTGTCCCGGGCGGTTACGGCTACCCCGGATACGGTCAGGGCTACGGCTGGCCCGGCATGCAGATGCCCCCGCAGAACGGGCTCGGCACCGCGTCCATGGTGCTGGGCATCCTCGCCTGCGCGCTGTTCTGCCTGTACGGCGTGGTCTCGGTGGTGCTGGGCGTCCTCGCCGTGGTCTTCGGCATCAAGGGCCGCCGGAAGGCGGAGAGCGGCCTGGCGAACAACCACGGGCAGGCGCAGGCCGGGTTCGTCATGGGCATCGTCGGCATCGTGCTCGGTGTCGCCGTGATCGTGCTGATCGCCATCGGGATCACCGCCGCGATCAACGAGGAATCGGACTACGACGACCCCTACTACGGCTCCTCGCGCCCCGTGCCGGTCTCCGTCACCGCGGAAAGCTGAGTTCGTCCCCGCAGGTTGCCTCTACGATGTCATGCGCCAACGAGGGGAGAGCAGTTCATGTCGTACTCCAATCCAGGACCCGGGGACTACGGGCCGCCGCCGCAGCCGGGGCAGCCGCCCGCGGGGGGCTACGCGTACCCGCAGTCCGCGCCCGGGTACGGCTATCCGAACCAGGGGCCCTCGTACCCGGCCGCCCCGCCGGTGGGCTACCCGCAGGGGCCGGGCTACGGCATGCCGATGCAGCCGAGCAACGGCATGGGGACCTCCGGACTGGTGCTGGGCATCATCGGCGTGGTGTGCAGCCTGACCTTCTTCCTCTGGTTCTTCGGCGTCATCCTGGGCATCCTCGGGATCATCTTCGGCGCGATCGGCCGAGGAAGGGCCAACCGGGGCGAGGCCACCAACAAGGGCTCCGCGACCGCCGGTCTCGTGCTCGGCATCACGGCCACCGTGATCCTGCCGCTGCTCGGCTTCCTCGCCTTCGCCAGCCTGATGAGCGTGGCCTGAGCCCGGTCCCGCCCCGGTGGTCCTCACGTCGTGACGGGCACCGGGGCGGGACCGGTCTTGTTCCTGCTCCGGTACTCGCCGGGCGTCATCCCGTACTCCTTGCGGAACGCGAGGTGGAATCCCACCTGACTGCCGTAGCCGATGAGCCGGGCGATCTCCTGGAGCGGCACGGAGGTCTCCGCGAGCTGCCGTCTGGCCTCCTGGAGCCGGCGCAGTGTCAGGTGCCGCATGGGTGGCTGACCGACCAGCTCCCGGAACAACTGGGCGAACACCGAGCGGGACAGGCCCGCCTCGCGGGCGAGCGCCTCCACCGTCCACGGCTTGTGGTACGAGCCGTGGATCGCCATCAGCGCCTTGCTGATGCCCGGATGGTGCAGTGCCTGAAGCGCGGGTGACTCGTCCGCCAGCTGCTCCATCGCGATCCGCAGGGACAGGATGAAGACCGTCTCGAACGCCCGCAGCGTGACCAGCCGGGAACCGGGAGCCGTACGCCCGACCTCCGAGGGCAGCGACTCCAGCGTGCGCACCAGCAGCGACTCGCCCCGCAGGAAGCGCTGCCGGATCACGATGAGCCGGGGCAGCGCCGAGTACAGGACCGGTTCCCCGATCGCGCAGTAGCGCAGGCTCGCACAGAGCATCTGCGTCGTGTACGGCGGACTGCCGACGGTGACGACCCCCGACCTGCCCGGCGGGCAGTGCGGCAGCAGTGTGGACAACGGCGTGACCGCGGCACCCGTCTCGGCGGCGAAGGTGTGGGCGGTGCCGTGCGGGAAGACCGCCAGATCCCCCTCGCTCAGCGACACGGGCTCGGAGTCGTCGTGGAAGGAGATGACACAGCCACCGTCGACCATGTAGTGAACAATCGCACAGCTGTCGTCGTGCCCCTCGACCCCCCACTGCCCGCCGGCCCGCCAGGTGCTGTGGAACACATCGGTCAGCCACAGCGGGCGCAGTACCTCGCTCAGCACGTCGTCGTTCACGGACCACTCCTTCGACGGCATTCCGGACGATCGTTAAACGTATTCGGCTTATGACTAGTTGATCGTAGCCATACCGGCAAGAACGATGAGAGCCGAGCCGTGCCGTGCTTCTGGCCGGCTCACACGGGGTGGAGTTACCGGGGGGCTCGTTCCATGGAGATCGTGATTGCCGGCGCCGGCATCGGCGGCCTGGTGGCGGCGCTGAGTCTGCACGCCGTCGGACTGCGCGACGTCCGCGTACTCGAGGCGGTTCCGCAGATCCGTCCCTTCGGTGCCGGAGTGAACGTGCAGCCCAACGCCGTCCGGGAACTGGCCGACCTCGGTCTGGCCGAAAGCGTCGCGGACGCCGGCACCGAACTGACGGAGCTGAGCTACCACAACCATCTCGGGCAGCGGATCTGGCACGAGCCCCGGGGCCGGGCGAGTGACTGCGACTGGCCCCAACTGGCCCTGCACCGCGGGGTCCTCCAGTCGATCCTCGTCGACGCGGTACGCGACCGGCTGGGACCGGACGCCCTCACGACCGACGCCCGCGTCACCGGGTTCACCCCCCTCGACGGGGGCGGAACCGAGGTGCTCCTCGCGCACCGCTCCGCAGACCGGCCGGACAGCCGGATCCGCGCCGATGTGCTGATCGGGGCCGACGGACTGCGCTCCGCGGTGCGCCGGACCCTGTACCCCGAGGAGGGCGAGCCCCGTTCCAACGGCACCACGGTGTGGCGCGGGGTGAACCGGAGCACCCCCTTCCAAGGGGGCCGGTCGATGGTCGTGATGGGTGACGGACGCTGGAAGGCCGTCGTCTACCCCCTGGCCGGACGCCCGGACGCGGACGGCCTGGTCCTCGTCAACTGGGCCGTGTCCCGCGCGGCGACGCCGCGGGAGCCGGGGCGGGAGCCGCGGCCCGACGACGGCTTCCCCGGTGCCGTGTCCGACTGGACCTGCGGTGACCTGCGGCTGCGCACCGTCCTCGCGGGCGCCGGCTCCGTGGGGTCCTTCCCCATGCTGGACCGGGACCCCCTGCCGCGCTGGTCGTTCGGCACGGTCACCCTGGTCGGCGACGCGGCGCACGCCATGGCGCCGATGGGGTCCAACGCGACGACCCAGGCCGTCCTGGACGCCCGCGGCCTCGCCCACGCCCTGGCCACCCACCGCGACCCCGTCCGCGCCCTGGCCGCATACGACCGCGACCGCCGGCCGCCGATGAACCGCCTCCAGCTGTTCAACCGGGCCAAGGGGCCCGAGTTGGTGATCGATCTGGCTCAGGAGCGGGCTCCCGGGGGTTTCAGGCGGGTCGAGGACGTCATACCGGCCGCCCGGCTGGCCCTGGTGGCCGAGAGCTACGCGCGCGCCGCGGGCTTCGACGCCGAGTCCGTCAACGCGCCCTCCCCCTACGGCTGTCACCGCCCGTCGTCGGGAGCACGCGCCGACGCGGTCCGCGAGCCCTGAGGCCACCGTCCCGCTCACCGGGCCCGGCAGCGTCCCGGCGCGGCCCGGCTCCGACCTCACCGTCCCACACCAGTCATCGCACCTTCGTGTCAGGAGAGACATGACCCGCAGCGGCCAGGAATACCTCGATTCACTTCGCGACGGGCGAGCCGTCTGGCTCGACGGAGAGCTGGTCAAGGACGTCACCGAGCATCCCGCGTTCCGCAACACCGCCCGGTCCATAGCCCACCTCTACGACATGGCCCGCGAGCCCGGCCTGCGCGACGTCCTGACGGTTCGCCCCGAGGACGCCGACCACCCGATGCTGCGCGCCTACCACGTGCCGCGCGACCAGGCCGAACTGGTCGAGCGCCGCAAGGCGTTCAAGACCTGGTCCGAGGCGAGCTTCGGCTTCCTGGGCCGGTCGCCCGACTACATGGCGGCCGGCATCGCCGGCTTCGTGTCCGCGCCCGACATCTTCGCCGGCGAGGGCTTCGACGGGCGGGACAACCTGGCCGCCTACTACCGCCGCATGACCGAGGGCAGCCTCTACCAGGCGTTCACCATCACCAATCCGCAGATAGACCGGACCAGGGCCGCGAGCGAGCAGGAGGAGGACGACCTGTACGTACGGGTCGTCAAGGAGCGCGACGACGGCATCGTGGTGCGCGGCGCCAAGATGATCGGCACCGGCGCGGTCTTCGGCGACGAGGTCATCGTCGGCACCATCGAGCCGCTGCCCCGCCAGGACACCGAGTACGCCCTGACCTTCTCGGTGCCGCTGGACACCCCGGGCCTGAAGTTCATCTCCCGCACCTCCTACGAGGCCCAGGCGCGCAGCGTGTTCGACAACCCGCTCTCCGCCCGCTTCGACGAGAACGACGCGCTGCTGGTCTGCGACGACGTCTTCGTCCCCTGGGAGCGGGTGCTGACCTACCGCGACGTCGACACCAGTTTCCGGATGTGGTGGTTCACCCCCGCCTACAACAACTTCGTGCACCAGGCGGCCACCCGCTTCTGGACCAAGCTGGAGTTCCTCACCGGTCTGGCGATCCTGCTCACCCGCGCCAACAACACCTACGCGCTGCCGCCGGTGCAGATGCAGATCGGCCGTCTCATGGGATGGCTGAACATCGCGAAATCCATGGTGGTGGCGGCCGAGACGACGTACGAACGCGTCGCCGGCGAGGGCAGCGCCGTCCACATCAACAAGGAGATCGCCTCCGCCCACCGGGCCATGGCCGGCGACCTCTACCCGAAGGTGCTCGCCGAGATCAAGATGCTGGCCGGCGGCGGCCTCATCCAGCTCCCTGCCTCGGGGTACGACCTGACCCATCCGGAGCTCGGCCCGCTGGTGGCCAAGTACGTGCGCTCTCCCGGAACCCCCGCGGAGCAGCGGATCAAGCTCCTCAAGCTGGCCTGGGACGCGCTGGGTTCGGAGTTCGCCGCCCGGCACGAGCAGTACGAGCGCTTCTACCACGGGGCCCCGCACGTCTATCTCCCCGGCATCGTGCGCGACGGGAACCCGGACCTGCTGGCCGCCTTCACCCAGTCGTGCCTGGACGGATACCGGCTGGACGACCTGCCGGGCGGCGGAGGTGGCCTCGATGCCCTCCGCTGACCGGTGGCGTGCGCTCGCGCTGCTCGCCTCCACCCAGTTCGTCCTGCTCCTGGACACGTCGATCATCAACGTGGCCGCGCCGTCCATCGGCGAGAGCCTGCGCATCTCGCCCGCGGAGCTGTCCTGGGTGGCCAACGCCTACCTCGTGTCCTTCGGCGGACTGCTCCTGCTCAGCGGACGAGCCGCCGACCTGCTCGGCCGGCGCCGCGTCTTCCTGGCCGGTCTGGGCGTGCTGTCCGCCGCCTCGCTGCTGGGCGCCTTCGCGGGCGACGCGGCGCTGCTGATCACCGCTCGCGCGGTGCAGGGCGTCGGCGCGGCCATGGCCGCCGCGGCGGCGTTCGCCCTGGTGCTGAGTCTGTTCCCGGACGGCCCCGAACGACACCGGGCCCTCGGGGTGTTCGCCGCGATGGCGGGTGCCGGGGGCGCGGTGGGCACGGTGCTGGGCGGGGTGCTCACCAGCTGGCTGGGCTGGGAGTCGACCTTCGCGCTCAACGTGGTCGCCGGGGTCCTGCTGATGCTGCCCGTTCCCCGGCTGCTGCCGGGCGGCGCGGGCAGCGGGCGTGAGCGGGGCATCGACGTGCCGGGCGCGATCGCGGGCACGGCCGGACTGGCCCTGCTGGCGTATGCCGTGGTCAACGCCGGCGAGGCCGGGTGGCGGTCCACCGGGACCCTCGCCACCGGGGGCGCCGCCGTCGTGCTGCTGGTCCTGTTCGCCCTGGTGGAGCGCAAGGTCGCACACCCCTTGGTACCGCCCGCCGTGCTGCGCCGGCCCTCCGTGCGCCTGGCCAACATCCTGGCGGCCCTGTGGCAGATGTCGCTGTTCCCGATGTTCTTCCTGGTCAGTCTCTACCTCCAGGCGGTGCTCGGGCACGAGGCGGTGCTCGGCGGACTCGCCCTGCTGCCGCTGTGCGTGGTCGTCATCGCCGTGGCCTCGCTCGCGGACCGGCTGATCGGCCGCTTCGGTCTGCGGGGCGTCATGGCCGCCGGGTTCGTGCTGGTCGCGGCCGGCATGGCCGGGCTGTCCCGGATCTCGGCCGACGGCTCCTTCGTGTCCGACGTGCTGCCGCCGACCCTGGTGCTCGGGGTGGCCCTGCCGCTGGTCTCCATCACCACCAACGTCGCGGCGACCCTCGACACCCGCGAGGACGAGGCCGGCCTCGCCTCCGGGCTGGTCAACACCAGCCTCCAGTTCGGCTCCGTCATCGGACTGGCCGTGCTGTCCGGCGTCGCGGCCGCCCGCACCAACGCCTCCGACGCGCCGCACGAGGTCGCCCTGACCCAGGGCTTCGGCGCCGCCTTCCTGCTGGGCGCCGGCCTCGCCGTCGCCGGAGCGCTGCTGTCCCTGCGGCTGCGGCTGCCCGGGCCACCGGTCCCGGAGGCACCGGACGCCGTCGGGCAACGGCGAGCCGTGCCCTGAACGCGTCCGCCCGGTCCGGTCCGCCGCGCCCGCGACCGGTGCGCACACCCCCGAACGAACCACACGACGAAAGGCACGACATGACACAAGAGCACCTCAAGCGCGTCCTCGTGACCGGCGCCAACGGGTACCAGGGCGGGGCCGTCGCCCGCTGGCTCGCCGGACAGGGACACGACGTGCGGGGTCTCGTCCGCGACGTGGCCAGGGCCACGCAGGACGGGGGCGGGTTCACCCCGGTCCGCGGCGATCTGAGCAGCGCGGAGTCCCTGCGCGCCGCCTTCCGGGGCGCCACGCACGCCGTCGTCGTGATGCCGCTGGAGTACGACCTCGACACGGTCACGAACTACGCCCGCAACGTCGCCGACGCCGCACTCGAGGCCGGGGTGCGCCGCATCGTCTTCAACACGAACACCCCCGTCCCGGACGAGACGACCGACCGCCCGGGCTTCGAGACCCGGCGCCGTGCCGAGGAGGTGCTGCGGGCCGGCGGCGTCCCGGTGGTCACCCTTCGGCCGCCGGTGTACCTGGAGAACCTCTTCAGCCCCTGGAACGGCCCCGCCATCGTCAACGACGGCGTCCTCGCCTACCCGCTGCCCGCCGAGCAGCGCGTGGCCTGGATGAGCCACGAGGACCTGGCCAAGGTCGCCGCCCGCGCCCTCGACGACGACGTGCCCGCCGGTCAGGTGCTGCACGTCGGCGGCGCCGACGTCCTGACCGGACCCGAACTCGCGGCGGTCTTCGGCCAGGCGCTGGGCCGCGACGTGCGGTACCTGCCCCTGGAGGTCGACCAGTTCGAGCAGGGCCTCGCCGGCCTGCTCGGCGCCCCGGCGGCGGCCGGCGTCGCCGGGATCTACCACCACGTCGGCGGGGGCCAGGCACCCGACCTGCTCGCCCCGCACCCGGCGGCCGTGGAAGAGGCCCTGGGCATCCAGCTCACCCCGACGATCGAGTGGGTCAAGGCCCAGCCCTGGGAGCACTGGACGCACACCGGCGAGTGATCCGCCGCCGGACCGGGGGAGGGCCGCGCAGCCGCGCGGCCGCACCCCGGCGACCGGCACGGTCCGCAGCACAGCACGCACAACGGGGGAACGAGATGTCACTGCACAGCGGGAGACCGGACCACATACCCGAGGCGGCTCCGGTCGCCGTGATCGGGACCGGCTGCCGGCTGCCGGGCGCGCACGGGCCGGAGCAGCTCTGGGAACTGCTCCGCTCCGGGCGGGACGCCACCGGCGCGGCGCCCGCGAGCCGCTTCCCGGTCGGCACCGTCCTGCCCCGGGGAGGTGAGCGGGGCGGCTTCGTGGACGGCGTCGACGAGTTCGACGCGGAGTTCTTCGGCGTCCCGGCCGTGGAGGCCGAGGCGATGGACCCCCAGCAGCGCCTCCTGTTGCACACCGCCTGGGAGGCCCTGGAAGACGCCGGCCACGACCCGCGCTCCCTCGCCGGCAGCGCCACCGCCGTCTTCGCCGGCCAGTCGCACGCCGACCACTGGGACCGGCTGCGCGAGGCCCGCGCCCCGAAGCTCGACCTGAACTGCCTGGCCGGCGGCCACCAGCGGTCGATGCTCGCCGGACGGCTCTCCTTCCACCTCGGGCTGCACGGGCCCAGCGTCACCGTGGACTGCGCCCAGGCGTCCTCGCTGGCGGCCGTGCACCTGGCCTGCCTCAGCCTGCGCGCGGGCGAGTCCGCCGTCGCGATCGCGGGCGGCGCGAACCTCGTGCTCGGCACCACCGCCACCGAGGTCTTCGACCGGGCCGGCGTACTGTCGGCCGGCGGGCACTGCCGGTTCGGCGACAGCGCGGCGGACGGCTTCGTCCGCTCCGACGGCGTCGCCGTCGTCGTCCTCAAGACGCTCGAACGGGCCCTGGCCGACGGTGATCCCGTGCGCGCGGTGATCCTCGGCAGCGCCCTCGGCCACGACGGCGCGACCAAGCCACACGTCACCGACCCCTCCGAGGCCGGCCAGTCACTGACGATGCGCCGGGCCTACCGCGCCGCCCGGGTCGTCCCGGGTGACGTCGGCTACGTCGAGGCCCACGGAACCGGCACCAGGATCGACGCGGTCGAACTCGGCGCCCTCAACGACGTGCTGTCCGAGGGCCGCCCGCCCGGCCGGCCCTGCCTGGTCGGCTCGCTCAAGTCCAACATCGGGCACTGCGAGGCCGCCGCCGGCGTCGCGGGGCTCGTCAAGACGGTGCTCTGCCTGGAACACCGTGAGGTGCCGCCGACACTGCACGTGGACACCCGGTCCCCGCGGGTCGACTGGGACCGGCTGCCCCTGGTGCTGCCGGACTCGCCCCGGCCCTGGCCCGCCGTCGCGGGCAAGCCCGCCCTCGCCGCGGTCAACGGCCAGGGCATGTCCGGGGTGAACGCCCACGTCGTGCTCGGCCCCGGCCCGGAGGTGCGCGACCGCACGCCGCGAGCCCGGGCGACGGCCGGCCGGCCCGGACCGGCCCCGTCGGCCGGCCGGCGCACGCGCTGTCGGCCGTCGGACGGCGCCGGGCCCGCCGCACACGGCAACTGACCACACCGGCGGCGCTCTGCCGCCGTGACTCCTCACCGTGCTCCCGCACGGCCCGTCGACCCGCCCCCAGGGCCCAGCGCCCCGGCGGTCGGCCGACGCGCCCGCGTGCCCCGGCACGGTGCACGCCCCGATGTCCATGACCACCCGCGCCACAACTAGGGAGAGACCCTTGACCAGCATGCTCGGCATCGATCTCGGCAACTCCATACGCACGGCGGTGATCCGGGACCTTGACCCCCTCGCCGCCGACACCACCTGCTTCAACCTGCGGCAGTACAACGAGGACGCCGACGTACCCGCCCTCACGGCGGCCCTGCGCGGCATGGTGCCCACGCTCGACGACGTCGCCGGATACTCCGTCGAGGCCTGCGTCGCGGCCATGCGCGACCTCGGCATGGTGCTCGGCTCCATCAAACGGCACGGCCCGGAACCGGTGCCCCTGGCCCCTGAGGTGGTGCCGGTCCTGCACGAACTGGGCCGGCGCACGGACATGGTGCCCCGGGACACCGTGCACCACTACACGACCTGGAACCCGGTGGGCGGGCGCCAGCGCATGTACACCGGCGACATCCAGGAGGCCTACCTCCAGGAGTCCGTGCGGATGGTCTTCCCCCACCTGCGCGAGGCCCTGGAACTGGCCGGGCTGCTCAGCGACACCGACGTCGCCGAGCCGAAGTTCGCCGACGTCGCCGACGAACTGACCGGGCACGTGGAGCCGATGGTCTCCTCCATCGACATGGTCGTGGCCAACGTCAGCCCCGAGTTCTTCGCCCAGGGCCTGCGGGCCTACTTCGAGGAGATCACCGTCGACGGGCGCGTCCTGCTCGGCCCCGCCGCCGCCCAGGTCCCCCTGTGGCTGATCGACCAGGCGGTGTGGGCCTCCGACCACAGCGAACCCGAGTACGAGGAGTTCCTGCGCGACTCGGTGCCCTACAGCCTGCCCCGCTGGCGCGAACTGTACGACCGCTGGACGGGCGTCCCCTCGGTGGTGACACGGCTGGTCGCGGCATACGGCGACGACCCGGACGGCGCCGAGCGCAGGATGCCGGGACTCCGCCCCGCCGCCGAGGCGATCGCCCGGCTGCTCCGCGTCATCCTGGTCTTCCGCGGCCGCCATCTCGGCATCGCCCGCAAGGCCTACGACGCCGACCTGCGGCTCTATCCGGTGGGCAGCGGCGGCGCCAGCGTGGACCTGCTGCGCCAGATCACTGACCTCACCCGGGCCACCGCCCAGCTCACCCGGCGCCGGGGCGCGTCCGCGGAGCGTGCCGAGCGGAGGCCGGCGTGACGATCGTGATCGCGGGCGCCGGCATCGGCGGCCTGACCACCGCCCTGGGGCTGCACGAGGCGGGCATCGACGACGTACGCCTGCTGGAGGCCGTACCGGACCTCCGGCCGCTGGGCGTGGGCCTCAACATCCTGCCCAACGCGGTGCGGGAACTGGCCGAACTCGGCCTGCTGGACGAACTGCTGGAGGTCGCCGTGCCGACCGGCGCCCTGGAGTACCGCAACCGGCACGGCCAGCTGATCTGGCGCGAACCGCGCGGGACCGGGGCCGGCTACCGGTGGCCGCAGCTGTCCGTGCACCGCGGCCGGCTCCAGGCGGTGCTGGCAGCGGCCGTACGGCGTCGGCTGGGTCCCGGCGCCATCGTCACCGGCGCCCGGGTCGAGGGGTTCGCGCAGCGCGCGGACGGACGGGTCGAGGTGCGCGTGCGCCACTCCGGCTCCGGACGGCGATCCGTGACACCGGCCGACGCGTTGATCGGGGCGGACGGCATCCACTCCGCCGTCCGCGCCCACCTCTACCCCGACGAGGGCCCGCCGCCGTGGAACGGGCTCGTGGTCTGGCGCGGCACCACCGTCGCCCCTTCCTTCCTGGACGGGCGCACGATGATCATCGCGGGCGACGACCGGCGGCGAGCCGTCGTCTACCCCATGTCCCCGCCCCGGGGCGCGGCGGACGGCCCGGTCCTGATGAACTGGGCCGTCGCCCGGGCCGCCGACCCGGGAGCGGACTTCGCGGACGCCGACTGGAACCGCGCGGTGTCCCCGGACAGCTTCCTGCACCACTTCGCCGACCTGGCCTTCGACTGGCTCGACGTCCCCGCGCTGGTCCGCTCCGCACAGGAGGCGTACGTCTACCCGATGGTCGACCGCGACCCCTTGCCGCGCTGGACCCACGGATCGGTCACCCTGCTGGGCGACGCCGCCCACGCCATGTACCCGATGGGCTCGAACGGCGCCACGCAGTCCATCGTCGACGCCCGGGTACTGGCCCGGGAACTGGCCCTGGCCGGCACTCCGGCGAGTGCCCTGGCCGCCTACGAGGCGGAACGGCTGCCCGCGCTGACCCGGATCCAGGACAGCGCGCGCCGGCGCGGCCCCGAGGTCGTCATCGACATGGCCCACGAGCGGGCACCGGGCGGTTTCGCGGACCCCGCGGACGTCTTCGAGGACGGCGAACTTCAGGCCGTGTCGGACGAGTTCGCCCGGATCGGCGGCTTCGACCCGGAGACCGTCAACACCCGGCCGTCCCTGGCCGTCGCCGGCACCGCTGGAGGCAACCGATGAGAATCGACATCTGGTCCGACGTCTCGTGCCCCTGGTGCTACATCACCAAACGCACCTTCGAGCTGGCCCTGTCGGCCTCCGGACGCAGCGACGTCCACGTCGTCCTGCACCCGTACCAGATCGACGGCGAGCAGCCCGCCGAGGCCACTCCCATGCTCGAGTGGCTGGCGGGCAAGTACGGCCGGGAGCGTGCGGCGCGGATGAACAAGGAGGTCTCCGCCGCCGGACCGCGGCACGGCATCGCCTTCCGCAACGAGACCGGCTACGCGGTCAACACCCTCGACGCCCACCGGCTGCTGAGGTGGGCCGGACTGAGCCACGGGCGCCCGGTGCAGAGCCGCCTGGAGGAACTCCTGTTCGCCGCCTGCTTCACGGAGAGCGCCGAACTCGGCGATCACGGCGAACTGCTCCGGCGCGTCGAGCGGGCCGGACTCGACCGCGACCGGGCCGCCCGGCTGCTCGCGTCCGACGAGGGGGTCGCGGAAGTACGCGCCGAGGTGCGCCGTGCCCGGGACCTCGGCATCACCACCGTCCCCCGGTTCGACTTCGGCGGTGCCCAGCGTGTCGAGGGACCGCAGGAGGACCCCGCCGTCTTCCTGCGGGTCCTGAAGCCAGAGTCCGTCACCACCCGAGGAGAACAGTGATGAGTACCGTCAGCCGCCGGTCGTTCGTGGGCGCCTCCGCACTGGTCGGCACCGCCGCGGCGACCGGCCTGGCCGCCCGCCCGGCCGCGGCGCACGACAGCGGGGACGGGGCGAGGCCGCCCATCGTCGTGGGCCCCGGCGGCCCCCAGTACGCGGACCTGGCGCGGGGCGTGAACCAGCGCTGGATCGGCTCCCCGGACTGGATCGCGCTGCCCAGGACGACCGGGCAGGTCGTGGCGGCGGTCCAGCGGGCGGTGGACACCGGCCGCCGGGTCGCGGTCCGCGGCGGCGGCCACTGCTTCGAGAACTTCGTCGGCGACGACGAGGTCCGGGCCCTGGTCGACCTGTCCGCCATGAACGCGATCGGGTACGACACCCGGCGCGGGGCCGTCGAGGTCGGAGCCGGTGCCCGTCTCGGGGACGTCAACGAGCAGTTGTTCAAACGGTGGGGGGTGGCGCTGCCTGGCGGCTCGTGCCCCACCGTGGGCGTCGGCGGCCACATCAGCGGTGGCGGCTACGGCCCGCTGAACCGCACCCACGGACTCACCGTGGACCACCTGCACGCCGTCGAGGTGGTGGTCGTCGACCGGGACGGCACCGCGCGGGCGGTGGTGGCCTCCCGGGACGACCGGGGCGCGCTGCACGACCTGTGGTGGGCGCACACCGGAGGGGGCGGCGGCACCTTCGGCGTCGTCACCCGCTACTGGCTGCGGAGCCCGGGGGCACCCGGCTCCGATCCCCGGCGGGTCCTGCCCGCGCCGCCCGCCGAACTGCTGGTCGCCACCGTGGTGTGGCCCTGGCAGGACCTGGACCGGGACTCCTTCGGCGCCCTGCTGAAGAACTACAGCGCCTGGCACGTCGCCCACAACGCACCCGGCGACCCGGAGGCCGACCTCTACAGCCACCTCGCCGTCTTCCACCGGTCGGGCGGCGCGGTGGCGTTGAACGTCCAGCTGTCCACGGAGCGGGGGGACCCGGACCGCCGGCTGGACGCCTTCCTCGCCGCGCTGGGACGCGGCGTGGCCACGCCGTCCCGGACCGTGGAACGCCACCGGCTGCCCTGGCTGATGGCCACCCAGTGGTCCGGCTTCGCCGACCGCCCCAGCGGCAAGCGCATCAAGGGCAAGTCCGCCTACCACCGCACGGCCTTCGACGACGCCCAGGTCCAGGCCCTGCGCCGGCACCTGACCCGCACGGACTACGACCACCCGGGCAGCGGCCTGCTCATCGCGCCCTACGGCGGCCGGGTCAACGCCGTCGCGCCGCACGAGACCGCTCTCGCCCACCGGGACAGCGCCCTGATGCTGATGTACGTCAGCGAGTGGACGGCCGCCGCCGAGGACGACCGGCACGTGGGCTTCCTGCGCGACCTGTACGAGGACGTGTACGCGGCCACCGGAGGCGCCCCGGCACCGGGCCGCGGCACCGCCGGCGCCTACGTCAACTACGCGGACACCGACCTCAAGGACCCGCGCCGCAACCGGTCGGGGGTGTCCTGGCAGGAGCTGTACTTCGGCGCGAACCACGTCAGGCTGCGCCGGGCCAAGGCCGGCTGGGACCCGAGGAACGAGTTCCGGCACGCCCTGTCCGTGCGGCCCGCGGGGCGGGGCGAGTGATGAGCGTCCTCACCTCGATCATCGAGGGCGTCCGGGCCGACCTCGCCGAGCGACGCCGGGCCGTGTCCCTGGACGCGGTGCGGGACCTGGCCCTGTCGGCCGGGCCCGCGCCCGACGCGGCGACGGCGCTGCGGTCGCCCGCCGGGCTGCGCGTGATCGCCGAAGTCAAGCGGGCCAGCCCCGCCCGCGGCCGGCTCGCCGCCCTCGACGACCCCGCGGGGCTGGCCGCCTCCTACGCGGCCGGAGGCGCGGCGGCCGTCAGCGTGCTGACCGAGCGACGGCGGTTCGCCGGGTCCCTCGCCGATCTGGACGCCGTCCGCGCGGGCGTGGACCTGCCCGTGCTGCGCAAGGACTTCGTGGTCGACCCCTACCAGGTGTGGGAGGCCCGTGCGCACGGTGCGGACCTGGTCCTGCTGATCGTGGCCGCACTCGACGCGCCGCTGCTCACGGAGCTGATGGCGGTGGCGCGCGAGGCGGGTCTCAACGCCCTCGTGGAGGTGCACGACGAGGCGGAGGCGGAGCGGGCGGTGGCCGCGGGAGCACGGTTGATCGGCGTCAACGCCCGGGATCTGCGAACCCTGCGGATCGACCCCGACGTGTTCGCGCGGGTCGCCCCCCGGCTGCCCCACGACGTGGTCCGGATCGCCGAGTCGGGGGTGCGCGGACCCGAGGACGCCGCCCGCTTCGCCCGGCTCGGCGCCGACGCGGTCCTGGTCGGCTCCTCGCTGGTCACCCACGGCGACCCCGGCGCCGCGGTGGCCGCGCTGGTCGAGGCCGGGCGGCCCACCGGACCGACACCCGCCACCGACGCCCTCCCATGAGCGGACGTGCGACGCAGCCGGCGTCCGGAGCCCGCCCGCGCTCCCGGACGCCGAGCGGTCGTCGTCCCGGTGGGCGCCGGGGCGGCTCGTCCCGGCGGGTCCTGGACTGCTCCGTGGTGACGGCGGCCGCCTGTTCGCGTACCGGGGTCGTGGTTCCGTCGTGCTCCTGGACGCCGTGCGGTGGTCGTCCAGGAGCGTGTCGGGGCGGAGCGTGTCATCCCGTCCCGGCACGCTTGGCGGTGACGGCCGCCCAGCGTTCGAGGACCGCGGCCGCGGCCCCGGAGTCGATGGCCTCGCCGGCCTGTGCCACGCCCTCCGCGAGCCGTTCCGTCAGCGGCGCCGACGAGGGGCGCAGCGCGGCCAGGCCGGCCGCCGCGGACAGCAGCACCGCGTCACGGACCGGCCCCCTCACCCCGTCGAGTACCTCGCGGGCCACCCGGGCGTTGTGGCGCCGGTCGCCACCGCGCAGCTCCTCGGGGCGGGCGAGCCGGAACCCCAGACCGCGCGGGTCGAAGACCTCTTCCCGCGTCTCGCCGCGATGGACCGTCCACACCCGGGACGTCGTCGTCACGGTCAACTCGTCCATGCCGTCGTCGCCGCGGAAGACCAGGGCGGACACCCCGCGCCGGGCGAGCACCCCGGCCACCGGCGCGAGGGCGTCGGCGGCGGCAACCCCGACGGCCTGCGCCGTGGGCCCGGCCGGGTTGCACAGCGGCCCGAGGAGGTTGAACACGGTGCGCACGCCCAACTCCCGCCGGGGCGCGGAGGCGTGCCGCAGTGCCGGATGGAAGACGGGCGCGAAGCAGAACGTGATGCCCGCCTCGTCGGCGACCTCCGCCACCTCGTGCACCGGCAGGTCGAGCACCACACCCAGTTCCTCCAGCACGTCCGCCGACCCGCAGGAGGAGGAGGCCGAACGGTTCCCGTGCTTGACGACCCGGGCGCCCGCCCCGGCCGCGACGATCGCCGACATGGTGGAGATGTTCACGCTGTGGGAACCGTCACCGCCGGTGCCCACGATGTCCAGCGACGGGCCGGTCGTCGGCAGGGGCAGCGCATGCCGGAGCATCGCCCGGGTCAGCCCGTCGATCTCCTCGGCCGTCTCACCCTTGGCGCGCAACGCCACCAGGAGGCCGGCCAGCGCGGCTGGGCCCACCTCGCCCGCCATGATCCGTTCCATCGCCCAGTCGGTCTCGTCCGAGACGAGGTCGTGCCCGTCCAGCAGCGTGTCGATCAGAGCGGCCCATTCGCGAATCCTCGGCCGTGCGGTCACGGAATTCTCCTCGTCGGCGCTGAATTCATGCTGCCGTCCATTGTCGGGAAACCGGGCTCCGCAGGGCAGACCAATCACGGATGACCGATGCGGTCCAAACACAGAACCGGAATCAGGCGCACCGGAGAGGAAAGACGAATGGCACTGCACTTATCGGTGCCGGTTTCGCGAAATTCCGGCGAATCCCTCACCTCGCAGATACAGCGGTTCATCAAACAGGAGATCCAGCGGGGCACCCTCCACCCCGGCACCCGGCTGCCGCCCAGCCGATGGCTCGCCGCGGACCTCAAGGTCTCCCGCAGCGTGGTGGTGGAGGCCTACGCACAACTCGCCGCGGAGGGCTATCTGGAGGCCGCCCGCGGCGCGGGCACCCGGGTGCGGGGCCACCTGTCGCGCGAGGCGGTGGTGCCGGTCCTGCTCGACGAGGGCCCGGTCCCGCCGATGCGCTGGGACCTGCGGCCGGGCAGCCACAACGCCCCCGGGCTGCCCCGCCGCGAGTGGCTCACCGCCTACCAGCGGGCCCTGAGCGCCCCGCACCCCCGCGGCACGACGTACCCCTACCTGGCAGGTGAGCCGGAACTGCGCGGCGAACTCGCCCGCCATCTCGGCCGGCTGCGCGGGGTCGCGGCCACCCCGACCGGCGTCCTGGTGGTGAGCGGATTCGCCCAGGCCCTGTCCCTGCTGTGCGCCGCGCTCCCGGCGATGGACATCACCGAACTGGCGGTGGAGGACCCCTGCCACCCCGGGCAGCGCCGCTTCGTACGGGACAGCGGACTGCGCGTGGTCCCGGTGCCGGTCGACGACGAGGGCATCGACGTCGACGCCCTCGCCGCGACCTCCGCCCGGGCCGTCCTCGTCACCCCGGCGCACCAGTTCCCCACCGGAGCCGTGCTCTCGGCCGCCCGGCGCGAGGCACTCGTGCGCTGGGCACGGGCCGTCGACGGCTGGATCGTGGAGGACGACTACGACGGAGGGCTCTGGTACGACGACCGCGTCCCGCGGCCCCTGGCACTGCAACGCCTGGCCCCCGAGCGGGTCGTCTACGCCGGTACCGCCAGCAAGCTCCTCGACCCCGGACTGCGGCTGGGCTGGCTCACGGCACCCGAGGACCTGCTGCACCGCCTGCTGCACGTCCGCGCCGGCCACGACCTGGGCACCGAGTCGTTCACCCAGCTCGCCCTGGCGGAACTGCTGCGCAGCGGACTGTTCGACCGGTACCTGCGTCGGCTCAACGAGCGCTGCGCGAGCCGCCGGCGCGCCCTGGAGCAGGCGGTGCGCACTCATCTGCCGGGTGCGACGGTGCCCGGACCGGCCGCCGGCCTGCACGCGACCGTCCGGCTGCCGGACCACACCGACGAGGCGGCCCTGATCGCCGGCGCGCTTCGGCGCGGAGTCCTGGTGCGCGGGGGCGCCGCGTTCGGCGCCGTGCCCCGCCGGGGCAGCCCCGCGCTCGTCGTCGGCCACGCCCATCTGCCCCGGTCCGGGATCGACGAGGCGATCCGCGAGATCGGCGCCGGGATCAGTCCACCGGGACCGGCTCGCGGGCAGCGGTGAGGAAGTTCTCGAACAGACGCAGCCCGCCCGTGGTCATGATGCTCTCCGGATGGAACTGCACCCCGGCCACCGGCAGCGACCGGTGCCGCAGCCCCATGACGTATCCGTGGTCGACGGCGACCGCGGTGGTCACCAGGGGCTCCGGCAACGGCTCCGCGGCCACCAGGGAGTGGTAGCGGGTGGCCTCCAGCGTGTTGCCGAGTCCCGCGAACAGACCCGCCCCGTCGTGGCGGACGACGCTGGTACGGCCGTGCATCACCTGCTGGGCGACCTCGATCCGCCCGCCGTACGCCAGGGCTATCGCCTGATGCCCCAGACAGACGCCGAGCACGGGCACGCTCCCCGCGAAGCGGTGGACCAGCTCCACGTGACCGGAGTCGGCGGGATGGCCGGGACCCGGGCCGAGCACCACAGCGTCGGGTTCCATGGCCGCCAGTTCGTCCGGAGCCCGGGTGCCCGAGCGCACCACCTCGGTGTTCGCCCCCAGCGTGCGCAGATATTGGTCGATGACATGCACGAAGCTGTCGTACGCGTCGATGAGCAGCACCTTCACGGCAGCAGTTCCTCCCCGGTGAGCGCCCAGTGGGCCGCCCCCATCTTGGCCAGCGTCTCCTGCCACTCCGCCTCGGGCTCTGACTGGGCCACCAGACCGGCGGAACTCTGCGTGGAGTACGTTTCGCCGTCGTACTCGACCGTGCGAATGCACAGCGCCAGTTCGCTCCACCCCCGCACGTCCACCAGCCCCAGGGCTCCCGCGTAGGCGCCCCGCGGCTCGCGCTCCAGCCCGTCGACGATCTGCATGGCCCGCAGCTTCGGCGCACCGGTCATCGTGCCGGCGGGGAACGTGGCACGCACCGCGTCCCACACGGTGACGCCGTCGGCCAGGCGGCCCGAGACAGTGGAGACCAGGTGGAAGACGTGCGAGTACGCCTCCACCTCCATCAGTTGGTCGACCGGCAGGGTGCCCGGCCGGCACACCCGGCCGATGTCGTTGCGGCACAGGTCCACCAGCATGACGTGCTCGGCCCGTTCCTTCGTGCTCTCCCGCATCTCCTTGATCCGCAGCCGGTTGTCCTCGTCGTCCGCGCCGCGCCGGGCGGTTCCCGCGATCGGGCGCATCGTGATCCGGCCCCGCTCGATCCGGAAGAACAGCTCGGGGCTCGCCCCGATCAGCACCGTGTCGCCACGCGGAGCCAGGTACATGTACGGCGAGGGATTGCGCGACCGCAGCCGCCGGTAGACGTCCACGGGCGTCAACTCGCTGCGGACGTCGATGCGGTGACCGATCTGGATCTGGTAGATGTCGCCGACCCGGATGTGCTCCAGGCAGCGCCCCGCCCACTCCAGGAACGTCTCGCGGTCCAGGCTGTCGCGCACCGAACGGGGCTCGGGCGCCGGCGGTACGGGGGCCGGGGGCCGCCCGGTCAGGCGTGCCGCGAGCCGCGCGAACCCGGGGCCGGGTCCGGCGTCGAACACGTCGCTCTCGGCCCGCAGCTCCCGGACCCGGCCGGCCTCGCGGTCGTAGCACACCGTGTGCCGGAACAGCGCGAGCGTGATGTCCGGGCCGCGCGGAGCCTTGGTGCGGGGGCCGAGCCGGTCCATGTGCCAGGTCGACTCGTACGCGAGGCAGGTCAGGAACCCGAACGCGAACTCGTCCGCCGGCACGTCGCCGTCCACGACGAACACCTCGCGGCGCACGGCGTCCAGGAACGCCCACAACAGGTCCGGGTGCCCGGCCCGGAGCGCGACCGCCCCGCCGCCGGTCTCCGCCTCCGCGGGGCCGGCACAACGGGTCAGCCCGCCACCGTCCGCCAGGCCCAGCAGCGCGTCGACGAGTACCGGCTCCCCGGTCACCCGCACGACCATCGCGGCCCCCGAGTCCGCCAGGACCCGCACCTCCAGCAGCCGCCCACAGCCGAGGTAGGCCCGGTCGGGCGCCTGCCCCGGCCCCGAGGCGTTCTCCAGGAGAAAGACGTCGTCCGCGGAACGCGTGCGCAGCAGTTCCTCGTAGAGATCGACCGGGTCGTGCGCCGGAAGGGCCGCTTTTGTGACTCGTACCTGAACGGGTGCGCTGCGCGCCATTCTTCGTCCCCCTCGTTTCGCGGTGCCGGTGGACAGCGAATCAAGAAGCCCGTGCGGGCGGCCAGACCAATTCCGTCGTGCGCGGCCGGTCCAACTCCGCGTGCGCTTGACGGAAATGCGGCCGGCCATTGAAGTGAGATGTCCGGTAGGTGGCCGCAGAGAACCGAGGGAGCCGAAATGGCGTCGGAACACGGAACAGGTCCGCGACCGGCGGCCGATCAGCAGCCGGAGTGGCCGGACCCGGAGCAGCTGCGTGAGGTCACCGGAAAGCTGGCCGCGGCGCCGCCGCTGGTCTTCCCCGCGGAGTGCGAGACCTTGCGCACGCGGCTCGCCGCGGTCGCCCGGGGCGAGGCACTGCTGCTCCAGGGCGGTGACTGCGCGGAGACGTTCGCCACCGCGACACAGGAGTCGGTCGCCGGCAAGCTGCGCACCCTGCTGCAGATGGCGGTGGTACTGGCCCACGGCGCGTCGCTGCCCGTGGTGAAGGTCGGCCGGATGGCCGGGCAGTTCGCCAAGCCCCGGTCCCGGACGTTCGAGGAGCGGGACGGCGTGCGACTGCCGTCGTACCGCGGGGACGCGGTCAACGCGCCGGGCTTCTCGGCGCGTGAGCGGACCCCCGACCCGGCCCGCATGCTGCGGATGTACGAGACGTCGTCGACCACGCTCAACCTGGTGCGGGCGCTGACGACCGGTGGCTTCGCCGATCTGGCGCAGGTGCACGAGTGGAACCGCGCCTTCGTCGCCGCCGCGCCCAGCGGGTGGCGCTACGAACGCCTGGCCGACGAGATCCAGCGGGCGCTCGCCTTCCTGCGCGCCTGCGGGGGCGACACCCGCCCCCTGGCCACGGCCGAGTTCCACGTCAGTCACGAGGCCCTGCTGCTCGACTACGAGCGTGCGCTGACCCGCACCGATCCGCAGACCGGCAGGAGCTACGGCACCAGCGGCCATCTGCTGTGGGTGGGGGAGCGCACGCGCCGGCCGGACGGCGCGCACATCGACTACGCGGCCGGCATCCGCAACCCGGTCGCCGTCAAGCTGGGGCCGAAGGCGACGGCGGACGAGGTCCTGCGGTACGTCGACCGGCTCGACCCGGACCGGGAGCCTGGCCGGCTGACCTTCGTCGTCCGGATGGGCGCGGAGCGGGTACGGGACCTGCTGGCGCCGCTGGTGGAGAAGGTCGCCGCGGAGGGCGCCCTCGTCTGCTGGGTCAGCGACCCGATGCACGGGAACACGTTCGTCGCACCGACCGGACACAAGACCCGGCATTTCGACGCGATCGCCGACGAGGTCCGGGGCTTCGTGGAGGTGCACCGCGCCCTCGGCAGCCACCCGGGAGGCGTCCATCTGGAACTCACCGGGGACGACGTCACCGAGTGCCTGGGCGGGAGCAGCACCGTCGGCCTGGACACCCTGCCGCACCGGTACGAGACGGCGTGCGATCCACGCCTCAACCACGCACAGGCGCTGGACCTGGCCTTCCTGCTCGCGGAGTGGTACCGCGCGGGCTGAGCCCCGCCCCCGCGGACCGCCCCCTCGCCCGGGCCGACCGGCCGCGTCGGCCCGCCGCAGAGGGCGCTGTACCGCTCAGCGCCCTCTCAGCCGCTCCCGGGCCGCCATCAGCGCGAAGCCCAGCAGATTGGGACCCCGCCAGCGCTCCGGGTCGCTCGCCGCCTCGTCGTCCGCGGCCAGGCCGATGCCCCACACCCGGTCCACGGGGCTCGCCTCCACCAGCACCCTCTCGCCCGTGTGCAGCAGGAAATCCCGCAGCGCCGGGTCCGAGGCGAACTTGTGGACGCTGCCCTCCACCACGATCCGGAAGCGCTCCCGCTCCCACACCGCGTCGTCGAAGCCGCGCACGAGCCGGCCCGCCTTCTTCGCCTCCGCGGGGTGAGCCGCAGCCAGCACGCGTCGCTCGGCCTCCGGGTCCCGGAAGAGCCGGGCCTTGCCCGCCATCATCCAGTGCTCGGCCGTCCGGTACTCCACCCCGGCCACCGTGAACGGCGACGGCCACCACTGGCTCAGACAACTCGGCCCGACCCTGCCGTCCGGGAGCGGCCGGTGCCCCCAGAAGTGCAGGTACTTGATCCGCGCGCCCGCCCGGACCCGCGCGACCAGCGCTTCCCGGCTGTCGATGCTCTCCATCGCACCCCCGCTCCGCCGCGCCTCCGGAACCCGCTCCGCCCCCGTGATCTTCTCCATGCACGCGAGTGTGGCACGCGCCACTGACACTCCGTCCGTCCTTTTCCGTGGCGACTCGACACCTGGTCGACAGATTCCGTCGCGTAACCAAATGGCAACAACGGAATCACTTGTTGGTGGCCTAGTGCTCTGTCAGGATCGGCACTCACATCGAGCCTGAGCCACGCCGGCCCCCGCCACGGGGAGACCGAGGAGAGCCGACATGCACAACCCGGGCAACGCCACCCCGGACCGATTCCCGGCCCAGGACCGCTTCGCGGACGGGGCCCAGTACATCGCGGGCCGTCTGACGAAGGGCACCTCCGGACGGACGCACACCGTCGTCGACCCGGCGACCGGCGAGGACGTCCTCACCTACGAGCTGGCCGGCGCGGACGACGTCGACGCGGCGGTCGCCGCCGCGCGGGCGGCGTTCCCCGGCTGGGCCGGCGCCACCCCGGGCGAGCGCTCCGACGCCCTGCACCGGTTCGCCGCCGTCCTCGCCGAGCGCGCCGAGGACTTCGCCCGCGCGGAGTCCCTGCAGTGCGGCAAGCCGCTGAAGCTGACCCGTGAGTTCGACGTGCCGGGCACCGTCGACAACGCGGCCTTCTTCGCCGGCGCCGCCCGGCACCTCCAGGGGCAGTCGGCGGGGGAGTACTCCGGCGACCACACCTCTTACGTGCGGCGCGAGCCGATCGGCGTGGTCGGGTCCGTCGCACCCTGGAACTACCCGCTCCAGATGGCAGCCTGGAAGATCCTCCCGGCGATCGCCGCGGGCAACACCATCGTGCTGAAGCCCGCCGAGATCACCCCGCTGACCTCCCTGATGTTCGCCCAGGCGGCGACCGAGGCCGGTATCCCGGACGGTGTGATCAACATCGTCAGCGGCACCGGACGGGAGGCGGGCGAGCACCTCGTCGCGCACCCCGACGTCGCCATGACCTCCTTCACCGGCTCCACCGCCGTCGGCAAGCGCGTCGCCGAGGTCGCCACCGCCACCGTCAAGCGCCTCCACCTGGAGCTGGGCGGCAAGGCACCCTTCCTGGTCTTCGACGACGCCGACCTGGACGCCGCCGTCAACGGCGCGGTCGCGGGCGCGCTCATCAACACCGGCCAGGACTGCACGGCCGCCACGCGCGCGTACGTACAGCGACCCCTGTACGAGGCGTTCGTCGAGAAGACCGCCGCCCTCATGGACACCGTCCGCGTCGGCGACCCCTTCGCCCCCGGCACCGACCTCGGCCCGCTGGTCAGCCATGTCCAGCGGGACCGCGTCGCCGGGTTCGTCGAGCGCGCCCGCTCCTACGCGCGCGTGGTGTGCGGCGGCGAGGCGCCCGAGGGCGACCTCAAGGACGGCGCCTACTACCGGCCCACCCTCATCGCGGACGCCGCGCAGGACAGCGAGGCCGTCCAGTCCGAGATCTTCGGGCCGGTCCTGGTCGTGCTGCCCTTCGACACCGACGACGAGGGCCTCCGGCTGGCCAACGACACGCCGTACGGGCTCGCCGCCTCCGCCTGGAGCCGGGACGTGTACCGCGCGAACCGCGCCACCCGCGAGATCAAGGCGGGCTGCGTGTGGATCAACGACCACATCCCGATCATCAGCGAGATGCCGCACGGCGGGTACAAGGCGTCCGGCTTCGGCAAGGACATGTCCGCCTACTCCTTCGAGGAGTACACGCAGGTCAAGCACGTCATGTTCGACAACACCGCGGTGGCGGCCAAGGACTGGCACCGCACCGTCTTCGGGGACCGATAGCCATCACGCCAGGCCGCCGACCACGGCCGACCCACCCGAAAGGGCAACCACGCGCATGGAGCAGTACCAGCCAGACCGCCTGTCCCCGGCCCGAGCGGCCGCCGTGCGGCGCAGTCTCAGGAGCGGCCGGGCCGCCCTCACCCGCCGTTCGCTGCTGCGCGCCTCCACGGGCGGCGCGCTCGCGGTCGGCGGCCTCGGCGTGCTGAGCGGCTGCGGCATCCCGGCGGCCGGCAAGACCGAGGGCGGCGTCTCCGTCGAGGACCACTCGAAGGAGGAGAAGCAGGTCCGCTTCTCCAACTGGACCGAGTACATGGACGTCGACGAGAGCGGCCGGCGGCACCCCACGCTGGAGGCGTTCACCAAGCGCACCGGTGTCAAGGTCACCTACACCGAGGACATCAACGACAACAGCGAGTTCTTCGGCAAGATCCAGCCGCAGCTCGCCGCGGGCCAGGAGACCGGGCGCGACATCATCGTCCTCACCGACTGGCTGGCCGCCCGCCTGATCCGCCTCGGCTGGGTCCAGAAACTGGACCCGGCCAACCTGCCGCACGCCTTCGCCAACCTGTCGCCCCAGTTCCGCAGCCCCGACTGGGACCCCGGCCGGGCCTACTCCTACCCGTGGCAGGGCATCTCCGCCGTCATCGCCTACAACAAGAAGGCCCTGGACGGCATCGAGGTGACGTCGGTCTCCGACCTGCTCGACAACCCGAAGCTCAAGGGCCGGGTCGGCTTCCTCACCGAGATGCGCGACACCATGGGCATGATGCTGCTGGACATGGGCAAGGACCCGGCCCGCTTCTCCGACGACGACTACGACGCGGGGATCGCCCGGCTCCAGAAGGGCGTCGACCGCGGTCAGATACGCCGCTTCACCGGCAACGACTACACGTCCGACCTCAGCAAGGGCGACTTCGCGGCCTGTCTGGCCTGGGCCGGTGACGTGGTCCAGCTCAAGGCGGACAACCCGGACATCGACTTCGTCATCCCGGACAGCGGCTACGTCACGTCGAGCGACAACATGCTGATCCCCAACAAGGCACGGCACAAGACGAACGCCGAACGGCTCATCGACTACTACTACGAACCGGGCCCGGCCGCGGAACTCGCCGCCTACATCAACTTCGTCTGCCCCGTCGACGGCGTGAAGGACGACCTGGCGAAGATCGACGAGGACGCGGCGAACAACCCGCTGATCATTCCCGACAAGGCCATGCAGGCCAAGTCGCACTCCTTCCGCTCCCTGAGTCCGAAGGAAGAGACGGCATACGAAGAGAAGTTCGCGAAGCTCACCGGGGCGTGACGACGATGACGACCAACACGACGAAGAACCAGACGGCCGCGACGGACGGCGGCGGCGACGTCCGCCTGGCCGGCATCAGCAAGACCTACGGCTCCTTCACCGCCGTGCACCCGCTCGACCTGACCGTCCCCCAGGGCTCCTTCTTCGCCCTGCTCGGCGCCTCCGGCTGCGGCAAGACCACCACCCTGCGCATGATCGCCGGACTGGAGGAACCGAGCGGCGGCACCGTCCACCTCGGCGACCAGGACGTGACCGCGCTGCCGCCCTACAAACGGCCGGTCAACACGGTCTTCCAGTCCTACGCCCTCTTCCCGCACCTCGACATCTACGAGAACGTCGCCTTCGGCCTGCGCCGGCGCGGCATCAAGAGCGTGAAGAAGCAGGTCGGGGAGATGCTCGACCTGGTCCAGCTCGGCGAGCAGGCGCGCAAGAAGCCGCACCAGCTCTCCGGCGGCCAGCAGCAGCGCGTCGCAGTCGCCCGCGCCCTGATCAACCACCCCAAGGTGCTGCTCCTCGACGAACCCCTCGGCGCCCTGGACCTCAAGCTGCGCCGGCAGATGCAGCTGGAGCTCAAGCGCATCCAGACCGAGGTCGGCATCACCTTCGTGCACGTCACCCACGACCAGGAGGAGGCCATGACCATGGCCGACCAGGTCGCCGTGATGAACGCGGGCCGGGTCGAGCAACTGGGCGCCCCAGCCGACCTGTACGAGAACCCGCGCACCACCTTCGTCGCCAACTTCCTGGGCACTTCCAACCTCATCGAGGCCGAGGTCGACACCCGCAGCGGCGACGACGTCGTCGTGAAGGCGGCCGGCGACAAGCTGGTGCTGCCCGGCGCCCGGTGTTCCACGCCGGCGAAGGCGGGCGGCAGGCTCCTGGTCGGGGTCCGCCCCGAGAAGATCAGCCTCACCCACGCGGACGACGCGGGCTCCGTCCCCGAGGGCCGCAACCGCATCACCGGCAGGATCAGCAACACCAGTTTCATCGGCGTCTCCACCCAGTACGTCGTGGACTGCGCCGCCTGCCCCGAGTTCGAGGTCTACGCCCAGAACATCGACCGCGACCCCCGGCTCGCGCCCGGCGCCGAGGTCGTCCTGCACTGGAACCCGGCGCACACCTTCGGGCTGGACGCCGACCAGTCCGTGCTTGCCGGGACGATGGGCGACGCCGGTGTGGCCGAGGGCGAGGCCGCCTGATGTCCACCCTCACCGAGGCGCCACCCCCGCTGACCCCGGCCGCGCCCGAGAAGCGCCCACCGCGCAAACGCGGCCGCTGGACGCCGTACTGGCTGCTGCTGCCCGGCATCCTGTGGCTGGTCGTCTTCTTCGCGGCGCCGATGGTCTACCAGGCCTCCACGTCCGTGCAGACGGGCTCGCTGGAGGAGGGCTACAAGGTCACCTGGCACTTCGTGACCTACTGGGACGCGGTGTCCGAGTACTGGCCGCAGTTCCTGCGCTCGGTCGCCTACGCCGCCTCCGCGACCGTGCTGTGCCTGCTGCTCGGCTACCCGCTCGCGTATCTCATCGCCTTCCGCGCGGGCCGCTGGCGGAACCTGATCATGATCCTGGTGATCGCGCCGTTCTTCACCAGCTTCCTGATCCGCACCCTGGCCTGGAAGACGATCCTGGCGGACGGCGGGCCGGTGGTCGGCGCCCTGAACACGCTGCACGTCCTGGACGTCACCGGCTGGCTGGGCTGGACCTCCGGCGACCGCGTGCTGGCCACCCCGCTCGCGGTGGTCTGCGGCCTGACGTACAACTTCCTGCCCTTCATGATCCTGCCGCTCTACACCTCCCTGGAGCGCATCGACGGCCGGCTGCACGAGGCGGCGGGGGACCTGTACGCGAAGCCGTCCACGGTGTTCCGCAAGGTCACCTTCCCGCTGTCGATGCCGGGCGTGGTCTCCGGCACCCTGCTGACCTTCATCCCGGCGACCGGCGACTACGTCAACGCCTCCCTGCTCGGCTCGGCCGACACCGGAATGATCGGCAACGTGATTCAGTCCCAGTTCCTGCGGGTGCTGGACTATCCGACGGCCGCGGCGCTGTCCTTCGTCCTCATGGCCGCGATTCTCGCCATGGTCACCTTCTACATTCGCAAGTCCGGCACGGAGGATCTGGTTTAAATGACCTTCGTCAACTGGTTCAAGCGCAATCTGGTCGTGATCGCCGGACTGCTGACGCTCGCCTATCTGCTGCTGCCCAACGTCGTCGTCACGGTGTTCTCGTTCAACAAGCCGAACGGACGCTTCAATTACGAGTGGCAGCAGTTCTCCACGGACGCCTGGAAGGACCCGTGCGGGGTCGCCGGGCTGTGCGGTTCCCTCTCGCTCAGCCTCCAGATCGCCCTCTGGGCGACGCTGGGTGCCACCGCGCTCGGCACCGCGATCGCCTTCGCGCTGGTCCGCTACCGCTTCCGCGCCCGGGGCGCGATCAACTCGCTGATCTTCCTGCCGATGGCGATGCCCGAGGTCGTGATGGCCGCCTCGCTGCTCACCCTCTTCCTCAACATGGGTGCTCAGCTGGGCTTCTGGACGATCCTGATCGCCCACATCATGTTCTGCCTCAGCTTCGTCGTGACGGCCGTCAAGGCGCGCGTGATGTCGATGGACCCGAGGCTGGAGCAGGCGGCGCAGGACCTGTACGCCGGTCCCTTCCAGACCTTCGTCCGGGTCACGCTGCCCATCGCCGCCCCCGGTATCGCGGCCGGCGCGCTGCTCGCCTTCGCGCTGTCCTTCGACGATTTCATCATCACCAATTTCAACGCGGGCTCCACGGTCACCTTCCCCATGTTCGTCTGGGGATCGGCCCAGCGCGGCACGCCCGTCCAGATCAATGTCATCGGTACGGCCATGTTCGTCATCGCCGTACTGTTCGTCCTGGCCTCCATGGTCATCGGCAACCGCCGAAACCGCCGCAAGGCGTAAAGCACATCGGTGCAAGCACGTCAGCTGTATTCGTAGGGAGTTGAAATCATGGCCCCGAGCGCCATGAGCCGCAGCAACGACTGGACGAAATCCCTTTCCGACGCCCAGCCGGTCCCGTACTGGCTGGACGACCCCGGCCGCCCCCGTCCCGAGGCCGCCCTCACCGGCGCCGAGACCTGCGACCTGCTGGTCGTCGGCGGCGGCTACAGCGGACTGTGGACCGCGCTGATCGCCAAGGAGCGCGACCCGGGGCGGGACGTGGTACTGGTCGAGGGCCGCGAGGTGGGCTGGGCCGCCTCCGGCCGCAACGGCGGCTTCTGCGCCGCCTCCCTCACCCACGGCCTGTCCAACGGCCTCAGCCGCTGGCCGGACGAGATCCACAAGCTGGAGGAGCTGGGCGCCCGCAACCTCGACGCGATCGAGGCGGCGGTCGCCCGGCACGGCCTCGACTGCGACTTCGAGCGCACCGGCGAGATCGACGTCGCCACCGAGCCGTACCAGGCCCGCGAACTCGAGCAGTGGTACGAGGAGATCCGCGCCAAGGGTCTCGCCGAGGGCATCGAGTACCTGGACGCCGACGCCGTACGGGAACAGGTCGACTCCCCGACCTTCCGGGCCGGCCTGTGGGACCGGCGCGGCGTGGCGATGGTCAACCCCGCCAAGCTGGTCTGGGGCCTCAAGCGCGCCTGCCTGGCCCTGGGCGTCCGCGTCTACGAGAACACCCCGGCGCTCACCCTCAAGCCGTACGGCGCCGGCATGGCCGTACGCACCCCGTACGGCGGGGTCCGCGCCCGCACGGTCGCGCTCGGCACCAACATCTTCCCGAACCTCGTCCGCAGGGTCCGCCCGTACACCGTCCCGGTCTACGACTACGCGCTGATGACCGAGCCGCTCGGCGACGCGCAGCTCGCCTCGATCGGGTGGAAGAACCGGCAGGGACTCGGGGACAGCGCCAACCAGTTCCACTACTTCCGGCTGTCCCGCGACAACCGGATCCTGTGGGGCGGCTACGACGCCGTCTACCCGTACGGCGGCCGGGTGCGCGCCGAGTACGACGACCGCCCCGAGACCTACGCCAAGCTCGCCGGGCACTTCTTCGCCTGCTTCCCGCAACTGGAGGGCGTCCGCTTCACCCACGCCTGGGGCGGCGCCATCGACACCTGCTCGCGCTTCTCGGCGTTCTTCGGCACCGCGCACCAGGGCAAGGTCGCCTACGCGGCCGGGTACACCGGTCTCGGCGTGGGCGCGACCCGGTTCGGCGCCGAGGTCATGCTGGACCTGCTGTCGGGAGAGCGCACCGAGCGCACCGCGCTGGAGATGGTGCGCAGGAAGCCGCTGCCGTTCCCGCCCGAGCCCTTCGCCTGGACCGGCATCGCGCTCACCAAGTGGTCGCTGGCCCGCGCGGACGCGCACGGCGGCAGGCGCAACCTGTGGCTGCGGACGATGGACCGGCTGGGCCTCGGCTTCGACAGCTGAGCCGCCTCGCTGTGCGGGCCTGTGACCCGGTTCACCCCAACGAGGCACGACAACCCGCGTAATGCTGCCGGGAGACCTCCCTCTCCCTCGTGACGCACCCCGCGTCGACGAGTGAAAGGGAGGTTTCACATGCCTGGTGCGAAGACGGCGGTCGCGTGGCTGGCATCCGTCGCACCGGATCCCGAGTCCTGCCGCCGGGACTGGGAGCGCGACCCTTCGGGCGTCGCGCTGCTGCCCGCGGGCAAGGCCTGGGACGTGCTCATCCTGCCGAGCAGGCTCGGCTATCCGACCCTGGACGTGCTCTCCCGCGTCCTGGACCAGCCAGGCCCGGTGCTCGCCGACTTCGGCGACGCGCGCACGGGCTTCTTCGTGCCGGCCGGCACGGCGGCCCGCTGGGTCGGCACGGGCATCCGGACCGCCGGGCTCGGCACCTGGATCGTGGTGCCGTACCCCGGCGGACTGTCGTCCGGCGGCACCCGCTGGCTGATCCCGCCGGACGGGACCGGCACCCTCACCGATCCCTCGCTCCTGGAGCTGGCGATGCACGAGGCGGCGGCGGCCCTCGCGGCGGAGGAGAGCGGGGGGTAACCGGCGGTGAGGTGCGCAAGGGGTTGACAACAGAATTGGTCTGGACCAAGTTGGGCGCGCTCCGTCCTCCCCATCTCCCCCATGTCCGGAGGCACTTGTGGAACGCGCCAGACCTCTCGCCCGTCGCCCCCTCGTCACCGTGCTCACGGCCGCGGCGCTCGCCGCGTCCGGCCTGACCGCGCTCACGTCGGCCGCCCGTGCGGCCGACGCGGACCTCGCCCGCAACGGCGGCTTCGAGTCCACGCTCGACGGCTGGACCTGTACCGCGGGCACGACCGTGACCTCGCCCGTCCACAGCGGCACGACGGCCCTGAAGGCCACCCCGGCCGGCGCCGACAACGCCCGCTGCGCCCAGACGGTGTCCGTCAGACCGGACTCCCAGTACACGCTCTCCGGATACGTCCAGGGCACCTACGTCTACCTCGGCGCGAGCGGCACCGGCACCACCGACGTCTCCACCTGGGCCCAGTCCGCCCCCGACTGGAAGCAGCTGACGACCACCTTCCGCACCGGCCCGTCGACCACCAAGGTCACGATCTACACCCACGGCTGGTACGGCACCGGCGCCTATCACGCCGACGACATCTCCCTCACCGGCCCGGGCGGCGAGACGGGTCAGCCCCCGGCGGCACCGGGCGGCCTGAAGACCGGCTCCGTGACCTCCTCCGGCGTCGCCCTGTCCTGGTCACCGGTGCCGGGCGCGACGGGATACGCCGTCTACCGCGACGGCGCCAAGGCGGCCACCGTCACCGGCACGTCCACCACCGTGACCGGACTGGCCCCCTCGACGGCGTACTCCTTCCAGGTCACCGCGGTCAACGACGCGGGCGAGTCGGCCCGCTCCGCCACGGTCACGGCGACCACCGCCCAGCGCCCGGACGACGGCGGCGGCTCCTCCGACCTCCCGGCCCACGCCCTGGTCGGCTACCTCCACGCGAGCTTCGCCAACGGCTCCGGCTACACCCGCATGGCCGACGTGCCCGACAGCTGGGACGTCATCGACCTGGCCTTCGGCGAGCCCACCTCGGTCACCTCCGGCGACATCCGCTTCGAGCGCTGCCCGGTCAGCGAATGCCCGAACGTGGAGAGCGACGCCGAGTTCAAGGCCGCGATCAAGGCCAAGCAGGCGGCCGGCAAGAAGGTGCTGATCTCCATCGGCGGACAGAACGGCCAGGTGCAGCTCACCACCGCCGCCGCCCGCGACACGTTCGTCTCCTCCGTCTCCGCGATCATCGACGAGTACGGCCTGGACGGCCTCGACATCGACTTCGAGGGCCACTCGCTCTCGCTGAACGCCGACGACACGGACTTCAAGAACCCGAAGACCCCCGTGGTCGTCAACCTCATCTCGGCCGTGAAGACCCTCAAGGCCAAGTACGGCGACGGCTTCGTACTGACCATGGCGCCCGAGACCTTCTTCGTCCAGCTCGGCCACCAGTACTACGGCACCGGCAAGTGGGGCGGCCAGGACCCGCGGGCCGGGGCCTACCTGCCCGTGATCCACGCCCTGCGCGACGACCTGACCCTGCTGCACGTCCAGGACTACAACTCGGGCCCGATCATGGGCCTGGACAACCAGTACCACTCCATGGGCGGCGCCGACTTCCACATCGCCATGACCGACATGCTGCTCACCGGCTTCCCGGTCGCGGGCGACGCGAACAACGTCTTCCCGCCGCTGCGCCCGGACCAGGTCGCGATCGGCATGCCCGCCTCCACCAACGCGGGCAACGGCCACGTCTCCCCGGCCGAGGTCACCAAGACCCTGAACTGCCTGACCAAGAAGACCGACTGCGGCTCGTACGCGACCCACGGCACCTGGCCCGCCCTGCGCGGCCTGATGACGTGGTCGATCAACTGGGACCGCTACTCGAACTGGGAGTTCCAGAAGAACTTCGACGCGTACTTCGGCTGACGCCCCGCGGGGTCCGGCGGTCCACCAGCCGGACCCCGGCCAGCAGCACCACCCCCAGGCACCAGCTCGCCACCACGTCCAGCGGCCAGTGGTAGCCCCGCCGCACCAGCCCGTAGGAGGTGCCGAGCACCAGCAGGGCGCACAGCACCACCAGCGTGCGGCGCACGGCCGGCGCGCGCAGCCGCCCGAGCAGCAGCAGCGTCGCCGCGCCGTACGCGACGACCGCCGTGGCGGTGTGGCCCGAGGGGTAGTAGCCGACCGCCGGGGGCACCGCCGGGGTGCCGGGGCGGTCGGTCCACTCCTTCAGGGGGGCCACCAGCGCCGGCACCAGGACCATCGCCAGTGCCCCCGCGAGGGGCGGCAGCCACCAGCGGTCCATACCTGTGGCGCGCCCGTGCCACGCCGCGTACACCAGCGCCACGACCAGGACGGGCACGGCCACCTGCACATTGCCGAGGTCGGACAGCAGTTCGGAGAACCGGTCCGGGTGGACGAGCGCCCGGCTCAGCCGCTCGTCCGCCTCGGCCAACGGGCCGTCGGCGACGACCTGCCAGGTGATCAGGACGAAGAGGAGCACGGGAAGCCCGACGAGGGCGGAGGGGACGCGTGGCGGGGCGGAGACCGGCATGACGCCCAGCTTCGCAGGCCCGCCCTCGCGTAGTCTCACCGCCCGTGACGACCATACGAACGGCACGGGACAGCCAGTGGGGAGAGACCTTCACACGGCTGCGGACCATGAGCAAGGAGGGCCGGTACGAGGAGGTCGAGGCCGAGGCACGGGCCCTGGCCGCGCTCCCGCGGCGCCCCTGGCGGAGGCGTCCGCCGCACTGGGAGGCGAGGGTACTGGCCACGGGAACGGCCGTCATGCACGGCCGGGTGGCCGAGGCGCTGGACGAACTGGACACGCTGATCGCGGAACTGGAGCCGGCCGGCCTCAACTCGCAGATGCTGCGGCTGATCGCCCGCGGCAACCGCGTGGTCGCCCTGTCCGGCCTGCGGCGGTACGCGGAGGCGGAGACGGAGGCGAACGGCATCCTGGGCGAGCTGAACCGGATCGCCCACCGCGCCCCGGTGTCGGCGCTGGAGATCACCACCCTCGGGCACCTGGCCACCGTGCTGTGCGGGCTGGCCCGGCACGAGGAGGCGGAGGCAGTCGCCCGTGGCAACCTGTCCCGGACGGACGGGCCCGCCGCCGGCGTCCTGCGCACCACGCTGGCGCGCAGCCTGAACGGGCAGGGCCGCCACGAGGAGGCGCTGGCCGAGGTCCGCCGGGACGTGCCGCAGCCGCCCCGCCATGCCGCCGGGTACCGGGACCTGGTCACCGCCGAGGCCCTGCACGGCCTGGGACGCCGCGCCGAGGCGGAGGCCGCCGTACGACGGTCGCTGGCCGACTGCGCATCGCGGCTGCACCCCGCCCATCCGCGCACCGGCGAGGCCCGCGCCCTGCTGGCCCGCGTCACGGGGGAGGACCCTCGCGAGGAGACCCGCGGAGAAGCGGAGGGATGAACAGAACAGGGGGTGACACACCGAAGGGCCGACACAAGGGGGGGAGTGTGTCGGCCCTTCGGTGAACCACCGTCCCGAGTGCCGAGGCGGTCGTCCTGACCGGAACGCCGCGCGCCCCGGGGGGTTTGGGGCGGGCGACCGTCCGATCGGTGAGGAAGCCGGAACCCGTGGGCTCCGGTTGTGTGCGCGAGGCACGACCAGGTCGAAGCCGGGGAAGCCTCGTCCTGATGATCCGCCCACAGTCCCCTGTGGGCGGGTGTATCTCTCATCTGCGTAGAACCTACGGCAGGGGGTGCGCTCAGGACAGGGCCATCGGCGTCCTGCCATCCACCCCGCACACGTTCTTCACACGCTCTGCCGGTCGCCCCGCCAGGCGTGCGAACCGCAGCTCAGATGCGCGTTCGACGCTCGTCCTCAGACGCGGGTGAAGGCCTGCTCGATGATGTCGAGGCCCTCGTTCAGCAGGTCCTCCCCGATGACCAGCGGGGGCAGGAAGCGCAGCACGTTGCCGTAGGTGCCACAGGTCAGGACCAGCAGGCCCTCCTGGTGACAAGCCTTGGCGAGCGCGGCGGTCGCCTCCGGGTTCGGCTCCTTGGTGGCGCGGTCCTTGACCAGCTCGATCGCGATCATCGCGCCGCGGCCCCGGACGTCGCCGATGACGTCGAACTTCTCGGCCATCGCGGCCAGGCGGGACTTCATGACCGCCTCGATGTCCTTCGCGCGGGCGTTGAGGTCCAGCTCCTTCATCGTCTCGATGGCGCCGAGCGCGCCCGCGCAGGCCACCGGGTTGCCGCCGTAGGTGCCGCCGAGGCCGCCGGAGTGCGCGGCGTCCATGATCTCGGCGCGGCCGGTGACGGCGGACAGCGGCAGACCGCCCGCGATGCCCTTGGCCGTCGTGATCAGGTCCGGGACGATGCCCTCGTCCTCGCAGGCGAACCACTGGCCGGTGCGGCAGAAGCCGGACTGGATCTCGTCCGCGACGAAGACGATGCCGTTGTCCTTGGCGAACTGGCTGATCGCGGGCAGGAAGCCCTTGGCCGGCTCGATGAAGCCACCCTCACCGAGCACCGGCTCGATCACGATCGCGGCCACGTTCTCGGCGCCGACCTGCTTGGTGATCTGGTCGATCGCCTGCGCGGCGGCCTCCGGACCGGCGTTCTCGGCACCGGTCGGCCAGCGGTAGCCGTAGGCGACCGGCACGCGGTACACCTCGGGCGCGAACGGGCCGAAGCCGTGCTTGTACGGCATGTTCTTCGCGGTCAGCGCCATCGTCAGGTTGGTCCGGCCGTGGTACCCGTGGTCGAAGACGACCACGGCCTGCCGCCTGGTGTACGCCCGCGCGATCTTGACGGCGTTCTCCACGGCCTCGGCACCGCTGTTGAACAGGGCCGACTTCTTGGCGTGGTCGCCCGGTGTCAGCTCGGCCAGCGCCTCGGCGACGGCGACGTAGCCCTCGTACGGCGTGACCATGAAACAGGTGTGGGTGAAGTCGGCGAGCTGCGCGGACGCCTTGCGTACGACGGCCTCGGCGGAGGCGCCGACGGAGGTCACCGCGATGCCCGAACCGAAGTCGATCAGACGGTTGCCGTCGACGTCCTCGATCACGCCGCCGCCGGCGCGCGCCACGAACACGGGCAGCGTGGAGCCCACACCCTGCGCGACCACGGCCGTACGGCGGGCCTGCAGCTCCTGCGACTTCGGGCCGGGGATGGCGGTGACGACGCGGCGCTCCTGCGGAAGGGCGGTCATGGGGGCTCCTGGGGTCGTGCGGGCAAACGCTTGACTTCTTTTCTCGCAGGCTAGGACCGGGGGTGCGGGGTGGGCATGCTCCATGTGGGCGTTGTCCGCGTGGCCGGTTGTCCGACATGGACAGGTGTCGGAAACGGCGACATATGGACACGTCGACGCGGGCCCGGCCGCGTAAGCGATGAACTCCCCTTGGGAGGGCGTTAGATTGGCTCGCTGATGGTGGATGGAGCGGCTGGTCAGGGGGCAAGGGCGATGGACGGCGACGGGACCCGGGACGCGCGGGGCACGCATGCGAATCCGGTGCCGCGCCCGGCGGGACCTCCCGAGGTGCCCGCGGTGCCGCCCACGGTGCCGCCGCGGCCGACGCGGGCACCGGGGACCGGGGACGGTTCGGCCTTCCTGACCTGGCTGCGCACCCCGCGGCCCCAGGCGCTGCCCGGCGTGTGGCGGTTCGGACACCGGCCGCGGCCCGAGGAGGAGCCCGAGCGGGTGCCGGGCAGGCAGCTGCTGAGCGGCGCGGTGATCGCCTTCCTGGTCGGCTGGCTGATCTGGTCGCTGCTGTGGAACGGCTACCTCGGCGGCTGGTGGCTGCTGCCCCTCTACGCGATGATCCCAGACTCCTGGGCTGAGCCCCACAGCTTCGCCTCGGTCGTGGTCGTCTACGCCTACTACGTCCTGATCGCCGGCATCATCATGGTCGCCGTCGGCCGGCTCGGCCGCTGGGGCGAGATCTGGCGGCGCTACGGCCCGCCCGCCTGGCGCCGTGCCACCCCCGCCGGCGGCCCCGTGCCCGCTCCCGAGGAGGACCCCGCCGCCTGGCCCGCGCTCCGCGCCGCCGGTGCCCACGACGCCGCCGAACGGCTCGCCGCGGACGCCCGCTCCGGGCTCATGCGGGACGTCGACCACGCCCGCATCGTCCGCGCCTGGCAGGGCGTGCAGCGGGGACGGCACAGCCTCGCCACCTTCACCGGCGCGGTGCTCAGCCACGGTGCCGGCGCCTGCCCGCACCCCTCCGGCGCCCGCGACCTGCCCGTCCGGCAGGCCCGGCACGACCTCGTCACCGGCCAGGTGCGCATCGGCACGGCCGCCGACGACGCCCGCAACCCCTATGGCTACCGCGGCGCCGGCCTCGCCCTCGGCCCCGACCTGCTCGGCACCTCCCTGCTCGCCGTCGGACCCGCGGGCTCCGGCAAGACCGGCAGCGTGGTGCGCCCGCTCACCGAGTCGCTGTGCCTGCACGCGCTCGCCGGCCGCGCCGCGGTCGTCGTGGTCGGCGCGGCGGGCGCGGACCTCGGCCCGGCCGACGCCTACGACGTCGTCGTACGGATCGGCAACCCGGACTCCGTGTACGACCTGGACCTGTACGGCGGCACCACCGACCCCGACGAGGCCGCCGTCGTCCTCGCGGAAGCGCTGGTCGGCGACCTCACCGAGCAGCACCAGGGCGGCGACACCCGGCGCTCCACCACCGTCCTCGCCCAGCTGCTCGGCCCCTTCCGCGCGGTGCACGGCCGCTTCCCCGGCGTGCCGGAACTGCGGCAGCTGCTGGAGGGCGCCGCCGGACCGCTGGCCGAGCTGCGCGAGGGGCTGCGCGCGGCCGGGCAGGACTCCCTGCTGCGCGAACTGGACGCGCGTGAACGCCAGATGGACCGGCCCGGCGACGTGGGCGGCGTCCTCGCCGACCGGGTGGCGCTCCTGGACCGCCCCGCCTTCGCTCCCTTCTTCGACACCTCGGGACAGTCCCGGCCCTTCTCCCTCAAGGCCCTCGACCACCCGGTGCGGGTCCGCATCGACCTGCCCCAGCGGGGGCACGCCGACGCCTCCCGGATGCTGGCGCGGCTGGTGCTCGCCCAGTTCACGGCGAGCGTCTCGGCGCGGGAGGACCGGTCGCTGTTCGCCTGCCTGGTGCTGGACGACGCGAGCGGCGTGGTGACGCCGGAGGCGGTGCGGGGCGTGCAGCGGCTGCGCTCGGCCGGTGCCGGCGTGGTGCTGACCCTGCGCACCCTGGACGACGTACCGCGTGCGCTGCGGGGGCCGCTGCTCGGGGCCATCGGGTGCCGGATGGCGCTCTCCGGGCTCACCCCCTGGGACGGGCAGGACTTCGCCGAGGTGTGGGGCAAGGAGTGGACCGAGGCCCGCGACGTCACCGACCGGCAGATCATCGCCGAGACCCCCGCGGGCAAGGCGGTGCACATGCTCCGCCGGGTGATCACCGGGAAGGCGCCCACGGCGCGCGCGGTGACCGTCCGCCAGGTCGAGCGGGAGCGCTGGTCGGCCTCCGAGCTGGCGCACGCCGTGCCGGCCGGGCACGCGGTGCTGTCGCTGACCAGCGTCAAGGGGGAACACGCGCCGCCGCTGCTGGTGGACCTGCGCGGGTGAGTCGTACGGGCCCCGGGCGGGCGCGTGGGACCGTACAGTGAGGCAGAATCGACACAGGTCGTTCATACGCGGCGGCCAAAAGATCACGGAGACTCCACACCGAACCGCGGGCACCCCGCGGCCTGCCCGCACCACCCGACGCAGACCCCGAAGGCCCAGGCCCCCATGCCCCCCACGCTCGCCTCGCTCGTCCACCACTCGGCGCTGAAGCTGACCGTGCGCGCCGGCGAGGACCGCCTCGACGTGCCGGTGCGCTGGGCCCACGTCAGCGAACTCGCCGACCCCGTGCCCTACATGGAGGGCGGGGAGCTGCTGCTGATCACCGCCCTCCAGCTGGACGCCGAGGACCCCGCGGCGATGCGCCGGTACGTGAAACGGCTGGTGGGCGCCGGAGTGGTGGGCCTCGGATTCGCCGTCGGGGTCAACTACGACCACGTCCCCGAGGCACTGGTGGACGCGGCCCGGCAGGAAGGGCTGCCGCTGCTGGAGGTGCCGCGCCGCACCCCCTTCCTCGCCATCAGCAAGGCCGTCTCCGCCGCGATCGCCGCCGACCAGTACCGCGCGGTCACCGCGGGCTTCGCCGCCCAGCGCGAGCTGACCCGGCGGACCCTGGCCGACGGCCCCGAGGGCCTGCTGGCCGCGCTCGCCGCCCAGGTTGACGGCTGGGCGGCGCTGTACGACGCCTCGGGCGCCGTCGTCGCCACCGCACCCGAGTGGGCGGGCCGCAGGGCCGCCCGGCTCACGGCGGACGTGCAACGGCTGCGCGAGCGGCCCGCCCCGGCCTCCTCCGTGGTCGGCGGAGCCCACAACGCCGAGCACCCCGAGAACGCCGACCGGGTCGAGCTGCACTCCCTGGGCACCTCCCGCAGACCCCGCTCCGCGCTCGCCGTCGGCACGGCCGCCGCCCTGGGCACCGCCGAGCGGTACGCCGTCCACTCCGCCATCGCCCTGCTGACCCTCACCACGGAACGCTCCCGCTCCCTGCACGAGGCCGGGCTCCGCATCGACGCGGCCGTGCTGCGCATGCTGCTGGCCGGCGAGCCCGACCACGCCCGCACGGTCGCCGGGGACCTGTACGGCGGCCTGCTGGACGCGCCGTTCCGGGTGATCGTCGCCGAGTCGGGGGCGGCCAGGAACCGGGCCTCCACGGCCGCACAGGCCGCCGGTGACACGGGCGGCGACCCCGGCGGCGACCCGCTGGGCACCCTCGGCACCCTCGGCGCGCTCGCCGAGGCGGCGGAGGCCGCGGCGGCCCGCTCGGGCGAGGCGGTGCTGGTCGTCCCGGAGGGCGAACGCCTGGTGCTGCTGGCCACCGACGGCGGCGCGGCCGTCGCCGCCTGCGTCGAGCACGCGTCGGCGCTGGAGGCCGCCCGCCCGTCGTCCGAGTCCCGCGCGGGCGGCGACGAGGAGAGCCTGGTCGTCGGTCTCTCGGCCCCGTCCGGTCCCATCGCCGCGGCCACCGCCTACAAGCAGGCCCAACAGGCCCTGTCGGTGGCCCGCAGGCGCGGCCGCGTCTGCGTGGAGCACGAGCACGTGGCGGCCGGCTCGGTCCTGCCGCTCCTCGCCGACGACGCGGTGCGCGCCTTCGCCGACGGCCTCCTGCGGGCGCTGCGCGACCACGACGCCACCGGCCGGGGCGACCTGGTCGCCTCCGTGCGTGCCTGGCTCTCCCGCCACGGCCAGTGGGACGCGGCCGCCGCCGACCTCGGCGTCCACCGCCACACCCTGCGCTACCGGATGCGCCGGGTGGAGGAGATCCTCGGCCGCTCACTGGACGACCCGGACGTCCGCATGGAGCTGTGGCTGGCCCTGAAGGCGACGGCACCCGAATAGGCCCGTCCGGCGCTTGAGGACGAGGTCTTCCTCGCCCCGTACTCCCGCCCACCTGGCCGCCACGTCGAACAACCCCCACCCACCACTACACCCCGGACAAGCGCCCCCCACACCGCCCCGCCCTACCGTGGACCCCGAACCCGTACACACCACCACCCCCAACGCGGAAGGGCCGGGACTCGACAATGACTTCCACCCACGCCTTCTGGCTCGCCGGCCGCCAGGCCACCGGCGAGTCCGGCTTCGACGTCACGTCCCCCTGGGACGGCAGCACCGTCGGCACGGTGAGCCTCCCCACCGATGCCCAGGTCGAAGAGGCCGTGGCCGCCGCGTACGCCGTACGGGACGAGTTCGCCGCCACCCCCGCCCACCTCCGCGCCGCCGCCCTCGACCACGTCGGCCGCCGCCTGGCGGAGCGCACGGAGGAGATCGCCCGCCTGATCTCCGCCGAGAACGGCAAGCCGGTCAAGTGGGCCCGCGGCGAGGTCGGCCGCGCGGTCTCCGTGTTCCGCTTCGCCGCCGAGGAGGCCCGCCGGTTCAACGGCGGCGAGGCCCAGCGCCTGGACACCGACGCCGGCGGCCAGGGCCGCCTCGCCCTCACCCGCCGCTTCCCCAAGGGCGTCGTCCTCGGCATCGCGCCCTTCAACTTCCCCCTCAACCTGTGCGCCCACAAGATCGCCCCCGCGATCGCCGCGGGCGCGCCGATCATCCTCAAGCCGGCCCCCGCCACCCCGCTGTCCGGCCTGATCCTCGGCGAGCTGCTCGCCGAGACCGAGCTGCCCGCCGGCTCCTGGAGCATCCTCCCGGTGCCCAACGACAAGATGCCCGCCCTGGTCCAGGACGAGCGGCTGCCGGTGATCTCCTTCACCGGCTCCGAGACCGTCGGCTACGCGATCATGGACTCGGTCCCGCGCAAGCACTGCACCCTGGAGCTGGGCGGCAACGGCGCGGCCGTCGTCCTCGCCGACTGGGCGAGCGACGAGGACCTGGACCGGGCCGCGCAGCGCATCGCGACCTTCTCCAACTACCAGGGCGGCCAGTCCTGCATCTCCGTGCAGCGCGTGATCGCCGACGCCGCCGTCTACGACCGCCTGCTGCCGCGCATCGTCGCCGCCGTCGAGGCCCAGGTCACCGGCGACCCGAACGACGACGCGACGGACGTCGGCCCGCTGGTCAGCGAGGCCGCCGCCGAGCGCGTGGCGGCCTGGGTCGAGGAGGCCGTCACCGCCGGCGCCAAGCTCCTCACCGGCGGCAAGCGCGACGGCGCCTCCTACGCCCCGACCGTCCTCGCCGAGCTGCCCGCCGACACCACCCTCGCCCGCGAGGAGGTCTTCGGCCCCGTCCTCAGCGTGCAGAAGGTGACCGGCGAGGCCGAGGCGTTCGCCGCCGTCAACGACTCCAAGTACGGCCTCCAGGCAGGCGTGTTCACCCACGACCTCCAGGCCGCCTTCCGCGCCCACCGGGCCCTGGAGGTCGGCGGTGTGGTCATCGGCGACGTCCCCTCCTACCGCGCCGACCAGATGCCGTACGGCGGCGCCAAGCAGTCCGGCGTCGGCCGCGAGGGCGTGAAGTTCGCGATGGACGACTACACCTACGAGCGGGTGCTGGTCCTCACCGGACTCGCGCTCTGACGCCTGCTCTCACCCCGCGTCGAGCTGGTGGTCGGCCCAGACGTACGTCTCGGGCAGCAGATCGGTGACGGGAACCGCACGTACGCGGTCCCCGTCACCGACGATCACCTTCAGGCCGGGGAAGTAGTCGAGCAGGACCTGACGGCACCGGCCGCACGGCGGGACGACCCCGCGCTCGCGGTCGCCGACGGCGACGATCGTCTCCAGCTCGTACGCGCCCTGGGCGGCCGCCGCACCGACGACGACCAGCTCGGCGCAGGGGCCGCCGGTGAAGTGGTAGGCGTTGACCGCCGTGACGATCCGGCCGTCCCGGGCGCGGGCCGCGGCCGCCACGGTGTGATTGTCGCCCCGGCAACGGGTGCGGGCCACGTGCGCCGCGGCCTCGACGAGTTCGTGGTCGACGGGGTGTGTCTGCGAGGTCATCGTCTCTGCCTTGTCAGGTGTGGTGTCAGGTGTCGGCCGGTCCCACTGTGCGGCAGCCCGCCGTCCGACCCGACAGCAGGTCCCGCAGCGTCGCGTACGAGTGGTCCCAGGACCATGCCGTACGCACCCAGTCGCGGCCCGCGCCGCCCATGGCGCGGGCGAGCCGGGGATCGCGCAGGAGCCTGATCAGCCGGTCCGCCGTCGCCGCGACCGAGCGGCCGTCGACGACATGCCCCGTCTCACCCTCGCGCACCGCGTCGGGCGCGCCACCCGAGTCGCCCGCGACGACCGGCAGTCCGGACGCGGCGGCCTCCAGGTACACGATGCCGAGGCCCTCCAGCTCCAGACCGCCCCTGCGGGTACGGCAGGGCATCGCGAAGGCGTCGGCGGCGGCGTAGAAGGCCGGGAGCGCGTGGTGGGGATGGCCGCCGGCGAAGTGGACCGAGTCCATGACGCCCTCGCGCAGGGCCAGTTGCCGCAGTCCGGCCGCGTGGGGGCCGTCGCCGACCAGGAGCAGCACGGCGTCGGGGACCGCCCTGCGCACCCAGGGCAGCGCCCTGATCAGGGTGTCCTGGCCCTTGCGCGGGACCAGCCGGGCCGCGCACAGGATCACGGGGCGGTGGCCCAGGCCGTACCTCGTCCTGACCCGGGTGCCGTCGGTAGCCGGGTGGAAGGCCCCGGTGTCCACGCCGGGGACCAGCCGTGCGGTCCGGGTGCCGGGGGCGAGGGCCGCCTCGATCGGGCCCCGGGTGCGCTCGCCCAGCCAGGTCAGCGCGTCCACCTGGGAGCCGATGCGGCGCAACAGGGCGCGGGCCCCCGGCGTGCGGGCCCACCAGACCTCGTGGCCGTGGGTGGTGGCGACGGCGGTGCGGATCCCCGCCGTGCGCCGCAGCCGCCCCGCCATCAGCGCGAGGGGCGCCGCCGCGCCGAACCACACCCGGTCGCAGCCGTACCGGCGGGCCACCGCCGCGGCGTGCGCGGTCGCACCGGGAGTCGGCAGCAGGGTGCGGACCGGGTGGCGGACCACCGGGTACGGGAAGGACTCGCCGGGCCCCGTCGCGGCCGTGGGCGCGGAGGTGAGGACGACCACCTCGTCGGGCGGGAAGCGGTCGGCCAGTTCACGGACGAAGGTCTCGATGCCGCCCTGCCGGGGCGGGAAGTCGTTGGTGACGATCAGCGTGCGGGCGCGGGAGTCACTCATCGCGCGGGGGTGCTCTCCACGGGACGGCCGGTGACCTCCGGATCGCGGCGCGCCGCCCCGTGCGCCAGCGCGGCCAGGACCAACGGGTAGACCAGGTAGCCGAAGCGCGTCGCCGGCATCAGGGCCGTCGCCAGGCCCAGGCCGAGCGCGAGGCGCCCGGCCGCCGCCCGCAGGGTCTCCGGAGGGCGTACCGCGAGCGAGGCACCGGTCAGCAGCGCCCCGACCGTCAGGAGCGCGAGCGCGATCACCGTGCCGCCGGGGACGTGCGCCGCGAGCAGGTGGCCGGGCAGCGGACTGCCGGCGGGCGAGTCGGCGGCGGTGAGCCCGAAGGGGAATGCGACGACGTTCCGGAAGAACCCGACGGGGTCGGTGAGGGCGAAGGGCAGGACCACCGCCGTCCCGGTGCCCAGGCCCACGCCCGCGCACCGCAGCGCGGGCCGGCCGCCCTGCCGTACGGCGACCAGGACCAGCGCCACCGGCAGCGCGGGCCAGGCGGTCCACTTGAGGGCGGCGGCGGCCCCGAGCGCCAGGCCGGCGCCACCCGGACGGCCCCGTCCGGCCAGCGCGAGGCCGAGGCACATCAGACCGGCCACCGGCAGGTCGACGCCGCTCACCGCGAGGGGCAGCGCGACCAGGGGGCACGCGAGCAGCAGCCCGGGGCGGCGCAACCCGGCGGCGCCGAGGGACGCGACGAACACGCCGCCCAGCCACCAGCGGGGGTCTCCCGGCAGCAGGCCGAAGAGCGCCATCCCCGGCAGGTAGGGATTGAAGTCACCCACGGCCGGGGGAGCCGTGAGGTACGGGCTCCCGGTGGCGGCCAGCAGCCGCCCCGACCGCTCGATCACGGCGACCTCGGACTGCCCGAGCCCCGTCACCACCAGGCCGACGAGCGGCGCCACGACGGCCCCCGCCACGGCGACCGCCCGGACGGCCGGGCGCGGCACGGCCCCCGACGCCAGGAACGCCGCGAGGGCGTACCCCGCCGCGGCCGACCACCCCCACACCCGGTGCGGCGCCAGGTCCGACACCTGCGCGAAACCCGCCGCCGCCACCGCGCAGCCGGCCCACGCATACCGTTCGACGGGCCACCCGGCGTCTGTCGCGACCCGGTCCCCAAAGGTCTTCCTCATGTCCGTCGACGCTAGGAATCCGCAGGTCGAAGAGCGTCAACCGAGGCTCCGCACCCGGGAGTCAACCCGTGGTACGACATGAGCCCGCGGACTCCACCCGGGCGGTGACGCGCGCTCCCGCCCCGGCCGGAATCATGGGGGGATGAGTACGTCGCCCCCACAGCGGCTGCGCGACTGGATCGCCGCGCCCGCCTACCCCTGGATCACCGGTGGTGCCGTGACGGCGGGCGCCGTCGTGGAGCTGATCGTCATTCCCGGCGGCGTGACGACCACGGTCGGAGTGCTGGTGTCCGCCGTCTCACTGATGTGGCGGCGCTCCTTCCCGCCCGTCGCGGTGCTCACGGTCGCGGCCGGACTGATCGGCTTCGCCGGCGACGTCAACCTGTACCTGTCCATCATGGTCAGCGGGCTGACCGGCTGCTACTCGCTGGGCCGCAACCGGGTGCTGCACCCCACCCTCACCGTCACGGGCGGCGCGCTCGGCGCGCTGTGCGTGAACCTGGTGCACATCAACACCTGGTCGCGGATGGACCTGCCGGTGCCCGCGCTGTGGGAGCGGGGCTCGCTCAGCCTGTTCGCCGAGTCCTTCCTGGTGACCGTGGTCGTCTTCGGGGCGGTGATGATGGGGGACGCGGTCCGCTCCCGCGAGGAGACCCGAACCGAACGGGGCCTGGCGCAGGCCCAGTTGATTGCGATGGAGCGACAGCAGGCCGCCGAGGCGGAACGCGCCGCGATCGCCCGTGAACTGCACGACATCGTCTCGCACTCGGTGTCGATGATCGCCGTCCAGGCCGAGAGCGCCACGTACACCACGCCCGGGCTCACCCCCGAGGCCCGCGACGGCTTCCAGCAGATCGCCGCCACCGCCCGCTCCTCGATGGCCGAACTGCGCCGCCTGCTGGGGGTCCTGCGCACACCCCAGGGCGAGAGCGCCCTCACCGCTCCGCAGCCGACCCTCGACCACCTGGCCGAACTGGTCGACCAGCACCGGGCGGTGGGCGGTACGGCCGAGCTGCGGATCACCGGGGAGCGGGTGGCGCTGCCCGCCGCGTGGGAGCTGTCCGCCTACCGGATCGCACAGGAGGCGCTGACCAACGCCCGCAAGCACGCCCCCGGCGCCCGTACCGTGGTCGAGGTGGACTACGGCGCCGACCGGCTGCTCACCCTCCGCGTCCACGACGACGGCCCCGGCGCCGGCTCCCGCCCGGGTACGGGCCCGGGGCACGGCCTGACCGGGATGCGGGAGCGGGCCGCGCTGGTCGGGGGCCGGCTCAGCGCGGGGGCCGGTCCGGACGGCGGCTTCCTGGTGACGGCGGAGCTTCCGTGGGGGAGCGGATGAGTGCCGCGGAACGAGCGAAGGAGCCGCGCGTGATCAGGACACTGGTCGCCGACGACCAGGCGGTGGTCCGCACCGGGTTCGTGAACCTCCTGAACACCCAGGAGGACATCGAGGTCGTCGCCGAGGCGGAGGACGGTGCGCAGGCGGTGCTGTCGGCCGGTGAGACCCGGCCCGACCTCGCGCTCCTGGACATCCGGATGCCGCACAAGAACGGCATCGAGGCGGCCCGGGAGATCCTGGCCGCCTCCGGAGGCGCCACGAAGGTCCTGATGCTGACGACCTTTGGCCTCGACGAGTACGTGTACGACGCGCTCGCGGCCGGGGCGGGCGGCTTCCTGCTCAAGGACGCCACCTTCCCCGAACTGCTGCACGCGGTACGGGTGGTGGCCGACGGCAACGCCCTGCTGTCGCCCGAGATCACCAAGCGGCTGATCGCCGAGTTCGTGCACGCGCGCGGCTCGCGGCTGCCCGTCCCCGCCGCGGGTGACCTGACGGCCCGGGAGACGGAAGTGCTGACCCTGATCGCGCGGGGACTGTCCAACGCGGAGATCGCGGGGCGCCTCACCATCACCGACCACACCGTGAAGACCCACATCAACCGGCTGTTCACCAAGCTGGAGCTGCGCGACCGGGCCCAGGCGGTGATCGTCGCCTACGAACTGGGCCTGGTCCGCGCGGGCGGCGAGCCGGGTGGGGCCCGGCACCGGTAGACACCGGCGCCGGGCCCCGCCCTCCTGCCTCCTGCGGGCCCTCAGCCGGAGAAGCCGACGTGAGCGAGCCGCAGCGTGCCGCGCAGTCTGATGCGGAGGTCGTGGACGCCCCCGGCGGTGAAGGCGCCGTCCAGGTCCACGTAGTCGTACGGCCCCGCGGTCGGCGCGTCCGGCGACAGCACCGCCACCGCACGGCCGCCGTCCAGGGCGACCTCGACCGAGCCGGCGCCCGCGACCGACACGGTCACCCGGGACACACCGGTGCCGAAGTCGCAGTCGCGGTAGAGCAGTTCGCCCGTCCGTCCGGCGACCGCCGTCACCGCGTCGCCCACGGTCTTCGTCCGGTCGACGATCTCCGTGCCGCTCTGCTCGTCGAAGTCGACCGCCGCCAGCCCGCGTGCGCCGGCCGGGCGCGGGGCGGCGGGCTCGCCGTCGAGGGCGACGGTCGTCGACAGGCGCACGTCCTCGCTGGAGGCACCCACCAGCAGGGCGTACGGCCCCGACTCCAGCCGCCACCGGTCGTGCGCGACGTCCCAGAACGCGAAGGCGGACAGCGGCACCTCGAAGGAGACCCGCTCCGACGCCCCCGGGGCGAGGGTGAGCCTGCGGTGGGCCAGCAGCTCGCGGCGCGGACGCGGGACCGACGGGGCCTCGGCGCGGACATAGAGCTGGGCCACCTCGTCGGCGGCCACCTCCCCGGTGTTGGTGACCGTGAAGGACACGGACACCGGCCCGGCCGCCCCGTCCCGCACCTCCGCCGTCAGGTCCCCGTACCCGAAGGACGCGTACGACAGGCCGTGCCCGAACGGGAACAGCGGCACCCCCTCGAAGTACAGGTAGGTCTGGCGGCCGCCGACCACGTCGTAGTCGAGCAGGTCGGGCAGGTCGGCGTCGTCGGCGTACCAGGTCTGCGGGAGCCGGCCCGCGGGGGAGACGTCACCGGCGAGGACCCGGGCCAGCGCGGTGCCGGCCGCCTGGCCGCCGTGCGCGGTCCACAGCACCGCCGGGAGCGCCGCCACGTCGACCGCGTACGGGTAGGCGGACACCAGCGCCAGCACGGTCGCCGGGTTGGCGGCGCGGGCCGCGCGCAGCAGCCGCTCCTGGTGCGCGGGCAGCCGCAGCGTCGTACGGTCCTCGGTCTCCCGGCCGTTGATGTGCGGGTCGTTGCCCGCGACCACGACGACCACGTCCGCCCCCGACGCGGCCCGCGTCACCGCGTCCTCGCCGCGCTCGGCGACGACCAGCTCGAAGACCTCGGCGCCCTCGGCGTTCTCGGCGTTCTCGGCGGCAACCTTCACGCCGTCGGCGGCGACCTGCACGAGACGACCCGTTCCCGTGTGCCTCAGGAGGTGACCGTTCTCATGGGGTTCGAGCCGGAACGTCTCCTGCACCACCCAGCCGCCGGGCTGGTCGGCGGAGGCGCGTACGAATCCGTCCTCGGCGACGGACAGGTACCGGCCGTCGGGCGCGCGCAGGGTGAGTACGCCCCCGCCCCAGTCGACGAGCGCCAGTTCGGTGCCGACGGCGTCGGTGGTCAGGGGCGGCAGATCGGTGCGGCCGGCGAGCAACGCCGGGTCGAGGGCGCCCTGGGCGCCGGACGCCTCGGCGGGGGAGTCGTCCGACGGGAGGACGTGCAGGAACGTGCCGTCGGCGGTGCGCAGCCGGATGCGGTCCACGCCCTCCGCGAAGCTCACGCGTTCGGCGCCGAACCGCTCGTACAGGCCCTCCAGCGGAGTGGAGCGGTGGATGAGCGTGCCGCTGTACCAGTCGAGCTTGCACTCGTCGGCGAGCAGTCCGACGACGGCGACGCGGGTCTCGGGGGCCAGCGGCAGGACGCCGTCGTTCTTCAGCAGGACCACCGCCTGCTCGGCCGCCTCCCGCGCGAGCGCCCGGTGCTCCGGGGTGTCGAAGTCGTCGACACCCGCGTACGGGTCGTGCTCCGGGTCGAACTCGCCGAGCCGGAAGCGGACCGACAGCTGACGGCGTACGGCCGTGTCCACGTCCGCCTCCGTCAGCAGGCCCTGCTCCAGGGCGCCCTGGACGCGCGCGACGATCCGCGAGGAGTCGGTGCCGTGGTCGGTGAAGCTGTCCACCCCGGCCCGCAGCGCGGCGGCGGTCGCCTCCTCGTGGGTGTCGAAGTAGTGCTCCGAGTCGACCAGGTTGGAGGGCGCGCCCGCGTCCGAGCAGACCAGGAGCTCGTCCTCGGTCCAGGTGCGCAGGTGCCGGGCGAGGTACGGGGAGAGGTGGTTGGGGCGGCCGTTGACCAGGTTGTAGGCCGGCATCACCCCGGCCACCGCGCCCGCCTCGACCGTCTCGCGGAAGGCCCGCAGGTCGTACTCGTTCAGCACGCGCGGGCGGACGGAGGACGAGGAGGTGTCCCGGTCGGTCTCGTTGTCGTGCGCGAGCCAGTGCTTGAGGACCGGCGCGGTGCGCCAGTACGCCGGATGGTCGCCGCGCAGGCCCCGGGTGTAGGCGGTGGCGATGGCGGAGGTGAGCTTCGGGTCCTCGGAGTAGCCCTCCTCGTTGCGGCCCCACAGCGGGTGGCGCAGCAGGTTCACCGTGGGCGACCAGACGTTGAGGCCGACGCGTTCGTCGCGGGCGCGCATCGCCCGCGCCTCCTTGGAGACCGCCTCGCCGACCCGCCGCACCAGCCCCTCGTTCCAGGTGGCGCCGAGCCCCACGGCCTGCGGAAACACAGTCGCCGGACCCATCCAGGCCACGCCGTGCAGCGCCTCCTGGCCGGTGCGGAAGGCGGCGATGCCGAGCCGTTCGACGGCGGGCGCGAACTGGTGCAGGAAGGCGGTCTTCTCGTCGAGGGTGAGCCGCGACATCAGATCGTCGACGCGCTTCGCGAACGGCAGCTGCGGATCACGGAACGGCGGCGTGGGTGCGGTCACGTGGAGGTCCCCTTGCGATGGTGCGGGTAGGACGTCGAAGCGCTTCGATGCTCTGTGCAGCCCTGGGTGGGTGTCAAGACACTGCACCGGATCGCGGCCCTGCCCGCGAGCCATTGCAACGTGGGAAGGAGGAGTTCGGCCAGCACCGTAGCCGAAGGCGTCGGTCAGGAATCTTGGGGACGACCCTTGTGCCCCCCGAGGGGTTAACTTAACCTCGCTGCAACATCGAAGCGCTTCGACATGCTTGGCCACACGCCGCATCTCAGTTCCCTCAACACACCGCAGCCGACGCCCCGTCGGCTGTCCTGGTGCGCCACGAAGGCACGAAGGGTTGACGCAAATGACGCCGAACGCCGCCTCCGGTCCCAGCCGGAGAAGTTTCCTCGCCTCCACCGCGGTCGCCACCGCGGCGGTGGCGGGAGGGGTGCCGCTGCTCTCCGCCTGCGGCGGATCCGACGGAGGCTCGCGCGACGGCACCACGTCGGGCAAGGACGCCGAGAAGCTGCTGCCGGCGTACGTGGCGGGCAACGTCGTCACGCCCGACATCCCCAGCAAGAACGGCTCCGCGGTCGGCTTCACGAGCAAGCTCGACCTCGCGGAGCTGAAGACCTCGGTGCCGAAGAAGCTCGGCAAGGGCGGCGAGGTCACCGTCATGTCGCCGTTCTGGGGGTCCCCGCCCAAGGCGGACAACGCCTACTACCGGGCGATGAACGACCTCATCGGCGTCGACGTGGTCTGGCAGAACCAGGACGGCAACACCTACGACCAGAAGCTCGGCGCGGTCCTCGCCTCCAGCGAGGTGCCGGACGTGGTGGTCGTGCCCGGCTGGAACATGACCGGGAAGATACCCAGTGCCATCATCGGCAAGTTCGCCGACCTCGGCCCCTATCTGTCCGGCGACGCGGTCAAGGAGTACCCGAACCTCGCCGCGATCCCCACGGACGCCTGGCGGCGGTCCATCTTCGGCGGCAAGCTGCTCGGCCTGCCGATGCCGTCCTCGTACGTGTCCGGCATCGTGCCGCTGTACCGGCAGGACATCTTCGAGAAGGAGGGCTACGAAACCCCCCGGTCCTGCGACGAGTTCATGGCCTTCGCCAAGGACGCCACCAACGCCCGGGCCAAGCGCTGGGCCTGCCTGGACATGAAGTGGACCGCCTTCAACGCCTTCGGTGTGCTCTCCGGCAACGAGAAGTCGCTCGGCTGGAACCAGGTCGACGGCAAGCTGGTCTACCGCGCCGAGACCGACGAGTACCTCGAAGCGCTGGAGTGGACGCGCAAGCTGTTCGCCGCCGGTGTCGTGCACCCCGACGCCAAGCTCGGCAAGTCCAACGCCGCCGACCCCGGACCCAAGTTCGCCGCCGGCGAGTTCCTCGTCTACAACCAGGACATCTCCCAGTGGTGGAGCCGCACCGCGGAACAGGCCACCCAGAATCCCGAGTTCAAGATCTGGGGCATGGACTTCTTCGGGCACGACGGCGGCGCACCCAAGCTGTGGGCGCAGAACCCGGCCAGCATCTTCGCCTTCGTCAACAAGAAGGCGTCCAAGGCCGTGATCCGCGACGTGCTGGCCGTCGCCAACGTCACCGCCGCGCCGTACGGCACCAAGGAGTACATGGCCACCAACTACGGCGTCGAGGGCACCCACTACACCGTCAAGGACGGCGTGCCCACCAAGACCGACCAGGGCAACATCGACGTGATGAACGCCTACGTGATGGTGGCGAGTCCCGCGGCGACCATCGCCCACCCCGACTTCCCCGAGGTCGCCAGGGGGCAGGTCGAGTGGCAGCAGCGGACGGGCGCCGTCACCAAGAAGCCCACGTTCTACGGCATGCAGATCGTCGAGCCCGCCCGCTACACCAACCTCTCCAACGACTTCGAGCAGCTGGAGGACGACATCGTCCGCGGCCGCAAGAAGATCGGCGACATGCAGCAGGCCGTCTCCGACTGGAAGAGCAAGGGCGGGGACAAGCTGCGCGACTGGTATCAGAAGCTCCTCGACGAGAACGGGCCGGCGGCCGGCTGACCAGGTACCGAGGCAAGGAGAACCACCGTGTCCCACAGCACGGTGCCTCGGACCAGGACCGAGGCCGATACGACGAAGAAGACCCCGGTGGCGTCCGGCGACGCCGCCGGCCCCCGCGGCGGAAAGCGGAACCCGGGGAAGCTGAGCCTGCGGCTGCGGTTCCGGCGCGACCGCGTACTGCTGCTGATGACCCTGCCGGCCGTGCTGCTGGTGCTGCTCTTCAACTACGTGCCGATCTTCGGAAACGTGGTCGCCTTCCAGGAGTACGACCCGTACATCTCCGACAACGGCGTCGTCTCCATGCTGCACAGCCCGTGGGTGGGCCTGGAGAACTTCCAGCGGATCTTCGAGGACTCCGCTTTCTGGAACTCGGTGCGCAACACGCTCGTGCTCTTCGCGCTCCAGCTCCTGCTGTACTTCCCGATCCCCATCGGGCTCGCGCTGCTCATCAACAGCGTGGTCAGGCCCCGGGTGCGGGCGATCTCGCAGGCCATCCTCTACCTGCCGCACTTCTTCTCGTGGGTGCTGGTCATCGCCGTCTTCCAGCAGCTGCTCGGCGGCGCCGGGCTGCTGTCCCAGCTGCTGCGCGACCACGGGTACGACGGGCTCAGCGTCATGACCGACCCGGACACCTTCAAGTTCCTGGTCACCGCGCAGAGCGTGTGGAAGGACGCCGGCTGGGGGATCATCGTCTTCCTCGCCGCCCTCGCCTCGGTCAGCCCCGACCTGTACGAGGCGGCCGCGATGGACGGCGCGAACCGCTGGCGCCGCATGTGGCACGTCACGCTGCCCGCGCTGCGCCCGGTGATCGCCCTGCTGCTGGTGCTGCGCGTCGGCGACGCCCTCACCGTGGGCTTCGAACAGATCCTGCTGCAGCGCGACGCCGTGGGACCGGGCGCGGCGGAGGTCCTCGACACCTTCGTGTGGTGGAACGGCGTGCGCAACCAGGACTTCGGCTACGCGGCCGCCGCCGGGCTCGTCAAGGGCGTCATCAGCCTCGGCCTGGTGCTGGTGGCCAACAAGGTGGCCCACCTCATGGGCGAGCAGGGGGTGTACAAGAAGTGACCGCCGTACCCGAAGCGACCGCCGTACGAGAAGCGGCCGCCGCGAGCGGCCCGGCCGCGCCGAGGCCCCGCCCGTGGGCGGCCCCGCCCCGCCCCGTGTGGGAGGAGAAGCCCAGCCGGGCCGGAGTCGCCGGCAAGGGGCTCGTGCTGCTCCTGGCCTCCCTGGCCATCCTGTTCCCGCTGTGGATCGTCGTCGTCACCAGCGTGTCCAGCCGCAAGTCCATCGACGAGGCCGGCGGCCTGGTGATGATCCCCAAGGACATCACCTTCGTCGCCTACCAGGAACTGCTCAGCGGCGGCCAGGTCACCCGCGCCGCCCTCGTCAGCATCGGCATCACCCTCGTCGGCACCCTGTTCTCCATGGCGGTGTCCGTGCTGTGCGCCTACGGGCTCTCCCGCAGCGGTTCGCTGGGCCACCGCTGGATCCTCATGGTGCTGCTCGCCACGATGTTCTTCAGCGCGGGTCTCATCCCCACCTACCTGCTGGTGCAGTCGCTGGGCCTGACGGACACCTACCTCGCGCTGATCCTGCCGAGCGCGATCAGCGTCTTCAACATCCTGGTACTGCGCGGCTTCTTCATGGGCATCTCCCAGGAGCTGATCGACAGCGCCCGCATCGACGGCGCCGGGGACCTGCGCATCCTGTGGCAGATCGTCCTGCCGCTGTCCCGCGCGGTCGTCGCGGTGATCACCCTGTTCTACGCGGTCGGCTACTGGAGCGCCTGGTTCAACGCCTCCCTCTACCTGAACGACCAGGACATGCTGCCCCTGCAGAACGTCATGATCCAGCTGGTGCAGAAGCAGGAGGCGCCGGTCGGTCTCGGACAGGCCATCAAGACCGGCGAACTGTCCGGACTGGCCGTCCAGATGGCCGTGATGGTCATGGCCCTGCTGCCGGTGGCCGTGCTGTCGCCCTTCGTCCAGCGCCACTTCAAGAAGGGCATGCTCACCGGGGCGGTGAAGGGCTGATGCCGAACCTGTCGGACGCCACCGGCCGGCGCATCCTCTACGGCGGCGACTACAACCCCGAGCAGTGGCCCGAGGAGACCTGGCCCGAGGACGTCCGGCTGATGAGGGCCGCCGGCGTCAACACCGTCACCCTCGGCGTCTTCTCCTGGTCCAGGCTCGAACCACGCCCCGGAGTCCACGACTTCGGCTGGCTGGACCGGCTCATGGACCTGATGCACGAGAGCGGCATCGGCGTCGTCCTCGCCACCCCCACCGCCTCGCCCCCGCCCTGGCTGGGCCGGCTCCACCCCGACACCCTGCCCCGCGACGCGGAGGGCCGCACCGAGTGGTGGGGAGGCCGGCAGCACTTCTCGCACTCCAGCACCGTCTACCGCCGCCACGCCGCCGCCATCACGGAGGCCCTGGCCGCGCGGTACGGGGCGCATCCCGCCCTCACCCTGTGGCACATCAACAACGAGTACTGCACCTACGACTACGGCGACGAGGCCGCCACCCGATTCCGCCGCTGGCTCCAGGACCGCTACGGCACCCTCGACGCCCTCAACACCGCCTGGGGGACCGCCTTCTGGAGCCAGGGCTACGGCGACTGGGCCGAGGTCGCCCCACCCCGCCACGCCCACTACCTGAAGAACCCCGCCCAGGTCCTGGACTTCCGGCGCTTCACCTCCGACATGCTCCTGGAGTGCTTCACCGCCGAGCGCGACATCGTCCGCCGCCACACCCCGCACATCCCGGTCACCACCAACTTCATGCCGCTGTGGTCCGGCCAGGACGCCTGGCGCTGGGCCGAGGAGGAGGACGTCGTCTCCGTCGACCTCTACCCCGACCCGCGCGACCCCTTCGGCGCCCAGGAGGGCGCCCTGGTCCAGGACATGACCCGCTCCCAGGCCCGCGGCCCGTGGATGCTCATGGAACAGGCGGCCGGACCCGTCAACTGGCGCGCAGTGAACCACCCCAAGCCGCGGGGCCTGAACCGCCTCTGGTCGCTCCAGGCGGTGGCCCGCGGTGCCGACGCCGTCTGCTACTTCCAGTGGCGCCAGTCACGGCAGGGCGCGGAGAAGTTCCACTCCGGCATGGTCAGCCACGCGGGGGAGGAGGGGCGCACCTACCAAGAGGTCGTACGGCTCGGCGCCGACCTCGCGAGACTGGGCCCGTACGCGGCCGGGGGCACGATCAGCGCCGACATCGCCGTCCTGCACGACTGGCACTCCTGGTGGGCCGCCGACCAGGAGGCCCGCCCCTCTGCCCGCGTCGACCACGCGGACGTGCTGCGCGCCTGGCACCGTGCGCTGTGGCGGGCCCACCTCACCACCGACTTCGCCCACCCGGAGGACGACCTCACCCCGTACAAGGTCGTCGTCGTCCCGCAGCTCTACGCGCTCGGCGACACGGCGATCGACAACCTCCTCGCCCACGTCCGCGGCGGCGGCACCCTCGTCTGCGGCTTCCTCACCGGCGTCGCCGACCTGGACGACCGCGTCCGGCCCGGCGGCATGGACGCCCGGCTGCGCGAGCTGTTCGGCATCCGCACCCTGCACGAGTGGTGGCCCCTGGACGCCGACGAGAGCGCCGACTGCGACGGCTTCCGCGGCACCCTCTGGTCGGAGGAGATCGAACCCGACGGCACCGCGTCCGAGACGATCCCCTACGAGGGCGGCGAGCTGGACGGACTTCCGGCCGTGCTGCGCAAGGGCGGCGCCTGGTACCTCTCGACCCTCCCCGAGCCGGACGCGCTGCGCGACCTGCTCGCCCGCGCCGCCGCCGACGCGGGCGCCCGCCCGGTGCTCGACGCCCTCCCGGCCGACGTCGAGGCGGTACGCCGGGGCGACATGCTGTTCCTGCTCCACCACGGCCGTGACCCGGTCACCGTCGAGGTCCCCGGCACCCACCGCGAGCTGCTCACCGACATCCTCGTCACCGACCGCGTCACCCTTGGCCGCTACGGCGTGGCCGTGCTGCGGGACCCGGAGCCGACGTCATGAGCGGCACGCCCGTCCACGGCACCTGGGAGCCCGAGCCCGCCACCCGCTGGGAGGACGCCTTCCTGAGCGGCAACGGCCACCACGGCGCCCTGGTGTTCGGCGATCCGAACGCCGACCGGGTGATCGTCACCCACCACACCCTGGTCCGCCCCAACGGCGACGACCACCGCCGCCCGCCCGCGCTCGCCGCCGGGCTCCCCGCCCTCCAGGGCCGCCTGCTCGCCGGGGACGCCGGCGCCGCCGAGGACTTCACCGACGGCCGCCCGCTGCGCTGGGTGCGCCCCTTCCACCCGGCCTTCCAACTGCGTCTGAACCGGCCCGCGGGCGACCGACCCCAGGACACCCACGCCCCCTACCGCCGCGCCGTCGACTTCACCACCGGCGAGACCACGGCCACCCGCGCCGGCTGGACCAGCGGAGTCTTCGTCTCCCGCGCCGACGACGTGATCGTCCAGCACGTCACCGCCCCGCACCTCACCCTCGACCTGTCCCTCGACCCCCGCCTCCCCGGCACCCCGGCGGGGCTCGGCATCGGCCACGGCGCGGTCCTCACCCCCGACGGCGCCCTGCTCACCCTGCGCGCCCGCTACCCCGGCAGCGACCTCGGCTACACCGGCGTCACCCTCGCCGTCGTCACCGGCGGCAGCACGAAGCTCGTACCGCCGGGCGTCCTCGTCGAGGGCGCCACCGGGGTGCTGCTGCTGACCCGGGTGCACCGCCACACCGGCGAACTGGACACGCTCGCCGAGAGCCGCGCCCTGCGCGACCTGCTGGACGGCGCCGCGTACGGGGCCTCGTACGACGGCCTCCTCGCCCGGCATCTGACCCGGCACCGCACGGCCTACGACCGCGTCACCCTCGACCTCGCCGCCGACCCCGCCGAACGCGCCCTGCCGGGCTCGGAACTGCTCGCCCGGCCCGGCGGCCCCGCCCTGCTGGAACGCCTCTTCGCGGCCGGCCGCTACCACCTGCTGTCGGCGAGCGGCCTGCTCCCGCCGCGCCTCACCGGCCTGTGGACCGGCGACTGGAACACCGCCTGGTCCGGCGCCTTCACCACCAACGCCAACCTCAACCTGCAGACCGCCTCCGCCGCGGCCGCCGCCCTCCCCGAGGTCACCGGGGCCCACGCCGCGCTGGTCCACCGGCAACTGCCCGACTGGCGGGACAACGCCCGCGAGATCTTCGGCACCCGCGGCGTGGTCGCGCCCTCGCACACCGACGGCGAGTCGGGCCACACCTACCACTTCAGCCGCGAGTACCCGCTTCACCTGTGGACCGCGGGCGCCGACTGGCTGCTCAAGCCCCTCGTCGACCACGACGAGACCCACGGCACCGAGGACCCCCGCACCACCGCCACCCTGGCCGAAGCCGCCCTGTTCTACGAGGACTTCCTCCAGCACACCGACGAGCACGGCCACCTGGTCGTCGTCCCCTCCTACTCGCCCGAGAACCGCCCCGCCAACGCGAGCTGGGGCACCCTGAACGCGGCCATGGACCTCTCCGCCGCCCGGCACGCCCTGCGCACCGCCGCCGACCGCCACCCCGAGCACGCCGACCGCTGGCGCGCCCTCGCCGACAGCCTCCCCGCACACCGGGTCAACGCCGACGGGGCGCTCGCCGAGTGGGCGTGGCCCGGTCTGGCGGACACCTACGACCACCGGCACCTCAGCCACCTCTACGGCGTCTGGCCGCTGGACGAGATCAACCCGTACGACACCCCCGGCCTCGCCGAGGCCGCCCACCGCGCCCTCGCCCTGCGCGGCGCCGAGAACGACTCCGCCCACGGCCACCTCCACCACGCCCTGGTCGCCGCCCGGCTCCGGGACGGCGCCCGGGTCGCCCACGCCCTGGGCAGGGTGCTCGGCGGCGACTACTTCCACGCGTCCCTGATGAGCGCGCACTACCCCCACCGCGACGTCTACAACGCGGACGCCGCGCACGCCCTGCCCGCCGTGCTCATCGAGATGCTCGTGCAGTCCACCCCCGGCCGGCTGGTCCTGCTGCCCGCCCTGCCCGTCTCCTGCCCGCGGGGCGAACTCAGGGGCGTACGGACCCGGTTCGGGGCAGCGGTCGATCTGACCTGGATGCCCGACGGCAGCGCGAGGGCCGTCCTGCGCCCGGACCGCACCCGCCGCATCGAACTCAGGACCCCCTCCGGCGCCGAACCTCTCGACCTCGTCGCCGGGGAGGACCGCGTCATCAGCGTCGAGGCGCGGTGACACCGGTCAAGAGTTCACAGGCGTCCGCGAGGGCGCTCACACCTGCGCGTGACCACCGTCGGCGAAGAACTCGGCACCATTGACGTAACTCGACGCGTCCGAGGCGAGGAACGTCGTCACGGCGGCGATCTCCGCGGGTTCGGCGAGCCGGCCGAGAGGGACTTCGCCTTCGGCCTGCTCGAGAGCCTCGGGCGGGACCAGTTCGAGCAGGCCAGGGGTGCGTGTGCCGCCCGGGGACACGACGTTGACCCGGAAGCCGTGCGTGCGCGCGCTGAGGGCCCAGCCGCGGGCGAGGTTGCGGATGGCGGCCTTCGACGCCGCGTAGACCTCCAGTCCCCGGGTGGGCCGTGTCGAGGCGGTCGAACCCGTGAGGATCACCGAAGCGTTGGCACTGAGCAGCGGCAGCGCTTGTTGCAGGGTGAAGACCGTGCCCTTGACGTTGGTGGCGAACACCGAGTCGATCAGCTCCTCCGTCACCTCGCCGAACGGAGCAGCGACGCCGACGCCGGCGTTGGCGACCAGCACGTCGATGCGGCCGGCCCGGTCGCGCACGGTGCTGTAGAACGCGTCGAGATCCGAGGGCACCGAAACATCACAGACCACGCCCGTCACGGCGGGGCCGAGCTCGGCGGTCGCGGCGTCGAGCGCGTCCTTGCGGCGACCCGTGATGAAAACCTGGGCGCCCTCGTCGCGGAACGCGCGTGCGGTCGCGAACCCGATGCCGCTGCTGCCCCCGGTGACCACTGCGATCTTGCCCGTCAGTGACTCGCTCATTCTTCTCACCTCGTTGATCGGTCCGTTCGGTGGTCGCAACATTAATTGTTACGACAGCCTGTCGCAACCATCGCTGTTACGACCGCGCTGTCGTAACATAAAGCGTTGCGGCCGAGAGGAGGGGTTCATGAGTGCCAACAGCAGACTGACCATCGCCGCCCACGCGCTGGCCTGGATCGGTCTCTACCAGCGCCAGGGCCACGAGGTCGCCACCTCCGAGCAGATCGCGAGCAGCGCCAACACCAACCCCGTGGTGATCCGGCGCCTGCTCGGCGAGCTGCGCAGGGCCGGGCTCGTGGAGTCCCGGCGGGGTGTGGGCGCGGGCTGGTCGCTGGCGCGCGAGCTGGGGTCGATGACCCTGCTCGACGTGTACGAGGCGGTCGAACCGGGCCCGCTGTTCGCGATGCACCGCACGACCCCGGACCAGGGATGCGTCGTGGGACACGGCATCCAGCCGGCGATGCAGAGCGTCTACCAGGGCATCGAGGAGACCTTGAGGCGCGAGCTGGCCCGCGTCACGCTGGAGGACGTACTCCGGAACGTACTCGCGACACCTCGCTAGTCTCGCCACTCCAGGGCGCTGTCCCGCTCGCGGCGGCATGCTCCCGGGACAGACCCGTCCGGTTCGGCGGGGCGGCCGGGCGCGGGAGTGCTAGGGCACGACGGGCGCGGGTCCCGAACTGGCCCGGACGGTCAGCTCCGGCGCGAGCAGCACGACCTCGTCGCTGCCGCGGCCGTCGAGCTTGGCGACCAGCTGTTCCACGGCCCGCCGCCCCATCTCCTGCGCGGGCACCGCGACCGAGGTGAGCCGCACCGAGGCCTGGGTGGCGACCTCCTCGGGGCAGACCGCGACCACCGACACGTCCTCCGGCACGGCCCGGCCCTGCTGGCGCAGCAGGGCGAGCAGCGGCTCGACGGCCGCCTCGTTCTGGACGACGAAGCCCGTGGTGTCCGGGCGCTCGTCGAAGACGCGGGCCAGCGTCGCGGCCATCGCGTCGTACCCGCCGTCGCAGGGCCGGTGCAGCAGTCGCAGTCCCAGCTCCCGCGCACGGGTGCGCAGACCGTCGAGGGTGCGCTCGGCGAAGCCGGTGTGCCGCTCGTAGACGGCGGCGGCCTCGCCGATGACCGCGATGTCGCGGTGGCCCAACTGCGCCAGATGCTCCACGCAGAGCGCGCCGGTCGCCCGGAAGTCCAGGTCGACGCAGGTCAGTCCCTCGGTGTCGGCGGGGAGCCCGATCAGCACGGACGGCTGGTCGGTGCCGCGCAGCAGGGGGAGCCGCTCGTCGTCGAGTTCGACGTCCATGAGGATCATCGCGTCGGCGAGACCGCTGCCGGTGACGCGGCGCACCGCGTCGGGGCCCTCCTCACCGGTGAGCAGCAGGATGTCGTACCCGTGGGTGCGCGCGCCGGCCGCGACCGCGATGGCGATCTCCATCATCACCGGCACGTACATGTCGGTGCGCAGCGGGATCATGAGGGCGATGATGTTCGACCGGCTGCTGGCCAGTGCGCGGGCGCCGGCGTTCGGGTGGTAGCCGAGCTTCCGGATGCTCTCCTCGACCCGCTGCCGGGTGGTGGTGGAGATGGACCGCTTGCCGCTGAGGACATAGCTCACCGTGCTCGCCGATACTCCGGCGTGCTGGGCGACCTCGGCGAGGGTGACCATCCAGCTCTCCAAGCTTTGTGAAGCGCTTCGACAGCGCACGGGGCGAACGCGGGCGGGCGAGAGTGGTTCGACAGTAGCCGTAGTGAGGATGGGTGTCCATAGCACGTCGAAGCGCTTCGACTGCCCTCTCTTCCGCCTTCTCCTCGTCGAGTCTCCCCCCGCAGTATCGGCCGAACGGCCGCACGAAGGGTGGCTGGGTCGCCCGGGATCGGGTACATACGATCGAGTAGCACCGACTAGTAACGTACGTCCGCAAGTTCGTGCAGGGCGAATCGTGCCGAGGTGAGCCTCATGTCCGCACCACCGACCCCCTCCACCCCCTCCCCCCGACCCACCGTCACCGAACGTGAGGCCCGACAGGTCGCGGAGGCGGCCCGGGAACAGGACTGGCGCAAGCCCAGCTTCGCCAAGGAGCTGTTCCTCGGCCGCTTCCGGCTCGACCTCCTCCACCCCCACCCGCTCCCCGCCGACGAGGACGTCCAGCGGGGCGAGGAGTTCCTCGCCAAGCTGCGCGACTTCTGTGAGACGAAGATCGACGGGGCGGTGATCGAGCGCGACGCGCGGATCCCCGACGACGTGATCACCGGGCTGAAGGAGCTGGGCGCCTTCGGCATGAAGATCGACACCAAGTACGGCGGCCTCGGCCTGACCCAGGTCTACTACAACAAGGCCCTCGCCCTGGTCGGGTCCGCGAACCCGGCGATCGGCGCGCTGCTCTCGGCCCACCAGTCGATCGGCGTGCCGCAGCCGCTGAAGATGTTCGGCACCCGGGAGCAGAAGGACACCTTCCTGCCGCGCTGCGCCCGCACCGACATCTCGGCGTTCCTGCTGACCGAGCCGGACGTCGGCTCCGACCCGGCCCGTCTGGCCACCACCGCCGTCCGGGACGGCGACGACTACGTCCTCGACGGAGTGAAGCTGTGGACCACCAACGGGGTGGTCGCCGACCTCCTCGTGGTCATGGCCCGCGTCCCGAAGCCGGAGAAGGGCGAGGGGGGCGAGGCCGGCAAGGACGCCGAGGGCGGCAAGGGCGGCATCACCGCCTTCGTGGTCGAGGCCGCCTCCGAGGGCATCACCGTCGAGAACCGCAACGCGTTCATGGGCCTGCGCGGCCTGGAGAACGGCGTCACCCGCTTCCACCGCGTCCGCGTCCCGGCCGCCAACCGCATCGGGCCCGAGGGCGCCGGCCTCAAGATCGCGCTCACCACCCTCAACACCGGCCGCCTCTCGCTGCCCGCCATGTGCGTCGGCGCCGGCAAGTGGTGCCTGAAGATCGCCCGCGAGTGGTCGGCGGTGCGCGAGCAGTGGGGCAAGCCGGTCGCGCTGCACGAGGCGGTCGGCTCCAAGATCTCCTTCATCGCGGCGACGACCTTCGCGCTGGAGGCCGTCCTGGACCTCTCCTCCCAGATGGCCGACGAGGACCGCAACGACATCCGCATCGAGGCCGCCCTCGCCAAGCTCTACGGCTCCGAGATGGCCTGCCTGATGGCCGACGAGCTGGTCCAGATCCGCGGCGGCCGGGGCTTCGAGACCGCGGCCTCCCTCGAAGCCCGGGGCGAGCGCGCGGTCCCCGCCGAGCAACTCCTGCGGGACCTGCGCATCAACCGCATCTTCGAGGGCTCCACCGAGATCATGCACCTGCTGATCGCGCGCGAGGCCGTCGACGCCCACCTCTCGGTCGCCGGGGACCTGATCGACCCCGACAAGACCCTGTCCGACAAGGCTCGGGCGGGTGCGCAGGCCGGCGTCTTCTACGCCAAGTGGCTGCCCAGGCTCGTCGCCGGACCCGGCCAACTCCCGCGCTCGTACGCCGACTTCCACCCGTCCGGCCACCCCGACCTGTCCGGGCACCTGCGCTACGTCGAACGCACCGCCCGCAAGCTGGCCCGCTCCACCTTCTACGCCATGTCCCGCTGGCAGGGCCGGATGGAGACCAAGCAGGGCTTCCTGGGCCGGATCGTCGACATCGGCGCGGAGCTGTTCGCGATGAGCGCCGCCTGCGTACGCGCCGAGCACCTGCGCGCCGAGGACGACCACGGCCGCGAGGCCTACCAGCTCGCCGACGCCTTCTGCCGCCAGTCCCGGATCCGCGTCGAGGAACTCTTCGGCCGCCTGTGGAGCAACACGGACGACGTCGACCGCAAGGTCGTCAAGGGCGTGCTGGGCGGCGCGTACGAGTGGCTTGAGCAGGGCGTCGTCGACCCCTCCGGCGACGGCCCGTGGATCGCGGCCGCGACACCGGGCCCGTCCGAACGGGAGAACGTCCGCCGCGCCATCGGCTGACCCCGGTCCCGGCGGTCCCTCGTGCGGACGTGTGACACCCGTGCGAGGGACGCGCTGTCCTCCTGGAGGGCGGTTGCGGACACAATGGGGGGATGAGCGACAGTCCAGCCCCACTCGCCGACCCCCACCTCGTATACGACCCGGTGGCGGGCGACGGCCCGAAGGACGTGGTGATCCTCGGGTCCACCGGGTCGATCGGGACCCAGGCCATCGACCTCGTGCTGCGCAACCCGGACCGCTTCCGGGTCACCGCCCTGTCCGCCAACGGCGGCCGGGTCGCCCTCCTCGCCGAGCAGGCGTACCGGCTGAAGGCGCGGACCGTCGCCGTAGCCCGCGAGGACGCCGTACCGGCGCTGCGGGAGGCGCTCAGCGACCGGTACGGCGCGGGGGAGCCGCTTCCCGCGATCCTCGCCGGACCGGACGCGGCCACCCGGCTCGCCGCCTCCGACTGCCACACGGTGCTCAACGGCATCACCGGCTCCATCGGACTCGCGCCCACCCTCGCCGCCCTGGAGGCGGGCCGCACCCTGGCGCTGGCCAACAAGGAGTCGCTCATCGTCGGCGGCCCGCTGGTCAAGGCGCTGGCCAAGCCGGGCCAGATCATCCCGGTCGACTCCGAGCACGCCGCCCTCTTCCAGGCGCTGGCCGCCGGCACCCGTGCCGACGTGCGCAAGCTGGTCGTCACCGCGTCCGGCGGCCCGTTCCGGGGCCGGACCAGGGACCAGCTGGCGGCCGTCACCGTCGAGGACGCCCTCGCCCACCCCACCTGGGCCATGGGCCCGGTGATCACGATCAACTCCGCGACCCTCGTCAACAAGGGCCTGGAGGTGATCGAGGCCCACCTGCTCTATGACATTCCCTTCGACCGCATTGAGGTGGTCGTGCACCCGCAGTCGTATGTCCACTCGATGGTTGAGTACACGGACGGATCGACACTGGCCCACGCCACGCCCCCCGACATGGGCGGGCCCATCGCCGTCGGCCTCGGCTGGCCCGAACGCGTCCCCGACGCCGCCCCCGCCTTCGACTGGAGCAAGGCCTCGACCTGGGAGTTCTTCCCGCTCGACGACGAGGCCTTCCCCTCGGTGAACCTGGCCCGGCACGTCGGACAGCTCGCGGGCACGGCCCCGGCGGTGTTCAATGCCGCCAATGAGGAGTGCGTCGAGGCGTTCCGCCGCGGCGCGCTGCCGTTTCTCGGGATCATGGAGACCGTCACGCGGGTGGTCGAGGAACACGGAACGCCCCGTACGGGAACCTCGCTCACCGTCGCGGACGTCCTCGAAGCGGAGACCTGGGCCCGCGCCCGGGCCCGGCAACTGGCGGCACAGACGGCGGAGGCCCGTGCATGACGACCCTGATGTTCATCCTCGGCATAGTCCTCTTCGCCGTCGGCCTGCTGTTCTCCATCGCCTGGCACGAGCTGGGCCACCTGTCCACGGCCAAGATGTTCGGCATCCGGGTGCCGCAGTACATGGTGGGCTTCGGACCGACGCTCTTCTCGAAGAAGAAGGGCGACACCGAGTACGGCGTCAAGGCCATCCCGTTCGGCGGCTACATCCGCATGATCGGCATGTTCCCGCCCGGCCCCGACGGCCGCATGGAGGCGCGCTCCACCTCGCCCTGGCGCGGGATGATAGAGGACGCACGGTCGGCCGCCTTCGAGGAACTGCAGCCAGGTGACGAGAAGCGGCTCTTCTACACGCGCAAGCCGTGGAAGCGCGTCATCGTGATGTTCGCCGGCCCGTTCATGAACCTCATCCTCGCCGTGGTGCTCTTCCTCACCGTGCTGATGGGCTTCGGCATCTCGCAGCAGACCACCACCGTCAGCTCCGTCTCGAAGTGCGTCATCTCGCAGAGCGAGAACCGCGACGACTGCACCAAGTCCGACCCCGCCTCCCCGGCCGCCGCGGCGGGCATCAGGGCGGGCGACAAGATCGTCGCCTTCGACGGCGTACGGACCGACGACTGGGACAGGCTGTCCGACCTGATCCGCGCCAACCCCGGCGAGGACGTACCGGTCGTCGTCGAGCGCAAGGGCGAGGAGATCACCCTCCACGCGACCATCGCCACCAACAAGGTCGCCAAGAAGGACTCCAACGGACAGATCGTCCAGGGCGAGTACGTCACCGCGGGCTTCCTCGGCTTCAGCTCCGCGACGGGCGTGGTGAAACAGGACTTCGGCCAGTCCGTGACCTGGATGGGCGACCGGATCGGCGACGCCGTCGACAACCTCGCCGCCCTGCCCGCCAAGATCCCCGCCCTGTGGGACGCGGCCTTCGGCGACGGACCGCGCGAGGCCGACTCCCCGATGGGCGTCGTCGGCGCCGCCCGCGTCGGCGGCGAGATCGCCACCCTGGACATCCCGCCCACCCAGCAGCTCGCCATGTTCGTGATGCTGGTGGCCGGCTTCAACCTCTCCCTGTTCCTCTTCAACATGCTCCCGCTGCTGCCGCTCGACGGCGGCCACATCGCGGGCGCGCTGTGGGAGTCGCTGCGCCGCGCCACCGCCAAGGTCCTGCGCAGGCCGGACCCGGGGCCCTTCGACGTGGCGAAGCTGATGCCGGTGGCCTACGTGGTGGCGGGCGTCTTCGTCTGCTTCACGCTGCTCGTGCTGGTGGCCGACGTCGTCAACCCCGTGCGGATCACCTGACCGATGAGAAGCCCGATCCGGAGAGCATGTCCCTCCGGACCGGGCTTCACTCCCTACGTCCCGCGGATGGACGCCAAAGGGTGCATCCCCCGTACGCCGCGTGCCCGGTGTTCATGTCGGTGCCGTAATCTCGGATGCCGGAGCCCGCCGCTGAACGGGGCCGGACCTTGATCCACGACTTGGGGTTGCACAGCAGATGACTGCGATTTCTCTCGGCATGCCGGACGTTCCGACCAGGCTCGCGGAGCGCCGCAAGAGCCGGCAGATCCAGGTCGGGCCCGTGGCGGTGGGCGGCGACGCCCCCGTGTCGGTGCAGTCCATGACCACCACCCGCACCTCCGACATCGGCGCCACGCTCCAGCAGATCGCCGAGCTGACGGCGTCGGGCTGCCAGATCGTGCGTGTGGCGTGCCCCACCCAGGACGACGCCGACGCGCTGCCCGTCATC
>JODU01000005.1 GCA_000720845.1 Kitasatospora aureofaciens | reverse complement strand
CCGAGATCTACACTAGATCGCTCGTCGGCAGCGTCAGATGTGTATAAGAGACAGCCCTGGAGCGCTCCTCCCCCCAAGGAGTCCGATGAGCCGAATACGGCACGTCAGAGGCCCCCGTCTCGTCCTGGCCGGTACCGCCGCCACCACCGCGACCCTGCTGATCGCCGCCCTCGCGCCCGGCGCCACGGCCGCCGGCCGCCCGTCCCGGGCCGTCGCCCTCGGCCACGCGGCGGCGGCCCTGTCGGACCACGCCGCGGCCCTGGACCTGACGGACGCCCAGGACACCGCGGTCCGCGACGTCATCGTCGACGCGGACGGCACCCAGCACGTCCGCTACGACCGCACCTACCGCCACCTCCCCGTGCTCGGCGGCGACTTCGTCGTCCACCTCGCTCCCGACGGCGACTTCCGCGGCGCCGACCGCGCGACGGACACCCCGCTCTCCCCGCCCACCGTCACCCCGAGGCTGTCGGCGCCCAGGGCCGCCGGCCTGGCCGCGAACGCGCTGCGCGCCGCCAACCCGGGCGAGCTGCTGAGGAAGCTCACCGCCGAGCCCGAGCTGGTCGTCGACGCCCTGCACGGCGCCCCGAAGCTGGCCTGGCGGACCGACGCCGCGGCACTGGACTCCCTCGGCAACCCGGTCGCGCGCACCGTGCTGACCGACGCGGGCACCGGCGCCCGCATCGACGCCTGGGACAGCATCGAGTCGGCGTCCGGCGACGGGAAGTCGCTGTACGGAGGCACGGTGCCGCTGGAGACGACGCCGTCGGGGTCGTCGTACCGGCTCACGGACCCGACGCGCGGCGGCACGTACACGGGTGACGCGGAGAACCGGACCGACCTGTGCTTCCTCACCCTCTGCCTGGTCCGGGCGCCCGCCACGCCGTTCACCGACGCCGACAACCACTGGGGCACGGGGAACGCGGACGACCGCGTCTCGGCGGCGGTGGACGCGCAGTACGGCACCGACGCCACCTGGGACTACTACGAGGACGTCCACGGGCGCCGCGGCATCGCGGGCGACGGCAAGGGCTCGTACAACCGCGTGCACTACGGCACCCGGTACAACAACGCCTTCTGGGACGACGGCTGCTTCTGCATGACCTACGGCGACGGTGACGGGACGGCCTTCGGGCCGCTGGTCTCGCTGGACGTCGCCGGGCACGAGATGTCGCACGGGGTGACGTCGAAGACGGCCGCCCTGACGTACTCGGGCGAGTCCGGCGGCCTCAACGAGGCGACCTCGGACATCTTCGGCGCCCTCGTGGAATGGCACGCGGACAGCTCCGCCGACCCCGGGGACTACCTGATCGGCGAGAAGGTCGTCCGGGACGGTTTCGGCCGGGACGCCCTGCGCTACCTGGACCGGCCGAGCCGGGACGGCAGCTCGGCCGACTGCTGGAGCACCTCGCTGGGCGACCTGGACGTCCACTACTCCTCCGGCGTCGCCAACCACTTCGCCTACCTGCTGGCCGAGGGCAGCGGTGCGCGGACCGTGGGCGGCGTGGCCTACGACTCGCCGACCTGCGACGGCTCCACGGTCTCCGGTATCGGCCGGGACAAGCTCGGCGACATCTGGTACCGGGCGCTCACGGTCTACATGACCTCGTCCACCGACTACGCGGGCGCCCGCGCCGCCACCCTGAGCGCGGCCGGTGACCTGTACGGCACCGGCAGCGCCGAGTACGCCGCGGTCGGCGCGGCGTGGAGCGCGGTGGACGTCGGCTGACGGCGACGGCGCCGTCCCGCGCTCGCTTACCCTTGCGGCGAGACCACGAGCGAGGGGTGACGGCCGCGATGAGCCTGAGGCAGTTCGAGTACGCCCTGGCCGTCGCCGAGGAGGGCTCGGTGACGGCCGCGGCCGAGGCGCTGCGCGTCGCCCAGCCCTCGGTGTCCCAGCAGATCCGCGGCCTGGAGCGGGACCTCGGCGTGGAGCTGTTCTCCCGCACCCCGACCGGGCTGGTGCCCACCGTGGCCGGCCGCGCCTTCCTGCGGGAGGCGGAGGTCGCGGTGAACGCGGCGCGCCGGGCGCGTGCGACGGCGCGGGCCGGCGCCGAGGAGCTGGCGGGCGAGCTGGTGGTCGCGGTGCAGATGGGCCTGGGCACGCGGCAGCTGCCGGGCGCCCTGAGCGCGCTGCGCCGCCGCTTCCCGCGGCTCGAGATCACCGTCTTCGAGGAGCCGAACCCCACCGAGCTGGAGCGGCTGGCCCGCGGCGGCGTGCTGGACCTCGCCATCATGGCCGGACCGTGCGACGAGGGCCTGTACGACGGCCACCACCTCGGCGACGAGGAGTTCGTCGTGGTGCTGGCGGCCGGGCACCCGCAGCTCGCCGCGGACCGGGTCGCGCTGCGGGACCTGGAGCGGGAGCCGTGGGTGCGGTTCGACCCCGCCAGCGCCCTCGACGGCGTACTGGTGGACGTGCTCCGGGAGAACGGGCTCGCCCCGACCACCGTCGCCCGGGTCTCCCAGACGGCGACGGCCGTGCGCTGGGCCGCCCACGGCCTCGGGGTGACGTTCGTCCCGGCCTCCGCGGTGCCCCCCGGCCACGAGCACCTGGTGCGGCCGGTGTCCCCGGCCGTGTCCCAGCCCGTCGTCGCCGCGGTCCGGCCCGGCGCGGGCCCGGCGGAGACGGCGCTGCTGGAGTTCCTGCGGCAGGAGACCTGGTACCGGTTCGCTCAGAGCTGGGTGGCGCCGCCGTCCACGGCCAGCTCGGCGCCGGTCGTGTAGGTGGCGTCGAAGGCGAGGAAGGCGGCGGCCCGGGCGATCTCCTCGGGGGTGCCGAAGCGCCGCATGGGGTTGTCCGCGACCCGTTCCGCCTTGAACCGCTCGGCCTCCTCGGCGGTCATCGTCGCGTCCAGGGCTCCCGTGTCGACGGGTCCCGGACTGACCGCGTTGACCCGGATGCCGCGGGGCAGCAGCTCGCGGGAGAAGCTGCGGGCCATCGAGCGCAGCGCCGCCTTCCCGGCCGCGTAGACGCTGGTGTCCGCCATGCCGACGACGTTCGCGACCGAGGTGGTGAGGACGACTCCGGCGCCCGTGCTCAGCAGCGGGGCGAGCTTCTGCACGGTGAACCAGGCACCCTTGACGTTGATCGCGAACAGCTCGTCGTACGCCTCCTCGGTCGTCGAGTCGAGCGGCGTGAGGGCCGCGACGCCGGCGTTGACGAACAGGGCGTCCACCGTGCCCAGTTCGGCCTTCACGCGGTCGGCGAGGGCGTCCAGGTCCGGCAGTGAGGCCACGTCGCCGCGGACGGCCACGGCGTTGTCGCCGAGCCGTTCCCGCGCGGCGTCGAGCGTGGCCTGCGAACGGCCGGTGATCACGACGCGGGCTCCGCCGGCCACCAGCAGTTCCGCCATCGCGAGACCCATTCCACTGCCGCCACCCGTGATCACGGCATTCTTGTTGCTGTACATTCCCATTTCCGGGTCCCTTTTCGCAGACTTTTGCAGCTTCGTTTTTTCGGAGGGTGCACCCCTGGAATGTCAGCCCCGGGGATATTCCCCGCCGTCCACGGCGAGGCCGGCCCCGGTCACCCAGCCCGCCCGGTCGGACACGAGGAACAGCACCGCGTGGGCGATGTCGTCGGGCAGGCCGTCGCGCCCCAGCGGTGCGGTGCCGCTCGCGGCCGGTCCGGCGTCCAGGCTCGCCCAGTGCTCCCGGGTCTCCTCCCCGCCGGGGGTGGAGGTCCGGCCGGGACTGACGGTGTTGACCCGGACACCGAAGGGGGCCAGCGTCGCGGCCAGTCCGGCGCTGTAGTTGTCCAGCGCCGCCTTCGCCGCCTGGTAGTGCAGGAACGGGGGCGCCGGGGGCGCGACCGCGGCCGAGGAGATGTGCACGATCGCCCCCGAGCGCCGTTCCCGCATGCCCGGCACCAGAAGCGAGTTCAGCCGGACCGACGCGAGGAGGTTCAGGTTCAGCGTGTCCAGCCACTCCTCGTCGGGGATGACCAGGCCGTCCCTGTGGGGCCGCGCGCCGCCCGCGTTGTGGACCAGGATGTCGACCCCGCCGAGCCGCTCCCGCGCGGCCGTGGCGAGCGCCTCGGTCCCGGCGGGCGTCCGCACGTCCGCCTGCACGAAGCCCGCCCCCTCCGGTGCCGGGTCCGTCGCCGACCTGGCGGTCGTGATCACCTCGGCGCCGGCGTCCAGCAGGCGGCGGACGATCGCCGCCCCGATTCCCCGAGTGCCGCCGGTGACGAGGGCCCGCTTTCCGGCGAGTTCCCGATTTTCCGCCGCGTTTTCGTTCGTGGTCATTCCACTGGCCTTTCCGGAATCTCGTGATGACGCACTCACGGTAGTTCCGGGAAATATCCGGGGGCAAAGACGAAATTGCAGCGGCTGCCATAGGAAGCTCCTATGGCGTCTCACGCGCCGTCGTAGGGCCGCCTCTCCCTCGCCTCCCGCAGGGCCCGTCCCCACCACACCAGCTGGTCGAGCATCGTCTTGGCGGCCGCGTCCGGACCGGCCGGGTCCCTGAGCCTGCCCCCGTCGTCGAAGGACGCGCCCGCGTTGTGGAAGGAGACGGTGTCGCGGACGGTGACGGCGTGCAGTTCGGCGAAGACCTGACGCAGGTGCTCCGCGGCCCGCAGGCCCCCGGCCAGACCGCCGTAGGAGACCAGACCGACGGGCTTGGCCCGCCACTCGGTGTAGTGCCAGTCGATGACGTTCTTCAGACCCGCCGGGAACGAGTGGTTGTACTCGGGGGTCAGCACGACGAACGCGTCGGCGTCCGCCAGTTTCGGGGTGATCTCCGCCAGCGCGGCGGTCGCTTCCGGGGTCGGGGCGAGGGTCGTGGGCAGGTCGGTCGCGGCGACGTCCACCACGTCGGGGACCAGGTCGTCGTGGGCCCCGAGGTGGTCCAGGAGCCAGTCGGCGACGACGGGGCCGAAGCGGCCGTGGCGGTTGCTGCCGACGAGCAGGGTGACGCGGAGCGGTGCGGTAGTGGTGTCCATGCGGCAGAGCCTGGTACCTCAAGTTTGGTCGAGGTCAAGCCGTCTCGCTCCCGGGCTCGTTCGGAGGCACCGGTCACCCGTTCACCCCCGCTCGGGGGGCGGGCCGGGCCCGGTGCCACTTTCCTCGGTAGGGCAGGGGCCACCGAAGAGCTCAAAGGAGCACCGATGCGACGTACCGCCCGCCTGCTGACCGGTACCGCGCTCGCCGCCGCGGCCGTGGGTCTGACCACCGCGGCCCCGGTGTACGCCGGGGAGACCGTCGTCACCGGCGGCCTGACGGTGTATCCGTCCTCGGTCGTGCCGGGCGACCGGGCGGTGGTGACCACCGCGGTGTGCGGAAAGGCCGGCTCGGCGTCGGGCGACGCCAGCGCGGTCGGCGCGGGCGCGTTCCCGCTGGCGCCGGGCACGGGCGAGGGCGAGGCGACGGGGCACTTCGAGGTGCCGCCGGGCGCGCAGCCGGGGACGTACGAGATCGTCGCGACCTGTGGGGACGACGAGCGGCGGGTGACGGGCGACCTGGTGGTCACGCTCACCTCGGCCGCCGAGCAGGTGTACCCCCGAGGAAGCGTGAAGACGGGGGTCGGCGGCGCTCTTGGCCCCGACCCCGTGCAGACCGCGGCCGGCGTGGCGGCTCTCGCCGTCGCCGCCGCGGGCGGTACCTGGCTCCTGCATCGCCGGGCGAGAGGCGACGGGATCTGACGGGCACCCTCCGCTGCCCGTCCGCCGGTACCGCACTTCCCCACCCCCTCCGGGTCCGACGCCCCTCGCGGCCCGGAGGGGGCAGGGGATCCCCAGGGACGCGAGGGAGAGGGGACGTCATGCGCAGGGTCAAGGACACCGCGATAGCGGCCGTCACCGCCGTCGCCCTCTGCTCGGGCGGGTGGCTGCTGATCGGCGGCGCCCGTCCCGACGCCCCGCCCCAGCCCTCGGCCGCGCAGGCCCGCACCGACCGGGCCGGGCAGGCCGACCGGGGGGCCGCCGCGCCCGCGCTGCCGCCCTCCCCGCCGGACCGCATCCGCATCCCGGCGATCGGCGTGGACGCCCCGCTGACGGGCCTGGGCCTGACCGGGACGGGCAGCCTGGACGTGCCGCCGGCCGAGAAGAAGAACCTCGCGGGCTGGTACGAGGCGGGCACCACCCCCGGTGAGAAGGGCACCGCGATCGTCGCCGGGCACGTCGACAACGCGGAGGGCCCCGCCGTCTTCTACCGCCTCGGCGCGCTGGCGAAGGGCGCGGCGATCGAGGTCGACCGGCGCGACGGCGGCGTCGCCGTGTTCACGGTGGACGCGGTGGAGGTCTACGCCGCCGACGCCTTCCCCGACGAGAAGGTCTACGGCGCCGCCGGCCGTCCCGAACTGCGGGTCATCACCTGCGGCGGCCCCTACTCACGCGGTACCGGGTACCAGGGCAACGTGGTCGTCTTCGCCCACCTCACGGGGAGCCGCTGAGCCACCCGGGACACCCCGCGCCCGCTCTAGGCCACCCACTGTTCGTACGCCAGGTTCGCCACCAGCGCGAAGACCACCGTCAGCAGGACGACGCGGACGAAGCCGCTGCCCTTCTTGAGGGCCGTGTGGGCGCCGAACATGCCGCCGGCCAGGTTGAAGACGGCCATCAGGACGGCCAGCTGCCACAGCACCGCGCCCTGCCAGGCGAAGGTGGCGAGGGCGCCCGCGTTGGTGCAGCAGTTGACGATCTTGGCGGTGGCGGAGGCGGTCACCAGGTCCAGGTGGAGCAGCGCGGTGAGGGCCAGGACCAGGAAGGTCCCGGTGCCGGGGCCGATGAGGCCGTCGTAGAAGCCGATGCCGAGACCGGCGAGCCCGATCGCGGCGAGGATCTGGCGGCGGGTGGCCGGTCCGGTGGCGGGCGCGGTGCCGAAGGCGGGGCGCAGGATCACGAAGGCCGCCACCGCGAGCAGCACCACCATGATCACCGGCTTGAGCACCTCGGTGCTCATCCCGGCCGCGAAGAACGCCCCGCCGGACGATCCGGCCAGCGCCGCCAGGCCGATGCGTACGGCGGTGCGCACGTCCACCGGCGCTTTGCGGGCGTACGTCACCGCCGCGCCCGTGGTGCCGACGATGGCGACCGCCTTGTTGGTGCCCAGCGCGTGCGCGGCCGGGGTGCCGGAGGGCAGGCCGAGCAGCAGCGCGGGCAGCAGCAGGAGGCCCCCGCCGCCGACCACGGCGTCGATCCAGCCGGCCGCGAGCGCGGCGAGGCAGAGCAGGACGACCGTGGTCAGCGATATGTCGGGCATGATCGCGACCCTATGGACGGGATGGATGTGCCGTCCATCGAGATGAGGGACTTCTGAGGTTCCCGCGCGCTGGGCCGCCGCCCTCACACCCCTGCCCCGCTGCCGCTGAGGGCAGCGTTCCCCGTGGGAAACAGAAGGGATGCGGCCGGGTAACACCCGCACCGCAGGCTCGACGGCATGACCTCGAAAACGCGTGTGGTGGTGATCGGCGCCGGACTCGCGGGCGTGACGCTCGCCCGGCGGCTCGGTGAGCTGGGCACGCCCGCGCTGCTGCTCGGCGACGAGGAGCACCGCCCGTACAACCGGGTGCTGCTCGCCGAGGTGCTGGCCGGACGGTACAGCCCCGAGGTGATCGCGCTGCCGGCGCCCGCCGGGCTGCTGCGCGGCCGGGTCACCGCCATCGACCGGGCCGGGCGGACCGTGCGGTGCGCCGACGGGTCCGTGACCGCCTACGACACGCTGGTCCTGGCCACCGGCTCCAACGCCGTGCTGCCGCCCCTGCGCGGGCTGTTCACCCCGGACCACGAGCTGCCCGAGGGCGTGCACGCGTTCCGGACGATGGACGACTGCCTGGGGCTGTCCAAGGCGGTGCGGCCGGGGGCGAGGGCCGTGGTCGTCGGCGGCGGGCTGCTCGGTGTGTCCGCCGCCCGTGCGCTGGCCGAGCGCGGCGCCCAGGTCGTCCTGGCCCAGCAGTCCGAGCGGCTGATGGAGCGGCAGCTCGACCCGGCGGCCTCCGCGCTGGTGCGGCGGCACCTGGAGGGCCTCGGCGTCGAGGTCCACACCGAGAGCCGGGTACGGGACGTGCGCAGCGTCGGCGGAGCGGTGCGGTCCGTGGAGATGGGCGACGGGTACGCCCTCGGCGCCGACCTGGTGGTGCTCGCGTGCGGGGTCCGGCCGCGGGTCGGGCTCGCCCGGGAGGCGGGACTCGACGTCGGCAAGGGCGTCCTCGTCGACGACGAGCTGCGCACCTCGGACCCGCACATCCGCGCCGTCGGCGACTGCGCCGAGCACGCGGGACACGTGTACGGGCTGGCCGCGCCCGCCCTCGAACAGGCGCAGGTGCTGGCCGAGCTGCTCGCCGGCGACGGCACCGCCCGCTACACCGGCACCCGCTCGCTGACCCGGCTCACCCTCACCGGGCCCGTCGGCCCCCGGCCCGGCGGCCCCTTCGACGGGCCGGACAGCCCTCTCGACCTCGCCGCGTTCGGCGAGACCGACCCCCGCCCCGGCGACGACGTCGTGCAGCTCGCCGACGCCACCCGGGGCACCTACCGCAAGGTCGTCGTCCGCGAGGACCGGCTGGTCGGCGGGGTCCTGGTCGGCGAACTCGGCACCGTCGGCGCGCTGGCACGCGCCTGGGAGGGAGCAGAGCCGCTCCCCTCCGACGGCGGCCCCCTGCTCCACCTGCTCACCCAAGACGGAGGCTCCTGATGACCGCCACCCCGGGGCACACCCCCACGATCGTGCTGGTCGGCCACGGCATGGTCGGCCAGCGCTTCCTGGAGGCCCTCGCCGAGCGCGGCCTGACCGGCACGCACCGCGTCGTCGTCCTGTGCGAGGAGCCGCGCCCCGCCTACGACCGCGTCCAGCTCACCTCGTACTTCTCGGGGAAGACCCCCGAGGACCTGTCGATGACCGACCCGGCGTTCATCGCCGAGCACGGCATCGAGCTGCGCGTCGGGGACCCGGCCGAGACCGTCGACCGCGAGGCCCGCCGGGTGACCGCCCGCTCGGGCCTGACCGTCGACTACGACGTCCTGGTGCTGGCCACCGGTTCCTACCCCTTCGTCCCGCCGGTGCCCGGCAAGGACGCCGAGGGCTGCTTCGTCTACCGGACGATCGAGGACCTCCTCGCCATCGAGGAGTACGCGAAGAACGTGACGACCGGCGCGGTGGTCGGCGGCGGGCTGCTCGGCCTGGAGGCGGCCGGCGCGCTCCAGGGCCTCGGACTCACCTCGCACATCGTGGAGTTCGCGCCGCGCCTGATGCCGGTGCAGGTCGACGAGGGCGGCGGCGCGGCGCTGCTGCGCACCATCGAGGACATGGGCCTGTCCGTCCACACGGGCGTCGGCACGCAGGAGGTCGTGACCGGCGAGGACGGCGCGGTCACCGGCATGAAGCTGTCCGACGGCTCCGAACTCGCCACCGGCCTGGTGGTGTTCAGCGCCGGTGTCCGCCCCCGCGACCAGCTGGCCCGCGACTGCGGCCTCGCGGTCGGCGAGCGCGGCGGCATCAGCGTGGACGAGCAGTGCCGCACGGTCACCGACCCGCACGTGTTCGCGATCGGCGAGTGCGCGCTGGCCGCCGACGGCCGGGTGTACGGCCTGGTGGCCCCCGGGTACGAGCAGGCCGAGACGGCAGCCGCGACCATCGCCCGGGACGAGGCAGCGTTCACCGGCGCCGACCTGTCCACCAAGCTGAAGCTGCTCGGCGTGGACGTGGCGTCCTTCGGCGACGCGCACGGCGCCACCGCCGACTGCCTGGACGTCGTCTACTCCGACTCCCGCGCGGGCCTGTACAAGAAGCTGGTCGTCGGCCGCGACGGCACGCTGCTCGGCGGCATCCTGGTCGGCGACGCGGAGGCGTACGGCACCCTGCGCGCCTTCACCGGCTCGGTCCCGCCGGTCTCCCCCGAGTCCCTGGTGCTGCCCGCCGGTGCCGGTGCCCCGGCCCAGCTGGGCCCGGCCGCGCTGCCCGACGACGCGGTGATCTGCTCCTGCCACAACGTCACCAAGGGCACCATCCGCGGCGCGGTGACGGAGCACTCCTGCACGACCGTGCCCGAGGTGAAGAAGTGCACCCGGGCCGGTACCGGCTGCGGCTCCTGCGTCAAGGTGCTCGGCCAGCTGGTCACCGCGGAGCTGGAGGCGAGCGGCGTCGAGGTCGACAAGGGCCTGTGCGGCTGCTTCGCGCAGACCCGCGAGGAGCTGTACGAGATCGTCCGCGCCCTGCGGATCACCTCCTACCGGGAGCTGCTCGACCGGCACGGCCGGGACGGCGCGCGGGGCGGTGAGGGCTGCGAGGTGTGCAAGCCGGCGGTCGGCTCGATCATCGCCTCCCTCGCCCCGGCGATCGGCGCGAGCGGCTACGTCCTGGAGGGCGAGCAGGCGGCCCTCCAGGACACCAACGACCACTTCCTGGCCAACCTCCAGAAGAACGGCTCGTACTCCGTCGTCCCGCGCATCCCCGGCGGTGAGATCGCGCCGGAGAAGCTGATCGTGATCGGCGAGATCGCCCGGGACTTCGGGCTCTACACGAAGATCACCGGCGGCCAGCGCATCGACATGTTCGGCGCCCGCGTCGAGCAGCTGCCGCTGATCTGGGCGCGGCTGGTGGACGCCGGCTTCGAGTCGGGGCACGCGTACGGGAAGTCGCTGCGCACGGTGAAGTCCTGCGTGGGGCAGACCTGGTGCCGCTACGGCGTCCAGGACTCGGTGCGCATGGCGATCGACCTGGAGCTTCGCTACCGGGGCCTGAGGTCCCCGCACAAGCTGAAGTCGGCGGTCTCCGGGTGCGCCCGCGAGTGCGCGGAGGCCCAGTCGAAGGACTTCGGGGTGATCGCCACCTCCAACGGCTGGAACCTGTACGTCGGCGGCAACGGCGGCGCCACCCCGCGCCACGCGGACCTGCTCGCGCAGGACCTCTCCGACGCCGAACTGGTCCGCCTCATCGACCGGTTCCTGATGTTCTACATCCGCACCGCCGACAAGCTGGAGCGCACCTCCACCTGGCTGGATCGCATCCCCGGCGGCCTGGACCACGTACGGGACGTGGTGGTGCACGACTCGCTCGGCATCTGCGACGAGCTGGAGTCCCTGATGCGGGCGCACGTGTCCCACTACCGCGACGAGTGGGCCGAGACCATCAACGACCCCGAGAAGCTGGCCCGGTTCGTGTCGTTCGTCAACGCGCCCGACACCCCGGACCCGGTCGTGGGCTTCGTGCCCGAGCGCGACCAGATCAAGCCCGACCTGCCGCTGCTGAACATCGGCCTGCGGCGCCCCTCGGAAGACGACCTCCTGGAAGGAAGCACCCGGCGATGACCCTGGCACCCGAGCCCCTGGCCACCGAGGCCCCGGCCACCGAGACGACCGACCTGAAGGTCCGGCTCCGGCTGACCGACGACTGGTTCACGGCCTGCGACCTGGGCGTCCTGCTCCCGGGCCGGGGCGTGGCGGCGCTGCTCCCGGACGGCGGCCAGGTCGCCCTGTTCCGCGACCGGGACGGCGGCCTGTACGCCATCGACAACCGGGACCCGTTCACCGGCGCGGCGGTCCTCTCCCGCGGCCTGACCGGCACCCACCGGGGCCGCCCGTTCGTCGCCTCCCCGCTGCTCAAGCAGCGCTTCGACCTCACGACCGGCGAGTGCCTGGACGACGAGGCGATGCGCGTGGAGACGTACCAGGTGCAGGCCGTGAAGGCCGCCTGACCCAGCCCTCCTCAGGGCAGCAGCGCGTCGTAGACGACGCCCGTCAGCCGCTCGGAGGCGGCCCACAGCCGCTCCCCCAGCGCGTCGTCGGTGGTCCAGGACGCCCGCCAGGACGGTGCGGGCGCCCCGCGCCACATCGCGAAGGACGGGCCGGTGAAGGAGTCGGAGGGCACGCCGGGCGCGGTCGCGGCGTACAGGACGGGCAGCGCGCCCGCCTCCGGGGACTGGGCGACGACCCGGTTCCCGAGCCGCGCCAGCCGCTCGGCGAGGCGGCGCCCCTCGGCGCGGGGCCCGGCGGTCGCCAGTCCGGTCTCCGCGTACCCGGGGTGGGCGGCGACCGCGCGTACGTCCGAGGCGTCCTCCCGTGCCGCGAGCCGGCGCGCCAGTTCGTGGGTGAAGAGCAGGTTGGCGGACTTCGAGCGGGCGTAGGCGGTCCAGCGCCCGTACCGGCGCACGTTGTTGAGGTCGCGCGGATCGACGTTGGCCAGCACGTGCAGGAAGCTGGAGACGGTCACGATCCGGGCGCCGGGTGCGGCCAGCAGGGAGGGCAGCAGCAGCCCGGTGAGCGCGAAGTGCCCCAGGTGGTTGACGCCGAACTGGGTCTCGAAGCCGTCCACCGTCGTGCTGTGCGGCAGCGCCATCACCCCGGCGTTGTTGACCAGGAGGTCCACCCGCTCGTACGGCAGTCCGTAGGCGAACTCCCGGACCGAGGCGAGGTCCCCGAGGTCCAGCCGCGCCTGCTCCACGGCGGCGGAGGGCACCTCGCCGAGAAGGCGCTCCACGGCCGCGCGCCCCCGCTCCCCGCTGCGGCAGGCGAGCACGACACACGCCCCCTTGCGCGCCAGCTCCCGGGCGATCACGTAGCCGAGGCCGCCGTTGGCCCCGGTGACGACGGCGACGCGCCCGTCCAGGTCGGGGATGTCGCCCGTGCTCCAGCCGGTCATCCGCGGCTCCTTCGCTGGTCCGGACCTCTCTCACCGTACGCGCCCGGCGGGCCTGAGCGGAGAGCTACCGTCCGGTCACGTCACGTTCCCATCACGAGTCCTTCATAACCCCACCACATGTTGGTCACCTCAATAGCTTCGTCACCTCAGGTCCGCTCTTCCACACCATTCCCGGGACTCTCGATGAAGCTGCTCCGCAAGCCCGCCGCCGTGACCGTCGCCGCACTGGCCCTGGCCGCCCTGCCGGCCGCCGCCCAGGCGCACGACGGCACCCACCCGTTCAAGAACTGCACCGAGGCGTACGAGAACGGCTACTCCAACATCAAGCAGGGTGACGAGCACTACGGCGGGCACCTGGACCGCGACAAGGACGGCGTCGGCTGCGACAAGCCGCCGGCCGGCTTCGTGCCCGCCGACGACGCGGCGGGCGCCGGGAGCGGCGAGGACTCCGGGAGCGAGCAGAGCGGCGGGGAAGAGGCCGCCGGGCAGCAGGGCACCGACCTGGCCGAGACCGGCGGCGGCGACAGCACGCCCTACCTCGCGGCGGGCGGCGCGCTCGTCGTGCTCGCGGGCGGCGGGCTGATGCTGGCCGCGCGCAGGCGCCGGGGCGACGGCGCGGCCTGACCCGGCCCCGGCGCACTCCTGGAGTCCCGACCGTTCAGCGGCGGGGCTCCGGCGCTTTGAGGCTGAAGGCGGCGCTGCTGAGCCAGCGCCGCGCGGCCCGGGCCACCGGGCGCTCCACGAACCGCTGCACGACGTAGGAGAGCGCGACCAGGGCGGCGACGGTGACGCAGACCACGACCCACGGGTGGGCCCGGTCGCCGAAGCGGTGCAGGACGTTGACGCCGATGGCGTCGTGCAGCAGGTACAGCGGGAAGGTCAGCGTGCCCGCGACGGTCAGGCCGCGCCAGCGGATGCGGCTGGTCCAGCCGAGGGCGACGGCGGCGATCAGCAGGAAGAACACCGTGACGATCAGGACCAGCCAGGCGCGGTCCGGCTGCCAGGAGTCCCAGTTGAGGCGGCCCCCGTCGGGCGTCAGCAGGTAGTGCAGCGCCACCAGCCACGACATCGCGACGATGCCCCACAGCAGCGGGGTCGGCCGGTAGCGGTACATGAGGTAGAAGGCCATGCCGGCGATGAAGTACGGCGCGGACGGCGGGTTCGCCAGCAGCGTGAGCAGGTGGATGTCGGCGCTGGGGGCCAGCACGGCGGCGACCGTCCACAGGCCGCAGTAGATCACCACGCGCTGGTAGGTCAGGCCCTTCCACACCACCACCGCGAAGGTGAGGTAGAAGCACAGCTCGGGCCAGAGCGTCCAGTAGACGGAGTCGAGGTGTTCCACCCCGAGCGGGGTCTGCAGCATCGTCAGGTTGGCGAAGAGCACGCGCGGGTGCGGGTGTCCGAACGGGTTGTCGGCGAAGTAGATCACGCAGGCCGTGATCGCGATGGCCGCCCAGTACATCGGGTACAACCGGGTGACGCGGGAGATGAAGAAGTCGCGCGGGGTGCGGCCCCACGCGCTCATGCAGATGACGAAACCGCTGATCAGGAAGAAGAGTTCGACGCCGAGGCGGCCGTAGGCGAAGTAGCCGTGGGCCTCGGGGAAGACGGTGTCGACGGGGCGGTCCCAGATGGTCTGCATCGTGGAGGGCACCTGGCCGACGAAGTGGAAGAAGACGACGGACAGGGCGGCCAGGAAACGCAGCCCGTCCAGGGCCGCGAGCCGGTTCCTGCGGACGGGGGGCCCTGCCTCGGGGACCCGCTCCCGCGCCACGGTCCGGGGAGTGGGCACCGCGTCGGCGGTTGTGTCCCCGGTCCCGTCCCGGGTGGTCGTGCCGGCCGGTTCCCTGTGATCCGTCTGCGTCATCCAACCACCGTTCCGGGTGTCGGCCGCTGTCCGCTGCCAGGGCCCTCCAACACTGCTGACAGCTTGCTGCTGCTCAGCACACAGGGATTCACACCGTTGAACGTGTCACAAAAAACGCGTCACGAAAGGCGGCACCCCCGCACGGGTGCCGCCTTTCTCGTGGACCGGAGCCGCCGCCGATCGGTGAGGGTGGTCGGGTGACAGACGGCGGCTCCGGGGTCTTCGGCCCCTTCCGGGTTACCGGTGGTCGCTGCCCTTCGACCGCGACGCCGCCCGGCCCGCCTCCAGGCGGGCCACCGGGATCCGGAACGGGGAGCAGGAGACGTAGTCCAGGCCCACCTCGTGGAAGAAGTGCACCGACTCCGGGTCGCCGCCGTGCTCGCCGCAGACGCCGAGCTTCAGGTCGGGACGCGTGGCGCGGCCGGCCTTCGCGGCTGCGGCGACGAGGGAGCCGACGCCGTCCTTGTCGATGGTCTCGAACGGGGAGACGCCGAAGATGCCCTTCTCCAGGTAGGCCGTGAAGAAGCTGGCCTCGACGTCGTCGCGGCTGAAGCCCCACACGGTCTGGGTCAGGTCGTTGGTGCCGAAGGAGAAGAACTCCGCGGCCTCGGCGATCTGACCGGCGGTCAGCGCGGCGCGCGGCAGCTCGATCATCGTGCCGATCGACAGCTTGAGCTTGGCGCCGGTGGCCGCCTCGACCTCGGCGATGACCTGGTCGGCCTCCTCGCGGACGATCTCCAGCTCCTGGACGGTGCCGACCAGCGGGATCATGATCTCGGCGCGCGGGTCGCCCTTGGCCGCCTTGCGTTCGGCGGCGGCCTCCGCGATGGCGCGGACCTGCATGGTGAACAGGCCGGGGATGACCAGGCCGAGGCGGACGCCGCGCAGGCCCAGCATCGGGTTCTGCTCGTGCAGCCGGTGCACCGCCTGGAGCAGGCGCAGCTCGTTCTCGTGCGGCTCCTGACGGGACTCGGCGAGCGCCACGCGCACCGACAGCTCGGTGATGTCGGGCAGGAACTCGTGCAGCGGCGGGTCGAGCAGGCGGACGGTGACCGGCAGGCCGTCCATCGCCTCGAACAGCTCGACGAAGTCCTGCTTCTGGAGCGGGAGCAGTTCCTTCAGGGACTCCTCGCGCTCGGCCTCGGTGTCGGCCAGGATCAGCCGCTCCACCAGCTCGCGCCGGTCGCCGAGGAACATGTGCTCGGTGCGGCACAGGCCGATGCCCTGGGCGCCGAACCGGCGGGCGCGCAGCGCGTCCTCGGCGTTGTCGGCGTTGGCGCGCACCCGCAGCCGGCGCTTGCGGTCGGCGAAGGCCATGATCCGGTGCACGGCCTCGACCAGCTCGTCGGCGTCCTCGGCGCCGGCGTGCATGCGGCCCTCGAAGTACTCGACGACCGGGGAGGGCACCACCGGCACCTCGCCGAGGTAGACCTTGCCGGAGGAGCCGTCGATGGAGATGACGTCGCCCTCCTCGACGACGTGCCCGCCGGGCACGGTCATCCGGCGGCGCTTGGTGTCGACCTCCAGCTCCTCGGCGCCGCAGACACAGGTCTTGCCCATGCCGCGCGCGACCACGGCCGCGTGGGAGGTCTTGCCGCCGCGCGAGGTCAGGATGCCCTCGGCGGCGATCATGCCGTCCAGGTCGTCGGGGTTGGTCTCGCGGCGCACCAGGATGACCTTCTCGCCGGAGCGGGACCACTTGACGGCGGTGTACGAGTCGAAGACCGCCTTGCCGACCGCCGCGCCCGGCGAGGCGGCGATGCCCCGGCCGACCTTCTCGACCTTGGCGTCCTCGTCGAAGCGGGGGAACATCAGCTGGGCGAGCTGGGCGCCGTTGACCCGCTGGAGTGCCTCGGCCTCGTCGATCAGGCCCTGGTCGACGAGCTGGGTGGCGATGCGGAAGGCGGCGCCCGCCGTGCGCTTGCCGACGCGGGTCTGGAGCATCCACAGCTGGCCGCGCTCGATGGTGAACTCGATGTCGCACAGGTCCAGGTAGTGGTTCTCCAGCGTCTCCATGATCTGCATCAGCTGGTCGTACGACTTCTTGTCGATCTGCTCCAGGTCCGCCAGCGCGACGGTGTTGCGGATGCCCGCGACGACGTCCTCGCCCTGGGCGTTCTGCAGGTAGTCGCCGTAGACGCCCTGGTGTCCCGAGGCGGGGTCGCGGGTGAAGGCGACGCCGGTGCCGGAGTCGGGGCCGAGGTTGCCGAAGACCATGGAGCAGACGTTGACGGCGGTGCCGAGGTCGTGCGGGATGCGCTCCTGGCGGCGGTAGAGCTTGGCGCGCTCGCCGTTCCAGGAGTCGAAGACCGCCTTGATGGCGAGGTCCATCTGCTCGCGCGGGTCCTGCGGGAAGTCCCGTCCCGCCTCGGTCTTGACGATCTTCTTGAACTTGGTGACGAGCTTCTTGAGGTCGGCGGCCTCCAGCTCGGTGTCGACCGCGACCTTCTTGGCCGCCTTCGCCGCCTCCAGCGCCTCCTCGAAGAGGTCGCCGTCGACGCCGAGGACGGTCTTGCCGAACATCTGGATCAGGCGGCGGTAGGAGTCCCACGCGAAGCGGTCGTCGCCGGCCTGCTTGGCCAGGCCCTGCACCGACTTGTCGGAGAGGCCGATGTTGAGGACGGTGTCCATCATGCCGGGCATGGAGAACTTGGCCCCGGAGCGCACCGACACGAGGAGGGGGTCGTCGGCCTGCCCGAGCTTCTTGCCCATCTTCGCTTCGAGGGCGTCGAGGTGCGCACTCACCTCGTCACGCAGTGCCGCGGGCTCCTCGCCGCTGTCGAGGTAGGTCTTGCAGGCCTCTGTGGTGATCGTGAAGCCCGGAGGGACCGGGAGACCCAGGTTGGTCATCTCGGCGAGGTTGGCGCCCTTGCCGCCGAGGAGGTCCTTGAGGTCCTTGTTGCCCTCGGTGAAGTCGTAAACGAACTTGGGTGCGTTCGCTACCTGGGGATCTTTGTTTTCCGACACGGGTCTCGACTCCTCGAGGACGCGGTGGCTGCCCTGACGGCGAGGAATGTACCCAGATCAAAGGCGTCTGGGTACGTCCACTTGCGTGTCGTGCGCCCGTAACCGTTCGTCCGCCAGCGGATCGAAAGTCAAGGCTTGGCAAGCGACCGGCCGCTTGTGTTTTCACTTCTTGAACGCGGGAACTCTCGAACGCCCGACTCCTCGCTCACATGAGCGGCATTCGCCACGTTTGAGTTCGCTCGATGAACGATCAACGCATGGCACTCAGTGCCACTCTTTGAGAAGTGGAGTCGCTCAAGATCCGCTCATCTGAGCGCCCCTCATATCAGAGGTGGCGAGAATCACGCTGCCACAGTCCACGGGATTTCACCATGCGGACCGGTGAACGGACCGCCGGTGGCGGACGTACGAGAGTCCGGCGGGTCCCGGCCCCCTCGCCGGGGCCCGTCGTCCACCGGGTTTCGCACGGAAGGACCTTCGGGTGCCCGTCATCACGCCTTTCCGCCGGCCGTCGCGGCCCTCCGGCAACGCTCCCGACGACCCCGACACCCCCGAATCCGGCCCGCTCAAGGCCCTCGCGGCCCTCCAAGCCCTTCGGGCCCGTCTGGCCCACCGGTGGGCCTGGCGCGCCCGGCACCCGCGCGCCGCCCTGGCCGTCCGCCGGGTCACCACGGCCCTTTCGGCCATTCTGGTGCTCGGGGCGCTCCTGCTGCCCAACACCCTGGTCGCCCTGGAGCCCAGCCGCTTCGCGCGGATCCCGGCGGAGGCGGTCGTCGCGGCGGTGCTGCTGCTCTGCCTGCCCCGCGTGCCGCGCCTGGTGGCGGCGGCGCTGTTCGGGGCGGCCCTCGGGGCGCTGACCGTGCTGAACCTGCTCGACATGGGCTTCACCGCGTACCTGGGCCGGAGCTTCAACCTCGTGCTGGACTGGGGCCTGCTCGACGACGCGCAGTCGTTCGTGGCGGACTCGATGGGCGGGGCGGCGGCGGCCTGGGCCGCGGTGGGCGCCGTCGTGCTGGCCCTCGCGCTGCTGGTGCTCACGGCGCTGGCGGCGGTCCGGCTCGGCGAGCTGCTGGCCGCGCACCGGGCGCGGGCGGCACGGGGCGCGCTGATGGCGGCCACCGTGTGGATGACCTCCGTGGCGCTGGGCGTGCAGACCTTCGGTGTGCCGGTCGCCACCACGAGCGCGTCCCGCGCCGCCGAGGCGCAGGCGCACCGGGTCGTGGACACGCTGCGGGACGAGGCGGCCTTCGCGAAGGAGGCGAAGGCGGACCGCTTCGGCGCCACACCCGGCGCGCAGTTGGTCCCGGACCTGCGCGGCAAGGACATGATCTTCACGTTCATCGAGAGCTACGGCCGCAGCGCGATCGAGGACCCGGTGATGGCACCGGGTGTCGACCGGACGCTGGACGCGAGCACCGAGGCGCTGGCGAAGGCGGGCTTCCACGCCCGCAGCGGCTGGCTCACCTCGGCGACGTACGGCGGCAGCAGCTGGCTCGGCCACTCCACCTTCCTGTCCGGCCTGTGGGTGGACAACCAGCAGCGCTACCGCACCGTCACGGCCGGCGACCACCTCACCCTCACCAAGGCGTTCCGCAAGACCGGCGACTGGGACACCGTCGGGGTCATGCCGGGGGTGCAGAAGGCCTGGCCGGAGGCGGACTGGTACGGCCTGGACAAGGTGTACGACGCCTCCGACGTGGGCTACCGGGGGCCGAAGTTCAGCTGGTCGACGATGCCCGACCAGTACGCGCTGGAGGCCTTCCAGCGCCTGGAGCACGGCAGGAAGCGCGACAAGCCACTGATGGCGGAGGTCATCCTCACCTCCAGCCACCAGCCCTGGGCGCCGGTCCCGAGGATGGTCGGCTGGGACGAGGTCGGCGACGGGTCGGTGTACGACGGCATCGAGGCCTCGGGCGTGAAGGCGTCCGACGTCATCACGGACTCCGCCCGCTCGAAGGAGGAGTACGGCAAGTCGATCCAGTACTCGGTCACCAGCCTCACCCAGTGGCTGGAGCGCTACGGCACCGACGACACCGTCCTCGTCTTCCTCGGCGACCACCAGCCGCTCGCCCGCGTCAGCGGGAACAAGGCCAGCCGGGACGTGCCCGTGTCGGTCGTCGCCAAGGACCCGAAGGTGCTCGACGCGATCGGCGACTGGAACTGGACGGAGGGCCTGAAACCGGCCCACGACGCCCCGGTGTGGAAGATGAGCGCCTTCCGCGACCGCTTCCTGACGGCGTACGGCTCGGTCCCGCACCCCACCGGGGCCGGGGGCTGATCAGCCGCCGGAGGTGTCCAGCTCCGCGTCCTCGCCGATGCCCGCGCAGTCGTACGGGTCCTTCAGCCAGCCGTCCGGCAGGACCACCCGGTTGTTGCCGGACGTGCGGCCGCGGGGACCGTCGGCACCGGCCGGCCAGGGCTGGTCGAGGTCCAGCTCGTCCAGCCCGGCGCGCAGCGCCTGGAGGGAGGAGGTGATCGCGAGCCGCTTGCGCATCTCGGAGCCGACGGCGAAGCCCTTGAGGTACCAGGCGACGTGCTTGCGGAAGTCGATGACGCCCCGCGCCTCGTCCCCGATCCACTCCCCCAGCAGCGTGGCGTGCCGCACCATCACGTCGGCGACCTCGCGCAGGGTGGGCCGCACGAAGGCGTCGGTGCGCCCCTCGAAGGCGGCGACCAGGTCGGCGAAGAGCCACGGCCGCCCCAGGCAGCCGCGCCCGACCACGACGCCGTCGCAGCCGGTCTCCCGCACCATGCGCAGCGCGTCCTCGGCGGACCAGATGTCGCCGTTGCCGAGGACGGGGATCTCCGGGACGTGCTCCTTGAGGCGGGCGATGGCGTCCCAGTCGGCGGTGCCGCCGTAGTGCTGGGCGGTGGTGCGGCCGTGCAGGGCGATGGCGCTGACGCCCTCCTCGACGGCGATCCGGCCGGCGTCGAGACAGGTGAGGTGGTCGTCGTCGATACCCTTGCGCATCTTCATGGTGACGGGCAGGTCACCGGCGCCGGTGACGGCCTCGCGGACGATGGCGCGCAGCAGGTTCCGCTTGTACGGCAGCGCCGAGCCGCCGCCCTTGCGGGTCACCTTCGGCACCGGGCAGCCGAAGTTCAGGTCGATGTGGTCGGCGAGGTCCTCCTCCGCGATCATGCGGACGGCCTTGCCGACGGTCACCGGGTCGACGCCGTACAGCTGGATCGAGCGCGGGGTCTCGGTCGCGTCGAAGCGGATCAGCTGCATGGTCTTCTCGTTGCGCTCGACCAGCGCCCGGGTGGTGATCATCTCGCTCACGAACAGGCCCTTGCCCCCGCTGAACTCACGGCACAGCGTGCGGAACGGCGCGTTGGTGATACCGGCCATCGGCGCCAGCACCACGGGCGGCGCGACGGTGTGCGGGCCGATCCGCAGGGGTGCGGCGGTGGTGTCGGGGGCGGGCGTGGTGAGCGTGGACATTCCCCCATTGTCACGCACGCGGGACCGTGCCGTCGTGCCCCGTGGACGAAGACCATGCATCGGTCATTAGTTAGACGCACTATCGAAGTCGGCGTAGGCTGGAGTCCATGCCCGAGCTCACCCATCGCCGCCGCATGCTCGTGCTCGCGATCTGCTGCATGAGCCTGCTGATCGTGAGTATCGACAACACGATCCTCAACGTCGCCCTCCCCTCCATGCAGCGCGACCTGCACGCGAGCACGTCCGGCCTGCAGTGGGCGGTCGACGCGTACACGCTGGTGCTGGCCGCCCTGCTGATGCTGTCCGGTTCCACCGCCGACCGGATCGGCCGCAAGCGGGTCTTCATGACCGGTCTGGTGATCTTCACCCTCGGCTCGCTGCTGTGCTCGCTGGCCCCTGACCTGTCCTCGCTGATCGTCTTCCGGATGATGCAGGCGGTGGGCGGTTCGATGCTCAACCCGGTCGCGATGTCCATCATCACCAACACCTTCACCGACCCGCGCGAGCGGGCCCGTGCGATCGGCGTCTGGGGTGCGGTGGTCGGCATATCCATGGCCGCCGGTCCGCTGGTGGGCGGTGTGCTGGTGGAATCGGTCGGCTGGCGCTCGATCTTCTGGGTCAACCTTCCGGTGGGCCTGGCCGCCCTCCTGCTCACCCTCCGCTTCGTCCCCGAGTCCCGCGCGCCGAAGGCCCGCCGCCCCGACCCGCTGGGCCAGCTGATGGTGATCGTGCTGTTCGGCTCTCTGACGTACGCGATCATCGAGGCGCCGAACGCCGGGTTCACGACGGTCCTGCCCTTCGCGGTGCTGGCCCTCGCCGCGCTGATCGGCCTGCTCGTCCACGAGCCCCGTCGCACCGACCCCCTCATCGAGCTGCGCTTCTTCCGGTCGGCGCCGTTCAGCGGGGCCACCGTGATCGCGATCAGCGCGTTCGCGGCGCTGGGCGGCTTCCTGTTCCTGTCCACGCTGTATCTCCAGAACGTGCGCGGTCTGAGCGCCCTGGAGGCCGGCCTGTGGATGCTGCCGATGGCCGTCCCGACCTTCCTGTGCGCCCCGCTCGCCGGCCGGCTGGTCGGCAGCCGGGGGCCGCGCCTGCCCCTGCTGATCGCGGGCGGCGCGCTGACCGCGAGCGGCACGCTGTTCGCCGCCTTCGAGGCCGAGACCTCCGACGTCACGCTCTTCCTCGGCTACGTCCTGTTCGGCATCGGCTTCGGCTTCGTCAACGCGCCCATCACCAACACCGCGGTCTCCGGCATGCCCCGCGCGCAGGCCGGGGTCGCCGCGGCCGTCGCCTCCACCAGCCGCCAGCTGGGCCAGACGCTCGGCGTGGCGGTGATCGGCGCGGTGCTGGCGGCGGGCGTGAGCGGATCGTCGTACCGCGACACCTTCGTCTCCGCCGCCCGCCCCGGCTGGTGGATCCTGGCCGCCTGCGGCCTCTCGGTCCTCGTCCTGGGCGCCGTCACGAGCGGCCGCTGGGCCCACCGGACTGCGGAGCGCACGGCCGAGCGCCTGGCGTCGCCGGAGGTGCGGGAGGCGGCGCGGGCCGGGGCCTGACGGTGCCTCAGACGTAGTCGAAGTACCGGTCGGCCCTGACCGGCAGCACTTCCTCGCCGTCCTCGCCGTCCTCGCTGTCGTGGCCGTCGCGGCTGTCGTGGCTGTCGTGGCCGAGCGCCGCGAGTGTCCGGGCGAAGGCCCGGTCCTCGTCCACCAGGGTCGGCGTCGGGCCGTCGTACGGCTCCAGCAGCACGTCGAGCGGGACGAAGACGCACCCCGCCGCCGTGCACACCTCGTCCAGCCAGGTCACGAACTCCCCGCTCAGTCCCGCCGCGGAGTCCGCGGTCCAGTCGGTGCCCGTCCCGGCGGTGACGAAGCCGCCGAAGTTGCTCAGCTCGACCCACAGACCCCCGGCGGGACCGGCGCCGTCCGTGGAGGCCCAGAACCGTCCGCACGCGCTGGAGTCCTGGTACAGCCCCGCCCGGCCGGACGGCCCGAGACGCCGCTTGAGCGCGCCCGTGAGCAGGGCGAAGCGGCGCGCCGCGACCTCCGGGTCGAAGTCCCGGGGCCGTTCCCGGTGACGCGGGTCGTCGTGTTCCCTCAGCAGCGTCCGGATCTCGTCCAGGGGGAGCACGGACACGCCTTTCGGTCAGCGACGGCGGACCCGCGCATCATCCCTCCGCGCCCCGCGGCGCCGCACCGGATTTCGCCACCGGCAGCCGCTGCGCCACCTTCGGCCAGTACTTCACGATCGCGTCCTCCACGCCCGGCAGCGCCCGCTGCCCCGCCAGCGCCAGCGCGATCGCCGCGGCCACGCCCGTCCACGCGACCGGGCCCAGCGGGGTGCAGCCGAAGAGGCGGCTGGCGCCCGGAGTCTGCACGAGGACGACCAGGGCGGCGGCGGAGCCGAGGGAGGTGACCTGGACCAGGCGGCTGTCGCGGCGGTCGGCGAGGGTCTGGGCGAGCTGGGTGCCGACGACGGCGCACAGGGCCATGGTCGTCGAGCGGCGCCGGGTGCCCGGCGTGAAGCGGCCCAGCAGCCAGGCCGCGGTGGCCCCGAGCGCGGTGGTCAGGGCCCGGTGCCTGATCTGCCTGAGCAGGGGCTCGCCCAGCACCGCCGTACCGAGCGGCGCGCCCGCGTCGGCGGCCTCCTGCTCGGGGTCCCCCGTCTTCGTCACCGCGACCGCCATCGCGGGGAACAGGTCGGTGAAGAGGTTGACCAGCAGCATCTGGCGGGTGGACAGCGGGGCGGCGCCGCCCAGCACCGTGCCGAGGATGCCGAAGCCGACCTCGCCCGCGTTGCCGCCGATCAGGATGGCGATGGCGTCGGCGACGCTGTGCCACAGCGCCCGGCCCTCCCGCACCGCCTCCACCAGGACCAGCAGGTCGTCGCCGGTGACGACCAGGTCGGCGGCGTTGCGGGCGGCGGCCGAGCCCCGGGCGCTGATCCCGACGCCGATGTCCGCGGCCCGGATCGCGGCGGCGTCGTTGGCGCCGTCGCCGACCATGCCGACGACCCGTCCGGCGTCCCGCAGGGACTCGACGACCAGGAGCTTCTGCTCGGGCGCCACCCGGGCCACCACGTCCGCGTCGCGCAGCATCCGGGAGCGGGCGGTGCGGTCGGCGGCGGCGAGTTCGTCGCCGGTGACCACGACCGCGTCCTCGGGCCAGCCCAGGTCCACGGCGATGGCGTGGGCGGTCTGCGGATGGTCGCCGGTCAGCACCACGGGCCGTACGCCCGCCTCGCGCAGCCCGCGCACCAGCGCCGGGGAGGTCTCGCGGGCCACGTCGGCCAGCGCGAGCAGTCCGGTGAACTCCAGTTCGGAGGGCTGCTGTTCGAGGACGTCGGACGCCTCCTCGCCCTCGGCCAGGGTCCGCCGCGCCACCGCGATGATGCGCAGTCCGTCGCGGGCGAGGCGCTGTGCCACCTCGGCGGTGTGTGCGGGCAGGCCGGCGCAGGCGGGCAGCACCGTCTCGGGGGCGCCCTTGACCACCAGTACGGCGGGGCCTGCCCCGTCCTCGCGTCCGACGGCGGCGGCGTAGCCCCGGGAGGTCTCGAAGGGCAGGCCCTCCTCCTGCGTCCACCCGGGGTCGTCCCCGGCCGCGTCAAGGACCGCCTCGTCGGTGGCGTGGGTGGGCCGGGCGCCGTCGCCGTTCAGCCGGGGGCAGGCCCGCGCGGCGACCCGTACGGTGCCGGCGGTCTCCGGGTCGCCCACCCGGCGGACCGTGCCGTCGGTGCCCGCGACCCGCGACAGCCGCAGCCTGTTCTCGGTGAGGGTGCCCGTCTTGTCGAAGCAGACGGTGTCCATCCGGCCGAGCGCCTCCAGCGTGCGCGGGGTGCGCACCAGGACGCCCCGGCGGCTGAGCCGGCGGGCCGCCGCGAGCTGGGCCACCGTCGCCACCAGCGGCAGTCCCTCGGGCACGGCGGCCACCGCCACCGACACGCCGCCGGCGACGGCCTGCCGGATCGGCGCCCCGCGCAGCAGCGAGAGCCCGGTCACCGCGGCGCCGCCCGCCAGGGTGAGCGGCAGCGCCTTGCGGGTCAGCTCCTGGAGCCGGGCCTGCACTCCGGCCGCCGACGGCGTACGGGCCGCCAGCGCGACCGCCCGCGCCGCCTCGGTGTGGTCGCCGGTGTCGACGACGACGGCCCGGGCCCGCCCGGCCACCACGGTCGTGCCCTCGAAGACCATGCAGTACCGCTCCGCCACGGGAGCGCGGGGGGCCGGGTCCACGCACTTGTCCACCGGCAGCGACTCACCGGTCAGCGCGGACTCGTCCACTTCCAAGCCGTCCTCCCACAGGAGCCGGGCGTCGGCGGGCACCACGTCGTCCGCCTTCAGCTCGATCACGTGACCGGGGTGCAACCTGGCCGCGTCCACGATCCGCGGCTCGCCGCCCCGGGCGGCGAACTCCCCGCCGTCCCGGGCCCGCTGCTCTCCCTCCGCCCCGAACCGGCCACCGTCCCGCGCGGGTTGCCCCTCCCCCGCGGGCTCCTCGGTGACGCGGGCCTTCTGCTTCTGCTCGGCCAGCAGCCCGGACAGCGCCCGCTCGGCACGCAGCCGTTGGAAGCCGCCGACCAGCGCGTTCAGGTCGAGGGCGCCGACGACGAGCAGCGCGTCGACGACCGACCCGAGGATCGCGGAGGCGGCCGAGCCGACCGCCAGCACCGGGGTGAGCGGGTCGTCCAGCTCCCCGCGTACGGCGCGGGCCAGCTGCCACGACCAGCGGACCGGGGCCAGCACGGGCACCCGGCCGGCCCGGTCGGCGGCGGCGCGCAGCCGGGCGGCGGCCTGCTCCACGGCGGTAGGCCGCGGCTCGCGCTCCCGCTCCAGCCGCTCCCGTACGTCGTCCGGGTCCAGCGCGTGCCACGCCACCCGGGCCCGGGGACGCGGGGCGCGGGCCATCGCCACGCCGATCGCGGCCCGCGTCCCGGACAGCAGGGCCACCGCCGCGCTCGCGTCCACCGGCGCGTGCCGCATCCCCAGCAGCGACGACACGCCGCCCCGGTTCCTGCCGCGTGCCTCGCCGACCGCCACCAGCAGCCCGGACAGCGCGGCCCCGGACCGGGCCAGCGTCTGCGAGCGGCTGCCGACCGCCCGGGACACCGGCACCGCCCGCAGCACCCGCCACACGTCGGCCAGCCCCTGCGGCGCGAGCACGTCCGCGCCCCAGGCCACCGGGCAGTCCGCGTCGGCCAGCGCGACGGCCACGTCCCCGGCGAGCAGTCCGGCCGACACCGACCCGTCGTCACCGGGCAGCGGCCGTACGACGGTGATGACGCCGCCCTCGGCGCGCAGTTCGGCCACGACGTCCGCGAGCGGGCGCCCGGCGCCGACGACCTGGTCGGCGAGGCCGGTGAAGTCGGCCAGCGCCGGGTCCTCGACCATGACCACGCGCAGCCCCGCGCGCCGCGCCGCGTCCAGCACGTCCTCGGTCCACGGGTCGGCGCCCGCGCCCGGCACCCGCAGGGCGCTGGGGTGCAGCACGACCGTGCGGGCCATCTCCAGCTGCCGCAGCCGCCCGGGATCGCGCACCAGCACACCCGTGCGGGACAGCGCGGCGCTCAGTACGGCGTGGAAAGCGGCGGGCCCGTAGCGCGCGGCCTTCGGCGAACCGGCGAGCACCGCCTCCGCCGCCTCGGCCACGTCGTGCTTGACCAGCAGGGTCGCGGCGGCGCCCGCCACGCTGCCCGCCGAGGCGTGGGCGGCGTAGTCCTGGGCCGGGGAGGTGCGCGGCGGCGGACGCAGGGCGGGTGCGGCGGGCAGGCTGTCCCGGCCGGGGACGCACAGCTGGTCGTGCACGACCTCGAAGGCGGCCCCGCGCGCCACCGCCTCCGTCAACTGGCACACGCGCAGCGCTCCGTCGAGCACCAGCGAGGTGGGGCTCTGCCCGGCGCCGTGGACGACGGCGTTGGCGGCGGCCAGGGCCACGTCCATCCGGTGGTCGCCGAGCCGCTCGCGCAGCCAGGCGCGGAAGGCCGGGTTCTCGCGCAGCAGTGTCGCCACGGCGGTGACCAGCCGGGGCGAGGGCGGCAGCCGCAGCCGGGCGCCGGTCACGGCGGCGGCGATGCCCAGCACGTCGGCGCCGAGCGCGGTCGCCGCGACCCGCACCGGGGCCGGGTCGCCGGGGTGGTCCGGCTCGTCCGCCGGGTCGTCCGGGCCGGCGGGGGCGGCCTGGTCCGCCCGGGTGAGTCCGTGGCGTTCGGCGAGTTCGGTGGCGTGGTCCACGACGCGGTCGGTGAGCGTGTCCTCGGTCGCGGTCACCACCAGTCTGGCGAGGCCGGTGTCCCAGTAGGCGAGCAGGACGTCCGGGTGCTCGGCCAGTGCCGCCGCCACCCGCCGCCCCACCCGCTCCGTACCGCCCGCGCGGCGCACCCGGTCCGTCGCGGCCGGCCGCAGCGCGAGGTGCGCCCGGGGTCCGGCCCGCCAGTCCCGTGACCCGCCGGGCAGCGCGGCGCGGGCCACCCGCGCGGCCCGCGCGGCGAAGTCGGCGCCGCGCACACCCGCGCGTGCGGTGCCCGCCGCCGCTCCGGCGGCGGCGCCCACGGCGGGCGCGGTGCCGCGCGCGAGCAGCCGGGGTCCGGCCAGCACCAGCCCCGTGACGGCGTCCTGGGAACGGGTCAGCAGTCCGCCGGCCATCGCTCTCCCTCAGCCTCCCTCAGCCGGACGTGCGGGTGCGCGACGCGGTGGCCGTCTTGCGGCTGCGGCCCCCGCGGGCGGCGGAGGGCCGGCTGGAGGACGCCTTGGTCCCCGACTGGCTCTTGGCCCGAGCGGGGGAGGCGGTCTTCTTGGCGGAGGTCTTCTTCGCGGAGGTCTTCTTCGCGGCGGACTTCTTCGCGGCGGCGGACTTGGCCGCGGTGGACTTGCTCGCGGCGGACTTGCTCGCCGTGGACCTGGCCGCCGTGGACTTGGCGGCGGCCTTCTTGGCGCCGGTGGTCCGCTTCGCCGCGGCCGTCTTCGCCGTCCTGCCCGCGGTGGTCTTCGCCGCTGCCGCCTTCGTCCCACCCGTCTCGGCCGTACCCGTGGCCGTCGTACCCGTCTTCTTCGCAGCCGTCTTCGCCGTACCCGCCCGGGCGGTGGTCTTCCGGGCCTGCGTCCGGGCGCTCTTCGTGTCCGCGGTGCCCCGGGTCTCCCCGGCGTCGCCGCCCTTGCCCGCGGTCCCGTTCCGGTTCTGCCCGCGCGGCTGCGTCAGCCAGGCCACCGCGGCTCCGGTGACCGCCACCGGCCACTCCACCAGTCCGGCGACGCCCAGCACCCCGGCGCCCGTGTAGACGAGCACGCGCCGCCCGCGCGGCGACACCGCCCCGATCCTGTCCAGCGTGCCCTCGGCGGCCCTGCCCACCGTCCCGGCACCCGGCACCTTCCGCACCGCCGAAACGGCCGCGTGCAACGGCCGCGGAAGCGTCCGCGCCGACTTCTGCTCAGCCATGACTCTTCGTCCTCGCCCTGTCCGTGCTGTGGGAACCCCGGCCCCCGGGCCGTGGAAACCCTGGGAACATCACCTTCCGCACATCTGCGGGTTCCCGCACTTCGGGCACTCACCCGGACGATGTCGGCCCGCGCTCCAGAGCGATCGCGTGCAGCTTCTCCAGCCGCTCCCGGGAGACCTCGTCGGCCGGTGCGTACGTCACCATCCGGGGCCCCGGTTCCGGTCCGAGCCACAGGTCGGCGTGGTCGACGCGGATCCGGCCGACGTGCCGGTTGAGGAACTCCTTGCGCTTGCCGCGCTGCGCGTCGACCTCGTACCGCTCCCAGGCCTCGCGGAAGTCCGGCGACTGGGTGCGCAGCCGCTTGAGCAGCATCTTCCAGGCGGGCTCGGCGAGATGACCGGCCATCGTGGCGCGGAACCGCGCCGCCATCAGCCGCTGGGTCTCCTCCAGGTGGGGGATCGAGGACCGCCACTCCTGGTTGGTGAAGCAGAGGATCATGCAGTTGCGGTCCTCGGGCGGCACCGCCTCCAGGTCGCACAGCAGCAGCCCGTAGGTCCGGTTGTACGCGAGGATGTCGTACCGGCTGTTCTGCACACAGGCGGGGTACGGCTCGAACTGCTCCAGCAGGGCGCGCACCGCCGGTGTGATGGCCGGGCACACCCTCGCGGGCGTCGGGTCGACGGCCCCGGCCAGCTGGAAGAGGTGGGCGCGCTCGGTGGGGTCGAGCAGCAGGGCGCGGGCGAGGGCGTCGAGGACCTGCACGGAGACCTGGATGTCCCGGGCCTGCTCCAGCCAGGTGTACCAGGTGACGCCGACGGCCGAGAGCTGGGCGACCTCCTCGCGCCGCAGCCCCGGGGTCCGGCGTCGGCGGCCGCGGGGCAGCCCGACCTGCTCGGGGGCGATGCGCTCGCGGCGGCTGCGCAGGAAGGCGGCGAGTTCGTGCCGCCGGATCTCCGAGCCGGTGTCCCGGGGCGGGGACTGCGCCGCCGTCTCCTGACCCGTCATCGTCGTCATGCCTCCAGGGTGCCGCGTCCCGGACCCTGTTGCCAGGTACTCCTGCTACCAGGATAAGGAGACTCTGGTACCACCCTGGAAACGGTCGCAGGCTCGACGGCGTGACCGAAACCATCACTTCACGTCCCGTCCGTACGGCCACCCCGCAAGCGCCGACCGCGCTCGGCGGTCTCGGACTCTTCACGGTGCTGCTGGCCGCGGCACTCCCGCTCGTCGACTTCTTCATCGTCAACGTCGCCCTGCCCACCATCGGCGCGGACCTGTCCGCGAGCGAGGCGGTCCTGGAACTCGTCGTCGCCGGATACGGGGTGGCGTACGCCGTCCTGCTGGTCCTCGGCGGCCGGCTCGGCGACCTCTTCGGCCGACGCCGCCTGTTCCTGGGCGGCATGGCGGCCTTCGGGCTGACCTCGCTGGCCTGCGGCCTCGCGCCGGACGCCTGGTCGCTGGTGGCGGCCCGGGTGGCGCAGGGGGCCTCGGCCGCCGCGATGCTGCCGCAGGTGCTGGCGACCATCCAGGCGACCACTTCCGGTCCCCGGCGCGCGAAGGCCATGGGCCTGTACGGGGCGACGGCCGGCCTGTCGATGGTGGCCGGGCAGATCCTGGGCGGCGTCCTGGTGGCGGCGGACATCGCGGGCACCGGCTGGCGTTCCGTCTTCCTGGTGAACGTCCCGGTCGTCCTCGTGGGTCTCTTCCTCGCCGCCCGCGCGGTCCCGGAGACCCGCTCCGCGCACCCCGAGCCGGTGGACGTCCCCGGCACCTTCCTGCTGGCCGCCTCGATCCTGACCCTGCTGGTCCCGCTCACCGAGGGCCGGGCGGCGGGCTGGCCGCTGTGGACGTGGCTGTCGCTGGCGGCGTTCCCGTTCGCGGTGGCGGCTTTCTTCGCTGTGGAGCGCCGGGCGGACCGCGCGGGCCGTACGCCCCTGGTGCCGCCGAGCCTGTTCGCGATCGTGTCGCTGCGCCGCGGCCTCATGCTCATCGTGCCGTTCTCGATCTGCTTCAGCGGCTTCATGTTCGTCATCGCGGTGGCCTTGCAGCAGGGCGCGGGCCTGGGACCGGTGGCCGCGGGCCTGACCCTCGCCCCCCTCGCGGCGGTGTACTTCCTCTTCTCGCTCGCCGGTCCCCGGCTGGTCGCCCGCTACGGCACCCGCGTCGTGCCCACCGGCGCCGCCCTCCAGGGGGTGGGCCTGGCCCTGATGACGCTGGCCGCGTGGCGCTCCTGGCCCGACCTGGGCCTGGTCGAACTCCTGCCGGGCGCGGCGGTCGCGGGGGCGGGCCAGGCGCTCCAGCTCCCGGTCATCCTGCGGGTGGTCCTGTCGGAGGTGCCCGCCGTACGGGCCGGTGTGGGCGGTGGCGTCATGGTCACCACCCAGCAGGCGTCCCTGGCCCTGGGCGTGGCCACCCTGGGCACGCTGTTCCTGTCGCTGGTCCCGGGGATGGGCATGCGGGACGCCCTGGTGACGACGCTGCTGGTCCAGCTGGCGGGGGTGGCGCTGACCGGCCTGCTGAGCCTGCGCCTGCCCCGGACGATCGACTGACGGCCGACCGAACCGCCCCCTTCTTGGTCCAGACCTCTTGACGAAAGGTCTGGACCACAGCACTGTCATGCCTGCGACACAAACGACTCTCCCTCACCGACCCCCACCGGGAGGCCCGGCATGATCCGCCGCACGTTCCGTCTACTGGCCGCCGCACTGGCGGCCACCGTCCTCGTCCCCCTGGGCGTGGCCACCGCGTCCGCCGCACCCACCGGCGCTTCCGCCGACACCTGCGCCGTGAAGTCGAAGCCCGCCGGCAAGGTCCTCCAGGGCTACTGGGAGAACTGGGACGGAGCCGCCAACGGCGTCCACCCGCCCTTCGGCTGGACCCCGATCACCAACCCCCAGATCGCCGCCCACGGGTACAACGTCCTCAACGCGGCCTTCCCGGTGATCCTCTCCGACGGGACGGCCCTGTGGGAGGACGGCATGGACGCGGGCGTGAAGGTGGCGACGCCCGCCGAGATGTGCGCGGCCAAGGCGTCCGGGCAGACGCTCCTGCTCTCCATCGGCGGCGCGACGGCCGGCATCGACCTCAACTCGGCCGCGGTCGCGGACCGTTTCGTCGACACGATCGTCCCGATCCTGAAGAAGTACAACTTCGACGGCATCGACATCGACATCGAGACCGGCCTGACCGGCAGCGGCAACATCAACCAGCTCTCCGCCTCCCAGTCCAACCTGATCCGCATCATCGACGGCGTTCTGGCCCGCATGCCCGCCAACTTCGGCCTCACGATGGCCCCGGAGACGGCGTACGTGACCGGCGGCAGCGTCGTCTACGGCTCGATCTGGGGCGCGTACCTGCCGGTCATCAAGAAGTACGCGGACAACGGCCGCCTGTGGTGGCTGAACATGCAGTACTACAACGGCAGCATGTACGGCTGTTCCGGCGACTCCTACTCGGCCGGCACCGTGCAAGGCTTCACCGCCCAGACCGACTGCCTGAACAAAGGCCTGGTCATCCAGGGCACGACGATCCGGATGCCCTACGACAAGCAGGTCCCGGGCCTGCCCGCCCAGCCCGGCGCGGGCGGCGGTCACATGTCACCGTCCCTGGTCTCCCAGGCCTGGAACCACTACAACGGCTCCCTCAAGGGCCTGATGACCTGGTCCCTCAACTGGGACGGCTCGAAGAACTGGACCTTCGGCGACAACGTGAAGGCCCTCCAGGGCCGCTGAGCCGGGCTGAACGTGTAATCCAGGCCCCCGAAACGCCGAAACGCCCACCCCCCTCCCGACCGAGTCGGGTGGTGGGTGGGCTCAGGCCGGGGGTCCAGGGGGCGGAGCCCCCTGGTACCTCAACGCAAACGGACGTTCAGCAGCCGACGAGCCGAGAAGCGAGGTACCCCTCGATCTGGTCCAGCGACACACGCTCCTGCTTCATCGTGTCCCGCTCCCGCACGGTCACCGCGTTGTCGTCCAGCGTGTCGAAGTCGACCGTCACGCAGAACGGCGTCCCGATCTCGTCCTGACGCCGGTACCGCCGCCCGATCGCACCCGCGTCGTCGAACTCGATGTTCCAGTGCTGCCGCAGCGCCTGCGCCAGCCCCTTCGCCTTCGGCGACAGCTCCGGGTTGCGCGACAGCGGCAGCACGGCGACCTTCACCGGGGACAGCCGCGGGTCGAGGCGGAGCACGGTGCGCTTCTCCAGCTTGCCCTTGGCGTTCGGCGCCTCGTCCTCGATGTACGCGTCGAGCAGGAAGGCGAGCATGGCCCGGCCGACACCGGCCGCCGGCTCGATGACGTACGGCGTCCAGCGCTCCTGGGCCTCCTGGTCGTAGTAGGAGAGGTCCTGGCCGGAGGCCTTGGCGTGCGAGGAGAGGTCGTAGTCGGTCCGGTTGGCGACACCCTCCAGCTCACCCCACTCGCTGCCGCCGAAGGAGAAGCGGTACTCGATGTCGGCGGTGCGCTTGGAGTAGTGGGAGAGCTTCTCGGCCGGGTGCTCGTACCAGCGCATGTTCTCCTCGCGGAGACCGAGGCCCGTGTACCAGTTCCAGCGCTGCTCCATCCAGTACTCCTGCCACTTCTCGTCCTCGCCCGGCTTGACGAAGAACTCCATCTCCATCTGCTCGAACTCGCGGGTGCGGAAGATGAAGTTGCCGGGCGTGATCTCGTTGCGGAAGGACTTGCCCATCTGGGCGATGCCGAACGGCGGCTTGCGGCGCGAAGTGGTCTGCACCTGGGCGAAGTTGGTGAAGATGCCCTGGGCGGTCTCGGGCCGCAGGTAGGCGACCGAGCCGCTGTCCTGGGTCGGGCCGAGGTGGGTGGAGAGCAGGCCGGAGAACTGCTTGGGCTCGGTGAAGGTGCCCTTGTTGCCGCAGTTGGGGCAGTTGAGGTCGGCCAGACCGTTCTCCGGGGCGTGGCCCTTCTTCTCCTCGTACGCCTCCTCCAGGTGGTCCGCGCGGAACCGCTTGTGGCAGGAGGTGCACTCGGTCAGCGGGTCCGTGAAGGTCGCGACGTGACCGGAGGCCACCCAGACCTCGGGGGCCAGGATCACGGAGGAGTCGAGACCGACGACGTCCTCGCGCGAGGTGACCATGTAGCGCCACCACTGGCGCTTGAGGTTCTCCTTGAGCTCGACACCCAGCGGACCGTAGTCCCAGGCGGCGCGCTGACCGCCGTAGATCTCACTGCAGGGGAATACGAAGCCACGGCGCTTGCTCAGGCTGACGATGGTGTCGATCTTGTCGGCGGCCACGGTGCTCTCTTCATTACGACGACGGGCGACGAAGCGAGATGCTTCCAGAGAATGCTTCAGGTTACCGGCGTGGGCCGCCCCACGGCCAAATCGGGGCCTCCCATCTGCGGAATCGGGTGCTTGTTGACAACCGTTTCCATATTTGTTGAAAATGAGTGTCATGAACGTACGACGACGCCGCATATCCGGCATAGCAGTCACCGCGGCCACCGCGCTCGGCCTCGGCACCCTCTCCGCCTGCGCCGGCGACAGCTCGGCGGCGGGCAATACCGACAAGTTCGACGTCGTCGCGTCGTTCTACCCCATGGAGTACCTCGCCGAGCAGATCGGCGGGGACCACGTGAACGTCACCACGCTCACCGAGCCCGGCCAGGAGCCGCACGACCTGGAGCTGAGCGCCAAGCAGACCGCCCAGATGGGCGAGGCGGACGCGGTGCTCTACCTGAAGTCCCTCCAGCCCGCCGTGGACGAGGCCATCGCCCAGTCCGACGTGAAGACCAAGATCGACGCGGCCACGCTGACGAAGCTGGAAGACCACGGGAACGTGGAGCACGACCACGGCGGCGAGGAGCACGCGGACGAGCACGCCGAGGAGGAGCACTCCGAGGGCGGTGAGCACGCGCTCGACCCGCACGTGTGGCTGGACCCGGTGAAGTACGCCGAGATCGCCGAGGGCGTCGCCCAGGCCTTCGAGAAGGCCGACCCGGACCACGCCGCCGACTACCGCGAGAACGCCGAGGCGCTGGCGAAGAAGCTGGGCGGCCTGGACACGGCGTTCAAGAACGGCCTGGCGAAGACCGACACCAAGGTCTTCTTCACCAACCACGCCGCCTTCGGCTACCTCGCCGAGCGCTACGGACTCACCCAGGAGGCCATCAACGGCCTGGACCCGGAGAGCGAGCCCAGCCCCGCCCGGATCAAGGAGCTCCAGCAGGAGGCCAGGGCCGACGGTGTCACCACCGTCTTCTACGAGACACTGGTGTCCGACAAGACCGCGAAGACCCTCGCCAAGGACGCGGGCCTGAAGACGGACGTCCTCGATCCGCTGGAGGGCATCACCGACAAGTCCAAGGGCGAGGACTACGTCGGGGTCATGGAGTCCAACCTCAAGGCGCTCGAAACCGCCCTCGGCGCCAAGTAAGCAGTACCACCCGCAGTTCGATCGTTACGGAGGACATCGTGAGCGACGAGTCCGTCATATCCCTGCGCGGCGTCCGCGCCGAGCTGGGCTCACGCCCCGTCCTGCGCGGCATCGACCTCACCGTGCGGCGCGGCCAGGTGGTCGCGCTGCTCGGCGCCAACGGCTCGGGCAAGTCCACGGCCGTGCGCACGATCATCGGCCAGGTGCCGGTCACCGCCGGGGAGATCGAACTGTTCGGCACCCCCAGGCGCCGCTTCCGCGACTGGGCGCGCCTGGGCTACGTCCCGCAGCGCACCACGGCCGCGGGCGGCGTCCCCGCCACCGTGACCGAGGTGGTCGCCTCGGGCCGGCTCTCCCGGGCCCGCTTCGGCGTCCTGCGCAAGGCGGACCACGAGGCCGTACGCCGCGCCCTCGACCTGGTCGGCATGGCGGACCGCGCCAAGGACTCGGTGAACGCCCTCTCCGGCGGCCAGCACCAGCGCGTGCTGATCGCCCGCGCGCTCGCCGCCGAACCCGAACTGCTGATCATGGACGAGCCGATGGCCGGCGTCGACCTGGCCAGCCAGGAGGTGCTGGCGGCGACCCTGCGCAAACAGGTCGCGGCCGGCGCCACCGTCCTGCTCGTCCTGCACGAGCTGGGCCCGCTGGAGCCGCTGATCGACCGGGCCGTGGTGCTCCGCGACGGCTGCGTGCTGCACGACGGCCCGCCGCCCGAGGCGGTCGGCCAGCACGCGCTGCCCGGCCACGACCACGTCCACCCGCACGCACCGTCCGGCGCCGAGCCGGTCCGCACCGGACTGCTGAGCTGAGAAGGCACCCATGGAAATCCTGAACTACGCCTTCATGCAGCGGGCGCTGCTCGCCGCCGTCCTGGTCGGCATCACCGCCCCGGCCATCGGCATCTATCTGGTCCAGCGCCGCCAGGCCCTCATGGGCGACGGCATCGGCCACGTGGCGATGACCGGCGTCGGCCTCGGCTTCCTGCTCTCCTGGTCCCCCGTCTGGATGGCGACCCTGGTCTCCGTCCTCGGCGCGGTCCTCATGGAGCTGATCCGCTGGTACGGCAAGACCCGCGGCGACATCGCCCTCGCCATGCTCTTCTACGGCGGCATGGCGGGCGGCGTGATGTTCATCAACCTCGCGCCGGGCGGCTCCAACGCCAACCTCACCTCGTACCTCTTCGGCTCCCTGTCGACGGTCTCCGAGTCCGACGTCACCGCGATCTGCGTGCTGGCCGCCCTCGTGGTCCTCGTCACCGTCGGCCTGCGCCGCCAGCTGTTCGCCGTCAGCCAGGACGAGGAGTTCGCCCGGGTCACCGGGCTGCCGGTGCGCGCGCTGAACCTGCTGACGGCCGTCACGGCGGCGGTCACCGTGACCGTCGCGATGCGCGTCGTCGGGCTGCTGCTCGTGTCGGCGCTGATGGTGGTCCCGGTGGCCGCCGCGCAGCAGCTCACCCGCAGCTTCGCCGCCACCTTCGCGATCGCCGTCGCGCTCGGCGTGACCGTGACGCTCGGCGGCACGGTGACCTCGTACTACCAGGACGTACCGCCCGGCGCGACGATCGTGCTGCTCACCATCGGCGCGTTCATCGTGCTGAGCGTGCTGGCCGCCCCGCTGGCCAGGCGACGCGCGCGGGCGCTCGCCGCCACCGAGCCCGCCGCGGATCCGGCGGAGTGCAAGATTCCGGCCACCAGGGGGGCCGCCGACGAGGTCGGCGTCTGACCGCGGGCGAACCGGGCTGGCACAATGGCCCGGCAAGCCGCGAAGACGTGAGGAGGAACCAGTGACCACCGCTGGACCGCCCGTGAAGGGCCGCGCCACCCGGCAGCGGGCTGCCGTGTCGGCCGCCCTTCAGGAGGTCGAGGAGTTCCGCAGCGCGCAGGAGCTCCACGACATGCTCAAGCACAAGGGCGACGCGGTCGGGCTCACCACGGTCTACCGCACCCTGCAGTCCCTCGCCGACGCCGGCGAGGTCGACGTCCTGCGCACCGCCGAGGGCGAGTCGGTCTATCGCCGCTGCTCCACCGGCGACCATCACCACCACCTGGTCTGCCGCGCCTGCGGCAAGGCCGTCGAGGTGGAGGGCCCCGCGGTGGAGAAGTGGGCCGAGGCCATCGCCGCGGAGCACGGCTACGTCAACGTGGCGCACACGGTGGAGATCTTCGGCACCTGCGCCGACTGCGCGGGGGCCTCCGGCGGTTGAGCGGGGCGGGGCCGGGGCTGCGCCCCGGGCCCCTGTATCGGCCTGAACGGCCTCGTCCTCAAGCGCCGGACGGGCTGATTTTGCCGCCCGGGGCTCACTGGGTACTGCGGCCCTCCATGGCGAGGAGCTCCTCGTTGGGGATGGCGCCGCCGAAGCGGCGGTCGCGGGAGGCGAACTCCAGGCAGGCCCGCCACAGGTCGCGTCGGTCGAAGTCCGGCCACAGCACGTCCTGGAAGACCATCTCCGCGTACGCGCTCTGCCAGATCAGGTAGTTCGACGTCCGCTGCTCCCCGCTCGGCCGCAGGAACAGGTCCACGTCCGGCATGTCCGGGTAGTACAGGTACTTCGCGAGCGTCTTCTCGTTCACCTTCGACGGGTCGAGCCTCCCGGCCCGTACGTCCTCGGCGAGGGCCTGCGCCGCGTCGGCGATCTCGGCCCGGCCGCCGTAGTTCATGCAGAAGTACAGCGTGAGCCGGTCGTTCTCCTTGGTCTGCTCCTGCGCGACCTGGAGCTCCTTGGCCACCGACTTCCACAGTTTGGGCATCCGCCCCGCCCAGCGCACCCGCACCCCCAGCTCGTCGAGGGTGTCGCGGGACTTGCGGATGAAGTCGCGGTTGAAGTTCATCAGGAAGCGCACCTCCTCCGGCGAGCGCTTCCAGTTCTCGGTGGAGAAGGCGTACAGGGAGATGTTCCCCACGCCCATCTCGATCGCGCCCTGGAGCACGTCCATGACCTGCTCGGCACCGACCTTGTGCCCCTCGGTGCGCGGCAGCCCGCGCTCCTTGGCCCAGCGTCCGTTGCCGTCCATGACGATCGCCACGTGCTCCGGGACCAGCTCACCGAGCTTCGGCGGCCGCGCGCCGGACGGGTGCGGCTCCGGCGTCCTGTACTCCCGGCGCTGCCGTCCCAGAATCCCGCGTACGGCCATATCGGTTCTCTCCTACTTCTCGACGTACCGCAGGGAGCGCAGTCCCCGCTCCAGGTGCCAGTGCAGATAGGCGGAGACCAGTCCGCTCCCCTCCCTCACGTACCGCGGCTCGGCCGCGTCCGCCGTGCCCCAGTCTCCCGCAAGCAGCGCTCCGAGCAGTTCCAGGGCCTGCGGCGAGGGTACGACGCTGCCGGGCACCCGGCAGTCCACGCAGACGGAGCCGCCGGAGCCGACCGAGAAGAACCGGTTCGGACCGGGCAGGCCGCACTTCGCGCAGTCCCCGAAGGTCGGGGCGTACCCGTTCACGGCCAGCGAGCGCAGCAGGAACGCGTCGAGCACCAGGTTGGGCGCGTGCTCGCCCCGGGCGAGGGTCCTGAGCGCGCCGACCAGCAGCAGGTACTGCTGCACCGACGGCTCGCCCTCGTGGTCGGTGAACCGCTCGGCCGTCTCCAGCATGGCGGTCCCCGCGGTGTACCGCGCGTAGTCGGTGACGATCCCGCCACCGTAGGGCGCGATCGTCTCGCTCTGCGTGCACAGCGGCAGCCCGCGCCCGACCAGCTCGCTGTTCTTCGAGAAGAACTGCACGTCCACGTGCGAGAACGGCTCCAGCCGGGCGCCGAACTTCGACTTCGTGCGCCGCACCCCGCGCGCCACGGCGCGTACGCGCCCGTGACCGCGCGTGAGCAACGTGATGATCCGGTCCGCCTCACCCAGCTTCTGGGTGCGCAGCACGATGCCGTCGTCGCGGAACAGACTCATGCGGCCCATTCTCGCGCATCCTTCAAGGCACCTCGCCACGGCTTCGCGCGTTGGTGTACGCCGTCGCCGCGCTGAGCCGCTCGGACGGGGTGGCGTGGCGTACGTCACCCGGCTCGGCGTCCCACTCCCGCCCACCGCCGTACGGCCGCAACTGCACGTACGGCCCCTCGTGCCCCATGACGATCCCGACCCGGCCACTACGGGTGTCCACGGCGTGGACCCCGACGGGCAGCGTCGTCGTCATCGCAGCGCCGCCGCGAGGCGCCGCGCGGTCTCCACGGAACACCGGCCCAATTCGACGAGTGGACAGGGTGCCTCCCGCGCGAGACTCACCGGGTCGAGCCCGAGTGAGGGCAGAACAATTCCTGCCTCCGCGAGCACCGCGCGCAATTCTTCCACCGTGTCCTCCGCTCCTTCGACGCAGAGCGCCGAGTGCCGTGCCTCCATCGCTTTCCCTTCGCTTTACGGTTTCACTCTTCGTGCCCCCAGAATGCCGCGAGGTGCCTACACTCGGCAGGAGTACATGCACTACAAGTACAGGTCAGCGCAGGGGGGTTGGTTATGGCCAATGGTTCACGGCAGGCCGCGTGGGAGTTCTTCGGAACGGAACTGAAACGACGGCGGGAGGACGCCGGAATCACCCAAGTCGAGCTGGGAGCAAGGGTATTCGTCTCGGGCGGCTACATCGACCAGTTCGAACAGGCAATTCGGAAACCGCAGTTGGATGTGGCCCAGCGGATCGACGAGGCGCTGCAAACCGACGGTATTTTCGAGCGACTGTGGAAGAAGCTCATCAAGGACCAGCCGTATACGGAGTACTTCGCGCACGCGGCGGAACTGGAACGGCTGGCGACGAGTATCTGCGAGTGGGCGCCCTCAGTGGTTCCAGGACTGTTGCAGACGCCTGGGTACGCCCGCGCGCTCTACCTGGCCAGCAACCCGCTGTCGGCGGACGAGTGGATCGAGGAGATGGTCGGTCTCCGCATGGACCGCACCCGGCTGCTCAAGGACGTCACGCGCCCCGTCTATTGGGCTCTGCTGCACGAAGCCGTACTGCGCGTCCCGGTCGGCTCTCCCGCTGTGATGGCCCAGCAACTGGAGCATGTCGCGGATCTGGTGCGTGACCGCAAGATCCTGGTCCAGGTACTCCCGTTCTCCGCCGGAGCCCATCCCCAGATGGGCAAGGCAATGAAGCTCATGGGGTTCGACGACGCCCCGCCGACCGTCTATACAGAGGGCGTGCTGTCGGGCAGTCTGCTGGACGATCCGGCAGTAGTGAAGCGGGTACAGGCGGATTACGATCTTCTCAGGGTCACGGCTCTGCCCCTGGAGGCGTCCCTGGACATGATCGAGGCGGCGGCGGAGGGCTACAGACAATGCGCGGGTACGACCTGACCAACGCTTGCTGGCGCAAGAGCAGCTACAGCGGCGGAAGCGGCGGCGAGGACTGCGTCGAGGTCGCCCACGGTGTCCCGGGGGTCATACCCGTCCGGGACAGCAAGGTGGCCGGCGGTCCCGTGATCGTCGTGGGGTCGGCGGCCTGGGCGGAGTTCGTGCGGACTGTTGTTCAGTCCTGCGCACCGGGTGTCTGAACAACTCGTCCGGCGCTTGAGTGATCCGGGACTCAGCACCCTCGCCTCCCTGGCCTGGCTCACCTCCGAGACCAAGTGAGCGACTTCTGACCCCGCACCGCCTTCTCCTTAGGGGGAGAACCCCCGTAAATATCGGGCTGTTGCCCGGATGTGACGGGCCATCGGCTTGCGCGAGGCTCCTCGCATGACGCAGCGCAAGCGAAGCAGAAGCATCCGCAACGCCGCCATCGTCGGCGTGTCCACCGCCCTCCTCGGCGTCACCGCACCGGTGACCGCCTACGCGGCGGGCGGGAGCACACCCGAAGCCCTCACCTGGTCCGCATGCGAGGGCACCGGCCTCGACCCCCGGCAGGAGTGCGCCACCCTCGACGTGCCGATGGACTACGCCGACCCCGACGGCCCCCGCATCGAGATGGCCGTCTCCCGCATCCCCGCCGAGAAGCCGGACGCCCGGCGCGGGGCCCTGCTGCTCATCCCCGGCGGACCCGGCGGGTCGAGTCTGAACGACCCCTCGGGGAAGGGGCAGAAGCTCCCCCAGGACGTGCGGGACGGCCACGACCTCATCGGATTCGCGCCGCGCGGGCTCGCGCCGTCCACCTCGGTCAGCTGCGGGCTGGAATACGGCGACCTCGCCACCTCCAAGCTCCGCCCCTGGCCCGCCCCCGACGGCTCGGTGGACGGGAACATGGCCACCGCCCGGCGCATGGCCGACGCCTGCGCACACAACGGCGGTGAGCTGATCAAGCACCTGAGCACCGCCAACGAGGCCCGCGACATCGACCGCCTCCGGGCCGCGCTGGGCGAGCGGAGGATCTCCGCGTGGGGCGTGTCGTACGGGACGTACGTCGGGGCCGTGTACGCGCAGCTGTTCCCGCACCGCACCGACCGGATCGTGCTGGACAGCAACGACGATCCCGATCCCACCCGCGTCGCACGCGCCTGGCTGGCCGGCCACGAACAGGGTGTCGAGGACACCTTCCCGGAGTTCGCCGCATGGGCCTCCCGGCCCGACAACCCCGACCGGGTGGCGCAACGGGCCGCCGACGTCAGGCCGCTGTTCCTGCGGCTGGCCGCGCGGCTGGACCGGGAACCGATCCCGTGGCCCGGCGCCAATCCGGCGGAACTGAACGGCAATGTGCTGCGGCAGACCATGCTGGACAGCTTCTATGCCCCCAGCAGGTTCCCGACGCTCGCCAAGCTGATGCTGGCCGCCCAGCGGGACACCGTGCCGCCCGCCCCGCAGGCGCCGCCCGAGGCGGTGCTCCAGAACGTCGCTGCCGTCGGAGCCGGTGTGCTGTGCAACGACGTCGCCTGGCCCCGCTCGGCGGCCTCGTACGAGAAGGACGTCGCCGGGAGCCGGGCCGCGTACCCGCTCACGGCGGGCATGCCGCGCAACGCGATGCTGTGCGCCGCGTGGCCGTACCCGCCCCGTGAGGCCCCCGTGCGGATCACCGACCGCGGGCCGTCCAACGTGCTGCTCGTCCAGAACGAGCGGGACGTCGCCACCCCGCTCACCGGGGCGCGGAAGCTGCGCGAGGCGCTCGGTCGCCGCGCCGTCATGGTGACCGTGGACTCCACCGGGCACGACGCCTACCTGGCCAACGGCAACGCCTGCGGGGACGCCACGGTCTCCCGGTTCCTGGCGACCGGGCAGCGGCCGGACTCGGACGTCTACTGCGGCTGACCCGCGCCCGGCGTGACCAGGCCCGACTCGTAGGCCACGATCACCAGTTGGGCCCGGTCCCTCGCCCCTAGCTTGCCCATGATGCGGCTGACGTGGGTCTTCGCGGTGAGCGGGCTCAGGCCCAGGGTCTCGGCGATCTCCGTGTTGTTGAGGCCCCGGGCCACCAGGGCGAGGACCTGGCGTTCCCGGTCCGACAGGCAGTCCGGGCCCGATCCGGCCGCCTGGAGGGCCGACGGGCTGCGCAGGAAGCGCTCGATCAGGCGGGCCGTCGGGCCGGGTGAGAGGAGGGCGTCGCCCGCGGTCACCGTGCGGATGGCGTCCAGGAGTTCGGCGGGCCTGGTGTCCTTGACCAGGAATCCGGAGGCGCCCGCGCGCAGCGCCTCCACGATGTTCTCGTCGGTGTCGTAGGTGGTGAGGACCAGCACGCGGACCCCGGCGAGGTCCTCGTCGGCGGCGATCAGCCGGGTCGCCTCGATGCCGTCCAGGTCGGGCATGCGTACGTCCATGACGACGAGGTCGGCGCGTTCGGTGCGGGCCAGCTCCACGGCCTGGCGGCCGGTGCCGGCCTCGCCGACGACCTCCATGTCGGGGGCCGACGCCACCAGCAGGGCGAACGCCGCACGGACGAGGTTCTGGTCGTCCGCCAGCAGCACGCGTATCGTCATGCGGTTCTCTCCGGGGTCAGGGTTGTCCGGGTGGTGGCGGGGGTCGGCAGTACGGCCGTCACCTCGAAGCCGTCGGCGTCCTCGCGCGGTCCGGCGTCGAGTGTGCCGCCCACGCTGCGGGCCCGCTCCCGCATGCCGACCAGGCCGAAGCCGGGGGTGCCCGCCGGGTCGGGTCCGGTGCCGTCGTCCGTGACGGACAGGCGCAGGGCGCCCGGCTCGGCGTGCACCTCGACGCGGACCGACGGCTTGGGCCCGGCGTGGCGTACGACGTTGGTCAGCGCCTCCTGCGTGATGCGGTAGACGGCGGCCCCGACCGCGGGCGGAACGTCGTCGGCGGTCACCGACAGGTCCACGTGTGCTCCGGCGAGCCGGGCGCTCTGAGCGAGGTCGGGCAGGCCGCGCAGCCCGGGCAGCGGGCCGCGGGCGTCGGGGACGGCGGCGGCGTCCTGTGCCCTGAGCACTTCGAGGGTGGTGCGCAGTTCCGCGCGAGCGGAGCGGCAGGTCTCGGCGATCTCGTCGAGGGCCTTGGCGACCGCCGCCCGGTCCAGGCGCTCGGGGTCGGCGGTCAGGACGTGGGCGGCGACCGAGGTCTGCACGCCGATGAGGGTGATGCTGTGCGCCAGCAGGTCGTGCAGGTCCCGGGCGACCCGCAGGCGTTCCTCGGCGACCCGGCGCCGGGCCTCCTCCTCGCGGGTGCGTTCGGCGCGTTCGGCGCGCTCGACGATGGAGGCGACGTACTGGCGGTAGTAGCGGACGTCGATGCCGCAGAAGAGGATGGCGATGACCCAGCCGGAGATGCGGATCAGTTCGAGGGCCTGGTGGGTGTTGACGGTGAGCATGATGCTCACGGACACGGTGAGGACGGCGATGCCGGTCAGGACGGTGCGCAGGGGGCGGCCGGTGACGGCCAGCGTGTAGAGCGCCACGTAGGAGGCGGGGCTTACGGCGGTGTGGTTGTTCTCCATCGCGTGGTAGGGCACGACCAGGACCATCAACGCCGCGAGGACCAGCAGCGGACGGCGCCGCCGCCACACGATCGGCACGTGCACGGCGACCAGCAGCGTCCAGCCGAGCGCGTCCGGGCGACGGCCCTCGTCGGTGAAGAGCGCCAGGCAGACGGCGCCGAGGAGGAGGACTCCCGCCAGCACGGCGTCGTTGCGGGTGCCGTGCGGGGCGGTGCGCGGGTCGCGGTTGACCGCGGCGATGATCCGCTCGCCCCGCCGGGGCCCGGCGGTCGGTCCCCGGGTCGTCGCTGTCGTGGTGATCGGCTGCACGCGTCCATCCTCCGTGGCGGGTGCGCCCCTCCGGGAGGGGAGGGGCGCACTCCGGTTGTTCGGCGGTTCAGACTCCGACGGCTTCGCGCTCCCCGGTCGGCGCCGGTTCCCGCGGCTCCCGCGACAGCCGCCCCGGCCACCACACCCGGCGCCGCAGGGCGACGCTCGCGCTGGTGACCAGGTAGGTGCGGACGAGGAAGGTGTCGAGCAGGACGCCGACCGCGATGACGAAGCCCAGCTCGACCAGCTGCACCATCGGCATGCTGGTGAGCACGGCGAAGGTGGCCGCGAGGACCAGCCCGGCCGAGGCGATGACGCCGCCGGTGGTGCGCAGCGCGGACAGGGCGGCCTCGGTGGGTTCGGCGCCGTTCAGGGACTCCTCGCGCATCCGGTGCATCAGGAAGATGCCGTAGTCGACGCCGAGGGCGACCAGGAAGACGAAGGAGAGCAGGCCCAGGCCCGGGTCGGTGCCCTCGAAGCCGAAGAGGGGCCCGAAGACGAGTCCGCCGATGCCGAGGGCCGCGCCCCACACGGCGACGACGGCGGCGACCAGGATCAGCGGCGCGACCAGCGAGCGCAGCAGCACCGTGAGGATCAGCAGGACCGAGAGCAGCACGATCGGTACGACGATGGCGGTGTCCCGGGAGTTGGTGTCCTCCAGGTCGATCTGCTCGGCGCTGGGGCCGCCGACGTAGGAGCCGTCGAGCTTGTCGCGCAGGGACTCGATGGTGGCGGTCTCGGCGGCCGACTGGGGCGGCGCGGAGGCCAGTACGGTCAGCTCCGTCCAGCCGCCGCCACTGCGCCCCGCCTCGACGCTCTCGACGCCCTCGGTGGCGCGGATCTCGGTGAGCACGGCCTCGGCACGGCCGGTGGGGCTGATGACACTGATCGGCTGGGTGCCGGACTCCGGGTAGGCGTCGGCGAGGGTCTCCATCGCGGCGATCGCGTCGGGGCGGGTGGTGAAGGAGTCCTCCTGCTTGAGGTTGCCGGGCAGGGCGAAGGCGCCCAGCGCCAGCGCACCGAGCAGGACCGCGCCGCCCACCAGGACGGTGCGGGGCCGGCGTTCGGCGGAGTTGCCCATCGCCGAGAACAGCGAGCGGCGGGGCTTGGGGGTGCTGCCGTAGCGGGGCACCAGCGGCCAGAAGACGCGGCGGCCGAGCAGGACGAGCAGCGCGGGCAGCAGGGTCAGCATGGCGGCCAGCGCGCACAGCACGCCGACGGTGCCGAGCGGACCCATGCCGCGGCTGGAGTTGAGGTCGGCGGCGAGCAGGCACAGCAGTCCGGCGGCGACGGTGCCGGAGGAGGCGAGCACGGCGGGGCCGCAGCCGCGCAGGGCGGCGAGCATCGCGTCGTACGGCCGCTCGATACGGCGCAGTTCCTCGCGGTAGCGGGAGACCAGCAGCAGTGCGTAGTCGGTGCCGACGCCGAAGACGAGGATGGTCATGATGCCGCTGCTCTGGCCGGAGACGGCGGTGCCGAACGTCTGGTTGAGACCGTAGGCGACGCCCATGGAGAGGTAGTCGGCGAGTCCGGCGACGGCGAGCGGCACCAGCCACAGGAAGGGGCTGCGGTAGATGAGGATCAGGAGCAGGGCGACCACGGCGGCGGTGGTGTAGAGCAGCGGGCCGTCGAGGGAGTTGTAGACCTCGGAGGCGTCGGTGGCGAGCGCTCCGGAGCCGCCGACCTCGACGCCGAGTCCGTCGCCCCCTCGGGCGATGTCCCGTACGTCGTTGACGAGCGCGTCGCGGGCCTTCTCGTCCGTGCCGGGCTCGGTGGAGGCCACCGGGTACATGAGGGTGGTGCCGTCCTCGGACGGGATGCCCGCCGGGCGGCCGGTGAGTTCGTGCGCGCCCGCGATCTCGGCGACCTGCCCGGCGGCGGTGGCCCGGTCGGCGGCGGTCAGTCCGCCCTCGCGGTGGTAGACGAGGACCATCTCGGTGGCCTCGCCGCCCGGCAGCCGCTCCTGGATCTTGGCGACCTGCGTCGAGTCGGCGCTCGCCGGCAGGTAGTCGACGGCCCGGTCGCGCTGCACGTCCCCGAGTTTCGCCGCGAACGGCGAGGCGATCGCCAGCACGGCGATCCACAGTCCGAGCACCAGCCAGGGCACCGCCCGCCGCCGCCCCGCGCCTGTCGTTGTGGCCCCCATCTGACGGGCCTCCCTCCGGTGGGTGTCTGGGTAGGTCTCCAGACTTCCGGCGGCGGGGTGCCGACGCGTCGGGCGTGAGGGCGAGCCCGCGGCTACTGCCCGGGGAGACGCGGGGCCGTCGTTACTCCCCGGGGAGTACGGCGGCGCCTCAGGCCCGGTCGACCATCCAGTTGCCGTCCTCCTCGTCGTCGACGCGTACCTCGAGTTCGCGCAGGCCCATGCCCGCGTCCCAGAGCTCCCTGAAGCGCTTGAGCCGGTCCCGTACGTAGTCCTGGCGCGCGGTGAGCCGGGTGCGGACGTTGACGTCCCGCAGGTCCTGCTCGATCTCGAACGACACCTCCTCGTCGTAGAGGATGAAGTCGTTGGTGGTGCCGCGCTGGAGGTGCGGGGGCAGTTCCGGCAGGACCGCCACGCGGACGTCGATGCGGCGCAGCTCCTGCTCCTCGCACAGGCGCAGCAGCCGGTCGTCGAGTTCGCGGGCGCTCTCCAGCAGGAACAGGCGGCGCACCGCGACGCCCTGTTCGTCGATGGCCGCCTGCTGGGCGTCGAGGTAGCGCCCGGCGGGCTCGCTGGTCCAGAACTCCCGGTCGACGGAGGTGCTGGTGGCGAGAATGGACTGCTCGGCCGCCTTGGTGAGGGTGAGCATCCAGTCGTGGTTCTCGCCGGGGCACTCGGCGCTCAGGTTGGTGAGATCCGCCATGTGACCGACCACCCGGTTCATCTCCATGTGGACGAAGGTGTGCAGGATGGACGGGCTGGGCAGCAGGACGTCGGCGAAGCCCTTGGCCAGGTCGGGCACGCTGTCGATACGGACCGGGTCCAGTGTGCGCGCGGCCTCGGCGGTCCGGTGGTCGGCCTGGGTGACATGGGTCTCGACCAGCTGCTTGACGTCCTCGGTGTGCCGGGTCAGGCCCGACTTCAGCTCGGTGTCGTACCGGCTGAGACCGTCGCGCACGGCGGCGGTGTTCTCGGCCAGCGCGTCCTCCACCCGCCGGGTGTGCTCCTCCAGCCGGTCCGGAGCCGGGCGCGGGGCCAGGCCGAGGACGTACTGGACGGCCAGCGCGGCGGCGGCGCAGAGCACGGCGGCCAGGAACTGCCGCAGGGTGCCGTCGTCCGGGTCCAGCAGGGCCGCGACACTCCAGAAGAGACCGCCGACGACCAGGGCGACCAGCAGCATGCGGGCCCAGGGGGACTCCCCCCTCGGGTCGATCGGGTTGGTCGTGCGGGGTGTGTCGTCGGGCCGGGGTGACTGTGCCGTGCTCATCTCGCTCTCTCCCCCCGTTGGGATACGCGTCGGATCGTGCGGGGATGTGCGTGCGGTGACGGGCCTGCGGTGGTGCGCGTGCCGGACCGGCGAGGCTCGGTCAGGGAGCCGGTTCCACCTCCCGGTGCGCCGCGGGAATGGCGTGCAGGGTGAGCTGGTCGCGGATGCGCTGCACCAGGGCCTGCCACTGCCGGGTGAAGCCGGGCCGCTCCTCCAGGGGGTCCCACAGCGCGGCCAGTTCACGGCCGGCCCGGGCGCCGGGCATCCACAGGTGGAGCAGGTGGTCGACGGCCGGGCGCAGCGTCCGTACGACGGCGCCGGCGTCCTGGGCGGCTCCGGCGCCGAGGCGGAGGCCGTCGAGCATCCGGACGACGGTGGTGAGCAGCCAGTCGTGCAGGGCGAGGTCGTCGCAGAGGGCGGCGAGTTCGGCGCCGGTGGTGCCCTCGGGCACCCGCAGGCGTACGGTGCGCAGCTCGTCCTCGGCGAGGGTGAACCGCTCCAGCGAGGGGCCTTCGCCGGGTGCCGCGGGCAGGGCCGCCCAGCGCAGCCGGGTGGGGCGGGAGCGGAAGGGCGGGCGCTGGTCGAGCAGGGGGTGGCGCAGCACTCGGGTGAGCAGGCCGTCGGCGATGAGTCCGACGTCCAGGTCGCCGTGGCGCGGGCCGCCCAGGACGCCCTGCGCGACCGCCTCGTGGGGGAGCTTGCCGAGCGGTTCGACGACTCCGGGCCGCACCAGGTACTCGCCCCAGGGCCGCCGCTGGTCGGGTCCGGTGCCGGGCAGGCGGCAGTGCGCGGAGGTCTGCAGGACGCGGCCCTCGGTGAGCGAGGCGTGCGCGGTGACGGTGCCGACGGCGCGGACGCGGGCCCCGTTGGCGCTGGGCAGGGGGCAGTCGACGCCGGTGAGGGTCTCGGGGGAACGCGCGTAGAGGCCGGGACGCTCGGAGAGCAGGACGCGTTCGTCGGCGCGCAGGCCGAGGAGCTGGGCGGCGGAACGGATGTCGAGGGCCTGCCGGGCGGGCAGCAGGCAGGTGCGGATCTCGCCGCAGGCGAGGACGGCGGGCGGGGTGCTCTGCCGCGGCGCCATGTCAGGGCCCCGCGTAGTACACGTAGGAGATGCGGTCGGCGACCGAGTCGGGGACGGCCATGCGTTCCTTCCCGGAGCGGTCGGCGACCTGTGCCAGCGCTCCCGGGTCGACCTCGATCTGGTCGAGGATCACGCGGACGGCGTGCTCGACGGGGAGGAAGCGGGTGGGCAGGACGGAGCACGTGCGGTAGGCGGCGAAGGGGTCGGCGCGTTCGTTGAGCTTGAGCAGGGTGGGCAGCTCGTCCCACTTGTCGGGGAAGCCGGTGGCGGTGTGCGGCTGGGGGGCGAGGACGGCCTCGCCCTCGTTGCGCAGGAGTCCGAGGCGGGCGAGCTGCCACACGGCGGCGAGGAAGGGGCAGGACCAGGTGCGCTGCCCGTCGGCGTCGTCGCTCCACAGCTCGACGTCGAGGAAGACGGAGTGGCGGCGGGCGGCGGTCTCGTGCGGGGGCTGCCAGGCCACGGCCCGCTTCATGGCCTGCGGGGCGCGGGCTACGGGGCTGCGTTCGCCGTTGGCGAGCCAGCCGGTCTGCGCGGCGGGCGGGCGCAGACCGTAGCTGCCGGGCGGCGGCGACTCGACGATGCGGGCGGCGACCGCCTCGGCGACGGGCACCTTGCCGGTGACGGCGCAGCCGGACTCGCGGGCCAGGTAGTCGACGGTCAGTCCGGCCCGCTCGGCCTCGGCGAGGAGCATCGGGACGACCTCGGCGGGGGTGGAGAAGCGGGTGAAGTAGTCGTCGATCAGGAAGCAGGTGCTGATCCGGGCCCGCTTGCCGCCGGCCCGGGCGGTGGCGGCGGTGCGGGCCGCCTCCACCCAGGGCCGTACTTCGGCGAAGTGCGCGCGCAGCCGTTCGGGACCGGCCTCGAAGTCCTCCATGTAGAGGTGGCCCAGCTCCACGGAGAGGTGGGCCAGCGGCACGGACTGGGTGCGCGGCTCGGCGGCCGTCTCGCGGAACACGGGCTCCGTCACAGCCGCCCCCAGTGGGTGTCGTCCGTCAGGCGCCGGGCGATCTCCTCCAGCGCCTCCAGGGTCTCCTTGTTGGCTATCTGGGTGGAGAGGACGTCTTCCTCGGTGATCAGCTGCTCCTGCCACTGGAGGATGGGTTCCAGCGGCACGATGCCGAGGACGACGCTGTCGCCGATGCGCTGTTCGGCGGCGAGCCGGCGCAGCGCCTCGTCGCACGCCTGCATCCAGGTGGCCTGGGCGGTGGAGCCGTGGGACCACAGGGGCGACTCCGGGTCGGGCACGGCGGCCCGTACGAAGCGGATCGCGGCGCGCAGGGCGTCCTCGTCGTGGCCGCGCTCGACGCCGCCGCCGATGATGCCGTGCTCGCCGTGGACGAGTCCGGAGGCCGCGATCACGTGCTGGCGGGTCCAGCGGTGGAACACCAGCCAGCGGAAGGGGATGTTGCGCATCCGGGGGTGGGCGGTGGCGTCGAGGACCATGTCGACGGCGTAGCTGCGGCCGGCGCTGAGGTCGACGAAGGTGACGTCGAACTCGCCGTTGAGCTTGAGCAGCAGGTCGACGCAGCGCTCCAGGGCCTCCTCGCCGGTGGCGAACTCGCCGCCGCCGGCGTCGCCGGGGAAGAGGACCAGGCGGCCGGACTGGTTGGGGCGGGCGCGCAGCAGGGGGTGCTCGGTCTGCCGCCAGACGTCGATCCGGACCGGTTCGGCGGTCTCGCCCTCCAGGTAGGAGTGCAGGCCGTGCTCCTCGGTGCCGCGCATGGCGCTGGGCACGTCGAAGACGGCGGCGGCGGTGGGCGAGCCGAAGTCGAAGTCGACGTAGGCCACGTGGTCACCGGTGAGGGCCCGCTGGTAGGCCAGGTTGGCGCTGGTCACCGAGCGTCCGGTGCCTCCCTTGTCGGAGGCGGCGAAGACCAGCACGCTCACACCTCCTGGGCGGCGGCGCCCCTGGCCTGGGCCAGGGTGTCGAGTTCCTGGAGCACGGGCAGGGCCAGGGCGAAGGCGGTCGCGGGCCGTTCGTCGACGAGGCTGCGGGCGTGGTCGAGGCGGCTCTCGATGCTCCGCATGGCCCTGGCTCTGCTCCCGTCGGCCGCGGTGGACGCCTCCAGTTGCTCCCTGCCGAACAGGTGGGTGGCCTCGCTGAGCAGTTCCCGGGCCAGTTCGGCGAGTTCGGGGCTGCGGATGGGCTCCTGCTCGTAGAGGATGCGGGCGGCGACGAGGCATTCGGTGACGCGCTCGGTGATGCTCCAGGACATGCGCAGTCCGGCGTCCTGGGCCTCGGGGTAGACGGCCCGGATGTTGTCCCAGAGGCCGGCGCCCTCGTCCTCGTCGATGCGCCGCTTCCACAGGTGTTCGAAGGACTGCTCGGCGAGGCGGAGCAGTCGGTCCTGGGCGCCGATGTTCCTGGAGAGTTCGGCGAGCTGGATGATCCGCTTGAGGAGCTGGGCGGAGAAGTCGGTCATCCGCCACAGGAGTTGGCCGCCGGCGCGCTCGGACCCGGCGAGCGGCATGGTGACGCCGGGGGTGTGCAGCAGGAGGGTCGGGTCGTTCTTGGTCATGCGGCTGGTGACCCGGCCCCGGTCGGCGAGGCGCTCCATGATGGCGACGGTGCGGGTGAGGTCGTCGTCGGTCGCCTTCCGGCGGACCAGGTCGTGGACCAGGATGGCCGCGACGGTCAGGGAGAAGTACTCGGACTCCAGGCGCAGGCCGGTGGTCTGCCAGGGCAGGTCCTCCAGGGGCCAGCGCTCGCCGCCGAAGCGGGCGATCGCGGACCAGTACTGCTGGCTCAGCTCCCAGCGCAGGCGGAGCATCTCGGCGAGTTTCTGCTGGTCCTCGTCGAGCAGGCCGAGGGTGAGGGTGCGGTCGGAGAACAGGTCCTGGATGCCGTCGAGGGCGACGACGGTGAAGTACACGTAGGGCAGCCGGTCGGCGATGCCGTCGGGCTGGCCGGGGACGTCCACGGTCAGGTCGGTGATCTTCGGGGCGTCCTTGACGATGCCCCAGGCCCAGCCGCACTCGAAGAGCTGGCTCTCGTCGCGGATGCCCTCGTCGACCTGGATGCCCCGCGACAGGCTCTCGATGATGGTGGCGCGCAGCGGGCGTAACCGGCGGGAGAACTGCTGGAGGACGATCCGGTCGGACTGTCCGCCCTGGCCGATGACCTGGATCAGGCGCTTGCCCTGCTCCGACTCGGCGTCGAAGACGTTCACGGAGAAGGACCGCAGCAGGCTGACCATCGCGGAGGTCAGCCGGGCGTTGGTGGCCTCCCGCAGTTCGGCGATGGCCTTGAGGACCTCGGGCCGGGTGGTGGTGCCCTCGTAGACCTTGAGGAAGCCGAGGGTGGCCAGGCAGAGCGTGACGGACATGGAGTAGGAGTCGACCACGCCCAGCTGGCGCTGTTCGTGGCTGACCGTGCCGCCGGGCTCGGAGGGGCGGAAGTAGTGGCCGCCGGAGAAGGTGGGGCTGTCGTCGGTGCCGGTGTGGGTGCGCATGAACTGGGTCAGCGCGGCGATCAGGTTGGGCGGGATCTCCAGCCGGCTGCCGACCCGTTCGAGGGCGCGCAGGACGTCACGTTCGGTGGTGTCCGGCTGGTCGAGACGGAAGGCGGGGACCTCGGTGGCCGGATACAGCAGGCAGAGCAGGCGCTCGGCGTCCGCGACGCTGCTCATTCCGTCGGTGTCCCCCCGGACGAGCTTGCCGTCGTCGAACGAATGACGGGCCATGGCCTGCCAGATGTCCAGCAGGTGCTGGCGTGGCTTGATCTGCATCCCCGCACCCCTCGTACAGACCTCGTTGCCCTGTGTTCGGCATGTCCCCGTTGCGATGGTCCCCGTTGAGCATGTCCCCGTTCCTACGGGGCGGCAATCGCCGAATTGCGCCGTCCCAGGGCGAGGAGCATTCCCTCGTGCCCCGGCCGCACCGAGTGGTGCAGATCGTGGATCTCCAGCTCCCCGGTGAACGGCTCCAGGCTCAGTGCGACCGTTTCCTCGTTCACCCGGTAGGCCGGGTAGTCGTGTGCGCCGACGCGGTAGCCGACGGACTCCTTCATGAAGGCGGCGGCGAACGGCGCCCCCTCGCCGAGCGCGCTCATGAAGCAGCGCACGCCCCGGTGGAACTCCTCGGGCGCCTCGGACATGGAGTCGGCGACGAAGAACATGGTCCCCAGCGACCAGCGCCGGTCCCCGCCCTCCAGGTCGAACAGGTTGCCCCGCTCCACGCGGACGACCTCGCCGACCCGTGGCCTGGGCTCCACGGCGGCGTAGGCCGGGGCCTCGCGCAGCACGTCCCAGAAGGGGTCCCAGGCGATGTCGTAACCGGCCGGGGAGATCTGCTTCTCCAGGTATTCGACGTTCGGACGCGCGTACTCCAGCAGGAGCAACTTCTCGCACCAGGGCAGCATGGACAGGGCGGGGTACAGGTTCGCGCCTGCGCCGACGTCGATGCCGCGCACCGAGCGCGGAGGGGTTCCCTCGAAGCAGCGGGTGAAGTAGTCGCGCATCAACCGGACGATCAGCAGGTCGACTTCGAGCGGCGTCCGGTAGTTGTTGTCGACGTACACCTCTGGATCGAACTTCGACCAAGGCGCGTCGGCGTTGCGATCCATAGTCACCCTGCCACGTTCCATTCGAATTCGGACAAACCCCCACTACCGTTCACGGTAAGTGACCCGGCCACTACGAAACAGTGGGTGAATACGCCATCCTCATCCGCCCGGCGCACGTCGGGCGCATGGTCGCACACCCGAACTCGCCCTTGCATGAGGGAAGTTGGACGCTCACTCTAGCCAGAAGCCGACACCGGCCGCCACATGAGTCCGTCACTCGATCGTGAGCGGGGCGGGTGTCCACGAGTTGACGCAGTCTGACCAGGGGGTTGCATGACCGCCGAACCGCTGGAACGTTCCCTCGACCACCACGACCGGCTCACCCGCCCCGGCCTGCCACCGGACGACCTGTCACTGGACCTGCGCACGGCACGGGAGTCGGACCTGCCGGAGCTGCGGCGGCTGGACGAGGAGGTCTTCCAGGACTTCGCCTATCCCGGCTTCCTGCTGCGCCAACTCTTCGACATGTACGAGGAGCACTTCCTGGTCCTCGACGACGGCACGGGCCGGCTGCGCGGCTACGTGCTGGCCGCCACCCGGACGCTCGGCGCGGACAGCTGGGTACTCGGGCTGTGCGTGACCCAGGACCGGCGCCGCCACGGGCTGGGCCGGGAGCTGATGCGGGAGGTCCTGAGCCGGTTGCGCCGCGACGGCATACAGGTGGTCCGCCTCACCGTGGAACCCGCCAACCTCGCCGCCATCTTCCTCTACCGCTCCCTGGGCTTCCGCCCCGAGGAACCCGACGGCGGCCTGCGTCCGGACTACTTCGGCCCGGGCATGCACCGCCAGATCATGCGGCTGGACCTCCCCGGGGGTCCTTGATCCGCTCTAGGAGGGCGTGCCCGCCGACTCCAGGAGGCGGGCCACGTCGTCGGAGCAGATGGTCAGGGCCGCGCCGACGGTGGCCAGCGCGTCGCGTTCGGCGGGGGTGTAGGGGCCGTCGGCCAGGGCGATGCGGGCACCCTGGAGCAGGATCGACTCGCGGCCGACGGCCGCGAGGTGCGGTGCCAGCGGGTCGAGCGCCTCGTGCAGTTCTATCGCCAGGCCCGGCACGCACGGCTCGCCCCGGACCCGCCCGGTGTCCGCCTCCAGCGCCTCGACGAGCGCGTTCAGCTGGTCCTCGGTGCAGTCCTCGAAGCCGGCCGCGCGCACCGCGACGGTCGCGGTCTCCAGCGAGGTGCGGGAGCAGGTGCCGCCCGCGGTGAGGACCGCGAGGGCGACGGTGTGGACGGCGTCGCGGAGCATCGCGGAGAAGCGGGTGGTGGTCGGGTGGTCGAGGACGTCGGTGCCGTAGTGGCGGCGGCAGGCCGCGCACTCCACGGTGGGCGCGGACTCGCCGCGGGGCAGCACGGGCACGCCGAGCAGGGTGAACCGGCGGCGGCCGGTGAGCCGCGTGTAGTTGCGGTCGCCGCCGCAGCCGGGGCAGAAGAACTCGCCGTCGCCGACGGGCGTCCACGCGGTGCGGGTGCCCAGGATGCGTGGCAGCCGGACAGCTCGGCTGGTTCGTTCCCGTCCAGGCAGCACGTCGCACCTCCGTAACGGCGCGACAGCATCGTCGCGCTGGCGTGATGTTAGCCACATCACCGACGTGGAGTCAGTACCCAGGACGAGACCTTTCCGTGACCATCACAGATATATGGCCGGTATATGACGGGGTCCCGCCCACCGGTTTCCGGCGGACGGGACCTCAAACCGCTGATTCGGCTGGTCAGCGGGCCGCGCGGTTGACGGCGGAGACGATGGCCTTCAGCGAGGCGCGCGTGGTGTTCGCGTCGATTCCGATGCCCCACAGCACCTTGTCGCCGATGGCGCACTCGATGTAGGAGGCGGCCTGCGCGGAGGCGCCCTCGCTCATCGTGTGCTCCTGGTAGTCCAGCAGCCGTACGTCGATGCCGACGCCCTGCAGCGCGTGGAAGAACGCCGAGATCGGGCCGTTGCCGGTGCCGACCAGGGTGGTCTCGGTGCCGTCGACCGTGGCCTCGACGGTGAGGGTGTCGACGCCGTCGCGGTCGGTCGTGGTCTGCCCGTTGGCCACCTGGATGCGGCCCCAGGGGTTGTCCGGGTTGGGCAGGTACTCGTCCTGGAAGACCTCCCAGATCGCCGTCGGCGTGATCTCGCCGCCCTCGGCGTCGGTCTTGGCCTGGATGAGCTTGGAGAACTCGATCTGCATCCGGCGCGGCAGGTCCAGGCTGTGGTCGTTCTTCAGGACGTAGGCGATGCCGCCCTTGCCCGACTGCGAGTTGACCCGGATGACCGCCTCGTAGGAGCGGCCGACGTCCTTGGGGTCGATCGGCAGGTAGGGGACCGCCCACTCGATGTCGTCGACGGTGACGCCCTTGGCCTTCGCGTCGGCCTCCATGGCGTCGAAGCCCTTCTTGATGGCGTCCTGGTGGGAGCCGGAGAAGGACGTGTAGACCAGGTCGCCCACGTACGGGTGGCGCGGGTGGACCTCCATCTGGTTGCAGTACTCCCACGTGCGACGGATCTCGTCGATGTCGGAGAAGTCGATCTGCGGGTCGACGCCCTGGGAGAACAGGTTCATGCCCAGGGTGACCAGGTCGACGTTGCCGGTGCGCTCGCCCTGCCCGAACAGGCAGCCCTCGATGCGGTCGGCGCCGGCCATCAGCGCCAGTTCGGCCGCAGCCACCGCCGTGCCGCGGTCGTTGTGCGGGTGGACGGACAGGCAGACGTGCTCGCGGCGGGACAGGTTGCGGCCCATCCACTCGAAGCGGTCGGCGTGCGTGGACGGCGTGGAACGCTCCACCGTGGCGGGCAGGTTGAGGATGATCTCGCGGCCGGGACCGGGCTGGTAGGTGTCCATCACCGCCTCGCAGACCTCCAGCGCGAAGTCCAGCTCGGTGTCGGTGAAGATCTCCGGCGAGTACTGGTAGCCGAACTCCGTCTCCGGGCCCAGCAGTTTCTCGGCGTACTCCATGACCAGGCGGGTGCCGTCGACCGCGATCTGCTTGATGTCGTCGCGGGAGCCGCGGAAGACGACCCGGCGGAAGACCGGGGCGGTCGCGTTGTACAGGTGGACGGTGGCCCGCCTGGCACCCTTCAGGGACTCCACCGTGCGCTCGATCAGGTCCTCGCGGGCCTGGGTCAGTACGGAGATGGTGACGTCGTCCGGGATGGCGTCCGGGTCCTCGATGATGGACCGTACGAAGTCGAAGTCGGTCTGGCCGGAGGCCGGGAAGCCGACCTCGATCTCCTTGTAGCCCATCTTGACCAGCAGGTCGAACATGGCGCGCTTGCGGACCGGCGACATGGGGTCGATCAGGGCCTGGTTGCCGTCGCGCAGGTCGGTGGAGAGCCAGCGGGGGGCGGTGGTGATCCGCTGGTCCGGCCAGGTGCGGTCGGCGATGTCGACCTGTTCGTAGCCTCGGTACTTGGCGGTCGGCATGGGGCTGGGCTGCTGGCGGTTGGCCATGATGGCGTGGGCTCCTCGTGATGTCCGCGGTCTTGGCGGTGTCCGCGACGTCCGCGTGTCCGGAAGGACGGCCGACGGCACCACCAAGCTCCGCGGGGAGGGAGTCGGCCTCTACAGGCCCTCGCCGCGGCAGCTAAGGAGAAGCAGCCCGAATCGCATGATGCCCAGCACCTTAGCCGAGTCACGCGGGTCACGCGGGTCCGTATCAGTATGCGGGACCGAGGGGAGAACCGGGACAAAAAGTGCCGTATACCACTCCCGGCGGAGCCACGGGGACACCCTGGCCCCGCTTTGCACCAATCGTGGTTGCGAGGGGTGACAGCCCGATCACACAGTGCGAAAGTGCCGGACATGACGACATACGGGGGCTTCCAGCCCGTCTTCTGCACCATCGTGCCGCCCCACGTCCTCGACCGGCTCGCCCGGAACGAGGACCCGGTGGTGGCCGGGCCCGCCCGCCGCACCCTCCAGCGCGACGCCGCCGAACGCACCCGCCGCGGCCTGACCACGGTCATCGGCGCCGCCGCCGTGGCCCCGCCCGCCGGCGCCGACGCCGAGCAGCCGCACCGCACGGTCTACGACGCCCGGCACGGCACCGACCTGCCCGGCCGCAAGGTGCGCGGCGAGGGCGAGGAGCCCGGCCAGGACGCCACCGTGAACCGCGCCTACGCGGGCCTGGGCGCCACCTTCGAGCACTTCCTCAAGGCGTACCGGCGCAGCTCCGTCGACGGCGCCGGCCTGCCCCTGACCGCGACCGTGCACTACGACCGCGAGTACAACAACGCGTTCTGGAACGGCGAGCAGATGGTCTTCGGCGACGGGGACGGGGAGATCTTCCTCGACTTCACCGTCGCCCTCGACGTGATCGGCCACGAGCTGACCCACGGCGTCACCCAGTACACCGCCAACCTGACCTACTACGGCCAGCCCGGCGCCCTCAACGAGTCGGTGTCCGACGTCTTCGGCTCCCTCGTCAAGCAGTACGCGCAGGGCCAGACCGCCGCCGAGGCCGACTGGCTGATCGGCGCCGGGCTGCTCGCCCCGCGCGTGACGGGCGAGGCGCTGCGCTCCATGAAGGCACCCGGCACGGCCTACGACGACGACGTGCTCGGCAAGGACCCGCAGCCCGCGACGATGGACGGCTTCGTGCGCACCGGCCGCGACAACGGCGGCGTGCACATCAACTCCGGCATTCCCAACCACGCCTTCTACCTGCTCGCCACCGCGCTCGGCGGACATGCCTGGGAGCGGGCCGGGCAGATCTGGTACGACGTGCTGACCGGCGGCGAGCTGGCCGAGGACGCCTTGTTCACGGACTTCGCGACGCTGACGCTGAAGGCCGCCCGGGAGCGCTACGGCGACGCGGACGAGCTGGAGGCGGTGCGCAAGGCCTGGGAGCAGGTGGGGGTGCGGACGCTGTAGTTCCGTACTAGACACGGGTCCATGCGGATTCAGGTGAGGCGCACAGGAGGCTTCGCGGGCATCGAACGCCACGCGGAGGTCGAGACCGCGGGACGCCCCGACGCGGACGAGTGGCACGCCCTGGCCGAGCGGGCGGTCGCCGGCGGCCGGAGCACCCCGCCGGTCGGGGTGCCGGACGGGTTCAGCTACCAGCTCACCGTGGACGGGAGGACGGTGTACGCGGCCGATCCGCGGCTGACGGACGAGCAGCGCGCGCTGATCTCCCGGGTGCTGAAGGAGGGGGCGTAACACCGCACGTGCGCGCGGGCGTTGACTTCCCTTACCCGGGGTACGGATGATCCGCGCATGGCCACTGACGCGATGCCGCGGTTCCCGGACGGCTTCCTGTGGGGCGTGTCCACGTCCGCGCACCAGATCGAGGGCGCGGCCGAGCTGCGGGGACCGTCCGTGTGGGACGCCTTCACGGCGGAGCCCGGCCGGGTGAAGGACGGCTCGACGGCGGCGGTGGCCTGCGACCACTACCACCGCTACCGCGAGGACGTCGCCCTGCTCGCGGGCCTCGGCGTGGACGCGTACCGCTTCTCGGTCTCCTGGCCCCGGGTGGACTCCCCCGGCGGCCTGGACTTCTACGACCGCCTGGTGGACGAGCTGTGCGCGGCGGGCGTGCGCCCGGTCCCGACGCTCTTCCACTGGGACCTGCCGGCGGGCCTGGACTGGCTGGAGCGGGACACGGCCGCCCGGTTCGCCGAGTACGTGTCCCTCGTCGCGGGGCGCCTCGGCGACCGGGTCGGCAAGTGGATCACCCTGAACGAGCCCGCCGAGCACACCCTGCTCGGCCACGCCCTGGGCGTCCACGCGCCCGGCCGCAAGCTGCTGTTCGACGCCCTGCCGGCCGCCCACCACCAGCTGCTCGCCCACGGCCTGGCCGTACGGGCCCTGCGCGCGTCCGGCGCCACGGACGTCGGGATCGCCAACTCGCACGGGCCGGCCTGGTCCGCCTCCGACGACCCGGCCGACCGGGAGGCGGCGGACTTCTACGACCTCCTGCTGAACCGCCTGTTCGCCGACCCGGTCCTCACCGGGCGGTACCCGGAGGGCGTCGGGGAGCTGATGCCCGGCTCGCCGGAAGCCGTCGCCGCCGACCTGGAGATCATCGCCGAGCCGCTGGACTGGTACGGGATGAACTACTACGCGCCGACCCGGGTGGGTGCCCCGCAGGGCGCGGAGATCGAGTTCGGCGGGGTGACGCTCCCGGCGGAACTGCCCTTCTCGGTGCGCGGGATCGAGGGCAGGCCGCTGACGGACTTCGGCTGGCCCGTGGTCCCGGAGGGGCTGACGGAGCTGCTCACCGGCTTCCGCGACCGCTACGGCGACCGGCTCCCGCCGGTCGTGATCACGGAGAACGGCTGCTCCTACGAGGGTCTCGACGACCGGGACCGGATCACCTACCTCGACGGGCACGTGCGCGCCCTGCACCGGGCCATCGAGGCGGGCGTGGACGTGCGCGGTTACTTCGTGTGGTCGCTCCTGGACAATTTCGAGTGGGCCGAGGGGTACGCCCGCCGCTTCGGACTGGTCCACGTGGACTTCACGACGCTGGCGCGCACGCCCAAGGCGTCGTACGGCTGGTTCCGGGATCTGATCTCCGGGCAGCGGCGGGTACCGGTCGGATAAACCCCTCGGTGCTGTCGGCGGGGAGTCGTACGCTGGAGTCAGCAGACACACCCGTCACGCGGCGCACGCCGCAGAGGAGGACGAGCAGGCCTAGAGCGCCGGCCCATGACTCAGACACCCTCAGGCCACGCCCCCGCACCGGGGCAGGCGAGAGCACAGATCAGCGTCCCCGCCCAGCACCCCATGGTGACCGTACTGGGCTCCGGAGACTCCCTCCTGCGCGTGATCGAGAAGGCCTTCCCGGCGGCCGACATCCACGTCCGGGGCAATGAGATCAGCGCCGTCGGCGACACCCACGAGGTCGCCCTGGTACAGCGCGTGTTCGACGAGATGATGCTGGTGCTGCGCACCGGGCAGCCGATGACGGAGGACGCAGTGGAACGCTCGATCGCCATGCTCAAGGCGAGCGAGAACGGGGAGAGCGACGGCCAGGAGACCCCGGCCGAGGTGCTCACGCAGAACATCCTGTCCTCGCGCGGCCGCACGATCCGCCCCAAGACGCTGAACCAGAAGCGCTACGTCGACGCCATCGACAAGCACACCATCGTCTTCGGCATCGGCCCGGCGGGCACCGGCAAGACCTACCTGGCGATGGCCAAGGCGGTGCAGGCCCTGCAGTCCAAGCAGGTCAACCGCATCATCCTGACCCGCCCGGCGGTCGAGGCCGGCGAGCGGCTGGGCTTCCTGCCGGGCACGCTGTACGAGAAGATCGACCCGTATCTGCGCCCGCTGTACGACGCGCTGCACGACATGCTCGACCCCGACTCGATCCCGCGGCTGATGGCGGCGGGCACGATCGAGGTCGCGCCGCTGGCCTACATGCGCGGCCGCACGCTGAACGACGCCTTCATCATCCTGGACGAGGCCCAGAACACCAGCCCCGAGCAGATGAAGATGTTCCTCACCCGGCTCGGCTTCGACTCGAAGATCGTGATCACGGGTGACGTGACCCAGGTCGACCTGCCGGGCGGCACGAAGTCGGGTCTGCGGCAGGTCCAGGAGATCCTGGAGGGCGTCGAGGACGTCCACTTCTCCCGGCTCACGTCGCACGACGTCGTCCGGCACAAGCTGGTGGGCCGTATCGTCGACGCCTACGAGCAGTACGACAGCAGGAACGGCACCGAGAACGGCGGCCACAACGGCGGCCGGACACCGAGAAACGGTGCCAAGGCCAAGGGGAAGTAGACCAGCACGACCATGTCGATCGACGTCAACAACGAGTCCGGAACCGAGGTCGACGAGCAGGCGATCCTCGACATCGCCCGCTACGCGCTCGCGCGGATGCGCATCCACCCGCTCTCCGAGCTCTCGGTGATCGTCGTGGACGCCGGCGCCATGGAGCAGCTGCACATCCAGTGGATGGACCTGCCGGGTCCCACCGACGTGATGTCCTTCCCGATGGACGAGCTGCGCCCGCCGTCCAAGGACGAGGACGAGCCGCCGCAGGGGCTGCTCGGCGACATCGTGCTCTGCCCGGAGGTCGCCGCCAAGCAGGGCACCGAGGCGCCGACGCAGCACTCCATGGACGAGGAACTCCAGCTCCTGACCGTCCACGGGGTGCTGCACCTGCTCGGGTACGACCACGAGGAGCCGGACGAGAAGGCCGAGATGTTCGGTCTGCAGGCCGCGATCGTGGACGGCTGGCGTGCGGAGAGGGGCCTGACCGGCCCGTCCCCGGCCCCGACGGTCTCATGAGCCTCCCGCTCGTCGCCGGCGCCGTCGCCCTGGTGGTGGTCGCCTGGCTGGCCGCGTGCGCGGAGGCGGGCCTCGCGAGGGTCTCCAGCTTCCGTGCAGAGGAGGCGGTCCGGTCCGGGCGCCGGGGCGGCGAGAAGCTCGCCCAGGTCGCCGCCGACCCGACGCGCTACCTCAACGTGGCGCTGCTGGTCCGCGTCGCCTGCGAGATGGCGGCCGCCGCGCTGGTCACGTACGCCTGCCTGCGACAGTTCGACGGCACCGGCGAGGCGCTGGTCGTCGCCATCGCGGTGATGGTGCTGCTCTCCTACGTCGCCGTCGGGGTGTCCCCGCGCACCATCGGGCGCCAGCACCCGCTGAACACGGCGACCGCGGCGGCGTACGTGCTGCTGCCGCTGGCCCGGATCATGGGCCCGATCCCGTCGCTGCTCATCCTCATCGGCAACGCGCTCACCCCCGGCAAGGGCTTCCGCCGGGGCCCGTTCGCCTCGGAGGCGGAGCTGCGGGCGCTGGTGGACTACGCCGAGAAGGAGTCCCTGATCGAGGCCGAGGAGCGCCGCATGGTGCACTCGGTGTTCGAGCTGGGCGACACGCTGGTGCGGGAGGTCATGGTGCCGCGCACCGACCTCGTCGTCATCGAGCGCTACAAGACCATCCGGCAGGCCCTCACCCTCGCGCTGCGCTCCGGTTTCTCCCGGATACCGGTGACCGGCGACAGCGAGGACGACATCGTCGGCATCGTGTACCTGAAGGACCTGGTGCGCAGGACGCACATCAGCCGGGACGCGGAGAGCGACCTCGTCTCCACCGCGATGCGCCCCGCGTCCTTCGTGCCGGACACCAAGAACGCCGGTGACCTGCTGCGCGAGATGCAGAAGGAACGCAACCACGTCGCCGTCGTCATCGACGAGTACGGCGGCACGGCCGGCATCGTCACCATCGAGGACATCCTGGAGGAGATCGTCGGCGAGATCACCGACGAGTACGACCGGGAGCTGCCGCCGGTCGAGGAGCTGGGCGGCGACCGTTTCCGGGTCACCGCGCGCCTGGACATCGGCGACCTGGGCGAGCTGTACGGCCTGGAGGAGTTCGACGACGAGGACGTGGAGACGGTGGGCGGTCTGCTCGCCAAGGCGCTGGGCCGCGTCCCGATCGCCGGTGCCTCCTCGATCGTCGAGCTGCCCGACGGCCGGGAGCTGCGGCTGACGGCGGAGGCCGCCGCGGGCCGCCGGAACAAGATCGTGACGGTGCTGGTGGAGCCGGTCGCCGCGGCGAAGCCGGCCGAGGAGGCGGTCCCGGAATGACCCCCGCAGAGCTGCGCGACCTGTGTCTGTCCTTCAACGCCGCGGTGGAGGACTTCCCCTTCAACCCGGAGACCTCCGTCTTCAAGGTGCTGGGGAAGATGTTCGCGCTGACCTCGCTGGACGGGCGCCCGCTCACCGTCAACCTCAAGTGCGACCCGGACGACGCGATCCGGCTGCGGCGCGAGCACCCGGGCCTGGTCGTCCCGGGCTGGCACATGAACAAACGGCACTGGAACACGGTGACGGTGGCCGGCGGACCCGGCGGCGAGCTCCCGGACCGGGTCGTCCGGGAGCTCGTCGAGGACTCGTACGACCTGGTCGTCGCCGGGCTACCGCGCGCCGACCGGCTCCGCCTCGACCGTCCCTGAGCCCGCCCGGGCCACCCTCAGCCCCACCGCGATCAGTACGGCGGCCGCCAGCACGATCGCCGCGTCCAGGACCAGCACCGTGTGGACGCCGGAGCGCAGGTCCGTGGCGGTGGTGGCCAGCACGCCGAGGAGCGGGATGCCGACGGTGATGCCGACCTGCTGGGTCGAGGTGACCAGGCCGGTCGCCAGGCCCTGCTCCTCGTCGGGGACGCCGGAGGTGACGGTCAGGCCGTAGGAGATGATCGCGCCCAGGTGGCACATGCTGGCGAGCGACACGGCGGCCGTGGCGAGCACCACCGACCAGCGCCCCTCCCCCGTCGCCAGCAGCGGCAGCCCCAGCAGGCCCTGCCCGGCGAGCGCGCCGACCAGGGTGCGGCGGGCGCCGAACCGGCCGATGACGCGGGGGGCGCAGGAACCGGCCACCACCGAGAGCACCCCCTGCACGCCGAAGACCAGGCCGGTCTCGAAGGCGCTCAGGTGCAGGATCTCCTGGAGGTACAGGGTGAGGACGAAGACGACCGTCGACATCATCGAGAAGGTGACCAGTCCGCCCAGGTTGCCCCAGGCCACCGTGCGGCGGCGCAGCATCGGCAGCGAGACCAGCGGCGCCGGGGTGCGGGACTCCACGGCCACGAAGGCGGCCAGGAACAGCAGGCCCGTGACGAGGGCGACCAGGACGTCGCTGCGGCCGAAGCCGTGCTCGGCGGCCGTGGTCAGGGCGTAGATCAGAAAGAGCAGGCCGCCGGTGACGGTGACCGCGCCTGGGACGTCCAGGCGGGGCCGCTGCGGGGTCCGCGATTCGGGCAGCAGGCGCGGGGCCAGGGGCAGCACGATCAGGGCGAACAGGGCGAGCAGGCCCATCGTGGAGCGCCAGCTCAGCAGGTCGGTCAGGACGCCGCCGGCCACCATGCCGACGGTGAAGCCGAGCGAGAGCAGCGTGCCGGAGATGCCGAGGGCCCGGTCGCGGGCGGGGCCCTCCGGGAAGGTCGTCGTCAGCAGGGACATGCCGGTCGGGACGATGGCCGCCGCGCCGAGGCCCTGGAGGGCCCGTCCGGCGAGGAAGGAGGCCGGGTCCCAGGCGACGGTGGCCAGCACGGAGGCGGCGCCGAAGAGCGCCAGCCCGGCGAGGAAGAGCCGGCGGCGGCCGTAGAGGTCGCCCATGCGGCCGAAGAGCAGCAGGAACCCGCCGGACGGCAGCGCGAACGCGGTGACCGCCCACTGGAGGGCGGAGGTGCTCATGCCGAGATCCGCGCCGAGCACGGGCAGCGCGACGTTCAGGACGGAGAAGTCGAGCGCGACCATGAACTGGGCCGCGCACAGCACGAACAGGACGAGCCGGTCGCGGGGCGAGAGCCGGGGAGCGGACGGCTCCGCCACGGGGGCCGGGGTGGAAGTCGGGGTGGTGTCGATCGCCATGGACATGAGCCTCGGGCCCCCGGAATAGTTGTGGGGAGACGTGGATTGTTCTGGTGGTGGCACCACCAGGCACAGGCAGGTTGGCTACGGGGGGAGTACGCACGTGCCGGACGTGATCGTGAGGGCCGGGACCGCCGGGCGGGACCGGCGCCGCAGTGAGCTGCGGGAGTTCCTGATGAGCCGCCGGGCGCGGGTGTCCCCGGCCGAGGTCGGTCTGCCGGACGGCGGGGCACGGCGCCGGACGCCGGGGCTGCGCCGCGAGGAGGTGGCCGTGCTCGCGGGGGTGGGCGCGTCCTGGTACCAGTGGCTGGAGCAGGGCCGCGACATCTCCGTCTCCCCGCAGGTCCTGGACGCGGTCGGCCGCGTGCTGCGGCTCAGCAACGCCGAGCGCCGCCACCTGTACGTGCTGGCGGGGCTGAACCCGCCCGCCGCCGAGGTGGAGCCGGCGAAGCGGGACATGTGCGAGGGGCTGCGGCGGCTGATCGACACGTGGATGCCGTATCCGGCGCACATCATGGACCGGTACTACAACTGCGTGATGTACAACGACGCGGCGGCGATGGTGCTGGGCATGCGGCCCGAGACCACGTGGAACTGCATCATCGACTACTTCACCGACCCGCTGTACCGCTCCCGCGCCCGCAACTGGGAGCGCAACGCGCGCACGGTCGTCGCCCAGTTCCGCGCGACCTGCGCGGCCAATCCGGACGACGAGGGTTTCCAGCAGGTGCTGGCGGACCTCAAGGAGGCCAGTGCCGAGTTCGCCGCGCTGTGGGAGGAGCGGGACATCGAGGACGCGGGGCAGATCCGCAAGGAGCTGGACCATCCACTGGTCGGCCTGCTGAGCCTGGAGTCGACGGCGCTCCAGGTGCCGGCGCGGCCGGATCTGACGATCGTGCTGCACACGCCGCTGGACGAGGCGAACACCGCGGCGAAGCTGGAGTGGCTGGCCTCGCCGGAGGGCCGGCGCGGGGCGATGTACCCGGTGGCGGGGTGAGCGGGCGGGTGCCCGGCGGGGCTCCGTATGCTCACCCCATGACCGAGACTCCCGACCTCGACCCCGAGGACCGCAAGATCGTCACCCTGGCCCGCTCGGCCCGCGCCCGCAACGGCGTGCCCGAGGGCGCGGCCGTACGCGACGAGACCGGCCGCACCTATGTCGCCGGCACGGTCGCCCTGGACTCCCTGCGGCTCAGCGCGCTGCGCACGGCGGTGGCGATGGCGGTGGCGTCCGGCGCGAAGTCGCTGGAGGCGGCGACCGTGGTGACCGAGGCGGGGTCGGCGTCGGAGGAGGACCGGGCGGCGGTGCGGGACCTGGGCGGGCCCGGGACGCCGGTCCTGGTGGCCGCGCCCGACGGCACCGTCCGTGCCACGGTGAGCGCGGGCTGACGCTCGCGGGCCCGGCGGGCGACCGTGGTACGGCGGGGCTCCGGGGATCAGGGACAATGGGCGCCATGAGCGTTCGTACCCAGTCATCCGAAGAACCGGCCGAGGCTGTTCACCGGGCCGGCTTCGCCTGCTTCGTGGGCCGCCCCAACGCGGGCAAGTCCACCCTCACGAACGCTCTGGTCGGGCAGAAGGTGGCGATCACCTCCAACCGCCCGCAGACCACCCGGCACACGGTGCGGGGCATCGTGCACCGTGCGGACGCCCAGCTGATCCTGGTGGACACCCCGGGGCTGCACAAGCCGCGCACGCTGCTGGGCGAGCGGCTGAACGACGTGGTGCGCACCACGTGGGCCGAGGTGGACGTGATCGGTTTCTGCCTGCCGGCGAACGAGAAGCTGGGCCCCGGGGACCGCTTCATCGCCAAGGAGCTGGCCGGGATCAGGAAGACCCCGAAGGTCGCGATCGTCACCAAGACCGACCTGGTGGACTCCAAGACGCTGGCCGAGCAGCTGATCGCGATCGACCAGCTGGGCAAGGAGCTGGGGATCACCTGGGCGGAGATCGTCCCGGTGTCCGCCACGGGGAACCAGCAGGTGGACCTGCTGGCCGACCTTCTGACCCCGCTGCTGCCCGAGGGCCCGGCGCTCTATCCCGAGGGCGACCTGACCGACGAGCCGGAGCAGGTCATGGTCGCCGAGCTGATCCGGGAGGCCGCGCTGGAGGGCGTACGCGACGAGCTGCCGCACTCCATCGCGGTGGTGGTCGAGGAGATGCTTCCGCGCGAGGACCGCCCCGCTGACAAGCCGCTCCTGGACATCCACGCCAACGTCTACATCGAGCGGCCCAGCCAGAAGGGCATCATCATCGGCCCCAAGGGCAAGCGCCTGAAGGACGTCGGCATCAAGTCCCGCAAGCAGATCGAGGCGCTGCTCGGCACTCCGGTCTTCCTCGACCTGCACGTGAAGGTCGCCAAGGACTGGCAGCGCGACCCCAAGCAGCTGCGGCGGCTGGGGTTCTGAGCGCACCCGGGCTCCGAGCGCGCTGCGGTACCGCGCCGGGGAGCGTCAGGCGGTCGGGGGGCGGAAGCCGATGGTGGGGACCGCGCGGCGCAGGGGCCACGGGGCGGGTGTGACCAGGTCGTCCGGGACCAGACCGGCCAGGAACGCGTAGCGGCTCAGGGCCGCCGGGTCCTGGTCCTCCAGGGACTGGACCTCGCGCCACCAGGTGGCGATCTCGGACCAGCCCGGCGCCGACAGCGAGCCGCCGAACTCCTGGACGGACAGGGCGGCGGTCAGCCCGGCGAAGGCCAGGCGGTCGGCGAGCGGCCAGCCGGCCAGGGTGCCGGTGACGAACCCGGCGACGAACACGTCCCCGGCGCCGGTCGGGTCCAGGGCCTCGACCTCGATGGCCGGGACCTCGGCGCTCTCCCCCGTACGCCGGTCGACCGCGTAGGCGCCGTCCGCGCCGAGGGTGACCACGGCGAGCGGCACGTGCTCGGTCAGGGCGTGCGCGGCGGCGCGGGGGCAGGTGGCGCCGGTGTAGCGCATGGCCTCCTCCGCGTTGGGCAGGAACGCCTCGCAGTGCGCCAGGTCGGGCAGCGCGGCCAGGTCCCAGGCGCCGGTGTCGTCCCAGCCGACGTCGGCGAAGACGCGGGTGCCGCGGGCCGCGGCCCGGGCGATCCAGGGGGCGCTGACGCCGGGTGCGAGGGAGGCGACGGCGGCGCGGGCGCCGGGCGGGCAGTCGGGGGACGGTTCCTCGGGCGGCGGCTCGTGGCCGTGCGAGACCATCGTGCGCTCCCCCTCGTACGCCATGGAGACCGTCACGGGCGAGTGCCAGCCGGGCACGGTGCGCGAGGGGGTCAGGTCGATGCCCTCGCCCCGGGACAGGGCGTCCCAGCAGTAGTCGCCGTAGTGGTCGTCGCCGAACGCGGCGGCCAGCGAGGTGCGCAGGCCGAGGCGGGCCAGCGCGGTCGCCATGTTGGCGATGCCGCCCGGGCTCGACCCCATCCCCCGGGCCCAGGACTCGGTCCCGCGCACCGGGGCGGAGTCGAGCCCGGTGAAGATCACGTCGAGGAAGACGGTGCCGGTCAGATACACGTCCCAGGGCGGGTCCTGCGGTGTGCGCATGCCGGCGAGGGGATCGGCCTGGGGGTGGCGGTGCGATCCCTCGGGCGGGACGTGCCGGTGCGTTCTCTCGTCGGCCGGCATGACGGGCACGTCGGTCACGTCGGGCCCGTCGGTGGACACGGTGGACGCTGTCACGGTGCGCTCCCTGGCATGGTGCGGACCCCGCCAGTGTGCACCACGCCGCCGACAGTGCGGTGGCGCCGGCCGCGTGGTGTCAGGCCGTGGCCGGCCCCGGGTGCGCGGTCCGGGCGGCGCCCGGGGTGGTCTCCGGTGCCGGGGCCGCCGCCGCCCCGGCCGGCCAGGTGCGGACCCGGTCGTTGCGTCCGCCGCCGCGCACCAGCAGCACGCTGAGCGCGGCCAGGAAGCCGACGACGGTCAGACCGACCAGGCCGCCCTTGGTCGAGCCGGTCGTGTCCTCGATGATGCCGAAGGCGGTGGGGGCGACGAACCCGCCGAGGTTGCCGATGGAGTTGATCAGCGCGATGCCGGGGGCGGCGGCGCGGGCGTCGAGGTAGCTCTGCGGGATGGTCCAGAAGACCGGGGAGGCCGGTTTGAAGCCCATCGCGGCCAGGCACAGCGCCCCGAGCCCGATCCAGGGCGAGACGAACACGGCCAGCAGGGTGCCGCAGCCGCCGAGCAGCAGCAGAACCACCAGCACGGGCCGGCGCCTGCCGATGCGGTCGGAGACACGGCCGCTGACGAACAGCGCGGCCAGCGCGCACAGCCACGGTACGGCGGTCAGCAGTCCCACCTGGAAGTCGCTCACCCCGCCGATGTCGTCCACGATCGACGGCAGCCAGAAGGTCACCGCGTACAGGGCCACGTTGATGGCGAAGTAGATCCAGAGGAAGAGCAGCATCTGGGGGTCGGCGAGCAGCTTCCAGCGGGAGACCTCGGCCGCCTTCCCGCCGCGCCGCGCGTCCCGTTCCTCCTGCTCGGCGTCGATGGCCGCGACGAGGCCGGTCTTCTCCTCGTCGGTCAGCCAGGTCGCCTGCTCGACGCCCGAGTCGAGGAAGCGGTAGACGACGAAGCCGAGGACGACGGAGAAGACGCCCTCGATGAAGAACATCCACTGCCAGCCCGCGTGTCCCCAGATCCCGTGCATCTCCATCAGCGCTCCCGAGACGGGGCCCACGATGACGGTGGCGGTGCCGGAACCCATCAGGAAGACCGAGGTGGCCCGGCCCCGGTGGGAGTCGGGGAGCCAGCGGCTGAAGTAGTAGATGACGGCCGGGAAGAAGCCCGCCTCGGCGACGCCGAGCAGGAAACGCAGGGCGTAGAACATCTCCACGCTGTTGACGAAGGCCATCGCGGTGGCGACGACACCCCAGCTGATCATGATGCGAGTGAGCCAGACCTTGGGCCCGAACCGCTCCATCAACACGTTGGAGGGGACCTCGAAGATGGCGTACGCGATGAAGAAGACACCGGCGCCGAGTCCGAACGCGGCGCCCGACAGGCCGACGTCGGCGCGGAGTTCGTCCTGGGCGAAGCCCAGGTTGACGCGGTCCATGTAGTTCGCCACGAACATGACGAAGAAGAGGGGGACCACGCGTCGGAAGATCTTGCGGACGGCGGACTGTACGGCGGGGGAATGCACCTCGGGACTTGCTGCGGACACGAGCGGCTCCGGTCGTGGCAGGGGAAGGGGGAGGGGGCGGTTCACCAACGGGGGACGGACGGAGTGACCCACCCCGGGTCGGCGACCCGCATCGCCGCCGCGTCGTCGCGGTCGCGGAGCGTGCCGTCGTCGTCGAGCCAGCGCCGGTGGAGGAACGCCAGGCGCTCACGGTCGAGTTCGACGCCGAGGCCGGGGGCGTCGGTGACGGCGACCTTGCCGCCGTCGAAGGTGAGCCGTCGCGTCAGCACGTCCTCGGACTGCCAGGGGTAGTGGGAGTCGCAGGCGTGGTGCAGGTTCGGCACGGTGGCCGCCACGTGGGTCATGGCGGCGAGGCTGATGCCCAGGTGGGTGTTGGAGTGCATGGAGACGCCGACGCCGAAGGTGCGGCAGACGGCGGCCAGTTGCTGCGTGTTGCGCAGTCCGCCCCAGTAGTGGTGGTCGGAGAGCACGACCTGTACGGCGCCCTTGGTGAACGCCTCCTGGATCTCGGCGAACGTCGTCACGCACATGTTGGTCGCGAGCGGCACCCCGGCCCTCGCGGCGACCTCGGCCATCGCCGGGGTGCCGAGCGCGGGGTCCTCCAGGTACTCCAGGACGTCCCCCAGCTCCGCCGCGACCTTGAGCGAGGTCTCCACGGACCAGGCGCCGTTGGGGTCCAGGCGCAGCGGGTGTCCGGGGAACGCCTCGGCGAGCGCCTTGACGGCGGCGATCTCCTCTTCGGGCGGGAAGACGCCGCCCTTGAGCTTGAAGGAGGTGAAGCCGTACCGCTCGGTGAAGCGGCGGGCCTGCTCGACCACGCCGGCCGGGTCGAGGGCGGCGCCCCAGTCGTCCTTCTCCGCGGCCACGCCCTCGGGGTGACCGGCCCACTTGTAGAAGAGGTAGGCGCTGTACTCCACGGCGTCGCGGACCTTGCCGCCGAGCAGGGCGTGCACGGGCAGGCCGAGCGCCTTGCCGAGGGCGTCGAGGCAGGCGACCTCGAAACCGGAGAGGACGGACAGGCGCAGCTTGTCGGCGGTCTGGACGCCGCGCAGCCCGCCGACGTCCACCTGCCCGGAGACCCGGGAGGAGTCGACGGCGACCTCGTCGGCGAGGGTGAACAGGCCGTTGAGGTCCGAGACCTGACGGCCGACCAGCTTGTCGGCGAACGGTCGGGCCAGTTCCAGGTACTTGTGGTCGCCGTAGGTCTCGCCGACGCCGGTGACGCCGTCGGCGGTCTCCACCTCGACGATCAGACGGGGGGTGTACGGCTGGTGCACGCCCTGGGTGTTGAGCAGGGGCGGGTCGGCGACCAGGATCGGCGTCAGGTGGACGGCCGTGATGGTCAGGTCGCGGGTCACAGGGCGGCTCCTACGAGGTCGAGTCCGGTGGTGAGCAGGGTCTTGAGTTCGGCGAGGTCGGCGGGCGACGGGTCGGTGAGGGGGGCGCGGACGGGGCCGACGGGGCAGCCGCGCAGCCGGGCCGCCGCCTTCACCAGGGACACCGCGTATCCGGGGACGCGGTCGCGCAGTTCGACGAGCGGGACGTAGAAGCCGCGCAGCAGCTTGTCGACCGTGCCGGTGTCGCCGCCGTGCAGGGCCGCGAGGAAGGCGTTCGCGATCTCGGGGGCGAAGGCGTGCACGGCGGAGGAGTAGGCGGGGACGCCGACGGCGGCGTAGGCGCGGGCCTGGACCTCGGCGGTGGCGGCGCCGTTGAAGAAGAGGAAGTCCTCGGGGGCGGCGAGGACCGTGCGCTGGAGGCGGTCGAGGTCGCTGTGCCCGTCCTTGAGGCCGATCACACCGGGGACCCGGGCGAGGCGGCGGACGGACTCGGCGGTGTAGGCGACCTGGCCGCGCTGGTAGACGATGAGCGGGAGCCGGGTGCCGGCGGCGATCCGCTCCACCTGGGCGACGAGGCCGTCCTGCGGGGCGGCGGTGAGGTAGTGCGGCATGACGAGGAGGGCGTCGGCCCCGGCCTCCTCGGCGATGCGGGCGAACCGCAGGGCCTGCGCCCAGCCGTAGCCGGTCCCGGCGACGACCGGCACCCGGCCCGCGCTCTCCTCGACGGTGATGGTGACGACCTGGCGGTACTCGTCCTCGTCGAGGGAGAAGAACTCGCCGGTACCGCAGGCGGGGAAGACGGCGCCGGGGGCGGTGGCGAGCCGTTCGGCGACGTAGGCGCGGTGTCCGCCGGGGTCGAGCGAACCGTCGTCGCGGAAGCTGGTCAGCGGGAAGGACAGCACGCTCCGGGCCATTCCCTCGCGCAGCCGTCGGACCACGGCCGCCCGGGGGCCGGCGCCCGTGTCGGGGTCCCCGCTCGTGCCCACACTTGTCATCTCGACCGTCTCCTGTCTCCGTATGTAGATGTCGTCCACGTATGAAGATGGAGATTAGAGAGGTGACCCTGGAGCGTCAATGGGTCGGCGGCATCCGATTACGATCGGCGGCATGTCGGAGACAGGTGGCGCGGCGGGCGGCGCGACAGGCGGCGTCCGCGAGGTGAAGTCCGCGGCGCGCACGGTGGAACTGCTGGAGGTACTGGCCGCCCGCGGGGACCGCCCGGCCCGGCTCCAGGAGCTGGCGGACGGGCTGGGCGTGCCGCGCAGCTCGATGTACGCGCTGCTCCAGACCCTGATCTCGCGCGGCTGGGTCCGCACCGACGTCACCGGCTCGCTCTACGGCATCGGCATCCACGCCCTGCTCACCGGCACCAGTTACCTGGACTCCGACCCCCGGGTGCGGGCGGTGCGGCCGTATCTCGACGAGGCGTCCGAGGCGCTGGGCGAGACCATCCACCTGGGGCGGCTGGACGGGCACGACGTGGCGTACCTGGCGACCCGGGAGTCGCACGAATACCTGCGCACGATCAGCCGCGTGGGCCGCCGGCTGCCCGCCCACGTGGGCGCGCTGGGCAAGGCGCTGCTGGCCGAGCGGCCGGACACCGAGCTGCCCGAGGGGCCGTACGAGGCCTTCACCCCGAACACGCACACCGGCAGGGAGGCCCTGGCGGCCGACCTCGCCCGGACCAGGGAGCGCGGCTACTCCGTCGACCGCGAGGAGGGCGTGCCCGGCATCGTCGGCTTCGGCTTCGCGCTGCGCTACGAGGTCCCGGCGCTGGACGCGATCAGCTGCTCGGTGCCGGTGGCCCGGCTGACGCCGGATCACGAGGCGCGGATCGTCGCGGTGATGCGGGAGATCAGGGCCAAACTGGAGGCGACAGTTCCGGCCGGGAGCGGCTCGGTCCACTGGCGTTAGCGCTCGCTGCTACCCGGCTTCGGGACCCCCAAACACCTATGTGATCCAGATCACAGCCACTCGCCTGTTTCGCGGCTCCCCGCGCTTGATACAAATTGCCCGCGCGCCCCTCTCGGTCGACGGTCGTCGCTCCCTCCCCTCCCACCGTCCTTTCGCATGCCCTGGGAACGCCCGTGTTCGCCCCCCGCACCACCCCCTGGCCCCTCGTCGCCCTTTTCACGGCCGGGTATCTGCCTCCCTATCTGCTGCCCACCACCGTCGGCAGACTCGACACCGGCCTCGCGCTGTCCACCACGCAGGCGGGCGCCGTCGGCAGCGCGCTGCTGCTGAGTTCGGCGACCGCGGGCTTCCTGCTGGCCTCCCGGGTGCAGCGGGTCGGCGCCCGCACGCTGGCCCGGGCCGGTCTCGCGCTGGCCGTCCTCGGCTACGGCGCCGCCGCGCTCACCACCGTCGTCCCGGCCGTCGTCCTCGGCGCGGTCGTGGGCGGTTTCGGATCGGGGACGGCCACGACGGTCGCCGCGACCCGGATCGCGGCCGAGCACGATCCGCACCGGGCCTCCACACTGGGCCTGCTGAGTGTGTCGGCGCTGGCCGGCGCGGTGTACCTGACGGTGCCCCACCTGGGCCGGGCGCACGGTCTGCCGCTGGCCGCGATCGCCCTGACCGCGCTGGCGGTGTGGCCGCTGACCGCCGGTCTGCCGGGCGGCACGGCCGCCGCCCCGGCCGCGCCCGGCACCGACACCACCGCCCCGCTCCCCCACCGCCGTTCGGGGCTGGTCCTCGCCGTCACGGTGCTGTGCTGGTCCCTGGCCCAGAACTCCCTGTGGGGGGTCAGCGGCCGGATCGGGCTGACGCAGGCCGGTCTGGGCGACGCCACCCTGGGGATCGTCTTCGCCGTCGCGCTGGGCGCGGGGCTGGTCGGGATCCTGGTGGCCGGCGCGCTCGGGCCGCGGCTCGGGCGGGCGATGCCCGTCGGCGCCGGCACGGTGCTCATCGCGGGCTGCATCGCGGTCAGCGCTTCGGCGACGACCCCGGCGACCTTCGCGGCCGGGGAAATCGCCTGGAACACCTGCTACCCGGTCGTGCTGTCGTACCTGATCGGCCTCGCCGCCTCGCTCGACCCGCGCGGCCGGTGGGCGGTGCTCGTCGGCTCGGCGTCCTCGCTGGGCACGGCGGCCGGGCCGCTGGCCGGCAGTGTCCTGTCGGCGCAGGCCGGTTTCGCGGGCATGGGGATGGTTCTGGCCGCCGGCCTGCTGCTGGTCGCCGCGCCGATGACCGCCGTCGCGCTGCACACCGCGGGCCGTCCGCTGCTGCCCGGCGCGATCCGCCGCCGCGGCGGCACCCCGGCCGCGCTGGTCGCCGCCGCCACGGGTACGCCGAGCGGTGCCGTGCCCGAGGTCGGTGCCGTGGAGCAGCCGGTCGTGGAGATCGACGTGCAGGCCCCGGCGATGGCCGTCCAGGGCGCCTACGACACGGCGGGACCCCGGCAGGCGGCGGCCACACCGGGGCCCGGGACGGGCTGAGCCCGGCGCGGGGACGCTACGCGGCCGGGAACTCGTACGCCTCGACCTCCGCGAGGTAGCGCGCCCGCAGTTCCTCCTCGTCCTCCAGGAAGGAGGCGAGGAAGGAGTTGCGGGCCAGTTCCCGCAGCCGCTCCCCGGTCAGGCCGAGGGCCTCGCGCACGGCGTCGAAGTTGTCGCCCGCGTAGCCGCCGAAGTAGGCCGGGTCGTCGGAGTTGACCGTGCACATCAGCCCGGCGTCGAGCATCGCGGGCAGCGGATGGCCGGCGAGCGTGTCGACCGTGCGCAGCCGGACGTTGGACAGCGGGCACAGGGTGAGCGGGACGCGCTCGCGCACCAGCCGCTCGACCAGCGCCGGGTCCTCCACCGAGCGCAGCCCGTGGTCGATCCGCTCGACGCCGAGGACGTCGAGGGCCTCGACGACGTACGCGGGCGGCCCCTCCTCGCCCGCGTGCGCGACCCGGCGCAGCCCGAGGGCCGCGGCGGCCTCGTACACCTCGCGGAACTTGACCGGCGGGTGGCCGACCTCGGCGGAGTCCAGGCCGACGCCGGTGATGCGGTCGAGGTAGGGCCCCGCGGCGTCCAGCGTCTCCATCGCCGACTCGGCGGACTCGTCGCGCAGGAAGCAGAGGATCAGCCGGGTGGAGACGCCGTGGTTCTCCCGGCTGCTGCCGAGCGCCCGCCACAGCCCCTCCACGACCGTGCCCATCTCCACGCCCCGGGCGAGGTGGGCCTGCGGGTCGAAGAAGATCTCGGCGTGCCGGACTCCCTGGGCGGCGGCGCGGGCGAGGTAGGCGTTGGCGAGGTCCTCGAAGTCGCGCTCGGTGCGCAGGACGGCCATCAGTTCGTAGTACAGGTTCAGGAAGGACTGGAGGTCCTCGAATCGGTACGCCTCGCGCAGCGCGTCCTCGTCCGCGTACGGCAGGGACACGCCGTTGCGGGCGGCCAGCGCGAAGGCCAGCTCGGGTTCCAGGGTGCCTTCGATGTGGAGGTGCAGTTCAGCTTTGGGCAGGGGCATCAGAGCATCGTACGGCGCTTTCACCGACGTTTCGGAACCGGTACGCGGGTGAGGTCGCGGGCCACGGTCAGCTCGCCCTGGTAACCGGCCGCGCGCGCCTGGCGCTCGAACTCCTCGGGATCGGAGTAGCGCTGGCTGAAGTGGGTGAGGACCAGGTGCCGTACACCCGCGTCCCGGGCCACCCGCGCGGCCTGGCCGGCGGTGAGGTGGCCGTGGTCGGTGGCGAGGGTCTCGTCCTCGTCGAGGAAGGTGGACTCGATCACCAGCAGGTCCGAGCCCTCGGCGAGCGCGTGCACGCCCTCGCAGAGCCGGGTGTCCATGACGAACGCGAACCGCTGACCCCGGCGGACCTCGCTGACCTCGTCGAGCGCGACGCCGTCCAGCGAGCCGTCACGCTGGATGCGGCCCACGTCGGGGCCCTTGATCCCGTGCGCGGCCAGGCGGTCGGGCAGCATGCGGCGGCCGTCGGGCTCGGTGAGCCGGTAGCCGTACGACTCGACGGGGTGCGACAGCTTGCGGGCGTCCAGGGTGTAGGCGGGCGTGACCGCGAGGGCGCCGTCCGTGTCGACCGGGGCCTCGGTGAGGGCGACGGTCTCGCGGTAGGCGGTGGCGTACCGCAGGCGCTCGAAGAACCGCTGCCCGGAGCGCGGGTAGTGGGCGGTGATCTCGTGCGGGACCCGGTCCAGGTTGATGCGCTGGATCACCCCGGCGAGGCCGAGGCTGTGGTCGCCGTGGAAGTGCGTGACGCAGATCCGGTTCAGGTCGTGGGCGGCGACCCCGGCGCGCAGCATCTGGCGCTGGGTGCCCTCGCCGGGGTCGAACAGGATGCCCTCGCCGTCCCAGCGCAGCAGGTAGCCGTTGTGGTTGCGGTGCCGGGTCGGGACCTGGCTGGCGGTGCCGAGGACGACGAGTTCACGTACCGACATCGTGCGGTTCCGGTCCGGCTATCCGGGGGGCCATTCGAGGCCGCGTCCGCCGAGCACGTGGGCGTGCGCGTGCCAGACGGTCTGTCCGGCGCCGCTGCCGGTGTTGAAGACGGTGCGGTAGCTGTCCAGCTTCTCGTCGTCGGCGACGGCCTGGGTCTCGCGCAGGACGTCGGCGGCGAGCTGCGGGGCTTCGGCCGCCAGGGCGGCGGCGTCCTTGTGGTGGGCCCTGGGGATCACCAGGACGTGGGTGGGGGCCTGGGGATTGATGTCCCGGAAGGCGACGGTGGTCTCGGTCTCGCGGACGATCGTCGCGGGGATCTGCCCTGCGACGATCTTGCAGAACAGACAGTCGTCCTGTGGCTCGCCCGTCATTGGCTCTCCTCACACCGGTGATCTTTCGGGAGCATCGTATCCGCCGCCGCCCGGCCTGCGGGCAGTCGTGCCTCCCCCGGTGCCTGAACGGCCCGGGAGGCACCCGGCAGGCGCGGGCAAGCGCCCCCCACCCGCCGTCAGGGCAGCGCCGGCGGCGTCTTCGCCGGGGTTTCCTCCAGTGCGGCCAGCGCCAGCGCGATCGCCTCGTCCAGCTGGGGGTCGCGGCCGGCCACGTGATCCTGCGGACGCTGCGGCACCTCCACGTCCGGATCGACGCCGTGGTTCTCCACACCCCAGCCGTACCCCTCCAGCCAGAACGCGTACTTCGGCTGCGTGATCAGCGTGCCGTCGACCAGCCGGTAGCGGCTGTCGATGCCGATGACGCCGCCCCAGGTGCGGACGCCGACGACCGGACCGATCCCCAGCGCCTTGATCGCGGCGTTGACGATGTCGCCGTCCGAGCCGGAGAACTCGTTGGCCACGGCGACGACCGGCCCGCGGGGCGCGTCCTGCGGATAGCTGGTCGGCCGCATGCCGCGCGGCAGGTCCCAGCCGACGATGCGCCGGGCCAGCTTCTCCACCACCAGCTGGGAGGTGTGCCCGCCGCGGTTCTCCCGGACGTCGACGACCAGGCCCTCCCTGGCCACCTCGACCCTCAGGTCGCGGTGGATCTGGGCCCAGCCGGGCGCCTGCATGTCCGGGACGTGCAGGTAGCCGAGCCGCCCGCCGGACTTCTCGTGGACGTAGGCGCGCCGGTCGGCGACCCAGGCGTGGTAGCGCAGCGGCTCCTCGTCGGCGAGCGGGACGACGACGGCGTGCCGCACCTCTCCGCCGCCGGACGGGGAGACGGTCAGCTCGACCGGCTTGCCGGCCGTGCCGACGAGCAGCGGTCCGGGTCCGGTGACCGGGTCGACCGCCTGCCCGGCGACCGCGACGATCGCGTCCCCGGCGCGCACCGCGACACCGGGCGCGGCGAGCGGGGAGCGGGCGTCGGGGTCAGAGGTCTCCGAGGGCAGGACGCGGTCGATGCGCCAGGTGCCGTCCTCGTGACGGGACAGGTCGGCACCGAGCAGGCCCTGGCGGGCGCCGGAGCCGTGGCCGCCGCGGGGGGTGACGTAGGCGTGCGAGGTGCCCAGTTCGCCGTGCACCTCCCACAGGAGGTCGACCAGGTCGTCGTGGGTGGCGACGCGGTCGAGGACGGGCCGGTAGCGGTCCAGGACGCCGTCCCAGTCGACGCCGTTCATGTCGGCCCGCCAGAAGTGGTCCCGCATGATGCGGCCGGTCTCGTCGAACATCTGGCGCCACTCCGCGGCCGGTTCGACTCTCTGCCGGACCCGGCCCAGGTCGACGGTGATGTTGGTGTCGCTGTCCTCGTCGCCGGAGGCCCGCCGGTCGCTGGGCACGACCTTGAGCCGGCCGTCGGTCCACAGCAGCACCCGCTTGCCGTCGCCGCTGACCTCGAAGTGGTCGGCGTCGCCCGCGAGGTGCTCCACCCGCTGCTGGGCCAGGTCGTACCGCTCCAGCTCGGTGTTGGGGTCGGGGTCCTCCGGGGTGGCGCGGGAGGCGCCGAGGACACCGGTGAGCGGGTGGCGCAGCCACAGGACGCCGTCCTTGGCGGCGCGCAGCCGGGAGTAGCGGGCGGCCTCGACCGGGAAGGGCACGATGCGGTCGGCGAGGCCCTCGATGTCGATCCGGGTGGTGGGGGTGCCCTCGCTGTCGGGGGTCTCCTCGCGGTCCGGGGTCTCGAAGGGGCGGCCGTGGCGCTGCGGCCCGAAGGGCGAGGGGGTGGTCGCGGCGAGCGTGATCAGGTAGGGCCGGGCGCCCTCGACGAAGGCCAGGTCGAAGACGTGCTCGTCGTAGACCGGGTCGAAGGAGCGGGTGGAGAGGAAGGCGAGGTGCTTGCCGTCCAGGGTGAAGGCCGGCGAGTAGTCCTTGAAGCGCAGCGGGGTCGCCTCGCTCACCGACAGGTCGGTGGTGTTGGCGAGCTTGAGCTGGCGCAGCGGCTCCGGGCCCGGGTGCGACCAGGCGAGCCAGGCGGAGTCGGGGGAGAAGACCAGGCCGGAGGCGTCGCCGTCCTCGCTGCGGTCGACCTCGCGGACCTCGCCGCTCTCGCGCTCGACGAGCAGGACCCGTCCGTCGTGCGAGGCGACGGCGACGCGGCTGCCGTCGGGGGCCACGGCGAGGTTCAGCACCCGGCCGAGCTGTCCGGCGGCCAGGCGCCGTGCGGTGGCGCCGGGGGCGAGCCCCGTGGCGGGCGCGAACTCCAGGGCGTCGTCGCCCTCGGCGTCCGTCACCCACACCACCCACTCCTCGCCCTCGGCGCGGAAGGTGCGCGGCAGCCGGTTGCGCACACCTGGGGCGGCCGCGAGCGCGCGGGCCGGTCCGGAGCGGTGGGTGACCCAGTGCACGCCGCCGCGTACGGCGACGGCACTGCCGCGCGCGGTGTGGTCGGGCGACGCGGAGCCGAACCAGCGGGCGGCGTTGACCGGGTACGGCTGGAGGTCGACCCGGGCACCGCCGAGCCGGATGTCCAGGCGGCGCGGCTCGGCGCCGTCGAGGTCGTCCAGGGTCCACAGCTCACCGGCGGACGAGTAGACGACGCGGGTGCCGTCGGTCGCGGCGTGGCGGGCGTAGAAGCCGTCGACGGGCGTGTGCCGGCGCAGGTCGGAGCCGTCGGCGAGGGAGGAGTAGAGGGCGCCGGTGCCCTCGTGGTCGGAGAGGAAGGCGATCCGGTCGCCGACCCAGAAGGGGTACTCGATGTTGCCGTCGAGGCCGTCGTGCAGCCGGACGAACTCGCCGTCGTCCTCCCGGTCGATCCACAGCTTGCCCGCGGTGCCGCCCCGGTAGCGCTTCCACCAGGCGGCCTCGCGGCCCATTGGCGCGGACAGCAGCACGGTGTGCGGGCCCTGGGCGACGTCGCCGACGGGCCCGTACGGCAGGGTGGCCGCCGGGCCGCCGTCGAGCGGGACGGCGCGGGCCCAGCTGCGGCGCAGGCTGGCCTGGCCGTAGGTGCTGAGGGCGAGGACGCGGCCGTCGGCGGTCCAGCCGCGTACCTGGGTCCTGATGCTGCCCCAGTGGGTGAGGCGCTTGGCGGGGCCGCCGTCGACGGGCGCGACGTGCACCTCGGGGGCACCGTCCCGGGTGGAGGTCCAGGCGACCTTGGTGCCGTCGGGCGAGATGCGCGGGTGGTTCACCGGCACGTTGTCGGCGCTGACCCGCCAGGCCCGGCCGCCGTCGAGCGGGGCGAGCCACACGTCGTCCTCGGCGGTGAAGGCGACCAACTCGCCGTGCGGGTGCGGAAAGCGGAGGTAGGCAGGCGCTGCGGGCTGAGTCACCCCCATACCCTATGCAGGGGCGCCGCCCGCCGACAGAGGTTTGGATCACTTCCCGGCCGCCGGCCACCGGCCGCCGTGACCGGCCCGCGGTGGGCTACTTGCCCTCCACCGGCCGGCAGTGCGGGTCGTCCGGGCACCAGATGGTCCGGGTGACGGTCACGGTGGGCCCGGGCCCGTTGGGGGAGGGCCGGTTCGCGGGCGGGGCGCTCGTGGCGTCGCAGTCGCCCAGCCCCTTGACCCGGAACCACTCCTTGCCGTCCACCTTCGCGGTCAGGTTCCCGCGCACGCAGGCGCCGTTGACGACCCGGGTCACCTCGCCGTCGACGGTGATGTCCTGGCCGGCGTCCGTCCTGCCCTCGCAGTGGACGGAGGCGACGGTGTTCTCGGTCGCCGAGGCGGTGCCGTCCTTGTCGCCGAAGGAGGCGGTGCAGGTGAGCCAGCGCACCTCCGCCTTCTGCCGCTCCAGTTCACGGGTCACGGTCTGGTCGGTCGTGTAGGCCACCGACGCGGAGCTGAGTCCGCCCGGTTCGCACGCGACGAGACCGCCGACGGCGACGGCCGAGCCGACGACCACCGCAGCCGTGCGCCAAATCCGTCTCAAAGCCCCCATGGAGGGCAGCCTGCCACCGCACCGGGAGCGGCGGTAGGGCGCATACGGCCACTCCTCACTACCGTGGACGCCATGGGCGACGACCGCAGGCAGCGCAAGCTCGTGGTGGACGAACACACCACCTGGCTGTGGAGCCACCGGCAGAAACGGGGCCGCGACGGCGTCTGGCGGGACGCGCTGACGCTGTACCGCGACGGCGTCCGGGTGCGGTTCGTCTTCCGGCCGGGCGGCCCGGACTCCGGCCGGTACACCACCGAGGGCGACCACTGGTTCGAGGGCTGCGTGGGCGACGGCCGCGGTCACCTGCTCAACCTGCGCGAACCCGGTGTCGTCCGGGCGCTGGTCGAGGAGGCCGGGCGGCGCGGGCTGCTGCCCGGGCACGGAGGCGGGCCGGTGGAGGTGGACGGCTGGGAGCTGTTCCCGGCCGTGGTCGCCGCCGTCGACCGCTGACGGGCAGGTCAGGACCAGCGGCCGGTGCGGGCCAGGAGCACGGCGGTCGCGGCGGTGCCCGCGGTGGAGGTGCGCAGCACGCTGCGACCCAGCCGGTAGGGCCCCGCACCGGCCTCGGCGAACAGCGCCAACTCCTCGGGGGACACGCCCCCTTCGGGGCCGACGACGAGCACGATGTCGCCGGTGGCGGGGAGTTCGACGCCGGACAGGGGTTCCTCGCCGCTCTCGTGGAGTACGGCGGCGAAGTCGGCCTCGGCCAGAAGTGAGGCAACCTGCTTGCTCGTCGCCGCGTCCGCGACCTCGGGGAAGCGGACCCGGCGGGACTGCTTGCCCGCCTCGCGGGCCGTCGCCCGCCACTTGCCGAGTGCCTTCAGGCCGCGCTCGCCCTTCCACTGCGTGATGCACCGGGACGCCGCCCAGGGCACGACGGCGTCGACCCCGACCTCGGTCATCGTCTCGACGGCCAGCTCACCGCGATCGCCCTTGGGCAGGGCCTGGACGACGGTGATCCGGGGCTGCTCGGCGGGCTCCTCGCGCACGCCGCCGACGACGGTGACGACCAGGCGGTCCTTGCCCTCGGCGGACTTCACGACGCCCTCGGCCCAGCGGCCCCTCCCGTCGGTGAGGACGACGTCCTCGCCCGCCCGCAGGCGCTTCACGGAGACGGCGTGCCGCCCCTCCGGGCCGCCGAGGACGTACTCCCCCGCGGGCAGGTCCTCCGGCCGCAGGGAGTCGGCCACGAACACCGGTGCCGTCATCGTGCGCCGCCTCCCGCCGCATAGCCCGACAACGCTGTCCCGGCGGCGGCGAGTTCGGCCGCCAGCACCTCCACCAGCTGTCCGGCGGGCAGTTCCCGGGCCATCCGGTGGCCCTGTCCCGCCCACAGTGCCATCCCCTGCGCGTCGCCCGCCTTCGCCGCCGCCCTGCGCACCGGCGCGGTGAGGTGGTGCACCTCGGGGTAGGCGGCCGGGGCGTAGGGGCCGTGCTCGCGCAGGAAGCGGTTGACCAGGGCGCGGGCGGGGCGGCCGGAGAAGGCCCGGGTGAGTTCGGTGCGGACGAACAGCGGGTTGGTCAGCGCCTGCTTGTGCAGGTCGTGGGCGCCGGACTCCGGGGTGGCGAGGAACGCGGTGCCGAGCTGGGCCGCGCTCGCGCCGGCCGCGAGGACCGCGGCGATCTGGGTGCCGCGCATGATGCCGCCGGCGGCGACGATCGGCAGGTTCACCGCCTCCCGGACCTGGGCGACCAGCGACAGCAGGCCGGTGCCGGCGCCGCCGGTCTCCGGGTTGTCCCGGTGGGTGCCCTGGTGGCCGCCGGCCTCGACACCCTGGGCGATCACCGCGTCGGCGCCGGACTGCTCGACGGCCCGGGCCTCGTCCGCGGTGGTCGCGCCGACCAGGGCGAAGGTGCCCACGCGGTGCAGGGAGTCGACGACCTCGCGGCTCGGGACGCCGAAGTGGAAGGACACCACCGGTACGGGGTTGTCCAGCAGCACGGCGAGCTTGGTGTCGTAGCCGTCGTCCCGGCCGCAGTCGGGGTCGCCCAGCTCCGTCTCGTACCAGGCGGCCTCGCCGGCCAGCTGGTGGGCGTAGACGTCGACGGCGGCGGCGTTGAAGGGCACGGCGTCGGCCGCTCCGGCGGAGCCGGTGGCCGCGCCGGGGGTCTCCGGCTGCGGGAGGAAGAGGTTGACGCCGAACGGTCGGCTCGTCAGCCCCCGCAGCTGTTTGATCTCCTGGTACATCCCGTCCGCGGTCTTGTACCCGGCGGCCAGGAAGCCCAGCCCGCCCGCCTCGGACACCGCGGCCGCGAGCCGTGGCACGGAGACGCCGCCCGCCATGGGCGCCTGCACGATCGGGTAGGGGAAGAGATCGGTCAGTGCGGAGGACATGACGGCATGTTGTCACGTCCTCCACACAAGTCCGAATCCGGGCTTCCGTCGGCATCGGCACAGCCGACCCGCCCCGCCGAGCTGCGCGTCAGCGCCCGTTGAAGGCGTCCTTCAGCCGGGAGAACAGCCCCTGCTGCCCGGGCTGGAACTGCCCGGTCGGGCGTTCCTCGCCGCGGAGCTTGGCCAGCTCGCGCAGGAGGCGTTCCTGTTCGGGGTCGAGCTTGCCCGGGGTGGTGACCTCGACGTGGACGATGAGGTCGCCGCGGCCGCCGCCGCGCAGGTGGGTGACGCCCCGGCCGTGCTTCGGGATCGACTGGCCGGACTGGGTGCCCGGGCGGATGTCGACCTCCTCCATGCCGTCGAGGGTCTCCAGCGGCACCTTGGTGCCGAGGGCCGCCGCCGTCATCGGGATGGTGACCGTGCAGTGCAGGTCGTCGCCGCGGCGCTGGAAGGTGGAGTGCGGCAGCTCGTGGATCTCGACGTACAGGTCGCCGGCGGGGCCGCCGCCGGGGCCGACCTCGCCCTCGCCCGCGAGCTGGATCCGGGTGCCGTTGTCGACACCGGCCGGGATCTTCACGGTCAGGGTGCGCCGGGAGCGGACCCGGCCGTCGCCCGCGCACTCCGGGCACGGGGTCGGGACCACGGTGCCGAAGCCCTGGCACTGCGGGCAGGGGCGCGAGGTCATGACCTGGCCCAGGAAGGACCGGGTGACCTGCGAGACCTCACCGCGGCCGCGGCACATGTCACACGTCTGCGCCGACGTGCCCGGCGCCGCACCCTCGCCGTTGCAGGTGTTGCAGACGACCGCGGTGTCGACCTGGATGTCCTTGGTCGTACCGAACGCGGCCTCGTCCAGCTCCACCTCGATGCGGATCATCGCGTCCTGGCCGCGGCGGGTGCGCGAGCGCGGCCCGCGCTGCGACGCCGTACCGAAGAACGCGTCCATGATGTCCGAGAAGTTCCCGAAGCCGCCCGCGCCGAAGCCGCCCGCACCACCGCCGGCGGCCTGCGAGAGGGGGTCGCCGCCGAGGTCGTAGACCTGCTTCTTCTGCGGGTCCGACAACACCTCGTAGGCGGCGTTGATCTCCTTGAACCGCTCCTGGGTCTTCGGATCGGGGTTGACGTCCGGGTGCAGCTCGCGGGCGAGCCTCCGGAACGCCTTCTTGATCTCGTCCTGGGAAGCGTCGCGGCGCACGCCGAGTACGGCGTAGTAGTCCGTGGCCACCTACGACTCCGCCAGGATCTGTCCGACGTACCGTGCCACTGCGCGTACCGCTCCCATCGTTCCCGGGTAGTCCATGCGGGTCGGTCCGACCACGCCGAGCTTGGCAACCGCCTCGCCGCCCGAACCGTAGCCGACCGACACGACGGACGTTGAGTTGAGTCCTTCGTGGGCGTTCTCATGACCGATCCGTACGGTCACGCCCGGATCCTTCGCCTCGCCGAGCAGCTTGAGGAGCACGACCTGCTCCTCCAGCGCCTCCAGCACCGGCCGGATCACCAAGGGGAAGTCGTGCCCGAAGCGGGTCAGATTGGCGGTGCCGCCGATCATCAGCCGCTCCTCGTTCTCCTCGACCAGCGTCTCCAGGAGAGTGGAGAGCACGGTGGAGACCGTACCGCGATCCTCGGCCTCGAAGGGCTCCGCCAGATCTTCCACCAGAGCCGGCACATCCGTGAAACGGCGTCCCGCGACCCGGCTGTTGAGCCGCGCCCGCAGATCGGCCAGCGAAGCCTCGCCGAACGGCGCCGGGCAGTCCACCATCCGCTGCTCGACCCGGCCGGTGTCCGTGATCAGCACCAGCATCAGGCGCGCGGGTGCGAGCGAGAGCAGCTCCACGTGCCGCACGGTCGAGCGGGTCAGCGACGGGTACTGCACGACCGCGACCTGCCGGGTGAGCTGCGCGAGCAGCCGCACCGTGCGGGCCACCACGTCGTCGAGGTCGACGGCGCCCTCCAGGAAGTTCTGGATGGCACGCCGCTCGGGCGCGGTCATCGGCTTGACGCCGGCCAGCTTGTCGACGAAGAGCCGGTAGCCCTTGTCGGTCGGGATGCGCCCGGCGCTGGTGTGCGGCTGGGCGATGAACCCCTCGTCCTCCAGGGCCGCCATGTCATTGCGCACGGTGGCCGGGGAGACACCGAGGTTGTGCCGCTCGGTGAGGGCCTTGGAACCGACCGGCTCCTCGGTGCCGACGTAGTCCTGGACGATGGCACGCAGCACCTTCAGCCTGCGTTCACTGAGCATCGGCGCGCACCTCCAGCTGTCCGTCCGCCCGTTTCCGGCCTGTCTGTCCTGGCACTCATGGCTCGCGAGTGCCAGACTTCCCCGGCCCAGTGTACGGCCGTGGGGTACGCCCCCGGCAAGGCCGGGGCGATGCCGTTAGCGTCGTCGCCGTGACGGTGACTTGGGAAGAGCGGGGCTGGGAGCGGCTGGCGGACGGGGCGGGGCGGTGCCGGCTGCCGGGATGGGACTGCACGGCGGGGCTGGTGCTCGGCGCGGACGCGGCGCTGATGGTGGACGCGGGGTCGAGCCTCGACGAGGGCGCCCGGCTGCGCGAGGGGGCGCGGCGGCTCGCCGGCCGCCGTGTGACACATCTCGCGCTGACCCACCCGCACTTCGACCACGTCTTCGGCGCCGCGGCGTTCGAGGGCGCGGAGGTGTACGGCGCCACGGGCGCGGGCGCGCTGTTCGCGCCGGGCGGACGGGGGCGGGAGGCGCTGCGCGCGGACGCGGTGGCGGAGGGCCTGGACGCGCGCCGGGCGGCGGAAGCGGCGGACGCGCTCGTCCCCGTCCGGCACGAGGTCCGCGGCGAGTGCGGGCTCGACCTGGGCGGTGGACGGCGGGTCCTGCTGGCCGACGTGGGCCCGGGCCACACCGGGCACGACCTCGCGGTGCTGGTGCCGGGCGCCCCGGCGGTCGTCTTCTGCGGCGACCTGGTCGAGGAGTCCGGCGAGCCGCAGGCGGGCCCCGACGCCGTACCGGCGCGCTGGCCGGCCGCCCTGGACCGGCTGCTGGAGCTGGGCGGTGCCGACGCGCTGTACGTACCCGGTCACGGAGCGGTGGTGGACGCGGCCTTCGTCCGGGCCCAACGGGACGCGCTGGCCGCCCGGTTCGGCGTGTCGCGCTGATCACGGAGCGGGCGTTCCTCGTATCGTCGGGAGAATGCGCCAGTACTCCGCCGACCTGACCCCTCCGTGGAAGAAACCGCAGCCCGTCCCCGAGGTACCGGCCGATCCCGGCCTGGTGGTCGAGGAGCCCGGCACCGGGTTCTGCGGCGCCGTGATCGGCTGCGAGGCGGGCACGGTGACCCTGGAGGACCGCTTCGGCAAGCACCGGGTGTTCCCGATGGAACCGCGCGGCTTCCTGCTGGAGGGCCGCGTGGTGACGCTGGTCCGCCCGTCCTCCACCGGTCCGGCGCGCTCCGCCCCCTCCCGTACGGCGTCCGGTTCGGTCGCCGTCCCCGGCGCGCGGGCACGGGTGGCGCGCGCCGGGCGCATCTACGTCGAGGGGCGGCACGACGCCGAGCTGGTCGAGAAGGTCTGGGGCGACGACCTGCGCATCGAGGGCGTGGTCGTGGAGTACCTGGGCGGCGTGGACGACCTGCCGTCGATCGTCGCCGACTTCGCCCCGGGCCCGGACGCACGGCTCGGCGTCCTGGTGGACCACCTGGTGCCGGGTTCGAAGGAGTGGCGGATCGCGGAGTCCGTCACGAGCGAGCACGCGCTGGTGGTGGGCCACCCGTACATCGACATCTGGGAGGCGGTGAAGCCGTCGTCGGTGGGGATCGAGGGCTGGCCCCGGGTGCCGCGCGGTCAGGGCTGGAAGACGGGGGTGTGCCGGGCGCTGGGGTGGCCGTCGGAGAACACGGGCGCGGTGTGGCAGGCGATCCTGGCGCGGGTGAACTCGTACAAGGACCTGGAGCCGGAGTTGCTGGGACGGGTGGAGGAGCTGATCGACTTCGTCACGGGTAGCGGTGGGGCCTGACTCCGGTGAACGTCCCGAATGCGCTGGTGTCGAGATCGACGCCCAGAGCCTCCAGCGGCAGTCGGTCGCCGAATTTCACGATCTCCTGAGTCAGGTAGTCGGCCTCCTCACCCTGGCCGGTGGGCTTCGTCAGCAGGACGCACTGCGCCATGATCGGGTCCAGGACGAGGTAGAGGGGGATCTTTCCCGCCGCGTAGATCGAGCGCTTGGTTACGTAGTCCTGGTGGACGCTGGACTTGGAGACGACCTCCACGACCATCGTGACCAACTGGCAGGCCAGCAGGCGACCTGATGCAGGCACAAGCTCCCGCCGCAACACAACCAGGTCCGGCACCGGCTCGCTCGCCTCGTCGAGAATGTCGACGTCCTGGGTCTGCAGACGAGACCAGCGCTGCCGTGGGATCTGGTCCTGCACATCGGCAACAATCATGTTGTGCACGATGTCAGGGCTGGCCATCATCACGATTACCCCCCGGAGAAGCTCCACTTTCACGCCCTCGGGAGGCTCAAGTTCCTGGAAGTACTTGGTCATCCCACGTTCGTCCACAGCGGTCATCTCCGTGGCCCTCCACATCCGCCGCGTCCTTTTGGCGGCAGCTTATGAATCAGACTAGGTTCCGAACCTCCATCCCGCACCGATTCACTCCCCCGAGTGATCAGTCCACCAGGTCCCGCACCACCGCGTCCGCCAGCAGCCGTCCGCGCAGCGTCAGCACCGCGCTCCCCGCCTCGTACGGCCCCTCCTCCAGCAGCCCCTCCGACAGCGCCCGCCGCGACGCCGCGAGCCCCGCCTCCCGCAGCAGCGACAGCGGAACGCCCTCCCGCAGGCGCAGCTCCAGCAGGATGCGCTCGACCCGCCGGTCCTCGTCCGTCAGGATCTCGCGCCCCGCGCCCGGCGACTTCCCCGCCGCCAGCGCGCCCGCGTACGCCCCCGGATGCTTCACGTTCCACCACCGCACGCCCCCCACGTGGGAGTGCGCGCCCGGCCCCGCGCCCCACCAGTCGGCGCCCCGCCAGTACAGCTCGTTGTGCAGGCAGCGTCCGGCGTCGGAGGTGGCCCAGTTCGACACCTCGTACCAGTCGTAGCCCGCCGCCGCGAGGGTCTCCTCGGCGATCAGGTACCGGTCGGCGTGCACGTCGTCGTCGGTCATCGGGACCTCGCCGCGCCGGATGCGCCGGGCCAGCTGGGTGCCCTCCTCCACGATCAGGGCGTACGCCGAGACGTGGTCGGGTCCGGCGCCGAGCGCGGCGTCCAGCGAGGCCCGCCAGTCGTCGTCGGACTCGCCGGGGGTGCCGTAGATCAGGTCGAGGTTGACGTGGCCGAAGCCGGCCGCGCGGGCCTCGGCGACGCAGGCCTCGGGGCGGCCGGGGGTGTGGGTGCGGTCCAGGATCTTCAGGACGTGCTGCCTGGCGCTCTGCATGCCGAAGGAGATCCGGTTGAAGCCGCCCTCGCGGAGCGCCGCGAGGTACGCCGGGTCGACCGACTCCGGGTTGGCCTCCGTCGTGATCTCCGCGTCCGGCGCCAGGCCGAACTCGTCGCGCACCGCGCGCAGCATCCGCACCAGGTCACCGGCGGCCAGCAGGGTGGGCGTACCGCCGCCGACGAAGACCGTGCGGACCTCGCGGGGGTCGTCGCCGAGCACCTTGCGGGCCAGGCGGACCTCGTCGACGAGCGTGTCGGCGTAGTTGTCCCGGGAGGCGAGGACACCGCCGGTGCCACGCAGCTCGGTGGCGGTGTAGGTGTTGAAGTCGCAGTAGCCGCAGCGGGTCGCGCAGTACGGGACGTGCAGGTAGAAACCGAGGGGGCGGTCGGCGGCCCCGGCGAGCGCGGACGCGGGCAGCGCGCCGTCGGCGGGGACGGGCTCGCCGTCGGGGAGTGCGGAGGGCATGCGTTCCATTGTCCCGCACCCGGCCGGATCCCCTGCCCGCCCCGTTCGTCCCGTTCATTCCGCCTGGAGCACCAGCAGCGCCAGGTCGTCCTCCGGGGGCCGGGGCCCGAACTCGTGCACCAGCCGCCTGATGCGTTCGGCGACCAGCTCGGCGTCCAGACCCGCACACCCGGCCAGTGCCGCGGCGAGCCCGTCGCCGTCGTCGAACTGGCGGGAGCCGCTGCGGCGCTCCGTGATCCCGTCGGTGACGCACAGCAGGGTGTCGCCGGACCGCAGCTCGAAGGTCTCGCTGACGTACGTCGCGTCCTCGACGACGCCGAGCAGGGTCTGCGGGCACGCGACCGCGGACACCGTGCCGTCGGGCCCGAGGAGCAGCGGCAGCGGGTGTCCGGCGGACGCGAGGGTGCAGCGGACGCCGCCGTCGAAGGGGACCAGCTCGCCGTAGAGGAGGGAGAGGAAGCGGGTCTGCGGACCGTCGCCCGGGGCAACCGGTGGGCCGCCCGCGGCGACCAGGGCGCGGGCGGCGGCGTCGGCGGCCTCGGTGGCGTCGTCGAGGAGGAGCTGGTTGAGGCGGTCCAGGACGTCGGGGACGCCGTACTGCTCGCGGGCCAGCAGGCGCAGCCAGGGCCGGGCGAGGCCGATGACGACGGCGGCCTCGGGACCCTTGCCCTGGACGTCGCCCACCGCGAAGCACCAGCGGCCGTCACCGGCTGGGAAGAGGTCGTAGAAGTCGCCGCTGGGGCCGCCCTTGTCGCGGGGTTCGTAGACGAGGGCGCTGCGTACGCCCGGGATCTCCGCGACGGCACCGGGCAGCAGACCGCGCTGGAGTACGGCGCTGATGGTGGCCTGCCGGGCGTACTGGCGGGCGGCGCCGATGGCGAGCGCCACCCGGCGGCTGAGGTCCTCGACCAGGCCGGTGATCTCGTCGGGGAAGCCGCCGGCACCGGCGGCGCCCGGGGTGTCGGCCCGTCCGATGACCAGGGTGCCCAGCGGCCTGCCGCCGGCGACCAGGCGGTAGGCGAGCGCGCTGCCGTGCCTGCCGTCCGGGCCGAGCGCGTCACCGGGCCACGGGTGGCCCACCGGGCCGGAGCGCCACGGGTCGCGCGGGCGGGGCGGGTCCTTCTCGAGGGCGGCACGCAGCTCGTCCAGGTGCCCCTCGCCGGCGTGCCACACACGGGCCAACCGGGCGCCCACGGCCGCCCCGGTGTCGTCGCTCCAGGCGCCCCGGCCCAGGGACTCGTCCTCCAGCCACACCCCGCACCAGTCGGCGAGCCGGGGCACGATCAGCTGGCCGGTGAGGGAGGCGACCAGGTCCTCGTCGAGCTGCCCGGCCAGGAGGTCGGACGCCTCGGCGAGGAAGGACAGCGCGCCCCGGCCCAGCCACTCGCGGTCGCGTACGCCGCGCGGGGCGGTTCCGGCGGTGCCGTCCCACGGGTCGGGCCACCGCGGCTGGTCCGACCGACCGTGGCACTCCCCACGGCCACGGGTGGCGTCCACGTCTTGGTCCGCGTGTTGGTCCGCGCGCCGGCCCGCGTCAGGGCCGGCCGCACGGCTGGGGACGTCCGCCCGACAGCCCGGGCCCGGCTCCGGACCGTCCGAGCCGACCGCACGACCGACGCCATCCTCGTCCGAACCGGCCGCACGGCCGGGGACGGCCGATGCACCGCCGGGTACGGCCGCCCGACAGCCCGGACCCGGCGCCGGACCGTCCGAGCCGACCGCACGACCGACGCCATCCTCGCCCGAACCAGCCGCACGGCCGGGGACGGCCGATGCACCGCCGGGTACGGCCGCCCGACAGCCCGGACCCGGCGCCGGACCGTCCGACATCCGGGGGCCGTCCGCCCCCGGAGCGTCCGAGGTCCCCGAGCCGTCGCGGCCGCCTTGGCTGACCTGGTCGCCCTGGCCCGCGGAACTCACCTGGCCGGCCTGCATGTCCTCGCCGGACTCGTCGGCCCCGCCGCCCTCACAGACCCCGGTGCCTTCGCCGTCCGCGCCGTCCGTCCCCTCCCCCGGGCCCCCCGTGTCCGGCGCCTCGCCGCGTCGCGCCCCGCATCCTCCGGCGTACGCGTCGGTGTGTCCCGCGGTGTCCGCGCCCGCGGCCGACAACCGCGCCCACACCGTCTTGGTGCCCGGGCGGTACGTGATGCCCCAGGCCTCCGCGAGCGCGGCGACCAGCCGCAGGCCGCGCCCGTACTCGGTGGGATCGTGCGGCATCTCGGGGTCGGTGCTCCTCGGCGCGCGGGACGGGTGCTGGTCCGTGGCCTCGACGACCAGGGTGCCCGTCGCCTCCATCCGGAGGCCCACCTCGACGTCGGTGCCGGCGTGCACCACGGCGTTGGTGACCAGCTCGCTGACGACGACCAGGGCGTCGGCGGCGAGGTGCTCCGTCAGCTGTTCCGTGCCGGGCAGGCCGAGCGCGGACCAGTCGGCGAGCGCGGCCCGCGCCATCGTGCGGGCCGCGCCCGGCGCCAGGGAGCTGCCGAGCAGGGTCACGCGCGCCCGCGCGCACTCCTCGAAGCCCTCGGCGGATGCCTCAACGGCGTGCGCGGGCGCCGCGCTGGCGCGGGAGGCGGACTCCCGCTGCGTCGGAATGGCCCCCATGGACGTCTCCCCGGGCAGTTCGTGCGAGTTCCTCGCAGTCGATGCCGACAGAGTGACAGACCGGCCCCGTCCATAAGCACGGAGTTACCGAAGTGGGCCGCCATGGGTGAGAACCGTGCTAAGCAGACGTTCGAAGACGGCCGGAAGCGGACGGGAAACCGGACGTCTTCGAACATCCGCGGCCCGGGCCTACGCCTCGCGCGAGCCCTCGTACATCTCCTCGATCAGGTTCTTGTACTCCCGCTCCACCACCGGCCGCTTCAGCTTCAGGCTCGGGGTGATCTCGCCGTGTTCGACGTCGAGGTCGCGGGGCAGCAGGCGGAACTTCTTGATGGTCTGCCAGCGCTGGAGGCCCTCGTTGAGCTGCTTGACGTAGCCGTCGACCATCTCGACGGTCACGGGCGCCGCGACGATCTCGGCGTACGGCTTGCCCTCCAGGCCGTTCTCCTTCGCCCACTCGGTGATCGCGACCTCGTCGAGGGCGATGAGCGCGGTGCAGAAGTTCCGGTCGGCGCCGTGCACCAGGATGTTGGAGACGTAGGGGCAGACCGCCTTGAACTGACCCTCGACCTCGGCCGGCGCGATGTACTTGCCGCCGGACGTCTTGATGAGGTCCTTCTTGCGGTCGGTGATCCGCAGGTAGCCGTCGGGCGACAGTTCGCCGATGTCGCCGGTGTGGAACCAGCCGTCCGGCTCCAGGACCTCGGCGGTCTTCTCGGGCAGCTTGTGGTAGCCCTCCATGATGCCGGGACCGCGCAGCAGGATCTCGCCGTCGTCCGCGATGCGCACCTCGGTGCCGGGCAGCGGCTTGCCGACCGTGCCGGTGCGGTAGGCCTCCCCGGGGTTGACGAAGGACGCGGCGGAGGACTCGGTGAGGCCGTAGCCCTCCAGGATGTGGATGCCGGCTCCGGCGAAGAAGTAGCCGATCTCCGGCGCGAGGGCGGCCGAGCCCGAGACGCAGGCGCGCAGGCGGCCGCCGAAGGCCTCGCGGATCTTGGCGTAGACGAGCCTGTCGGCGACGGCGTGCTTGGTGCGCAGCCCGGCGGGGGCGCTCGCGGTGCCGGTGCGCTTGAAGTTGTCCTGGGTGACCTTGGCGTACTCGCGGGCGATGCCGGCGGCCCACTGGAAGATCTTGTACTTGGCCCCGCCGCCCGCGCGGGCCTTGGCGGCGACGCCGTTGTAGACCTTCTCGAAGATGCGGGGCACGGCCGCCATGTAGGTCGGCTGGACGACCGGCAGGTTCTCGATGATCTTGTCGACCCGGCCGTCGACGGCGGTGACGTGACCGGCCTCGATCTGGCCGGAGGTCAGCACCTTGCCGAAGACGTGCGCGAGCGGCAGCCACAGGTACTGCACGTCGTCCTTGGTGACCAGGCCGGTCGCGGCGATCGCCTTGGCCATGTAGGACCAGCAGTCGTGCGGGAGCCGGACGCCCTTGGGCCGGCCGGTGGTGCCGGAGGTGTAGATGAGGGTGGCGAGCTGGTCCTTGGTGAGCGCGCCGACCCGCTCCTTGATCAGCTGCGCGTCCTTCTCCAGGCGGGCCGCGCCCCTGCGCTCCAGTTCGTCGAGGGTGAGGACCCAGTCCTCGGCGGTGTCCGCGCCGGCCGGGTCGATCACGACGACGTGGGTGAGGTCGGGCAGCTCCGCCTTCTTCTCCTTCGCCTTGGCCAGCTGCGCGGCGTCCTCCGCGATCAGCACCCGGCTCTCGGAGTCGGAGAGGATGTACGCCGATTCGTCGGCGTTGGTCTGCGGGTAGACGGTGGTCGTCGCGGCGCCCGCGCACATGATGCCGAGGTCGGCGAGGATCCACTCCAGCCGGGTGGCGGAGGCCAGGGCCACCCGCTGCTCGGGCTGCACGCCCAGCTCGATCAGGCCGGCCGCGATCGCGTAGACCCGCTCGGCGGCCTGCGCCCAGGTCAGCGACTTCCAGTCGTCGGGGCCCTCGCCCGCGGCCGGCGGCACCGGGTAGCGGTACGCCTCGGCGTCCGGCGTGGCGGCCACCCGCTCCAGGAAGAGTCCCGCCACGGAGGGCGGACGGTTCTCGATCAGTGTCTGTGTGTCGCTCACGACATCCTCCGGGCCCGCGACGGTGCGGCTGGCTCGTTGCGGCTGGCTCAGGTGTGGCTGGTTCACTCTCGGACGGTGTTCAGGTGATGTTCCGGCAGTGGCGCGGACCGTTGTCCGGTCACTTGTTTAACTCACGAGTAACTAAGGGGCAGGCATCAGGGTAAAGGGCGACCGGCCCCCGCGTAAGAGTCCGCGCCCTGTCACTTCCTACAGATGCGCGGCCGTGACATGCGAAGGGACCCGCCGCACTTTCGTACGACGGGCCCCTCGACGTCCGTTTCGCCCGGACTCGGCGTGCGGCGCGGCGGTTACTTCTTGCCCTTGCCCGACCCCGCGCTGTCATCGCTGGACAGGACCGCGATGAAGGCCTCCTGCGGAACCTCCACGGAACCCACCATCTTCATCCGCTTCTTGCCTTCCTTCTGCTTCTCCAGCAGCTTCCGCTTCCGGGAGATGTCACCGCCGTAGCACTTGGCGAGGACGTCCTTGCGGATGGCGCGGATGGTCTCGCGGGCGATCACCCGGGAGCCGATGGCGGCCTGGATGGGCACCTCGAAGGCCTGCCGAGGGATCAGCTCGCGCAGCTTGGCGACGAGACGCACGCCGTAGGCGTACGCCGCGTCCTTGTGCGTGATGGCCGAGAAGGCGTCCACCTTGTCGCCGTGCAGCAGGATGTCGACCTTGACCAGGCTGGAGGTCTGCTCGCCGGTGGGCTCGTAGTCCAGCGAGGCGTAGCCGCGGGTCTTGGACTTCAGCTGGTCGAAGAAGTCGAAGACGATCTCCGCGAGGGGGAGGGTGTAGCGGATCTCGACGCGGTCCTCGGAGAGGTAGTCCATGCCGAGCAGGGTGCCGCGCCGGGTCTGGCACAGCTCCATGATCGAGCCGATGAACTCGGTCGGCGCGAGGATCGTGGCCCGAACGACCGGCTCGTAGACCTCGTTGATCTTGCCCTCGGGGAACTCGCTCGGGTTGGTGACGGTGTGCTCGGTGCCGTCCTCCATGACCACGCGGTAGACCACGTTGGGCGCGGTGGCGATGAGGTCGAGTCCGAACTCGCGCTCCAGCCGCTCGCGGATCACGTCGAGGTGGAGCAGGCCGAGGAAGCCGACGCGGAAGCCGAAGCCGAGGGCGGCGGAGGTCTCCGGCTCGTAGACCAGGGCGGCGTCGTTGAGCTGGAGCTTGTCCAGCGCCTCGCGCAGCTCGGGGTAGTCGGAGCCGTCCAGCGGGTACAGGCCGGAGAAGACCATGGGCCGGGGGTCCTTGTAGCCGCCGAGCGCCTCCTGGGCGCCCTTGTGCATGCTGGTGACGGTGTCGCCGACCTTGGACTGGCGGACGTCCTTCACACCGGTGATCAGGTAGCCCACCTCGCCGACGCCGAGGCCGTCGGCGGAGAGCATCTCCGGCGAGTTGGTGCCGATCTCCAGCAGCTCGTGCGTGGCGCCGGTGGACATCATCCGGATCCGCTCGCGCTTGTTGAGCTGGCCGTCGATGACACGGACGTACGTCACCACTCCGCGGTAGGAGTCGTAGACGGAGTCGAAGATCATCGCGCGGGCGGGGGCGTCCTTGACGCCGACCGGGGCCGGGATCTCGGCGACGACCTTGTCCAGCAGCGCGTCGACGCCGAGGCCGGTCTTGGCGGAGACCTTGAGGACGTCGTCGGGGTCGCAGCCGACCAGGTTGGCCAGCTCCTCGGCGAACTTCTCGGGCTGCGCGGCCGGCAGGTCGATCTTGTTCAGCACCGGGATGATCGTGAGGTCGTTCTCCATCGCCAGGTAGAGGTTGGCGAGGGTCTGGGCCTCGATACCCTGGGCGGCGTCGACGAGGAGGATGGTGCCCTCGCACGCGGCCAGCGACCGCGAGACCTCGTAGGTGAAGTCGACGTGCCCCGGGGTGTCGATCATGTTGAGGATGTGCGTGGCGCCCTTGTCATGGGTCGGGGCCCACGGCAACCGCACCGCCTGGGACTTGATCGTGATGCCGCGCTCGCGCTCGATGTCCATGCGGTCGAGGTACTGGGCGCGCATCTGCCGCTGCTCGACCACACCGGTCAGCTGGAGCATCCGGTCGGCGAGCGTGGACTTGCCGTGGTCGATGTGCGCGATGATGCAGAAGTTGCGGATCAGCGCCGGGTCGGTACGGCTCGGCTCGGGCACATGGCTGGGGATCGCGGGCACGCAGGGTCCTGATTCTTGAGGCGTCCGCAGTGTCTGCGGTCTCGGGTCTCGGGTCGGATCGATACGTAGCCTCCATGGTCCCACGGGTGGGGAGCCGGTATGGGTTTGGGACCCTTCACGACCCGCTGGTAGTGTGAGTGGCTGTGTCTCTTGCCCTCTCAGCTGGAGGCACTCCTTCAAGAAATCATCGGCACGGGACCCTCGCGGCCTCGTGCCTGAACCTGCAAAGGCTCATTCGTGGCGAACATCAAGTCCCAGATCAAGCGGAACAAGACCAACGAGAAGGCCCGGCTGCGCAACAAGGCCGTCAAGTCCTCTCTGAAGACCGCGATCCGCAAGGCCCGTGAGGCCGCTGCCGCGGGTGACGTCGAGAAGGCCACCGAGTACCAGCGCGTCGCTTCGCGCCAGCTCGACAAGGCCGTCTCCAAGGGCGTCATCCACAAGAACCAGGCCGCCAACAAGAAGTCGGCGCTGGCGCAGAAGGTCGGCGCCCTCAAGGGCTGAACCCCTTATCTGGTCTGATCGCCGGAAGGACCAAGAGCGGGCCCTCTCTCATCCGCTCCCGTCCGGCACCCTCCGCGATCAGGACCGGCCGCGTGAGCGCGCCGCGCGGGCGACGATCACCACGGCCTTCTCCAGGGCGTACTCGGGGTCGTCCCCGGCGCCCTTCACCCCCGCGTCCGCCTCGGCCACCGCGCGCAGCGCCACGGAGACGCCGTCCGGGGTCCAGCCGCGCATCTGCTGCCGGACACGGTCGATCTTCCAGGGCGGCATGCCCAGCTCGCGGGCGAGGTCGGCGGGGCGTCCGCCGCGGGCCGAGGAGAGCTTGCCGATGGCCCGCACGCCCTGCGCCAGTGCGCTGGTGATCAGCACCGGTGCCACGCCGGTCGCCAGCGACCAGCGCAGCGCCTCCAGTGCCTCCGCCGCACGTCCCTCGACCGCCCGGTCGGCGACGGTGAAGCTGGAGGCCTCCGCCCGTCCGGTGTAGTACCGCCCGACGACCGCCTCGTCGATGGTCCCCTCGACGTCGGCGGTCAGCTGGGACACCGCCGAGGCCAGCTCCCTGAGGTCGCTGCCGATCGCGTCGACCAGGGCCTGGCACGCCTCGGGCGTGGCGGACCGCCCGGCCGTACGGAACTCGGAGCGCGTGAAGGCCAGCCGGTCGGCGGGCTTCGTCATCTTCGGGCAGGCCACCTCGCGGGCCCCCGCCTTGCGGCCGGCGTCGAGCACGCCCTTGCCCTTGGCGCCGCCCGCGTGCAGCAGGACGAGGGTGATCTCCTCGGCGGGGGCGGCGAGGTATGCCTTGACGTCCTTGACCGTGTCGGCGGACAGGTCCTGCGCATTGCGTACGACCACGACTTTGCGCTCGGCGAAGAGCGAGGGGCTGGTGAGCTCGGCGAGGGTGCCGGGCTGCAGCTGGTCGGGGGTGAGGTCGCGTACGTCCGTGTCGGCGTCGGCGGCCCTGGCGGCGGCCACCACCTCCTGCACGGCACGGTCGAGCAGGAGGTCCTCCTGGCCCACGGCAAGGGTCACCGGGGCGAGAGGGTCGTCGTTCGCAGTCTTCCTGGCCATCGCGACAAGCATCGCACGCACCACTGACAACGCCGGACGGGCGCTAGGGCTCCTCGCGCCAGCCCTCCCACTCCCCGGCGAACGCGTCCAGCTCACCGGGGTCCAGCGCTTCCCGCTCGTCCCGCAGGACGACGAGCCACTGGGCGTCCTCGGCGTCGTCCTCGCCGGCCAGGGCGTCCCTCAGGATCCGCGGTTCCTCGTCGATCCCGAAGCGGTCCCCGAGCTCCTGGGCGGCCTCCTCCGCGGCGTCGCGGTCGGGCAGCACCAGTACATGTCTCACGTCGCTCACGGGTGCCATTGTCGGTCAGCTCTTGGGCACGATCTGCACGTCGAGGTCGATGCGGATGCTGGGGCCGACCACGGCGATGCCGCGGGCCAGCATCGTCTGCCAGCTCACCGTGAAGTCGTCGCGGTGCAGCTCGGTGGTGGCACGGCAGGCCGCCCGCGTCTCGCCCTCCATGCCGTTGCCGAGTCCGAGGTACTCGGTCTCCAGCGTGACCGTGCGCGTCACGCCGTGCAGGGACAGCGCCCCGATGACGGCCCACCGGTTGCCGCCGCGGTGCGTGAACCGGTCGCTGTAGAACTCCAGCGTCGGAAACCGCTCCACGTCCAGGAAGTCGGCCGAGCGCAGGTGGTCGTCGCGCATCTTCACGTTGGTGTCGATGGACGCCGCGTCGATCACGACGTGCATCGCGGAGTGCTGCATGTCGTCGGCGATCCGGACCGCGCCCGCGAAGGAGTTGAACCGGCCGTGGATCCGGGCCAGCCCGATGTGCCGCGCGGTGAACGCGATCGAGGAGTGCGCCGGCTCGATCTCCCAGTCACCCGGCGCGGGCAGCTCCGGCGGCTGGGCCACCTGCAGCGTCACGTCGCCGAGCGAGGCCAGCGCGTCCGGGACGACCGTCACGGAGGCGCGGTACGGGGTGTATCCCTCGGCGGACACGGCGAGCCGGTACTCCCCCGCGGGCACCGTCGCCACGAACGATCCGAAGGGGTCCGTACCGCCGCCGACCACCTTGCGTCCCATGACGTCGCTGACCGTGAACTCCGCGCCCGGCACCGGGTCGTTGACGGGGTCGAGGACCCGGCAGCTCAGTACTCCCGCGTCCGGCGGGGTGCGCACCGCCGCCAGGGGACCCGTCCGTTGCATCCGCTTCGTTCGGCTTCCCAGCAAGCGGCCGATCATTTGCGACACCCTCTGCACGACATCGAAAACTAGTTGACGGAGAAACATTCGATCACCGATGTGGCTTTCGGGGCAACACGGGACCACATCACGGGAAACCGTCACATGTGCTGGGAGTGGGCGGGAGTGGCCCCGTGTGCTCATGTGTGGTCGTGTGTGGTCACGTGTGGGCCGATATCAGTGCACCGGGCGCGTGCCCCGCCTCGTCACCGCTCCCAGTACAGGCCGCGGACCTTCACGCCCGTGACCGTGATCGGGGCCTGGTCGGCGGAGTCGGGCGGGTAGTAGACGAACTCGAAGCGCAGCCGTTCGTCGGCGACGATCGAGCCGCTGTTCCCGAAGTCCGGGAAACTGCTGCCGTCGGTGCCCACCCGTTCGACGATGGGGCCGGTCCATCGGCTTCCGTCCCGGCGGAGGTGGTAGAAGCGGCCCTGGAGCGTGGAGCCGGGTGGCACGACGGCCCGGAGGTAGGCCGTGGCCTGGTAGTGGGACGCGCCGGTCAGCAGGTCCACGCCGTTCACGCTGAGCGTCGTCCACTGCCGGGGCGTGATCCGCTGGTCGTCGCCGGTGGATCGGCTGATCGCTCGCGGCATGTCTTCCTCCTCGGAGTCGCCGGGTGTCCAGCCGGCGGGGTGACTGAGGCGTTCTTCGACCCGGGCGCGCATCGACGCCATCGTGAACCCGCGCGGATCGATCTTTCCGGGCTGCCACTCGAGGTGGCCGATCACCGAGCGCTCGCTCCAGCCGTGGTGGCGGCACACGGCCGCCGCGGCCCGCTCGATCGCGTCCAGCTGCGCGGCGGGCCAGGGGTCCTTGCCGTCGCCGAGGTTCTCGCACTCGAAGCCGTAGAAGTGCCGGTTGCCGTCGGTGTTCGCCTCGTTGTCCCGCGGCAGGGCCTGCTCCGCGACGACGGCGCGCAGGACGTCGTCGTCGCCCAGACCGGCGTGGTTGGCCCTGCCGTAGCCGACCAGGTGCACGCGGCCGTCCTTGGTGATGACGCCGTGGCAGAGGGGGCCGGGCAGGCTCGCGTAGCCCTTGCGGCAGATCTCCACGGTGGCGGCGCTGCCCCGGGTCACGGTGTGGTGGATCATCACGCCGTTGACGGGGCCCCAGGCGCCCTTGTGGTTGCGGTTGTGGTCGCGCCAGTCGCCGACCTCGACGACGGTGAGGCCCTCCGCCCTCAGCGCCCTGAGGAAACCGGCCGCGGTCATGGGGGTGGCCATCACACACGCTCCGGCCGCGACCGGCCGCGTCGGTGGACGCCGCGCCGCGGATCGTCCTCGCCGAACCGGCGCACAACGGGGTGACCCGGCCTGGGGGTTCGGGGCATGGTTTCTCCTTCGGTCCGAGGGGTGACCGACCGTGGCCGGACGCGTCGGCCGCACGACACGGTGGCGTCTCCCGCGCTGGTCTGGAAATTCCCGGTGCCCGCCCGGGCTACGCCTCCCCGAGCACAGCGGGGACGGGAACCACTCGCGATCCGGCCAATACCGGATCCCCCGCGGCACCCTGAGGACCGGCGCGGCCGGCGCGGCCGACGCGGACGGCGTGCTCGTGGCGGTGGCGACCGCCTCCTGTCCTCACTCCCCCGCCACCCGCAACTCCTTCCCCGTACCGGCGACGGCCACCGCCCCGTCCCGGTCCGTGCGCAGCACCGTCGCTCCCCGGGCACGCAGCGCCGCCACCGTGCCGGGGGCCGGGTGGCCGTACGTGTTGTCCTCGCCGCAGCTGATGAGCGCCAGACGGGGGGCGGCCTTCCGCAGGAACGCGAAGTCCTGGTGGGCGGAGCCGTGGTGAGCCACCTTCAGGACGTCCACGTCCTGAAGCTCCGCCGCCGCAGGGGAGCGGGCCAGCTCCCGCTGGGCCGGGGGCTCCAGGTCGCCGAGGAGCAGCAGGCGCAGGCCGGCCGTGCGGACCAGGAGAGTGACGCTGGCGTCGTTGGGGCCGCCTTCCGTGCCCGGTGGCACGGTCGCCGGTGGGCTCGGCGGGGGCCATACCACCTGCCAGGACAGTGGGCCGGAGCGCCGCTGTTCTCCGGCGGCCGCGTGCCGCAGGGGAATGTGCCCGGCCGCTGCCTGTCTGTGGACGAACTCGGCCTGGTCCTCGGGCTCTTCGAGGGCGGTTGTCTCGATCGCGCCCACCGAACGGCCCCGCAGCACCCCGGGCAGCCCGGCCACGTGGTCGGCGTGCAGGTGGGTCAGCAGCACGAGGGGTACGCGGGTGATGCCGAGGGTGCGCAGGCAGTGGTCGACCAGGGCGGGGTCGGGGCCCGCGTCGACGACGACGGCCGTGCCCTCTCCCGCCGCGAGGACCAGCGCGTCGCCCTGGCCCACGTCTTCTCTGTCAAGTTCAGCGTGTTGAAGCCTTGGCCCCTGCGCGGGGCTCTGGCGGATGTTGCCCGTCTGGGAGGTGCCGTCCAGTCTGTAACCGGGGGTTGGGATTCCCCGCAAGGAGCCGGAAGAGGGCGATCTCTGTCTGCTCTGCTCCAGATGGAGCAGGGAAAGTGACCAGCCCCTTCCTTACGCGTTGGGGCCGTCGTGCCGAAGAATGCATCCGACTCCAGCGATATCAGCGCCTCCCCCGCCACAACGCCGCAGCCGTTCTTGCTGAGTTCCCAACAAGGGGAAGCTGCGCGAACGCTGTTGAGCTACGTGTCCTCCCTCGCGTTGCCTGGCCCTGACGCTCAGCTCGTCGCCGTGGTGGTGGTCATCCGTGCCGCACGTGGTGGTGTCGGCAACCTCACCGGGGCGGACTTGTCCGCTCTGCGGCTCGCTGATGCACGCGGAGCCGTCGCCGCCCTTCGCTGCCTGGGCTGGCAGATCGGCGACGCTCTCTTCGGCGATGACCCCGCGGCTCCGGTCCCGATCACAGTTCCCGACCTGACCCGAACAGATGGTCATCCGCTCCCCATCGGGAAGAACGTACGCTCGCGGGTGTCTGGATGGACCACGCGTGCCTTGTCCGCCAAGCCGGTCAAAAAGCTTCCCCCTGCGGCGCGGCTGGCCGGTCTGTTCCTCGCGGCACACAGCACGTCCAAGCTCCTCGGGCAGCTCCCGCCCGACTTTCCGGAAGCCTGTCGAGCCGCCCTGCCCGACCTCCTGCAGAAGGGGTTCGTCTCGGAGTTGTCCGAAGACCGTTACCGCCTCGACCCAGCCGTACGCCACTTGTCGGGATTGCTGCGTTCCCCGGAAGGCGATCGGACGGCGGGGGCCGCGAAGGCCAAGGGTCAGGTTGAGCGCCGCGCGAGGCCGGCGGTTCGGTTCGACGCTCCCGCCTGGACCCAGTGGAAGAACGCGGCAACCCCCGCGCTGCGGCGGCACGCCGAGGCTGTCGAGTACTGCGCGGTGTGCGCACTCGAACCGGGACAGGCCGCTGCCGCGTTCATGGAGCGGGTCCACCCGCAGTTCGTCCCCAAGTGGATCAAGAACGCCTACGGCGAGTGGAAGGAGGCACACCCCGATCGTGGCCCGCAGGCGGCCGAGTTCACTGTGGTTTTCCGGGCCGAGCATGGTCACGGCCCCTCCTACAACCAGCTGTGCTCGGGCCTGGGGTGGGACGTATGCCGCTCGGTACGTAGCTTCATCGTGCGGCGGCTGCTGTCGAACGAGTGGCTGATGGAGACGAGCCCGGTGCCGTGGACGCTACGGCCTGGGGTAATGGCTCAGGCCCAGGGCATCGCGCTGCCGAAGGCGCGGACCGCGGCCGCTGTACGCCCTGTCCCATAACTCCGGCGCCCCAGGGGCTGCGGGAGGCCCTCTGGTGTATTCGCGGACCCATCTATACGTTCGCTGACCATGCAACTCGCCGACACGGCTCTACTGAGGCTGGCGATCAGCCGGACGGGTCACGGGCTTCCGGCGGTTGATCAAGTTGTTGTATGGCGACGCCAAGCACGCAGAGCACGACACAAGCCCCGAAGCCATGCATCAGGCGCTGCCGGAGGTCCGCCTCCCGGATGTGCTCACGCAGCTGCAGGACCCGTTCGTTGTGTTCACGCAGGCGCGTTACAGGCCCTAGCGACGGCGGGACGGACATCCATTCCCCCTTCTGATCTACTCGCCCCGGTCTCGCCACAGGTTTCATCTCAGCTCGGCGAGCCTGCGGCAGATCGTCTTCATCCGTGCACCCGCACGATAGGGCTACGGCCTTGTGCAACGGGCAGAGTCACATCAGATGGCGTGATCACGATCTCTGGACCCCGCCATACACGGTCCGGCCCGCCCACCTCACTACGCTGGCCGGCGGCAGCCGACGGCGAACAGGGAGACCATGACGTACGCAATCAACCGCATCGAAGCCTTGTTGGACGAAGGCGTCCGATTGCGGGCGGCATTGGGCCCCAGGCCGTGATCGCTGCAACTTCCTTGGAGAGCGGCTACTGGGGCGGAGATGTAGTCGGGTGATGAGGCTCGTTGAAAATCCCCAGCCCTGCTCTTCGCCCCACCTAGGCCGTGTATCGAAGACCTTGGGATCGTCGAGTGGCAGCTGAAAGGGCTCAGTTATCTGATCTTCCGGCTCGACCGTCAGCGCCCGTGAACCCGGTGATCCACAGCCATAGCGACCACAACACCACCAGGGCGTGCGGGTGCGCCCCGAGACCGCTGGCGGCCGATCGCCAACGCCGCGGCAGACGCAAGGGCGGGCGGGTGAATGGCCTAGGCGGGGTGAGGAGGTAATTCGGGGCTGCCTTCGTCTGTAGTGGTCTCGTCGTCGATCAGCCCGTAGGGGGGCCGGTCCTCGTTGCGGCTGTACCGGACCACGACGTTCTCTTCCACGAGCACGGGCGGACTGTTGTCGACGATGATCACCTGGGCACCGGCCCCCTGTTCAGCCAGCCAGCTGGTCAGGTGGCGGTAGAAGTCGTCGATGGCGATCGCGTCTGCGATTACCGCGTCCCGCGTGGCGCCGTGGCCAAGGTTCTTCTGCGGGCTGTCGATCATGAGGAAGCCGGGGTGGGCGGCCGATGTTTCGACGGCCACCTCGAAGACGGCCAGCTGCCAGGCCAGGGTCAGGAGTGTCCGGGCGCCGGATGACGCCTCGCGGTAGGAGCCGCCGCGTACGTGAGGAACCAGATTCGTGTCGATCACCGGCTGGCTCAGTTTCGGGTAGCGCCACTGCCGCAGAAGTTCGCTGTACCGGCCGCTGATTCGGCCGACGACCAGGTCCCGGTCCTGTGCGGCATCTCCCAGCCGGTCGCGTTCCTCCCGCAGGCGTTCGATCTGTGCCTCCTGCCGCTCCACGAGCGCGGCGCGCTTCTCCAGGCCAGCCTGAAGCTTCGTCGCGTTCTCGGCGTGCTGGAGATGACGGAGGACTTCCTCGCGCCGGCGCTGGATGTTGTCGCGAGCGGCGAGAAACGGGGTGACGGTGGGCGAAGTGGCTTCGTCGACCGCGGCCGCGGCACGTTCTTCGTCGATGGCGGCGTCTTCTGCCTGGAGCTTCAACGTGGCGAGCGAGCTGTCCAGGCCCTCAACGTAGGCAGTGATCTCCTTCAAACGGGCCTTGGTGGCTCTGATCTCCGCCGCGACATCCAGCCGCCCTTCATCCGACGAGTGCTCGGCTGTGGCGGTGCCGAGCGTCCGGTGCCCGTCGTCGTGGGGCAGCTCGTGGCTGCACAGACTGCACGAGCCGTTCTCCACCGAAGGGGGAACGGGCAGCCGATTCAGGCACGCCGGGCAGGTCGTGACGCTGAGAGGGTCGAACAGGCGCTGCGCTTCGGCCAGCATGTTGAGCTTGACGAGGTCGTCCGCGTACTGCGCCCGCAGCGGCATCATCCGGGTGAGTTGCGTCTCGCAATCACGTACCACGCCAGCAGCTCGCCGGGCGCGCTCGGCAGCTTGCTGGTGCTCGCGGCGCAGACGCCCGGCGAAGGTGGTGCCGGCTTGCGCTGCCTCGTCGAGGGCCCGTAGCTGCTCGGTCAGCTCCCGCAGCTCGCCTTCGTATTGCTCAGCGATCAGAGGGCCGACCGTGGGAACGTCCTGCTCGTCGACGAACGCCCGTGCTGCGGCGAGTTCAGAGCGTGCCTGGGTGAGTCGGACGCCCAGTTCCTTGATGCGTTGCCCAAGCTCGACGGCGCGGTCGTCGTGAACGCCGAAGACGACGTCGACCACCTGCTTCAGCTTGTGCTTCTTCATGTACTCGTTCTCGAACAGGAAGTTCATGGAGGCGATGCGCTCATTGGGCAGGAACGCGAGGTTCATGAGGTCGCGGATGCTCAGGGGGTCGGTCCGGGACTCACGGCTGGAGGGGGCCTCCCGCAGCTGAACGCCTTCGAGCTTGCAGTGCCCCAGCAGCAGAGCGGAGAGACTCTCGGGCGCTCCCGCCGGCTCGATGGTCCTGCTCTCAGGTTTGGAGAGCGGCGGACTGTCCAGCGTCCCCCGGCGTACGTACGCGACCTTCGACGGCTCCCCGACGGGCCGCTCGATGACGTGCGGTTCGCCGGACAGCTCGACTTCCAGAAGGCAGGAACGGACCTTCCGCAGCACCTCAGGATGCCGTGGATGGCGCTTCCCACCGAGGCCATAGGCGATGAACTCCAACACCGCGGTCTTGCCCGAGCTGAATGCCCCGGCCACCACGGACAGGTCCCGCACCCGCTGGTCCTGGGTGAAATCGACGTCATAGTTCCGGCTGACGCCAGCAAGGCGCAGGTGCCGGACCCGGATGCCAGGCAGAGGCTGCATGGTGGTCATCCCTCCCAGGGCATGTCAGGTGCCTGCGGTCCCGGTCCCAGCACGCTGAGGAGCGCGGCACCGGGCCCACCCTCTCCATCCGGCCGCAGCCACCGTGCGGTCTGTTCCCGCAGCGCCTTGTCGCTGAGCTTGCGGAGGCGACGCACGACGATGGACGCTGCAGTAGCGAACGACGCGGCGTAAGTCGCGGTGAAGCGCGCCCCGAGTTCCCGACCGCGGTTGCTGATCGAATAAGCGAAGGCGCCATTGCGGTTGTGGACCTCGCAACACCCGTAGGCCACGAGCAGTCCGAGGTCGTGCTGGATGCGCTCGCGTCGACTGGTGAAGCGCTGCGAGGAGGACGCGTACGAGAGCACCTGCGGATCGAACCCCGCCAGCCTGAGCATATTGCCCTCCCGGCCGTCGGAATCGACGACGAGGAAGGGATTCGCCGACAGGAAGTCGTAGTACCCGATCCGCTCCAAGCTCGCCCCCTTCGCGTCCTGTCCGGCGACAGCGTCGAGAAGAAGCAGCAGCTGCGCCAGCCGGAAGGCCACCTCGTCCTCCGGCATCATCACCGGCCGGTGTGCTTCCACAGCGAACTCCTCGTAGGTCTGACAGGACAGGCGACGACGGTCAGCCGTCGGAGTGCTCGGCGGCGATCTGCCGCCAGTGTTTGACCCATCCCGCCTTGCGGTTGTCCACGAGCCGGTGCACCAGCCCCCAGCTGTGCACCAGCTCCAGGCGGAGCGACTTCGGCAGTTTGTCGTGCTCGTTGCGTACATCGCGCCAGACACGGGTGTGGAGAGCCCGAAGCGCGTCCTCGGCCACGCATTCGTTGAACTGCATCTCCCATAGACCGTGGAGCGTCGCATCGGCGGAACTGAGCGCCGCCACCTCCGCCGGAACATCCTTGTGCGCGATCTCGCGAGCCACCAGATCGGCATTGAAGAACTGCCTCTTGGCCGAGTCCAGCTCCACGTGGCCGGCCTCGGTCATCTGCCGAATGAACAAGGCGGAGCCAAGGGCGGCTGCCTTGTCGTCCTCGACTTCGAGTACCAGCCGAAGCTGCTCCACGGAGGCGGGGGCGGCCTGAGCGTAGGTCTCGTAGAAGCCGCGACGCACGTCGTCGCCCTCGGGGCTAAGCAGCTTCTTGCGGAGGGTGGTCTCGTCCCAGAGCTGGATGACGAGGCTGTGTTCCTTCTCCCTCGCTTTCGTCCACGTGTCCCACCATGCCGTCATGGGGCCGTCCATGCTGGAGGGAATGCACAGAATCCAGCTGACGATCGTGTGGCCGTTCTTGACGGCTGCCTTCAGCACGTTGTCGAGCGAGTCTTCGACCTGCTTCACGTGCTTCTTGGTGGTGACCGGCATGAAGTACTTGGACTGCCACACTGTGATCGCTCCGCCGAGGTTTCCGGCGAAAGCGTCGATACCCCAGTCGCCCGGGTTGGCAGCGACGGACCGTACGTTTGGGGTCGTCGCGGCGGCAAGCTGAGCGATCATCATTTCGAAGTCGTCGCGGGCTCCGCCGGAACTTCCCCCGCGGACTGCGTGCACGTCGAAGCTGATTGGCTGGACACCCGTCGGCACGGCTATCGAGTCAGGCACAGCCCACCCCCCATGCGCCGGTGACTGCACACACGATGTTCCCCGATCGTCACACACCGTATCGGCGGAGCCTACACAATGGCCACTCGTCTGATCAAGAAGTGGACCGCACCGGCATCTCAAATGCGGTCCACCGCGCAGCACGGCAATCACGCGAAACCTGCGAGCCACGGTCCGCGTGCACCAGCCACGTCTCGGCCCCGGACCATCTCTGTTCCAGGCAAACTGCGAGGGGTCCTCAGAAGCTGTTATCTTTCCGGGCTTAAGAACGGCGTTTCCGCTGGTCGGGCATAGTGTCGGTGATCCTGTGGGGAGATGGCTGCTTCGTTCGGCATGGACGTGGTTCCGGCGCGGGTGGAGGCGCTGAGGTCGAAGGCGAAACACCTGTTCGCGCGAGGCTGGCTGGCCGAGCCGGCACCGGGCCGGTTCACGCTCGCCCGCGGCGTGAGCGGGTCAGGCGGGTCATGAGCGGGGTCATCGGCCAGTAGATCACCGCCTCGGCGCTGGTGGTGCGGCGTTCGAAGTCGCGCGCAAGGCGGCGGGTGCGCATCAGCTGGGCGAAGAGGCGCTCGACGATCCACCGCTTGGGCAGCACCACGAAGCCGCGCATGTCGTCGCTGCGCTTGACGATCGCCAGCACCGGGGCGAACGCGACCAGGCAGTACTCGAGGAGGCTGCCGGTGTAGCCGCCGTCCGCCCAAAAGAGGCCCAACCGGTGGTGGGTGTCGGCGACTTGATGCAGCAGTACCTGGGCGGCGGTGCAGTCGCCGACAGCGTCCGCCTTGACGGACTGCGAGTCGATCACACCGGCCGTCGGCTCCGCATCCCGCCCCAGCCGCTCGCGGACCTGAGCCCGCAGCCGGAACTCCTTGACCAGGGCGTGGTCGCGCCAGCGGCGAAAGAACGCGTAGACCCGGTCCCACGCCGGGAAGTCGGCCGGCATCGCCCGCCACTTGATGCCGTTGTCAACGAGGTAGCGGATCGCGTCGAGCACCGTGCGGTGGCAGTATCCCTCCAGTCGGCCGCCCCACCCGCGCATCCAGCCCGGCGTCGGCAGCAGCGGCCGGACCTCAGCCCACTCCTCGTCCGTCATGTCTGTCGGGTACCGGCGCTGCCGTACAAGCCGGTCGAAGGTCCCTTCCTCATGCCCTCGCCAGGGCAGGATCACCCGACCGGGAACCCGCGTTCGACCGCCACCGCTCAAGATCGAAAAGACAACAGCTACTGAACCCGAACTGCCCCTCCCCCGTCCCCCCTGGGACTGCGAAGTCGGAGTTGGCCTTCGACCCTTCACTTCTCGCTGTCCCGGGAGGGGACTGACGCCATCGGGGAGGGCCTGGCGGCCGTCGCGTACACGCTGCTCAAAGACGCGCACCTGATGGGCTGGCCGGGTTCGCGACCTCAGCGGTCCTTACGGATACCCCGCAAGCCTGGGGCCGAGCCCGCGACGCCGAGGAGGCCTGCGTTCCAGCCCGCACGGTACGGGCACCGGCACAGCGGGCGCCTGGTCATCCACGGCGATGCCCAAGCGCCGGCGCGCCTCGGCGGTCATGGCCGCCACCGCGGCGAGGGCCTGCGCGAGTTCCTCCCCGGCGCCGCCAAGGCGGCCGGGGCGTCCCGCGACGGGCGGGATGCCGTCGACCACGAACGGGGAGCGGGTGATGCCGCCCGGACTCTACTGAACAACCAGGGGGACGATGACAGGTGGGCCTCACGCTGTTGCCGTACCAATGTCCGCCGCCCTCACCAACTCCTGGCCAGCGCGGACGTCGGGACTACAGATGCCGTGTCAGCCTCCGCGCATTTCTTCTTTCTCCTCCATTCCATTAGCCCTGAAATGAGCGCCGAGCGTCAGCGATGTCTTGAATCTCACAAAAGTGTACTGGATGGCCTGCGCGACCGGATCGCCTTCTACCGACTCACGCCAGATATCCTCTCCCCGCCCTGCAAGCAGGTCATCCATTGCTGAGACAATGGCCGATCCAATCGCGGCGTCCTCTTTAACCCATCCTTGTGCGACCTCTTCAGCCACCTGTGCCGTACCCATGTAATTGCGAATGCTCAATTCCGTAGTTGCATAGATTTCGGATGCTTTAGCAACCAAGAGATCGCGGTGCTCTGCAAGCTCAGGAGGTAGACCTTCTGGGAAACTCGAGGTTCCATCCAGGAGCGCCTTGGCAATCTTTCCCCCCAAACTCTCATCTCCCGGGCTAGGGAACGAAAAGATGGGATGCCCCTCGCGTCCCCTAATTCCCCCTGGGAGCGTTTCCCATGGAGGCGTACGGGTACCGTCCTGGGTGTTTTTCATTACAATTCGTGAATTTTCTTCCCTGATTGCGGAAAGAAGGACTCCTGCGAGCTCCCCGTCCCTCTTTCGGCTAACTCTCTCTTCGTATGGAGGAATGCCTTCTCGCTGCCAACGCTCCACTAGATGTTTCACCTTGAGGTGCTCGAGTGATTCCTTGAAGGGCACCTTCTCTGGTTCGAGCTCAGCAAGTTCCTTCGCAGCCTCATCTAGTTGGCCTGCCCATGCCAGTGCTTCGACATGGGAAAGGCGTAGAGCCCGGATGGTCGAGTGGCCCGACTCCAGTCTCCGGCGTGCTCGGGCCAGGGTGTCGTCCAGCTCTTCAAGGGCTTCCTTAGTGTTGCCCCGAAGCCGGAGGATAGTGGAGAGAACCATGCGGCTATGGAATACTTCAGGATGGTCGTTGCCAAACTTCTGGATGCGTGCCCCCAGGGCTTCTCGAGCATGGGCCTCCGCTTCCGGGAAGCGGCCGAGTTCTGCAAGGGCAGCGGCTAGGTTGCTTCGGATTGCACCTTCTTCGCCAGCCTCGCCGGGGCGCTGGCTGGCCAGATTGAGGAGGTCTGTAAGTTCGTCTGCCGCCTTTCGAATTTCCATTCTCTGCATCCAAATGGCCGCCCTGGTGAAACGGAGATCTAAAGTGTTCCGATGTTCGGGGCCAAGACAGCTCTTGGCTAGCTCCACATACTCGTCTACTTCGAGCTCGGCTCGGGCTACTGAACCGGCCTCCAAGAGGCCAGCTACTCGCATCTGGGCGGATCGAATCAAGTATTCCGGAGGGAATCCTGGAGTGCTAATCCCTGACCTCAGGGCTCTGGTCGCCAATCGGATCCGCTCCTGAGGATCCCGGGAGTACTCTGCCAGGCGGGTATCCTGATTGGCTCGTTGAATCTTGGATAGCGTGCGACTCCATTGCCTGCCTTTCCCTATTGAAGTTTTCGGTTCGGTCATGCCCTTTGCCTGAGCGATAATGCGGGAAGCGGCGCTGGGTTCACCCGACCTGTTGAGGTAGTTGGCAGCTTGCTCGCACGCCCATACCAAGCTGGTGCGGAGGGCGTCGTCAAGGTCTTTGGGGGCGTGGTCGAGGAGGTATCTGACGTGGGGCACGAGCATGGACCACAGCGGCCAGTTCTCTGGCTCGCTGGGCTTGTGGTACTCGTCGTAGTCGTACAGCAGGCAGTGCACCAGCAGGGTGGTGGCTCGGGCTCGTGCGGGGTCCTTCCTGAGGTGGAGGTTGCTGACCTCGGCAACCAGGGCGTGGAGCTGCAGCCACCGGACGTTCTCCGAAGTGCGGCCGATGTCGATCAGGCCCATGTCGGCCAGTGCGGCAAGGAGCCGGTCTCGTTCGTCTTCTCCGGGCGGTCCCATGGGCGCGAAGACCTCCCGCGCCGACTGCCCTGTCTGTTCGGCGCCGGCTCGGCCTTGCAGCAAGTTCGGATCGAGCGCGTTGACAGGAAGCTGGATGGGGGCGAAGCCGGCCAGAAGTCGTAGCAGGGGGCGCGTGGCGGGAAGCCCTTGTGCTCCGAGGGCGTCGAGGGAGAGCTCCCAGGTGTGCATGATCAGTTGCCGAAGGGACGCCTTGTCCCGGCCTGCGCGGGCTCCTCGCGGCCCAGCGATGTCGAGGAATCCTGCGCTGCGGCGGTCCAGTTCGACGTGGTATTGGGTGAAAGTCGTGGCTGCCCCTGCACTCATCCGGAGGTAGGAGCCGATGAGGTGGAGGGCCAGGGGGACGCCGCCCACCCGTTCGGAAAGGTCTCCGGCCTCCTCCTCGTTTCCTGCACCTGGAGCGTGATCCAGCAGGACCTTCGCACCGTCAGCGCGATCCAGGGCCTTGACCGGCCTGCGGTTCGCTCGGTTCCCCCACAGGTGCGGATTGCTGTCACGGGTGGTGACCAGGACCAGCCCGCGGCCCGAGGCTCGGATCCAGCCGGTGCCGTCGGCCACCGCCCCGTTCCCGGTTGTGGGCAGTTCGTCGGCCCCGTCAAAGACCAGCAGCCACGGCTCGTCCAGGCCCTCCAGCAGCCGCCACAGCATATGCGGGCCGGTGCCAGCAGCGCGGGCCCTGGCGACGTCCTGGGTGGTAGCTCCAAGGGAGACCGCGACCTCGTAGAGGTGGGCGACCATGGTGTCCTCATCCAGAGCGGGCACCCACCACACGCGGAGGGCGCGGTCCTTCGCGAACCTCGCCAGCTCCAATGCCAGGGCGCTTTTGCCCGAACCGCCCATGCCGTGTAGCACCAGCATGCGGGCGGCGGGACTTGTCAGCCGCCTCCGCATCTCGGCCCACAGCTTGGAGCGGCCTCGCAGGTGCGGCGGCAAGATCCCGAACGGCGGTTCCACGCTGACCGGCACCGCGACGGCAGCCGTCCGCTCGAGGCGTTCATCGACTTCGGTGAGCCACTCGTCGACGGTCTTCCGCGGGATCCCGAGCGCATCCGCCAGCCGCCGGTACGCCTCGGGACCGCGCCGCGCCGTCCCCGACAGCATCTCGCTGACCTCTCCATGCGCAAGATCGGTCTCGCGTACGAGCTGGGTCTGCGTGTTGAACCGGGACTCCCGGAAGGCCGCCTTGAACCTCGAAGTGATCTCCGCTAGTTCCGGCAGCGGCGCCCGCTTGCCCTTCCCCGCCCCGTTCCCTCGGCTCGGTCGGCCGTCCATGCTGTGTCCCCTCCCGCAGGTCAGGTCGGCAATTTTCCAGGATGTTCCACCGGGCTCGTGGAAACCGTCCTCGCTCCGCTTTTCTGCAGGTCACAGCCCCAGCTGCTTTCGGAGGCCAGGGCTGAACCGGTAGATAGCCAACGAGAGGTTTCCCATGAAAGACGCTCAGCCCCCGTCCCGCAGCCCGTTCCTCGATTTCCGCCTCAGCGGCATCCATCTCAAGATCGAGCGCTTCCCCTGGTGGCTGACCCTGCTGATCACGAACGCGGCCAGCGCGCTGGGCGGGAACATGTGGCTCGGACAGTAGACACGCTGCCCTGCAACCGCGTCCCTGCTCCCGCACTCGGTGCGGGAGCAGGGACGCCTTCATGTGGCGCCTCCGAGGTGACGGCGGGCGCCCGCCGGGCAAACCGAGACAAGACTCCGAGCTTTCCTGGGGTTCTGATATTCACCGCTACCGTCAGGCACCAGCGACTCCGGCTTACGCGCCGAGGTCGAAAGCAAGCAGGCCCTCGCTCGCGGCGAGCGCCTCCGGGCGGTCATCGACGTCCACGAGCACTCGCCTGGCCGGCCCAGACGAGGGTGAGGCGGTGATGCGCGTCGGCCACCTGCTCAAGCAGCACCCGGGCGGAGGCGCGGTCGCCGACATCCGCGGCGGTGACCATCACCCCGAGCCGCAGGCCGAGAGTGTCGACCACGACGTGCCGCTTGCGCCCGTTGACCAGCTTGCCGCCGTGGAACCCGCGACTGTCCGCTCCTACAACAGCGTCCGCTTTCACCGACTGCGAGTCGGTCACTGCGGCCGTCGGCTCCGCGTCGCGGCCCGCCCTCTCGCGGACCTGCCCACGTAGCCGGTCGTGGAACTCCTTGACCAGGCCATGGTCGCGCCAGCGGCGGAAGAACGCGTACACCCGGTCCCACGGCGGGAAGTCGGCCAGCATCGCCCGCCACTTGATGCCATTGTCCACGAGGTAGCGGATCGCATCGAGTACAACCCGGTGGCAGTACACCTCCGGTCGGCCGCCGCGACCGCGCATCCAGCCCGGCACCGGCAGCAACGGCCGGACGGTCGCCCATTCCGCGTCCGTCATGTCCGTCGGGTAGCGCGGCTGCCGCAACCCGTTGTCGGCGGCGTTCCCGAACCGGTGAGCCAGGCAGTCACACTCCCAGGTGACCGAGCTGGACTGCCCGGCCGCCAGCACGGAAGACTGCTGCATCAGGGCCTCCTGCTGCTCGGTGATTCGACACCAACGAGCTGTTCAGGAGACCCTGTCCGTATGCGCCAGGCGTCCCACGATCACCCAATCGGGACTCCGTTCGACGCACATCTCTCAAGATTGGAAAGACAACAGCTACTCACCTGTCCTGGCCGAATAGAGGTGCGGGCGGTTCTGGTTCCCGAACCTCTCAAGTTCATCAAATTGCGGTTGTCTTCCCGGAGTTCAGCCGATCACTGACCCCATGCAGACGACGCAGACGACACGGGAGCGCGTTGACGGCTTCCTGCGGCGCTGGTGCGCCCCCGCCAGTTTCCTCGTCAACACCTACGGCAACAACCTCGTCAAGTCAGGCGAGGACAAGACCCTCGGCGCCCTCCTCTGGTTCCTCGGTCTGGTGATGTTGTTCTACGCCGCCTCGTACTGGAATCGCGAGGTTCTCACAGTGCGGTGGTGGCACGACCGGCACAGGGTCGTCATCTTTCTGACGGCCGCGGTCCCCACCACCGTCGGCCTCACTTACCTGAACAGGCCGGAATACTGGCAGGAGACCGCAGGCGAGGGGGTGACATCGGGCAGCTACGCCATCCTCAGGTGGGTGCTGTTTTGGGCATGGCTGGGGCTCGCCTGGGGTACTCAGGAACGCGACCCAGCGCCCTTCTCGTTCGATGACCTCCCCGCGCGCATCAGGCGTGCTACTCGTGACCGCACGTGGTCCAACTTTGCCGGTCTCGGCGCCGCGGTGATCGTGATACGCGAGGAGTTCTTCGAGATCTACAAAGCGCCGGTTATCTCCGCTTCCCTGACTCTCGCGGTGGGCGCGATCGTGCTCCTGCACAAGACTTACGCAAGGGTGCGAAAGCTGTGCACCAAGGTCCACGCCGACGTACAAGCCCTGCTCAGGGACCTTGATGAGCTGGCCAAGGCTAAGGACGACGACATCGACAAGAAGACCGACGCGGCGCTCAGGAGCTGGGACGCGCTCCACCTGGACCTGTGCGCCGGGATCGACACCGGATACTCGGTGGGGATGCCATTCCTGCCCGCCAGCGCCCTCCAGGGGCTGGAGACGAAGATCTTGTCCGCGATTCAGTCAGGCCGCGTCACCCCGGACGCCATCGACGAGGCGGACAAGGAGTTGCGTGCCCTCCAAGCCGCTTGTGCTGATCGTCTCGACCCCCTGGCCTGAATCTCGACCCCGGCGGCCCTCATGCGTGCTTCCCTACCCGGCATTCGCTCATCTCCAGAAGGCGCAGGAAGGCCGGGGACGACGTGAACCTCCTCTAGACGGCTGCCTTGCACCGTGGGCCAGTGATAGCGCGGGGCCAACCCCGGGTGAGGAACAGGAGCAGGTCTGGAGAACGGCCTGAGCGCGGGCGGGGAAATTCAGAGAGCCTCATCACGGGCGCTCTCACGATGGATCGCGGCTATCACCAGGCACGCCGAGGTGGTCCTGGGCCCGGCTCTGTCGCCCTTGCGCCGCCCGCAGTTCGGCGGCGACCCTTCGGCTGCGGTCGGCCGGGAAGATCCCGGGCCGCATCCACGTCCCCACGGTGACGTCCGGGCCCGGGACCAGCCACACGGGCACCTGACTGAGCGCGGCCCGCAGGGCCATGTCCGAGGTGCCACCACTGGCCGGGTTGAAGTGGTCGTGGAAGGCGATGACCAGCCGGGGTTGCTCGTTCAGAAGCATGCGGGTGTTGCGTTCGGGGCCGGCCATCCGCCACCGGTCAGGGCGGGAGCGCTTCTCGGCGGACCAGTCCACCGGATAGCAGCGGTGCCGGCCCTCGCCCAGGCCGTGACGGCGGCACCAGCCGTGGGCGGCCCGGTCTGCGCCGGTCGCGGCGCCTTCGATGACGACCAGGCCCTGGCCGTAGCGGGCGGTGAGCCGATCGAGGACGGCCTCGACCGTGTGCGGCCACGGCCAGCGGCGACTCCCGCACACCAGCACCCTCGGCTCGCTTAGCTCCAGCATCGCCCTCACCACCTTCTCCCCGCCAGCGTGCCACCGGATCCGGACATTCACGCGGCAGAAGATCGCTGTTTGTCCGGCACCGCATGCGGGCGGCCAGTAGCGTCGCTTGGCGCCGAAGGGGTAGCGCTTGTACCGCCTCGACGCACGCGGGAGGGAAACGCGATGGTCAACCGGATCTGGCTCGATGTCCCGTACGCGGAGAAGGACCAGGCCAAAGCAGCCGGGGCCCGGTGGGATCCGGCCGCCAAACGCTGGTATGCGCCCCGCAAGGGCATGACCGCCCTCCAATCGTGGGCCGCGGCCCCTGACGTGCCCGACCTGCTGCCTGGCGAGGACCGCACGCTGGGCGAGGGCCTGTTCGTCGATCTTGTGCCCTCCAGTTGCTGGTTCACCAACGTCCGCTCCTGCGTCACTCCCAGGGACTGGGAACGGCTCCGCCGGATGATCACCCGGCGGGCCGGGATGCGGTGCGAGGCCTGCGGCGCCGCGGAGAACCGCGACTCCAAGCGGTGGTTGGAGGCCCACGAGCGCTGGGGGTACGACGACGCCGCCCGCGTCCAGCGCCTGGGGCGGCTGATCTGCCTTTGCACGGACTGCCACACCGTCACCCACTACGGATATGCCCAGGTCCGCGGCCTGGAGTCGAAGGCGTTCGCGCATCTGGTCAAGGTCACGGGGATGAGCCACATTGAGGCCCGCAGCCACATCCGCTACGCGTTCAACGTGTGGGAGGCCCGCTCGGCCAGGTCCTGGACGCTGGATCTGAGCATCCTCACTGATGCTGGAGTCACCCTCCAGCGCCCGCCTCGCGCAGGCGAGCGACGAGGCGTCGCCGCAGCGACGCTCGGGGCGGAGCGTGGCATTCCGCGACCCGTTCCCGTCGATGCGGGCGAGATCGTGGCACGGATTGCCATCGAGCGCGGCATCGCGCTGCCCGCCGAATCTGCTGACGTGCGGTCGGGGGAGCCCTCGTCGCCCCGTGCACCGGTCGTAACCGGCCCGCGGGAGACCGCGGCGCCTTCGCTGCTGCAGCGCATCTTTCGACGCGGTCGCTGACCTGTTGTCACGACGCTGGGCCGGCTGCGGAGCGAGCTCGTGTCGGGCCGCGTCGGCGAATCGGCTGCGGGCCCGGGCCGCTCACTGCGCGACATCCCAGCTACTGCACGGTGCACCGCTATGCGAAGCCCGTGAACGCTGACGAGCTTCTGGTGGCCGTCGCATCGACTCTGCAATGGAAGCAGACCTGGATCATTAGGATGAGTGACGGCCGGTATGCACGCGTGTCACGGCTACGCCTGACCGCACCAAGAGGGAAGAGAGCGCCGTAGTGCCGCTGGAGGTTGTATACGGCGAGAGCCGAGACCGGAGCACCGCATCGCAGCTGGCGGAGAAGCTGCGTGAGGTGGTCTCCGATGGCACGGTGTATCTCGGGTACCCCGTACTGGCCACGGCTGACGACCGGGTTGAGGTGGATGCTCTACTGGTAAGTAGGAGCCACGGACTTGTGGCTTTCCTCCTCGAGGACACCATTCCACGCGATGCGGACGGATGGGACGTTGTCTCCTCGGCTCAGGACCGTCTGTACAACGTCCTGGAGAGCACACTTGGCAAGCACAGCGGGCTGCGTCGGCGCCGGCAGCTGGCCCTGGAGATCTCCACGGTCACCGTCTTCCCGGGGCCGGTTGGCGATCAGCCCTCCGAGGTCGAGGGCATCTATTGCGACCTACTAGACGTCGCCACGGAAGTGGCGGGTCTCGATGGTATCGATGAGAACACCGAGCGAGCACTGCAAGCGGCACTGCAGCGAGTAACGACGATCAAGCCGGTCAAGAAGCGCTCATCGGTCCAGGACGCATCCTCCCGCGGCGCTATCTTGAAGGTGATCGAACGAGGTATCGCGAACCTAGACCAGTGGCAGAAGGCTGCCGCGATCGAGACACCAGAGGGGCCGCAACGAATCCGCGGCCTGGCCGGATCGGGCAAGACGGTTGTTCTTGCTCTTAAGGCTGCCTACCTGCATACCCAGCACCCCGAGTGGCGCATAGCAGTGACCTTCCACTCCCGAGCCCTGTATCAGCAGATCCAGGACTTGGTGGAACGCTTCACGTTCGAGTACAGCAACGACCGCTACGACGAGCAGTTTCTGCAGATCATGCACTCCTGGGGGTCGAGCTCCAAGGTCGGCATGTATAGCGAGATGGCCCGTGCTGTAGGGGTCACACCGCGGGACTGGAACTACGCGCGCGCCACCTACGGCATGGACAACGCCTTCCAGGGGGTGTGCCAGGAACTCCTCGCGGTGGTCCGCGCCGGCTCGCCCGAGCCGGTCTTCGATGCGGTCCTCATCGACGAGGCCCAGGATCTTCCACCGGAGTTCTTCCAGCTCGTCTATCTACTGACGAGGGATCCCAAGCGCATCGTCTGGGGCTACGACGAGCTTCAGAAGCTGTCGGAGTCGGCTATGCCCGGGACAGATGAGCTGTTCGGGACAGGTCCTTCGGGGGAGAGCCTCGTCAGTCTCGCCGAGCAGGACAAGCAGCCGCGGCGCGACATTGTGCTGCCGGTCTGCTATCGCAACACTCCCTGGGCACTGGCCACAGCTCACGCCTTGGGAATCGGCGTGTACCGCGACGGCGGTCTGCTGCAGCACTTCGACGCCCCCGAACTGTGGGGGGACATCGGCTACAACACGGTCCACGGCAGTCTCGCTCTCGGCTCAGCGGTGACGTTGGAGCGGGCGGAGTCGAGCTCCCCGGCCTACTTCCGTGAACTGCTCACCCCGGACGACGCAGTCATCATGAAGCGTTTCGACGATCAGGCTGCCCAGGACATCTGGGTAGCTCAGCAGATCAAGAAGAACTTGGCCGAGGACGAACTTGAGCACGACGACATTCTGATCGTCCTGCCTGACGTCTACCGTGCCAAATCCCGGGCACCGCGGCTAATGCAGACACTTCTGCAACACGGGATCCCCTCGCATCTGGTGGGAGTCGGCACGAGTGTCGACGAGGTGTTCAAACGGGAATCCGTCGCCCTGGCCCACATCTACCGGGCCAAGGGCAACGAGGCTCCTATGGTCTACGTCGTCGATGCTCAGTATGCGAACAGCGATAATCAGGCCGTCACCCGTCGCAACACCCTCTTCACCGCCATCACCCGCAGCAGAGCGTGGGTCCGCGTCGTGGGCTGGGGCGATCGGATGGACGCGATTTCCCGCGAGATCGACACAGTGCGGGAGAAGAACTTCCGTCTCGGCTTCACCATCCCCTCGCGCGAGGAGCTGGACCAGCTTCGACACCTTCACCGCGACCGCTCTGACGATGACCGCGCTGTGGTACAGAAGGCAACGGACGGACTTCAGGCCTTCCTTGAAGCCTACGAGACCGATCAGATCGATCTCTATGACCTTCCGCCCGCAATGCGGACACGGCTGGTGATGAAGCTCAAGGAAGACATGCCGCGTGACGACGACTAGAACGGTCGCCGAGGAGGTCAGAAACCTCCTCGACTACCTTCTCAACGCGGAGATAGCCGCTTACATCAACACCGTCTCTGTCAGCGGGACGCGCGTCTCCTGGCACGCGACGGACCCCGGTATCCCTTTCCTGGTTAATCGAGGAGACCCGACCCTCCAGGACTACCGGCGATGGGCCCAGGCCGGCGCCTATTCAGCTCTCCTCTTCGATGGCGCGTTGCTGCAGATCACCTATGAGATCGAAGAGGGAGAAATCGCTGGGCACCGCCTTGCCTATGTCCCCTGCCCCTACCGCGTGGACAGCGAACTCGTGCGCCAGGACCCGATCATCGATGTGATTGATCTCCACATCGAGACCGAGCCGACGAACATGGTTCTGCACTCTGCGATCCGCTTCGACTTCGACCCAGGGTCTGCGGCTCCGGGTCATCCGGCGGCACATTTGACCATCAACTCTGCGGACTGCCGAATCGCCTGCGCTGCGCCAATGCACATCGGGCGGTTCACCGACTTCATCTTCCGGCACTTCTATCCTGACCTGTGGAAAGCACATCTCCCGTTCTTCGGAAGCTCAGCGACCAGGGAAGCCGGCCCCCGCACACTTACTCCTGATGAGCGCAACACCCCGCACCTGTACTGGAGTTAGATCACTCCACAGTGGCTTCAGGCAACGCTTCGTATGCCGTCGCACGGCCGCAGGGAAGCGCCGCCAGCGCCGATACGACTCATCGAGATTGCTGGCCGACAACAGCTATGACGGCTTTTGTGCTGGCTTGGCGGCTTCTGTGGGCGCCGAGGCCGTGAAATCGTCGAGGAGATTGCCGAAGTGCCCGAAGACCCACTTGTCGATCATCGCCGGGTATGCATCAATCAGGTCTCGCGGGGGAGAGCAATTCGGCTCCTCGAAGTGGAACCCCCACTGCGAGATGATGTTGTCGCCGGCTGCCAGGTCTGACACCGCGGAGCGCAGGCGGCCTGCGTGCTCGAGGAGGTGCTTCGCCCGGGCGGCACTGATGTCACCGACGTCGGCACCTTCGTGCGCAATGAAATTCCGCGCCTCCCTGGCCCGCCGCAGCACGTCCACGGTCTCGGTGGGGCACGACATGTGGCCGGTCAGCTGGTGCAACGCAGGCCCAAGCATCTTGTCGGCCGGAAGTGCAGCGATGAGATCCTCGAACGTGGCAACCGGGTCGGCGTTTTGGTGCACTTCAACCAGGTTGATACATCGGAGCATCCAGCGGCATTTCCCTTCGAACGCGTTGGCGATGTGAAGTGAACGCCCAGCCGCAAGAAATAGAGCGTCAAGTAGGTCAGGCTCGCGAAGAGGCAAGTAGCCTAGCGACCAAGTCATGAGTCCACCGTAGTGACGCTGTCCACCGAATTTCTGGCTTCGGGCTGTCCCCCGGTTGCCCTGGCCCACATACAGAAGAGGCCATCGCCGTGACGGCATCCCCTCGCTGCAGTCGGATTGCATTGTCGTTCAGGAGCGCCTGCGGACGGCTCGCGGTCGGGGCTGCGTGGGCAGCGAACGCACTGCGGGGTCGGGGGCAGCGAGCCGCTGACGCAGTTGCCGGTTCTCCATCTGTGCCTGGTGCAGGGCGCCGACCAGGGCTTCGACGTCGGATCGCAGGGCCGCAAGCTCCTTGGCGTCCGCCGCTCGCAGTTCCTTGAGTTTGGTCACTTGACGCCGCAGCCGCTTCTCGCTGTCCGGCATGGCACCGCGGGCGCGGACCTTCTCGTAGAACTCGTTCTTCAGGTCCAGGTGGCGCTGGGTGAGTGCGTTGCGCGGGACCTGTGCCTCCTGGGCGAGGGCCACGATGGTCAGGGCGCCGTTGGAGTGTTCGGGGGTGCCGGCCAGGATCCGGTCCATGGCAGCGCGGATGCGGTCGCGTTCATCTGGAGCGGGGCTCATGACGGGTCCTCCTGAACGGTGACGCGGTTGCGGTAGTGCTCGTCGGCAAAGGATCGGAGGCGGCTGGCGCGGCGGCGGAAGCGGTCGGCCAGCGGGACGGGGACGATTTCGGATCCGGCCTGCTTCTCCAACTGCTCAGCTAAGACGATGAGTTGTTCTGCGTGGTGGTCGGTGCGGGTGATGTTCGCGCAAGATGGCTGGCATCGCTCCAGGCTCGGGGCTTCCTGTTGGCCCTCCAGTCGGTGACACAGGGCTTTGTCGCGGCTGTAGACGCACATCAGGTAGCTGCCGGGGTTCTCGTAGACGGACAGTTGCGAGTTGTCCAGGATGTCCTGAGCGGTCCGTACGCTGATCACAGTGCCGATGAACTCCGGTGCGTGGGCAGCTGCGTTGATCGCGCGGCGGGCTGCTGAGCCGGAGATGCCGACTCCTTCACTCAGGTCGGCGTTGAGTGTGGCCAGGGTGTCGACGGTCGCCCGGGCGGTTTCGATGTCGAGGAGGTCGTGAATGCCGTCGCGGCTGCGCGAGGCATAGCCGGCGCTGACCACCGTGCGCATGTGGCCGTACTGGATCGCCAGGGCTACCAAGCCGCCGGGGCGGCGGGCGATGTGCCAGGCCAGGGTCCGTCTGAACCGTTCGGTGCCGATCGCGCCGTGCGGGTCGGCGGGGACGGTCTCATGCGGCCGCTCCAGGCGGGTGGCCTGGTCAGACGCCCAGGTGGCGAAGTGTTCGATGCGCTCGCTCATCGTCGCGTAGGTGATGGACCCGGTGAATTTGCGCCGCAAGCGGAAGTCGTGGGCGTGCGCGTCGAACAGCAAGTCGCCTTCGGGGACGATCTGCTCCAAGACCCGGATGGCGCTGACCGCGGGGACGATGGCGACCCACGGCATCTCGCGCAGCGTCCCCTCGGACAGGTAGTTGCCATCCTCATCGCGGGCGGTCTTGTAGACGTTTCCGTAGATCAGGTGCCGTCCCGAGTCCGGTTCGGGACAACTTCCACTGCGCAGGCTCAGCACCTCGCCCGGCCGCATGCCGGTCAGGTAGGCCAGCACGATGAAGCAGGCCGTGCCCAGGTGCCGCATCAACGAGTCGACGTCGCCGAAGTCGATCGCCTTGGTCCAGGGGGTGCCGTCGATACAGCCTTTGATCTTGAGTTTCAGCGGGCTGGGGCCGAGGTTCGCGCGGGCGTACTCACTCCGGTAGCCCCTCCTCAGCACCCTGTCGACCTGGCCCATGGAGGCGCCGGTCAGAGCGGAGATGTAGGGGATGCACTCCGTGAGCCCGTGCGATTGGACCCAGCTGGGGATGGGCTCGCCGCGGTCGCGGCGGGCGTCGACATAGTCCTTGATGCGAGCCAGACCCAGCTTGTTGGTGACCGTGGCCTCGGCCCGGGCGGTCATCTCCGTGGCCTTCTCCCAGGCACTCATGATGTCCTCGGCGAAGTCGTCGACGACCCGCAGGGCCCAGATCAGCAGCGGTCCCATTGTGGCCGCTGTGATCGGCTCGGTCGCGTTCTCCCCGCGCGCGGTCGCCGCCGGCAGGAAGTCGTCGATCCCCTCCCAGTGCCACGGCGGTTCACCGATCCCCAGCGGCCGGGCGTCGTAAAAGTCGAACGCCCATAGCCGCGAGATTGACGTCAGGAACGATCCCGCGTACTCGCGTGACTTCGGGGTGCGCAGGTTGTCGAGCGCGAACGCCCGCACGTCCTCTGTCGTGCACTGCGCGAGGGTGGTGATGTCCCGTTTGACCAGCCACTCGGCCAGGCCTCGCCAGCGCTGCAGGGTGGCGTAGAGCTTGCCGGGGCTCTGTCGGGTCCTCCAGGTGGGGACACGACCGACCAGGAATTCGTCCGGCAGGGCCCGGTTGATCATCGACCAGGCCAGGTAGGTGAACTCCCCCCGCAGCGGCTCGGGAAAGGCATCCAGGTGTAGTGCGTTCCGGGAAGCGCTCGGGTTCGCGTTGAGGGGAGAAAGCGGCCAGATCACGTCGCTGTAGCGGGCGTTAGGTGCTTCCGGGTTGACGATCAGGTCAGCGGCGATGACGGGTGTATCGGGGCCCGGGCGGTCGGGAAGGCTTTCCAGGAGAGCGACGGTCACAGGTCGTAGAGTCCGTTCAGCAGGTCGCCGACGACCTGGCGGTCCTCAGCGGTGACATTGGCAAGGGCCCGGCGCCAAAGAGCACGCCCCAGGCGTCCTTTGAGGTCGGACAGCCGGGCGTGGGGCTCGGACCACTCCGCGTCCCAGACCGCCTTGGGCAGCACGCCCTCCAGTTCCCCAATGGCACGGTGCAGGTGGGCCAGGCGGGAGTGATGACCGGGGTGGACGCGGGCGTTGGGGCACGCGGTGCAGAGCAGAAACGATGCCCCGCAGCTGGCGCCGGGCCCGGTGATGGGGCTGTTCTCGTAGTCCGCACAACCGTTGGTGGCGGCCTCTACCTCGCCGTCCTCGGGAGCGTCGGTGAGCTTGGCCGTGAACACGGTGCGGTGGGCGGACTCCAGAGCGTCCTCGGCTCCTGCGGCGATGACGGGGATGGCGGCCTGTTGGGCCTGCGGCTCGGGGATGACGTAGACGCTGTCGTGGGTGTCCTGGCTGTTCTGCCCCGGCTCGCGCCGGTACACCACGTTCGCCGTCTTGCGGGCCCGGCGCATGACGCCGCCCCCGTCAGGGCCGAAGTGAGTTCCGTAGTCGTCGAAGTCCGGCTTGGTCAGACCCAGTCCGAAAGGGCCCTCCCGGATCAGTGCCTCGTTGGTGTCCTGCCAGTGGCGTGGACGGGTTTCGTGCCAGATCAGAAATCTGTCGGCGGTACAGCCCACGGATGCCAGGTAGGCACGGGCCGGGGCGGTGGCCTCCAGGGCCTCGGTGATCAGACGTCCGGGCGAATCGGCGCCGAAGTCGGCAAGGTTGCGGGTCTCGAAGTGGTCTGCCTCGCCCTTGCGTCGCTTCTCCAGTTCCATCCGGTAGACCGGAAAGCGGCCCTCGCCCGAGTCCGGCGTCGCCCTGGGCGTGCGCATCTCACCGACCGTGGTGGCGTTCAGGCCGTGCTCCGCGGCGAGCAGGACGCCCAGCGCAGTGGCCTCCCGGCGCGAGAAATACAGGCGCCGCCAGGTGTAAATGGCGCCGTCACCACCCATGGCCTTCGAGTAGCGGAAGACCGGACGCATCCGGCCGTCACCTCTCGGATAGCGGGGTATATGGCCGGTGCGGGCGAGGCAGTCCAGCCCCTCACCGATCAGCCAGTTCTGCAGGTCCTGGGGCTCGATGGCGCCTGAGCGCCAGGACTCCAGCAGTTGGACGTTCTCCCGGATCCGCAGCAGCGCAGAGCGGAACATGTGCCGAGCCGAGCGGCGGACCTCCTCGAACTCTGCGGGGGCGAAGGCGTGTTCCTCGACCTTCACCCGAGGAACCCTCTTGGCCATGGCCACCCGTACCGGCTGTGCCAGGCGCGGTTCCAGCTGCAGGAACCCCGCTACCGAGGTGATCTGGACATACCCCATCTGAGTCTGCGGGCGGCTCAATCGCCAGGCCCTCCAGGTCGCGGCCGTCAAGTCCGCTATGTCGTCCGGCTGTTGATCAATTTCGGCCAAGAACTCACCGAAGCCCCTCAGGAGCCGCCAGATGTGGACGGAGGAGTCGTGGCTGTCCCAGCCACCGCCGGGCGCGCACTTGGCCGCGAACAGTCCGGCCAAGGACCGCCGCATCGCCGGGGCGAACGGCAACTCGGCGAAGTCGAACTCCTTGACGGTGCCCAGCTTGCTGCGGTGACGCACCACCAGCCCGGATGTATCCAGGACCGCCGGCCGCCGATGCCCGGCCTCGGGAAGAGCCGCCTTGCGGCCCCGCCGGCTCACGCCGTCTCCAGCAGCGTGTCGATGTCCTGGATGCCGTCGCTCTCCTCCGCGATACGGGCCAGCAGCGACGTGACCCGCGCATCTGACACGCCCAGGCCGCCTGCCTCGGTGTCCCGCGGAGCCGGATCGGCCATCAGCGCCCGGATCTGCAGGTCCGAGACGGGCGCCAGATAGATCTTCCGGGTCAGCTCGATGTCCCGGTGACCCAGCAGATCCTGCACCATGCGCCACGGATCGCCGTAGAGAAGCCGGAAGTCCCGCCTCTCCTCAGGGGTGAGGCCCATCCGTACGTCCATGACATGGTGCAGCACCACGAGCATGTAGAGGGCGAATGAGTGTCGGCACATGTGCGGGGTGCAAAACGGCGGCTCAGCCATCACCGGTCCCAGAACGTCGTCGCACCGGTCCGAAGCCGTACGGAAGACGTTCTCCCATGATTCCGGCTGGAACGGCAGTCCCTGCTCGTTCAGCCACAACCACAGCGGTTCCGGGCCTGCCGGGCCCTCGGCAAAGTACGTCATCCGCTCCTCCACCGGCGCGTCCGTCAGCGGCGTCTTCCCCACCGTCCCGTCTCGGTCGACCCAGTGCAGGAGCTTCTTGCGACGCCCGGTGACCTTCGTGATCAGCCGCATCTCCACCAGGGCGTCATAGCGGCCTCTTGCCTGTGCACGCCTGATCACCCGGGCCCGCAGTGACTCCATGTAGCTCTCCACCTCGCCGACCACGGACGACGCCACGTAGTAGGTGCGGGCTCGCCTGGACTTCGTCACTCGCTTCGCAAGCCGCCCCGTGTAGTAGCGCGCGCCTCCAAGTCGCAGCTTCGGCATCTCGATCGTCAGCAGCGACGCCCCCTCGGTCAGCCGCATCCCCGAGGAGAAGAGCAGATCGACGAAAGCAACATTGCGGACTTCCAGACGTCCCCGCCAGCCCGGCGACGGCAGGCCCTCCGCCGTATGGCCGCGTAGGCCGACGTCCACCCAGAGCCGGAACATCCGCGGTGTCAGCCAGTGCACGTCACTGGACTTGGCCTCCTTCGCGCGAGCCTCCGGCGCCTGCACCGCGTCGCCCTGGTAGCCGGCCACTGCATGCATCAGGACCGGGTTGCTCGCCATGTTCTCCGTGGCAACCGCCCACTTGTACAGGCGAGTCAGCGCAGCAAGGCCGCGGTTCCAACGTGCGGCGCCGACTTTCTGCGGGTTCCGCGGCGAGCGCGTACGCCAGTCCTCGAAGTCCCATAGGTCATCGGCCGTGGCCTCGTTCCACACCTTGCCCCTGCCCCATAGGAAGTCAAAGAAGATCGCGTAGTCATCGGTGTAGTTCCGCTTGGTCTCTACCGCGAGACGGGCAAAAGAAGAGCGACACAGGTACAGACTCAGCAATTCATCAATTCGGTAGTCAGGCGACAAGAGAATCGGGTCCCCGGCGTGGATTCCCGTGTGGTCCTCCCTCTCCGCCAGGTCACCCAAACCAGCCAAAACGGGCACCCTCTGCGGATCAACCGCACGGGTCTTTGGCACCCAGAAGACGCGCCAGCCAGTCACAGTGTCCCCTCCTACTTCAGCTTCAACACGCCAATTCAACAGGGAAGCCGGCGCACATCACCATCCGCCAGCCCGGCGGGGGCCAACCCTTGATCACCCGGGCCAGCGGGGGCGGCTGCACCACGACGAGGATCAGCAGCAGGGCGCAGACGCCGCACCACCACGGGTGCCGCACCAGACGCCGGCCGGCCAGCAGCACGCCCACCGTGGCGAGGGCGAGCAGCGCCGCCCCGGCCCAGCCGCCCGGCCAGTCCACTCCCGCGCCGGGCAGCGCGGCCCCGGTGCGGGCGATCCCCGCGATCCACTCGGCAGGCCAGCCCCCGCACCAGGCCAGGACCTTGGCCGGTGGCAGGGCCACTGGTGCCGTCGCCAGCGCCGCGAAGCCGAGCACCGTGGCCGGGGCCACCGCGAACTCCGCCAACAGGTTGCACGGCACCCCCACCAGGCTCACCCGCTGCGAGAGCACGACGACCACCGGCGCGCACAGGGCCTGCGCGGCGCCCGCGGCGGCCAGCGCCTCCGCGAGCCGGGGCGGTACCCGGCGCCGGCGCAACGCCGCGCTCCATCGTGGGGCGATCGTGAGCAGCGCCCCCGTGGCCAGCACGGAGAGCACGAAGCCGTAACTGCGGGCCAGCCAGGGGTCGTAGAGCACCAGGAGCAGGACCGCCGTCGCCAGGGCCGGAAGGAGTGATCTGCGGCGTCCGGTGGCCAGGGCGAGCAGGGCGACGGACCCGAAGGCCGCCGCCCGCAGCACGCTGGGGTCGGGCCGGCACACGACGACGAAGGCGAGCGCGAGTCCCCCTCCGAGCAGCGCGGTCGTCCGCAGGTGCAGGCCGAGGCGAGGCGCCAGTCCCCGGCGCTCGCTGCGCTGGGCCAGGCCCGGCGGTCCGAGGAGCAGCGCGAGCACGATCGTGAAGTTGGCGCCCGAAACGGCCAGCGTGTGGGTCAGGTCGGTCTCCTTGAACGCCTCCTCCAGCTCCGGCGTGACGCGCGAGGTGTCCCCCACCACCAGCCCCGGCAGCAGCGCCCGTGCGTCTGCCGACAGATCCTCGGTCGCCTCGCGCAGGCCGGCCCGCAACCGTCCCGCCAGCCGTTGCGCCGTCGAAGGCTCAGCCGGCGACTCCGGCGGCTGTCGGCCCGCCCGTACCCGCAACACCGCGGCGATCCGGTCACCGCCCTTCCTCGGCGGCGACAGCCGTGCGGTGACGCGGAGCCTCGTGGTCGGCAGGAGCTCCAGCCAGCGGGAGGGTGCGGGCCGCGCGCGGGGCCGCTTCCCTCCCTCGCCGACGTCGACGAGGACGAGCACCGGCGTCCGGGTCGTCACCGCCGTCCCGCCCGCCTCGCCCAGCCGCCGCACGTCGGCCTCGATCAGCACCGTGGGCGGCACGGCACGGTCGCCCCGGACTCGCGGGCGGGTGAGGCGGGGGTCGGCCGTGACCTCCACCTCCGCGGTGACGGTGGCGTACCGCCGCGCCAGCTCCGGCACGGGTCCCCGGCGCGGGTCCGCGCCGTGCAGCGCGGCCGAGGTGGCGGACGCGGCGACACAGAGCAACACGGCGGCGGCCGGTGTGCGGTACCGTCCGCGCGGCGACACCAGCAGCAGCGCCCCGGCCAGGAAGAGGCTGCCCGTCACCACGCCCACCGCCCAGCCGGTCGGTACGTCCAGGACCAGTGCAGCCGTCACCCACGCCGCCAGGGCGGGCGGTACCAGGCGCAGGTCAGCGGGACCCTCCTGCCGGGGGTGGGCCGCGCCCAGCCGGTGACCGGAGGCGGCGTGCACGGCGGCGCGCGGGGGCCTGGCACGGGGCTCATGCGACCCGTCGTGCCCGTCCGGCCGGTCCACCTCGTCCGGCCCGCGCAGCCCTCGCAGCCCGCCCAGCCCGTCCGGCCGGTCCGCACGCATCACGTCCGTGTTCATGGCCGCACGAGGTCCCGCAGGTCGGCGAAGCGGCGCTCGCCGATGCCGTTGACCTCGCGCAGTTCGTCCACCGAGCGGAAACCGCCGTGCTGGGTGCGGTAGTCGATGATGTGCTGGGCGAGGACCGGGCCGACGCCCGGGAGGGTGTCGAGCTGGTCGGTGGTCGCCGTGTTGAGGGAGACCGGTGCCGCGGGCCCCGCCGCCCCCGTCGGCCCACCCGGAGCGGGGGCCGCTCCCGGTGGGGGTGCGGGCGCTCCGACGATCACCTGTTCGCCGTCCACCAGGAAGCGGGCCCGGTTGAGCCCGTCGGTCTTCGTGCCGGGCCGCACCCCGCCGGCGGCTCGCAGGGCGTCCGCGACGCGTGACCCGGCCGGGAGGCTGTGGACGCCCGGCTCGCGGACCTTGCCGCCGACGTCCACCACGATCTCCGGTCCGGCCGTGGTCGCCGACGCGGCCGTGGACCCGTGCTCGCCCGTCGTCGCACGGTCCCCGGCCGTCGGCCCCGGCTTGTCCTCCCGGTACGCCGCCGCCTCCCGCACCACCTCGGGTGCCGCCACCGGCTGGGTGCGACCGGACCAGAAGTGCTGCACCGCGAAGACCGCCGCGACGACGAGCAGTACCGAGAGCGCGGCCACGCTGCGCCGCTCCAGCCCGCACCGGGTCTGCAGCCACAGCGGCATCCGCTCCCGCAGCGCCTGCCAGGTCCGCTCCCGCCACGTCGTCCTGGTGCCGTCGGACACGCCCGTGCCGGTGTCCGTGCCGCCGGGGCCGACGGGGCCGGGCGGCGGTGGGCCCTTCCCCGGCCCGTCCTGCACATCCTCGTGGCCGGCCTGCTCGGCGCGCTCCCCGAACAGCGCCTCCGCCCTCCGCCGCAGCTCCTCGGGGGGCGGGTGCCGGCGGCCGTGCCGGGCGTGGGAGCGGGGGCGGGCGTGGGAGCGGGAGCCGGGTGCGCGACGGTGGGCGAGACGGCCGTCGGAGGCCGGGGCGCGGCCCGGGCCACTGGTCGCGGACGTGGTGCGTGAGCGTGATCGAAGAGCCATGCGACGAGGATCGGGCACCGCGACGCCCTCGCGATGATCATGGGCGATTCCCGGGGACTACCCACGGGTTGTGGAAAACTCCGGCCCCCTCACGGGTGACCGGCAACACGCATCCCGGGCCCCGGCCACGCCACTCGCCCCGCCACAGGCCACCGCCCCGGCCACGCCACTCGCCACGCCCCCGCGCGCGCTCACCGCGACGAGACCACGACCCCCAGCAGCCCCGGCCCCGTGTGCGCGCCGATCACCGCGCCGACCTCGCTCACGTGCAGGTCGGCCAGCCCGGGCACCCGGTCCCGCAGGCGGTCCGCCAGCGCCGACGCCCGGTCGGGGGCGGCGAGATGGTGGACGGCGACGTCGACGGGAGCGCTGCCCGCCCGGTCGGCGGCGATCTCCTCCAGCCGGGCGATGGCCTTGGACGCCGTCCGGACCTTCTCCAGGGGTTCGATGCGGCCCCCCGCCAGCTGGAGCAGCGGCTTCACGGCGAGCGCGGAACCGAACAGCGCCTGGGCCGCCCCGATCCGGCCGCCGCGGCGCAGATAGTCGAGGGTGTCGACGTAGAAGTAGGCGGAGGTGCCCGCGGCGCGTTTCTCCGCGGCCGTGACGGCCTCGTCGACCGTGCCGCCCGCCTCCGCCGTCTCCGCGGCGGCGAGCGCGCAGAAGCCGAGGGCCATCGCGATCATCCCGGTGTCCACGACCCTGACCGGGACGGCGGCCTCACGCGCCGCGACGACGGCCGCGTCGTGGGTGCCGGAGAGTTCGGCGGACAGGTGCAGGGAGACGATGCCGTCGGCGCCGGACTCGGCGATCCTGCGGTAGGTCTCGGCGAAGAGTTCGGGGCTGGGGCGCGAGGTGGTGACCGGCCGCCGTTTCTGCAGCGCCTGGGCCAGGGAGCGGGTCGAGATCTCGGTGCCCTCTTCCAGGGCCCGGTCGCCCAGGGCGACGGTCAGGGGTACCGCGGTGATGCCGTGCCGCTCCATCGTCCGGGCCGGAAGGTAGGCCGTTGAATCCGTGACGATAGCGACATGGCGGGACATGAGCTGGAGGTTACCTGGCGTAGTGCCCGTACGGCAGTCCGGCCCCAACGACCGGGCGTTCACAGGGCCGGACCGGGCCGGCGGGGCCGCTCAGGTCGTGCTCTCCGGGCGGGGCTTCTTCTGCCACGGGTACACGGGGCTCGCGGCGGGCGGGGTGATGGCGGGGCGGACGGGCTCCTGCGCCGGTCCTTGCGCCGGAGCGTCCGGCCAGGTCTGCCGGGTGGACGAGGCGTCGGCGGACGGGGCCTCGGGCCAGGAGGCCGGCGCGGTGGTCGGCTCCGCCCCCAGTCCCGGCCCGGGGTCCGTCTCCGTCCAGTGCCGCAGCGCGCCGGCCTCCACGTCGATCTGCGCGCTCAGTGAGTCGAGGTCGTCGTCCGCGAAGCGGCGGGCGCGGTCGCGGGCCGCCCAGCGCAGGGCGTCCGCCGACCGGGTGATGCGCTCGGTGCGCTCCCGCAGCCCGGGCAGGCGCTCGGCGAGGGTGGCACGGTCCGGCTCGGACTCCAGGCGCCGCAGCTCGCCGTCCAGCTCGAAGCCGTGCGCGCTGAGCCTCTCGAAGAGGGCGAGGGACTCCTTGAGGGACTCGTCCTCGGCCACGCGCGCGTGCAGCGCGTCCTGCGTGGCCCGCATGGAGGTGCGCAGGGTCAGCCGCAGCTGTGCCAGCTCGCCCGCCGGGCCCACCTGCACCAGGGACTTGGCCCGCAGGGTGTGGTCCTCGACGGTGCGCCGGGCCTGGGTGATGCCGCGGTCCACGCTGCGCTTGGCGGCGCCGACGGCCTTCACCGTGGCGTAGACGCCCAGCACCACGGCGAGCAGGAAGAGCAGGGCGAACACTGTGAGCGCTGCTTCCACGAGGCTCCTCCTTCGGGCGTCCGGCCCGCGCACCGGCGGTCCACGGCACTGGTCGCGCCGCTCTTCCACGGTAAACGCAGCGGGCAGGCCCAGGGTTCCGCAAGAACCCCGAACCTGCCCGTACCGGACCCGTAGGGGTCGCCCGAGGCGCCCCGGTCAACGCCTACGCGGGGACGATGTTCACCAGCTTCGGCGCCCGCACGATCACCTTGCGGATCCCCGCACCGCCCAGTGCGGCCACGACCTTCTCGTCGGCCAGCGCGGCCTTCTCCAAGTCGTCCTCGGAGATGGAGGGGGCGACCTCCAGCCGCGCCTTGACCTTGCCCTTGATCTGGACGACGCAGGTCACGGTCTCGTCGACGACGTAGGCGGGGTCGGCGACCGGGAAGTCCTGGTGGACGACGGAGGACTCGTGCCCCAGCTTGCGCCACAGCTCCTCGGCGACGTGCGGGGCCAGCGGCGCGACCAGCAGCACCAGTCGCTCGGCGACCGACCGCGGGACCGGGCCTCCGGCCTTGGTCAGGTGGTTGTTCAGCTCGGTGACCTTGGCGATGGCGGTGTTGAACCGCATGCCCTCCAGGTCCTGCCGCACGCCGTCGATGGCCTTGTGCAGCGCGCGCAGGGTGTCGACGTCGATGTCGCTCTCCGCGACGTCGGCCACGGACAGCTCGCCGGTGTTCTCGTCGACGACGTTGCGCCACAGCCGCTGCAGCAGCCGGAACTGGCCGACCACCGCGCGGGTGTCCCACGGCCGGGACACGTCCAGCGGGCCCATCGCCATCTCGTACAGGCGCAGCGTGTCGGCGCCGTACTCGGCGCAGATCTCGTCGGGGGTGACGGCGTTCTTCAGGGACTTGCCCATCTTGCCCAGCAGCCGGGAGACCTTCTCGCCCCGGTAGTAGTAGGCGCCGTCACGCTCCTCCACCTCGGCGGCCGGCACGGCGATGCCGCGGCTGTCCCGGTAGACGTAGGCCTGGATCATGCCCTGGTTGAACAGCTTGTGGAACGGCTCGGCCGAGGAGACGTGTCCCAGGTCGAACAGCACCTTGGACCAGAAGCGCGCGTACAGCAGGTGCAGCACGGCGTGCTCGGCGCCGCCGACGTACAGGTCGACGCCGCCGTGCGGCAGTCCCTCGCGCGGGCCCATCCAGTACTGCTCGATCTCGGGGTCGACCAGCTGCTCGCTGTTGTGCGGGTCCAGGTAGCGCAGCTCGTACCAGCAGGAACCGGCCCAGTTGGGCATCGTGTTGGTCTCGCGGCGGTACTTCTTCGGTCCGTCGCCCAGGTCCAGGGTGACGTTGACCCAGTCCTCGTTGCGGGACAGCGGGGTCTCGGGCTCGGTGTCGGCGTCGTCCGGGTCGAAGGTGCGCGGGGAGTAGTCCTCGACCTCGGGCAGCTCCAGCGGCAGCATCGACTCGGGCAGGGGGTGGGCGATGCCGTCCTCGTCGTAGACGATCGGGAAGGGCTCGCCCCAGTAGCGCTGGCGGCTGAACAGCCAGTCGCGCAGGCGGAAGTTGACGGTGCCCTCACCGGCGCCGGTGCGCTCCAGCCACTCGGTGATGCGCTCCTTGGCCTCGACGACGGACAGGCCGTCCAGGCAGACGCCGTCGCCCGAGGAGTCGGTGCTGGACGAGTTGATGATCTTGGCGTCGTAGGAGGCGAAGGCGTCCTCCCACGTCGAGGTGTCGGTGCCGCGGCCGTCGGTCGGCTCGACGATGCAGCGGATCGGCAGCTCGAAGGCGCGGGCGAACTCGAAGTCGCGCTGGTCGCCCGCCGGGACGGCCATGATCGCGCCGGTGCCGTAGCCCATCAGCACGTAGTCGGCGATGAAGACCGGCACCTGCTCGCCGTTGACCGGGTTGGTGGCGTACGCGCCGATGAAGACGCCGGTCTTGTCCTTGGCCTCGGCCTGCCGCTCGACGTCGGACTTCGAGGCGGCCTGCGCGCGGTACGCGGCCACGGCCTCGGTCGGGGTGGCGTGGCCGCCGGTCCACACGTCGTGCGTGCCCTCGGGCCAGGCGTCCGGGGTGAACTTCTCCACCAGCGGGTGCTCGGGCGCCAGCACCATGTAGGTCGCGCCGAACAGGGTGTCGGGGCGGGTGGTGAAGACGGTGATGCGCTCGCCGTCGACGGGGAAGTCGACGCGGGCGCCCTCGGAGCGGCCGATCCAGTTGCGCTGCTGCAGCTTGATGGCCTCGGGCCAGTCCAGCTGGTCCAGGTCGTCCAGCAGCCGGTCGGCGTAGGCGGTGATGCGCATGTTCCACTGGCGCAGCTTGGACTTGAAGACGGGGAAGTTGCCGCGCTCGGAGCGGCCGTCGGCGGTGACCTCCTCGTTGGCCAGCACGGTGCCCAGTCCGGGGCACCAGTTGACCGGCGCGTCGGAGGCGTAGGCCAGGCGGAACCCGCCCAGGACGTCGGCGCGCTCGGCCTCGCTCAGGGTGCTCCACGCGCGCCCGGGGTGACCCGGGACGGCCCGCTCACCGGAGGCGAACTGGGCGACCAGCTCGGCGATCGGGCGGGCCTTCCCCGCCTCGTCGTCGTACCAGGAGTTGAAGATCTGCAGGAAGATCCACTGGGTCCACTTGTAGTACTCGGGGTCGATCGTGGCGAACGACCGGCGCTTGTCGTGGCCCAGACCCAGCCGGCGCAGCTGGCTCTGCATGTTCTTCATGTTGGCTTCGGTGGACACGCGCGGGTGCGTGCCGGTCTGCACGGCGTACTGCTCGGCGGGCAGGCCGAAGGCGTCGAAGCCCAGGGTGTGCAGGACGTTGTGGCCGGTCATCCGCTGGAAGCGGGCGAAGACGTCGGTGGCGATGTAGCCCAGGGGGTGACCGACGTGCAGGCCCGCGCCGGACGGGTAGGGGAACATGTCCATGATGAACTTCTTGGGCTTGGCGACCAGCTCCGGGTCGCCCGCCAGGTCGCCCTTGGGGTTCGGCGCGGCGTACGTCCCCTCGGCGTCCCAGAAGTCCTGCCAGCGTGCCTCGATCTCGGCGGCCATGGCAGCCGTGTAGCGGTGCGGCGCGGCGTCCGCCGTCACGGGGGCGGTCGCCGCGGGGTTCGTCTCGCTCATGATCCTCAAAGCTCCATCGATCGTCTCTGCCAGCGGCTGCGACATTCATGACCAGCGGCTGCGATTGCCGGGAAATGAAAAATCCCCTCGCACAGGAGGGGACGCCGCGCCGATTCCGGCCACCGGACTACGACCGGGGTCGGGACTGATCAGCGCGGCTCGCTAAGCAGAAGGCGTACGGCACGCATGGCGTCAGGGTACCGCAGTCGTCGAGCGGGCCGCGACGGGACCGGGGCGGCCTCGCGGCGACCGGAATCCGGGGGCCGGGATCCGGAAACCGAAGCCGACCCTGAACCAAGGTCAAAGGTTACTTCGCGTAACGACCACTAAGGGACACCAGCACGAGCGCGCTGTCATTTGATAACAACGCAATAACTCAAACCTCCTACCCACGGGTATGGCGCCACTTAGAGTGCGGCAGCGGGACCGCTTTCCCGAACCGCTCCGGAGTTGCCCCCATGAACCCTCCCCCGATCCACCCTCGCCGCACCAGCCCGCCGCCTCCCGCCACGTCCCTGACGTGCGGAGGTCCGTCGTCATGACGAACGACAGCACGATGGACGACACCTTCGCCCAGTTCCTGAACTTCGGCGCCGGCGTCCTCTCCCTCGTCTTCCTCAGCTGCTCGGTGATCTGGGGTCTGCTCGCCCAGGACCGGATCGTCCTCGACACCCGGCAGCGGATCCTGGCCCAGGCGGTGCACCGGACCACCGCGGTCGCCTCGGTCGTCTTCCTGCTGGTGCACATCGTGGTCAAGCTGGCCCTGGACCACACCACCTGGGTCGCCGCGGTCCTCCCGTTCGGACTCCTGGCCACGGACGACGAGGCGTTCGGCGGCCGGGCCGTCCTCATCGGCTTCGGCACCCTGGCCAGCATGCTCATGATCTTCGTCGGGGTCACCGGAGCCCTGCGCAACCGCTTCGCCTCCCCGGCCCCCGTGGCGGCCCGCTGGCGGGCCATGCACATGCTGGCCTACCCGGCGTGGTGCCTGGCCCTGCTGCACGGGCTCTACGCGGGTCGCGCGGCCAAGCCGGTCTTCGTGGTCCTGTACGCCCTGTCCGTGGTCGGCGTCATGGCGGCCCTGGCGCTGCGCGCGGCGCCCCGGCCGGTCAAGCGCAAGGTCGCCGACCGGATCGCCGGCCTCCTCGGGACCGGGGAGCGGCCCGCCCGCGAGGAGCAGGCGGAGAGCCGGCCGAGGGACACCGCGGCCCTGCCGGGCTACGAGCGCGCCGGGGCGTCGCCCACGCGTGGCGCGTCCCCGTCCGCACCGCTGTACGAGCCCGCGGAGCGCCTCGCTCCTCCCGAGCCCGCGGGTGGCTTCGCGGCGGCCTACCGCGCCGTGTCCGGCCCCTCGGGCACGCGCCGGCGGCCGCTGACGGCCGACCCGGCCGCGTCCGCCCCGCTGCCGTCGGACCTGCGGCCCACCGAGGCGATGCCGGTCGTGGACGGCAGCGGCAGCACCTCGGGCAGCTGGCCCGTACCGTCGCCGCCCCCGGTCGGCGAGGCGCCTCCGTCGCTCTACGACCCGCTCAACGACACGGGACACACCATCCCGGTCTACGGCACGGCGGACCCGTCGGCCCCCTCCGCGAGCTACTCCGCGCAGTACGCCTCGGGCTACGGATCGAGTGACGTGTACGACACCCGTGAGACGAACGCGGTCTACGACACGTACTACCCGGACGACACGTACAACAGCGGTCCCGCCCCCGAACCAACCCCCGGTGTGCCGTCGTCGGTCCACGACTTCGACGCACCGGGTTCCGGTGAACCTTGGAACACGCCTTCCGGAGGCTTGAATTGAACGAGGCCCTGCCCGACGTCCCAGAGGTCCGCGTGGTCGGGCTTCCCCAGCTCACGTCGGGCTTCGACCTTGTCGAGCGCCTGGATCTGCCGATGCACCTCAAGGTGCACGGTCCGCTCGAACCGATGGGCGGGGAGCAGCTCGCGCAGCTCTCCGAACGCATCAGCCTGAAGGGCCGCGGCGGCGCGGGCTTCCCCTTCCACAAGAAGCTGCGCTCGGTCGCCGAGGCGGCGATCAAGCGCGGCGTACGCCCGGTCGTGGTCGTCAACGGCAGCGAGGACGAGCCGGCCTGCCGCAAGGACACGGTGCTGATCAACCGCGCCCCGCACCTGATCCTGGACGGCGCGCTGCTGTGCGCCGAGGCCATGGGCGCCCGCACGCTGGTCATCGGGGTCACCCGCGAGTCCACGCAGCGTTCCATGGAGGCCGCCCTCGCCGAACGCGGGCTGAGCAACGGCCGCCGGTCCGCCCTCCGCGCGCGCGTGCAGCGCAATCCGGTGCGCATGGTCACCGGCGCGGCGGCCTCGCTGATCCGCTCCATCGACGGCGGTCCGGCGATCCCGCCCGGCCGCAAGGTGAGCGCCTCCAGGAGCGGCGTCGGCGGCGCGCCGACCCTGCTGTCCAACGCCGAGACCTTCGCCCAGCTGGCGATCGCCGCCCGCATCGGCCCCGAGCGCTACGGCAACACGGGGCTGTACGACGAGCCGGGCACCGTGATGCTCACCGTCTCCGGCGCGGTGGCCCGCCCCATGGTGATCGAGGTCCCGACGGGCGTGCCGCTGCGCTACGTCCTCCAGCTGGCCGGCGCCCCGCCGGTGCCGCAGGGCGTGCTGACCGGCGGCTACCACGGCAAGTGGATCGACGCGGCGACCGTCGACGAGGCGATCGTCTCCCGCAACTCGCTTCAGCAGGTGGGCGGCTCGCTCGGCGCGGGCGCGATCCTGCCGATCAGTCAGGACACCTGCCCGCTCGGCGAGTCGCTGCGGGTGGCGCAGTGGCTGGCCGAGGAGAGCGCCGGCCAGTGCGGGCCCTGCTACCTGGGTCTGCCGGCCGCCGCGCGCGGCCTGGAGGACATCCTCAACGGCGGCGGCCCGGCCGCCCTGGAGGCGGTCAAGCAGGTCGCGAGGAACGTGAAGCGGCGCGGTGCCTGCTCGCACCCGGACGGCTCGGCGATGTTCCTGGAGTCGACCGTCACGGCGTTCACGGACGACCTGGCCGCCCATGTCCTCGGCAACGGCTGCGGACGGCCCGTGGAGGGCGTGCTGCCGCTCTTCGAGGGCGGCCGGAACCCGACCGGCGTCCCGGGCGGCGGGGAGGACAACGGCCCCAGCCGCCAGAAGATCTACGTCGACTGGACGCTGTGCCGGGGCCACGGGCTGTGCGCGGACATCCTGCCGGAGGTCTTCCAGCTCGGCGCCGACGGCTTCCCGACCGTCGCGCAGGCCGAGGTGCCGCGTTTCGCCGAGGCCAAGGCGGTGCGCGCGGTGCGCCGCTGTCCGGCGCTGGCGCTGCGCATCGAGGAGGACACCCGCGGGCAGGCACCGTCCTCGCGCAGCAACCTGCCGGTGCTGTCCCAGGGCCGCGGCCGCCGGGCACTCGGCCGCTGAGACACGAACAAACCCCCCGGATGCCGATCCGGGGGGTTTCCCTGTGGAGCTAAGGAGAATTGAACTCCTGACCTCCTGCATGCCATGCAGGCGCTCTACCAACTGAGCTATAGCCCCTTGCCCTTCATCCGCCCGGTCTCCCCGGCGGCGACGCCAACATTACACGGTCCACCGGGCACAACACCAAATCGTTTCCGTTATGCCCGTTTTACCCTCTTGTGGTCCCGCCTCGCCCTCAGGCGGTCACGAACGAGTAGAAGCGTTTGAGCGTGCAGTGCTCCTCGAGGAGCCGGCCGTAGATCGGCTCGCCCTCAAGCTCGCGGTACGTCTCGATGGGGTCGCCTTTTATGATCAGCGCCCGCGCGCATTCCTCGCACCAGTACTGGTAGTCGGGGTTGACCGGCTCCATGTCGCGCACGATGGGCGTGCCGCTGCCGCACCAGTCGCACTTCCGCCTGTGTGCACCCATCGATCAGCTCCAGCTGTGGCCGCAGGCCGTGCACACGTAAGAGATCCCGCCGTTGTCGCCGAGGACTTGGGCCACATGACCGGAACCGCAGGAAGGGCAGCTGAGACGGGTGACCGTGTTCCGTGCCACCGCTCCGCCGAGGAGGTGACCGACCTCCTCGAGGATGCTCCCAGGCATCGCCACTCCCTCCCGTCGGGCCGCGGTCCCCTTCCGGCCGTTTGATTCTGCCACGGCCCGGCCGACCCGGTCAGCGACGCCTCAGTACCGGTCCGGACACGGAGTCCCACCGACGTATACGCCCGTGGGACGCAGGTTGCTCAAGCGAGCGGAGACGAAAAATCCCGCCCCCCGAAGGGGACGGGATTCGTCCGTGGGTTGTGGAGCTAAGGAGAATTGAACTCCTGACCTCCTGCATGCCATGCAGGCGCTCTACCAACTGAGCTATAGCCCCTGGTGCCACGCGACCCGGGCCGCATGGTCCTTCACTTCGTCCGCTCCGCTCGGCGGGGCGAACAAGAAGAACTTTAGCCTGCGACCTGCCGGAAAGTGAAATCCGGGTCCCGTGCACACCGGCCGCGGCCCGGGCGTCGGCTCAGACGTCGTCGCCGATCACCGGTTCCGGCAGCGTGCCGGCGTTGTGCTCCAGCAGGCGCCAGCCGCGGGCACCCTCGCCGAGGACCGACCAGCAGCAGTTGGTCAGGCCGCCGAGGCTCTCCCAGCTGTGCGGTTCCAGGCCGAGCAGGCGGCCGATGGTGGTACGGATCGTGCCGCCGTGGCTGACCACCACCAGGGTGCCGTCCTCGGGGAGCTTCTCGGCGTGCCGGAGCACCACGGGGGCGGCGCGGTCGGCGACCTCGGTCTCCAGCTCGCCGCCGCCGCGGCGCACGGGCTCGCCGCGCTTCCAGGCCGCGTACTCGTCGCCGTGCCGGGCGATGATCTCCTCATGGGTCAGACCCTGCCAGACACCCGCGTAGGTCTCCCGCAGGCCCTCCTCCAGGGTCACCTCGAGGCCGGTGAGCACGGACAGCTCGGCGGCCGTGTCCGCGGCGCGCACGAGGTCGGAGGCGACGATCGCGTCGGGGCGCAGGTGCACGAGCAGCCCGGCCGCACGTCGGGCCTGGGCGACGCCGGTCTCGGTCAGCTCGACGTCGGTGCTGCCCTGGAAGCGGCGCTCCACGTTCCACGCGGTCTGGCCGTGCCGCCACAGGATGACGCGGCGGCCGCGGCCCGGCCTGCCCGCCGTCACCTCGCCGGTGGCGCTCATCGCCAGTCCTCGTCGGTGCGCGTCGCCTCCTCGGCGGCCTGGAGCTTCGCGTGCTCCTCCGCCTTGCCGCGGGTCTCCTTGGCGTCGGCGGGCAGCTCCAGCTCGGGGCAGTCCTTCCACAGCCGCTCCAGGGCGTAGAAGACGCGCTCCTCGCTGTGCTGGACGTGGACGACGATGTCGACGTAGTCGAGCAGGACCCAGCGGGCCTCGCGGTCGCCCTCGCGGCGCACCGGCTTGGCGCCGAGCTCCTTGTTCAGCCGCTCCTCGATCTCGTCGACGATCGACTTGACCTGGCGGTCGTTGGGCGCGGAGGCCAGCAGGAAGGCGTCCGTGATCGACAGTACGTCGCTGACGTCGTAGGCGATGATGTCGTGCGCGAGCTTGTCGGCCGCGGCCTGGGCGGCGGCGTTGATGAGTTCGATGGAGCGGTCGGTCGCGGTCACTGCCTGGCTTTCGGGTCGGCGGTCGGTTGACCTCAAGGGTCTCACGACCGCCGACACGGGCCCGCGCGACGGAGTGTCCGCCGCCACGTCCCCCTACGACGCCGGCTTGTAGTCCTGGCCGAGCACCACCGAGACCCGCGCGTTCGCGGAGACCTTCCCCTGGGAGACGGCGCCGGTGGGCAGGCCCAGGGTCTTGGCGACCTGGACGGCGTTCTCCTTGTCGGCGGCCTCGGCGTAGACGACCTTCGACGTGGCCTCGGTGCCGGAGGCGGTGCCGCCCGACACGTAGGTGAAGCCGCCGTTGACGAGGACGACGCGGGCCTTGCCGGTGCGGTCCTCGGAGCCGGTGGCGTTGCGCACCCAGACGCTGACGGCGGCGTCCTTGTCGGGGCTCTTGGCGGTGCCGCCGAGGACGTCCTCGACGACGCTGTCACTGGCCTCGGCGCTGAGCCCGCCGTCGTCCTGGACGGGCAGCAGCGCGGTCTTGAAGTCGCCGCCCTTGGCGCGGTCGGAGAGCCCCGCGAGGAAGGAGCCGAGGTCCTTCTCGGTCAGCGGCGGGTCGAGGATCATCCCGAGGGTCTGGACGGTGGTCGTCGCGCCCTGCGGGTCGGAGGACAGCTTGCGCAGCACACCCTGCATGACCTGCCCGAACCGTTGCAGCTGGGCGTTGGCGTCCTCGCCCTTGGCGCGGTAGGTGGCGTAGGCGACGGCCATCTTGCCGCTGAGGGTCTGGCCCGCGCCCTTGTGCACGAGGGGCGCGGCGCCCTTGTCCTTGGACTCCGGGTCGGGGACGTCGGCGTCGGTGTCGACGTCGACGTTGCCGACCAGGTCGACGAGGATCTGGAGGTAGGGCGTGTCCAGGCGCCAGGTGCCCTCGATGTCGGTGCCGAGGGCGGAGTCGAGGGCGGTGCGGGTCGCGTCGGGGCCCTCGTCGTCGACGGACTTGGCGAGCGTGGTGGTGCTGCCGTCGTCGCCGGTCAGCGCGAGCGCGTTGGGCACCAGCACGGCGGTGCCCTGCTTGGTGGTGGTGTTGTTCACGAGCAGCGCGGTGGAGGTGCCGCCGCCCTTGGTGTCGTGCAGGTGGACGGCGATCACGTCGCGCTTCTGGGCGCCGGCCGTCGCCGTGTCGCCCGTCTTGTCGTCGGAGGAGGAGAGTCCGGGCAGCTTCCCGGCGTACCAGAGGTAGCCGACGCCGCCGACCGCGACCAGGGCCAGGACGACGACCAGGGCGACGACGCGCGAGCGGGCACGCCGCCGGGCCTCCTCGCGGCGCTCGGTGCGGTTCTCCGTGAACTTCATCCAGTCGATGACGTCCTCGGAGTCGCCGGTCGGCTCCTCGACGAAGGCGAACTGCTCGGTGCGGTAGTCCCCGCCGGGTCCGGCCTCCTCGGCGTGGTCCGTGCGCTCCCGCTGCTCGGGCGGGCCCGCCTGCTGCGGGATGTGGGCGGTCTGCTCGGCGACCCGTGCCTGCGGCCCGCTGGTCGCGGCCCGGCCGTACGGGTCGTACGGCGGCTGCGGGCCGGCGGGCCGGCCGCCGTGGCCGCCGTAGTCGGGCGCGGGCGGCTGGGCCGGCTGCTGACCGGTGTCGTAGCCGCCCTGGGAGCCGTAGGGGTCGTAGGGCTGCTGGACGGGCTGCTGGGTGCCCGTGGCGTACGGGTCGTAGCCGTAGCCCTGCTGCCCGTACTGCTGCTGTCCCTGCTGCCCGTACTGCTGTTCCTGCTGTCCGTGCTGCTGTTCCTGCTGTCCGTGCTGCTGCGCGTACGGGTCGTACTGCTGCTGGTGGCCGGGCTGGGCGTAGCCCTGCTCCTGTCCCTGGGCCTGGCGGTACACGGGGCGGCCGTACTCGTCGTAGCCGACGAGTTCGTACTGGTCGTCGCCGTGTCCCGGGTCGTATCCGTCGTTCACCGGTGCCCCTCTCGGCTCACTCGCCGCGGTACAGGTGGCGTTTGTCGATATAGCGCACGACTCCGTCGGGCACCAGGTACCAGACGGGATCGCCCTTGGCGACTCTCGCACGGCAGTCCGTGGAGGAGATGGCGAGGGCGGGCACCTCGACGAGCGAGACGCCGCCCTTGGGGAGTCCGGCGTCCGTGAGGGTGTGCCCCGGCCGGGTGACGCCGATGAAGTGGGCGAGGGAGAACAGCTCCTCGCTGTCGCGCCAGGTGAGGATCTGGGCGAGGGCGTCGGCCCCGGTGATGAAGAACAGGTCCGCGTCCGGGTTGAGGGCGCGCAGGTCGCGCAGGGTGTCGACGGTGTAGGTGGGGCCGCCGCGGTCGATGTCGATGCGGCTGACGGAGAACTGCGGGTTCTCGACGGTCGCGACGACCGTCATCAGATAGCGGTCCTCGGCCGCGGAGACCGCGCGGTGGCTCTTCTGCCACGGCTGCCCGGTCGGCACGAACACCACCTCGTCGAGCTGGAACTGCGCGGCGACCTCGCTGGCGGCCACGAGGTGGCCGTGGTGGATCGGGTCGAAGGTGCCGCCCATGACGCCCAGGCGCCGCTTGCCCGCCGACGGTCCGTCGCCCGGACCGTTGACCGGTCCGGTGGCGCGGGCGGGCACCGCGTTCTGCGTGCCGCGCGCCGGCGCGTGCGCCGGGCCGGTAGGCGTGTCGTGCTCTCCCATGCGTGCAGACCCTACCGGCCCGCCCGGAGCGCCCCGGTCGCGCCCACTCGGCCGCGTGCTCAGCGGTCGCGGTTGAACCGGGTGGTGATCCACAGCAGGAGCAGCAGGATGACGAACGCGCCGATGCCGGTGACGTAGGGGCTGAGGCTCTCGTGGTTGCCGCCGTGCTCCTCGCCGCCCTCGGCGGCGAGGGTGACGAACTGGGCGGCGCTGAGGGGAAGGCTCATCTTCGGCAGGACCTATCCGGTGTGGGCGGGACAAGACGTCCGCTCATCGTATGCGGGCGCCCCGCGGGCGATCACGCCGACTCCGCCGTTGGGGACGGGGGGACGACCGGGCGTGCCGGGTCAGGGGAACCTTCGGATCTCCTCAGTCGTCCTTCTGCTTGTACCCCCGCAGCAGGAACCACGCGGTCAGCACACAGCCCACCACCATGACGATCAGGACGATCCGGAGCAGATTTCCCGGCCCCTGCTGCCCGGCGGCGGTCGCGGCCCCGGCGAGCCAGTCGGGGTGGGGGATGTGCTGCATGGCGTGGACTCCTTAGACGTACTGCCCGTCCACGGTATCTCCGCCTAGGCTGGGCCCGGCTCGGGGGGCGCAAAGGGCCGCACAAGGGTTCGCAAAGACCGTACGTACGTCCAGGTCACACATACGCGCATGGGGGAAGAGATGTCCGACGGCCACCACAACGGGCACGAGCACGTGCCGAGCAGGCAGCGCAGGCGCTTCCCCGGGATCTCCTCGCGTGCGTACGAGCATCCGGCCGACCGCAGTGCCCTGGTGGCGCTGCGCAAGCTGAGCGGTTTCGACACGGTCTTCAAGGCGCTCAGCGGCCTGCTGCCCGAGCGGAGCCTGAGGCTGCTGTTCCTGTCCGACTCGGTGCGCGTCTCGGACCGGCAGTTCGCCCATCTGAACGTCATGCTGCGCGACGCCTGCTACATCCTGGACCTGGAGAAGGTCCCGCCGATGTACGTCAACCAGGACCCGGTGCCGAACGCGATGTGCATCGGCCTGGACGAGCCGATCATCGTCGTCACCACGGGCCTGGTCGAGCTGCTCGACGAGGAGGAGATGCGGGCGGTCGTCGGGCACGAGGTGGGGCACGCCCTGTCCGGGCACGCGGTCTACCGGACCATCCTGCTCTTCCTGACCTCGCTGGCCGTCCGGGTCGCCTGGATCCCGCTGGGGAACGTGGCGATCATGGCGATCGTGACCGCGCTGCGCGAGTGGTTCCGCAAGTCGGAGCTGTCCGCCGACCGCGCCGGTCTGCTGGTCGGCCAGGACCTACAGGCCTCCATGCGGGGCCTGATGAAGATCGCGGGCGGCAACCACCTGCACGAGATGAACGTGGACGCGTTCCTGGAGCAGGCCGAGGAGTACGAGGCGGGCGGCGACCTGCGCGACTCGGTGCTGAAGATCCTGAACGTGCTGCCCCGCTCGCACCCCTTCACCACGGTGCGGGCCGCCGAACTGAAGAAGTGGGCGGAGTCCCGGGAGTACCAGCGGACCATGGACGGCCACTACCCGCGGCGCGACGAGGACAAGGACACCTCGGTGCGGGACTCCTTCCGGGAGTCGGCGTCCCACTACGCCACGCACGTGCGCAGCTCCAAGGACCCGCTGATGAAGCTGGTCAACGACATCGCGGGCGGCGCCGGCGACCTCGGTGACCGGATGCGCCGGGGCTTCGGCGGCTTCACGGGCTCCCAGCCCAGGCAGCCCGGGGACGGGGACGGGCCGGCGGAGGGGCCCGGGGGGCCTCAGGGGCCCGCTGACGGCGGCCCGGACTCTCCGCGGGACGGCTCCCCACGCGACGGCGCCTGACCCCGTCCCGCTCACACCTTCGGCTGGGCGCCCGCCGCGAGGCTGCCGCACAGCGCCGCGACGTCGTCCGAGGTGTACGGGTCGGTGCCGGCCGGGACACCGGTCCCGGCCTTCTGGCCCGCCAGCAGCGGGCGGAGGTGGTTCGCCGAGTCGTCGGCGCAGGACAGCGGCCCGGCCTGGACGTAGGAGGCGACGAGCTGGGTCTGGTGCAGCCGCAGGGCGTCCCGGTCGAAGCGGAAGTGCAGCTCGCGCCGGACGGTGAACAGCGACGTCTCGGCCCGGGCGTCGCCGGCCGGCCGCAGCGCGTACACCATGGTGTGGTCGGCGGTGACCTCCAGCGTGGACGCGTTGCTCTCCACGGTGCGCAGGCTGCCGTCCACCCTGATTCCGGGGTCGGCCAGCTCGGCCCGGGCCGGGTCGAAGCGGATCAGCCACCCGGTGGGGGCGTGCCGGCCGTCCGAGGCGGGTTTCTCGAAGCTCTCGTCGAACTGGCGGAGCTGGTCCGGGTCCAGCAGCACCCGCACCGAGCGGACCTCCTTGCCGCCGAGCACGTCCGGGTCGAGCGCCGAGCGGACGATGTAGTCCTTCGCGGTGGTGAGCGCGCTGAACACCTGGTCCTCGGAGAAGTGCGCCGTGCGCCGGGCTCCCGGCACCGGGATGCCCTGGGCCGCGGTCCTGAAGTGCGCGGCGGGGCTGTGCGCGTACAGGAACGCGGCGTCGTCGGCGCCGGGCACCCGGTCCCGCGGGGCGAGCGGGACGACGGTCATCCGCACCGGCTCGGCGGCCCGCTGCCCGGCCGCGCTCTGGTAGGGGTGCCGTACACCCATGTAGACGGCGGTGCCGAAGGCGACGGCGATCAGCAGGACGAGGATCAGCGCCTGCCGGGACAGTCCGGCCCGGCGCAGGGGCGGCCGGCGGCGCACGGCGGGAGCGTGGTCGGTGATGCGCTCCTGGGCGGAGAACTCCTGGAGCCGGGCAGCGCGCACGAACGACTCGTCGAAGACGACGGATCGGTACTCGTCCTCTCCGCCTCCGGGAGCGCCCTCGGGCGTTCCTCCTCCGGGCGGACCGCCAAGCCCTGCCATACCTTCAGAGTGAGTCTGCGGAAGGTCGCGTAAACGCGCTGCCACAGGTCAAGTTGGGACAGCTTGGCACCGCCCCTGGGGCAGGTCAGGGGCTGCGCGGAAGCACCGACACGGCGGGCTGGGAGTAGTCGGCGGAGGCCGAGGGGGCCGCGGCGCGCTCCGGGCCGGTGGAGGCGGGGGGCGGCACCCGCTGCGTGCCGCCGCCCGAGGACGCGCCCCGGTAGACGGCCACGAAGGCCAGCGCCACCATGCCGATGCCCATCGCCAGCGCGAGCAGCCAGGCGACGGGGCGGTGCCAGCGGACCTGCTTGCCGGAGGCCGGAGGAGCGCCGTACGGGCGGTCGAGGAGGTCGCGGTCGTCGTCCGGGTCGTCGAGGTCGGGATCATGGCCGAAATCGCCGTATCCGTCGTCGTAGGCCTCGGCTCTGCTGCGGCCGCGGCGGGCCGCTTCCGCCTCGGTGGCCTCGGCTCTGGCCTGCGCGGCGGCCAGGAGGCGTTCGACGGCGGACGGCTCGTGCACCTCGGCCGCCCGTACGAAGGCCTCGTCGAAGACCACGGAGGCGAACTCTTCGTCCGACACCCCGCGGTCGTGGTCGTCGTCGGGCTCCCAGCCGTCCGGGAACGGCGTGCCCCCCACGTCCTCCGGCACGGGTCCAGAGTAGACCTGGGGGGTCGTTTTGGGCAGACGGCGGGGAAATTCATCCGGTGGGTGAGATGCCCCGATCGGTGCGCCCGCGGTGTGCCCGGGGTGTGCCCGGCGCGCGCCCGTCGTCAGCGCCGTACGTGCCCGTCGCCGGTGACGATGTACTTCGTGCTGGTCAGCTCCGGCAGCCCCATGGGGCCCCGGGCGTGCAGCTTCTGCGTGGAGATGCCGATCTCGGCGCCGAAGCCGAACTGGCCGCCGTCGGTGAAGCGGGTGGAGGTGTTCACCGCGACCGTGGTGGAGTCGACCAGCTGGGTGAAGCGCCGGGCGGCCTGCTGCGAGGTGGTCACGATGGCCTCGGTGTGGCCGGAGGTCCACAGCCGGATGTGCTCGACGGCCCGGTCCAGGGAGTCGACGACGGCCGCGGCGATGTCGTACGACAGGTACTCGGTCTCCCAGTCCTCGGGCGTCGCCTCGACGACGTTCGCGCCGGTGTCCTTGGCGTGGGCCATCACCCGCTCGTCGGCGTGCACGGTGACCCCGGCCTCGGCGAGCGCGGCCAGCGCGCGGGGCAGGAACTCGGCGGCGATGTCCTGGTGGACCAGGAGGGTCTCGGCGGCGTTGCAGACGCTGACGCGCTGGGCCTTGGAGTTGATCAGGATGTCGACGGCCATGTCGAGGTCGGCCTGCGCGTCGACGTAGACGTGGCAGTTGCCGGTGCCGGTCTCGATGACGGGGACGGTGGACTCCTGGACGACCGTGCTGATCAGCGAGGCGCCGCCGCGCGGGATGAGCACGTCGACCAGGCCGCGGGCCCGCATCAGCTCGCGCACGCTCTCGCGGCTCTCGCCGGGCACCAGCTGCACGGCGTCGGCGGGCAGCCCGGCCCCGCCCACGGCGTCGCGGACCACCCGGACCAGGGCGGTGTTCGACTGGTAGGCCGAGGAGGAGCCGCGCAGCAGCACCGCGTTGCCGGACTTCAGGCAGAGCGCGGCGGCGTCGACCGTGACGTTGGGCCGGCCCTCGTAGATGATGCCGACCACGCCGAGCGGGACCCGGACCTGGCGCAGGTCGATGCCGTTGGGGAGGGTGGAACCGCGCACGACCTCGCCGACCGGGTCGGGCAGCGCGACGACGTCGCGCACGTCGGAGGCGATGGCGCGGACCCGCTCCGGGGTCAGGACGAGCCGGTCGATGATGGCCTCGCTGGTCCCGGCGGCGCGGGCCTTGGCCACGTCCTGGGCGTTGGCCTCCACGATCTCGCTCGTACGGACCTCCAGCGCGTCCGCGACGCCGAGCAGCGCGTCGTCCTTGGCGGCCCGCGGCAGCGGCGCGAGGTCGGCCGCGGCGGACTTGGCCCGGTAGGCGGCCCGGGTGACGGGTGACATCGAGTCGTACGGCGAGAGCGTGGTCATGAGGGGAAGGGTAGTGCGCGCGGTCGGGGCGGTCGCCCGGCGTTCCACCCCGCGAGATGGGGCAGGAGAGGGGTCAGAACGGGTGGACCCCGACGGGCGTCGCCGGGGCGGGCCCGTACCCCGCGGCGATGCGCTGGTGGTAGGTGGCCCGGTCGATGACCTCCAGGCCGACGATCTCCCAGGGCGGCAGCCCCGCGGTCTGCCGGTGCTCGCCCCACAGGCGCAGGGCGACGGCGGCGGCGTCGTGCAGGTCGCGGGCCTCCTCCCAGTAGCGGATCTCCGCGTGGTCGTCGGCGTACCGGCTGGTCAGCAGGAAGGGGTGGTCGTGCGCGAGCTGTTCGAGCGCCCGGCGCACCTCGGTGAGCGGGGCGCGGGCTCCGGAGACGCTGAGGGTGACGTGCCACAGGCGCGGGGTGTGCTCGGGCTCCTCGCCACGGAAGCGGTCCCCGGCCGCGACGCTGGTCAGGGCGCGCTCCTCGCCGCCCGCGCGGTTCGCGCCCCGGGCGCCGCCGGAGCGCGCGCCCGTGCCGCCGCGGGCGCCCGCGCCACCGCGGGAGGCGGTACCACCGCGGGGTGCCGCCGTCCCAGGGCGTACTCCGCTCACGACGGCCTCCTTCAGCACACGGCTCGGCCCGGTGGTCGGCCGGGCTTGTCCCTGAGGAAAGTTGAGCAGGCCGCGCGGGATCGCGGGGCGGTTTTGCGGAACGTCCACCGCCGATTCGGGGACGTTTCGACCCATTACGGGTGCAGGATCACCAGATCGTCCCTGTGTACGACCTCACGTTCGTACGCGGGTCCGAGTTCGCGCGCCAGTTCCCGGGTGGAGCGGCCGATCAGCCGGGGCATCTCCTTGGCGTCGAAGTTGACCACGCCCCGGGCCACCGCCCGGCCCGTGCCGTCCCGCAGCTCGACGGGGTCGCCCGCGGCGAACTCGCCCTCGACGCCCGCGATCCCGGCCGGCAGCAGCGATTTGCGGCCCTCGACGACCGCGCGGACCGCCCCGTCGTCGAGGACGAGAGCCCCTTGCGGGGTGGAGGCGTGCTGGAGCCACAGCAGCCGGTCGGCGGAGCGCCGGCCGGTGGCGTGGAAGTAGGTGCCGGTGTCGCCGCCGGTCAGGGCGTCGGCCGCGTGCACCGCGCTGGTCAGCACCACGGGGATGCCGGCGGCGGCGGCGATCCGGGCCGCCTCGACCTTGGTGACCATGCCCCCGGTGCCGACCCCCGCCTTGCCCGCGCTGCCGATGTCGACGCCCGCGAGGTCGGCCATGTCCCGCACCTCGACCAGCCGCGAGGTGCCGGGCCTGCTCGGGTCGCCGTCGTACACCCCGTCCACGTCGGACAGCAGCACCAGCAGGTCGGCGCGGACCAGGTGGGCGACGAGGGCGGCGAGGCGGTCGTTGTCGCCGAAGCGGATCTCGTCGGTGGCGACGGTGTCGTTCTCGTTGACGATCGGGAAGGCGCCCATCGCCAGCAGCTTGTCCAGGGTGCGGGAGGCGTTGCGGTGGTGGGCGCGGCGGCTCATGTCGTCGCTGGTCAGCAGCACCTGGCCGACGCGGACACCGTAGCGGGCGAAGGACGCGGTGTAGCGGGCGACCAGCAGCCCCTGGCCGACGCTGGCGGCGGCCTGCTGGCGGGCCAGGTCCCTCGGGCGGCGGCGCAGGCCGAGGGGGGAGAGCCCGGCGGCGATGGCGCCGGAGGAGACGAGGACGATCTCCTTGTCGGTCCCCCGCACCTTGGCCAGCACGTCGACGAGCGCGTCGACCCGGTCGGCGTCCAGGCCGCCCGCGGCGGTGGTCAGCGAGGAGGAACCGACCTTGACGACGATCCTGCGGGCCTCACCCACGGCCTGCCTTGCCCCCGGCCCTGTCCCCGGCCTTGCCCCTGCCACGGCCCGTCCGCCTCTCCCGTCGACACGCGCCGATCCCTGCGCTCGCCAGGCAATCTACGCGAAGGCGAACACGCTCCGCACCGGAGTTCACGCTGCGGACAGGGGGCTCGGACACCGCCGGGCCCGCGCCGTGTCGGGGCCCCGGGCCGACACGCGCGTGTCGTCGGGCGGTCACCGCGCGTTAACCCGGTTGTCCGATGCGCGACGAGCCTGGAGCGATCGCAGTGCCCCTGTCCCTGCCCCGCCGCCGTCTCCCCCGCCCGCCCCGGCCGCCGCGGCGCTCCCGTGGCCTCCGCCTCGGCCTGCCCGGGCGGCGGACCGCCGTGCGGCTGCTGGTCCTGGGCGTGCTGGCGGCCGCCTTCGCCGCCCAGGCCCTCGGCGCGCTGCTGCCGCACGTGCCGCTGCTGCTCGTGGCGAGCGCCGGTTCGCTGGCCGCCGAGGGGGCGCTGTACCGGTGGCAGCGGGGCATGGTGTCGCTGTTCGCCAAGTCGCACGCCGACGTCACCGTCCGCCACGTGCTGCGCGACCTGCTGCTCGTGGTGGGCCTGCTGCGCCTGGGCGAACAGCACCGCGAGGGGGCGTACGCGCCGCTCGTCGCCGGGCTGCTCGTCTTCTACGCGCTGCACTGGGCGATCCAGGCCGTGTCCGTCCTGGTCCGGCGCACCCGGACGCTGCCCGTGGTGACGAGGAACATCGACGCGTCCGCGCTGCGGCTGACCCCGGCGCCTCCGGCCCTGCTGCGCCGCCCCGGGCCCCGGCTGGCGGCCTTCGGGCTGCCCGCGACGGCCGGGCTGCTGACGACGGTGGCGACCGACGCGCCGGCGTACGGGGCGGCCGGGCTCACGCTGTCCCTGGCGCTGGCGCTGACGGGTCTGGGCGCGCTGCTGCTGCGGCTGCTGCCGGGGCGCCGGCCCGCGGGCGAGCAGGAGGTGCTCGACTGGTTCGAGGCGTGGCTGACCTGGTACCGGCCGGCGGTCGGCCTGTACTTCTCGGGCGGGGCGTCCTCGGCGTACCAGGCGAACATGTGGCTGGAGCCGCTGGCGCGGCTGGACGGGCGGCCGTTGATCGTGCTGCGGGAGCGGCACATGGTGCAGCGGATCGCGGCCACCGACATCCCGGTGGTGTGCCTGCCGAAGGTGGCGACGCTGATGCGCCTGGAGCACTCGACGCTCCGCGTCCTGCTCCACCCCTCCAACTCCGGGAAGACCTCTCAGGTCCTGCGCATCCCGACCATCAAGCACGCCTTCGTCAACCACGGGGAGAGCGACAAGCTGTCCTCGTGCAACCCGTACGCGAAGGCGTACGACGAGGTGTGGGTGGCGGGTCCGGCGGCGCGCGAGCGGTACGCGCAGGCGGAGGTCGGCGTCGAGGACAAGGACGTGGTGGAGATCGGCCGCCCGCAGCTGGACGCCGTACGGCCGTACGCGGGGCCGCCCGCGCCCGGGGCGTTCACGACCGTCCTGTACGCGCCGACCTGGGAGGGCTGGGACGGCCATCCCGGCAACACGTCGGTGGTCGAGGCCGGGGAGAACCTGGTGCGGGCGCTGCTCGCGGACCCGGGCGTACGGCTGCTGTACAAGCCGCACCCGCTGACCGGGTCGGTGGACCCGCGGGCCGGGGCCGCCGACCTGCGCATCCGGGAGCTGGTGCGGGCGGCGAACCGGGAGCGGGGCGGGGCCCGGCCGGACCCGTCGGCGGCCACCGGCCTGGCCCGGCGGGCGGCGGAGCTGGACCGGCTCACCGCGGCCGGTTTCCGGCCGGCGGCGGACCAGGCGGAGCGGATGCTGCGACAGCCCGCGCCGGAGCCCGGACGGGCCGCTGCGGTGCGGCGGGCGGCGGCCGCGTGGGAGGAGGCGCACTGGGCGTCGCTGCCCGAGTGGGAGCACCAGGTCGTCACGGAGGCCCGGCCGTCGCTGTACGCCTGCTTCAACCGGGCCGACCTGCTGATCAGCGATGTGTCGAGCGTGATCAGCGACTTCCTGGCGAGCGGCAAGCCGTACGCGGTCGCCAACACCAGCACGCTGGCCGAGGACGTGTTCCGCAAGTCGTTCCCGACGGTGGCGGCGGCGACCGTGCTGACCCCGGACGCGTCCGGGGTGCCGGCCCTCCTCAGGTCAGTGCGCCATCCGGAGCGGGACGAACTCGCCGGGGCGCGCGCCGCGTTGGCCCTGCGGCTGCTGGGCCCGGCCGAGCCGCCGTCCCAGGAGCGCTTCGCGGGCGCGGTACGGGACCTGTGCGCGGCGGCGGGCCGGCACCGGGCCAGGATGGCGGAGCGGCTCGCCGCGGAGCTTCCCGTCCCCGGCCCGCGCCGCGAACCCGCCCGGTCGTCCGCCCCCGCCGCGGCCCCGGAGCCGCACGGCCACGTCTGAGCCCTCGTCCGCGGCTGGTGGTGTGCGCCACACCTGTCACAGCATGGTCACGAATCACCCCCTCCGTCAGGGGCGGCCGGCACACCGCCGGTCGCCGACGGCACCGGCCCGGGTCCGCGCCACCGTGTCCGGCCGCTTCCTCGGTCCGGTGGAAATCGAGCCCGGCACATGGGGCGAAAACCGACCCAAGTCGGTAAAGGGGGCAGGGAGACCGAATGTGAGGAAGTTCTCCAGCCGCTTCCACGCGGCCCATTCGGGCGGCCGGTCCGGCCATTTCCCGCTCTGGCGGGGCACCGGGTGTCCGGCTACCGTGCCCGCGGAAACTCCGCGTGAATCCTTTACGCTGATGCGGCGGCGCGCTCCAGACCCGAACGGTGTCCGGAGCGCGTTCCGGTCCCAGCCCGCGGTCCCGTGGTCAGTTCTCGGAACAGGTTGTAAGGATGCCCAAGCTCTCTCTCGTTGTCCCCGTGTACAAGGTGCAGGGCTATCTGCCCGAGTGCCTTGACTCCATACTCGGGCAGGACTGCACGGACTTCGAGATCATCGCGGTCGACGACTGCTCGCCGGACGGGTCAGGGGCCATTCTCGACGAGTACGCGAAACGGGACACCCGGATTCATGTGATTCACCTCACGGAAAACGTGGGCCTGGGCGGCGCGCGGAACGCCGGACTGGAAAAGGCCACCGGCGATTACGTGTTGTTCCTGGACAGTGACGACACGTTGTCCGACGGTGCCTTGTCGGCCATTCGGGACCGGCTGGAGGCCACGGGCGACCCGGAGATCCTGATCTTCGACTACGCGCGCACCTACTGGGACGGCCGGGTCCGCCCGAACCTGCGGGCCGACCTGCTGAAGGAGGAGGGCCCGGACGCCTTCTCCCTCGCCGACCGCCCCCAGTTGCTCGACCTGCTCCAGATCGTGTGGAACAAGGCCTACCGGCGCGACTTCGTCACCCGGACCGGGCTCACCTTCCCGCCCGGGTACTACGAGGACGCCCCCTGGACGTTCTGCTCCCTGATCAGCGCCGAGCGGATCGCCGTGCTCGACCGGGTCTGCGTGCGCTACCGGCAGCGGCGCGAGGGCGGAAACATCCTCAAGACGGTCAGCCGCAAGCACTTCGACGTCTTCGACCAGTACCGGCGGGTCTTCGACTACCTCGACGCGCACGAGGAACTCGGCGAGTGGCGCGGCCCGTTGTTCCGCAAGATGGTCGACCACTACCTGACGATCCTGGAGCGTCCGGGCCGCCTGCCGCAGGACGCGCGCGCGGAGTTCTTCCACCGGGCCTCGGCCGACTACCGCGCCCGCGTGCCCAAGGGCTTCACCCGCCCCGGCGGCGGCCGCGGCCACAAGTACGGGATGCTGGAGCGCGACGCCTACACGACCATGGTGAGCGCCCTGGCCGCGGTGAAGTTCCGCCAGCGGGTCAGGACCCGCACCCGCACCGCGCTCAACCGCTCCAAGCGCGGCGCGATGGGCGCCTTCTACCAGTCGCAGCTCAGGCTGCCGCTGGACGACAACCTGGTGCTGTTCTCCGCTTACTGGAACCGCAGCGTCTCCTGCAACCCCGCCGCGATCGACGCCGAACTGGCCCGGCTGGCCCCGCACATGCGCCGGGTGTGGGCGGTCCGCGCGGAGAACGCGGACCGGGTGCCCAAGGGCGTGAAGGTCGTCCGCGTGGGCTCGCGCGAGTACTGGGCGGCCCTGGCCCGCGCCAAGTACCTCGTGAACAACGTGAACTTCGCGGACTCCGTGGTCAAGCGCGAGGGCCAGGTCCATGTGCAGACCCACCACGGCACGCCGCTGAAGACGATGGGCCTGGACCAGCAGAAGTACCCGGCCTCCACCGACATGGACTTCGAGAAGCTCCTGGAGCGGTGCGACCGCTGGGACTACAGCATCAGCGCCAACCAGTTCTCGACCGTGATCTGGGAGCGGGTCTACCCCTGCTCGTACACCACGCTGGAGACCGGCTACCCGCGCAACGACGTCCTCGTCAACGCCGGCTCCGAGGAGGTGCGCGCGGCCCGCGCCGCGCTCGGGCTGGCCGACGGCACCAAGGCGTTCCTGTACATGCCGACGCACCGCGAGTACCAGCCTGGCTTCACCCCGCCCCTGGACCTCGGCAGGTTCGCCCGCGAACTCGGCCCCGACGTGACCCTGCTGGTGCGCGGCCACTACTTCTACGGCAACTCCCCGCACGTCAACGAACTGCGCCGCACCGGCCGCGTCATCGACGTCTCCGGGCACCCCCGGGTGGAGGAGCTGTACCTCGCGGCCGACGCCCTGATCACGGACTACTCCTCGGCGATGTTCGACTACGCCGTGCTCGACCGCCCGATCATCAGCTACGTCCCCGACTGGGACGTCTACTCCGCGGTGCGCGGCACCTACTTCGACCTGCTCCAGGAACCGCCCGGCGCGGTGGCCACCACGCAGACGGAGCTGCTGCGGCTGCTCGCCTCCGGCGCGTACGACAGCCCGGAGACGACCGAGCGCCGGGACACCTTCCGCCGGCGTTTCTGCGAATTCGACGACGGACACGCAGCCGAACGGGTGGTGCGACGCGTCTTCCTCGGTGAAGAGAGCCTGCCGCCCATCGTCCCGTTCGACGAACGCCACCACGCCCCGACCCCCGCCCAGGCGCTCGAACTGGTCGAGCGGGCCTGACCCCGAAAGGAGACCACCAAGCCATGGCCCCTCGGCTCAGTGTCATCGTCCCCATCTACGACGTGGAGCGTTACCTCCCCGCCTGTCTCGACTCGCTCGCGGCACAGACCTTCCGCGACTTCGAGGTCCTGATGGTGGACGACGGTTCACCCGACGGCTCCGCCGCCATCGCCGAGGAGTACGCCTCCCGCGACCCGCGCTTCAAGCTCATACGCAAGGAGAACGGCGGTCTCGGCGCCGCCCGCAACACGGGCATGACCCACCTCGCGCCCGAGTCCGAGTTCCTGACCTTCGTCGACAGCGACGACCTGATCCCGCCGGACGCCTACCGCCTCATGGTCGGCAGCCTCGACGAGAGCGGCTCGGACTTCGCCACCGGGAACGTCTACCACCTCAAGGGCGAGAAGTCCTGGCAGGTGCCGCTGATGCGGATGCTGGCCGGCGAGGCCCGGCTGCGCACTCACATATCCCGCTACGCCAAGCTCGTCGCCGACCGCATCGCCTGCAACAAGGTCTTCCGCCGCACCTTCTGGGAGAAGCACGGCTTCGCCTTCCCCGAGGGCCGGCTGTACGAGGACACCCCGGTCACCATGCGGGCCCACTACCTGGCCGAGAGCGTCGACGTCATCTCGGAGCCCTGCTACTACTGGCGGCTGCGCGAGGGCGAGTCCGCCCCGTCGATCACGCAGCGGCGCACCGACCCGGCGGGCGTGCGCGACCGGGTCACCTCCGTGATGGAGATCAGCGCCTTCCTCGCCGAGCAGCCCGGCGAGACCTACGCCCGCCTCAAGCGCGAGTACGACACCCGGGTCCTCCGCGACGACCTGCGGCTCTTCCTCAACGTGGTGCCGGACGGCGACGCGGAGTACCGGGCCGAGTTCCTGCGCTCGGCGAACCGCTTCCTCGACAGCATCGACCCCAAGGTCGTCATGGACCTCCCGGCCGAGCTGCGCGTGCAGTGGCTGCTGGTGCGCAAGCACCAGATGGAGGAGCTGATCGCCCTGCTGGCCGGCCAGCGCCGCCGGGAGACCCCCGAGGTCAGCGGCCTGGTCCGCAAGTACGCCTCCTTCCCCTCCCTGGAGGGTGCGGACCTGCACCTGCCCAAGGGGGCGCTGCGCATCGACCAGCACCTCAACATGCGCGCCCCGCTGCAGGAGGTGAGCTGGTCCGGCGGCAAGCTGGTGCTGTCCGGCAACGCCTGGATCGACAAGATCGACCTGCCGACGCGCAAGGCCTCGGTCAAGGTGCTCCAGCTGCGCAAGGACCGCTCCCGCCGCCGCATCCTGCTGCCGGCCCGCAACCTGCCGCGCCCCGAGGTCACCACCGACTCCGGCCAGGACCGCTACAACTACGAGTGGGCCGGCTGGGAGGTCACCATCGACCCCGCCCGGCTCCGCAAGGGCGGCGAGTGGCAGGAGGCCGTGTGGCACGTGGGCCTGGGCATCTTCGCCTCCGGTCTGGTGCGGCGCCACGCGGTCCACTCCAGCGGCGGCGCGGCCTGCAACTTCCCGCCGTACCACTGGCTGAGCCCGGACTTCCGGATGCTGCCCTCCGTGGAGCGCGGGGCGCTGAAGCTGCGGATCGAGAAGGTCCGCGCCCTGATCACCGGCCGCGCCCTGGAGGGCGACCGGATCAAGGTCACCGGTGAGATCCGCGAGCCCCTCGCGGCGGACGAGCAGGTGGTCCTGCGGGTCAAGAACCAGAAGGGCGCCGAGACCCTCGAGTACCCCGTCACCGTGGAGCGCACGGGCTCCGGCCAGGCCTTCTCGGTCGAGGTGCCGGTCGCGGACGTGGCGCTGATCTTCCACGAGGGCGTCGACGAGAAGGCGCAGCCGGAGAAGCGGACCTGGTCCACGGTGCTGGTCGCGACCGGGCCGACGGGCGCGGAGCGCCGCTTCGGCACCGTGATGCAGGAGGGCCTGGCCGACGCCGAGTTCGCGCTGCCCACCTCCCTCGGCACCCAGTCGCACCTGGTGGAGCTGGCCGTCGTGGCGGGCCACACCGGGTTCCTGAAGTTCTCCGGCCGCACCCGCCGCGCCGTGATCGACACGGCCACGGTGCGCGACGGCAAGATCGCTCTCACCGGCCACGCCGACCCGCGGCTGTCCGGCTCCCGCTTCCTGCTCAAGCCGCGCAACCGCTACGAGGAGCGCTTCGTCGAGACCCGGTGGCTCGACGGCGGACGCTTCGAGGTGTCCTTCGACCCCTCCCGCCTCGGCGGCGCGGGCGACGTCCCGCTGCGGGCCGGCCGCTGGAACCTCTTCCTGCGGCCCGACGAGGAGGGCGTGCCCGACGTCCCCTTCGTGACCGACCGCCTGGCCGCGGACTCGTTCCCCGTCCAGGCCGAACTGAACGGCCGCCGCTACTGGCTGGAGAACCGCTGGGGCGACTTCCCGCAGCTGAACGCCCGTTCCGAGCTGAGCGACCTGGAGCGCGGTCCGTACCGCCAGAAGGAGCTGCGCCGGACGGTCTACGAGCCGCTGTTCCAGCAGCCGCTCAAGGACCAGGTCTTCTACCTGAGCTACAACGGCAAGCAGTTCTCGGACAGCCCGCGCGCGATGTACGAGGAGCTGGTGCGGCGCGGCTCGGACCTGAAGCACCTGTGGGCGGTCCGTGACGGCCAGGTCAACCTGCCGGAAGGGGTCGAGAAGATCCGCATGTGGGGCAAGGAGTGGTACGAGGCACTGGCCTCCAGCCGCTACATCGTCACCAACGGCCACCTTCCCGACTGGATCGTGCGCCGGCCGGGCCAGTCGATCGTGCAGACCTGGCACGGCACGATGCTGAAGAAGATCGGGCACGACATCGACACCCTGCACTTCGACCGGCGCTACCAGGAGAAGCTGGCGCTGGAGGCCAAGCAGTGGAGCCTGCTGGTGTCCTCCAACCGCTTCAGCACGCCGATCCTGAAGCGGGCGTTCTCCTACGACGGTGAGATCCAGGAGGCGGGCTACCCCCGCAACGACTACCTGTACTCCGCCGACCGGGACGCGATCACGGCGCGGGTGAAGAAGGCGCTCGGCCTGCCCGACGGCAAGAAGGTCGTCCTGTACGCGCCGACCTGGCGCGACGACCAGTCGCACAGCGCCGGGCAGTACCTGTTCGACCTGCGCATCGACCTCGAGGACGCCCAGCGCCGCCTCGGCGACGACCACGTGCTGCTGATCCGCCGCCACTCCAACGTGGTGGACGCGGTGCCGGGCGCGGGCAACGGGTTCGTGTGGGACGCCTCGGAGTACCCGGACATCGTCGACCTCTACATCGCGGCGGACATCATGATCACGGACTACTCGTCGGTGATGTTCGACTACGCGCACCTGAAGCGGCCGATGCTGTTCTTCACGTACGACCTGGAGCACTACCGGGACACGCTGCGCGGGTTCTACTTCGACTTCGAGCAGGACTCCCCCGGTCCGCTGATCGACAACTCCAAGGAGCTGGTCGACGCGATCCGGGACATCGACCATGTGCAGGCGGAGTACCAGGAGCGCTTCGACCGCTTCCACCACCTGTTCTGCGACCTGGACGACGGCAACGCGTCCGCGCGGGTCGTGGACCGGATGATCGAGCAGGCGCGGGAGGGCTGACCCGCCGCCACGGAGGCGAAAGGGGCGGGCCCGGAGGATCGTGATCCTCCGGGCCCGCCCCTTTCGCCTCCGGCCCGCTCAGAGCCGCACGGTCTTCACCGCGAGCTGGCAGGCTGCCGTGAAGTACGGCCGCAGCTCGGTGCGCCGGCGGGTGGGCGGCAGCGGGGCGGGCGTCTGGCCCAGCGCCCGGCGGGACTTGCGCACCGCGCGGGTCAGCACGGTCGGCGGGGCGGCCACGGTCTCGCTGATCACCGGGCGCGGGAAGGTGAACACGTTGATCGGCTGGAGTACGTCGGTGCCCAGCTTGGCCAGCGGCACCCGGGGGGCGTCGGGCGCGGTGCGCAGCGACAGGTCCCAGATGACTTCCTTCTCCTCGTCGTCCTCGCCGTGCTCGCGCACCAGGGTGGCGCAGTCCACGTCCACGGCCACCCAGCCGTCGCCCTCGTCGCGCAGCGGGAAGGTCAGCACCCGCTCCTTGTCCCGGCGGTGCACGGCCTCCACCACGGCGCCCGCGGCGGGCCGCGCGCCCCACACTTCGGCGCGTACGGCGATGGTCCGCTCGTCCACCCTGACCGGGCCGACCTCGGCGTGGACGTCACGCAGCGCGCTGCGCAGCCGCAGCCCGCCGTCCTCGTGCATGTACGGCAGCAGCAGCGCGAGGGACGGCCCCTGCGTGCGCGGCAGTTCCACGGCCAGCAGGTCCCGGGTGTCGCAGCCGTAGCCGTCGGTGGTCAGCCCCACCTCGCGCTCGCCCTCGCGCGTGGCCAGGGCCAGCTCCCAGGTGCCGTGCGGCACCCCGGCGTCCCAGGGCACGACGGCGTCGCCGTCGGCGGAGAACGCGAAGCGGTGCTCCTCGCCGCCGGCCCCGCCCTTGCGCAGTACGAGGTCGGCCTGCCCGGCGCTCGGCGGCAGCGTGCCCACGGCGACGTGGACCGAGCCCTCCCGGTCGACCCGGGCGGTGGCGTGGCGGGGCAGCTCCTTGCGGGCGAAGGCCTCCTCGAGGATGGCCTCGAAGCGTTCGCGGCTGGCCCGCTCGTGGAAGCGCTCGGCGTTGCGGATGCCGGCGGCGGCCATCTTCAGGCGCAGTTCGTCGTCCTTCACCAGGCGCCGGATCGCGTCGGCCATCGCCTCCACGTCGCCGCGCGGGACGATCAGCCCGTCCTCGCCGTCGGTGAGGATGTTGCGCGGCCCGTGGTCGGCGTCGGTGGCGACGACGGGCAGTCCGGCGGCCATCGCCTCCACGAGGACGTTGCCGAACGCCTCCCGCTTGGAGGGCAGGACGAAGATCGAGGCCTTCCCGAACTCGGGGGTGACGGGCGAGGTCTGGCCCATCAGCAGGATGCTGTTGGACAGTCCCAGTTCCTCGATGCGGGCCCGCAGCTTCTTCTTCTCGGCACCGTGGCCGTAGATGCGCAGGGTCCACTCGGGGGCGACGGCGTGGACCTTGGCGAAGGCCTCGATCAGCAGGGCGTGGTTCTTGTTGTCCGTCAGGTGACCGGCGGATACCACCACCTTGTTGGTGCCGCTGGAGCGGATCGGGGAGGCGGGCACGCAGTTGGGCATCACGGCCAGGCGGTTGCGCACCGCGGGCACCTGCCGGGCGAGCGAGGCGACCTCCTCCGGGGTGAGCGCCGTCAGGGCGTCCAGGTGCCGGTAGGCCGGGAAGAGGCGCTGCTTGATGTCCGTGGCGTAGATGGCGGGCATCGAGTGCTCCTGGGTGACCTTCAGGAAGTCACCGGGCGCCTGCGCCAGCATGATCGTGTTGCGCGGGCTGGAGCTGACGACGACGTCGGCGTCGGTGGTGTCGAAGTACTCCAGCAGCCGCAGCTCCGCGAGCCGGCTCACCACCGGCGTCTTGGCACCGGCGTTGAGCGGGTAGATCAGCGGGAACTTGTCGGACAGCGGATTGTCCACGTCGGACACCGGGGAGTGCGGCCGCATGTCGGTGAGCGCCCGGACCCTGACCCGCGGGTCCAGCGGGAAGTACGACTCGTCGCGCACCTTGCGCAGCGCCACGATCTCGACGTCGTGCCGCTCGGCCAGCGCCCCGGCGAGGTTCTGCGTGGCGCTGACCACGCCCCCCATGTGACACAGGTCCCGAACGAGGAATGCGATCTTCACTTTGCGGCTTCTCCCTGCTCCCGGGAGCGGCTGGTCAGGCTGCTCCCCCGCCCCTGGCCGCACACGTGCGGCCACATCCTTCTCACAAAGTACACAGGGATGTTGGAGAGCAGATCACAGCCCTGACACACCTGTGTAACCCTGCGGACGGAAAGGGGCAGGAGAGGAGCGGGAAGCCGGGCTAGAACGGCTCGAAGCCGTCGAACTCCTGCTGGGCCTCGTCCCGTTCGGCGTCCCGGTCCCGGCGCCGCTGGGCGGCCGGGCGGGGCGCCTCGAAGCGGTGGTCCTCGCCGCGGCGGCCGAGCATCTCGGCGCCCGCCGTGACCGAGGGCTCCCAGTCGAAGACGACTGCGTTGTCCTCGGGGCCGATGGCGACGCCGTCGCCGCCGCGGGCGCCCGCCTTCATCAACCGCTCCTCCACACCGAGGCGGTTGAGCCGGTCGGAGAGGTAGCCGACGGCCTCGTCGTTGTTGAAGTCGGTCTGGCGCACCCAGCGTTCGGGCTTCTCGCCGCGCACCCGGAACAGGCCGTCCTCCTCGCGGGTGACGGTGAAGCCCGCGTCGTCCACGGCCTTGGGCCGGATGACGATCCGGGTGGCCTCCTCCTTGGGCCGGGCGGCGCGCGCCGTGGCGACCAGCTCGGCCAGCGCGAAGGACAGCTCCTTCAGGCCCATGTGGGCCACGGCCGACACCTCGAAGACGCGGTAGCCGCGCGCCTCCAGGTCCGGGCGGACCATCTCGGCGAGGTCCTTGCCGTCGGGCACGTCGATCTTGTTGAGGACGACGATCCGGGGCCGGTTGTCCAGGCCGCCGTACTCGCGCAGCTCGGCCTCGATGACGTCCAGGTCGGAGAGCGGATCGCGCTCGGACTCCAGCGTCGCCGTGTCCAGGACGTGCACCAGCACGCTGCACCGCTCCACGTGCCGCAGGAACTCCAGGCCCAGGCCCTTGCCCTGGCTTGCGCCGGGGATGAGGCCGGGGACGTCCGCGACGGTGTACACGGTCTCGCCCGCCGTCACCACGCCCAGGTTGGGGACGAGCGTCGTGAAGGGGTAGTCGGCGATCTTCGGCTTGGCCGCGCTCAGCACGGAGATCAGCGAGGACTTGCCGGCGCTCGGGTAGCCGACCAGAGCCACGTCGGCGACGGTCTTCAGCTCCAGGTGGATGTCCTGGACGTCGCCCGGCACGCCGAGCAGCGCGAAGCCGGGCGCCTTGCGCCGCGCGGAGGCCAGTGCCGCGTTGCCGAGGCCGCCCCGGCCGCCCTGGGCGGCGACGTAGGAGGTGCCGTGGCCGACGAGGTCGGCCAGCACGTTGCCCGCGCCGTCGAGGACCACGGTGCCGTCGGGCACGGGCAGGACCAGGTCCTGGCCGTCCTTGCCGGAGCGGTTGCCGCCCTCGCCAGGCTTGCCGTTGGTGGCCTTGCGGTGCGGCGAGTGGTGGTAGTCGAGGAGTGTGGTCACCGACTGGTCGACGGTGAGGATCACGTCGCCGCCCCGGCCGCCGTTGCCGCCGTCCGGGCCGCCGAGCGGCTTGAACTTCTCACGGTGGACGGAGGCACAGCCGTGGCCTCCGTTACCCGCGGCGACGTGCAGTTCGACGCGGTCCACGAAGGTGGTCATGGGATGTGCCTCCAGTTACTGCCTACTGCGGGAATGTCTCTTGGGTAACACGCGAAAGGCGGACCCGCTTCCCCTCGGGGAAGTGAGGCCCGCCTCGCGAAAGTGTCCGATCAGGCGACCGGGACGATGTTCACGACCTTGCGGCCACGGTGGGTGCCGAACTGCACCGCACCGGCCTGCAGCGCGAACAGCGTGTCGTCGCCGCCACGGCCGACGCCGGCGCCCGGGTGGAAGTGGGTGCCACGCTGGCGGACCAGGATCTCACCCGCGTTGACGGCCTGACCGCCGAAGCGCTTCACGCCGAGCCGCTGGGCATTCGAGTCGCGACCGTTCCGGGTGGACGATGCGCCCTTCTTGTGTGCCATGTCTCCTCAGTCCCTTACTTCGCAGCCGCGGGGATCTCAGTGACCTTGATCGCCGTGTACTGCTGGCGGTGGCCCTGACGACGGCGGTAGCCGGTCTTGTTCTTGTAGCGCAGAATGTCGATCTTCTGGCCCTTGTGGTGGTCCACGACCTCGGCCTGGACCTTGATGCCGGCCAGCACCCACGGGTCGCTGGTCACAGCGTCGCCGTCAACAACGAGCAGGGTCGAGAGCTCGACCGTGTCGCCTACCTGGGCGGTGGAAATCTTGTCAACCTCAACGATGTCGCCGACAGCAACCTTGTGCTGGCGACCACCGCTGCGCACGATGGCGTACACGCGGATCTCACTCTCTCGCTCGGAACGGCACCCCCGCAGTCCAGCCACCCGGTGACACACGGACAGCCTCTCCCGGCCGGGGCCACGAGGGCCCGCATCCGGAAGGAAAGAGGTTTACGGGGATGTGACGCGTCAGTCGACACGCCGACGGTCAAGGTTACGGGGCGGCACGACAGGGGTCAAACTGGCCCCCAAAGCCCCGGACCGGGGAGCCGGACCGGAGCCCCGGGATCGGCCGGTCACGCCGCGACGTACGCGACGTACTCGGCGTACGCCTCCCCCGCCCGCGCGGGCGACAGGTCGAGGTGCTCCAGGATCGTGTACCGGCCCGGCCGGGTCTGCGGCGCGAACCCCACCGCCCGTACGAACTCCTCGTCCTCGAAACCGATCTCCCGGGCCACCACCGGCAGCCCGTGCCGGCGCAGCGTGCCGGCCATCAGCAGGGCACCCTCCCGGTCCCCGCGCAGATACGTCGCGAAGGCCGCGCCGATGCCCACCTGCTCGCCGTGGCTGGCGGCGCGCCGGGGGTAGAGCAGGTCGAGGGCGTGGCTGATCTCGTGGCAGGCGCCGGACGAGGGGCGGGTGTGCCCGGCGATGGTCATGGCGATGCCGGACAGCACCAGGCCCTCGGTCAGCACGGTCAGGAAAGCGTCGTCCCCACAGCCGCCCGGGTGGCGCAGCACGGCCTCCCCGGCCTGCCGGGCCAGGGCGGCGGCGAGGCCGTCGACCTTCTCGCCGTTCACCCGGTGGGCCAGCTCCCAGTCGGCGACCGCGGAGACGTTGGAGACGGCGTCGCCGATCCCGGAGCGCACGAAACGGATCGGGGCCTCGCGGATCACCGCGAGGTCGACGACGAGCGCGATGGGCGTCGGCACACCGTAGGAGCCGCGGCCCGCGTCGTTGTCGAGGATGGACACCGGGGAGCAGATGCCGTCGTGGGACAGGTTGGTGGCCACGGCGACCATGGGCAGGCCCACCCGGGCCGCGGCGAACTTGGCGCAGTCGATGACCTTGCCGCCGCCGAGACCGACGACCGCGTCGTAGCGCCCCGACTTCATGCCGTCGGCCAGCCGCACCGCGTCGTCGAGCGTGCCGCCGCCGACCTCGAACCAGTCGGCGCCGGGCAGGGACGGCTCCAGCCGCCGGCGCAGCCGCGCCCCCGAGCCGTCGCTGATCGCCACGGCCAGCTTCCCGGACTGCGAGATCCGCTGGTCCGCCAAGACGCTCGCCAGATCGTCCAGGGCGCCCGGCCGGACGTCCACGACGAGCGGCGAGGGGATGAGCCTCGTCAGTACCGGCACGTGGTCTCCTCTCCTCGCCGGGACGCCCCGGCTGTCGTTGATGATGCGCCCGAGGACGGCCGGGGAAACGTGTGGCCCCGGCCGGACGGTTTCCGTCCGGGCGGGGCCACACGTTTCGCGACAGGTGCCGGATCAGCCCTCGTCGGTGGCGGCCGTGACCGACGACGGTGCCTGCTCGGCGGCCGCCGCCGTCTTCTTCGACGCCGTCTTCTTGGCCGTGGCCTTCTTGGCGGTCGTCGTCTTGGCCGCCTTCTTGGCGGTGGCCTTCTTCGCGGTCGTCGTCTTCTTGGCCGCGGTCTTCTTGGTGGCGGCCTTCTTCGCCGTCGCCTTCTTGGCCGTCTTGCGGGCCGCCGCCTTCTTGGCCGGGGCGGCCTCGGCGTCGGTCTGCTCCCCGGCCTGCCCGGCCGCTTCCTCCGCCGGGGCCGACGGGACGACCACGACGGCCGCCTCCTCGGACGCGGTGGACGTGGTGGGCTTGCGCACCGCACGGCGCCGCGGACGGGCCGGGGCGGCGCTCTCGGTCACCTCGGCGGCGGCCGGGGCCTGCGCTGCCTGCTCCGGCTGCTCCGGCTGCTCCGGCTGCTCCGGCTGCTCCGACACCGTGGTCTCCGGGACCGTCAGCACGGCGGCCTCGGCGCCCTCGGGCGAACCGGCCGGTGCGGACACCTTCCGGGTGGCCCGGCGGCGGGTACGGCCCTTGGGCGCGGCCTCCTCCGACACGGCAGCCGCGGTCTCGGCGGGAGCCGGTGCGGGGGCGCCGGAGACGGCGTCCTCGACGGCGGCGGGCTCGGCCAGCACCTCGGCGGCGGGCTCGCGCCGCACGGGACGCTCGACCTCCTCCTGCACCGTGACGTCCTGCGCCGTCGGCGCCTCGGAGACCGCACCGGCCTTCTCGGCCTCGCCCTTCGCGCCCCTGGGGGCACCCGCCGGAGCGGACGCCCGACGGCTGGCGCGACGCCGACCGCGACCGCGCGTGGCGGCGGCCTCGGCCTCGGCGGCGCTGCTGTACAGCTCCTCGTCCGCGCTGAAGTCGGGCGCCGGCAGGGCGACCGGCTCGGCCACCTCGGCGGCCACCTCGGACTCGGACTCGGCGTCCGCCTCCTGCTCCGCCGTCGGGCCGGTCTCGACCCCGGCGGCGGCCTCGTGCTCGTGCGGCTGCTCGCCGCCGGCCCGGGCCCGCTTGCGTCGCTTGCCACCGCCGCCGCCCGCGGCGGAGGCCGGCTGGTCGAGGTGGACGATGACACCGCGGCCGTTGCAGTGGACGCAGGTCTCCGAGAACGACTCCAGCAGGCCCTGGCCGACCCGCTTGCGGGTCATCTGCACCAGACCCAGCGAGGTCACCTCGGCGACCTGGTGCTTGGTCCGGTCCCGGCCCAGGCACTCCAGCAGGCGCCGCAGCACCAGGTCCCGGTTGGACTCCAGGACCATGTCGATGAAGTCGATGACGATGATGCCGCCGAGGTCGCGCAGGCGCAGCTGGCGCACGATCTCCTCGGCCGCCTCCAGGTTGTTCCTGGTGACCGTCTCCTCGAGGTTGCCGCCCTGACCGGTGAACTTGCCGGTGTTGACGTCGATGACGACCATCGCCTCGGTCCGGTCGATCACCAGCGAACCACCGCTGGGCAGCCAGACCTTGCGGTCCAGCGCCTTGGCGAGCTGCTCGTCGATCCGGTACGTGGCGAAGACGTCGACCTCACTGGTCCACCTGGACAGCCGCTCGGCGAGGTCCGGCGCCACGTGGGACACGTAGCCGTGGATGGTCTGCCAGGCGTCGTCACCGCTGACGACGACCTTGGAGAAGTCCTCGTTGAAGATGTCGCGCACGACCCGGACGGTCATGTCCGGCTCGCCGTAGAGCAGCGTGGGCGCGTTGGAGCTGCCGCCGCTCTTCGCCTTCTTCTGGATCTCCTCCCACTGCGCCTGGAGCCGCTCGACGTCGCGGCGCAGCTCGTCCTCGCTGGCGCCCTCGGCGGCGGTGCGCACGATGACACCCGCGTCCTCGGGGACGATCTTCTTCAGGATCGTCTTGAGCCGGGACCGCTCGGTGTCGGGCAGCTTGCGGCTGATGCCGGTCATCGAGCCCTCGGGCACGTAGACCAGGTAGCGGCCGGGCAGCGAGACCTGGCTGGTCAGGCGGGCGCCCTTGTGACCGATCGGGTCCTTGGTGACCTGCACCAGGACCGGCTGGCCGGACTTGAGGGCGGACTCGATGCGGCGCGGGCCGTTCGCCATGCCCAGCGCCTCGAAGTTGACCTCACCCGCGTACAGGACGGCGTTGCGGCCCTTGCCGATGTCGATGAAGGCGGCCTCCATCGACGGCAGCACGTTCTGCACCTTGCCGAGGTAGACGTTGCCGACGTACGAGGTGGCCTGCTCCTTGTTGACGTAGTGCTCGACGAGCACCCCGTCCTCAAGGACGCCGATCTGGGTGCGCTCGCCGTGCTGGCGGACGACCATGACGCGCTCGACGGCCTCGCGGCGGGCCAGGAACTCGGCCTCGGTGATGATCGGCACGCGCCGGCGGCCCTGCTCGCGGCCTTCTCGGCGGCGCTGCTTCTTGGCCTCCAGACGGGTGGAGCCCTTGATGGACTGCACCTCGTCGGACGGCTCGCTCTTCTCCCGCGCGGGCCGCGGCTCGCGGACCTTGACGACGGTGCGCTCGGGGTCGTCGGAGGAGGAGGACGACTCGGCCTCTCCGGAGCCGTCCCCGGCCCGGCGGCGACGGCGACGACGGCGACGGCTGCTGCTGGAACCGCTCTCGCCTGCGGCCTCCTCGCCCTCCTCGGCGTCGTCCTCCGAGTCGTCTGCGGTGTCCGAAGCGTCCTGGTCGGCCCGATCGGCGGCGGTGTGCTCGCCCTCGCCGTCCGTCAGGTCGCCGTCGGCGGCGTCACCCCGGCGGCGGCGACGGCCGCCCCGGCGACGGCGACGGCGCGAGCCGGACTCCTCGTAGCCCTCGGCGTCGTCGTGGTCCTCGCCCGACTCGTCGGAGTCGGAGTCGGAGTCGGACTCGGGCTCCGGCTCGGCCTCCGGCTCGGACTCGGTGTCGGCCGGTGCCTGGGGCTCGTCCTGGGTGACGGCGGCGGTGGCCCGCTCCTCGGCGGCCTCCTCGGCGGCGGCACCCCGGCGCTTGCGGCGGCGGCGCGATCCGGCGGACTGCTCCTCCGGTGCCTCCGCGCTCTCCTCGACCGGCTCGGCCGGCTCGGCACCGGCCGCCTCGGCGGCGGCCTCGGCCGCGGCCCGCTCGGGCGTCTGGAACTGGGGCTCGGCGAACACGGGTGCCTGGAACACAGCGACCGCGGGACGCGACGGGCGCTTGGGCGACTCCGCCTCGTCGGACGCCGCGGCGGTCTGCGCCGGTGCGGCGAAACCGGTGGCGGCCTTGCGGGTGGACCGGCGGCGCGCACGGCGCGGCGCGGCGTCCTCGCCGGACTCGGCGCTGTCCGCGGACGAGGCGGGCGCGGTCTCGGCGGGCGCGGCGGCCTCGGGCGCGCCCGCTTCGGCGGCGGCCTCGGCGGGCGCCTCGACCGGGGCGGTCACGCGACGGGTGGCACGCCGACGGGTCCGGCCCTTGGGCGCGGCACTCTCGGCCTCCGCCTCTTCCGCCTCGGCCTCGGCGGGCTCCGGCGCCACGGCGGCGGCCGGCTCGGTGACCGCCGGCTCGGCGGCCGAGGTCACGCTACGCGTGGCACGACGGCGAGTACGCCCCTTGGGCGCGGCACTCTCGGACTCGACCGACTCGGCGACCGGCTCCTCGGCCGGTGCCGGTGCCTCGGCGGCGGGAACCGCGGGCACGACGGTCTCGGCCGCCTCCACCGCGGCGGGAGCCCCGGCGGGCGCCGAGGCACGGCGTACCGCACGGCGGCGCGGCCGGGCGGGGGCCGCGGGCTCCGCGGCCGGCTCGGCGACCTCGGTCATGTCTGCGGGGGCCGCCTCGGCCGGCGCGACGGTCTCGGCCGGCGCCTCGGAGGCACCGGACGGCGGACCCGCCGGGCGGGACGCGGCCCTACGCCGGCGGCGCGGGGGCAGGGTGTCGCTGGGGGTGTCGAATGCGGAGTCCGTCGAAGTGGTCGACGACTCGGTGGGTTCGGTCGGTTCGAGCATGCGGGGGTTTCTCCCGTCAGGCTCCCGGGCGCCGCGCCTGGTCCGGCATCGACATGTCGACGACCGGTGACGTCCGCGGCTCGCGCGATGCGCGGTCGCCGCCGTCCGGGGCGCGGGCGCCGCTCGGAAGCTCTCCGTGTCTTGTCTCGCCGGTTCCGTACCCCTTGTCGTGCACGGCCTGGCGAAAGTCTTGTGGTCGGTGCGCTGCCCGACCCAGGTGGCTCCCGAGTTCGAGGGCGGCGCTACGACGTCGTCCCTGGCGGAACTTCCTTACGCCGGCGCCTTCGCGGCGGCGGAAGCGGCGGCCGGATGCGGCACGGGCGCTTCTGCCTCGCGGTCGGGCGCGAGCGGGTCGGTCACCGCACCGGTCTCTTCATCGAACAGCCCCTGCGCCAGCCTGGTCACCGCTGCGGGGACCGGCGGCGCCAGGTCGGCCACGGCGCGAAGACCGGACAGGACGTCGTCGGGTCGTACGGCAGGCGTCACGTGCCGAACAACCAGCCGCAGTATCGCACAGGGCCGGTCGGTCGGCCTATCAGCCGGTGAACCGTGCGTGGTGACGCTCTCGAGGTGCGCGACCGCGGAGCGGGTGTCGAAGGTACGGACGCCGTTCTTCGTACGGCGCTGCACCTCCACCGCCGGGGCCGCGTTGAACGCCGCGACGGCGGCTTCGGCCTCGGCGGACTCCACACCGTCCAGCCGCAGCTCCCACACGGAGGCCGTCAGCCGGTCGGCGAGCCCGGAGGTCCGGGCCTCGACCGCCTCGACGACGTCGAGCCCGGCGGGCAGCGACTCGTCGAGGAGCAGCCGCAGCCGCTCCGGGTCGCGCGCCTCGGTGAGCGCGATCTCCAGGTACTCCGCCTCACTGCCCGTGCCGGTGGGTGCGGCATTGGCGTACGACACCTTCGGGTGCGGGGTGAACCCCGCCGAGTACGCCATCGGCACCTCGGCGCGGCGCAGCGCACGCTCGAAGGCGCGCTGGAAGTCACGGTGGCTGGTGAACCGGAGGCGGCCGCGCTTGGTGTAACGCAGTCGGATGCGCTGCACCGCGGGAACGGGCGGCGGGCCTACGGGCTGTCGCTTGCCCAGTGTCGTTCAGTCCTTCGTGAGAGCGGTCGTACTGCTACCAAGAGTACGTGCCTCGGCGGCGGATGGTTCCCGCCGGTCCACCGGCTGCCGCACGGCGGGCTCCCCGAAGAGCATGCGGCGTACGTCGGCGCGGGCCTGACGCACGGAGAGCCGGGCCGACGCCAGCGCCTGCCGGGTCGCCCGCCCCACGCTGCGCCCCGCCTCGGCGAGGGGCCGCAGGACGGCGTCCCGCACGGCATGCCCCACCGGGGTCAGCACACTCCGGTACACCCAGCGCGCCGGTTCGGCCACGGTCCGGCGCAGGACGGCGCCGAGGAACCGCCCGACGGCGCGCGAGAGGTGCCCGGCGATCCGCCAGGCGTGCCCGAGGGCGTCCGCCACCTCCCGCCCGACGACCGCCAGGACCCGGCCGACCGGAGTGAGCACCCACCGCCACACGGCGAGGGCCGGCAGCACCAGCAGCACCCGGACGGTCCAGTACAGAACGAACCCGACACCGGTGACGACCAGCCCCACCCCCCGCGCCACCTGCCTGCCGCACCAGGCGAGCCCGTGCCCGACCGGCGTCAGCACCCACCGGTACAGCCACACCGCCGGTACGACGGCCAGGTACCGCCCGAGCCACGCCAGAGCTGCGTACAGCCCCCGCCCGGTCGCCGCGAGCACCGCGCCCACCCGGGTGAAGAACCAGGCGAGCCCGTGCCCGACCGGCGTCAGCACCCACCGGTACAGCCACACCGCGGGCACCACGAGCAGCACCTGTCCCAGCCACCCCACGCCCTTGGCGAGCGGCACCACGACGTACCGCCACAGCGCGACCAGCGGCCACACGAAGACGGCCCGGCCGAGCCACGCCAGCGCCCGCCCGACGGGACGCAGTACCGCGTCCCGCAGGAACCGCCCCGCGACGACCAGCGCGTCCCACACCATGCGCACCGGCACGACCAGCACCAGCACCACGATCCGCACCGGGATCCGGATCGCCACCGCGAGACACCCCTCGGCGTCCGACCGGCGCGCCGGCTCCCCCTGCCCCCGCTGCGGGACCGCGCCGGGTGCCTTCTCCAGATCCACCATGCCCGTGAAGACGCCGAGGAAGCCGATTCGGATCCCGTGAGCGCCGTTCTTCCCGGCGTGCGCCCTCGCACCCCGCTCCCTGGCAGCGTCGCCGGCATGTCCGGTGCCTCATGCGCGGCCGCTTGCGCCGCGGTGACCAGGGCGTCCGCTAGCGGCGGGGCGTTCGACGTCGACGGCCGAACAGGCCGGTGCCGAGCAGTAGTACGCGCTACCGCCCGAGCAGGTCGCCCATCCGGCCGCCGAGCATCAGCGTCCCGCCACCGGTGACGGTGTACCCGGCCACGACCCAGGTCAGGGCGGGACTCACGACCGCCGCGGCCCTGGCCCGGCGCATGCCCACGCCAGCGCCCTCTGGACCGCGCGGACATCCGCCGGCTGACCCTCGCTGCACCGGGGTGCCCCGCGGCACCCCGGCTGCCAGGCCTCAGCCGGCCGGAGCGGTGTTCTTGACCGTCAGCGGCAACAGCTTCTTGCCGGTCGGACCGACCTGGATCTCGGTGTCCATGGCCGGGCACACCCCGCAGTCGAAGCACGGGGTCCAGCGGCAGTCGTCGACCTCGGTCTCGTCGAGGGCGTCCTGCCAGTCCTCCCAGAGCCACTCCTTGTCGAGGCCGGAGTCGAGGTGGTCCCAGGGCAGGACCTCCTCGTAGCCGCGCTCGCGGGTGGTGTACCAGTCGACGTCGACGCCGGTCGGTTCCAGGGCCTTGTCGGCGCAGGCCATCCAGCGGTCGTAGGAGAAGTGCTCGCGCCAGCCGTCGAAGCGGCCGCCGTCGTCGTAGACGGCGCGGATGACGGCGCCGAGGCGGCGGTCGCCGCGGGAGAGGAGGCCCTCGACGATGCCGGGCTTGCCGTCGTGGTAGCGGAAGCCGATGGAGCGGCCGTACTTCTTGTCGCCGCGGATCTTGTCGCGCAGCTTCTGGAGGCGGGCGTCCGTCTCCTCCGCCGAGAGCTGCGGGGCCCACTGGAAGGGGGTGTGCGGCTTGGGGACGAAGCCGCCGATGGAGACCGTGCAGCGGATGTCGCCGGAGCCGGATACCTCGCGGCCCTTGGCGATGACGCGGGTGGCCATGTCGGCGATCTGGAGGACGTCGTCGTCGGTCTCGGTGGGCAGGCCGCACATGAAGTAGAGCTTCACCTGGCGCCAGCCGTTGCCGTAGGCCGTGGCGACGGTCCGGATGAGGTCGTCCTCGGAGACCATCTTGTTGATGACCTTGCGGATGCGCTCGGAGCCGCCCTCGGGGGCGAAGGTGAGGCCGGAGCGGCGGCCGTTGCGGGTCAGCTCGTTGGCCAGGTCGATGTTGAAGGCGTCGACGCGGGTGGAGGGGAGGGACAGGCCGATCTTGTCCTCCTCGTACCGGTCGGCGAGGCCCTTGGCGACGTCGGCGATCTCCGAGTGGTCGGCGGAGGAGAGGGAGAGGAGGCCGACCTCCTCGAAGCCCGTCGCCTTGAGGCCCTTGTCGACCATCTCGCCGATGCCGGTGATGGAGCGCTCGCGCACCGGGCGGGTGATCATGCCGGCCTGGCAGAAGCGGCAGCCGCGGGTGCAGCCGCGGAAGATCTCCACGGACATGCGCTCGTGGACGGTCTCGGCGAGCGGGACGAGGGGCTGCTTGGGGTAGGGCCACTCGTCGAGGTCCATGACGGTGTGCTTGCTGACCCGCCACGGGACGCCGGAGCGGTTGGGGACGACGCGGGCGATACGGCCGTCGGGGAGGTACTCGACGTCGTAGAAGCCGGGGACGTAGACGCCGCCGGTCCTGGCGAGGCGGAGGAGGAGTTCCTCGCGGCCGCCGGGGCGGCCCTCGGCCTTCCAGGCGCGGATGATCGCGGTGACTTCCAGGACGGCCTGCTCGCCGTCGCCGATGACCGCGCAGTCGATGAAGTCGGCGATCGGCTCGGGGTTGAAGGCGGCGTGGCCGCCGGCCAGCACGATCGGGTCGTCGATGCCGCGGTCCTTCGCCTCCAGCGGGATGCCCGCCAGGTCCAGGGCGGTGAGCATGTTGGTGTAGCCCAGCTCCGTGGAGAAGGAGAGGCCGAACACGTCGAAGGCGCCGACCGGGCGGTGGCTGTCGACCGTGAACTGCGGGACGGAGTGCTCCCGCATCAGCTCCTCGAGGTCCGGCCAGACGCTGTAGGTGCGCTCGGCGAGGACGCCCTGCTGCTCGTTGAGCACCTCGTAGAGGATCATGACGCCCTGGTTGGGCAGGCCGACCTCGTAGGCGTCGGGGTACATCAGGGCCCAGCGGACGTCGCAGGATTCCCAGTCCTTGACCGTGGAGTTCAGCTCTCCGCCGACGTATTGGATCGGCTTCTGCACATGCGGGAGCAGGGCTTCGAGCTGCGGAAACACAGAAGGCACAGACTCGGCGGCTTCGGCAGGCATCTCACGGGACCTTTGTGTGCTGACAAGGGGGACCATCCAGCCTAACCCGGCCGGACCGGTCCCCCTTACCGCTCGCCCCGGGCGCCGGGCTACGCCGACATCGGTCTCTGCACGGTGATCGACTGGAGGAGGCCCACCGCTATCCACACGGCGAACATGGAGGAGCCGCCGTAGGAGACGAAGGGCAGGGGCAGGCCGGTGACCGGCATGATGCCGAGCGTCATGCCGACGTTCTCGAAGGTCTGGAAGGCGAACCAGGCGACGATCCCGGCGGCGACGACCGTGCCGTACAGGTCGGGGGTGCTGCGGGCGATGCGGCAGGCGCGCCAGAGGACCACGCCGAGCAGGGCGATGATGAGGCCCGCGCCGAGGAAGCCCAGTTCCTCGCCGGCGACGGTGAAGACGAAGTCGGTCTGCTGTTCGGGGACGAACCGGCCGGTGGTCTGGGAGCCGTGGAAGAGGCCGGAGCCGGTGAGTCCGCCGGAGCCGATGGCGATGCGGGCCTGGTTGGTGTTGTAGCCGACGCCCGCGGGGTCGAGGGCGGGGTTGGCGAAGGCGGCGAAGCGGGCGATCTGGTACTCGTCCAGGATGCCGAGCTGCCAGACGGCGAGCGCCCCGGCGGTGCCGGCGCCGAGCAGTCCGAAGATCCAGCGGTTGCTGGCGCCGGAGGCGAGCAGGATGCCGAGCACGATGATGACCATGACCATGACCGACCCGAGGTCGGGCATGAGCATCACGATGAGCATCGGCACGGTGGCCAGGCCCAGGGCCTGGAGGACGGTGCGGTGGTCGGGGTGGGGCCGGTCGCCGGCGTCGACGCGTGCGGCCAGCAGCATCGCCATGCCCAGGATGATCGTGATCTTCACGAACTCCGAGGGCTGGAGGGAGAAGCCGCCGGGGAGCTTGATCCAGGAGTGGGCGCCGTTGATGGTCGAGCCGAGCGGGGTGAGCACCAGCAGGATCAGGAAGACGGAGGCGCCGTAGAGGACCGGCACGGCGGTGCGCAGGGCGCGGTGGCCGAGCCAGACGGTGGCGACCATCAGGGCGAGGCCGATGCCGGTGTTCAGGAGGTGCCGGGTGAGGAAGTAGTACTGGTCGCCCTGGTTGAGTTCGGTGCGGTTGCGGGTCGCGGAGTAGACGAGCAGCGAGCCCATCAGGGACAGGGCGACGGCGGCCAGCAGTATCGGCCAGTCGAGCCGCCGGGCCATCGAGTCGCGGGCGAAGAGGCGGGTCCAGCCGGCCTTGTCGGGGCCGTAGCCGGAGACCTGGAAGCTGTTGCCGGTCATGCGCGTGCCCTCCGGCTTCTTCCGTCGCCGCCGCGCCGGGTGCCACGCCGTGCGCCGCCGCGCCGTCGCTGACGGCGGGTGTCGCGGTTGTCCCCGTTCTGGTTGGGGGTGGTCGCGGGCTGGTTCCCGTCCTCGACGGGGGCGTACTCCTCGTCCGGGGAGGCCTTCTCGTCGGGCTGGAGTTCCTTGACGACGTCCTTGGGCATCTTCGGGGAGAGGATGGTGCCGTCCGTCTTGATCTTCGGGAGGCTCGCCTGCGGCTTGGGCAGCAGTGCCTTCTTCGGGTCGATGTCGCCGTCGTCGGAGACGCCGTACAGCGCGTCGTAGATGTTGCGGACGGCGGGTCCGGAGGCGCCGGAGCCGGTGCCGCCCTGGGAGATCGTCATGACGATCGAGTAGTCCTTGGTGTACGTCGCGAACCAGGACGTGGTCTGCTTGCCGTAGACCTCGGCGGTACCGGTCTTGGCGTGCATCGGGATCTTGTCCTGCGGCCAGCCGACCTGGGCGAACCGCCAGGCGGCGGTGCCGCGGCTGGCGACGCCGGCGAGGGCCTCGTCCATCTTGGCCAGCGTGGTCTTGCTTATGGGCAGCTTGCCGTGGGCCGCGGGCTGGATCTCGCGGACGTTCTTGCCGTCGGGGCTGACGACGGCCTTGCCAATGGTCGGGTCGTAGAGGGTGCCGCCGTTGGAGATGGCCGCGTAGATGGTGGCCATCTGGATGGGGGTGACGAGGGTGTCGCCCTGGCCGATGGAGTAGTTGATGGAGTCACCGGCGCGCATCTTGTTGCCTTCGAGGCAGTTCTCGTACGCGATCTTCTCGACGTAGGAGCCGTCCTTCTTGCCGGACTTGCACCAGGCGTCCTTGTTGGCCTCCCAGTAGTCCTGCTTCCACTGGCGGTCGGGGACGCGGCCGGTGACCTCGTTCGGGAGGTCGACGCCGGTCTTGGCGCCGAGGCCGAACTGGTGGGCGGCCTTGTAGAAGTAGTCGTGGGGCTTCTTGGGGTTCATCCCGCCGTCCTTCTTCCACTCCTGGTGGGACAGGCGGTAGAAGACGGTGTCGCAGGAGAGTTCCAGGGCGCGGCCGATGGTGATCATGCCTTCGTTGGCCGACTCGAAGTTCTTGAAGACCTGGCCGCCGACGTCGTAGGCGCTGGAGCAGTCGTAGTTGCCGTCGAAGTCGTAGCCGGCCTCGACGGCGGCGGCCGAGGAGACCACCTTGAAGATGGAGCCGGGGGCCGCCTGGCCCTGGATGGCGCGGTTGAGCAGCGGGTAGTTGGAGTCCTTGCCGGTGAGCTTCTTGTAGTCCTTTGCGGAGATGCCGCCGACCCAGGCGTTGGGGTCGTAGTCGGGGTTGGAGGCCATGGCGACGACCCGGCCGGTCTTGGCCTCCATCACCACGACCGCGCCGGAGTCGGCCTCGTAGGTCCGGTTGGTGTTGCGGTCCATCTCCTTGCGGGCGGCTTTCATCGCCTCGTTCAGCTCGTACTCGGCGACCCGCTGGACGCGGGAGTCGATGCTGGTGACGAGGTTGGAGCCGGGGGTGCCCGCGTCGGACTCGGCCTCGCCGATGACGCGGCCGAGGTTGTCGACCTCGTAGCGGGTGACGCCGGCCTTGCCGCGCAGCGCCTTGTCGTACTGGCGTTCCAGGCCGGAGCGGCCGACCTGGTCGGAGCGCAGGTAGGGCGAGTCGGTGTCCTGGGCCTTCTGCAGTTCCTCGTCGGTGACCGGCGAGAGGTAGCCGAGGACCTGGGCGGTGTTGGACTTGCCGGGGGCTGCGTAGCGGCGTACGGCCATGGGTTCGGCGGTGATGCCGGGGAAGTCCTCGGCGCGCTCGCGGATCTGCAGGGCCTGCTTGACGGTGGCCTCGTCGGTGACGGGGATCGGCTGGTAGGGCGAGCCGTTCCAGCAGGGCTGCGGGGTCTTGGCGTCGCAGAGCCGGACCTTGTCGATGACGTCCTGGGGCTTCATGCCGAGGACGCCGGCGAGCTTGGTGAGGACGGCCTTGCCGTCGTCCTTCATCTTCAGCAGGTCGGTGCGGGAGGCGGAGACGACGAGCCGGGTCTCGTTGTCGGCGAGGGCGACGCCGCGGGCGTCCAGGATCGAGCCGCGGGTGGCGGGCTGGACGACCTGCTGGACGTGGTTGCCGGAGGCCTCCTCGGCGTATTCGTCGCCCTGGCGGATCTGGAGGTACCAGAGCCGGCCGCCGAGGGTGGCCAGGAGCGAGAGGACGAGGATCTGGATGACGACGAGCCGGGTCTGGACGCGGGTGCTGCGGCCGGTCTCGGGGATGTTGGTCACTGCTGCCTCCCCCTCACGTGTGGCGTGCTCCTTGTGTGCTCTCGGGTCGGTGGCTGGGGTCGTGCCGTCACAGCCGCTTGACCCCCTTGATGCGTCCGGCGCGGGCCACGCGGGCCCGGGCCGTCTTCACCCGCAGTGCGTTGCGCTGTCTGCCGATGCGCAGGCCGGTGCCTCCGGAGAGCCAGCCGGAGGAGATGTCGGGGCTCTGGGCGGCGGAGTTGGTGTCGGCCAGCGGGTCGTGCTCGGCACGCCGGGCGAGCGCCATGATGCCGGGGACGACGAAGGGCGCGAGCAGCAGGTCGTACAGGGCGGCCGTGAACAGCAGGCTGGGCAGGCCGACATGGCGGGCGGCGGTGTCGCCGACGAGGGCGCCGACGCCCGCGTAGAGCAGGGTGGTGCCGATGGCGGCGGCGGCCACGACGACCATGGGGCCGGTGGCCGAGCGGAGCCGTCCGTTGTCCGGTCTGGCGAGGCCGGCGAGGTAGCCGATGACGCAGAGCACGAGGGCGTAGCGGCCGGCGGCGTGGTCGGCGGGCGGGGCGAGGTCGGCGAGGAGTCCGGCCCCGAAGCCGACAAGGGCGCCGCCGACGTGGCCGTAGACCAGGGCGAGGCCGAGGACGGTGAGCAGCAGCAGGTCGGGGACGGCGCCGGGCAGGTGGAGGCGGGCGAGGACGCTGACCTGGATCACCAGGGCGACGACGACGAGGGCGACGGACAGCAGGATCCGGTTGACGCGCATGGGGTGAAGGCTCCTACGGCTCGGGCTGCTCGTTCTGCTGCTCTGTCTGGTCGTTCTGGCCGGTCGCGTCGCCTTGACCGGTGGTGTCGTCCAGGCCGGCCGCGTCGTTCTGACCGGCCTCGTCGTTCCTGGCCTGGCCCTCGGGGTCGGCGCCGGGGGTGACGGTGACCGTCACGGTCGGCGTGGGCTTGGGCTGCTTCTTCTCCGGGAGCACCGTGTCTCGCGGGTCCTTCTGCGGGGCCTGGACGACGACGCCGACGATGTCGAGCTTGGTGAAGCTGACGAACGGCGTGACGTCGAGGATGCGGGTCAGGTCGCCGCCGTTGGGGTCGACGCGGGTGATGGTGCCGACGGGCACGCCCGGCACGAACGGCTTGTCGGCCTGGGAGCCGAAGGTGACGAGGCGGTCGCCCTTCTTGACGTCGGCCTTGCCGTTGAGCAGCTCGACGCGCAGGGGGCGGCTGCCCTGGCCGGAGGCGAAGCCGAGTTCGTCGCCGGACTCCATCCGGGTGCCGACGGTGAAGTCCGGGTCGTTGGCGAGCAGCACGGTGGCGGTGTTGGGGCCGACGGTGGTCACGCGTCCGACGAGGCCGTCGCCGTTGAGGACGGTCATGTCGCGCTTGACGCCGTCGTTGGCGCCCGCGTCGATCGTGATGGTCCAGGAGAAGCCCTGGGCCGCTCCTATGGCGATGACCTGGGCGCCCTTGATGCCGTACTGCCCGGCGCCGGCGAGCCCCAGCATCTTGTCGAACTGCTTCAGCCGGCTGCGGCCGCGCTCGTCGCTGCCGAGCTTCGCCTTGAGGGCCGCGTTCTCCGTCTCCAGCCGCGCGAGCCGGTCGTGCCGGTCGCCGGAGTCGCGGATCGCGGAGACCGCGTTGCCGACCGGGTCGACCGCGGAGGAGACCCCGTTCTCGATCGGACCGAAGACGTCGGCCGCGGCCTGCCGGGCACCGTCGACCGGTGAGTCCTCCCCACCGCGGATGTCCACCGTGATCAGTGCGAACGCGATGGCGATCAGCAGCACCAGGAGCAGCCGGCTCTCTTTCGTGTCCCTCACGTGCGGCGGCCGTGCCTTCCTCGTCGAAATTCGGGAATCTCGGAATGTACGTGGCGGTGTTCAGGAATTCAGCTGATTCGGTACGCCGGGCGTGTTCGGCCCATCGGGTGCGTGCGGCACATCGAGTGCGTGCGGTGCATCGCGCACTTCACGCGCATCCGGTACCGGAACCCTCTATATCAACGATCCGCCGCACGAGAGGAGATCGTCTCGTACGGCGGAACCGAAGTGTTACGTCATCTGCGGGGCGAGGCGTCCAGCACCTGCTGGAGCGCTTCGAACTCCTCGACGCACTTGCCGCTGCCGAGCGCCACGCTGTCCAGCGGGTCCTCGGCGATGTGGATCGGCATCCCGGTCTCCCGGCGCAGCCGTTCGTCAAGCCCGCGCAGCAGCGCACCGCCGCCGGTCAGCACGATGCCCCGGTCCATGATGTCGCCGGACAGCTCCGGCGGACACTTGTCGAGGGTCGTCTTGACGGCGTCGACGATGGCGTTGACCGGCTCCTCGATCGCCTTGCGCACTTCGGCGGCGGAGATGACGACGGTCTTGGGCAGCCCGGAGACGAGGTCCCGGCCGCGGATTTCGGTGTGCTCGTCAGCGTCGAGGTCGTACGCAGAACCGATCGTGATCTTGATCTGTTCGGCCGTGCGCTCACCCAGCAGAAGGCTGTACTCCTTCTTCACGTGCTGGATGATCGCGTTGTCCAGCTCGTCACCCGCGACGCGGATGGACTGGGCCGTGACGATGCCGCCGAGCGAGATGACCGCGACCTCCGTGGTGCCGCCGCCGATGTCCACCACCATGTTGCCCGTGGCCTCGTGGACCGGCAGGCCGGAACCGATGGCCGCGGCCATGGGCTCCTCGATGATGTGCACCTGCCGGGCGCCGGCCTGGGACGACGCCTCGATGACGGCGCGGCGCTCGACGCCGGTGATGCCCGAGGGCACACAGACGACGACCCGCGGCCGAGCCAGATAACGCCGCTTGTGGATCTTCAGGATGAAGTAGCGGAGCATCCGCTCGGTGATCTCGAAGTCGGCGATGACGCCGTCCTTCAGCGGGCGCACGGCAACGATGTTGCCGGGCGTGCGCCCGATCATCTTCTTCGCTTCGGCGCCGACCGCGAGGATGCCACCGGTGTTGGTGTTGATCGCGACGACGGACGGCTCGTTGAGTACGATCCCGCGACCCCTGACGTACACCAGCGTGTTGGCGGTCCCGAGGTCGACAGCCATGTCACGGCCGATGAACGACATTGAGTTCCCCATCAGGATTCGACTGGCCTTCCCAGGAGCTTTTGAGGGCTTTTCAGGTAGGCGAAGTGGGTGCAGTGACGCGTGGAGGCTTCCATCGTAGACGCGCTTTCGCGAACACTGCGCGAGGGTCTCCGCCATTGTCAGCAGATGGCGCACCGCCTCGCCTGTGGAGACGGGCCAACGGTGGGATCCGTTCCCCCGATCAGGCGCGCATATGCCACAGGGCGGCCGCTTTCGCGCGACCGCCCCGGCTCCACCCGGTCCATTCGGCTGACATGACGTCAGAAAAAAGGCGCTCCCGGCGTGTCCCGAAGCAGGATCAGACCCGGCCCGGGAAGAAGATCTTCAGCTCACGCTCGGCGGACTCCTCGGAGTCGGAGGCGTGGATCAGGTTCTCGCGGACGATCACACCGTAGTCCCCGCGGATGGAGCCCGGGGTGGCGGCGATCGGGTCGGTCGGGCCGGCCAGCGCGCGCACGCCCTCGATGACCCGCTCGCCCTCGACGACCATCGCGACGACCGGCCCGGACGCCATGAACTCGACCAGCGGCTCGTAGAAGGGCTTGCCCTTGTGCTCGCCGTAGTGCTGCTCCAGCGTCTCGCTGTCCAGGGTGCGCAGTTCCAGCGCGGTGATCTGCCAGCCGGCCTTGCGCTCGATACGGCTGATGATCTCGCCGGTCAGGCCACGACGGACGGCGTCGGGCTTGAGGAGGACGAGGCTGCGCTGGGTCACGAGGGCTCCCTTGGAGATGTGCGGTCGTGCGGGTGATGAATGAGGTTACCGGGCGTGTCGCGGCGCCCGTCACGCAGCGTCAGGCAATCCGGTCCCGTCCACCCCGCCGGCCGCGTCAGGCGGGGTCGGGCGCGGAGGCGTCGGCCTGGGCGGCGAACCTCGCCTTCGCCTCGTCGATCTTCCGGCCGTAGTGCACGGAGGCCCACCAGAGGGCGGCGAAGATCGCGCCGAGGAAGAACATGGTCGGCACCACGAAGCCGGCGGCGATCAGCGCGACCTGCAACGCCCAGCCGAGGGCGATCCCGCCGGGCCGGGTGATGACCCCGCACAGCAGCACGCTGAGGAACATGGCGATGCCGCTGACCGTCCACACCGTCCCCACGGACAGGTCCGGGTCCTTCATCGCGACCAGCCCGGCGAAGCCAATCACGAAGAACTCGCCGATCAGAGTCGAAGCACAGAGCGTACGCACGGTTTCTCAGCCCCTCCTCAGGAGCAGTCGGGCCTCGCCGACGGTGATGACGGAACCGGTGACGAGCACACCGCCGCCCGCGAACTCGCCCTCCTCCTCGGCCAGCGTGATCGCGGCCTCCAGGGCGTCCGGCAGCCGCGGCTCGACCTGGACGCGGTCGTCACCGAAGACCTCGACGGCGACCGCCGCCAGCTCGTCGGCGTCCATCGCGCGGTGGCTGGAGTTCTGGGTGACGACGACCTCGGCGAAGACCGGCTCGAAGGCCTCCAGGAGTCCCCGTACGTTCTTGTCGCCGCTGGCGCCGACCACCCCGATGAGGCGGCTGAACTGGAAGGCCTCCCCCACCGCTTCGGCGGTGACCCGGGCGCCGGCCGGGTTGTGCGCGGCGTCGAGGACCACGGTCGGCGAGCGCCGCACCACCTCCATCCGCCCCGGAGAGGCGACGGAGGCGAAGGCCTTGCGCACGGTGTCCACGTCCAGCGACTCGGGACGCTGCGCGCCGACGCCGAAGAACGCCTCGACGGCGGCCAGCGCCACCGCCGCGTTGTGCGCCTGGTGGGCGCCGTGCAGCGGCAGGTAGACCTCGGGGTACTCGCCGCCGAGTCCGCGCAGGGTGACCAGCTGCCCGCCGACGGCGACCTCGCGGGCGACGACGCCGAACTCCAGCCCCTCGCGGGCCACGGTGGCGTTGACGTCGACGGCCTTCTTCAGCATCACCTGCGCCGCGTCCACCGGCTGCTGGGCCAGGATGACGGTGGCGTCCTGCTTGACGATGCCGGCCTTCTCGGTCGCGATCTCGCCGGGCGTCTCGCCGAGCCGGTCGGTGTGGTCCAGGTCGATGGGGGTGACCACGGCGACGTCCCCGTCGATGACGTTGGTGGCGTCCCAGGAGCCGCCCATGCCGACCTCGACGACGGCCACGTCCACGGGCGCGTCGGCGAAGGCGGCGTAGGCCATGCCGGTCAGCACCTCGAAGAACGACAGCCGGTACTCCTGCTGCGCGTCGACCATCTCGACGTACGGCTTGATGTCGTCGTACGTCTCGACGAAGCGCTCGGCGGAGATCGGTGCCCCGTCCAGGGTGATCCGCTCGGTGATCGACTGCACGTGCGGCGAGGTGTACCGCCCGGTGCGGAGCTCGAAGGCGCCGAGCAGGGCCTCGATCATGCGGGCGGTGGAGGTCTTGCCGTTGGTCCCCGTGATGTGGATGGAGGGGTACGAACGCTGCGGCTCGCCCAGTACGTCCATCAGCGCGGCGATCCGGGTGACGGACGGCTCCAGCTTGGTCTCGCCCCAGCGGGTCGCCAGCTCCGTCTCGACGGCACGCAGCGCGGCGTCCACCTCGGGGTCCTCGGGGCGCCCGGGAACGTCGGCCTCCGGGGGGCCGCCCTGGGTGCGCAGAGTGCGGCTGCCGGCCTCGATGACGGCGAGGTCGGGGTCGCGGGTGGTCTCCGCGTCGATGATCTCGTCGAAGGAGTCGAGGGGGTCGGAGGGGTCGGGCTGGTCGTTCTCGCCGGGGTTGTCGCTCACGGGGACCAGTCTACGTACCCGCCCAGCCGCGGGCAGACGTGCCGCTGGGGCGATGGAGGTCCCCCCGCTCGGGCGAAGCCGAGAGTGGGGGAGGGTGGGCACGGCGGCACCCCGTCGGCGCCGGGCTGCGCGACCCGCCCCCTAGCGCCCACGGAGACGGGCTGCTCAGGTTCAACGGCGAGTGCAGCGCCGTCGTGGCTGGTCGCGCAGTTCCCCGCGCCCCTGAGTAACGAAGGTCCCCGGCGCAGAAATGCTCCGAGGACCTTCGCCGGCGTCACGGCGCCTATGCCTCCGGCAGCTTCTCCAGCTGGGCGGCGATGCGGGCGATGTCCTCGTCCGCCTTGGCCAGGCGGCCGCGGATCTTGTCCACGACGTGGTCCGGCGCCTTCGCGAGGAACGCCTCGTTGCCGAGCTTGGCGTTCGCCTGGGCCTTCTCCTTCTCCGCCGCGGCGAGGTCCTTCGCCAGCCGCTTGCGCTCGGCGGCGAAGTCGATGACCCCGGAGAGGTCGAGGGCCACCTCGACACCCGCCACCGGCAGCGTCGCCGTCGCCGTGAAGGACTCGCCCTCCGGCTGGAGCCGCAGCAGCTGCCGGACGGCCGCCTCGTGCGCCGCGAGCGCGCTGCCCGCCAGGGTCAGCCGGGCCGGGACCCGCTGGCCGGGCTGGAGCCCCTGGTCCGCACGGAAGCGCCGCACCTCGGTGATCACCGACTGGACGGTATCGATCTCCCGCTCGGCGTCCGCGTCCCGGAAGCCGGAATCCTGCGGCCACTCGGCGATGACGACCGACTCGCCACCCGTGAGCGTCGTCCACAGCGTCTCGGTGACGAAGGGGACGACCGGGTGGAGGAGGCGCAGCGTGACGTCCAGGACCTCGCCCAGGACGCGCTTGGAGACCTCGGCGGCCTCGCCGCCCGCCTGGAAGGTGGTCTTGGACAGCTCGACGTACCAGTCGAAGACCTCGTCCCAGGCGAAGTGGAACAGGGCGTCGGAGAGCTTCGCGAACTGGTAGTCCTCGTAGTACGCGTCGACCTCGGCGACCACCGAGTTGAGGCGGGAGAGGATCCACCGGTCGGTCGAGGACATCTTCGACGCGTCCGGCAGCGGGCCGTCCACCGTCGCGCCGTTCATCAGCGCGAAGCGGGTGGCGTTCCAGATCTTGTTGGCGAAGTTGCGGGAGCCCTGGACCCAGTCCTCGCCGATCGGGACGTCGACGCCCGGGTTGGCGCCGCGCGCCAGGGTGAAGCGCAGGGCGTCGGAGCCGTACTTGTCCATCCAGTCCAGCGGGTTCACGACGTTCCCGAAGGACTTGGACATCTTCTTGCCGTTCTGGTCACGGACCATGCCGTGCAGCGCGATGGTGTGGAACGGCGGGGTGCCGTCCATCGCGTAGAGGCCGAACATCATCATCCGGGCGACCCAGAAGAAGAGGATGTCGTAGCCGGTGACCAGGACGGAGTTCGGGTAGAACTTCGCGAGCGACTCGGTCTGCTCGGGCCAGCCGAGGGTGGAGAAGGGCCACAGGCCGGAGGAGAACCAGGTGTCCAGGACGTCGGGGTCCTGGTACCAGCCCTCGCCGGTCGGCGGCTGCTCGTCGGGGCCGACGCAGACGACCTCGCCCTCGGGGCCGTACCAGACGGGGATGCGGTGGCCCCACCACAGCTGGCGCGAGATGCACCAGTCGTGGAGGTTGTCGACCCAGTCGAAGTACCGCTTCTCCATCTCCTGCGGGTGGATCTTGACCTTGCCGTCGCGGACCGCGTCACCGGCGGCCTTGGCCAGCGGGCCGACCTTGACCCACCACTGCATGGACAGGCGCGGCTCGATGGTGGTCTTGCAGCGCGAGCAGTGGCCGACGGAGTGGACGTAGGGCCGCTTCTCGGCGACGATCCGGCCCTCGGCGCGCAGCGCGGCGACGATGGCGGAGCGTGCCTCCAGGCGGTCCAGGCCCTGGAAGGGTCCGTGGGCGGTGATGACGGCGTGCTCGTCCATCACGGCGATGGAGGGCAGGCCGTGCCGCTGGCCGATCTCGAAGTCGTTCGGGTCGTGGGCGGGCGTCACCTTGACGGCGCCGGTGCCGAACTCGGGGTCGACGTGCTCGTCGGCGACGACCGGGATGGAGCGCTCGGTCAGCGGCAGCTTGATCTGCTTGCCGACCAGGTGCTTGTAGCGCTCGTCCTCGGGGTGGACGGCGACGGCGGTGTCGCCGAGCATGGTCTCCGCGCGGGTGGTGGCCACGACGATGGTCTCGTCGCCCTCCCCGTACTTCATGGAGACCAGCTCGCCGTCGTCGTCCTGGTACTCGACCTCGATGTCGGAGATCGCGGTCAGACAGCGCGGGCACCAGTTGATGATGCGCTCGGCGCGGTAGATCAGCTCGTCGTCGTAGAGCCGCTTGAAGATGGTCTGGACGGCCTGGGACAGGCCCTCGTCCATCGTGAAGCGCTCGCGCGACCAGGCGACGGCGTCACCGAGGCGGCGCATCTGACCGCTGATCTGGCCGCCGGACTCGCTCTTCCACTGCCAGACCCGCTCGACGAAGGCCTCCCGGCCGAGGTCGTGCCGGGACTTGCCCTCCTTGCCCAGCTCGCGCTCGACGACGTTCTGCGTGGCGATGCCGGCGTGGTCCATGCCGGGCTGCCACAGCGTCTCGTAGCCCTGCATCCGCTTGCGGCGGGTCAGGGCGTCGATGAGCGTGTGCTCGAAGGCGTGCCCGAGGTGCAGGCTGCCCGTGACGTTCGGCGGCGGGATGACGACGGTGTACGGCGGCTTGTCGCTCTTCGCGTCGGCCTCGAAGTAACCCCGTTCTACCCAGCGCTCGTACAGCTGCCCCTCTACCTCGGCCGGCGTGTACTGGGTCGGCAGATCGGTGGTGGGCGCTGGCTGCGGCTGCTGAGAGTTCTCGGTCACGGGGGTCAGTTTACGGGCGTCACGGCCCTGTCCCTAAACGCGTTTCTTCTGTAACGGTGCGGCCCCCGGTGACCTGCGCACGCCAGGTCTGAGTCAGGATGTCAGCACCACGTAAAGCATCTGAGGGGGAACCCAGGAATGAGTCACAACCAGCCGGGCCCGTACGGCGGGCAGCCCCAGCAGCCCGGACCCTACGGCCAGCCGGGACCGTACGGCCAGCAGCCGCCGCAGGCCCCCCAGCCCGGCTACGGCTACCCCCAGCAGGCCCCTCCCCCGCAGCAGCCGGGCTACGGCTACCCGCAGCAGCCCCAGCAGGGCGGCGTCCCGCCGCAGGCACCCCCGTACGGCCAGCAGCCCGGCTACGGCCAGCAGCCCCCGTACGGCCAGCAGCCGCCCTACGGTCAGCAGCCGTACGGCATGCCGCAGCCCCCGGCGCCGGGCGGCGGCGGCAAGAAGAAGGCCGGCCTGATCATCGGCGCGGTCGCCGTCGTGGCGGCGATCGGCGTGGGGGCCTACTTCGTGATCGGCGGGGGCGGCGGCGCGGGCGGCCTGGAGGACGACGGCGCCCACAAGCTGACGACGCCGGCGACGGTGCTCACCGATTACAAGCGCGCCAGCGACGAGGCCGCCGAGACCGACAAGGACACGGTCGAGGACCTCGAGAAGAGTGGCGTCAAGGACGGCACGAGCGTGACCGGGTTCTACACCACCGCGGACCTCACCGGTTACGACCCTTCGGACCCGAGCACCGCCCCCGACCCCAGTGAAATGGCGACCGCCAAGGGCATCACCTACATCGGCGCGTACGGGAAGATCTCAGACCCGGAGGCCGTGCTCGACAAGTTCTTCGCCGAGTTCAAGAAGGAGTCCGAGAAGAACTCCTCTTCCTCCTCCGAGACAGGAGGTGGCGGCAAGGTCGTGGGCGAACCCGAGTCGGTCGACATCGACGGCGCGGTCATGAAGTGCCAGGGCGTCGAGGGCACCAACCCGGTCACCAAGAAGGAAAAGACCGACTGGATCTGTGCCTGGGCCGACTACAGCACGATCGCCCTGATCTCCCCGGGTGACGCCACCAAGGGTGTGACGAAGGACGTCGCCGCCGACATCACCACCAAGCTCCGCAAGGAGATCCGCGTCAAGGCCTGACACGCGGACGACCGCAACGCGGGAGGGGCCCGGTCGATTCGACCGGGCCCCTCCCGCGTGCGTGGTGCGTGACCGGCTACGCCGTCTTCTGCTCGCCCGGGCCGCGCCCCCGCGAATCCCGGGGAATGAGCGTCGGGTTGACGTTGGAGAGGACCACGTCGGCGGTGATGACGACGCGGGCCACGTCCTTGCGGGACGGGACCTCGTACATCACGCCCTGGAGGACCTCCTCCATGATGGCGCGCAGGCCGCGCGCGCCGGTCTGGCGGAGGATGGCCTGGTCGGCGATGGCCTCCAGGGCCTCGCGCTCGAAGTCCAGCTCCACGCCGTCGAGTTCGAAGAGGCGCTCGTACTGCTTGACGAGGGCGTTGCGCGGCTCGACCAGGATCTGGAGGAGCGCCTCGCGGTCCAGGTTGTGGACGGAGGTGATGACCGGGAGCCGGCCGATGAACTCGGGGATCATGCCGAACTTGACCAGGTCCTCCGGCATGACCTGCTCGAACTGGTCCTTGGACTCGATCTCCCGCTTGGAGCGGATCGTCGCACCGAAACCGATGCCCTTGGCGCCGGCCCGGCCCTCGATGATCTTCTCCAGGCCGGAGAAGGCGCCGCCCACGATGAACAGGACGTTCGTCGTGTCGATCTGGATGAACTCCTGGTGGGGGTGTTTGCGGCCGCCCTGCGGCGGGACGGACGCGGTGGTGCCCTCCAGGATCTTCAGCAGGGCCTGCTGGACGCCCTCGCCCGACACGTCGCGCGTGATGGAGGGGTTCTCGCTCTTCCGCGCGACCTTGTCGATCTCGTCGATGTAGATGATCCCGGTCTCGGCCTTCTTGACGTCGTAGTCGGCCGCCTGGATCAGCTTGAGCAGAATGTTCTCGACGTCCTCGCCGACGTACCCCGCCTCGGTGAGCGCCGTGGCGTCGGCGATCGCGAACGGGACGTTCAGCATGCGGGCCAGGGTCTGGGCGAGGAGGGTCTTGCCGGAGCCCGTGGGGCCCAGCAGGAGGATGTTGGACTTCGCCAACTCGATGGCGTCCTCGCGGCCTTGGGCGCCGCCGTTCTCGCCGGCCTGGACCCGCTTGTAGTGGTTGTACACCGCGACGGAGAGGGCCTTCTTGGCCGCTTCCTGGCCGACCACGTAGCTCTCGAGGAACTCGTAGATCTCGCGGGGCTTCGGGAGCTCCTCCCAGCGCACCTCGCTGGTCTCGGCCAGCTCCTCCTCGATGATCTCGTTGCAGAGGTCGATGCACTCGTCGCAGATGTACACACCGGGCCCTGCGATGAGCTTCTTGACCTGCTTCTGGCTCTTTCCGCAGAACGAGCACTTGAGCAGATCGCCGCCGTCACCGATGCGTGCCACGGTGTGCTTCCCCTTCGCCTGGGAGACTCCCGGTCGTCGACGTCACGTCAACGGCGGGCGGACTCCTGGTGCTGCCTTATGTCCGACGGTACCTTGCCGGGCCCCTCGTCCGGGCCCCCCTTGGCACGGTTCCCTTTGACGTGAATCGCGTCAAACCGTGCCAAGGAGCGGCAGACGATACAGCCTCCCGCCTAGCGGAGAGAGGAGTTGTCCATCTTCCGGGTGGTGATGATCTGGTCGATCAGGCCGTAGCTCAGCGCGTCCTCGGCCGTGAGGATCTTGTCGCGCTCGATGTCCTCGCGGATCTTCTCGACCGGCGTGGTGGAGTGCTTGGCCAGCATCTCCTCCAGCTGCGAGCGCATCCGCAGGATCTCGTTGGCGGCGATCTCCAGGTCGGAGACCTGACCGCGGCCGGTCTCGCTGTACGGCTGGTGGATCAGGACGCGGGCGTTCGGCAGCGCCATGCGCTTGCCCGGCGTGCCGGCGGCCAGCAGGACGGCGGCGGCGGAGGCGGCCTGGCCCATGCAGACCGTCTGGACGTCCGGCTTCACGTACTGCATCGTGTCGTAGATGGCCGTGAGCGCGGTGAAGGAGCCGCCGGGGCTGTTGATGTAGACCGAGATGTCCCGGTCGGGGTCCATCGACTCCAGGCACAGCAGCTGCGCCATGACGTCGTTGGCGGAGGCGTCGTCGATCTGGACGCCGAGGAAGATCACCCGCTCCTCGAAGAGCTTCGCGTACGGGTCGTACTCGCGCACGCCCTGCGAGGTGCGCTCGACGAAGCGCGGGATGACGTAGCGGGACTCGGCGGACGGGCCGGTGTACTCGGCACGCGAGCGGTCGTACAGGCCGCTGCCGGGGAAGTCGTTCACAGTGTCTCCTGTAAAGGGGCTGAGGCGGTCGGCTCGGGGCGGGGGATGGCTCAGGCGCCCGTGCCGCCGCCGCCCGGCATGCCGGCGGCCGTGGCGATGACGTCGTCGATGAGGCCGTACTCCTTGGCCTCGAAGGCGTCGAACCAGCGGTCGCGGTCCGAGTCGCGGGTGATCTGCTCGATCGTCTGGCCGGTGTGCTGGGAGGTCAGCTCGGCCATGCGCCGCTTGGTGTGCAGCAGCCGCTCGGCGTGGATCTTGATGTCCGAGGCCGAACCGGCGAGGCCGGCGGAGGGCTGGTGGATCAGGATCTCGGCGTTCGGCAGCGCGAAGCGCTTGCCGGGGGTGCCCGCGCTGAGCAGGAACTGTCCCATGGAGGCCGCGAGACCCATCGCGATCGTCACCACGTCGTTCTTGATGTACTGCATGGTGTCGTAGATCGCCATGCCGGCCGTGATCGAACCGCCCGGGCTGTTGATGTACAGGAAGATGTCCTTGTCCGGGTCGGAGGCAAGGAGCAGCAGCTGTGCGGTGATCTTGTTCGCAATGTCGTCGTCGACCGGCTGGCCGAGGAAGATGATCCGCTCGCCGAGCAGTCGGTTGTAGACCTGGTCGCCGAGGCCGCCACCGATAGAGGGCTCGCCGGCGGCTGAGGGCATCAGATTCGTCACGTATCCACCTGCTCGTCTTACGACGGCGCCGGGCCGTCTCACGTTTCCCTGCGGGGCTGGAGCCGCTTTCGGGGACTCCCCTGCCCTCGTATTCATGGACCCTAACGCGGTGGGCTTGCGGTGCCATCCCGGTTCCGCGGGTGTTCGCCGGGGGCGTAGCGCTCCGCGGGGGTGTGGTTGCGGGATCTCGCCATCGCGGTAAGTGTTCACTGCCGGGTGCGGGCCGTCTGTGGCCGGTCGCGCAGTTCCCCGCGCCCCTTACCGGCGCTGTCCAGCCGTAAGCGAAAGGGCCCCGGTGTCGGAACGACCGGGGCCCGTTTCACATCCGTCGGGGACGGCGCGAGGGTGATCAGCCCTCGGTCTTCTCCTCGGCCTTGTCGTCGGCCTTCTCGGCGTCGGCGGACTCGGTGGCGGCGGCCTCGGTGGCCTCCGTCTCCTCGTCCTCCTCGTCGTCCAGGTCGACGATCTCGCCGTTGGTGTCCTTGACCGTGGCCTTCTCGACCACGGCGGCCAGGGCCTTGCCGCGGGCGACCTCGCCGACGAGGAGCGGGACCTGGCCCTGCTCGACGACGGCCTGGGCGAACTGGTCGGGGGACATGCCGGAGGAGGCGGCGCGGCGCATGAGGTGCTCGGTCAGCTCTTCCTGGCTGACGTTGAGCTTCTCCTGCTTGACCAGCTCGTCGAGGACGAACTGGGTCTTGATGCCCTTGACCGCGGCCTCGCGGGTCTCGGTCTCGAACTCCTCGGCGGTCTTGCCCTGGAGCTCCAGGTACTTCTCGAGGTCCAGGCCCATCTGGCCGAGCTGGTGGTGCTCGAGGTTGTGCTTGCGGGTGTTGATCTCGTCCTCGAGGAGCTTCTCGGGGACCGGGACCTCGACCAGCTCGAGCAGCTTGTCCAGGACGCGCTCCTGGGCCTGCGTGGCCTGGTCGTACTGCTTCATGTTGGCGAGGCGCTTGCGGCTGTCGGCCTGCAGCTCCTCCAGCGTGTCGAACTCCGACGCGAGCTGCGCGAAGTCGTCGTCCAGCTCGGGCAGCTCGCGCGCGGCGACCTGGGTGACCTTGACGGTGACCTCGGCCTCCTTGCCGGCCGCCGAGCCGCCCTTGAGCTCGGAGGTGAAGGTGGCCTCGCCACCGGCCTCCAGGCCCTTCACGGCGTCGTCGATGCCATCCAGCAGCTCGCCGGAGCCGATGGTGTAGGACACGCCGTCGGCGACGCCGTCCTCGAGGACCTCGCCGTCGACCTTGGCCTGCAGGTCGATGGTGATCACGTCGCCGTCCGCGGCGGCGCGCTCGACCGGGGTCGTCGAAGCGAAGCGCTCGCGCAGCTGCTCCACCGACTTCTCGACGTCCTCGTCGCTGACCTCGACGGCGTCGACCTCGACCTCGATGCCGGAGTAGTCCGGGATCTCGATGGCGGGGCGGATGTCGACCTCGGCGGTGAAGTTCAGCGTCTCGCCGTCCTTCAGCTCCGTGATGTCGACCTCGGGCTGGCCGAGCGGGTTCAGCTCGGCCTCGTTGACCGCGTCGGTGTAGAACTTCGGAAGCGCGTCGTTGACCGCCTCCTCCAGAACCGCACCGCGGCCGAACCGCTGGTCGATGACCCGGGCCGGGATCTTGCCCTTGCGGAAGCCCTTCACCGTGACCTGCTGGTTGATCTTCTTGTACGCCGCGTCGAGGCTGTCCTTGAGCTCCTCGAAGGGCACCTCGACAGTGAGCCGAACCCGGGTCGGGTTCAGGGTCTCCACGGCGCTCTTCACGGTTCGGTCTCCTTGGTGGCTGACTTCTTGGGTTCTGCCGGAACCAGAGAGTGTCCGGCAAATTTCGCCGCCCGGAGACTTCATACGCTGATGACACACGGGCGTGCAGCTTGCATAGTAACGGCAGCGACTACACGGCCCAAAAGGCGATCACTCGGTGGTCGGTCGATGGTCGGGGTGGCGGGATTTGAACCCACGGCCTTCCGCTCCCAAAGCGGACGCGCTACCAAGCTGCGCCACACCCCGTCTGGTGCGACACGTAGGGTACATGCCGCCGGGCGCCCGGACCGCAGAGTTTCCCGAGCGTCCGTGAAAGGTCCCGGCACGGACCGGAAGGGGTGTGCGGCGAAGGGGGACGACCCGCTACGATGCGTGCAGTGCCGCGGTCACCGACCTGCGGCGCCAGCCGTGCGGGCGTAGCTCAATGGTAGAGCCCCAGTCTTCCAAACTGGCTACGCGGGTTCGATTCCCGTCGCCCGCTCCGAGAGGCCTCCGGCCCGGTCCCCCCAGGGGGTCGGGCCGGAGGTCTTTGTGCGGTCCGGGCCGCCCGGGCCGCCAGCGCCCTCACGGGGGTCCGGAAGCGGCGGGGCGGCTAGAACTGGATCGAGTTGATCGTCTCCGCTATCGAGTCCAGGAAGCGTTGGATGTCGTCGGCCATGCCGGTCGAGGCGAGGAAGAAGCCGAAGAGGACCGCGACGACCGCCGGCCCCGCCTTGATGGAGCCTCCCCGCAGCAGCACCACCAGGATGATCCCCAAGAGCAGCACCACTGACAGTGAAATGGCCACAACTGATCACACCCTCGGTCGGTCCGCACTCCCGCCCGGAGGTGCGGCACCGCACACCCCCGCCAGAACCATCGTGCCACCAACCGGGCCCCGTCATGCGGCAGGTGACACATCGTCCGGCCGGTTCCGTGGGTGGCGCGCTCCCCGCGCACGCGGGCGCAGGCCACTGCCGCGCCCCGTACAGAATTTCGACCGTGCACCCGTACGAGGAATTCGACCCACTTCGTTTCCATGTCCACACAACGCGTTCGCAGATATTTCGAATTGTCGCGGCGGACACGTCGACCAGGACATCGGCGGGCCCATCGACGAGTACGCCGACAGGGTCATCACAGGGAGATCACAGGATCACCCATGAGGCCCGTAAGGGCATTGAAGCGGACATTCCAGTGGAGTCGCCCGCCGGTCTTATGCGCTGTTTAGTCACGACGTGTCATGACAAGTGGGGTGCTCCGGGAGGGGCTTGGACGCGTGGCGACGGGCCCGGGATGTGGGGGCCGTCACGCGGCCGGAGAGGCCGAGTTCCCGAAATACGGGGGTACACGAACGGCACTCACACCGTACTCACGCCATGGTCAAGACCCGAAATGCAGGAATGACGTCGAGGGTTTTACGGAATCCCACGGAGAACGCTAGGGTGCCTCAGATGTTCTACGCTGCCTCGTCCCCCACCAGAGCAGCGAGGTCCTGTGACCGCTCGCCGAGTTCTCGGCGGGGGGTTGCATGACTAGCTCGCTGCTAACTCACGGCGACCGGAAGTCGCCGTCCCCGCCCTCCCCGCCGAGCCGGCAGCGCGACGCCTTCTTCGACAACGCCAAGTACCTGGCGATCGTGCTGGTCGGTGTGGGCCACGCCTGGGGCCAGATCCTGGACGGGAACCGGACCGTGGAGACCCTCTACCGGGTCCTGTACACGTTCCACATGCCGGCCTTCATCGTCATCTCCGGCTACTTCTCGCGCAGTTTCGACCTGAGCCCCAAGCGCGTCAAGCGGCTGATCACCGGAGTCGCCGTCCCCTACCTCGTCTTCGAGGTCGCCTACACCCTGCACCGCCGCGTCAGCGAGGACCCGCAGAGCGACTTCAGCCTGCTGGACCCCACCTATCTCCTGTGGTTCCTGTGCGCGCTGTTCGTCTGGCGGCTGACCACCCCGATCTGGCAGACGGTCCGTTGGCCGCTTCCGATCTCCCTCGCCATCGCCGCGCTGGCCTCCGTGACGCCCAGCGTCGGCAACGACCTGAACATGCAGCGGGTGCTGCAGTTCCTGCCGTGTTTCGTGCTGGGTCTGGTGCTGCGTCCCGAGCACTTCCGGATGGTGCGGCGCCGCTCGGTGCGGATCCTGTCCGTGCCGGTGGTCGCGGCGGCGCTGGTGATCGCCTGGTGGTCGGTGCCGCGCATGGAGACCGGCTGGTTCTACCGCAACGCCGCCATGCAGGACACGGGCGCCCCCTGGTGGTCCGGGCCCGTCCTGACGCTCGCGCTCTTCGGCTGCTCCGTGGTGCTCACCGCGTGCTTCTTCGCCTGGGTGCCCGGCCGCCGCATGTGGTTCACGGCACTCGGCGCCGGCACGATCTACGGCTACCTGCTGCACGGCTTCCTGGTGAAGGAGGGCAGCTACACCGGCTGGTTCCAACACCCGTTCCTGGACCGGCCGCTCGGCGAGATCGGGCTCACCGTCCTCGGCGCCGCCGTCGTCACCCTGCTGTGCACCAAGCCCGTCCAGCGGGTCCTGCGGTACGTGGTCGAACCGAAGATGGAATGGGCGTTCAAGCGGGATCCCGGTGACGCCGCCCGGGGCCGTGCGACGCGGGACGAGACCGGGACCGGGACCGGAGCACGCGGGGCGGCCACCGCGCCCGCCGCGCCGAACGGCAGCGGCGAGAAGGTCTCCGTCTAGGACCGGTGGCTCACCCCTGGCCGAGGAGTGCGCGCATCCGCGTGTACTTCTCGGCCAGTCGTGTGCGGGTGGCCTCGTCGAGGACGGCCAGCCGCGCGGGGTCGGCGTTGTGCGCCAGGTCCGCCTCCTTGACCAGCCGCGCGCCGGGGGTGGCGAGGATCCGCGCGGCGTACGCCTCGGGCGGCTCCCCCGGACGCTTGGTGAGGGCCAGGACGATGTCCTTGGTACGGCGGCTCAGCGGCGCCTCCTCCAGCCGGCGCTCGCTCAGCGCGTCGTCCTCGACGGCGTCGTGCAGCCAGGCGGCCGCGATCTGCTCGTCGTCGCCACCGCGCCGGCGCACGCCCTCGGCGACGGCCAGCAGGTGTTCGGCGTACGGCCGTCCCGCCTTGTCGGTCTGTCCGGCGTGGGCGGCGCGTGCGGTGGCCTCGACCTCGGCCAGGGAGAGCGGCGGGGCGGGCGATCCGGAGTCGTGGGGCGGCGGCATGGGCGGCGTGGGCGACATGGGCCCAGTATGTCGGCGCGGCCTCAGTCCGTGGCCGACGCGGACTGGGCGGTCGGGCCCTCCCGGCAGATCAGCAGCAGCGCCCGGTCGTCGTTGACGTCCTTGGCCACCGCCTCGATCAGGTGCCAGGCCGCGCCGTGGAAGCCGCCCGCGACATAGCGGTCGGCCTCGCCGGTGAGGCGGTCGATGCCCTCGGCGATGTCCCGCTCGGAGGTCTCCACCAGGCCGTCCGTGAACAGCATCAGCACGTCCCCCGGCCGCAGTGAGCCCTTCACCTGGTCGAACTGCGCACCGTCGTACACGCCGAGCAGCGGCCCCTCGGCCGACTTCTCCTCCCAGCGGCCGGTGCCCGCGCTGAGCTGGAGGCCCGGCGGATGCCCGGCCGAGTACAGCTCGTAGTCGCCGGAGTCGAGGTCCAGGACGAGGTGGATGGAGGTGGCGAAGCCCTCGTCCCAGTCCTGGCGGAGCAGGTAGCCGTTGGCGGCCGGCAGGAAGGCGTGCGGCGGCAGGCTGCCGAGCAGTCCGCCGAAGGCCCCCGACAGCAGCAGGGCGCGCGAGGCCGCGTCCATGCCCTTGCCGGAGACGTCGGTGAGCACGACCTCCAGGGTCCGGCCGCCGTTGGTGCGCGCCGCGACGACGAAGTCGCCGGAGAAGGACTGGCCGCCCGCCGGGCGCAGCGCCATCTCGCGGTGCCAGCCCTTGGGCAGCTTGGGCAGCTTGCTCTGGACGCGGATGCGTTCGCGCAGGTCGAAGAGCATGGTGCCGCCGCGCCGCCAGGGCACGCCGACCCGGCTGCGGAACTGGGCGACGAGGAGTCCGAAGAAGCCGCAGGCCGCGACCACCAGGACCACACCGGGCGTGACCCGGGAGGGGCCCTCGGTGTACGGGCCGAGCTGCACGGACTCCACGATCAGCGCGGTGGCCGCCGCGGCGTACAGGCCGAGCAGGCTCGCCGGGCGCAGCAGCAGGCCGCCCGCGACGATCGGGATGACGAGCGCGGAGGGCGAGCACCACACCGAGTTGGCCATCGTGGTGGCCGCGATGACGGGGATCGTCAGCAGCAGGCCGGCGAGCGCGATCCAGTCCGAACCGTCGCCGCGGAAGTAGTCGACGGCGGCTCGGCGCACGCCGACGCGGACCCGGTGCCACTGCTTCTTCCACCGGGCCGCGAACGTCTCGGCCTCCGCGCGCCGCTGTCGTCCTGCTGCCATTAGTTCGGGACCCTATCCATCGAACCGGCCGCTTGGCACGGGAGGTCCCACTTGTCCCCCGTCCGAGGCCGGACTTCACAGTGAACTTCACGAACGGCTCCCGCGCCGCAACCCCGGGGAAATTGCCTCGCCCCTCTCGCGCGGCCCTGGTACGCATGCTGCATGGAACGCGCCACGGGTGATGACGGCAGGGTGAAGGCGGAGCCGCGGGTGCTGCGGCGCGACGAGTGGGACGGGTGGTACGGGACGCTGATCCGTGCCTTCGGCGGGGTCCCGGAGGCCGCCGAGGTGCTGGAGCTGTACCGGGAGCTGACGCAGGTCGACCGGTCGATCGGTGTCCGGGAGGGCGACGGCGAGGACGGCGCGTGGGTCGGGACGGCCGGGGCGTTCGCCTTCCGGATGACCGTGCCGGGCGGCGCGCGGGTGGCCGCCGCCGGCGTGACGATGGTGAGCGTCGCCGCCACGCACCGGCGCCGGGGTGTGCTGACGTCGATGATGCGGCGGCAGTTGGACGACGTACGGGCCTGGGGCGAGCCGCTGGCCGTGCTCACGGCCTCCGAGCCGGCGATCTACGGCCGGTTCGGGTACGGCGCCGCGACCTTCGCGCTCAACGCGGAGATCGACACGAGCCGGGTGCGGCTGTCGGTGCCGGCCGGCACGGATGACGTACGGCTGCGGTACGAGGCGCCCGCGGACGTGCTCGACGCGTGTGAGGCGGTGTACGCGCGGCTGGTGGCGGGGCGGCCCGGGATGCTGGCCCGGCGGCCCGGCTGGGAGCGGATGGCGCTGCTGGACCCGGAGAGCGGGCGGGACGGCGCCTCGCCCCTGCAGTGCGTGGTCGCCCGGCGGGGCGGCGAGGTCACCGGGTACGCGCGGTTCCGGGTCCGGTCGGCCTGGGGGCCCGGGGGTCCCCAGGGCACGGTGGTCCTCGACGACCTGGCCGGCCTCGATCCGGCGACCGACGCGGCGCTCTGGCGCTTCCTGTACGACATCGACCTGACCTCCACGCTGACGGTGCGGGGGCGGCCGGTCGACGAGGCGTGGCAGCACCAGGTGTCGGACATCCGGCGGTGCCGGCCGGAGCTGCGGGACGCGTTGTACGTGCGGCTGGTGGACGTGGGGGAGGCGCTCGCGGCGCGGACCTACCAGGCGCCGGTGGACGTGGTGTTCGAGGTCGAGGACGCCTTCTGCCCCTGGAACGCGGGGCGTTGGCGGCTGAGCGGCGACGCGAAGGGGGCGTCGTGCGAACGTACGCCGGACGCCGCCGATCTCGTGTTGTCCGTACGGGAGTTGGGGGCGGCGTACCTCGGAGGCGTGAGCCTCGGTTCGCTGGGCGCGGCCGGGCGGGTGCGCGAGGTACGGGAGGGGGCGCTGGCGGCGGCGTCGGTGGGGTTCGGGTCGGACGTGGCGCCGTGGCTGCCGCACGGGTTCTGAGCGCGGGCGCGGGGGGCTAACGCCGCTGGCAGGTGGGGCACCAGAAGAGGTTGCGGGCGGCCAGGCCGGCGGTTCTGACCGGGCCGCCGCACAGGTGGCAGGGCTGGTTGGCCCGGCGGTAGACGTACACCTCGCCGCCGTGGTCGTCGACGCGGGGCGGGCGGCCCATGGCCTCGGGGGTGTGCTCGGGGCGGACGGTGTCGATGCGGTTGTTCCGCACGCCCTCGCGCATGAGGGCGGTGAGGTCCTGCCAGATCGCGTCCCACTCGGCGCGGGTGAGGTCCTTGCCGGGGCGGTACGGGTCGATGCCGTGCCGGAAGAGGACCTCGGCGCGGTAGACGTTGCCGACGCCGGCGATGACCTTCTGGTCCATGAGCAGGGCGGCGATGGTGGTGCGGCTGCGGGAGATCCTTCGGTGGGCGGCCGCGGGGTCGGCGTCCGGGCGCAGGGGGTCGGGGCCGAGGCGGTCGTGTATCGCCTGCTTCTCCGGGGCCGTGATCAGGGCGCAGGTGGTGGGGCCGCGGAGGTCGACGTACGCGGTGTCGTTCGCGAGGCGGAGGCGGACGGTGTCCGTGGGCGGGGGCACGGGGGTCGGGCCGAAGGTGACCTTGCCGAAGAGGCCGAGGTGGATGTGGACCCAGGCGGGGTCCTCGGCAGCGTCCTCGGCTGCGCCGAAGCCCAGGAAGAGGTGTTTGCCGTGGGCGTCGGCGGTGGTCAGGACGGTGCCGTCGAGGAGGGCGGCGGAGTCGGCGAACTTGCCCTGGGGGCTGGTCACGTGGACTGCCGTCCGGGCGAAGGCGGCGGTGTAGTCCTGGGCCAGGCGGTGGATCGTGTGGCCCTCTGGCACGGATTCTGTCCTTTCGGTGACTTCTGCCCACCCGCCCACCCGACTCGGTGGGTCAAGAGGCTCGACTCATCGCGGGGCTCCGCCCCACACCCCGCCGGGGACTCCGTCCCCTGCGCCCCTGCGCGCCCTGTCCCCCACCCGCCAGGCGGTCTGGCGTCCCGCCTGCGGGCCGGTGTCCCAACCCGGACGGTCTCGCGCCCCGCCCAGCGGGCTCACATCCCCGCCCAGCGGGCTCACATCCCCGCCCAGCGGGCTCAATTCCTGCGGGCCGGCGTTCGCCCCGGCAAGCTCGCGCCACACCGACGGACTCGCGTCCCCACACAGCAGGCTCACGCCCCTGCTCAGCAGGCCGACATCCCCGCCTGCGGGCCAGGCTCGCGCCACACCGACGGGCTCGCGTCCGCACACAGCAGGCCCACGCCCGCGCCCACCAGCCCCACATCCCCGGCCGACGCTCACCCCGACAGGCCCGGGCCACGCCAACAAGGTCGTGTCCCCACCCAGCAGGCTCCCGGGGCCCCGCTCAGCAGGCCCACGCCGCCGCCCGGCGGGCTCACGTCCCCACCCGCGGGCCGGCACTCGCCTCCTCAGGCTCGCGCCCTCGCCCAGTAGGCTCCCGTCCCGGCTCAGCAAGGCCCATGTCCCCGCCTGCGGGCTGGTGCTCGCCCCGACAGGATGCGGGCCACGCCGACAGGGTCGCGTCCCGCCCAGCGGACCCACGTCCCCGCCCAGCAGGCTCACGTCGCCGGCTGCGGGCCGGTGCCCACCCCGTCGGGGCGCGTGCCGTACCGGCGGGCTCGCGTCCTCGCCTGCGGGTCGGCGCGCGGCAGGCTTGTGGTGCCGTCCGGGAGGCTTGCTCTGCTGACGGGTGTTGGGGTGCGCCCCGGCCGGTGGGGACCGGGGCGGGCCACGGGGGACGCGGGGCTACTGCTGGGGGTGGTGGGGCGGGATGGGAGGGAGGTCGCCCGTCGTCTCGTAGGACGTGAGCATGTCGATGCGGCGAATGTGGCGTTCGTCGCCGGAGAACGGGGTGGCGAGGAAGGTCTCGACGAACTTCGTCGCCTCGTCCTGCGTGTGCATGCGGGCGCCGACCGCGACGACGTTGGCGTTGTTGTGCTGGCGGCCCAGCGACGCCGTCTCCTCGCTCCAGGCCAGCGCCGCGCGCACGCCCTTCACCTTGTTCGCCGCGATCTGCTCGCCGTTGCCGGAGCCGCCGATCACGATGCCGAGGGCGTCGGGGTCCGCGGCCGTGCGCTCGGCGGCGCGCAGGCAGAAGGGCGGGTAGTCGTCCTGGGCGTCGTAGATGTGCGGGCCGCAGTCGACGGGCTCGTGGCCCGCCGCCTCAAGCCATTCGACGAGGTGGTTCTTGAGTTCGAAGCCCGCATGGTCCGAGCCGAGATACACGCGCATGCGTCGAGTGTGACACGCGGGCCGAGCGGCGGACGCTCCGGGTGGTGGCCATGAGAACGGCTCGTGAAGCTATGGAAGCTCAGGAAAAGCTCAAGTAACGATCCGGATTCAAAGGTTCCCGAATCTGTTCACCTCCGTTTCACTGGTCCGGCTCGTACACCGCTCGTACGGGAAAGTGCACGACCGGCGCAAAGGAAAACCTCCCCCATGACTTCGCAGCCGACCTTGACCAAGCCCGAGGAGGGGCCCGCGGGCCCCTCCGGACCGGGGTCCGGGCTTCAGGCCGGGCTCAAGAACCGCCATCTCTCGATGATCGCCATCGGCGGCGTCATCGGGGCCGGGCTGTTCGTGGGTTCCAGTACCGGCATCGCCACCGCGGGACCCGGCATCCTCCTCTCGTACGCCCTCGTCGGCACGCTCGTGGTGCTGGTGATGCGGATGCTCGGGGAGATGTCGGCCGCCAACCCGACCTCCGGTTCCTTCTCCGCGCACGCCGACCGGGCGCTCGGCCCCTGGGCCGGGTTCTCCATCGGCTGGCTCTACTGGTTCTTCTGGGTCGTGGTGCTGGCCGTGGAGGCGACGGCCGGGGCCAAGATCCTGGAGGGGTGGATCCCCGCCGTGCCGCAGTGGGGGTGGGCGCTGATCGTGATGGTCGTGCTGACCGCCACCAACCTCGCCTCCGTCGGCTCCTACGGCGAGTTCGAGTTCTGGTTCGCCGGGATCAAGGTCGTGGCCATCGCCGCGTTCATCGTCGTCGGCGGGCTGGCCGTCTTCGGTGTGCTGCCCGGCGTGGACAGCGAGCAGGCGGGGCTGGGGAACCTGACGGAACACGGCGGGTTCCTGCCGAACGGGGCCGGGGCCATCCTCACCGGCGTGCTGCTCGTCGTCTTCTCCTTCATGGGCAGCGAGATCCCCACCCTCGCCGCCGGTGAGTCCGAGGACCCGCAGCGGGCCGTCACCAAGGCGACCAACAGCATCATCTGGCGCATCGCCGTCTTCTACCTGGGATCCATCTTCGTCGTGGTCGCGCTGCTGCCCTGGGACTCGCAGTCGATCATCGACAAGGGCTCCTACGTCGCCGCGCTGGACTCGCTCGGCATCGCGAACGCCGGTCAGATCATGAACTTCATCGTGCTGACGTCCGTGCTGTCCTGTCTGAACTCCGGGCTGTACACCGCCTCCCGCATGGCCTTCTCGCTCGGTGAGCGCGGTGACGCGCCGAAGGCCTTCGCCCGGACCACCCGGCGCGGGGTGCCGCGGACGGCCATCCTGGTCTCCGTGGTGTTCGGCTTCGTCGCCGTGTTCTTCAACTACGAGTTCCCGGACTCCGTCTTCCTCTTCCTGGTCAACTCCTCCGGCGCCGTGGCCCTCTTCGTGTGGCTGGTGATCTGCTTCTCCCAGCTGCGGATGCGCCGGATCATCCAGGCCGAGGCACCGGAGAAGCTGGTGGTGCGGATGTGGCTGTTCCCGTATCTGACCTGGGCCGCCGCCGCCCTGATCGTCTTCGTGCTGGGCTACATGCTGACCGACACCGAGCACGACGGGCGCACCACCGTGCTGCTGTCGCTGCTCGTCGCCGCGCTGGTCCTCGTCGTCGCCTTCGTCAAGCAGCGGATCGCCGCGCGCGGGGCCGTCGCCGGGAAGGGCTGACCGCCCCGGGACGTGAGAGGGGCCCGCCGGAGAGCTGCTGCGCTCCGGCGGGCCCCTCTCGTGGGCCTGCGGCGTGTTACCGCTTGTCGACCAGCTTCCAGGCGGTCGGCAGGACGCCCATCGCCAGCGCGGCCTTGAGCGCGTCGCCGATCAGGAACGGGGTGAGGCCGGCCGCGACGGCGGCGGTGAGGGACATGTCGGCGGCGAGGGCCAGGTAGGGCACGCCGACGGCGTAGATGATCGCCTCGCCCAGCAGCATGGTGCCGGCCGTGCGCAGCACCGAGCGGTCGGCGCCGCGGCGGGCCAGGGCGCCGACGACCGCGGCGGCGAGCAGCATGCCGAAGACGTAGCCGAGGGAGGGGGCCGCGGTGCCGGAGCCGCCCTCCGCGAACCACGGCATGCCCGCCATGCCGACCAGGGCGTACAGCGCGAGGGAGAGCAGGCCGCGGCGGGCGCCGAGCGCGGTGCCGACGAGCAGTGCCGCGAAGGTCTGGCCGGTCACCGGCACCGGGGAGCCGGGCACGGGCACCGCGATCTGGGCCGCGACGCCGGTGAGCACGGCGCCGCCCGCCACGAGCGCGACGTCCCGGACTCGGGAGGAGGGGATGAGGTCGGCGAGGACCTGCCCGGAGCGGCGGGCGGATACGGCAGCGGTGCTCATGGGGACTCCGCGGTGGTGTGGACATGTCGGGACACCGCGACGCTATCCCAGCGGCCGGGGCCGATCACCAGCAGCGCTCGACAAAGGCCAGCTCGTCGGCTTGGTGGGCTCCCGACAAAGGGCGCGCCTTACACCTGGGCTCGGGTGACACCGGTCACCGAGGGGGTGAGGCGGGCGTCACCCGTAAACGGAACCCCGCATTCGGATGATCACGTTCCGTATCCGGTCCGTCCGTATCGTGGGCATCCGCTGTCGCCGGGCGGCGCGAGACCGGAAACTGTGGGCGCTTTTGCCCTGCCCACGTCCCCCCACGCATTGGACGAGCCGCTCCATGTCCAACAGCACCACCACCGAGGCGCCCCGGCAGCCGGTGGACTCCTCCCTCTCCCACGGCCTCAAGCAGCGCCACCTGTCGATGATCGCCCTCGGCGGGGTGATCGGCGCCGGGCTGTTCGTCGGCTCCGGGGCCGGCATCGCCGCCGCCGGGCCCTCGATCGTGGTCGCCTACACCCTCTCCGGTCTCCTCGTGATGCTGGTGATGCGGATGCTGGGCGAGATGTCCGCCGCGTATCCCTCCTCGGGCTCCTTCTCCGCGCACGCCGAGCGGGCGATCGGACCGTGGGCCGGTTTCACGGCGGGCTGGGCGTTCTGGGTGCTGCTGTGCACGGCCGTCGGCCTGGAGGGCATCGGTGCCGCGCAGATCGTGCACGGCTGGCTGCCGGGCACGCCCGAGTGGGCGTGGGTGGCGCTGTTCATGGTGGTGTTCTGCGGGACGAACCTGGCCGCGGTGAAGAACTTCGGCGAGTTCGAGTTCTGGTTCGCCGCCCTCAAGGTCGGTGCGATCTCGCTGTTCCTGGTGCTGGGCGTGCTGGCGATCTGCGGCGTCCTGCCGGGCACCGACTCCCCCGGCGCCTCCCACCTGGACGACTTCCTGCCGAACGGCGGCAACGGCCTGATCATCGGCCTGCTCGCATCCGTGTTCGCCTACGGCGGCCTGGAGACGGTCACCATCGCGGCGGCCGAGTCGGAGAACCCGGTCAAGGGCGTGGCGAGCGCCGTACGGACGGCGATGTGGCGCATCGCGCTGTTCTACATCGGCTCGATGGCGGTCATCGTGACCCTGGTCCCGTGGGACTCCCCCGAGGTCGTCGAGAAGGGCCCGTACGTCGCCGCCCTCGACGAGCTGGGCATCCCGGGCGCGGGCCAGCTCATGAACGTCGTGGTGCTGGTGGCGCTGCTGAGCGCGATGAACGCCAACATCTACGGCGCCTCGCGCATCGGCTACTCGCTGGTCGAGCGGGGCCAGGGACCGAAGGTGCTGGGCCGGGTGTCGGGCGGGGTGCCGCGGATCGCGGTGCTGGTCTCCTCCCTCTTCGGCTTCGGCTGCGTCCTGCTCAGCTACTGGCGGCCGGACGACGTCTTCTCCTGGCTGCTGAACATGATCGGCGCCGTCATCCTGGTCGTCTGGATCTTCATCGCCGCCTCGCAGCTGCGGCTGCGCCGCCGCCTGGAGCGGGAGGTGCCCGAGAAGCTGGTCGTGCGCATGTGGGGCTTCCCGTGGCTGACCTGGGTGGCGCTGGCGGGCATGGCCGCGGTGTTCGTGCTGATGGCCCGTGAGCCGGACACCCGGGTGCAGCTGTACTCGACGGGCGGGATGACGCTGGCCCTGGCGGCCGTCGGCTACGCCCGGCAGCGACGGGGAGCCGCCCGCGGCTAGCTCCCGGCGCACGGACCGACCCGAGGGCCCCCGCACGGACGTGTGCGGGGGCCCTTCCGTGTGGCCGGACCGCGCCCCTCCACTCCTCCGAAGGCTCTTGCTGCTAGCGTGCACTTGCAAGCCTTTTGCAATATGAGGTCGGAGGGGACCCGCCATGCCCGTCTACACGCTTCCTGAACTGCCGTACGACTACTCCGCGCTGGCTCCCGTGATCAGCCCCGAGATCATCGAGCTGCACCACGACAAGCACCACGCCGCTTACGTCAAGGGCGCCAACGACACGCTGGAGCAGCTCGCCGAGGCGCGGGACAAGGAGACGTGGGGCTCGATCAACGGCCTGGAGAAGAACCTGGCCTTCCATCTCTCCGGTCACATCCTGCACTCGATCTACTGGCACAACATGACCGGTGACGGCGGCGGAGAGCCCCTGGCCGAGGACGGCGTGGGCGAGCTGGCCGACGCGATCACCGAGTCCTTCGGCTCCTTCGCCGGATTCAAGGCGCAGCTCACCAAGGCCGCCGCGACCACCCAGGGCTCGGGCTGGGGCGTGCTGGCCCACGAGCCCCTGAGCGGCCGGCTGATCGTCGAGCAGATCTACGACCACCAGGGCAACGTCGGCCAGGGCTCCACCCCGATCCTGGTCTTCGACGCCTGGGAGCACGCCTTCTACCTCCAGTACAGGAACCAGAAGGTCGACTTCATCGACGCCATGTGGGCCGTCGTCAACTGGCAGGACGTGGCCAGGCGCTACGCGGCCGCCAAGTCCCGCACCGGCACCCTGCTGCTGGCCCCCTGAGCGCCGGCCCCCGATCGCCCTGCCTCGTGATCGTCTTCTCAGCCTTCACCGGGCAGGCGGAATGAGGGAAGCCCCCGCGAGGACGTGACTCGCGGGGGCTTCCTGTGCGCGGGGGACCTACAGGTTGCTGAAGTCCGGGCCCTTGGTGCGGGTCCGCTTGATCTCGTAGAAGCCCGGCACGGAGGCCACGGCGAGGGTGCCGTCCCAGAGCTTGGCGGCGTCCTCGCCCTTGGGGGCCGGGGTGACGACCGGGCCGAAGAAGGCGAGCTGCCCGCCGTCGGCGCCGGGCACGGCGATCACCGGGGTGCCGACCTCCTGGCCGACCTTGTCAATGCCCTCCTTGTGGGAGGCGCGCAGCTGGGGCTCGTAGGGGGTGTCGTCCCAGTGGTCCATGAGCGACTCGGGCAGGCCGACGTCCTTCAGGGCGGCGGCGACCGTGTCCCGGCCCGGGCCCTCGTCCTGGTTGTGGATGCGGGTGCCGAGCGCGGTGTAGAGGTCGCCGAGCACCTCGGGGCCGTGCTCCTCCTGGGCCGCGATGACGACGCGGACCGGGCCCCAGGCCTTGACCTCCAGCATCTCGCGGTACTCCGCGGGCAGCTCGTCGAGCTTGTCCTCGTTGAGGACGGCGAGACTCATGAGGTGCCAGCGGACCTCGATGTCCCTGACCTTCTCCACTTCCAGGACCCAGCGGGAGGTCATCCAGGCCCAGGGGCACAGGGGGTCGAACCAGAAGTCGACGGGCGTCTTCTCCGACATGTCTCTCCTCATGAGGCGGCGCGATCGGGCCTTTCTCCCGGCAACCGGCTTCCCGGCCCACCCATTCCCGGCTGCCGGGCGTCAGGGGTGCATGGCAGGATCGGTGCTGTCCGCATACTGAACACCACGTGACACCGCCTGTACCGAACACCATCCGAGGGAGTGCCGCCCGTGCCCGGTGAGAATCTGTCCCGCGACGAGGCCCGGGAGCGGGCCGCCCTGCTGTCCGTCGACGGGTACGACGTGTCCCTCGACGTGCGCTCGGCCGTCGGTGACGCGCAGGGCGAGGGGCCGCGCACGTTCCGGTCCGTCACCACGATCCGCTTCCGCTGCAACGAGCCCGGCGCGAGCAGCTTCGCCGACCTGATCGCCCCGAGTGTCACCGCCGTCTCCCTGAACGGCCGCGACCTCGACCCGAGCGAGGTCTTCGACGGCTCCCGGATCGCCCTGGAGGACCTGGCCGCCGACAACGAGCTGGTGGTCGACGCCCAGTGCGCGTACTCCCGCACCGGCGAGGGCCTGCACCGCTTCGTCGACCCCGAGGACGGCGAGGTGTACCTGTACACCCAGTACGAGCCGGCCGACTCGCGCCGGGTCTTCGCGGGCTTCGAGCAGCCCGACCTCAAGGCGCCCTTCCGCTTCGAGGTGCGCGCGCCCGAGGAGTGGACGGTGTGGTCCAACGGCGCGGGTGAGCGCGCCGACGGTGTGTGGCGGTTCGCGGAGACCAAGCCGATCTCGACGTACATCACGTGTGTGGTGGCCGGTCCGTACCACTACGTGACGGATTCCTACGAGCGGACCTTCGAGGACGGCACCCGGCTGGAGATCCCGCTCGGCGCCCTGTGCCGCAAGGGGCTCGCCCCGCACTTCGACGCCGACGACGTCTTCCTGATCACCAAGCAGGGCCTGGACTTCTTCCACGACCACTTCGACTACCCCTACCCCTTCGGGAAGTACGACCAGGCCTTCGTGCCCGAGTACAACCTCGGCGCGATGGAGAACCCGGGGATGGTGACCTTCCGGGAGGAGTACATCTTCCGCGGGAAGGTGACGCGGGCGTCGTACGAGGGCCGTGCCAACACGATCCTGCACGAGATGGCGCACATGTGGTTCGGCGACCTGGTCACCATGGAGTGGTGGGACGACCTGTGGCTGAAGGAGTCCTTCGCGGACTTCATGGGCGCGTTCGCCAACGTCAACGCGACCCGGTTCAAGGACGCCTGGATCACCTTCGCCAACCGCCGCAAGGCCTGGGCGTACCGCGCCGACCAGCTCCCCTCCACCCACCCGATCACGGCCGACATCCGTGACCTGGAGGACGCCAAGCTCAACTTCGACGGCATCACCTACGCCAAGGGCGCCTCCGCGCTCAAGCAGCTGGTGGCGTACGTCGGGCAGGACGCGTTCCTGGAGGGCGCGCGGCGCTACTTCAAGCGTCACGCGTACGGCAACACCCGCCTGGGCGACCTGCTGTCCGTCCTCGAGGAGACCAGTGGGCGGGACATGGCCGCCTGGTCGCGCTCCTGGCTCCAGACGGCGGGCGTCAACTCGCTGACCCCGCAGGTGCTGCTGAGCGCCGAGGGCCGCGTGGACGAGCTGGCGGTCGTGCAGGAGGCGGTCGAGTCGCACCCCGAACTGCGCCCGCACCGCGTCGCGGTGGGCCTGTACCGGCGTACGGCCGAGGGCGCCTTGGAGCGGTACGCACGCGCCGAGGTGGACGTCGAGGGGCCGCGCACGGTGGTGGCGGAGCTGGCCGGTGCCCAGGCGCCGGAGCTGGTCCTGGTGAACGACGACGACCTCACGTACTGCAAGACGCGCTTCGACGACACCTCGCTGGCGACGCTGCGCGAGCACCTGGGCGCGCTGACCGACCCGCTGGCCCGTGCCCTGTGCTGGTCGGCGCTGTGGAACATGACGCGGGACGCGCTGCTGCCGGCCCGGGACTTCGCGGAGCTGGTGCTGCGGTTCGCGGGGCGCGAGTCCGACATCGGCGTCCTGCAGATGCTGCACGCCTGGACCGACTCGGCGCTGGTGCACTACGCCGCCCCCGAGTGGCGGGAGACGGGCGGGCGGCTGCTCGCCGAGGGTGCGCTGCGCGAGCTGCGGGACGCGGCGCCGGGCAGCGAGCAGCAGCTGGCGTGGGCGCGGTTCTTCGCGTCGGTGGCGTCCGAGGAGGCGGACCTGGCGGTGCTCCGGGGTCTGCTGGAGGGCACGGAGAAGATCGACGGGCTGGACGTGGACCAGGAGCTGCGGTGGGTCTTCCTCGCCCCGCTCGCGGCCCACGGCGCGGCCGACGAGGGCGTCCTGGCGGCCGAACTGGCCCGCGACGACACGGCCTCCGGCAAGCGGCACCAGGTGCGCTGCCTGGCCTCGCGGCCCTCCGACGTGGTCAAGGCGCAGGCCTGGGCGCAGGTCGTCGAGTCGGACAAGCTGTCCAACGCCCTCGTCGAGGCGACCATCGCCGGCTTCGCGCAGCCCTCGCAGCGGGAGCTGCTCGCGCCGTACACCGAGAAGTACTTCGCGGCGATCGAGCGGGTGTGGGCCGAGCGGTCCATCCAGATCGGGATGGACGTGGTCCGGGGCCTGTTCCCGTCGCTGCGGGACTCCCAGGAGACGCTGGACGCGACCGACGCGTGGCTGTCGGCGCACGAGGACGCGGCGCCGGCGCTGCGCAGGCTGGTGCTGGAGGCGCGGGACGATCTGGCGCGGGCCCTGCGGGCGCAGGCTTGTGACGGGGCCTGCGGCGGGCGGTGAGCGGTGGGGCTCGGCGTGACATGAGCACTGCCGCCTTGGCCAACGATTGAGCGTTCCGTCGTCGTTACGGAATTCGGTCAAGAGCAGCCGTAACCCCTGGTCCCACCCATTCGGACCAGGGGTTTTCGGCATCCGAACACCCGTCCTTCAGGGCGGCCCTGTCCCGGTTCGGCGATGGGCGTGTAACAGGGGTTAAGGGGCGGATCGGGCGCGGGAGATTGCCGGTCATGACGCACAACACCCCGCTCACCCCGCGCCCCCGCCCGCTCCACGAACTGGCCGGCGGCCGGCGCCGGCTGATGACGGCCGCCCAGCTGCGGGCGCACGGTGTCTCCGTCGCGGAGACCAACGAGCAGTGCCGGCCCGGCGGCCCCTGGCAGCAGCTCCTCCCGAACGTCGTCCTGCTGCACCCGGGTCCGCCGACCAGCGACGAGCGCCTGCACGCGGTGCTGCTCTACGCGGCGCGGGACCGCGCCTCCGGTGCGGCACCCGGCGTGAGCGCCTCCGTGCCGGTCCAGCCGGGCGGGGAGCACCCACCCGTGCCGGCCTACGCGGAGGCGATGATCACCGGCCTGGCCGCGCTGACGCTGCACGGCTTCTCCGCCGCTCCCCCGCTGTCGTCCCTGGACCTCATCGACGTCCTGGTCCCGCGGCTGCGCCGGCTGCGCACGACGGGGTGTGCGCGCGTCGTCCGCACGGCCGCGCTGCCCACCGCCGTGGAGCTGACCGGGGTCCCGGTGGCACCGGTGGCCCGGGCCCTGGCGGACGCGGTGGCGGAGCTGACCGACCCGGGCACGGTCCGCCGGCTTCTGACGGAGGCGGTGCGCGGCGGGCACTGCGAACCGGCCGCGGTGGTGCGGGAGCTGAACCGGGCCCGGCTGCTCAGCCGCCCGCACGTGGTGGACGCCGTGGACTCGCTGGTCGCCGAGGGGCGGGCGCTGGCCGAGCAGCGGCTGTACCGGATGGTGCGCGAGCACGCCCTGCCCGAGCCGGTCTGGAACGTCGACCTGCGCCTGCCCGGCGGCCCCCACCTGGGCGGCGTGGACGCCTTCTGGCCCGAGCAGGCGGTGGCCCTGGAGCTGGACACCCGGGCGCACCGGCAGCACGAGGACGACGCCGCCTGGGCGGAGCACGCCCGCAAGCGCGAGCACCTGGAGCGGCTGGGGATCACGGTCGTGCACCTGACCCCGCGCAAGCTGCGGGACTGCCCGGAGCACCAGGCGGCCGTCGTGCGCACGGCTCTGATGGCGGCCGGGGACCGGGAACCCGCGGCCTACGTCGTGGTGTTGCCCCGGTAGGTCCCGCTCACCGGGCGCAGAACTCGGCCTCGATCACCGCCTCGGCGTCGCCGGCCCAGTCGCCGTTGAAGTTGAAGGCGAGCGCGTGCCTGCCGTCCCGGGTCGTCACCGCCTCCGAGGAGGAGCCGTGGATGCCCCCGGCGTGCCCCCAGACCGTCACTCCGCAGTCCAGCCGGCGCTTGATCAGGCCGAGTCCGTAGTCGGCGCCCTCCCGCGCGGGGACCGTGGTCGTCATCTCGGCCAGCTGCTTCGCGGGCAGCAGCCTGCCCCGGAACAGGGCGGTGTAGAAGCGGTTCAGGTCGGCCGAGCTGGAGACCGCCTCGCCCGACGCGCCGGCGATGGACGGGTTGAGCCGCGTGACGTCGTACGTCGGGCCGGTCGCCGTCGGCGCCAGCTTGGAGTAGGCCCGGCTGCTGGGCTCGGGCAGGCCGGTGCGGGTGCCCGGGATGGAGGTGGCGCGCAGCCCCAGCGGCTCGATGATCCGGCGGCGCACCTCATCGCCGTACGGGCGGCCGGTGGCCTCCTCGATCACCAGGCCGGCCAGGACGTAGTTGGTGTTGGAGTAGTTCCAGGAGGCGCCGGATACGAAGTCCGGCCCGTGGGCCATGGCGATCGCGACCAGCTCACGCGGTGTCACCGTGTCGTAGCGGTGCTCGAAGAAGCCGTCCTTGAGGAAGTGGTCACGGGCGAATCCCTTGTCGGCCGTGTAGTCGTAGACGCCGCTGGTGTGGTTGAGGAGCCGGCGCAGGGTGATCCGGCCGCCGTCGTGGCCGTGGCCCGTGACCAGGCCCGGCAGCCACTCGTCCACCGTGTCGTCGAGCGAGAGCCGGCCCTCGGCCTCCAGTTGGAGCAGCACGGTGGCGACGAAGGTCTTGGTGATGCTGCCGACCCGGTAGCGGTCCCGCGCGGAGCGCGGCTCGCCGGTGCGCAGGTCGCCCACTCCCGCGGTCTGGGACCAGGTGCCGCGGCCGTCGCGGGCGGTCGCCGTGACCCCCGGCACTCCGTCCTCGACGGCGGCCTGGAGGGCGCGGCGGGTCGCGTCGTGGCCGTCGGTGGCGGCGGGCGCGGCCACGGCGGGGCCCGCGAGGGCCGCCGACAGGGCCAGGGCGGTGGCCGCGAGCAGGGCGAAACGTACGCGTACGGTCATGTCTTCCCCATCCTCGGTACTGCTCGGTCCCGGGAGAGACCGCACCGACCGCATGAGGGTTGCCATGGTCCGCGACGGTTGAACAGGATTCGGCCCCATTTCACCCGCACCGGTGCCGTACGGGCCATGGGATTGTCACGGCCCGCCCCTTGTGTCCCCGATGGCGTATGGCGGAAGTACGCCATGCCCTCTTCTCGCCCCGGACAACTCTCCCCAATCAGTGATCCCTTGAGTAAAGCTGAGCGGTCGTCCGGGATCGGATTCCGGACTGCCTCGGCCAGGGCCGATCGGCCTCGGTCGTACCGCTCGTTCCTTCACCCCAAGGGATGCCGATGACCAACAGCCCCCAGCGCGAACCGATACCGGGCGCGAGACGCGCGGCCCGCCTGGCCGTCGCCACGGGCCTCGTCGCCGCGCTCGCCGCGATCGGGCCCGTGCCCGTGGCCCTCGCCGCCGACGGCCCGGTGACGACCGCGCCTCCCGTCGACGCCTCCGTCAAGTCCGCCCACGACAAGCTCGGTTCCCACGACGCGGACCTGCTCGCCGAGGCGAAGGCCGACGGCGCGAAGAACATCACGATGATGGTCGCCACCGCGCCGGGCCGGACCGAGCAGGTGGCGAAGGAGCTGGACGCGGTCGACGGCGGCAGCGTCGGCCGCACCTACGACAAGTTGGGCTACGTCCGTGCCACCGTGCCCACCGCCGAGGCGGACTCGGCCATCGCCGCCGCCGTGAAGCTCTCCTCGGTGAACGGCATCGACCTGCGCGACGAGATCCCGCTGGACGACCCGACGCCGAGCGCGGACATGGCCGAGGGCGCCTCGCACCAGGGCCGTTCCTATCCGGCGCCGAACCGCTCGACCCCGGCCGAGAACCCGTACAACCCGTCCTTCGAGACGGGCGCCGTCGACTTCGTGAAGAAGAACCCGAAGTCGGACGGGCGCGGCGTCACCATCGGCATCCTCGACTCGGGCGTCGACCTCGCCCATCCGGCGCTGCAGAAGACCACCACCGGCGAGCGCAAGATCGTCGACTGGGTCACCGCCACCGACCCGGTCGCCGACGCCGACCGCACCTGGCGCCCGATGACCACCTCCGTCTCCGGGCCGGCCTTCACCTACGACGGCCGCACCTGGACGGCGCCCGCCGGCTCCTACCGGGTCAGCACCTTCCTGGAGTCGTACACCACCGGCGGTGACGCCAAGGGCGACGCCAACCGGGACGGCGACACCACCGACTCCTGGGGCGTCCTGTACGACGCGCAGGCCGGCACGGTCCGTGTCGACCTGAACAACAACCACGACTTCTCCGACGACACCCCGATGAAGCCCTACAAGGACGGCTTCCAGGTCGGGTACTTCGGCACCGACGACCCCACGACGGACGTGGCCGAGCGCCAGCCCTTCGTGGTCGAGATCCGCAAGGACGTCACCTACAACGCCGCGGGCGCCAAGGCCGACTTCGTCAACATCGGCGTCATCGAGTCCGAGCACGGCACGCACGTCGCCGGACTCGCCGCCGCCAACGGGCTGTTCGGCGGCAAGATGGACGGCGCCGCGCCCGGCGCGAAGATCGTCTCCTCCCGCGCCTGCACCTGGAGCGGCGGCTGCACCAACATCGCGCTCACCGAGGGCATGGCGGACCTCGTCATCAACCGCGGCGTCGACATCGTCAACATGTCGATCGGCGGCCTGCCCGCCCTCAACGACGGTGCCAACGCGCGCGCCCTGCTGTACACCCGCCTCATCGACACCTACGGCGTGCAGCTGGTCATCTCCGCGGGCAACTCCGGCCCCGGCGCCAACACCATCGGCGACCCCGGCCTCGCCGACAAGGTGATCTCGGTCGGCGCGTCCATCTCCCGCGAGACCTGGGCCGCCAACTACGGCTCCGCGGTGCAGACCAAGTACGCGATGATGCCGTTCTCCTCGCGCGGCCCACGTGAGGACGGCGGCTTCACACCGACGCTGACCGCGCCCGGCGCGGCGGTCAACTCCATCCAGACCTGGATGCCCGGCGCCCCGGTCCCGGAGGCGGGCTACGACCTGCCCGCCGGTTACGGCATGCTCCAGGGCACCTCGATGGCGTCGCCGCAGGCCGCCGGCGCCTCGGCGCTGCTGCTGTCGGCGGCGAAGCAGGCCCGCATCGACCTGACCCCGGCGAAGCTGCGGACGGCGCTGACCTCCACCGCCGACCACATCAAGGGCGCGCAGGCGTACGAGGAGGGCGCGGGCCTGATCGACGTCCCCGACGCCTGGAAGGCGGTCCGGCGCGGCGCCACCGCCCACGAGTACACGGTCGAGGCGCCGGTCGACACCGCGATCGACCAGGCCCTGGCGACCCCGGGCCGCGGCACCGGCCTCTACGACCGCGAGGGCGGCCTGAAGGCCGGGCAGAAGAAGACGTACGAGATCACGCTCACCCGCACCACCGGCGCCGACCGGCCGGTCCGGCACGAGCTGGACCTCGAGAACAACGCGGAACACACCTTCCGGATCGCCGGACGGGACGAGGTGTACCTGCCGCTGAACAAGCCGGTCACGGTCAAGGTCGAGGCACGGCCGGGTTCCGCCGGTCTCAAGAGCGCGATCCTGGAGGTCGACGACCCGCGCACCCAGGGCGTCGACAAGCAGGTCCTGACCACGGTCGTCGTCTCGGCCCCGCTGAAGTACGACTTCTCCGCGAAGGGCTCGGTGCAGCGCAACGCCACCAGGTCCTACTTCGTGACCGTCCCCGAGGGCGCGAAGGCGCTGGAGGTGGCGATCGGCGGGCTCAAGGGCGGGAGCCAGACCCGGTTCATCTCCCTGCATCCCTACGGCGTCCCGGTCGACAACACCTCCACGCCGTACTGCTACAACAACTACCTCGACGGCAACGGCTGCCGCCCCGACGTGCGGGCGTACGCCGACCCGCAGCCCGGCGTCTGGGAGGTCGAGGTCGAGGCCCGGCGCACCTCGCCGCTCCTGGACAACCCCTACCAGCTCGACGTCACCGTGCTCGGCGCGTCCTTCGACCCGGAGGTCGTCACCGTGCCCGAGGCCAAGGCCGGCACCCCGGCCGACGCCTCCTGGACGGTGACCAACCGGTACGCCCCGCTCGACGGCAAGCTGGTCGGCGGCCCGCTCGGCTCCTCCGAGACGTCCCGTCCGACGATCGAGCAGGGTGACACGGCCACCTCCACGATCGAGGTGCCCGAGGGCGCCGAGTCGCTGGACGTCGCCATCGGGGGCGTCTCCGACGCGGCCGCCGACCTGGACCTGACGGTCTACGGCGAGGACGGCGCCGTCGTCGCCCAGTCCGCCGACGGCGACTCGGAGGAGTCGGTCTCCGTCGCGAAGCCGGCCGCCGGTACGTACACCGTCGAGGTCGCGGGCTACTCGGTGCCCTCCGGCAGCACTCAGTACGACTACCGGGACGTGTACTTCGCCGACACCCTCGGCTCGGTCACCGTGGACGGCTCGGCGCCGGTGAAGCTCGGCACCGGCGACTCGGCGACGGTCTCCGGCAGCGTCACGGCCCTGGCCGCCGCCCCCGAGGGCCGCGAGTTCTTCGGCCGGGTCCGGCTGGTCAACGCCCACGGCACGGTCGCGGGCCTCGGCAGCGTGCGGATCGGGAAGGTCGTGCCGTAGTCCGGTGCGGTACGGGGAGGGGCGGGCGTGCCGGGTCGGGCGTCCGTCCCTTCCGCGTGCTCCTCGCTGTGCTGCTCGGTGTGCCTCTCGGCGCGGTCAGTCGCAGGTGAGGGTGCGGGCCTCGGGGAGGGAGGCGGTGACCCGGGCGCGGGCGGTGGCGATGTTCCGGTCACCGGTGATCACCGTGTCCGCGGTGGGCCGGTCCCGGAGGCCGCCGACCAGGACCCGGTCGCCGGGGCCGAGCCGGGCGAGGTGGTCGTCGAGGACGAACGTCGTCGTCGGCGCGGGACTCCCCTGCGGCGCGTAGGCGTGTGTCACGCGGAGCGTGATCCGGTGCCGTGCCGCCCCCGGCACCGGTTCGGCGGCGGTCACCGTGCCCTCGGCGACCAGCCGGGCGCAGGCGAGGTAGCGGGGGGTGCCGAAGACCGCGGCGGCCTCCTGGCCCGCCGACGGACCGTCCGGCCGGGCCGCGGACTTGTCGGCCGCGCTGCCGCTCGCCGCGTCGTCGGAGGCACCACTGCCGCTCTGCACGACCAGCCAGCCCAGGCCCGTGACGACGACTCCCGCGCAGGCCGCCGCGAGGACGCCGAGGGCGAGGCGGAAGGGGCGGTGGCGGCGCGGGGCCGGGAGCCGGGCCGGAACCGGAGCCGGGCGCTCTTCCGGAACCGCGTCGCCCAGGGCGTCGCCCAGCAGGTTCAGCTGCTCCCGCAGCAGCGCCACGTCGGCCGTCGCCGACCGGTACTCGCCGCGGGCGTCCGCGCCCGCGTCCGGCGGCAGCGGCTCGCCCGTGATCGCGGCCATCAGCGCGTCGTACCCACCGGGGTGCTGTTCGGCGGCCATCTCACACCACCTCGTCCTCGTGCAGGCGGGCGCGCAGGGCCCGTACCGCCGCGTGCAGCCTGCTCTTGACCGTGCCCTCGGGGATGCCCAGCTCCTCGGCGATGCCGCGCACCGGAAGGTCGGCGTAGAAGCGCAGGACGAGGACCTGGCGCTGGGCGTCCGGCAGCTCGTCCAGGCCCTGGGCGATCGCAAGGGACAGGACGCTGCTGTCCTCGTCGCCGGGGTGCTCCGTCTGGCGCAGCGCGGCCAGGCGTTCCCCGAGCCGGTCCTGGCGGCGCCTGGCCCGGTGCCAGTCCATGGCCAGGTTGGAGGCGACGACCGCCGCCCAGGCGGACACGTCGCGCGGCGCCTCGCGGCCACTGGCCGTCCGCTCCAGCAGCCGCAGCCGGACCTGCTGCACCCCGTCCGGCAGGTCCGCCTGCGGCACCCCGCCGAGCGCCAGCACCGCCCGCACCCGGCGTTCCTGTGCCGCGTCCAGGGGGTCGTCGCGTACGCCGTCCTCCTGGCCGCGGCGGATCCGTCCGCGCAGCAAAGCCACCCCTCCCCCGGGCCACGTTTCCCCTAGGACGCGCGAGGCGCCCGAAACGTTCGCCCGTGCGGCCGCCTTTCGGTGCGAGGCGTACGTCACATCGTCGTGTGCGGTGGGAAGGGATGGGCAGGGGCGGAACAGCACAGCTTGCGGCGCGGGGGCGGGGCGACGGAATTTCTGCAGCTCAGCCGGGCTTCGTGCGCAAGGACCACACCCATCGCCCCGGTCGCCGCGTCCCGGTGCGCGGGCACACCGCGCAAAGGATTGGACAGGCGGGCCGGGCTTCGCCCCATGATGGAAAAGTCTCGGCCGAGCAAAGCGCGCGTGAGGGCACGCGCACGAACGGAGAAGGAGTCACCGTGAGGGTCGGAATCGTCGGAGCCACCGGTCAGGTGGGCACGGTCATGCGCAGGATCCTCACGGAGCGCGACTTCCCGGTCACCGAACTGCGCCTGTTCGCCTCGGCGCGCAGTGCCGGCAAGGAGCTGGACGGCGTGACGGTGGAGGACGCGGCCACCGCCGACTACTCCGGGCTCGACATCGTGCTGTTCTCGGCGGGCGGCGCCACCTCCAAGGCGCTGGCCGAAAAGGTCGCCTCGCAGGGCCCCGTCGTGATCGACAACTCCTCCGCCTGGCGCCGCGACCCCGAGGTGCCCCTGGTGGTCTCCGAGGTGAACCCGCACGCGATCGCCGACCGCCCCAAGGGCATCATCGCCAACCCGAACTGCACCACGATGGCCGCGATGCCGGTGCTGCGTCCGCTGCACGCGGAGGCGGGCCTCGAAGCCCTCGTCGTCGCCACCTACCAGGCGGTGTCCGGTTCCGGCCTGGCCGGTGTGGACGAGCTGTTCGAGCAGGTCCAGAAGGTGGGCGCGGACGCCCCCAAGCTGACCCACGACGGCTCGGCCGTTCAGTTCCCGGAGCCGGACAAGTACGTGGCGCCGATCGCGTACAACGTGCTGCCGCTGGCCGGTTCCATCGTCGACGACGGTCTGCACGAGACGGACGAGGAGCAGAAGCTACGCAACGAGTCTCGCAAGATCCTGGAGATCCCGGAGCTGAAGGTGTCGGGCACCTGTGTGCGCGTGCCCGTCTTCAGCGGCCACTCCCTGCAGATCAACGCCCGATTCGCCCGCCCGATCAGCGTCGAGCGCGCCAAGGAGCTGCTGGCCGGCGCCCCCGGCGTCGCGCTCACCGAGGTGCCGACCCCGCTGGAGGCGGCCGGCCAGGACCCGTCGTACGTGGGCCGCATCCGCCAGGACGAGACCGTGGACAACGGCCTCGCCCTGTTCGTCTCCAACGACAACCTGCGCAAGGGCGCGGCCCTGAACGCGGTGCAGATCGCGGAGCTGGTGGCGGCGGAGCTGAAGGGCTGACGACCGGGGTCAGCCCCGCCTGACCTCGTAGAGGAAGCAGCCGTACTCGACGGCCCGGACGTGGACGAACGCCACGGCCGGGTCGTCGAACGCTTCCCGGAGGGCGGGTGCGAAGCCGTCGGCGGACGCGACCAGGCGTCCGCCCAGGATGCGCCCCTGGGCGCAGTAGCGACGCACGGTGCGGTGCGAGTTGGTGAAGGGCAGGCCCTCCGTCTCCTCCGGTCCCGCGCAGTCGTCGGCGTGGATGAAGACGGGGCCCTGCTCGTCGTAGGCGCCCGGGTCGGCGCCCGTCTCCGCCGCCCAGCGGCGCAGCGGGGCGTAGGAGACCAGGGCGATGCGCTCGCCGGCGCGGCTGTGGCGCAGGCAGCAGCGCAGGGGTGCGCCGCCCTCGTCGTCGGTGAAGGGGGCGGGGACGCGGCCCGCGTCGTCGGTGGCGCGCAGTTCCTTGAGGGCGACGGGCGGGACGGGGTGTGCGCAGTAGCCGTTCATGGGGTCCAGGCTCGCGCGCGCGGGCCCCGGGCACCGGCGGGAAACGGACATCGCGTTGGACACAGGTCACGTGGAAGGATGGCGCAACCCACACATAACGAGGAGATGACCGCGTGCCTGGCACAAACCTGACTCGCGAAGAGGCGCGGCAGCGGGCGACGCTGCTGACCGTTGACTCGTACGAGATCGATCTCGACCTCACCGGCGCGCAGGAGGGCGGCACCTACCGGTCCGTGACCACGGTGCGCTTCGATGTCGCCGAGGGCGGCGGCGAGTCCTTCATCGACCTGGTCGCGCCGACGGTCCACGAGGTGACGCTGAACGGCGACGCCCTCGATGTGGCCGAGGTGTTCCAGGACTCCCGCATCGCCCTGCCGGGGCTGCTGCCGGGGCGCAACATCCTGCGCGTGGCCGCGGACTGCGCGTACACCAACACCGGTGAGGGTCTGCACCGGTTCGTCGATCCGGTGGACGACCAGGCGTACCTGTACACGCAGTTCGAGGTGCCGGACGCGCGCCGGGTCTTCGCGAGCTTCGAGCAGCCGGACCTGAAGGCGACGTTCCAGTTCACCGTGAAGGCCCCCGAGGGCTGGACGGTCATCTCCAACTCGCCGACGCCCGAGCCGAAGGACAACGTCTGGGAGTTCGAGCCGACCCCGCGGATCTCGTCGTACATCACGGCGCTGATCGTCGGCCCGTACCACTCGGTGCACAGCGTGTACGAGAAGGACGGCCAGTCGGTGCCGCTCGGCATCTACTGCCGTCCGTCGCTGGCCGAGCACCTCGACGCGGACGCCGTCTTCGACGTCACCCGGCAGGGCTTCGACTGGTTCCAGGAGAAGTTCGACTACCCGTACCCGTTCAAGAAGTACGACCAGCTCTTCGTGCCGGAGTTCAACGCGGGCGCGATGGAGAACGCGGGCGCGGTGACCATCCGGGACCAGTACGTGTTCCGCTCCAAGGTGACGGACGCCGCGTACGAGGTGCGGGCGGCGACGATCCTGCACGAGCTGGCGCACATGTGGTTCGGCGACCTGGTCACCATGGAGTGGTGGAACGACCTGTGGCTGAACGAGTCGTTCGCCACCTACGCCGAGGCCGCCTGCCAGGCCGCCGCGCCGGGGTCGAAGTGGCCGCACTCGTGGACGACGTTCGCCAACCAGATGAAGACCTGGGCGTACCGGCAGGACCAGCTGCCGTCCACGCACCCGATCATGGCGGACATCAGCGACCTGGACGACGTGCTCGTCAACTTCGACGGCATCACGTACGCCAAGGGCGCGAGCGTGCTCAAGCAGCTCGTCGCGTACGTCGGTGAGGACGCGTTCTTCCGGGGCGTGCAGGCGTACTTCAAACGGCACGCGTTCGGCAACACCCGCCTGTCCGACCTGCTGGGCGCGCTGGAGGAGACCTCGGGCCGCGACCTGAGGACCTGGTCGAAGGCGTGGCTGGAGACGGCCGGCATCAACGTGCTGCGCCCGGAGATCGAGACGGACGCGAACGGCGTCATCACCTCCTTCGCCGTCCGCCAGGAGGCCCCGGCGCTGCCGGCCGGTGCGAAGGGCGAGCCGACGCTGCGGCCCCACCGCATCGCGATCGGCGCCTACGACCTCGACGGCGACGGCAAGCTGGTGCGGGGCGAGCGCGTCGAACTGGACGTGGACGGCGAGCTGACGCCCGTGCCGCAGCTGGCCGGCAAGGCCCGCCCGGCGGTGCTGCTCCTGAACGACGACGACCTGTCGTACGCCAAGGTGCGGCTGGACGAGCAGTCGCTGGCGGTGGTCACCGAGCACCTCGGCGACTTCACCGAGTCGCTGCCGCGCGCCCTGTGCTGGGCGTCGGCCTGGGACATGACCCGCGACGCGGAGCTGGCCACGCGGGACTACCTGTCCCTCGTCCTGTCGGGCATCGGCAAGGAGTCCGACATCGGTGTCGTGCAGTCGCTGCACCGCCAGGTGAAGCTGGCGATCGACCAGTACGCCGCCCCGACCGCCCGCGAGGCGCTGCTCACCCGCTGGACCGAGGCCGCGCTGGCCCACCTGCGGGCCGCCGAGGCGGGCAGCGACCACCAGCTGGCGTGGGCGCGGGCGTTCGCGGCGACGGCCCGGACGCCGGAGCAGCTGGACCTGCTGGACGCGCTGCTCGACGGCACGCAGACCATCGAGGGCCTGGCCGTCGACACGGAGCTGCGCTGGGCGTTCGTGCAGCGGCTGGCGGCCGTGGGCCGGTTCGGCGGGGCGGAGATCCAGAGCGAGTACGAGCGGGACAAGACGGCCGCCGGTGAGCGGCACGCGGCCACCGCGCGGGCCGCCCGGCCGACCGAGGCGGCCAAGGCGGAGGCCTGGGAGTCGGTCGTGGAGTCCGACAAGCTGCCGAACGCCGTGCAGGAGGCGGTCATCGCCGGCTTCGTCCAGACCGACCAGCGCGAGCTGCTGGCGTCGTACACGGAGCGGTACTTCGAGGCGCTGAAGGGCGTCTGGGAGTCCCGTTCGCACGAGATGGCCCAGCAGATCGCGGTCGGCCTGTACCCGGCCGTGCAGGTGTCCCAGGAGACCCTGGACCGCACGGACGCCTGGCTGGCCTCCGCCGAGCCGAACGCGGCGCTGCGCCGCCTGGTCTCGGAGTCCCGTTCGGGCATCGAGCGCGCGCTGAAGGCCCAGGCGGCGGACGCGGCGGCGGCCGAGTAGGCGGTACGTGCAAGGGGGGCGTCCGGTACGCGCGTCGCACCGGGCGCCCCTCGCGTGTGTCCGGCCGGGGCCGGCGGCGCCCCCTCGGGGGTCACGTCGCTCGTTGGTCCGCCGCCGTCCGCAGGGCTCTCAGCACCGTGGCGACGGCGGGGGCCTCCTCCGCGCCCTTGCGCACGGCCGCGACCACGTGCCGGACGGGGCGGTCCGCGTGCAGTTCGCGCATCGCCACGCCGTCCCGGGGCACGGCCGCCATGCGCGGTACCAGGGCGACGCCCATGCCCGCCCCGACCATGGCGAGGATCGCCGGCCAGCCGGCCGCCGCGTGGCCCCGGTGCGGCCGGAACCCGGCGGCCTCGCAGGCCCCGCGGGTGATGTCGGACCAGGGCCCGCTGCCGCCGAAGATCCACGGTTCGGCGGCGAGGTCGGCCAGCCGCAGCCGCTCCGCGCGGGCCAGCGGGTGGTCGCCGGGCAGGGCGACGTCCAGCGGGTCGGTGAGCAGCGGGACGCGGGTGAAGCGCGGGTCGACGACGCTCGGCGCCTGCGCGGCCAGCGACAGGGCGAGGTCCACCTCCCCGGCGGCCAGCAGCTCGTACGCCTCCTGCGCCTCGGCCTCCCGCACCCGCACCGCGAGTCCCGGACGCGTGGTGCGCAGGGCGGTGACGGCCGGTACGACGAGGGCGGGCACGGCGGTGGAGAAGGCGCCGACCCGGACCTCGCCCGCCTCCCCGCGGATGTGGGCCGCCAACTCGGCGTCGGCGCGCTCCAGTTGTTCGAACACCGCCTCGGCGTGCCGCAGCACCAGCCGCGCCGCGTCCGTCAGCCGGACCCTTCTGCCGTGGGCCTGGAGCAGTTCCACCCCCAATTGCTTGGCGAGGTTCGTCAGCTGCTGGGAGACGGCGGACGGCGTCATGTGCAGCGCCTCGGCCGTCGCGGTCACCGTGCCCCTCTCGCGCAGGGTGCGCAGGATCTGCAGCTTGCGGATGTCCCAGTCGGCCATGGCGGCAACCTACCGGCGGGCCCCCGCGCCGAGGACGACGCCGCCGAGGATCAGCGCCATGCAGCCCGCCTGCGTCCAGCCGGTCGGTTCGGCGAGCAGCGCCCAGGACAGCAGGGCGACGCACACCGGCTGGAGGTAGTAGACGACCCCGGCGCGGGAGGGTCCGATCAGGGAGATCGCCTTGTTCCAGGCGAAGAAGGCGACGGCGGAGGAGGCGACGCCGACGTAGAGGAGCGGCCACACGGTGCCCGGTGTCGGGTGGAAGCCGCCCTGGACGGCGAGGCTGACGCCCTGCGCGGGCAGCAGCAGGACCGTGCCGAACAGGAACGTGGTGAACAGGAACCCCGCCCCGTCCAGTCCCGCGGGCCTGCGGCGCAGCAGCGCGCTGTAGGACCCGAAGCAGCAGGCGGCGGCGATCATCCACAGGTCGCCGGCCGAGAAGGACGCCCCGTCGCCTCCGACCAGCAGCAGGACGCCCGCACAGGCGACGGCCAGCCCGGCGATCCGGCGGCCGCCGAGCCGCACGCCGCCCGCCCGTTCGTAGAGGGCCATGAGCACCGGGGACGCCGCCATGATCATGCCCATGTTGGCGGCGGGGGTGGTGACTCCGGCCTGGTTGACCAGGGTGTTGTAGACGGTCACGCCGAGCAGGGAGGCGAGGAGCACGAAGCCGAGGTGGCGCCGGATCAGCGCGCGTTGCCGCCAGGCCCGCCGCGCTCCGAAGGGGGCGACGACGGCGAGGGCCACCACCCAGCGCCAGAACGCGTGCTGGACGGGCGGCACGCTGTCGCCCAGGGCCCGCGAGGTGACGAAGCTGCCGGACCAGACGAGGGTGGCGAGGACGGCGAGCGCGAGCCCGAGGGCGACGGGCGCCGGCGGTCGTCCCGGGCCGGTGCGCGGGGCGGGGGTTGCGGTGGAGTGGGCGGTGGTGCGGCGGGTGGCTGTGGCCACGAAGGTCCTTTCCTGGGCGGAGGCCTGGCGGGCCTACCGTCGCAGGGCAGGACCCGTCAGGTCCATCGAATCTTCCCGACCCTTCTGTGAAGCAGAACTGAAAGGTCCTCCGACCGCCACGGCCGGCCGCGTGCGCGCCACCCGCTGCCCCGCGAGAGTCGCCCCGAACGCCACCGCCATGCCCGCCAGTTGCACCGGACCGAGCGCCTCGCCGAGGGCCGCCCAGCCGATCACGGCGGCGGTGAGCGGCGAGAGCGGGCCGAGGAAGGTGACCTGGGTGGCGGAGAGCCGGCCGATGCCGCGGAACCAGAGCCAGTACGCCAGTGCCGTGTTGGCCAGCGCCAGGTACAGGTAGCCGCCGACGGCCGGAGCGTCCAGGGCGGGCGGGGCACCCTCCACCAGCAGGGCGAGCGGCGCGATGAGCAGGCCGCCCGCGGTCAGCTGCCAGCCGGTGAGGGCGAGCGGGCCGACGCCGTCGGGACGGCCCCAACGCCCGGCGAGCACGGTGCCGGTGGACATGGAGGCGGTGGACGCGACGGCCGCCAGCACGCCGACCGTGTCCAGCCCCCCGGCCGCCTCCAGCACCACCAGGCTGACGCCGAACGCGGCGGCGACGCCGGTGAGCACGGACCGGGCGGTGGGGCGCTGCCCGAGCAGCAGGGCGGAGAGCCCCACGACGAGGAGCGGGCCGATCGAGCCGACGACGGCGGCCATCCCGCCGGGCATCCGGTAGGCGGCGAGGAACAGCAACGGGAAGAAGGCCCCGATGTTCAGCGCGCCCAGCACCGCCGCCTTCCCCCACCAGGCGCCGCGCGGCAGCACCCGGGCGAGGGCGAGCAGCAGCATCCCGGCGGGCAGGGCGCGCATCAGCCCGGTGAACAGGGGCCGGTCGGGCGGCAGGAACTCGGTGGTCACGGCGTAGGTGCTGCCCCAGCCGACGGGGGCGAGGGCGGTGAGCGCGATGACGGCGGGGCGGGTGGCGGCCATGAGGGCACCCTTCGGCGGACAGGAGAAGCAACTCGGTTGCAAGTAGCTTACTTCTAAGCAAGTTTCCGTCAAGCCACTTTCTTGCGGCCGAGCGGAATCGCCTCGATACTCGTCCCATGACTGAAAGTCCCCCCCGGCCCGAACCCCGCAAGGACCCCGTCGACGTGATCATCGACCAGTGGGCCGCGGTCCGGCCCGACCTGGACACGGCCGGCATGGAGGTGTTCGGCCGGGTCTTCCGGCTGGCGCGCGCGATGGGCGACCGGATGGAGCGGGCGTACGCCCGCTTCGGCATCTCGCGCGGGGAGTTCGACGCCCTGGCCACCCTGCGCCGCTCCGGCGAGCCCTACACGCTCTCCCCCCGGCAGCTCTCGGCCACGCTGATGCTCACCACCGGCGGCATGACCGGCCGGCTGGACAAGCTGGAACGGGCGGGACTGCTGCGCCGCTCCCCCGACCCGCACGACCGCCGGGGACTGCAGGTCACGCTCACCGAACGGGGTCTGGAGCTGATCGACGAGGCGGTCGGCGCGGGTCTCGACGCCCAGACCGAGGCGCTGGCCTCCCTCGACGCCGAACGGGCGGGTCAGCTGGCCGACCTGCTGCGGGACCTCCTCGCCGGCACGGAGCAGTAGGGCGGCCCGCGAAAGCGCGGGAAACCCGGGAAACGCCCGAGGGCGCCGTCCCCGTCCGCGTACGGCTGACGCGCGTACGTGCGGTGGGGGCGGCGCCCTCGGTGAAGCGTGTGCGGGAGGCCGGACGTCGGGTCAGGCCTTCGCGCCGACCTTGGCCTTGGCCTTGGTCCTGGTGCCGGGAGTCGACACCCGGTGGTCCGGGTGGGACCGGTCCAGGACCATGACCAGGCCCGCGATGACCGCGAACAGCGCGAGCGGGGCCAGGACGTAGAGACCCAGCGTCTCGACGACGCTCAGGCCGGTGCCGGGGTCGTCGCCGTCGTCGCGCGTCAGCGCGAGCGCGGGGGACGACATGAGCAGCATCATCAGCGTCGTACCGGCTGCCAGGGCGCCGGCGCGCAGGGCGTTCTTCTTGTCCACGGTGCAAAGTTAGCGAACGGTCCGGGCGACCGCGCGCCCGGGGTGCCCGTACGGGGCCCGCGGGCGCCCGGCGCGGCCGCCCCGCTCAGCCGTCCCGGACGGTGCCGCCTTCCCGTACGACGTCGATCAGGGCGTGCAGGCGGGGCGAGGCGGCCAGGTCCTCCAGCGTCACCGGGCGGCCCTCGGCGTCGGCGACGGGCAGCCGCCAGTTCGGGTACTGGTCCCAGGTGCCGGGCAGGTTCTGCGGGCGGCGGTCGCCGACGGCGTCCGGGAGCCAGATGCCGACCATGCGGGCGGGGGTGCGCAGCAGGAAGCGGTGCACGGCCTGGATCTCCGCCTCCTCGGCGGGCGTTCCGCTGTCGCCGCCGGTGCCGCTCAGCAGCCCGAGCCGGGCCAGGACGTCGAGCCACTGAGCGGTGTCCGCGGCGGCCTCGGCGCGTTCCTCCTCCAGCGGGCGGGTGAGCAGGCCGAGCCGGTGGCGGAGTTCGACGTGTTCGCCGGTGAGGCGGGCGGCGGTGGACGGCAGGTCGTGGGTGGTGGCGGTGGCCAGGCAGTCGGAGCGCCACCGCTCGGGCGGCAGGGGGCGGCCGTCGCCGGTCCAGTCCCGTTCGAACCACAGCACCGAGGTGCCCAGCACCCCGCGCTCGCGCAGCGCCTCGCGCACCCCGGGCTCCACGGTGCCGAGGTCCTCGCCGATGACGACGGCACCGGCCCGGCCCGCCTCCAGGACGAGGACGGCGAGCATGGCCTCGGCGTCGTAGTGGACGTACGCGCCCTCGGTGGGCGGGTGGCCCTCGGGCACCCACCAGAGCCGGAACAGGCCCATGACGTGGTCGACGCGCAGGGCCCCCGCGTGCCGGAAGAGACCGCGCAGCAGCTCCCGGAAGGGCGCGTACCCGGACTCGGCCAGGCGGTCCGGGCGCCAGGGCGGCAGACCCCAGTCCTGGCCGCGGGAGTTGAAGGCGTCCGGTGGCGCGCCCACCGACATCCCGGCGGCGAAGTACTCCTGCTGGGCCCAGGAGTCGGCGCCGCGCGGGTGCACGCCGACGGCGAGGTCGTGGACGATGCCGACCGGCATGCCCGCCTCGCGGGCGGTGAGCTGGGCGGCGGTGAGCTGGGTGTCGGTGAGCCAGGTGAGCCGGGAGTGGAAGTGGACGCGGTCCATCAGCTCGCCGCGCGCGCGGTCGGTCTCGGCCGAGCGGGGGTCGCGCAGGCCCTCGGGCCAGCGGTGCCAGTCGGAGCCGTGGACCTCGGCGAGGGCGCACCAGGTGGCGTGGTCCTCCAGGGCAGTGCCCTGTTCGGCGAGGTAGTCGCAGTATGCGGCGCGGCGGCCGGGGCCGAGGGGGACCTCGTGGAGCAGTTCGAGGGCCTCGCGCTTCAGCTCCCACACGGCGTCCCGGTCGATCAGGGCGCCCTTGTCCAGGACGCCCTCGCGCAGCCGCCCGGCCCGTTCCCGCAGGACCCGGGCGCGCTCGGGGTCGGTGACGTGGGCGAACTCGGGCACGTCCTCGATCCGCAGGTGCACCGGGTCGGGGAAGCGGCGCGAGGACGGCCGGTACGGGGAGGGGTCGGTGGGGGCGCCGGGTACGGCCGCGTGCAACGGGTTGACCTGGACGAATCCGGCGCCGAGGGAGCGTCCGGCCCAGGCGGCCAGCTCGCCCAGGTCGCCCAGGTCGCCCATGCCCCAGGAGCGGCGGGAGAGCAGGGAGTAGAGCTGGACGAGGAGTCCGTGGCAGCGGGCGTCGGGGGTGGGCAGCCGGGCGGGCGCGACGATCAGGTGGGCCTCGGCGGTCCGGCCGTCGGGCGCGGTGGCGGTCAGCCGGTGGACGCCGGGCGGGAGCGGTCCGGCGCCGTCGCGGCGCTCGCCCTGCTCGGTGTCGACGCGCAGTCGGGTGCCCGCGGGCAGGGCGGCCAGCGCGGCGGGGGTGCCGCCGCCGTCCCAGCGGACGACGGTGGGCGGCAGCAGCCGTTCGCGCAGCTCGCTCTCGCGGGCGGCGAGCGCGGCCCGTACGGCCCCGGAGGTGCTCGCGTCCACGCCGAGGGCGGCCAGCGCGAGGGTGACGGCGGTGGCCGAGGCCGGGACGGTGCGGTCCGGGGAGGGGCGGTAGGAGGTGGCGACGCCGTGCAGGGCGGCGAGCCTGGTCAGATCCTCGGGAAGGTCCTCGGCGGGGGGCTCGGCCGGCCGGTCTGCGGGCATCTGCTTCCTCTACGACCTCGTGGGTTCCGGGACGGCGAAGGAGGGGCCGCCCTGCTCCGGCACGTCGGCCGTGAGTTCGGGCGAGGACTCGCTGGTCAGCGGTACGGCGTCGGCGAACGGCGACTCGCTGGTGAGGGGTTCGGCGTCGGGCAGCGGCGGTTCGCTGGTCAGCGGGGTCTCGGCGCAGCTGCCGGTGGCGCCGAAGACGCAGTAGTGCGGGGTCTCGGAGGCGGCGGAGGGCTCCGCCCAGGGAGTGGACGGCTCCGCCACGGGTTTGGAGGGGGCCGGCAGCAGAAGGGGTGCCAGTGCAGCCACGGGGGTCTCCTTTGGTTCAGGCTCTGGGTCGGACGGTGGATCAAGCTCTGGATGAGGCTTCGGGTCGGGCTCTGGAGCAAGCTCGGGTTCGGGCGTGGTGTCGAGCACGCTTGTGGCGGGTTACGGCAGCCCCTACCCAGTCCGCGCGAGGACAGACGCCCCGACACCGACAACGTGCTCCTGGTCACACCCTCCCCCTCCCGAACGCATACAGATCCGGCCAAAAAATCACCTAACCCGCGCGCGGATCGCCCAAACCGGTCACCTGGGCACGCTCGCCCCGACGGATCCCGCTCAGCTATTCACTCAGTACATGTACTCGGTGAATACTGGTCCCCATGAGCACCCGTCACCTCCTCCTGGGTCTGCTCGCTGCGGGGCCGAGCCACGGCTACGACCTCAAGCGACGCCACGACGAACGCTTCCCCCAGGCCCGCCCGCTGGCGTACGGCCAGGTCTACACGACCCTCCAGCGCCTGGTCCGGGACGGGCTCGCCGAGGTCGACGGCACCGCGTCGGAGGGCGGCCCGGAGCGGACCGCGTACCGCGCCACGGACGAGGGGACGCGCGAACTGGCGCGGTGGGCGGGCGAGATCGCACCGCCGGCGCCCTTCGTGACGAACGAGATCTTCGCCAAGGTCGTCGTGTCGATCCTCACCGGCGGCGACGCGGGCGCCTATCTGCTGGCCCAGCGCGCCGCCCACATGGCCCGGATGCGGGAACTCACGGGGCTCAAGACCGCCCCGGGCACGGACCTGACGACCGTGCTCTCGGCCGACTACGCCCTCAACCACCTCGACGCCGACCTCCGTTGGATGACCACCACGGCGGCCCGGCTCACCACCCTGACCACGGAGGTCCGCACGGCATGACGCACGGGGACACGGACACGCGCCCGACGACGACGGCGCCGCTGCTCACCGCCCGCGAACTGGTGAAGGCACACGGCAGGACCGAGGCCCTGCGCGGCGCCTCCCTCGACCTGCGGGCCGGGGAGATCCTCGCCGTCACCGGCACCAGCGGCAGCGGGAAGTCGACGCTGCTGCACTGCCTGGCCGGGATCGTCCGGCCGGACGCCGGTTCGGTGGCCTACGGCGGCCTGCGGCTGGAGGAGCTGTCGGAGAAGCGGCTGAGCGAGCTGCGCCGCACCGACTTCGGCGTGGTCTTCCAGTTCGGTCAGCTGATCCCGGAGCTGACGGCGCTGGACAACGTGGCGCTGCCGCTGCTGCTGACCGGCACCGCCCGCGCCGAGGCCCGGGTGCGGGCCGGGGAGTGGCTGGAGAAGTTCGGGGTGCGCGGGCAGGAGGAGCTGCGGCCGGGCGAGCTGAGCGGTGGGCAGGCGCAGCGGGTGGCGCTGGCCCGCGCGCTGGTCACCGGGCCGAAGGCGGTGTTCGCGGACGAGCCGACCGGCGCGCTGGACTCGCTGGCGACCGAGCAGGTGATGACGGCGCTGGCGCACACGGCCCGCGAGTCGGGCACCGCGGTGCTGCTGGTCACGCACGACGCACAGGTCGCCGCCTACGCGGACCGCGAGGTCCGGCTGCGGGACGGCGCGGTGTCCCCGCTGGAGGTGACGGCATGAGCACGATGCCCTCCGACCTGCGGCTGGCCCGGGAACTGGTGCGGGGCTCCGACCGGCGGGAGTGGTGGCGGATCGCCCTGACGGCGGCGGGCGCGGCCCTGGCGACCGGCTTCGCGCTGGCGGCGGTCACCCTCGCGTCGGTCCCGGACGGCTACACCGTCTCCCACTTCCACGGCCTGCTGACCGGAACCGGCACCCGCGGCGGGGTGATCAGCGGCCTGCTGCTGTTGCTGGTGCCGGTCCTGGCCTTCCTCGGCCAGTGCGCCCGGATCGGCGCCGTGCACCGCGACCGGCGCCTGGCCGGGCTGCGGCTGGCCGGAGCGGCCCCGTGGCAGGTGCGCAGGATCGCCGCGCTGGAGACCGGACTGGCGTGTCTGCTGGGCTCGGCGGTGGCGACCGTCTTCACCACCCTCTTCGTGCTGCGCCTGTGGAGCGGCCCGACCCCGGTGACCTGGGTGGGCTTCGCGCTCGTCGCGGCCGGCGTGCCGGTGCTGGGCGCGGTGGCCGGTGCGCTGGCGCTGCGCCGGGTGGTGGCCTCGCCGCTGGGCCGGGTGCGCCGGGCGGGACAGCGGACGGGGCGCGGACCGGGTCTGCTGTTCCTGACTGGGCTGGTGGTGCTGGTCGCGGTGGCGCCGCTCGCCCTGAACCGAGGCCATGTGGCGGGCAACCGGTTCGCCTGGCAGCCGCCGTTGGCCGTCTTCTGCCTGGTAGTCGCGCTGGGCGCGGGTGTGGTGTGGCTGGCCGGTGCCACGGCCCGGCTCACGGGCAGCCTGCTCGCCGCGCGGGCCCGTACGGCGGCGCCGCTCATCGCGGCGGAACGGCTGCGCGACGACCCGTGGGCCCCGGCCCGCACCCACGCCGCCGTCCTGCTGGTGACGATCGCCGGTACGGCCTTCCTGTGCGTCCGGGACGCGCTGCTCACCGACCTGCTCGCCGCCGGTCCGGAGCACCGCGCCGCCGACATGGGGTACTACACCACCGGCCTGGACCTGACCGGCGCGGCCGTCCTCGTCGCCCTGGCGATCGCCCTGTCCGGCCTCGCCGTGGGCACCGCCGAGTCCCTGGTCACCCGCCGCCGGACGCTGGCCGCCCAGGTCGCCGCCGGCGTGCCCCGCACGGTCCTGAACCGCGCCCTCCTCCTGGAGACCGCCCTCCCCCTGGCCCCCGCCCTGCTGCTGGCCGGCGCCGGAGGCATGGGCATCGGCGTCTGGTACTCCGCCCGCACCAGCGACGGCTCGCTCCCGTGGACGGCCCTCCTGGTCGCCCCCGCCGTATACGCGGCCTGCCTCCTGTCGGCGGCGGCGTCCCTGCCCCTGCTGGGCCGATCGGTACGGCCCGGGGAGCTGCGGTACGCGTGAAGCGCACGACGCCACTGCCGCGGCGGCTCCTCGGGGCGCTCGACCGTTTCAACGCCGCTCATCCCTGGGACCACAACGCCCACTACCACCGCTGGATCCTGCGACAGCTCCCCGACCGGTTCGGCAGCGCGCTGGACGTCGGTTCCGGCGCCGGTGACCTGGTCCGTCTGCTCGCCACCCGGGCCGACGAGGTCCACGGCGTGGACTCCGACCCCGTGATCACCTCGCGGGCGCGCCTGCTGACCCCCAAGGGGACGGCCGCGGCCTTCGGCGTCGCGGACGCCCCGGCGGAACTTCCCGCCGGACCCCACGACGTCATCACCTGCGTCGCCACCCTCCACCACCTGCCGTTCACCGAGGCCCTCGACGCCTTCCGCCGGCACCTGGCCCCCGGCGGCACCCTGGTCGTCGTCGGCCTCTACCGGCCGCTGACCGTCACGGACCACCTGCTGTCCGCCGCCGCCGTCGTCCCGAACGCCGCCGTCGGGTGGCTCCGGAACCGGGGCCGGCGTTCCGCCCCACCCACCTCGATGACCGCCCGGACCCGACCGGCCGGCATGCCCTTCACCGCCATCGCCGAAGCGGCCCGCACGGTGCTGCCGGGCGCCCGGCTGCGCCGTCGTCTGTTCTGGCGCTACACACTCACCTGGCGCCGCCCCTGACCCGGCCGGATCTCCGCCGACTCGGACACCGACCGGCGTGACCGTGTCGACATGCCCAGGGCCTACGCGGAGACGGGCATCCCCGTGTACCTGCTCATCGAACGGGACACCTGCGAGGTCAAGGTGCACAGCCGCCCGGACGGGGGACGGTACGAGACCGTGCAGACGCTGCCCTTCGGCAAGGAGGCCGCGCTGCCCGAGCCGGTCGGGATCGTCCTCGACACCGGGCCGCTGAAGAACTGGGTGCGCTGACCCGGAGCGGGAGCAGGCGCAGGCGCAGGCCCGGAGCGTCAGGCGGAGATGCCGTCGATCCGGGCCATGGCGTCCTCCGCGCCGTACGGCTGCAAGTACGGCAGCCAGCGCGGGTCCCGGTGGCCGGTGCCGATGATGCGCCAGGCCAGGCCGGTGGGCGGGGCCGGTTTGTGGCGCAGGCGCCAGCCCAGCTCGACCAGGTGGCGGTCGGCCTTGACGTGGTTGCAGCGGCGGCAGGACGCCACCACGTTGTCCCACGCGTGCAGACCCCCGCGGCTGCGCGGGACGACGTGGTCGACGCTGGTGGCGACGGCGCCGCAGTACATGCAGCGGCCTCCGTCGCGGGCGAAGAGGGCACGGCGGGTGAGCGGGACGGGGCCACGGTAGGGCACCCGCACGAATCGCTTGAGCCGGACCACGCTGGGTGCGGGCACGGTGACGGTCGCGCTGTGCAGATAGGCGCCGGACTCCTCGAGGCACACGGCCTTGTTCTCCAGGACGAGGACGAGCGCGCGGCGGAGCGGTACGACGCCGAGTGGCTCGTACGACGCGTTGAGGACCAGGACATGCGGCACGGGTGCCTCCTTGGGCGTCGGCGGCGCGTGGCTCGCGCCGGGACGATCTGGTTCAGTCTCCCCTCATGCCTGGTCGTAGCGCCACCATGTCCCGGTAACGGGCTGGGAGTGTTTTCGACCACACGGGGCCCGTGCTCCCGGGCGTGACCAGTTCAAGCGCGGGTGAGCAGTGTCTCCCCCGCCCGTTTCGGGCCGAACCGCGTCCGGTGCCCCGTTAGTGTGGTGCATCTGCCCGTCCGGTGACCTTTCCGTGACCTTGGACCGGACCTCGGACCGGACCGCGCAGGACGGGCCGCCGCACCTGGAGGTTTCCGCCGTGTCCCTGTCCGCCGCCGTCCTTCCGGCCGCCGGTTCGTCGTCTGCGTCGTCCGCGTCGCCCTCGCCGTCGCCGTCTCCGACGGCCCCGACCGTGCCCTCGCTGAGGGAGGCCCACGAGAGCGCCACCAACGCCGCGGGCTGGGTCGAGGAGAACTGGTCGACGTGGCTCGCGATCGGGCTGCGGGTGCTGCTGATCGTGGTGATCGCGGTGGTGCTGCGCGCGGTGGTGCGGCGGGCGATCACCAAGCTGATAGACCGGATGAACCGCAGGAGCGGGGGGTCCGGCGGTACCGCGCTGAGCGGGCTGCTGGTCAACGCCGAGCGGCGCCGGCAGCGGTCGGAGGCGATCGGGTCCGTCCTGCGCTCGGTGGCCAGCTTCCTCATCCTCGGCACCGCCGCACTGATGGTGCTCGGCACCTTCCAGATCAACCTGGCCCCGCTGCTGGCCTCCGCCGGTGTCGCCGGCGTCGCGATCGGCTTCGGCGCCCGCAATCTGGTCACCGACTTCCTGTCCGGCGTCTTCATGATCCTGGAGGACCAGTACGGCGTGGGCGACAGCATCGACGCGGGCGTGGCCTCCGGCGAGGTCATAGAGGTCGGGCTGCGGGTGACCAAGCTGCGCGGCGTCGACGGCGAGATCTGGTACGTCCGCAACGGCGAGGTCAAGCGCATCGGCAACCTCTCCCAGGGCTGGTCCACGGCCGGGGTCGACGTGACCGTCCGCTCCGACGAGGACCTGGACAAGGTGAAGGAGACGCTCACCGCGGTCGGCGAGCGGATGAGCAAGGAGGAGCCCTGGAACGAGATGCTCTGGGGGCCGATCGAGACGCTCGGCCTGGACTCCGTACTGCTCGACTCGATGGTGGTGCGGGTCTCCGCGAAGACCATGCCCGGCAAGTCCCTCACCGTCGAGCGTGAGCTGCGCTGGCGCATCAAGCGGGCCTTCGACGCGGCCGGCATCGCGATCGTCGGCGGTGCCACCGTCCCGATGGAGGGAGCCCCGGCCGCCGCCGACCCGACGGCGGGCGTCGCGGCGCCGTCGGCGTACGCGAGCAGCGCGTCGCCGCAGTCCATGGCGGCGTCGCCCATTCCGCCGCCCAGCACCAGCAAGTAGCCCGTCCCGCGCTCTTCCCGCCCCCGAGGTAACGACTGCGTTGCCTCGGGGGCGGTCTCTTGACGGCTCCGTGCGGCGGGCCTACGTTCTCCAGCCAACAGGAAACTTTCCTAACAGACGCCTTCCAGGCGTTCCTACGGGCCGTTTCCCGTGATCCGCGCGGTGGACTTCCCGCACCGCGCCCTGAAAGGCTGAGCGGTCGAGAGGCAGGTGTGGACACGCATGGCAGGAACCGCCGGCACGCCGGGCACCCCGCGCGTCCTGCGCGCCATGAACGACCGGGCCGCGCTCGACCTCCTGCTGGAGCACGGGCCGCTGTCCCGGACCCGGATCGGCAAGCTGACCGGCCTGTCGAAGCCGACTGCCTCGCAGCTGCTGGCCCGCCTGGAGGCGGCGGGGCTGGTCCTGGCGGGGGGTACGACCGAGGGGCGCCCGGGGCCCGGCGCCCAGCTCTACGAGGTCAACCCGGCCGCCGCGTACGCCGCCGGGATCGACGTCACCCCGGGCCGCGTCCTGGCCGCGGTCGCCGACGTCACCGGGCGCACGGTCGGCCGGCACGAGCTGCCCACCCCCGGCCGGCACCCCGCCGCCCCCGTCGTCCAGCAGGTCACCGACGCCCTCGACGGCGCGGTGAAGGCGGCCGGGCTGGACCGGAGCGACGTGCACCGGCTGGTCATCGGCACCCCGGGTGCCTTCGACCCCGGCACCGGCCGGCTGCGCTACGCCTCCCACCTGCCCGGCTGGCACTCCCCCGCCCTCCTGGAGGAACTCGCCGCCGCCCTGCCGATGCCGGTCGAGTACGAGAACGACGTGAACCTCGCCGCCGTGGCCGAGCAGCGCCTCGGCGCCGCCCGGGGGCACGAGGACTTCGTCCTGCTGTGGAACCAGGAGGGCCTGGGCGCCGCCCTGGTCCTCGGCGGCCGGCTGCACCGCGGCTGGACCGGCGGCGCCGGCGAGGTCGGGTTCCTGCCGGTGCCGGGCGCCCCGCTGGTCCGCAAGGTCAGCCGCACCGGCAGCGGCGGCTTCCAGGAGCTGGCCGGTTCCCAGGCGCTGCCGGCACTGGCCCGGGAGCTGGGCGTCGCCGACGTGCCCCCGGGGCCGTACACCGAGGCCGCCGGCGCCCTGGTCGCCCGCGCCGCACAGGCCGGCCCCGACGACGTCCCGCGGCGCCGGCTGCTCCAGACCTACGCCACCCGGCTGGCCACCGGCCTCGCCTCCCTCGTCTCGGTGCTCGACCCCGAGCTGGTGGTCCTGAGCGGCACCTCCCTCACCGCGGGCGGCGAGGCGCTGCGCGACCTGGTCCGCGACGAGCTGGAGGAACTGGCCGCCTCCCGGCCCCGGCTCGCCGTCGGTGACGTGACCGAGGACCCCGTCCTGCGCGGCGCCCTGGAGAGCGCGCTCGCGACCACCCGCGACGAGGTCTTCGACACCTCGCGCTGACCCCCGCGCCACCGCACCGGTCCCACCCCCGCACCACCCGTCCCTGCCCCGCCCTGTCCCTGGGAGCTTCGCCATGCCCGGAATATCCAGAAAAGCGGCCCTCGCGATCGCCGCCTCCGCCTCCCTCGCCCTGCTCGCCACCGCCTGCACCGGCCAGTCCGACGCCGGTGCCTCCGACGACCCCGACGCCGAGACGACCATCACCTTCTGGCACGGCTGGAGCGCGCCCGCCGAGGTGAAGGCCGTACAGGCCAACGTGGACCGCTTCCAGAAGGCGCACCCCAACATCAAGGTGAAGGTCGTCGGCAACATCAACGACGACAAGCTCAACCAGGCCCTGCGCGCGGGCGGTTCGAGCGGCCCCGACGTGGTGTCCTCGTTCACCACCTCCAACATCGGCAAATTCTGCTCCTCGGGCGCCTTCCTCGACCTGAAGCCCTTCATCGAGAAGTCGAAGCTCGACCTGGACGCGCTCATCCCGAAGCCGATGCTGGACTACACCCAGTTCGAGGGGACCCGCTGCGCCCTGCCGCTGCTCGGCGACGCCTACGGCCTCTACTACAACAAGGACGCCTTCGAGGCAGCCGGGATCAAGGCCCCGCCGAAGACCTGGTCGCAGTTCGCCCAGGTGGCGAAGAAGCTGACGAAGCCCAAGGGCGACGGGTACGAGCAGCTCGGCTTCATGCCGAACTACCACGGCTACGAGACCGTCGTCGATCACTACATGTCCCAGTGGGACCACGCCTACTTCGACGAGGACGGCAAGTCCAGCGTCGCCGAGGACCCGGCGTTCGCCGAGATGTTCACGTACCAGAAGAAGCTCGTCGACGACCTCGGCGGCTTCGGGAAACTGGAGAGGTACCGCAACACCTTCGGTGACGAGTGGGGCGCCAAGCACCCCTTCCAGACCGGCCAGGTCGCCATGCAGCTGGACGGCGAGTGGCGGCTCGGCATGGCGAAGGACGCGGGCGTCGGCTTCGAGATCGGCACCGCGCCGATGCCCGTCGCCGACGACGAGGTGGCCGAGTACGGCAAGGGCTTCCTGTCCGGCACCGTCATGGGCATCGCCCCGCAGAGCAGGAAGCAGAACGCCGCCTGGGAGCTGGTGAAGTACATGACGACCGACACCGAGGCCGTCGTCGCCTTCGCCAACGCCATCCGCAACGTGCCCTCCACCTTCCCGGCCCTCAAGTCGCCCGGCCTGAAGACCGACCCGGCGTTCAAGACCTTCCTGGACATCGCCCAGCACCCCGAGTCGAACTCCCCGCCGGCCTCCGTCAACGGCGCCACGTACCAGCTGACCCTCCAGGACTTCGGCTACCAGTACGAGTCGGGCAAGGTGAAGGACCTCAAGGCGGGCCTGGAGAAGACCGCCGCGCAGATCGACCGCGACATCGCTCAGGCGAAGTAGCGCACATGACCACGTCCATGACCGCGAACACCCTCCGCGCCAAGCGCCGGTCCTCGGCGCTTCGGACGCTGGCCTTCATGTCACCGTGGCTCGTCGGGCTCGGCGTCTTCTTCGCCTATCCCCTGGTGTCCACCGTGTACTTCTCGCTGATGAAGTACGACGGCTTCGGCGTCCCCGAGTTCCGGGGCCTGGACAACTGGGTGTACGTCTTCCAGGACTACCCCCTGTTCTGGCCCGCACTGCGCAACACCCTCTGGCTGGTCCTGGTGATGGTGACCTGCCGGGTGGTGTTCGGGCTAGGGACCGGGCTGCTGATCACGAAGATCAAGACGGGGGCCGGTGTCTTCCGCACCCTCTTCTACCTGCCCTACCTCGCCCCGCCCGTCGCCGCGACACTCGCCTTCGTCTTCCTCCTCAACCCCGGTACGGGGCCGGTCAACTCGGTCCTGGAGGGCCTCGGTGTACCGGCGCCCGGCTGGTTCACGGACGCCGCCTGGTCCAAGCCGGCGCTCACCGCGCTCGCGGTGTGGGGCGTGGGCGACCTGATGGTCATCTTCATGGCCGCGCTGCTCGACGTGCCGAGGGAGCAGTACGAGGCGGCCGAGCTGGACGGGGCGTCGGCCTGGCAGCGCTTCCGGTTCGTGACACTGCCGAACATCTCGCCGATCGTGCTGTTCGCCGTGGTCACGGGCGTGATCCAGACCATGCAGTACTACACGCAGCCGCTGGTCGCCGGGAAGGTCGCCTCCGGGATCATCGGCGGCTCCGGCCAGTCCTTCGAGCCCGGCTATCCCGACAAGTCCACCCTCACCCTCCCCCAGCTCGTCTACAACCTCGGCTTCCAGCGCTTCGACTACGGCTCCGCCTGTGTGGTCGCGCTCGTGCTGTTCGCGCTGGCCATGGCGTTCACGGCGCTGCTGATGCGCCGCCGGGGCGGGCTCCTCCAGGCAGGTGACCGATGACCCAGGTACTGGACCAGCCCGTGGTGGCCGGCACCCCGCCCACCGGGGAACGCACCGCCCGCCGGCGCGTCCTGCTGCACTGGATCGCCGTCCACTCCCTCGGCGTGGCCGCCGCCCTCTTCTTCGCGCTGCCGTTCGTCTTCGTGGTGCTCACCTCGCTGATGAGCGACCAGCAGGCGCTCACCCGCGACCTGTGGCCGCACACCTGGGAGTGGGGCAACTACCGCGCGGTCCTGGACACGCCCGGCTTCCTCACCTGGTGGAAGAACACGCTGCTGTACGCGGGGCTCGGCACCGTGCTGACCGTGGCGTCGTCGGTCCCGGTGGCGTACGCGCTGGCCAAGTTCCGCTTCCGGGGCCGGCACCTGTCCCTGATGCTGGTGATCTCGATGATGATGCTGCCCCCGCAGGTGATCGTCATCCCGATGTACCTGTTCTGGGCGAAGCAGCTGGACCTGTCCGGCACACTGTGGCCGCTGATCGTGCCGATGGCCTTCGGTGACGCCTTCTCCATCTTCCTGCTGCGCCAGTTCCTGCTGACCATCCCGGACGAGTACCTGGACGCGGCGAAGGTCGACGGCTGCGGGGAGCTGCGCACGCTGCTGAAGGTCGTCCTGCCGATGGCCAGGCCGGGTATCGCTGCCGTGGCACTCTTCCAGTTCTTCTACGCCTGGAACGACTACTTCGGCCCGCAGATCTACGCCTCCGAGAATCCCGGCGCCTGGACGCTCTCCTACGGCCTGGAGTCCTTCAAGGGCGCCCACCACACCGACTGGAACCTCACCATGGCCGCGACCGTGCTGGTCATGGCGCCCGTGATCCTCGTGTTCTTCTTCGCGCAGAAGGCGTTCGTCGAGGGTGTCACGCTGACTGGAGTAAAGGGTTGATGTCTGCATGAAACTCACCGTGGTCGGCGGCGGTTCGACCTACACGCCCGAACTGATCGACGGCTTCGCCCGGTTGCGGGACACGCTGCCCGTCGAGGAGCTGGTCCTCGTCGACCCGGCGGCGGACCGGCTGGAGCTGGTGGGCGGCCTCGCCCGACGCATCTTCGCCAAGCAGGGGCACGACGGCCGCGTGGTCACCACCTCCGACCTGGACGCGGCCGTCGACGGCGCCGACGCGGTCCTGCTCCAGCTGCGCGTCGGCGGCCAGGCCGCCAGGCAGCAGGACGAGACCTGGCCGCTGGAGTGCGGCTGCGTCGGCCAGGAGACGACCGGCGCGGGCGGCCTCGCCAAGGCGCTGCGCACGGTGCCGGTGGTGCTCGACATCGCCGAGCGGGTGCGCCGGGCCAACCCGGACGCCTGGATCATCGACTTCACCAACCCGGTCGGCATCGTCACCCGCGCCCTGCTCCGGGCCGGGCACCGCGCGGTCGGGCTGTGCAACGTGGCGATCGGGCTCCAGCGCAAGTTCGCCGCGCTGCTCGGGGTGGCACCCGCCGACGTCCACCTGGACCACGTGGGACTCAACCACCTCACCTGGGAGACCGGCGTACGGCTCGGCGGTCCTGAGGGCGAGGACGTGCTGCCCCGGCTGCTGGCCGAGCACGGGGAGACGGTCGCCGCCGACCTGCGCCTGCCCCGGCCGCTGCTGGACCGCCTGGGCGTCGTCCCCTCCTACTACCTGCGCTACTACTACGCCCACGACGAGGTCGTGGACGAGCTGCGCACCAAGCCGTCCCGGGCCGCCGAGGTGGCGGAGATGGAACGGCGGCTGCTTCGGATGTACGGCGACCCGGCCCTGGACGAGAAGCCCGCGCTGCTCGCCCAGCGCGGTGGCGCCTACTACTCCGAGGCCGCCGTCGACCTCGCCGCCGCCCTGCTCGGCGGCGCGGGCTCGCCGTACCAGGTGGTGAACACCTGCAACCGGGGCACGCTGCCCTTCCTCCCCGACGACGCGGTGATCGAGGTGCCGGCGGCGGTGGGCGGCAAGGGCGCCTCCCCGCTGCCGGTGGCGCGGGTGGACCCGCTGTACGCGGGGCTCATGGCGCACGTGACCGCGTACGAGGACCTGGCCCTGGACGCGGCCCTGCGCGGCGGCCGGGACCGGGTCTTCCGGGCGCTGCTCGCCCACCCCCTCGTCGGCCAGCACGCGTACGCCGAGCAGCTCACCGACCGGCTGATCGCGCACAACCGGGAGCACCTGGCGTGGGCCTGACCGGGAGCGTCCTCGCCGTCGACGCGGGCAACAGCAAGACCGACGTGGCCGTGGTGGCGGCCGACGGGAAGGTCCTCGGCACGGCCCGCGGCGGGGCCTTCCGGCCGCCCGCGGTCGGCGTCGAACGGGCCGTGGACGCCTTGGCGGACGCGGTGGCCCGGGCCTTCGCGGCGGCCGGGGTCACCTCCGTCGACCACGTGTCGGCGTGCCTGGCCAACGCCGACCTGCCGGTGGAGGAGGAGCAGCTGGCCGCCGCGCTGCACGCGCGCGCGTGGGGCACGAGCGTCGAGGTGCGCAACGACACGTTCGCGATCCTGCGGGCGGGCGTCGCCGAGCCGCTGGGGGTCGCCGTGGTGTGCGGGGCGGGCGTCAACTGCGTCGGCATGCGCCCCGACGGCCGCACCGCCCGCTTCCCGGCCATCGGCCGCATCTCCGGCGACTGGGGCGGCGGCTGGGGGCTGGCGGAGGAGGCGCTGTGGCACGCCGCACGCGCGGAGGACGGCCGGGGCGGGCCCACGGAACTGGCCCGCACCCTGCCGGCCCACTTCGGCCTCGACTCGATGTACGCCCTCATCGAGGCCCTCCACCTGCGGCGGATCGAGCCGGTACGGCGGCACGAGCTGACCCCGGTGCTGTTCGCCACGGCGGCCGGCGGCGACCCGCTCGCCCGCTCCGTCGTGGACCGGCAGGCCGACGAGGTGGTGGCCATGGCCACCGTCGCGCTGACCCGCCTCGACCTGCTGGCCGAACCCGCGCCGGTCCTGCTGGGCGGCAGTGTGCTGGCGGCCCGGCATCCGCGGCTCGACGAGCGGATACGGGAGCTGCTGGCGGCCCGTGCCCCCAAGGCCGTGCCCCGGGTGGTGACGGCCCCGCCCGTCCTGGGCGCGGTGCTGCTGGGCCTCGACCACATGGGTGCGGCGCCCGGGGCCCGTGAGCGGGTCCGGGAGCACTTCGCCGCCTGAGCCGTCCGCGTCGCCCGCCGTGACGACGACCGGGAACCGGTACGGGGAACCGAACCGGTTCCCGTGGCGTATTCATGGGCAGGGGTGGTGCGTTGCACCGGGATCACATCAAGATCGGGCGAAGGCCGGTGCGAATGTCGGTGCGGACAGCGATACTTGCGGCGACGGATGACCACGGGGGAGGTCAGCAGTGACTCAAGCGCCGAAGATCAGCGCGCCACCGCCGCCGGACACGGCGCCGCGTCGTACCGCCTTCGCCGAGGGCGTGGACCGGCTGCGCGCGGCGGCGGTCACCGAGCCGGGGCGGCTGCGCATCATCGGCGCGGTGCTCGCCGTGCTCGTCGTCGCCTTCGGCACCGTCACCGCCTGGCAGATGAACGAGCGGGCCGCGGCGGCCGACGACGTGCTGACCCGCAGCCAGCCGCTCAGCTCCGCCGCGGCCGACATCTACCGCTCCCTGGCCGAGGCCAACACCGCGGCCTCCAGCGGCTTCCTGGCCGGCGGCCAGGAGACGCAGGACTCCCGCACGCGCTACGACAACGGTATCCGTACGGCCGCCGACGGACTGGTGACGGCCGCCGCCAACTCCGAGCCGAAGTCACCGGCGGCGGCGACCATCGCGAAGCTCAACCGCCTGCTGCCGGAGTACAAGGGCCTGGTCGAGCGCGCCCGCACCTACAACCGGCAGGGCTTCCCGGTCGGCGGCGCCTATCTGCGCTACGCCAACGAGAAGATGCAGAAGGAGATGCTCCCGGCGGCGGAGGACCTCTACAAGAAGGAGAACCAGCGGCTGGGCGCCGACTACGGCGACGCCAAGCCCTACCCCTGGGCGGCGATCGCCCTCGGCGTCGTCCTGCTCGCCACGCTGGCCTGGGCCCAGCACCGGAACTACCGGCGCACCAACCGCGTCCTGAACCACGGCCTGGTCGCCGCGACCGCCGCCTCCACGGTGGTGCTGCTCTGGCTGGTCGTCGGCCACAGCGTCGCGCGGTCGAACCTGACCGACTCCTACGAGCACGGCGTGCGCTCCCTCAACGCGCTGAACGAGGCCCGCATCGCCTCCCTCAAGGCGAGGGGCAACGAGAACCTGACCCTGGTCTCCCGCGGCGCGGAGACGACCAAGGTGGGCGACACGACGTACGACTCCTACGACCTGGCCTTCGGCAAGAACATGGACGGCCTCGGCAAGGCGCTGGCCGAGGCCGCGCGCCTCGCCGACGACAAGGCGGGCGAACAGCCGGTCGACACGGCGAACGGCGACATGGCGGAGTGGAAGAAGCGCCACACCTCGGCCCGTACGCAGGACGAGAACGGCAACTACCAGCAGGCGCTGAACCTGGTGATCGGCGGCGACGGCGCCACGGTGGAGTGCTTCGACGGCGTCGACGAGGCCCTCGCCACCGCCCTGAAGCACGAGAAGGCGGAGTTCGAGCAGGCGGCGGGCGACGGCCTGGACGCCATGGGCTACCTGCCCCAGGGCGCGGGCGTGCTCGCCGCGCTGGGCGCGGCCGGCGCGCTCATAGGCATCGGCCGCAGGCTGTCGGAGTACCGGTGAGGCGGGGTGTGGACCCGGCGGACCGGTGGGAAGGGGTGCCCGTGAAGCCCGCGAGGCCCGTGGAGGCAGGACCCGTGAGAGGAGGCGTGAGGATGCGTGCGGGACGGTTGCGGACCGGCCTGAAGGGCTGGGGCGGCGTAGGTGCGATGGCCTTCGCCTGCGTCCTCGCCGTGCTGGCGGCCCTGCTCCTGCCGATGGTCCCCTGGCACGGCACGGGCGGTGGCGGCGGGGACGACGACGGCCACGGCGTCGCCCACGGCAGCCAGGCGCGGGCCGCCAGGGAGTGCACGGACCCGGAGAAGCAGACCCTCGCCCCGTCCGGGGACGACGGGCCCACCATCGACGCGATCCGCGCCCGCGAGGGCGAGAAGCGCAAGCTGATCGTCGGCGTCGACCAGAACAGCTACCGCTGGGGCTACCGCGACCCGAACAGCGGCGGCGACGCCGAACTGGAGGGCTTCGACATCGACCTGGCGCACCGGATCGCGAAGGACATTCTCGGCGACGAGAACGCGGTGCAGTTCAAGGCGATACCCACCGACCAGCGCATCCCCGCGATCCAGGACGGCCGGGTCGACATGGTGGTGCGCACGATGACCGTCAACTGCGACCGGCTGGAGGACGTCGCCTTCTCCGCCCCCTACTTCAGGACCGGCCAGCAGGTGCTGGCGCCCAAGTCCTCGAAGATCACGGGGTACGACGGCACGCTGGCCGGCAAGAAGATCTGCACGGCGGCGGGTTCGACGGCGCTGAGCACGCTGGAGCAGGGCCGGCAGGACGGCAGCCTCGCCGAGGGCGTCGACCTGCGCACCACCGTCCCCAACCAACTGGACTGCCTGGTGCGGCTCCAGCTCGGCGAGGTGGACGCGGTGGTCACCGACGGCGCCCTCGCCGCGAGCCAGGCCGCGCAGGACCCGACGGTCGAGCTGAAGGGCGACGACTTCACGACCGAGTACTACGGCGTGGCGATGAAGAAGGACGCCGACGATCTGGTACGCCGGGTCAACCGGGTCCTGGAGGAGTGGCGCGCGGACCGGGCCGACGGGTGGCAGCACTCGTACGAGAAGTGGCTGTCGGAGACCATGGACGACCCGGCGAAGTCGCTGCCCCCGACCCCGCGGTACCTGCGCAGGAGCTGAGGCGGCGCAGGCGAAGGCAGAGCACACGCAAGTCCGCGACGGCGAGAGGTGATCGATGGGCGACACGGGACCCACCGGGCCGGTGATGGACCGGGACGAGGTGGACCGTGCGCTGGCGCGGCTCGGCGCGGAGCACGAGGCGATCGAGACCTCGCTCCTCGCCCTCCAGGACCACGCGGGGCGCAGACTCCTGGAGGGCGCCGAGCTGACCGGCGTCACCGCCGAGCGCTGGAGTGCCGCGGAGGCGTCGATCACGCTGCTGTGGACCTACTTCGACGCCTACACGAGCGCGCTGCGCACCGCCCGGGAGATCCGCTCCCGGCGCCGCTGGTCCAGCCGCGAGGACCTGGCGGAGCTGACGGAACTGCTGCGCGGCGAGGCCGTCACGGTGTCCGGCGGCGCCGCCGCCACGGCCAACGCGCCCACCGCGAACGGCGGCCCTGGCCGGCTCAGCGAGCGGTACTCGCTGGTGACGCTGGTGGACCGGATGAACCAGCTCTACGCGACCTCCCTGGACATGGTGGTCGCCGCCGACGCGGTGTGGTCGGCGCTGCCCGCGCGGATCGATCTACTCGCCGCCGAGCTCCAGCGCACCCGCAAGCTGGCCCACTCCGTGGGCGTGCGCCCCGGCGAGCACCCGGCCGGCGACGACCTGGAGCGGATCACCCGCACCCTGACGCGGCTGCGGGAACAGGTGGTCTCCGACCCGCTGGCCTTCTGGACGCCCTCCCAGGGCAGTTCGGCACCGGGCGGCGGCCGTCCCGACACCACGGTGTACGACCGGGAGGCGCGCGCCCTGGAGGAGGTGCGCCGCGAGATCGACGCGGTGCTGGCCGTGCGCCAGGACGCCGAGCAGCGGATCGTGCGGCTGCGGGACGTGCTCTCGCGCGCGGACCGCACGCTGGCCGAGGCCCGTACCGCGCGCGGCGAGGTGCTGGCGAAGATCGCCGCGACGGAGGTGCCGGTCGTCGGCGGGCCGCCGATCGCGCTCCAGGAGCAGCTCGCGGCGGCCGCCGAGTACCGCAGGCACGCCCAGTGGCACCGGCTGTCGCCGCTCCTGGAGTCCCTGGAGGAGAAGGCGGAGGACGAACTGCTGCGGGCCCGGGAGTCGTTGACGGCGGTCACCGCGCCGCTCGCGGTCCGTGCCGAGCTGCGCGGCCGGCTCGACGCGTACAAGGCGAAGATGGCCCGGCTGGGCCACGCCGAGGACCCCGAGCTGGCCGAGAAGTACGAGAGGGCGCGCCGCATGCTGTGGAGCGCGCCCTGCGACCTGCGCGTCGCCGAACAGGCCGTGCTGCGCTACCAGCACGCGGCGGCCGAACTGCTCGGCACCGAACGGCGCGTGCCCGGTCAGGGCGGACCGATGGACCGGACGGGGCCCGGCGCATGAGGGACGAGGGGGAGGCAGCGTCATGAGTGAGGCAGGGCGGACGTGTCAGCGTCCCGGCTGCGGTGGGACCTACGAGGACATGGGCGGCGGCGAGCTGTACTGCGACACGTGCGGTCTCGCGCCGGTCGTCGCGGCGGGCGGCGCGCTCGGCTCCGCGCCGACCGGCGTCACCGGAGGCGGGGGCGCGGGCCGGGGCTCACGCGGTTCACCGGGCAGCGGCAGCTCACGCTCCAGCGCCCGCAGTACGCGTACGTCGTCCCAGTCGTCGCGCTCGTCGAAGTCCAGGCGCTCGGTGTCCGGCCGGCTCTCCCGGGCGGTCTCGGGCCGCTCCACGGGGCGTTCGGTGTCGGTGCGCAGCTCCGGTTCGGGCGCGGGTTCCACCAGGCGCGGGCGCCTCGGTGTCGGTCTCGTCGAGGTACCGGCGGTGCCGCGGCCCGACCCGCGCGAGATGGTGATGGACCACCCGGAGGTGCCCGAGCGCAAGCGGTTCTGCTCCCGTTCGGACTGCGGGGCGCCGGTCGGGCGGGCGCGCGGCGAGCGGCCGGGCCGCACGGAGGGCTTCTGCACCAAGTGCGGCCACCCGTACTCGTTCGTGCCCAAGCTGAAGGCCGGGGACGTGGTGCACGGCCAGTACGAGGTGGTGGGCTGCCTCGCGCACGGCGGCCTCGGCTGGGTCTACCTCGCCGTCGACAAGGCGGTCTCCGACCGCTGGGTGGTCCTCAAGGGCCTGCTGGACACGGGCGACCAGGACGCGATGGCGGCGGCGATCTCCGAGCGGCGCTTCCTCGCCGAGATCGAGCACGCCAACATCGTGCGGATCTACAACTTCGTCGAGCACCTCGACCAGCGCACCGGCTCCCTCGACGGTTACATCGTCATGGAGTACGTCGGCGGCAAGTCGCTCAAGGAGATCGCCAACGCCCGGCGTTCCCCGCAGGGCCGGCGCGACCCGCTGCCGGTCGAGCAGGCCTGCGCGTACGGCATCGAGGCGCTGGAGGCGCTCGGCCACCTGCACAGCCGCAAGCTGCTGTACTGCGACTTCAAGGTCGACAACGCCATCCAGACCGAGGACCAGCTCAAGCTCATAGACATGGGCGCGGTGCGCCGCATGGACGACGACGAGTCCGCCATCTACGGCACGGTGGGCTACCAGGCCCCGGAGGTCGCCGACGTCGGCCCGTCGGTGGCGTCCGACCTGTACACGGTCGGGCGGACGCTCGCCGTGCTGTCGTTCGACTTCCAGGGCTACACCACCGTCTACGCGGACTCGCTGCCCGACCCCGACAGCATCGAGGTCTTCCGGCACTACGAGTCGTTCTACCGGCTGCTGGTGCGGGCCACCGACCCGGACCCGGCCCGCAGGTTCGCCTCCGCGCAGGAGATGGCGGAGCAGTTGACGGGCGTGCTGCGCGAGGTGGTCTCGCTCCAGACGGGCCGCGCCAGGCCCGCCGTCTCCACCCTGTTCGGGCCCGAGGTCCGGGTCACGGACACGGAGCTGTTCCCGCGTCTGGACGGCGAGGTGTCGCGGCTTGGGGCCAGGGTGCCGAGTCCGAGAGGACGCCGGGGCGGCTCCGGTGCGGCCCTGCCGGGCGGGCCGGGCGCCGCGCCCACGCTGCCGGGCACGTCCGGCCCCGCCGTGGGTGCGCCGGGCGGGACCGTCGCGCACGCACCGCCGGTCGGCGCGGGTGCGCCGGTGGCCGCGTCCGGGGGCGCGAGCGCCTCGCTGCCGGGTGCGGTCAGCTCGGTCGGCGGTCTCGGCTCCGGGTCCGGCGGCCTGGTCAAGGGGGCCGACGCGCCCACCGCGTCGCTGGCGCTGCCGGTCCCCCGGGTCGACGCCGGTGACCCCAACGCGGGCTTCCTGGCGGGCCTCATGGCGTCCGCGCCGGCCGAGCTGCTGACCGCGCTGGCCGCGGCCCCGGCGCCGTCGGCCGAGACCCGGCTGCGGCAGATCCGGGCCCGGTTGGAGACCGGCGACGCGTCCGGCGCGCTGGAGGCGCTGGGGTCCTTGGAGGGTGAGCGCCCCGACGACTGGCGGGTGGTCTGGTACCGCGGTCTGGCCGCGCTGGTGACAGGCGCCCACGAGGACGCCGCGCTGGCCTTCGACGCGGTCTACGACGCCTTCCCCGGCGAGATCGCGCCCAAGCTGGCGCTCGGCCTGTGCGCGGAGGTGCTGGGGCAGCTCGACAACGCCGCCGAGTACTACGGGCTGGTGTGGTCCTCCGACCCGAGCCACGTCAGCGCGGCGTTCGGTCTTGCCCGGGTGCAGCTGGCCGCCGGTGACCGGGCCGCCGCCGTACGGACGTTGGAGTCGGTGCCGGAGTCGTCCGTGCACTGCACCGCGGCGCGCGTGGCGGCCGTGCGGGCGCGGCTGCGGCAGCGCACCGCGGCGGCGGGCGACCTGGAGTTCCTGGACGATCTGATCGCCGCCGCGCGGCAGGTCGAGGCGCTGGACGTGTACGGTCTGGATCCGGCGCGGCGCGAGCAGCTGTCGGTCGAGGTCCTCGGTTGCGCGCTGGACTGGGTACTCTCCGGAGGTCGGGGTTCCGTCCCTCCCGCCGCCGGGGGACGGACGCTGCTCGGCAGCGGCCTGGACGAACGCGGCCTGCGCTTCGGCCTGGAGCGTTCGTACCGCACGCTGGCCCGGCTGGCGCGGGGCGGCGAGGAGAGGATCGACCTGGTGGAACGTGCCAATCGTTACCGCCCCCGAACGTGGGTGTAGTTGATGTCGCAGATGCCCCAGCAGGCCGCTGTGTCGAAGTGCCCGAGCTGCGAGGAACCCCTCGAGTCGGGTGACCGTTTCTGCGGTGCGTGCGGATACGACCTGTCCGTCGTGCCCGCGCGGCCCGAGGACAGCCCGACGCTCGCCGTCAACGGCGCGGTGCCCGCGCCGGACGGCGTGGACTGGCCGGTGGCCCGGGACTCGGACGGCCACGGCCGTCCCGCCCCGGTGCACGCGGCCGCCGAACTGCCGGGTACCGACTCGGGCGGCTCCCCGCTGCTGCCATCGCCCCCGCCGCCCCCGCCCGCGGCGCCGCCCTCGGCTCCGGCGGCTCCGGCCGGGTCGTCCGCGCCCGGGGTGCGGTTCGACCGGCCGGGCGAGCCCGACGAGTACCCTTTGCAGGCGCCCGACCCGCGGCTGACCGCGGAACAGGCCCCGGCGCCCGAACCGCCCGCGGTTCCGCCCCAGTTCGCTCCCGCCGCTCCGGCCGCGGCCGAGAAGGCCTGCGTGGCCTGCCGCGCGGGCCGGGTCGACGACGACGGCTACTGCGAGAACTGCGGGCACGCCCAGCCCCGCGAACGCGACCACATGGAGCAGGAGTCGGGTCCCGTGGCGGCCGTCAGCGACCGCGGCCTGCGCCACCACCGCAACGAGGACGCGTTCTCGGTGGGCTGCACCGCGCTGCCCGACGGGGCCCCCGCCTCCGTGGCGATCGTCTGCGACGGCGTGTCCTCGGCGACCCGCCCCGACGACGCCTCCCTCGCCGCGTCCCGGGCGGCCGGCGAGTCGCTGCTCGGCGCCCTGCCGCGCGGCACGCATCCGCAGCAGGCCATGCACGACGCCATCCTCGCCGCCTCGCAGGCCGTCAACGCGCTGGCCGACGAGCCCGCCACCGCCCGCGAGCAGGCCCCGCACCAGAACGCGCCCGCCTGCACCCTGGTCGGTGCCGTGGTCACCGCGGGCCTGCTGGTCGTCGGCTGGGTCGGCGACAGCCGCGTCTACTGGGTCCCGGCGGACCGCACCACCCCGCCCGCCCGGCTCACCGAGGACGACTCGTGGGCCGCGCAGATGGTCGCCGCCGGTCTGATGAGCGAGGCGGAGGCCTACGCCGACGAGCGCGCCCACGCGATCACCGGCTGGCTGGGCGCCGACGCCTACGAACTGGAGCCGCACACCGCGTCCTTCAAGCCGGACCGCGCCGGTGTGGTCGTGGTCTGCACGGACGGCCTGTGGAACTACGCGGAGTCCGCCGAGGAGATGGCCGAGGCGATGCCCCTGGACGCGGCCGCCCGCCCGCTGCACGGCGCCCGCGTCCTGGTCGGTCACGCCCTGGACGGCGGGGGCCACGACAACGTAACAGTGGCCCTCCTGCCGTTCCCGGCCCCGCCGCAGGGGGCAGGATCGGCCTGAGGCCCCCGCACGGACACGGGTGGAGGGGCGGCCTCGCGGACCGCAGGGGGCGGTCCGCGCCAGCAAGCCAAGACCCCCACCGCTGTGGGGACGTAGAGGGGGATGCGATCCGGCATGGCCAATTTCTCGAAGTCGAACGTGCCGCAGTTCGCGGTGGACGTCTACCAGAACGAGTACCTGCCCGAGGGCGGCCGTGAGGTCAACGCCATCGTCACGGTCACCGCGACCGGCGGCGGCACGGTCGGGAGCGCGGTCGCCGCGCCCCACCTGTACTCGCCCGGTCAGGGCCCGTCCGCCGCCGTGGCGCTGATGGTCGACTGCTCGGGCTCGATGGACTACCCGCCGACCAAGATGCGCAACGCCCGCGACGCCACGTCCGCCGCGATCGACACCCTGCGCGACGGCGTGCACTTCGCCGTGGTCGGCGGCACGCACGTGGCCAAGGAGGTCTACCCGGGCGGCGGCCGGCTCGCGGTCGCCGACGCCACCACCCGGGCGCAGGCCAAGCAGGCGCTGCGCGGACTCGGTGCGGGCGGCGGCACCGCCATCGGCACCTGGCTGCGGCTGGCCGACCGGCTGCTGTCCACCGCGGACGTCGCCATCCGGCACGGCATCCTGCTCACCGACGGCCGCAACGAGCACGAGTCGCCCGAGGACCTCAGGGCCGCGCTCGACGCCTGCGCGGGGCGATTCACCTGCGACGCCCGTGGCGTGGGCACCGACTGGGAAGTGAAAGAAGTCACAGGGATCGCCTCCGCCCTGCTCGGCACCGCCGACATCGTCGCCGATCCGGCGGGCCTGGCCGCCGACTTCACGCGGATGATGGAGACGGCCATGGGCAAGGAGGTCGCGGACGTCGCGCTGCGCCTGTGGACCCCGGTCGGCACCACGGTGAAGTTCGTCAAGCAGGTCGCCCCTACGGTCGAGGAGCTGACCGGCCGGCGCACCGAGGCGGGACCGCGGGCCGGCGACTACCCCACCGGTTCCTGGGGCGACGAGTCCCGTGACTACCACGTCTGCGTGGAGGTACCGGCCGCGGGCATCGGCCAGGAGATGCTGGCCGCCCGCGTCTCGCTGGTCATCCCGGAGCCCGACGGGTCCGTCCAGAACCTCGGCGCGCAGGGTCTCGTACGGGCCGTGTGGACGGACGACATGACGGCCTCCACGTCGATCAACCCGCAAGTCGCCCACTACACCGGGCAGGCCGAACTGGCACAAGCCATCCAGCAAGGGCTGGATCTGCGCAAAGCGGGAGACATCGACGGAGCAACGGCCAAACTGGGCCGCGCGGTTCAGCTCGCCGGAGCCTCCGGAAACGCCGATACGGCGAAACTGCTTGCGAAGGTGGTGGACGTAGTGGACGCGGCGGCAGGTACTGTGCGACTGAAAGCGAAGGTCGAGGAGGCCGACGAGATGACTCTCGAGACCCGGTCGACCAAGACAGTTCGTGTAAAGAAGTGACGCACAACAACCGCGCGACACGCCCGCAAGAGAGGGAAGCTCCGACATGCCGACCTGCCCGAACGGACACCAGTCGGGTTCCGACGACTGGTGCGAGGTCTGCGGTCACCGCATGGCCGGTGCCGTGCCGCCCCCTCCGCCGCCCCCGCCGCCCGGCGGCGGCTACGGCTTCCCTCCGCCCGCCGGTCCGGCTGGGCAGGGTGGGCCGGGCGGTCCCGGCGGTCCCGGCGGCGAGCCGCAGTTGTGCCCGCAGTGCCGCACGCCGCGTGAGGGCGGTGCGCCGTTCTGCGAGGAGTGCCGGTGGAACTTCCTGACCAACACCGCCACCTCGTACACCCCGGCCGCCCCGCGCCCGCCGGCCTCCGGCGGCCCGGCGCCGCACTTCCAGCCGCCTCAGGCCGGTCCGTCGTACGGCGGCGGTGACTCGTACGACTACCAGGGCTCCCGCCCGTCCCAGATGAACCGTCCCGCAGAACCGATCCCCCCGGGTCCGCCGCCCTTCGGCGCCGACCCGTCGGGCCGCGGTGGCCCTGGCGGCCCCGGTGGCCCCGGTGGCCCCTCGGGCGGCCCCGGCGGTCCGAACGGCCCCTACAGCCCCAGTGGTCCTGGCAGGCCTGGTGGTCCCGGTGGACCCGGCGGGCCTGGTGGCCCGGGTGGTCCCTCCGGCGGCTTCGGCGGTCCGGGTGGGCCTGGTGGGCCCAATGGTCCTGGTGGACCCGGTGGCGGCTTCGGTGGGCCCGGCGGCCCTGGCGGGCCCGCCAACCCGCACGCTCCCGGCGGCCCGAACGGTCCCGGCGGTCCCGGTGGTCAGGGCGGTCCCTCCGGTCCCCCGGCCCCTCCCGGTTTCGGTGGCGATCCCTCGCGGCCGGTTCCGCCGCCGCCCGGGCCCCCGCCCGGCGGCCCCGGTGGCCCCGGTGGCGCCCCGCAGGGGTTCCAGTCCGGTCCTCCGGCCCCGCCCGCCTTCCCACAGGAGACCAACCGCCCGCAGCAGGGCGGCCCGTCCTTCGGCGGCGACGACGACTGGGTGCTCTCCCCGCCGTCGTCCACCGGCCCGGGGGGCCCCGGCGGCCCGGCGGGCCCCGGCGGGCCGAACGGCCGGGGCCCGGCCCAGGGCGGCGGCTACGGCTACCCGCAGCCCGGCGCCACCCAGGCACCGCCCGGCCCCGGACCGGGCTTCCCGCAGCAGCCGCAGCGGCCCCAGCAGCCGACGACCTGGTCGGCGACGATCGGTCCGGACCGCGAGTACTTCATGGCGATGATGCAGCGCTCCGGTCCCGAGGCCGCGGGCCTGAACCTGCCCGCGTACTCGCCCGAGCAGCAGCGCACGCTCACCGGCAACCAGATCACCATCGGCCGCCGCCGGCACTCCACCGGCGACACCCCGGACATCGATCTGGCCGTGCCGCCGGAGGACCCGGGCGTCTCGCACCAGCACGCGGTGCTGGTGCAGCAGCCGGACGGCAGCTGGGCGGTCGTCGACCAGAACTCGACGAACGGCACCACGGTCAACGGCGGCGAGGAGCCGATCCAGCCCTTCGTACCGGTGCCGCTCCAGGACGGCGACCGGGTGCACGTGGGCGCCTGGACGACGATCACGATCCGCCGGGGCTAGGCGCGGCACGCACCGTCAGGCGAACGGCCAGGCGTAGGGGCCCTCGGGGTCGTCCAGCCACGCCCAGGCCCGTTCGCCGCTGACGGTGATGCCGTAGCGCTCGCGGCCCGGGGCGTCCTCGCGGTCCCAGAGCGCGTACGCCTCCTGCGGGTCGAGTCCGCCCCGGCTCAGCGCCAGCAGGAAGCGGAACCGGTCGTTCTCGCGGGCCCGGCGCGGTACGCCGCCCAGTCCCGGCGTCTCGGGCTCGGCGCGGTCCGCGCCGCGCAGCGGCACGAAGTACGCGGGCGTGTGCAGGAAGCGCCCCTCGGCGTGCCCTGCGTCGCGGACGGTGAGGACGACGAGGCCGGTGGCCAGCGGGGTCAGGATCCGGCCACCGGGACGGCACTGGGCGAGCCAGGCGCGCGGTACCGAGGGCAGCGTGCAGGTGGCGAGGATCCGGTCGTAGGGGGCGCGCTCGGGGACGCCGCGGGCGCCGTCGCCCGTGACGACGGCCGGGTGGTACCCGGCGGTGTCCAGGTGCCGGCGGGCCGACTCGGTGATCTCGGGCTCCAGGTCGACGGTGGTGACCAGGTCGTCGTCGCCCAGGCGGTGGGCGAGCAGGGCGGCGTTGTAGCCGGTGCCGGCGCCGATCTCCAGGACCCGGTCGCCGTCCCGCACGTCCAGCTCCACCAGCATCATCGCCATCAGCGAGGGCTGGCTGCTGGACGAGAGCAGTTCGCCGTCGCGCATCCGGGTCGCCAGCGGGGCGTCGGCGTACGCGCCGCGCACCCAGCGCTCGCGGGCGCCGGGGTCGGGGTCCTCGCCCCACCGGCGTTCGTAGCCACCCCGGACGCCGACGTAGTAGTACGGCACGAACAGGTGGCGCGGGACCTCCCGGAACGCCTCCCGCCACACCGGGTCGGCCGCCCAGGCGCCGCTCAGCTCGATCTCCCGCACCAGCTCCGCCCGCGCGGAGGCGGCGAGGCTGTCCAGGTCCTCGTACCCGCCCATGCGTCCACAGTACGGGCCGGGCGCACGGCGGGCAGGGTCCCGGAGCGGTCCTAGGTCTTGAGTCCTATGCCCCCCTGTCTGAGACCATGGACGGCGTGAACGAGATTCGGCGCGGCACGCTTCAGGAGCAGACCTTCTACGAGCAGGTCGGCGGGGAGGAGACCTTCCGCCGGCTCGTCCACCGTTTCTACGAGGGGGTCGCCGAGGACCCGATCCTGCGGCCGATGTACCCGGAGGAGGACCTCGGCCCGGCCGAGGACCGCTTCGCGCTGTTCCTCATGCAGTACTGGGGCGGCCCGACGACGTACAGCGACAACCGCGGCCATCCGCGGCTGCGGATGCGGCACGCGCCCTTCGCCGTCGACCGGGCCGCGCACGACGCCTGGCTGAAGCACATGCGGGTCGCGCTCGACGAGCTGGGCCTCTCGGAGGAGCACGAGCAGACGCTGTGGAAGTACCTGACGTACGCGGCGGCCTCGATGATCAACACCCAGGGCTGATACCGGACCGGCTGACAGGGTTGACTGGCTGACGGGCGCATTCCGGTCAGCCGACGCCGGAATCCGGTCACGATCCGGTCAAGTACACCTCCCGAGCGCTTACTTCCGCACCTCCACCTCTGACAACATCCGGGAGAGGTCTGGACAACAGCGGCGGGGGGCCGGGTGGCAGGGTACGGGGGGCTCGTCGGGTTCGTGCTGCTGCGTGCGCGGGCGCACCGCCTGCTGCTGGCCGCGGCCCTGCTCACCGTCCTGCTGACCACCACGGTGCTGGCCACCCTGACCGCCTACTCGGGCGCCATCGGCGACGCGGCCCTGCGGCACGCCCTCGCCGACCCGCGCACCGGGGCGGACGCCGCGCTGGTCGTGAAGGCCGACGTACCCGCCGAGCAGCGGTCGGCCGCCGGCGCCACCGTGCGCGAGGGCGCCGCCAAGACCTTCGAGGGCCTGCCGCGTACCGTACGGACCCTGGTGCGCTCGGGCCCGTACGCGCTGCCCGGCTCCCTGCGGCCGCCCACCGAGCGGTCCGGCGACCCCGATCTGACGTTCTTCGCGGCGCTCGACCCGGCGCAGGTCCGCATCGACGAGGGCCGGATGCCCGCGAACGGAGGCGAGGGCGCGGGCGGGGACGCCGACGGCGCCGTCGAGGTGGCGGTGCCGGTGGCCGCCGCCGAACGCATCGGCGTCGGTACCGGCGACCGGCTCACCCTCACCGACCGGCTCGACGGCCCGGCCGTCGACATCGTGGTGAGCGGCCTGTACCGGCCGGTCGACGCGGGGTCACCGTACTGGCGCCTGGACGACCTGGCCGGGCGCGGCCTCCAGCAGGGCGGCTTCACGACGTACGGGCCGCTGCTCGCCCCGCCCGGTGCGCTGAGCGGTGGGCGGGTGAGCGCGGGGTCCTCCGGGTGGCTGGTGACGGCGGACTACTCCTCGCTGACGACCGGACGGACGCAGGCCCTCGGGGAGGCGGCCCGGGGCGGCCTGGCGTGGCTGCGCGAGCAGCAGGTGCTCAGTGGCACCACCGCGGCGACCACCGAGCTGCCGACGATCCTGGAGCGTCTCGACCGTTCGCTGGAGGTCTCCCGTTCCACCCTCCTGGTGATCGCCTTGCAGCTGGTGCTGCTCGCGGGCGGGGCGCTGCTGCTGGTGGCACGGCTGCTGAGCGCGGAGCGGGCGGGCGAGCTGCGGCTGCTGCGGGCGCGCGGCGCCTCCCGGGCCCGGCTGGCGGCGGGCTCGGCGCTGGAGGCGCTGCTGCTGGCCGTGCCCGCGCTGGTCTGCGCGCCGCTGCTGGCCGGGCCGCTGGTCCGGCTGCTGGCCGGGCACGGGGCGCTGGCCCGGATCGGGCTCGGCTGGGAACCGGCGGCCGGTGGCGGCGGCACGGTGTGGCTGGTGGCGGCGGTCGCGGCGCTCGGGTGCACGCTGGCCGTGACGCTGCCCGCGCTGACCCTCGCGCCGGAGGCCGGCGGACGGCCCCGGGCGCTGCCGGGCTGGCTGCGGGCCGGCGCCGACGTGGGTCTGCTGGTGATCGCCGGTATCGCCTACTGGCAGCTGGACCAGCAGACCTCCTCCGCCGCCGGGACGGGCGAGGCCGACGGCGCGGGCGGCCTGGGGGTCGATCCGCTGTTCGTGGCGACGCCCACGCTGGCCCTGCTCGCCGGGACGGTGCTGGCGCTGCGGCTGCTGCCGCTGGTGGCGCGGCTCGCGGAGCGCCGGGCGGCGAGCGGGCGCGGTCTCGCGGCGGCGCTGGCGGGCTGGCAGCTGAGCCGCCGTCCGATGCGCGGGGCGGGTCCGGTGCTGCTGCTGGTGCTCGCCGTGGCGCTGGGCACGATGGCGATCGGGCAGGGCGCCTCGTGGTCCCGCTCGCAGGACGACCAGGCCGACTTCCGTACCGGGGCGCCGGTCCGGGTGCAGGCCTCGGGAACGCCGGGCCCGGGCCGCACCGACCTGGTCGCGGGCGTCCCGGGGGTGGCGGAGGTCGCCCCCGTGGCCCGGTCCGAGGTCTCCCTGTCCGGCGACCGGACGGCGACGGTGCTCGCGCTGGACACCTCGCACGCGGCGGGTCTGATGCTGATGCGGCCGGACCTGGCCGACGAGTCGCCGGGGGCGCTGCTGTCCGGGATGGCGCCGGGTCAGCCGTCGAAGGGCGCGAGGATCCCGGCGGGCACGGCCCGCCTCGCGCTGGCGGCGACCCTGACCGTCCGCGGCGCCGGCCCGGCCCCGGCCGGCTCCCAGTCGGCGGACGTGGCGGTCACCGTCGAGGACCGCTGGGGCACCCCGTACCGGCTGGAGGCCGGTTCGCTGGCCGCCGACGGCCGGGAGCACACGCTCGGCCTGGACGTCTCCGCCGGTCCGCTCACCCTGACCGGCGTCGAGTCCACGGTGGTCCAGCCCGGCGGCCGGGGCGAGGAACACCGGCTGACCGTACGGCGGGTGACGGCCACGGCCGCCGACGGGACCGTACGCCCGGTCCCGCTGCCCGGCGCCTGGACGGCCGGTTCGGAACTGGCGCCGCCGCCGGCAGCACCGGTCCCGGGCGGCGCCCCCTCCGAGCCGCGTGTGCTCGGCTCGGGTCCGCTCGCCGTCGAGTACGCCACGGGCCGCTCGGAGGCCGGCTGGAAGATCACCACGCTGTCCGTGCGATTGCGGGTCGCGCAGCCGAAGCCGGCCGAGGTGACCGCCGTGGCCACCGACCGCTTCCTCGACTCCTCGGGCGCCCGCACCGGGCAGCGCGTCCCGGTGCTGATCGGCGGCCACGACGTCCCGGTGCGGATCGTCCGCTCGGTGCGCGAGCTGCCGGGCACCGGTCCCGAGACCCCCTCGGCGCAGTTCGGCGGCGCCCTGCTGGTCGACCTGCCGGCGGTCAACCGGCAGTTGCAGGGCAAGTACGGCGCCGCCGTCGCGCCCACCGAGTGGTGGCTGCGGACCGGGCCCGGGAAGACCGACGAGGCGGCGGCCGGCCTGCGGGCGTTCCCGGACACCGCGCCGGCCCAGGTCCTGGTCCGCGACGAGGTCGCCAAGCGGCTGCGTGACGACCCGTTCGGCGCCGGTCCCGGGGCGGCGTTCGCCGCGGCGACCCTGGTGGCGGCGGCGCTCGCCGCGGTCGGCTTCGCGGTGAGCGCGGCCGGGTCGCTGCGCGAGCGCGGCACCGAGTTCTCCGTACTGCGCGCCCTGGGCGCCTCGCGCCGCCGGCTGGCCCGCACGGTCGCCGCCGAGCAGGGCGTGCTGACCGGCCTGGCCCTGCTGACCGGCGCCGCCCTGGGCGCGGTCCTGACCCGGGCGGTGATCCCGCTGACCGTACTGACCCCGCAGGCCACCCGCCCCGTGCCGGACGTCCACGTGTCCCTGCCGGGCGACCGCATCGCCCTGCTGCTGGCCGGCATGGCCGTCGTCCCGCTCCTGGTCACCGCGGCACTGGCCCTGCGCCGCACCGACACGACGGTGACCCTCAAGGACGGAGGTACCGGCCGGTGAACCCCGTGACCGCGCCCCGGACCCCCACCCGCCCGCGCCACCGGACCACCCCGCCGGCGCCCGCGACGACGACCCCGCCGTCCCCGTCCGGGACGACCACGCCGACGACCGCCACCGCACGGGCACCGCACTCCACCCGCACGACGGCGACCCCCGAAGGACAGGGAGGTACCGGCCGGTGAACCCCGTGACCGCGCCCTGGGTGCGTACCCGGCTGCGGGCCGCGCCCGGCGCCGCCGTGGCGCTGGCGGTGCTGGTGGCGCTGACCGCGTGTCTGGCCGCCGCGTTCCCCCGGGCGCTGGACCGGTACACGGACGCCGGTCTGCGCCAGGCCGTCGAGCACGCCCCGGTCGACGAGAGCAGCATCCTGGTGACCGCCGGGCCCGACCTCGACGGAGAGGTGGCCCACGCGGAGGACAGCGTCCGGCCCGAACGCCTCACCAGCCTCTACGAGTCCGCCCTCGGCACGGTCGAGCGTCCGCTCGTCATCGACGAGAAGCGCTCCTCCTACGGCGTCCGCACCACCGAGACCCTGCCCTCGCCGGACAAGTGGCTGCCCCGGCCCGACGGCCTCCCCGCGGAGATGCTCCTCGCCGCCCCGCACGGTCTCGCCGACCACACCCGGCTGCGCTCCGGCCGGCTGCCCGAGGTCCCCGGCAAGGAGGCGACCGCCTCGACCTCCGAGGTGCAGGCCGCGGTGACCGAGGAGACGGCCCGGACCCTGCACATCGAGGCGGGCTCGGTCATCCACCTGCCCGGCCGCCAGGGCCTCACCGTCCGCGTCACCGGCATCGTCACTCCCGAGGAACCCGACAGCCCCTACTGGTCCGTCGACTCCCTGCTGCGCACCCCCTCCCTGCGGCGCACGCCGGGACCGATGGGAGCGTCCAACCCCAGCTACTGGGTCGGCGGCCTGCTGCTCGCCCCCGAGGCGGCCCCCGCGCTGCTGAGCACGACCCCCACGGTCCGCTACTGGCACCTGACCCCGGACCCGGACGCCCTGCACAGCCGCGACCTCGACGAACTCGCCTCCGCCGTGGCCTCCCTGGAGTCCGGTCCCGGTCTGGAGAAGCTGCACTCGTCGATCAGCCCGCTCACCGACGTCGCGACCGGACTCGACTCGGCCTTCACCACGTACGAGGAACTCCGCGGCGACATCGGCCCGCTGATCGTCGTCGCCGCCTCGGGCGCGGGCACGGTCGCCGCGGTCGTCCTGCTGATGGCGGGCGGCCTGGCCACCGAACGGCGCCGCGCCGAACTGGCCCTGCTGCGGGCCCGCGGCGCCTCCGTACGGGGCCTGATCGGCCGGCTGCTGGCCGAGACGGCGGTCGTCGCGGTGCCCGCGGGCGCCCTCGGATGCGCCGTGGCCCTGCTCGCGCTGCCCGGCGGCCGGCTGCTCCCCGCGCTCTGGGCCGCCGTCGCGGTCACCGCCGTGGCCTGCCTGGCGCTGCCGCTGCGGGCCGCCGCCGCGCACCACGCCGTACGGGTCCACGACGGCCGCCGGGACGCGGTCTCCCCGCGCGCCTCCCGGCGCCGTACGGTCGCCGAACTGACCGTCGTGGTCCTCGCCCTCGGCGCGGTCGAGATGCTGCGCCGGCGCGGGGCTACGAACGGCGCCGGTGACCTGGTGGCGATGGCTCCGGTGCTGGTCGGGGTGATCGCCGCGCTGGTGCTGGTGCGGCTGTATCCGCTGCCGCTGCGCGGGCTGGCCCGCCCGGCCCGGCGACTGCGGGGTGCCGTCGGACCGCTCGCGCTGGCCCGGGCCGGGCGCGGCTCCGCCTCCGCCGTACTGCCCCTGCTCGCGCTGCTGACGGCGTTCACCGTGGCGGCGTTCGGCGGCTCGGTCCTCAGCGGCGTCGCCGACGCGCGCGACCGGGCGGCGCTGCTCTCCGTCGGCGCCGACGGCCGGGTGGAGGCGGAGGCCGCGCTGCCCGCCGGGCTGTCCGGCCGGCTCGGGAAGGCGCCCGGGGTGCGGGAGGTCACCGAGGTCGGCCTCGACTACCAGGCCAGGACGAACGACGGCCGCCAGTCGCTGCCGCTCGCGACGGTGGACCCCGGCGACTACGCGGCGCTGGCCGGGCGGACGGACCTCGGCGCGTTCCCCGCGGGGAAGCTGACGCGGCCGGACGGCGCCGAGGGCGGCTCCGAGGACGCCGTGCTGCCCGCGCTGGCCTCGCCGACGGTCGCCGAACGGTTCGGCAACGACACCTTCCAGGTGCGCGTGGCCGACGGCAGCGTCGCCACACTGCGGATCGTGCTGGTCCGCGACCACACCCCCGCCGTGACCGGCGACGACTTCCTCGTCGTGGACCGGGCCGGGCTGCCGGCCGGGGCCGTCCGGCCGAACGTCCTGCTGCTCACCGGCGACGACCTGGACGCGGGCGCGGTGCACCGGGCGGCGGACGACGCCGGCACCGTCGAGCTGCGGTCCGAGGAGCGCGGCAGGTACGTGGACTCGCCGCTGCAGTCCGGCGCGGAGCACATCTACACGGCCGCCGTGGCCGCCGCCGCCGGCTACGCCGCCCTGGCCCTGCTGCTGTCCCTGGCCGGCACCGCGCCCGAACGCGCCGCGCTCCTCGCCCGGCTGCGCACCATGGGCCTCACCCGCGCCCAGGGCCGCCGCCTGCTCGTCCTGGAGTCCCTCCCACAGGCCCTGCCCGCGGCACTGGGCGGCATCCTGACCGGCTGGGCGGCCGTCCGGCTCCTCTCCCCCGGCATCGACCTGACGACCATCGCGGTGTCGGCAGCGACGTCCCCGGCGGGGCGCGCGGAACTGAGCGCCGACCCCTGGTCGCTGGCCGTCCCGGCGGTGGCGGTGCTGGTCCTGACGGTGGGGGTGGCGGCGCTCCAGGCATGGTGGTCGGGCCGGCGCGGAGCGGTGGCGGAGCTCCGGGCGGGTGACGCCCGGTGAAGGCCCGGCCGACGACGCGGCGGACCGCGGACGCAGACACGGAGGAGACCCGATGACGACCGACCCCACCCTCGCGGACCTGGCCGACCGCGTCGCGGCGTCCCGGGACCGGCCCGCGTACGGCCACGACGCCCTGATCACCTGCGACCGCCTGGTACGGATCTTCAGCGCGGACGGGGTGGAGGTGCAGGCCCTCCAGGGACTCGACCTGCTGGTCCGGGAGGGCGAGCTGATGGCGCTGGTCGGCGCCTCGGGCAGCGGCAAGTCCACGCTGATGAACATCCTGGCCGGTCTGGACACACCGACCGCCGGGGCGGCCCGGGTCGCGGGGCGCGACCTGCTCACGATGACGGCGAAGGACCGCCTGGCCTACCGCCGCACGGTGGTCGGCTTCGTGTGGCAGCAGACGTCCCGGAACCTGATGCCGTACCTGACGGCCGCGCAGAACGTGGCGCTGCCCATGCAGCTGGCCGGCACCGGCGGACGCCGGGCGGCACGCACCGAGCGCGCGCTGGAACTCCTGGACCTGATGGGCGTCGCGGACTGCCGCGACCGGCGCCCACGGGAGCTGTCCGGCGGGCAGCAGCAGCGGGTCGCCATCGCCGTGGCCCTCGCGAGCGACCCGTCCGTGCTGCTCGCGGACGAGCCGACGGGCGAGCTGGACTCCCACACCGCGGAACAGATCTTCGCCGCGTTCCGTACGGCGAACGAGCAGTTGGGCACCACGGTCGTCATCGTGACCCACGACCAGGCGGTGGCCGGTGAGGTCCGCCGCACCGTCGCCATCCGCGACGGCCGCACCTCCACGGAGGTGCTGCGCCGCAGCGAGGTGGACGCGGAGACCGGCCACGAGACGGTGGTGGCCCGCGAGTACGCCATGCTGGACCGGGCCGGCCGGCTCCAGCTGCCCGCCGACTACACCGCGGCCCTCGGCATGCGCGACCGCGTCGCCCTGGAACTGGAGTCGGACCACATCGCCGTACGGCCGGACGACAGCGAGCCACAGCACTGAGCGGCGGCCCGGACGGCCTCAGCGCACGCTGATGCCCAGGGCTCCGGTCCCCGCCCGCCGCAGCGCGACGGACCCGAAGGGCGTGCGCAGCCGCAGCCACGCACCGGAGGACAGCAGCTTCGGCGCGTCCTCGCCGGAACCGGAACCGGAGGCCGGTGCTCCGCGCGGCCGCAGGAACCCGAGCGACTGGGCCGCGTGCACGGCCCGCACCGGCAGCCCGGTGTCCCCGACGCTCCGGGACCAGATCTCCCGCCCGACCCGGTCCAGCTCGGCCCGCGTACGGGCCTCGGGGGCCAGCTCGCCCGTCCGCGTGCGGAACTCCGCCACCGCGGCGGCGACCAGCGCGCGCAGCGCGTCCGGAGCGGGCAGTCCCACCTCGGTCCGCCAGCCCCCGCGCGGGGGCAGCACCCCGGCCCAGGGCGGCCCGGTCACCGTGTCCGGCACGCCGGAGGTGGCCGTCCGCTCGTCCACGGTCTCCAGCAGCTCACCGGCGGAGACGGTCACGTCGAGAGTGGCGTCGAGCCCGTTCTCGTACGGCTTGGCCAGCCGTACCGCGCGCACGGCCAGCACCTCGAAGGAGGGCGGCCGCCCGAAGACGGCCAGGGCGGTGCCGGCCGCCTGGAGGCGTACCGCGGCGGAACGGTCGTAGTGGAGCAGCCGGGAGAGGAAGGCCGCGAGATCCGCGGCCTCCCCTTCGTCGGCGAGGTGGAGCACCGTCATGCGGCGACGGCCTCCTCCTTGGCGTCGGTGTACTCCCGGAGGAACTCCCGCTCCTCGGCGGTGAGCCGCCGGGGCCGCTGCGCCTCGAAGTCGAACGGCACGATCACCGTGGAGGCGCGGACGTAGATCTCGTCCCCGTCCTTGACCTCGTAGGTGAGGGTGAAGGAGGCGGCCCTGATCTCCGTTACCCACAGCTCGATGTCGACCGGGTGGTGCCGGTGGACGAGCTGCCGCTTGTAGTCGATCTCATGGCGTGCCACCACGGACCCCTGCTTGAAGTCCTTCTCCGGGCGGAACAGGAAGTCGATACGGGCCTCCTCCAGGTAGCGGAGGAAGACCACGTTGTTGACGTGGCCGTACGCGTCCATGTCCGCCCAGCGCAGTGGGCAGCGGTAGATGTGCCGCAAGATCAGCCCCGGGTCAGCTTCTTGTAGGTGGCGCGGTGCGGGCGGGCGGCGTCGGCGCCGAGCCGCTCGACCTTGTTCTTCTCGTACGACTCGAAGTTGCCCTCGAACCAGAACCACTTGGACTCACCCTCGTAGGCGAGGATGTGGGTGGCGACCCGGTCCAGGAACCACCGGTCGTGGGAGACGACCACGGCGCACCCGGGGAACTCGAGCAGCGCGTTCTCCAGGCTGGAGAGCGTCTCGACGTCGAGGTCGTTGGTCGGCTCGTCGAGGAGCAGCAGGTTGCCGCCCTGCTTGAGGGTGAGCGCGAGGTTCAGGCGGTTGCGCTCACCGCCGGAGAGGACGCCGGCCGCCTTCTGCTGGTCCGGCCCCTTGAACCCGAAGGCGGACACGTAGGCGCGGGAGGGCATCTCGACCTGTCCGACGTTGATGTAGTCCAGCTCGTCGGAGACGACGGCCCACAGCGTCTTCTTCGGGTCGATGTGCTCGCGGCTCTGGTCGACGTAGGAGATCTTGACCGTGTCGCCGACCTTGATCTCGCCGGAGTCCGGCTCCTCGAGGCCCTGGATCATCTTGAACAGGGTGGTCTTGCCGGCGCCGTTGGGCCCGATGACCCCGACGATGCCGTTGCGCGGCAGCGTGAAGGAGAGGTCGTCGATGAGGACCTTCTCCCCGAAGGCCTTGCTGAGGTTGTTCACCTCGACGACGACGTTGCCGAGGCGCGGGCCCGGCGGGATCTGGATCTCCTCGAAGTCCAGCTTCCGCATCTTGTCGGCCTCGGCGGCCATCTCCTCGTACCGCGCGAGGCGGGCCTTGGACTTGGCCTGGCGTCCCTTGGCGTTGGAGCGCACCCACTCCAGCTCGTCCTTGAGGCGCTTCTGCCGCTTGGCGTCCTTCTGGCCCTCGACCTTGAGGCGGGTGGCCTTGGTCTCCAGGTACTTGGAGTAGTTGCCCTCGTAGCCGTGCAGGCGGCCGCGGTCGACCTCGCAGATCCAGCCGGCGACGTTGTCCAGGAAGTACCGGTCGTGGGTGACGGCCACGACGGTGCCCTCGTACTTGGCGAGGTGCTGCTCCAGCCAGTTCACCGACTCGGCGTCGAGGTGGTTGGTGGGCTCGTCGAGCAGCAGCAGGTCGGGGGCCTCCAGCAGCAGCTTGCACAGCGCCACACGCCGCTTCTCACCACCGGACAGGTTGACCACGGGCCAGTCGCCGGGCGGGCAGCCCAGCGCGTCCATGGCCTGCTCCAGCTGGGCGTCGAGGTCCCAGGCGTTGGCGTGGTCCAGCTCCTCCTGGAGCTTGCCCATCTCCTCCAGCAGCGCGTCCGAGTAGTCGGTCGCCATCTGCTCGGCGATCTCGTTGAACCGGTCGAGCTTGCCCTTGACCTCGGCGACACCCTCCTGGACGTTCTCCAGGACGGTCTTCTCCTCGTTGAGCGGGGGCTCCTGGAGCAGGATGCCGACGGTGTAACCGGGAGACAGGAAGGCGTCCCCGTTCGACGGCTGCTCCAACCCCGCCATGATCTTCAGAACGGTCGACTTACCGGCACCGTTCGGTCCGACCACACCGATCTTCGCGCCGGGCAGGAAGCTCAGGGTGACGTCATCAAGGATCACCTTGTCGCCGTGCGCCTTGCGCGCCTTGCGCATGGTGTAAATGTACTCAGCCAAGAGAAACCGTCCGGCAGCTTGATCAGGCAGTGGGCAGATACACCCCATCTTGCCGCACCGCCACCCCTGGGAGGAAACGCGTTCCGGGCGGGGCCTGTGACCTGGGGTTTCGTACGCCGCGCTACCGTGCCGCCGTGGGGCGCGCCTCATGGCGTTGGGCTGTGACCTCATCTGGGCGACGACGTGGATGGAGGAGGCCAACGCGGTGGTGGTGCCGTGGACCGGCAGTGGGTCGGGGTGGCTCAGCCCGGTCCGTATCTGTTCCTCGGCGTCGATCCGGCGGAGGGTCTCACCGGCGCCGACTTCACCGTGCTCGCCGTCACTGCTCGTTCCTTCGGCGGACGAACAGCAGGACCGCGCCGCCCATGACCACGAGGCCGATGGCCGCGCCGCCGATCAGAGGGGTCGCGTCGGAGCTGCCGGTTTCGGCGAGGTTGGGGCCGGCGGAGGGGGTGACGACCGTGGCGGGGGCCGGTTCGCTGAGGGTGTGGGTGGTGTCGGACAGGGTGGCGCTCTGGGTGCGGCAGTCGAGGACGCCGCTGAAACGCTGTTCGAAGCCGGCCGGGCCCCGGATCGTGAAGTCGTAGGCGCGGTCCTCCGGCAGCGGGACCGGTACCGTCCGGGTCTCGCCCGGCGCGATGGTGTACTCGGCGTCCAGCAGTTCGAAGGTGAAGGGCTCGTCGCCCTTGTTGAGCGCGGTGATGTCGAGGGTGCCCTCGGCGCAGTTCTTCTCGGCGGACAGGGCGGGTACCGCGCCCTCGGCGGCCCAGGTGGCGGTCGCCGTCGCCGCGACCGTCGACTCGCTGGAACCGGCCAGGATCTGCGTCTGGCTGCGGCTCTCGGAGGCGAAGGCGCGGCCGACCGGCACGGTCGTCGACGCCTGGACGGACAGCCGGGCGGTGCCGGCCTCCGCGTCCTCGGGAACGTCGAAGAAGATCTGGGTACCGTCGGTGACGTCGGTGACGGGCTCGCCCTTCTTGTCGACGATCCGTACGGCGTCCTTGGCGGCGGCGTCCACCGGGGGCGTCACCGTCACGCCGCCCGCGTTGGTGTGGACCGTCACCGGGCCGAGCCGCTCACCGGGGCGGCCCGAGACGGCCGGCGGGTCGAGGGCGAGGGAGGCCGCGGGCTCGGCCAGGTCGCGGGCGTTCTTCTCCAGGTAGTCGGCGAGCCGCTCGGCCTGCGGGTCGACGGCCTCGACGTCCGTGTCGTCCGAGTACCGCCAGATGGCGACCTGGGTACCGGCCGCCGCGTCCTCCTCGGTGAGCCCGCCCCGCACGCCCGCCTTCTTCGCGAGCGCGGCCAGGTCGTTGACCTGCGGGTAGGAGTTCCCCAGGATCCAGCGGATGCGGCCTGCGTCCTTGTTGGTGCCCAGCGACGTGCCGCTCCAGGGAGTCTCCTGGTACTTCGCGTCCTTCTGCGTCGGGTTCTGGATGTCGACGCAGTACGTCTGCAGCATGCCGCCGCCCTCGACGGACATCTCGAACAGGCCGGCCGACACCTGCTGGTCGCCGTCCTCCCCGTGGATGACCGCGGTGCCGTGCGCCTTCAGGCCGCCTATCGTGGCCGTCGCCCCGCCCTGTCCCCGCACTCCGTCCCGCGCGCCGTCCTGGGCGGCGGCGGCCGGTGCCGCACCGGTCACCACACCGGCGACGGCGAGCGCGGACGCCAGCGCCCCGGCGGCGAGACGTGCCGCCCCTCGACCGGGCAGAGACGGCGCAGCGAGCGAAGAAAACACCAAATTCCCCTTCGAGCAGGACCCGTTGGCGTGGGGGGAACGGTCCCACCAGCAGAATCAGCAGCCACACAAGGCTCGTTCGGCATCCTAAGGACGTGGCGGACCGGGCTTGCCGGTGATCGTCGCCCGCGCGGTGATCCGAATCGGAATCGTTATCGCCGAGAGCCTCTTCGAGCAGGACTTATCGACAAATCCACCCGCCCTCGCACCGGACGCAAGCGGGGACAAGCCGCACTTCGGGCGGTTTCGGCGGGGCCGGCCGGCCTCTGTGTCATCCCACCGGGACGGGCTCCGGCCGCTGTTCGGGGACTTGACCGGCCGCCTGCCCAGCCGGCTCCCCCGTGGCTTCCCCTGCCGGTTCCCCGGACCGTCCCCCGGACGCGACCTCCCAGTTGGGTTCCGGCTGGGGCGGGGAGGCCGAGGCCTCCGCCCTGCCGGTGCGCCGGAACGCCGCCGTGCCGCGGGCCAGATCGTGGCCGATCGCCACCGCGTCGACGTCGGCCGAGGTCCGGCTCTGCCCCTCGCGCACATCGGTGCGCACCTTCAGCCTGCCCTGCACGACGACGGGGTCGCCCACCGCCAGTGACCCCGAGGCGTTGGCGGCGAGCTGCCGGTTGGCCCACACCGTGAAGAAGTTGGTGTGTCCGTCCGTCCAGGCACTCTTCTCGCGGTCCCAGTAGCGCGCGGTGACCGCGAGCCGGAAGCGCAGCGACGGTCCGTTCGCCAGTTCCCGGAAGACCGGCTGGGTGGCCACGTTCCCCACCGCGCAGATCATCGTCTCGTTCATCGCGAGTCCTCCCTCCCGCACGGGCGTGTCCCGTACGGCGGCCGGGGCGACCGCGTCCGTCGCGATCGCCGTGAAGGCCAGATTGCCCGCGGCCGGGCCGGTCCGCTGAGGGCTGTGGACCGGCCCAGCGCCTGTGGAGAACTCCGCCACCCGCGCGGGTGGCAGCCGTGGACGGGCGCCGCTAGCTCGTCGCCGCTCCGACCCCCAGCCCCGCCCCCGTGACCCGCGCGTACTGTTCGCGCACCTCGCGGTACCGCAGCAGTTCCGCCGCCAGCGGGTCCAGCACCCTGGCCCGGCCGCACCCCGCGGCCGCTTCCCGCAACAGGCGCTCCGCCTCGTGGCCGTAGCGTCTGGCGGGTCCACGGGCCGCCATACGGCAGCTCCACTCGATGAGGGGGCCGCCGACGATGCCGGCCAGCATCAGCAGCACGGGCACCCCCAGGTTCGGCGGCACGACGCCGATGATCTGGCCCAGCAGCCACAGGCCGCCCACCACCTGGAGCAGGGTCATGGTCGCCTGGGCGAGGACGGCCACCGGCCACCATCCGGGCCGGGGCGGGCGTCCCGGGGGCAGGCCCGCGCGCACCGCCAGCTCGTCGAGGGCCTCGGGCAGCCCCTGGGCGCCGCGGACGGCCGCCTCGCGCATGGCCAGGGCCCACGGCGCCGGCAGCCCGGCCGACGCCCGGTCCGAGACCGTACGCACCGCCTGTTCGACGCGCTGACGGGCCGTGATCTCCTCGTCCGCCTGGGCGCGGGCGGACAGCCGTCCCGTGACGGGATCGCGCCGGTCGTGGTACCAGCGCCACAGCCGCAGCCAGGGAGTCCCGCACGCGCGGTTGGCGTTGCGCAGCCAGGCGCGTTCGGCCGCCTCGCCCGCCGCGGTGGCGCCCACCGCGTCGGCCAGCCGGTCCGCGAACTCGTCCCGCGCCTCCTCGCTGAGCCCGGTGCGCCGCCCCGTGACGTACACGGGGCGCAGCTGCCGGGCGGCGGCGTCCACATCGGCCGCGATCCGGCGGGCCGGGGCCTGCCGTTCGGCGACGAACTGGCCGAGCGTCTCGCGCAGTTCGCCGACGCCCTCGCCGGTGAGCGCGGACAGGGCGAGCACGGTCGCCCCCGGTTCGCCGTACTCCCCCAGCGCGATGCCGTCCTCGTCGAGCAGGCGCCGCAGATCGTCGAGGACCTGCTCGGCGGCCTCCCCGGGCAGCCGGTCGACCTGGTTGAGGACGACGAAGGTGACCTCGGCGTGGCCCGCCATCGGCCGCAGATAGCGCTCGTGGATCAGGGCGTCGGCGTACTTCTCCGGGTCGACGACCCAGATGACGGCGTCGACCAGCGCCAGGATGCGGTCCACCTGCTCGCGGTGCTGCACGGCCGCCGAGTCGTGGTCGGGCAGGTCGATCAGGACCAGCCCGCGCAGCGGCGACTCGGAGTCCGGGTGCTGGAGCGGACGTCGGCGCAGCCGGCCCGGGATGCCGAGTCGGTCGAGGAGGCTGGCGGCGCCGTCACTCCAACTGCACGCGATGGGCGAGGCGGTGGTCGGCCGGCGGACGCCGGTCTCGGAGATCGTCACCCCGGCGAGGGTGTTGAACAGCTGGGACTTGCCGCTGCCGGTCGCACCGGCGATGGCGACGACGGTGTGCTGTCCGGAGAGCCTGCGCCGCGCGGCGGCCTCGTCCAGCACCCGGCCCGCCTCGGCCAGGGTGCCGCTGTCGAGCCGGGTCCGGGAGAGTCCCACCAGTTCGCGCAGCGCGTCCAGGCGCGACCTGAGGTTCCCGTCGTAGGCGAGCGGCATCAGGGCCGCCGAGGAGGCGGCGGGCCTGCTCGGCAGGACGGCGAACTGCTCGGCCGGGGCGTTCTCGTCCACCCGCCGTGCGATCAGTCCGTCGCCCCAGGCGGCCTCCCCGTCCCCGGAACCGCCCGAACCGCCCGAACCTCCCGCACCGCCGGTCGAGCCCTCGGTACGGTCCGCGCGGGGATGCGCCCCGATGGCCCCGTCCTCCACGCGCGCGTGAGAGCCGCCCGAGCGGTCGCTCCCGCGTTCCCGCCGACGCCTCCCGCGCCCCGCGTCCTCGGCCTCGCCCGCCTCGCCCGGCTCGCCCTCCGCGTCCTCACGCGGGGCACGCTCACGGGCGGCGCGCTCGCGGGCCGCGGCCTGCCCGGCGGTGTCCTCCCGGCCCCGGCCGTCCTGCCCGCCCTGACCGTCCCGGTGACTCCGGCCGTCCTGCCCGTCCCGGCGATCCTGCCGGACCTGTCGGTCCCGCTGATCCCGCTCGTCCGGCCGGCCCCGCTGGTCCCAGCCGTCTCGCTGCCTCCGGTCGCCCCGCCGGCTCTGGCCGTCGCGCGGTTCCTGATCGTCCCAGTGGTCCCGGTCGTCCTGCCCGTCCCGGCCGTCTCGCCGCTCACGGGAGCCCCGCCCGCTCTGGCCGTCCGTGCGGTCCCGGTCGTCCCCCTCCCGGCGGTCCCGCCCCTCCCCGGCAGCAGTCCGCCGGCCCCGGTCGTCGCGGTCGTCCCGGGAGTCCGGTGTGTCGGCCGCCCGGTCCGCGCGTTCCGCCTCCTTCGGCGCGGGGTCGGTGTGCTCGGTGTGCTCGGTGGGGTCCTGGTCAGTGACGGCGGTCACCGGTCACCTCTCCTTCTGCAGTACGGACAGCGCGGCGATGAGCTCTGCCTGCGGCTCGGGGTGCACCTCGAGACCGTCGAGCGGCGCCAGCCTGCGCTCCCGCTCGACGTGCATGACCCGGTCGACGTGTTCTTCGAGCAGCCGCCCGCCCCGGTCGCGCAGCCGCAGCGCGCCGTGGGCGCCGATCCGCTCGGCGAGCCGCTCCCCGGCGACGCGCGCGCGCCGCCCGCCCAGCAGCACGGTGGCGACCAGTCCGGCCACCACCCCGGGGTCCGGTGCCAGGTTCCGGTCCAGCTCGCGGACCTCGTCCTCGGCGTACTCCTCCAGTTCGCGCCGCCAGCGCCGTACGGCCATCCCGATGCGATGCTCGGCGCTCTCCGGGGCGGGGGCGCGCTCCGCGAGTTCGGGGGCGTCCGCCGCCGGTTCGTGCCGCCATGCTTCGTCGACGCGTTCGTCGGCCGCCGTGACGGCGCACAGCAGCAGGGCGGTCAGGCTCTCCACCAGCGAGTCGAGGAGCTCTTCCGGAGTGCAGTCGAGGGGGAAGGCCCGCCAGCGCTTCAGCGCGTCCCCGGCGAGCACGGCGCCCGCCTGCAGCCGGCCCCGTACGCGCGCCAGCTCCCCGTCGTAGGCGCCGTCGACGGCGGCGGTGAGCCGCAAGGCGGCGGCGTACTGGGCGGCGGTGGCACCGGCCAGCTCCGGCATCCGGGACTTGAGCGAGTCCAGGATGCCGTGCGCCGTGCGGGCCATGGCGTGGTGCCGGGCCTCGAGTTCCTGCGCCCGGTGGACGAGCCAGGAGCGCAGCGGCGCCACGGCGCTGGCCGGCAGCAGGCCGCCGCCCCAGGCCGACTCGGGCAGCTCGGGGACCGTGAAGCGGGGGACGTCGCCGAGTCCGGCCTTGGTGAGCAGCGCCCCGTACTGCCGCGACACCTCGGACACCACCTGGTGGGGCACCCGGTCGAGCACGGTGACCAGGGTGGCGTCGTACTCCTTGGCGGTGCGCAGCAGGTGCCAGGGCACCGCGTCGGCGTACCGCGCGGCCGTGGTGACCATCACCCAGATGTCGGCGGCGCAGATCAGCTCGGCCGCCAGGACCCGGTTGTCGGCGACGAGGGAGTCGACGTCGGGCGCGTCCAGGAGGGCGATGCCGGGCGGCAGGGTGTCGGCGGTCTCGACCCGGAGTACGCGCGCGGGGTTCTCGCCGGGCAGCAGCAGATCGTCGTCCGGGTCCCGGTGGGGCACCCACACGCGCGTGAGGTCGGGCAGCACCCGCATGCCGCTGAACCAGTGGTGGTCCTCCGGGTGGCACACCAGGACCGGCGTGCGGGTCGTGGGCCGCAGCACACCCGCCTCGCTGACCCGGCGTCCCACCAGGGAGTTCACCAGGGTCGACTTCCCGGCACCGGTGGACCCGCCCACCACGGCCAGCAAGGGCGCCTCCGGCTCCTTCAGGCGGGGCATCAGGTAGTCGTCGAGCTGCGCGAGCAGTTCGTCGCGGTTGGCACGCGCGCGTGGAGCCCCCGCGAGAGGCAGCGGGAAGCGTGCGGCCGCGACACGGTCGCGCAGGGCGGAGAGTGCGTCGAGCAGCTGAGGCCGTACGTCCAAGGTCACCACATGTGAAGAATGCCCAATTTTGAGGGAATTCTGAAGCATATGAGCATGATGAGCATGTCTGCGCCCTGACCGGACACTCCGGACGGAAGGGACTACTGGGACGCGAGGACAGTCCAGGCATAACGAGTGGACAACACCCGATGCGCGAGGCACCAAAAGCGATGCACGATTCGTAACTGCCTGCGATTATCGGGATCGCTTCACCGAACCTCCACATCGAGCCACGGAGGGGAAGCATCCGGGACATGGAGCCGGGAGCCCTATCCTTGTCCCCGGCGAGGTCACGGACCGGCCCACACCCGGGCACCACGACCGAGGCCACCACATCTGGCCCCCGTAGCTCAGTGGATAGAGCAGGCGCCTTCTAAGCGCTTGGCCGCAGGTTCGAGTCCTGCCGGGGGCGCCGGACTCCCTCCCTCCGGGAGGGCCCCTTCTCCGGCGCGGGCACCACCGGTCCCTTCGGCGCGGGCGTCGATCACCGGAGCCCCGCTCGCCCACCGGCGTCCCGCCCGCCACCCGCACCGCTCGCCCACCGGCGTCCCGCCCGCCTCGGTAGACTCGGCGGCCGCCACTGCCCGTTCGGCGAGAGGGACCCCCACCGTGCGACTGCGCTGCGCCGTGCTCGACGACTATCAGCGGGTGGCCACCGAGATGGCCGACTGGTCGCCGGTCGCGGACTCCGTGGACGTCGTGTCCCACGACACCCACTTCCCGGACGAGGACACCCTCGCCGCGGCCCTCGCGGACGCCGACATCGTGGTCACCCTGCGCGAACGCGTGCCGTTCCCGGGCTCGTTGCTCGCCCGGCTCCCCCGGCTGAAGCTGATCGTCGCGTCCGGCATGCGCAACAGCGTGATCGACTACGCCGCCGCCGAGGCGCACGGCGTCACCGTCTGCGGTACGGCCTCCTCCTCGACCCCGCCCGTCGAGCTGACCTGGGCCCTGCTGCTCTCTCTGGCCCGCGGCATCGTCCAGGAGGGCAACGGACTGCGCGAGGGCGGGCCCTGGCAGCAGACGGTGGGCGCCGACCTGCACGGCCGCCGGCTCGGACTGCTGGGCCTGGGGAGGATCGGCGGCCGGGTGGCCCGGGTCGGCCTGGCCTTCGGCATGCGGGTGAGCGCCTGGAGCCAGAACCTCACCCGGGAGCGCACCGACGAGGTCGGCGTCGAACTGGCCCCCTCCAAGGAGGAGCTGTTGCGGAGCGCCGACTTCGTCTCCGTCCACCTGGCGCTGGGCGAGCGCACCCGCGGCCTGCTGGGCCCCGCCGAACTGGCCCTGCTCAAGCCGACCGCCTACCTGGTCAACACCTCGCGCGCGGCGATCGTCGACCAGGAGGCGCTGCTCGCCGCGCTGCACGGGGGCCGCATCGCCGGCGCGGGCGTGGACGTCTTCGACACCGAGCCGCTGCCCGCCGGTCACCCGATGCGCACCGCTCCGCGCCTGCTCGCGACCCCCCACCTGGGCTACGTCTCGCACGCCAACTACGCCACGTACTACGGCCAGGCCGTCGAGGCGATCGCGGCCTACCTCGCGGGCTCCCCCGTACGGCGGCTGCCCGTGCCTCCCGCCCCGGCGTAGAGAGGCTCAGGCGGTGCCCGTCCGGGCGGCGTCCGCCGGGCGCGCGTAGATGCCCTCGCTCCGGCGCAGGTGGCCGAAGTCCACCAGGTGGCGCCGGAGCGTCACATGGTCGACCTCGCCGTCCTCGCACCAGGCGCGCAGCTTCTCGTCGACGGTGCGCTCCGGGTACTCCACACCGGGTGCGAAGGTCTGCTCGGCGATGTGCCGCAGCACCACCTTCTTGCGCGTCCAGCGCGCGGGGAGGCGGACCAGCCGGCCGTTCCTGACGAAGGTCCGCACGATCATGCCGGCCCGGCCGTCGTCGTCCGCCGCGGCGGGGTCCTCGGACGCCTGCGACGCCGGGCGGCCGGCGCGGGCCAGCTCCCTGAAGCGGTCGTGGACGACGACGAGTCCGCCGTCCTCCCCGGAGGCCACCACGCCCTGCTCCCGCAGTCGGCGCAGCGCGCCGGACGTCTCCTTCGCGGAGAGGCCGGCCGCCCGGGCCACCTGCGCGGCGTCGCCCGCGCCCAGCGCCACGGCCGCGAAGGCCCGGACCCGGCTCTCCTCGGCGAAGAGGGCGGGCAGCGCGGCGAGCGCGGACGGCAGTGGCGAACCCTCCGCAGCCGACCGGGACGGCTGAGCCCGCTGAGGCCACCGGCCCGACTGGGGCGACGGAGACCGCTGAGGCGACGGAGACCGCTGAGGCGACGGAGACCGCTGAGGCGACGACTGAGACGGCTGGGGCAACTGAGACGGCTGGAAAGACTCGGAATCCTCGGCGGACGAGTCGGATCGGTCATTCGGCATGCCGGGAGGCTAGTGGACACACCGGCGCGCACGGGAACGGTTTTCCGCGGGCCGCCATCCGCCGTATCCCGCCCGCTCAAAAAGGGTGATCCGTATATTCCCCCCGTGACTCGCTGCGACCGAGTGCGTTGAACCGGCAGTGCGGTGGCGCGTCCTGCCGCCGTGCTCCCCGAGTCAGAAGGAGAACGTGATGTCTCGCATCGCGAAGGCCGCCGGCATCGCCCTCGGCGCCGGTGCCGTAGTGCTCAGCGGCACCGGCATGGCCATGGCGGACGCGGGCGCGGAGGGCGCGGCCGTCGGCTCGCCCGGTGTCCTGTCCGGCAACGTCGTCCAGGTCCCCGTGCACGTGCCGGTCAACGTCTGCGGCAACACCATCGACGTCATCGGCCTGCTGAACCCGGCATTCGGCAACAGCTGCGAAAACGGCGACGACGACGACAAGAGCGGCGGCTACGGCGGCTGAGTCCGCAAAGGCACCCGAGGAGCCCCGGCCTTCCCAGCCGGGGCTCCTCCCGTGTCCGGGGACCGACGGCCCCGGGGACCGACGGTCCCGGCGCCGGACGCCGGGCGGTCGGCTCAGGCGTACCGGTAGATCCGGCCGACGTCCTCCAGCTCGTCCGGCGTCACGTCCCACGGCGGCAGCCGCTCGTGCCGTGCGACGATCCGCCCGCGCTGCGCGCTGCCCCGGCCGGGCGGCTCGGCGGGCAGGTAGCGGGCGCCGCGGTGACGGGCCTGCCAGCGCGACCACTGGAGGTCGACGAAGGCGTGGTGCAGCCAGAACACCGGGTCGTTGACGGAGGCGCCGCCGACCATGGCCCCGCCGACCCAGCGGTGCACGCGGTTGTGGTTGCGCCAGGAGACGCTGCCCCGGCCGGACCCCCACCCCTCCAGCTTGTTCCGGAACCCCTTGCGGACCGTGGAGTCGTAGGGCGAGGTGTCGTACGTCGGGTCGTCCAGCGCCCACTCCAGGTCGCTCTTCGAGGGCAGGGCGAGGGGGTCGCCGGCGCGTCCGAGGTCCCGGGTGAGGTACTCCGTGTCGGTGACATTCACCTTGATGGTCCACTTGCCCCCGGCGTGGGCGAACGGACCGGTGGTGACCCGGTGGTCGGAACGCCGCCCGGTGCCGCCCAGGAGGTCCGCGGTCCAGGGCGTCGACTTGGCGCTGCGGTCCTTCGTCCAGTCCCAGTACGGCACGGTGACCGACGAGTCGACCCGGCGGAGCGCCTCCTCCAGGTCCAGCACGAACCGGCGGTGCCAGGGCAGGAAGGACGGGGCCATGTGCGCCGTACGCAGTCCGTCCTCGCCGTCGGAGACGTAGTACTCGATGTGGGTGCGCACGAACTCGTCGTACTCGCCGCGTCGTTTGATCTCCAGCAGCGCGTTGACGAACCGTCGCTTCTCGGTGCGGGTCAGCGTGCTGACGTCCTTACGCGTGTACGCCATGCCGCCCCCCGGAGTGCCGGCCGTGACCGGTGGACGGTGTGTCGCGCAGGTGCTCGCCGGGGCCGAGTTCGTCGACGGCGCCGCGGGCCGCTTCGAGCGGCGTGGGGTACGAGCGGTAGTGGTCGACCATGCTCAGCCAGCTGCCGTCGGCCCGGCGCATCAGGTGCAGCGGGCGGCCGTCCACGGTGACCTGCCAGGTGCCGGCGCCCACGGCCCGGCCCGCGGCGGAGCGGATGCCCCGGATGCGCCGGCCGCGGTAGGTCTCGTCGAAGGCGGCTCCCTCGACGGGCTCGGCGGCGTGCGGCCCGGGGTGGGCGGGGCGCGGTCCGGGGTGGGCGGGGCGCGGTCCGGGGTGGGCGGGGCGCGGTCCGGCGAGGGCGGCCTGTGCGCCCTCGGCGGTCTCGGCGGCCTCCGCCGCCCGGGAGGGGCGCGAGGCGGCGATCAGGGGCGCCAGGCCGACGGCGAGGGCGGGGGCGAGCAGCCCCCGCATCACCTGCCGCCGGGTGCCGGGGGCGCCGGACCCCGGCCCGCCTCTCGCCGAATCGTCCGCCGCGTGTTCCCGCTTCCGCTCCGCGCCGCTCCCCGGCGCTTCGTTCGCTGTCGTGCCCGCGTTGCCGACCATGGCTCACTCCTCGTCAGGTTCCGTTGGTCCGCACCGCTAACCGAGCGGCGGGCCCCGCGGTCACCGCGCGCAGGGCCAGTCGGAGCACGGCCGCTCGGCCGGGCGAGGTCGCCGGAGGGTTACAGCCCCGGTCCGACACCCAGGTCGGCCACCGGGACCGTCTGGACCACCGGGGCGAGCACGCCGACCTCCGGAAGCTTGGGCGCGGGCAGGCCGAGGGTCTCGGGGTTCGGCGCGGTGAGCGGGGCGTCCAGGGACAGCCCCGGCGCCAGGGTGCGCACCTCGGCGGCGGGGGCGTCGACGCCGGCGTGGTCGAACTCGTCGCCGAGGACGTGCGGCAGCGGCTGGCGCACGTCGGCGCCGGGCAGCCCGCCGCGCACCGGCAGCTGCGGCAGCGTCCGCTCCGGCAGCAGCCGTCCCTCGACGTACTGCGGCCCCTCCGGCGCGCCCGCCGTCGGCACGGGCAGCTCGCCGGCCACCTCGGGCAGCTCCATGCCGAGCGCCGTCTCCGCGCCGCCCAGCGGCACCGGCACGGGAACCGCGTGTGCCGCGGCGGCGGGGGTCGCGGCCACGCCCACGGCGGCGGCCACACCGGTGACGACGGCGGCCAGGGTTCGTCTGGTGGTCGGCTTCATGACAGGCACGGTCCCTTTCGAGAAGGCGGGGGTACGGCTTCGGGAGGGCGGGGGTACGGCTTCGGTACGGCGGGGAGCGGGGTGGCTCAGCCGCCGAGCGGGAGGCCGCCCAGCAGGCCGCTCGCGGAGTTCAGCTTCGTGGTCGCACCCTTCACGGTGTGCAGCACGGAGTCCTTGTTCTCGGTGTCCAGCGCGTCGGACCGCGCTTCCGACTGGTGCTTGATCGGCATGACGTCGATGGGCTCGGCGGTCAGCGCGTTCACGGCGCCGTTGAGGCTGGTGGGCGTGAGCGCGGCGGCGTCGGAGGCGTCGTAGGCGAACGCCGGCACGGCGGAGCCGGCGGCGACCAGGGAACCGGCGACGACGGCGGCGGCCTTGAGGGACTTCATCGTGTTCCTTTCCTTTCTCCCGGCGACCCGTGTCACCGGAGGTGTTGCTGACGCCCTCCCTAACGACCTGCGCCGGACCCGGAAACTCCGCCGTCCGGAAGACACCGGAAGACATATGAGATCTCCGGACACCGAAAGGGCCGCCGCACCTCCGGGAGGGGAGGCGCGACGGCCCGGTGGCCTGCTCGGCGTCAGGACGGGTCCGCGGGCGCGGCGGCATCCGGCGCCGCGGCATCCGGCGTGGTGGCTTCCGGCGTGGTGGCTACGCCGGGCAGCCCTGCCAGGTCCGCGGCGGGCAGCCCGTTGCCGACCAGCGTGGCGGCGACGACGTTCACGACGCCGGTCATCAGGTCCTTGACGGCCGGGCTCACCTGCTCGGCGGTGCCGGAGGTGGTGGCCTTGACCAGGGCGTCGACCTGCTTCTGCAGGGCGGCGTTCGCGGCCGCGGACAGGTCGGACGCCGCCACCGTGCCGTCGTCGCTCTGCGCCGTGACAGGCGCGGGGAGGGTGACCGGGGTGTCGGTGCCGGCCTCCGGCGTGGTCGCGGCCGGCGGCTGGGCCGGGGTGCTCGTGCCGGGGGTGGTCGCCGCGTCGCCGGCGTCCGTGTCCGCCGCCTCCGCCTTGGCGAGGGCGTCCTTGACGGCGGCGGAGAGCTTGTCGGCGTCCGTGGCGGAGAGCCGGCCGTTGTCGGCCTTGAGGACGGCGCTGAGCATGTCGGTGACGGGCGTGAGCACCCCGCCCAGGCCGGCCAGGCTGCCGACCTGGCTCTGCAGTTCCTCGGCGTCGGGGAGGGGGGCGCGGGACGCCGTGTGGGTGCGTTCCCGGACCGAGTCGCCGTCGGCCGCCATCACCGCCGGGCCGGAGAGGCCGATCAGCAGGCCGGCGCAGAGAGCGGAGGTGGCGATTCGCCGTGCGGGCAGACGCATGGGGGGTTCCTTTCGGTGGTGCGTCGGATGTTGTGCCCACCGTGGAATCGCCCTCGGCGCTCTGCAACGCAGGCGCCCACTCCGTGCGCCCCGGCCACCCTGCTCGCGGGCCGCGTCTTACCTGGTGAGACGCCCTGTCAAGGTCCGTGCGCCGTGTCGCGGCCGGGTCCCCCCATTCGGGGCAGCACACCGCCGTCCGCGCGGCAACGCGAACCGGCCGCCCGCTCGCGGAGGAACCGCGGTGCGGACGGCCGGTGCGGCAAGTGGTGAGCCGACGTCAGTCGTTCTCGCACTCGTTGCCGAACGCCGGGTTCAGCAGGCCGATGATGTCGATGGTGTTGCCACAGACGTTGACCGGGATGTGGACCGGGACCTGCACCACGTTGCCGGACAGGACGCCCGGGGAGTGGGCGGCGGCGGCCTGCGCGCCGCTGTCGGCGGCGGCGACACCGGCGGTGCCCGCCACCGCGGCGGCGGCGACGGAGGTCAGGGCCAGGCCCTTCGCGATACGCGACATGGAGAAGTGCTCCTTGGGGTTGTACACACATCCGGGCGGCTGCCCGGCGCAGTGTCAACGCGTGGCACGGGCGCGAGTTGTGCCGCCAAAGGGGTGATCTCGCGAAGGACCGGCGTTCACAAATCCAACACAGTTACCCGGTTTCGCCGTATTAGTACGGATAGCAGCTAGAGTCCCACACCATTCGACGCACCCGTATGCCGCGTCGCGGCCGGCGCCCCGCGGCCGGGCGCGTTCCCGCCCGTCCCGAGCATTCTCCGTGAGCGAGGAAACGCGCATGCACCTGCCACCGACCGGCTTACGGCCACGGGTTCTGCACCTCACCCAACCGGTGGACGGCGGGGTCGCCCGGGTGGTGACGGATCTGACGCGGGCTCAGCTCGCCTCCGGACTGCGCGTCGCGGTCGCCTGCCCCGGCGGGGACCTCGCCGACCGGCTGCGTGCGCTCGGCGCCGACGTACGGCACTGGCCGGCGACCCGCTCGCCGGGCCCGTCGCTGGTGCCGGAGGTGCGGCGGCTCGTCCGCGTGGTCGAGGACGTACGGCCCGACCTGGTACACGCGCACAGCGCCAAGGCCGGCCTGGCCGGGCGGCTCGCCGTACGGGGCCGGGTCCCGACCGTGTTCCAGCCGCACGCCTGGTCGTTCGAGGCGGTCGGCGGGGCCGCCGCGCGCCTCGCACTGGGCTGGGAGCGGTGGTCGGCGCGGTGGACGGCGCGGACGGTGTGCGTGAGCGAAGCCGAACGGCTGCGGGGGGTGCGGGCCGGGCTGCGCGGGCCCTGGGCGGTGATCCCGAACGGCGTCGACGTCACCCGCGTGTCCGCCGACGCCCCCGGCGACGTGGCCGGTGTGCGGCAGCGGCACGGCGTCGGCTCCCGCACCCCGCTGGTGGTCTGCGTGGGGCGGCTGTGCCGGCAGAAGGGGCAGGACGTCCTGTTGAGCGCCTGGGAACCGGTCCTCGCGCGGGTGCCGGGCGCCCGGCTGGTCCTCGTCGGCGACGGCCCGGACCGCGCCCGGCTGGCCGCACGGGCCCCCGCGTCCGTGCTGTTCACCGGGGCCGTCGCCGACGCCGCCGCCTGGTACCGGGCCGCCGACCTGGTCGTCCTGCCGTCGCGCTGGGAGGGCATGGCGCTGGCCCCGCTGGAGGCGATGGCCTGCGGGCGGCCCGTCGTGGTGACCGACGTGGACGGCGCCCGCGAGGGTCTGTCGCCCGCTCTCGTACCGCACTGCCTGGTGCCGCCCGAGGATCCCGCGGCGCTGGCCGACGCCACCGCCGCGCTCCTGCTCGACGCGCCGCTGCGCGCCTCGCTCGGCCGCCGGGCGCGGGCACACGTCCGGTCCGCGCACGACGTACGGCACACGGCCGCGGCGGTCGCGGGCCTGTACGGCGACCTCCTGGCCGACGTACGGCCCACGACCGCGGCGGATACCGGCGACGGCGTCGCCGACCGCATCGGCGACATCGGCGACCGGCCCGCGGCCGCGGGGCGGTCGGCCGTCGTGCCCATCGAGTGCAGGGAGTCCACCCACCCGTGACCGCGGAAAGCACCGTTCCCTCCCCCGCCGGCCAGTCGCGCGACCTCGGCTCCTCCCCCGTCGCGGTGCTGCCGCGGCGCGACGGCACCGCGGGCCCGCGGCTGCCCGCCCGGCGCCCCGCCCCACGGCCGGACTCACCGCTGCCGCTGCTCCTCGCGGACGGCACGGCGGCCCTGCCGGGCTCGCTGGTCCTCACCGGCGCCCCGCACCAACCACTGCTCGCGGTCCTGCTGGTGGCCGCCTCGCTGCTGCTGCGTCCCCGGCCGCGCCCGGCCGGCTGGACGACCGGCGCGCTGGACGACCTGCCCGCCCTGTGCGGCCGGACCGCGGTGGTGTGGCTGGCGCTCGCGGCGCTCGTCGCGGCGTACGCCCCGCCGCACGCGCTGTCCGTGGACACCCTGTGCGCCGGTTTCCTGCTGCACACGGTGACGGGCTGCGCCGGGCGGGGTGCCGTGCACCGCAGACGCCGTACGGCGCTGCTGGACCACCCCCGCGCCGTCCTCGTCGTCGGCCCCGCCGCCACCGCGCAGCGCGTGGCCTCGGCGCTGCTGCGCCACCCGCGCTGCGGGATGCGCCCGGTCGGGATCGTCACCGACGACCCGGGTGGCACCGCGGGCCTGCCCGTGCTGTCCACGGGCGAGGAGGTGCGGCGGGCGGTCGTGCAGAACGGCGTACGGGACGTCCTGGCAGTGGCCCCCTCGGCACGGCCCGGGCAGGCGGCGCTGCTGCGGGCGCCGGCCGAGTCGGGCTGCGCGGTGTGGGAGCTGGACGCCGAGGCCCCCGCGTACGCCGACGCTCCCGCCCGCCCGGGCGGGGACCGGATCGCCGGGTTCTCCTGCCGGCGTCTGGAACCGGCGGCGCGGCGGCCGGGCGGCGCCGGCAAGCGGGTCCTGGACGTGACGGTGTCCGGGGCGCTGTTGCTGCTGCTGAGCCCCCTGCTGCTGGCCTGTGCCGCGGTGCTGCGGGTGGTGGGCGGTCCCGGCGTGCTGTTCCGGCAGGAGCGCGTCGGGGAGGGCGGCAGGCCGTTCACACTGCTGAAGTTCCGTACCCACCGACCGGCGGACGAGCACGAGTCGGCGACCCGGTGGAGCGTGGCGGACGAACGCCGGATGCCGTGGTTCTGCCGCTTCCTGCGGCGCACCTCGCTGGACGAGCTGCTCCAGCTGTGGAACGTCTTCCGGGGCGACATGAGCCTGGTCGGCCCGCGGCCCGAACGCCCGTACTTCGTGGCCCGGTTCAGCCAGGCCCACCCCGGCTACGCGGCCCGCCACCGGATGCCGGCCGGGATCACCGGCCTGGCTCAGATCAACGGGTTGCGCGGGGACACGTCCATCGAGGACCGGGCCCGCTTCGACAACGCCTACATCGACGACTGGTCGCTGTGGCGGGACGTGTGCATCCTGCTGCGCACGGCCGCCGCGCTCGTGCGCCCCACGGGGAGCTGACCCAGGTGGCCCACGCCCTGCCCTTGCGGCCGACGGCGCGCGTACGGCGGCCGCCGCCCGTGCTGGCCGTGGTCGCCGTCGTCGCGCTGCTCGCGCTGCCCCTCGCCCCGGACGACGGGGGCGGCGCGCACCCGGCCGACGCGGTCTCGGCGCTGGCCGTGCTGTACTGCGCGCTGCGGCTGGTGCGGGACCGGCGGCGCCCGCTGTCCCGTACGGCGGCCGTGGTGCTCGGTCTGCCCGTGCTGGGCCTGGCCGTCGCCGCCGCGGGCGCGCTGTCGCCCGGGGCGGGGCCGGCCGGACTCGGCCGCTACCTCCAGGTCTTCGTCCTGGTCCCGGCGGCCGTACTGCTGCTCGTCCGCGACCGGGGCGACGTACGGCTGCTCACCTGGTCGATGGTGGGGCTGGCCCTGTGGCAGGGGGCGGTCGGGGCGCACCAGTACGTGACCGGGACCGGCGCCTCCTACCAGGGCGAGCGGATCCGGGCGGTGGGCACCTTCGGGCCGCAGGACGTGATGGGGATGGCGACCGTGGTCTCCCTGGGGCTGGTCTGCGCGGTGGGGCTGGCGCTGGGCCGGACACCGGTGCGGCAGCGGCTGCTCGCCGCCGGGTGCGCGCTCGCCCTGCTGCTGCCGCTCGCCCTGTCGTTCAGCCGCGGGGCGTGGATCGCGACGGCGGTGACGTGCGCGGTGCAGCTGCTGCTCGCGGGGGCGCGCAGGGCGCTGGCGGTGGGCGCGGCCGTGGTCGCGGCGGCGGTGGTGCTGGTGGGCGGCTTCGGGGTCGGTACGGCGATGCTCCAGGAGCGGGTCGGCAGCATCACGGAGGTCACCGACGCCCCCGACCAGTCGGTGACCGACCGTTACACGATGTGGGCGGCGGCGGCCGGGATGTGGCGGGAGCGGCCGCTGACCGGGGTGGGGCTGAAGGGCTTTCCCGAACACCGGGACGCGCACGCCTCGTTGGCGCTGTCCTCGGGCAGCGAGACCGACGGCGCGGGCGCCGGGTACCGCAGGCAGCCGCTGCTGTCCCCGCACAACATGTACCTGCTGGTGCTGGCCGAGCAGGGGCTGATCGGGCTGGTGGCGCTGGCCGGGAGCTGGCTGGCGCTGCTCGTGCTGGGCCTGCGCGGGCTGATCGCCGTGCGGCGGGACCGGGGCTCGGTGCCGGACTGCGCGTTCGTCGCCTGCGGGCTGCTCGTGTGGCAGCTGACCGACTTCGCGTACGCCGACATCGGCGGCCCGTCGACCGTGCTGACGGCGGTGTGCCTGGGGCTCGCGGCCTGGTGGGCGCTGGGTTCCGCCGCGCGGGAGGTGCCGGAGCGGTGACCACGGCCTCGCCGCACACGACGGGCGAAGCGGGCGCACCCCACGGTGCGGGCCCGGCCGACTCCCCACCGGCCTGGGCACCCGCGCGGGCTCCCGATACCGCGGCCTCCACGCGGCACGCGGGCCCCCGGACCGAGGCCCCGCAGGCGGAGACCGCACCCGGCGTGGAGAGCCGCTCCTCGGGGCGTTTCCTCGCCCGCGCCGCCTTCGTCACGGCCGTGTTCTCGGTGGCCGGGTCGGTGCTCGGGCTGGCCCGGGACCAGGCGCTGGCCCGGCTGTTCGGGGCCGGGAGCGAGACGGACGCCTTCCTGGTGGCGTGGACGGTGCCCGAGTTCGCGGCGACGCTGCTGATCGAGGACGGGCTGGCCTTCGCGCTGGTCCCGATGTTCAGCCTGGCGCTGGCCCGCCGCGCGCGGGGCGCCCCCGGTGACCCGGTCCGCGCGCTGGTCGCCTCGACCCTGCCCCGGCTGGCCCTGGCCTTCGCCGCGGCCGGTGCGCTGGTCGCCGCCGCCGCGCCGGTGCTGGTGCGGGCCCTGGCGCCGGGGCTGGCCGACCACGCCCTCGCCGTGGACTGCACGAGGCTCACCGCCACCTGCGTCGTCAGCTTCGGGCTCGCCGGGTACTGCAGCGCCGCGCTGCGGGCGCACCGCCGGTTCCCCGCACCGGCGGCGATCTACGTCGCCTACAACACCGGCATCATCACGGCGATGTTCGTGCTCGGCGGGCGCTGGGGGGTGCGCTCGGCGGCGGCCGGTGTCGCGGTGGGCGGGGTTCTGATGGTGGCGGCCCAGTTGCCGTCGCTGCTGGGCCAGATGCGACGCCGGGACGGCGACGAGTGCGCGCCCCGCACCACGGACGCGGAGCACCCGCCGGTCACCACGGACGGCGCGGGCGCAGTGGGCGCCGCGGCCGGAGAACCCCCTCCAGCCATCACGCACAGCGCACGCCCATCAGCCACCACGGACAACGCACACCCGTCGGCCACCACGGACAGCGCACGCCCGTCGGGCGTCGTGGACGGTGCGCGTCCCCTCGCCCTCGCTCTGTTCGGGACCGTGCTGCTGTTCGCCCTGTGCCGTCAGTCCCAGGTCCTCATCGAGCGCTTCCTGGCCTCCGGGCTCCCCTCCGGGGCCATCTCGCACCTCAACTACGCGCAGAAGGTCGCCCAGATCCCGATGACGCTGTCGCTGATGCTGTGCACGGTCACCTTCCCGGTGGTGGCCCGCGCGCTGGCCGACGGCGACACGGAGCGGGCCCGCGACCGGGTCGAGCGGGACGTGGCGCTGGCCGCCGGTCTGGTGCTCGTCGGCGCGGCCACCGTCGTCGCCTGCGCGCCGCAGATCGTCCATCTGCTCTTCCAGCGCGGCGCGTTCACGGCGGCCGACACGGCGGCGACCGCGGACGTCATGCGCGTGTACGCGCTGGGGCTGCTCGGCCAGACGGTGGTGGGCGCGCTGGCCCGCTCCTACTTCTCGGCGGGCCACGCCTCCTGGTACCCGTTCGGCGCGATGGCCGTTGGCGTCGTCGTCACCGGCGTCGTGGGCGTCCGCGCGGTCGGCCCGTGGGGCGTGTCCGGCATCGCCGCCGCCAACGCCGCCGGCATCACCGTCACCGCCGCCCTGCTGCTCGCCGGGATGGGCCCGCGCAGCGTGCCGGTGCGGGTCCGGCGGGTCCTGGCCGACCTGGGCCGGCCGCTGCTGGCCGCGGTCGTGGCGACCGGCGCGGGCGCGCTGGCCGCGGACCGGGTCACCGGCTCCGGGGGCCCGGCGGCCGACGTCACGCGGGCCGGTCTCTCGCTGGCCGCCGGCGCCGCGACCGTCGGCGGCGTCTTCGTCGTCCTGGGCCTCGCCCTGGGCGTCCAGGGTCTCGGTCCCGCTCTGGGGTCGGTCCGCTCCGTACGTTTCCCCCACCCCGTCACACGAAGGCTCCCTCATGGCCGTTCCCGCTACCGGTTCCCCTTCCGCCACCACCATCGCTGACCCCCGCCCCGGCCCCGTCCCCTGGGTCGCCATGTACCACTCCGTCGGCGACTGCTCGGACGACCCGTACCGCATCACGGTCACGCCCGGCCGGCTGGACGCGCAGCTGGGCTGGCTGCGGCGGCGCGGGCTGCGCGGCGTGCCGGTCGGCGAGCTGCTGGCCGCCCGCGCCCGGGGCGGCGGCCGGGACCTGGTGGGGCTGACCTTCGACGACGGCTACGCCGACTTCGTCGAGCACGCGCTGCCGTGCCTGCGCCGCTGGGGCTGCGGGGCGACCCTCTTCGTGCTGCCCGGACGGCTCGGCGGCGACAACGCCTGGGACCCGCTAGGCCCGCGCAAGCCCCTGCTGACCGCCGACGGCGTCCGCCGCGCCGCCGCCGAGGGCGTCGAGATCGGCTCGCACGGTCTCACCCACGTCGACCTCACCACGGCGGACGACGCCACGCTGACCGCCGAGACCGCCGGGAGCAGGGCCCTGCTCGCGGAGTTGACCGGCGCCGAGGTCGCCGGCTTCTGCTACCCGTACGGCACGGTCGACGCCCGCGCCGCCGACGCCGTGCGCGCCGCCGGCTACACCTACGCATGCGCCATCGATCCCGGGCCGTTGACCGGCCCGTACGCCTTGCCGCGCGTGCACGTGGGCCAGAACGACACCTCCGTACGGCTACTGCTGAAGATGCGGCTGCACCGCCTGCGCCGCCGGGCCCCGGCGGGAGTGTGAGGTGACCGACGTGAAGGCCCTGCACATCATCACCGGTCTCGGCGTCGGCGGCGCCGAGCAGCAGCTGCGGCTGCTCCTGCGTCACCTCCCCGTCGACTGCGACGTCGTGACGCTCACCAACCCCGGTCCGGTCGCCGACGGGCTGCTGGCCGACGGCGTGCACGTCGTCCACCTCGGCATGACCGGCAACCGCGACCTGTCCGCGCTGCCCCGCCTGGCCCGCCTGATCCGCACCGGCGGCTACGACCTCGTGCACACCCACCTCTACCGCGCCTGCCTCTACGGCCGCCTCGCCGCCCGCATGGCCGGGGTACGCGCGGTCGTCGCCACCGAACACTCCCTCGGCGACTCCCAGATGGAGGGCCGCCCGCTCACCCCGGGCGTCCGCGCCCTGTACCTGGCCGGGGAGCGCCTCGGCAGCGCCACGGTCGCCGTCTCCCCCACAGTCGCCGACCGGCTGCGCCGCTGGGGCGTGCCCGCGCCCCGTATCGAGGTCGTGCCCAACGGCATCGACCTGGAGCGCTTCCGCTTCGACCCGGTGCTGCGGCTGCGCACCCGGCGCCGCCTCGGCCTGCCCGAGGGCGCGTACGTCGTGGGCGGCGTCGGCCGGCTGACGGCGGCCAAGCGCTTCGACGTCCTGGTCCGCGCGCTGGCCCTGCTGCCGGCGGACTGCTGGCTGCTGCTGGTCGGCGGCGGCCCCCAGGAGCACCTGCTGCGCCGCACCGCCCACGAGGCAGGGGTCGCCGACCGCGTCCTGCTCACCGGCGAACGCCCCTACCTCCCCGACGGATCCCCCGGCCCCGACCTGCCCGCCCTCGCCGCCGCGATGGACGTCCTCGCGTCGCCGTCCCCGGAGGAGGCCTTCGGCCTGGCCGCCGTGGAGGGGCTCGCGTCCGGGCTGCCCGTGCTGTACGCCTCCTGCCCGGCGATCGAGGACCTGCCCCCCGGGTCCGCGCCCACGGCACGGCGGGTCGTGGGCGGCGCCGGGGAGTTCGCACGCGCCCTCGCCGGGGCCCGCGCGGCCCACGGCCCGGTCCCCGGCAGGCGCCCGGCGCCCGAAGCGGCCCGCCACTACTGCGTCACCCGCAGCGCCGCCCGGCTGATGGACGTGTACGCGACCACCCTCGCGCAACCGCTGCCCCCGCCCCCGTCCTCGTCCCCGGCATCCCAGGGAGTCACCTCCACATGACCGAGCCCCTCACCCAGTCCCCGGCCGAGACCGCGACGGACGACGGGCCCGCACCCCCCGCGCGCCGGCACCGCGTCCGGGCCGCCCTGCGCCGCGTCCCTGGCCGACTGCGCTCCCTGCCGCCCTGGTCCCCGCTGGCGGCCGGCGTCCTCGCCGGCGGGCTGCTCGGCGCCGGGTACGGCCTGCTCGCCACCCCGCAGTACACGGCGACGAGTTACGTCGTCGCCGTCCCCGCCGACGCCTCCGACCCGGCGTCCGCGCTGGGCTTCGCGCAGGCCTACGGCCGGGTCGCCACCCAGCTCGCGGTGCTCGGGGACGCGCAGATGTGGGCCCACGTACCGGTGGCGACCCTGGAGCGGAGCGTCCGCACCGCGACCTCGCCGGACGCGCCGATGGTCTCCGTGACGGCCACCTCCGCCGACCCCGAGGAGGCCGCCGACATGGCCAACGCCGTCACCCGGGCCCTGACCCGGCACGCGGCGGCGTCCGCCGACGACACCCACGTGGAGCTGCGGCAGTTCGCCCGGGCCACCGAACCCACCGAGGCGTCCTCGGCGTCCGCCGCCGTGACGGGCCTGGTGGGCGCGAGCGCGGGCGGACTGCTGGGCGGGCTGGCCCTGCTGGTCCGGCCGCGCCGCGGCGTACGGGAGCCCGGTCGCGCGGCGGTGCCCGGACCGGCGTCGGCGGCCGACGGCCGCGGACAGCTGTGACGTACCCGAGGCCGCCGCACCCGGGCGCGCTCCCGCCCGGTCACACCCTCGAACTGGTCACCGACGAGGCCGCCTTCGCGGAGCTGGCCCCGCAGTGGAGGCGGCTGTACGACCGGTGCGCCGCCGCGACCCCGTTCCAGAGCCACGCCTGGCTGCTCTCCTGGTGGCGCTCGTACGGTGCGGCCGGGCGGCTGCGGCTGGTGCTGGCCCGCGCGGGCGGCGAACTGGTCGCCGCGGCGCCGCTGACGCTCGTACGGCGCCCGGTGCCCGCGCTGGTGCCGCTGGGCGGGGCGATCTCGGACTACGGGGACGTCCTGCTCGACGACGAGCGGGGCCCGGACGCGGAGACCGCGCTCGCCGCGGGCCTGGCCGCGGCGGCCCGCACCGCGCTGGTCGACCTGCGCGAGGTCCGGCCGGGCGCGGCCGCCGAACGGGTCTACGCACGCTGGCGCGGCCCCCGGCACCGGCTCGCGGACTCGCTCTGCCTGGAGCTGCCCGCCCTCCCCGTGGACGAACTGGCCGCCCGGCTGCCCTCGGCCAAGGCCAGGCAGCGGGTCCGCGCCCAGCTGCGCCGGCTGGACGCGCTCGGCGTCAAGGCCCGGCCCGTCCTGCCCGACGAGACCGACGCGGCGCTGCGCCGGCTCCTCGACCTGCACCGGATGCAGTGGCAGGGGCGGAAGGTGACCGGCGAACACCTGCGCCCCCGCTTCCGCGAGCACCTGGTGCGGGCGGTGGGGCCGATGGTCCGGAACGGGGACGCGGTGGTCACCGAGTTCCGGATGGCCGACGAGGTGGTGGCCGTGGACGTGACGCTGCTGTCGCACCGGCTGGCCGGGGGCTACCTGTACGGCGCGCACCCCCGGCTGCGGGAGTCGAAGGCGGACGTGGCGGTGATGCTGCTGGCCGCGTGCGCCCAGCTCGCCCGCGCCCCGGGGCGCTCCACGCTGAGCCTGCTGCGGGGTGACGAGCCGTACAAGCACCGCTGGCGCCCGGAGCCGGTGCCGAACCAGCGGCTGCTGCTGGCCCGCCGCCGCACGGCACCGCTGCTGGCGGCGGCCCTGGCCGACGCCGCCGCCCGGCGGCGGGGCAAGGAGCTGCTGCGGCGGCGGGCGGAGCGGAAGGGGTGCGACGGTGGCGGCGCCTGACCGGGCCCGCCGCCACCGTGGCGCCCTGCGGGTGCCGCTACTTGTCGCGCGCGTACCAGTCCAGGCGCATGCACAGCTTCCCGCCGAGCCAGTACTCGACCCAGTCGCCCAGCTCCAGCGGCGAGCAGCCGGCCGGGGGCTCGGGTGTCGTGGACGGCTCCGGGGGCACGGGCGGCGCGGTGGGCGTGGTGGGTTCCGTGGGTGTGGGGACCGTCGGCTCGGGTGCGTCGGTGCGGCCGAAGAGCACGGACCGGTAGACGGCCGTGGACCGGGGATTGTCGTCGCACTGCCACACGCCGTGCGGGCAGTAGTCGGTGACCGTGTTGTACACGGGCTTGTGCTCGTCCATCCAGGCGAGCATGCGCCGCATGTAGGCGGCGTTGTCGCCGTTGCGGAACAGTCCCCATTCCGGGTAGGAGACGGGCTTGCCGTGCGCCTTCGCGAAGTCCACGTGCGCCTGGAGTCCGTAGGGTTCCTTCACCTGTTCGTCGAACGACATCCCGCGCGGCTGGTCGTAGGAGTCCATGCCGACGATGTCGACGGTGGCGTCGCCGGGATAGCACTGCGTCCAGGGCACGGCGTCCCGGCCGCGGCTCGGCGCGAAGTCGAACCGGAACTTCTGGCCGGGCACCGCGCGCATGGTGGTGACGATCCGGTTCCAGTACGTCTTCCACGCCTCGGGGTCCGGTCCGCAGCGGTGGGTGTAAGTGGTGCCGTTCATCTCCCAGCCGAGCACCAGGACCGTGTCCGGGACCTTGAGGGCGACCAGGCGTTCGGCGAGGGCGCGGAAGTGGTGGTCGAAGCGTCCGGCGGCGCCCTGGCGCAGCAGTTCGCGCACCTCGTCGTCGTCGACGTGCTCCTCGTTGCGCTCCATCATGGGCACGTTGAGGACGAGCATCCGGTCGGCCTCGCGGGTGCGCCAGTCGGCCCACACGTCGAGGAAGCCGGGGGCTCCCTCGATGTTGCTCCAGCGGTCGCCGGGCAGGTAGGTGTGGCCGACGCGCAGCTCGGCGCCGCCCAGCCAGCGGCTCAGCGCGGCCATCCGGGCCACGCCGCGGGGGCCGTAGTCGAGGTACGCGCCGAAGGCGGGGGTGGGTTCGGGCGCGGCCGGTTCGCCGGCGGCGACACCGGGGCCCGCGGCGAGGAACGCCGCCGCCGCGATCGCCGCGGCCGCGGCGTGCGCCGGACGCCGCCTGGACCGGGTCCGTGACTGCCGTGCGGCCATGCCGGCCTCCTTAGTGGTCTGTGGTCCGTCGTCCGGTCTTCGGTCGCCGTGAATCGCTCCTTCTTACTGACACTCAGTCATATGACCTGCCATCACGCCACCGCTGTTACGGCTTTCGAGTGCGCCGATCGCCCGCACCGGTGAACCTCATCCGAATCCGAAGGAAGTCTCCCGTGTCGCTGTTCGACACCCGTGTCCCCGCCGTTGTGCTGCGGACCGACCGGAACCCCTTTCACCACGGAACGCTGGGTGCCGTGCGCTCGCTCGGCCGCGCGGGGGTGGACGTGCACGTGGTCGCCGACTGCGATCAGAGCCCGGTCCGCGCCTCCCGTTACCTGAGCGGGCTGCACACCCCGCCGCCGCCCGGCGCGTCGCCCGCCGAGATCGCGGCGGTCCTGCGCCGCGTCGCCGGGCGGATCGGGCGGCCCGCCGTGCTGATTGCGATGGACGACGCGTGCGCCGTGGCGGTGGGCCGGGCGCGGGCGGAACTGGCGCCCGCCTACCTGCTGCCCGACCAGCCGGGCGAGCTGCCCGCCCGCGTGGCCGACAAGGCGGAACTGGCCGGTGTGTGCGCGGCCCTGGACGTCCCGCACCCCCAGACCCTGGTGCCGGACGGCGCGGCGGAGGCGGCGCGGGCGGCGTGGCGGCTGGGCCTGCCGGTGGTGGCGAAGTGGAGCCGGCCCTGGCTGGTGCCCCCGGGCGGCGGGCTGCGCAGCACGGTGCTGGTGCGCTCCGCCCGGGAGGCCGGGGAGCTGTACCTGCGGGCGGAGGAGGCGGGCAGCCGGCTGCTGCTCCAGGCGTTCCTGCCGCCGGGTGTCGACCGGGACTGGTTCTTCCACGGATACGCCGACCGCTCGGGCGCGGTCCGGGCGGGCGGTCCCGGCCGCAAGACGCGGGCCAGGCCGCGCGGCGCCGGTCTGACGGCGGTGGGCCGCTGGACGCCGAACCCGCGGGTGCGGGCGCTCGCCGAGCGGGTCACCGTGGAGCTGGGCTACCGGGGCGTCTTCGACCTCGACTTCCGCCGCTGCGGCACGACGGGCCGCTATCACCTGCTCGACTTCAACCCGCGCCCCGGCGCCCAGTTCCGGCTGTTCACCGACACCGCGGGACTGGACGTCGTACGGGCCCTGCACCTGGATCTGACGCACCGCCCGCTGCCTCAGGGGTTGCCGCGGCCGGGGCGGGTGTTCGTGGTGGAGAACTACGCGCCGCTGAGTGCCCTGCGTCCGGCCCGCGAGGCACAGGGGGGTCGCGAGCTGGCCTGGCACGCCCGGGACGACCGGGCGCCGGGCCGGGCGCTGTGGGCGCTGTGGGGCCGCCATGTGGGCGCCCGGCTCCGGGACCGCGTCCACCGGGGCCGTGACGGCCGCCCGGACACCGCGCCCCCGGCCCGCGCCCGCGTCGTACGCCAGGCCTCCGCCCCCGCCACGGACCGCACCGGCGCCCTCGACCGCCCGGACGAGGACCGGGCGGGCAGCCACTGAGGCCCCGCGCGCCCGGCATCTGTCGCAACGGCGCCCCCGGCGGCCCGTGGAGAGGGCCGGCGGGGGCGCCGGGGTGAGCGGAGGTGGGTTCAGCGGCCCGAGAGGGCCCGGCCCCTGCGGTACAGGATCGCTCCGCCCGCGATCAGGACGGCGCCGGCGGCCGCGGCGCCCAGGGTGCCCTCGCTGCCGGTCTCGGCCAGGACGGGCGGCTGCTCCGTCTGGGGAGCCGGCGGGGTGTGCTCCTCCTCGGACGGCGGCGGGGGCTCCTCCTCACCGGAGGGCGGCGGCTCCTCGTGGGTGGGCGGCGGGGGCTCCTCCTCGCCGTAGCCGGGCGGCGTGGTCGGGGGCGGCGGCTCCTCCTCGCCGTAGCCGGGGGGCTCCTCGGAGGCGTTCTCGCACTCGTTGCCGAAGACCGGGTTCAGCGCGGCGATCACGTCGACGGTGTTGCCGCAGAGGTTGACCGGCACGTCGACCGGGATCTGCGTGGTGTTGCCGGAATCGACGCCGGGCGAGCCCTCGGTCGCCCCGTCCGCGTGGGCACCGGACGACGAGGACGTGGACGAGGACGTCGACGAGGTGTCCTCGCCGTACCCGCCGCCCTTGCCGTTGCCGTCGGTCTGCTCGTCCGAGGTGTTCTCGCACTCGTTGCCGAAGGCCGGGTTCAGGGCGGCGATCACGTCGACGGTGTTGCCGCAGGCGTTCACGGGCACGTCGACGGGGACCTGGAGGGCGTTTCCGGACACGGCGCCCGGCGAGTTCGTGGCGGCTCCGTCCGCGTGTGAGTCGGCAAGGGCGGGGCTGCCGCACAGGGAAAGGATGCCGGTCGCGGCGGCAGCCGCGACCATCCCCCTGCTCAGGGTCTGTCGCACTCTGGTTGTCTTCCTGCTTGGAGAGATGAGAGATGAGAGATGGCCGGAGAACGATCCGGGGGGACCTGCTGCAGAAAGGGGAAAAGCCGGCCCCGAACCAAACGAGTTGGCCAAGGCCGGCCGTGACGCAGCCGGTCGGTGCGGAACGACGTCAGTCGTTCTCGCACTTGTTGCCGAACGCCGGGTTCAGCAGACCAACGACGTTGATGCTGTTGCCGCACACGTTGACGGGAACGTGCACGGGAACCTGGACGACATTGCCGGACAGGAGGCCCGGGGAGCCTACGGCGGCACCCTCGGCGCCGGCGTCGGCGAAGGCCGGGGCGGCCATGCCGAGGGCCATGATCGCGCCCGCGACGACAGCAGCGCTCTTCTTCATGAACTTTCCCTTCTCTGCGGTCATGCCTGAATGACGGCCGAAACCGCGCGAGCACAGCATTGACGGCTCGCACCATGACCTGCAGCCTGCAAACGAGGAATTGACAGCCGGGGAAACTACCGAACGTGGGACACCCCGGAATTCACTCGGATGCCTCACGACACGGCCCGGCCGTTCCCCCAGGAGAGCGACGACGTCGTTCCGCTCCCCGGCGAAATCCCGTCCCGTTCACGGCCGGGCGGCCCACGCGGAAGTCAGCGGGCCGCCCGCACCGGGCTGGGCTGGGCTCAGCGGCCCTCGCCGTTCGCCGACAGCACCGACAGGTCCTCCAGGACGTGCGACAGGGCGCCGTCCCGCTTGGCCTGCGTGGAGTTGTCCGCGCACTGCTGGTTCAGGTCGTCCGCCAGGACGTTGACGTCCTGGATCGGGACGAGGTTGATGACGGCGACGTTGACGTCCTCGAGGCCGACGCACGGCTTGTTCAGCGTGCCCTCGACCAGCGACAGCTGGGGGCTCATGTCGCCCTTGGTGGCCGAGTTGCCGAACGCCGACTCGGCGCCGTTGCCGTTGGCCACGGCCGGCCCGTTGTCGTCCCCGATGGCCAGGGCCTGGGGGGCGGCAGCGGCGGACATGCCGATCACAGAAGCGGCAGCCGCCGCGGCGACCATTGCCTTCTTGAGCACTTCGCGTTCCTTTCGTCGTAGCGACGCACTGTCCTACGGCCTCATCAACCCGGTGCGCCATGATTGGTTGCGGGCGTTCACCCGGTTGGCCCGCACGGGGTCGCCAAAAGGCAGCAGAATCGCCGGAATCCCGGGGGAAAACGCGGACCCGTACACATTTCCCGTAGTCCGCCGACGGAGTGAACGGGAGAAACCCGACCGGACTCACGGAGTTGACCAGAGCGCTCCGGTGGACGGGGTTTCCTCAGAAAGGACTTGCCAGTGATCAAGAAGGTAGTTGCCTACGCGGCGATCGCCGCCTCCGTCATGGGCGCCTCCGCTGCCGCGGCACCGCAGGCGATGGCGATCGGCGACGACAGCGGGCCCGTCTCCGCCAACGGGAACGGCGCCTCGCAGTACTTCGGCAACTCGATGACCACGGGCAACATGAGCCCGCAGATGGCGCTCATCCAGGGTTCGTTCAACAAGCCGTGCATCGCGGTCAGCGACATCCCGGTCAGCGTCATCGGTCTGGTGCCGATCCAGGACCTCAACGTCCTGGGCGACGACATGAACCAGCAGTGTGCCGAGAACTCGACGCAGGCCAAGCGCGACGGTGCGCTGGCCCACCTGCTGGAGGACGTCTCGATCCTGTCGTCCAACGGTGAGGGCGGCAAGGGCTGACATCGCCCCGGGGGCGGGCCGCCGAGCACTTCGGCGGCCCGCCCCTTTCGCATGCCCGGCCGTCGCCCGGGTCAGTCGCGCGGTGTCGCGTACAGCGCCTCGATCTCGTCCGCGTACGCCGCGACGGCCGCGTGCCGCTTCACCTTCAGGGACGGGGTCAGCAGCCCGTTCTCCTCGGTGAACTCGCCCTCGACCAGCCGGAAGGCCCGGATCGACTCGGCCCGGGAGACGGCCGCGTTGGCATGGTCCACGGCCTTCTGGACGTCGGCGCGCATCCTCGGGTCCCCTACGACCTCGGACATCGGTGTGCCGGGGGGCAGCCCGCGCACCGCCAGCCAGTGGGCGACTGCGTCCGGGTCGAGGGTGACCAGGGCGGCGACGAAGGGGCGGTTGTCGCCGACGACCAGGCACTGGGCGACGGGCGGGCGGCTGCGCAGGCGGTCCTCCAGGACGGCCGGGGAGACGTTCTTGCCGCCGGAGGTGACCAGGAGGTCCTTCTTGCGGCCGGTGATGGTGAGGTAGCCGTCGGCGTCGAGGGAGCCGAGGTCGCCGGTGGCGAACCAGCCGTCGGTGAGGGCCGCGTCGGTGGCCTCGGGGTTGCCGCGGTAGGAGCCGAAGACGATGCCGCCCTTGACCAGCACCTCGCCGTCGTCCGCGATGCGCACGGCGGTGCCGGGGACCGGCGGGCCGACGGTGCCGGGGCGGGGGCCGAGCGGGGGGACGATGGTGGCGGCGGCGGTGGTCTCGGTGAGGCCGTAGCCCTCGTAGACCATGATTCCGGCGGCGTAGAAGAACAGGTTGAGGTCGCGCTCCAGCGGGGAGCCGCCGCTGATGGCGTAGCGCATCCGGCCGCCCAGTTCCCTCCGAACCCGGCGGTAGACCAGCAGGTCGTACAGGGCCCAGCCCGCCCACAGGCCCGGGGTGGGGCCCTTGCCGCGGCCCAGGAAGCGTTCCAGGTGCGCGGCGCCGAAGCGGACGGCGAGGCGGTGGGCGCGTTCGAAGGAGGCACCGCGGCCGATCTTCTCGGCGGTCGCCCGGCCGGTGTCGTGGATCTTCTCGAAGAGGTAGGGGACGCCGACCAGGAAGGTCGGGCGGAACGACTTGAGCGCGGGGCGCAGTTCGTCGGGCCTGATGCTCGGGAAGTGGCCGATCTCGATGCGGGCCAGCAGGCAGGAGATCTGGATGGTGCGGCCCAGGATGTGGGCGAGCGGCAGGAAGAGGAGGGTCGAGGCCCGCTGGCCGGTGACCTCCTTGAAGATCGGGTGCAGCAGTTCGACCGTGTTGGCGGCCTCGGCGTGCAGGTTGGCGTGGGTGAGGACGCAGCCCTTGGGGCGGCCGGTGGTGCCGGAGGTGTAGCAGACGGTGGCGACCGTGTCCGGGGTGAGGGCGGTGCGGCGCTTGGTGACCTCGTCGTCGCTCACACCCCGGCCGAGGACGGTGAGGTCGGCGAGGGCACCGGCGTCCAGTTCCCAGACCTGTGGGCGCTCGGGGTGCCCGGCCGTGCCGGTCCGGACGATGGCGGTGTTCGCGGCGGTCTCGGTGACGGCGTACCGGGCGCCCGAGTCGCGCACGATCCACTCGACCTGGTCGGCCGAGGAGGTGGCGTACACCGGGACGGTCTGGCCGCCGGCCGCCCAGATCGCGAAGTCCAGAACCGTCCACTCGTAGCGGGTGCGGGACATGACGGCGACCCGGCCGCCGGGTTCCAGGCCGGCCGCGATCAGGCCCTTGGCCACGGCGGTGACCTCGCGGGCGAACTCGGCGGCGGTGACGGGCCGCCAGGCCCCGTCCACCTCGCGGCGCAGGACCACCGCGTCGGGGGCCTCGGCCGCGTTGGTGAACGGGATGTCGGCGGTGCTGCCCTCGGTGGGGCGGGGCGCGAGGGCGGCGGTGCGGGCCTCGCGGACGGTGCCGTGCGCGTCCCTGACGGTCTCCGTCCTCGTGCGGGACGCCAGGTCACCGCGTCCCCTCGCCCGTTTCAGGTCCCTGCGTACGCCCATGACGGCTCCCGGTCGCGGATCGGACTGATGCGCTGTCGCGTGTACTCGCTGCGAACTTACTTCAGAGTAAACTTACCCACGCGTAAGGAAACGTCAATGGGCGGACGCACCCCGCCGGTTCAGGCCAGCCGGTCCGCCTCCTCGATCGCCTCGGCCAGCTCGCGCAGGTCCTCGTCCCGCGTGCGGTCCGCCAGGCCGTCGGCCCGCTCGGACAGTTCGGCGAGGCCGGGCGCTCCGGGCAGGGAGCCGCCGTCGCCGTGGTCGTCGCCGTGGCCGCCGCCCGAGGAGCGCAGCGCGTCGGCGAAGTAGGCCGCGGTCGCCGTGACGCGCAGTCCGCGGTCCGACTCCCAGACGGAGTCGTCGAGGGCGTCGCTCTCCACGGCGCCGGACTCCTCGTGCGGGGTGCGGCTGTCGGGGTCGAGCCAGCGGACGGTGGCCGTGGCGAGGTGGCCGTCGGCGCCGGGCCTGGTGCGGACGGCGTAGAGGGCGGTGACGGTGTGGCCGGGGCCGACCTCGCCGCCGTCGACGCGGTCGTCGCGGAAGTCCTCGTCGGCGACCTGGCGGTCGTCGTAGCCGACGAGGCGGAACTCGGCGACGGTCTCCGGGTCGAAGGCGACCTGGGCCTTGGCGTCGCGCGCGGTCAGCTCGATGTGGCGCGGGAGCTGCTCGCAGAACACCTCGCGGGCGTCCTCGGTGGTGGAGACGTACGTGGTGTGGCCGTCGCCCTTGTCGGCGAGGCGTTCCATCAGGGCGTCGCCGTAGTCGCTGCCGACGCCGACGCCGAAGAGGGTGATGCCGTGCTCGCGGCGCTCGGCGGCGATGCGTTCGAGGATGGTGTCCGCGTCGGTGTCGCCGGTGTTGGCGAGGGCGTCGGAGACGAGGACGACGCGGTTGGTGGCACCCTCGCGGCGGCCCTCGACGGCGGTCTCGTAGCCGGTCTCCACGCCCGCGCCGAGGTTGGTGGAATCCGTCGGCTCCAGGCCGTCGATCGCGTCGTGGACGCGGTCGCGGTGGTCGCCGAGCCGGGTCATGGGCAGGACGGTCTCGGCCTCGTCGCTGAAGGTGACGAGCGCGACGGAGTCGTCGTCGCGCAGCCGGTCGGTCATGGTGCCGAGGGCCTCCCGGGCGAGGTCGAGGCGGCCGGGTTCGCCCATGGAGCCGGAGGTGTCGATGACGAACGTCAGGGCGGCCGGCGGGCGTTCGTCCTCCCGCGCGGCGGTGCGGGTGGCCAGGCCGACGCGGAGCAGGGACCAGTCCTCGTCCTCGGTGCGGGCGCCGTCCACGGACACCGAGAAGCCGTCGCCGTCGGGGCGGTCGTAGTCCTGGCGGAAGCTGTTGACGAACTCCTCGGGGCGGACCGTGGCCGGGTCGGGCAGCCGGCCCTCGGCCAGGGTGCGGCGGGCGTAGCCGTAGGAGGCGGTGTCGACGTCGAGGGCGAAGGTGGACAGGTAGTCCGGGTCGGGCGCGATCTCGCGGGAGTCGCCGTTCTTTTCGCCCTCGCCGCTGCTCGTGCCGCCGTCGTGGCGCTGCTCGCCCTCGCCGCGCGGGCGGTCGGGTGCGGGCATCGGGGCCGAGCCGTCCCGGGAGTCGGCCGCGGTGTCCTTCGCCCCGTGCGACGCGTCGTCCGTCCCTCCGCAGCCGGTGAGCAGCAGGCCGCCCGCCAGGGTCAGCGCGAGCAGCGCGGTCGCGCCGTGCCGCCCCCGCTTCCCGTCGGTCCCGTACCGGTTCATCGTCCGTCCCCCTGTGCTTCGTCGGCGCCGGTGTACGTGACTGTGACGGCGCGGCGGGGCGAAACGTGCGGCACGGGGTGTTACGGCTGGGTCTCGAAGCGGGCACGGGGCGGGGCGCCGAGACCGGTGGGTGGTCCTGCGCCGGCCTACGACACGATGTCCTTGCGTGCGAAACCGCGGAAGGCCAGGGCGAACAGCACCAGCGCGTACGTGACCGAGACCGCCGTGCCCTGGATCATGCCCGACCACTCCGGGTTCGGCTGGACGGCGTCCGCCCAGGCGAACTGCCAGTGCGCGGGCAGGAAGTCGCGCCAGTGGCCCAGCGCGGTCACGGCGTCCAGGACGTTGCCGACGATGGTGAGGCCGACGGCGCCGCCGACCGCGCCGAGCGGTGCGTCGGTCCTGGTCGACAGCCAGAACGCGAGGGCGGCGGTGACCAGTTGGGACACGAAGATGTACGCCACGACCACCACCAGGCGCTGCGCGGCCGTGCCCGGGGAGAGCGAACCGCCGGTGGGGATGGCCAGCGGCCCCCAGCCGTAGGCGACCGTGCCCACGGCCAGCGCCACCAGGGGCAGCAGCACCATCGCGGCCAGGCTCAGCCCGAGCCCGACGGCCAGCTTCGACGCGAGCAGCCGGGCGCGCGGCACCGGCGCGGCGAGCAGGTAGCGCAGGGAGGACCAGCTCGCCTCGGACGCCACGGTGTCCCCGCAGAACAGGGCGACCGGGACGACGAGCAGGAAGCCCGCCGAGACGAAGAGGTTGACCGCGGCGAAGTTGGCGCCGGAGGCGGTGGCGGTGTCCATCAGGGTGATGCGGTCGCCGGGGCCCTCCGGCTCGCCGCCGATCGCGAAGGCGACGACGAGGACGAACGGCAGCACGGCGAGGATCGCGCCCATGACCAGGGTGCGGCGCCGCTTGAGCTGGCGCACCAGCTCCACCCGCAGGGGGAGGGTGCGGCCCGCCCGGTAGCCGTACGCGGAGTCGGACGCCGCCGCTCCGGGCGCGGGCCCGGTCGTGGCCGGCTTGGTGGGCGTGCTCATGCGGAACCTCCGATCAGGGTGAGGAAGGCGTCCTCCAGGCGGCGGTGCGGTCCGACCGACGCCACCGGGATCTCCAGCCGGACCAGTTCGGCGACCAGGCCCGGCGCGGTGCCGCCGGGGTCGAGGCGGATCAGGAGCCCGTCGTCGGTGTGCACGACCGAGGCCACGCCGGGCAGGGCGGCGACCTTGTCCACCAGGGGTTCGTCCACGGGCAGGCCGGTGCCGACGAGGAGGGTGTCGCCGGAGCCGATGATCTCGGCGACCGGGCCCGCCTGGACCAGCCGGCCCCGGTCCATGACCACGAGGTGGGTGCAGGACTGCTCGACCTCGGCCAGCAGATGGCTGGAGACGATCACGGTGCGCCCGGCCGCCGCGTAGCGGATCATCACCTCGCGCATCTCGCGGATCTGCGGCGGGTCCAGGCCGTTGGTCGGCTCGTCGAGGATGAGGAGGTCGGGCAGGCCGAGCATGGCCTGGGCGATGGCCAGGCGCTGGCGCATGCCCTGGGAGTAGGTGCGCACGGCGCGGGCGAGCGCGTCGCCGAGACCGGCGATCTCCAGGGCCTCGTCCAGGTGGGCGTCCTCGGGCGGGCGGCCCGTCGCCCGCCAGTACAGCTCCAGGTTCTCCCGGCCGGACAGGTGCGGCAGGAAGCCCGCGCCCTCGACGAAGGCGCCGACCCGGGACAGCACCGGGGCACCGGGACGGATGGCGTGGCCGAAGACGCGGATCTCGCCGTCGTCCGGCTTGATCAGGCCCATCAGCATCCGCAGGGTGGTCGTCTTGCCCGCGCCGTTGGGTCCGAGCAGGCCGAGCACCTGCCCCTTCTCGACGCGGAACGACAGCTCCCGCACCGCGTACCGCTCGGCGGACCCGGCGTAGCGCTTGCTCAGGCCGGTGATCTGCAGGGGTACGTCGGTCAGCGCGGGGTCGGGTGCGGGTGCGGCGGTGCGGCGGCGGCCGGTCCACAGCAGGGCCAGGGCGACGGCGGCACCGGCCGGCGGCAGCCACCACACCCAGGCGGGCAGCGGCGCGGCGGCGGTCGTCACGCCGGGGGCGGTGGGCACCGACAGGCCGCCCTTGAGGGAGACGGTGTAGGTCGCCGGGGCGGCCGGGGAGGCGTAGCCGAGGTCGGTGGAGGCGAGCACCAGGCGGAGGCGGTGGCCCTTCTCCACCTCGTGGTCGATGGCCGGGAGGGTGACCGTCACGTCCTTGCCCGCCTTGGCGTCCTCGACGCGGACGGGGGCGACCAGCTGCGACGGCAGTACGGGCGCGGTGGAGCCGGGGCCGACGTCGTAGACCTTGGCGAAGAGGACGGCGTCCTCGGTGGTGGAGCGGACGTGGACGGTGGCCGTCGGCGAGCCGGTGATCCGCAGGTCGTCGCCGACCGGGGCGGACTCGAACGCGGCGTACTGGCCGGGGAAGTCCAGGGAGATCCCGACGCCGAGCGAGGAGAGCTGGGAGAGTCCTCCGGCGCCGCCGATGCCGGGGAGGGCGGAGACGGCGGGCGGGTTGGCCCCGGCCGGGTTGTCGACGCTCTGCTCGCGGCCGCGCAGGGGCACGGACCGCTGCCCGTCGGCCAGACCCGGGTACTGGTCGGCGCTCGCGCCGCGCAACTGGGCCTGTCCGTCGGTGGAGTCGACGCCCCCGGTGCGGGTGACACGGAAGGCCGGGCCGGTGTCGGCGCCCTCGTCGTCCTTCAGGTAGCGGTCGAACCAGTCGTCGACGCGTGCCTGGACGCGGTCGCCCTCCAGGTCGCCGCCGTCGTGCCCGCCCGCGATCCAGTCGACGTCGACGGGGGCGCCGTTGGCCCGGATCGCCTTCGCCGCGGCGTCGGCCTGGCCGAGCGGGAACAGGGAGTCGGTCTGGCCCTGCGCCAGCAGGGTGGGCACCTTGATGCGCTCGCCCACCGCCTGCGGGCTGCGCTCCTCCAGGAGCTTCGCGGCCGCGGCGTCGGGCGTGCCGGACTCGGCGACCCGCTGGTACATGCGGCACAGGTCCGCCTCGAACCGGTCGCAGCCGCCGCCGGAGTTGACGAAGATGCCGGCCCACAGCTTCTTGAAGACGCCGTTCGGGAAGAGCGCGTCCGCCAGGTTCCAGTACGTGATCGCCGGGGCGACGGCGTCCACCCGGGTGTCGTGCCCCGCCGCGAGCAGCGCGACCGCGCCGCCGTAGGAGCCGCCCGCCACGCCGACGCGGGGGTCGCCGTCCTTGTCCAGCCGCACCTGGGGCTGCCGGGCGAGCCAGTCGATCAGCCGGGACACGTCGGCGACCTCGCCGTCCGGCGCGTTCAGCCCGATCTTCCCGGTGGACCTGCCGAAGCCGCGCGCCGACCAGGTCAGGACCGCGTACCCGTCCCTCGCCAGGTCCTCGGCCTGCTCCCGTACGTCGTCCTTGCTGCCGCCGAAGCCGTGCGCGAGCAGGACGGCCGGGCGGCGGCCGCCGGGGCCCGCCGTGAAGTACGAGGTGTCCAGGCGCACGCCGTCGCCCACCGCCATGACCTGGTCGGCGCGCCGCACCTGGGCCGGGTCGTCACCGGCGACGGCCGTCCACGTCCCGGCGCCGGCGAGCACGACGACGGCGGCCGCGGCGGAGAGCAACCGCCGCGGCCCCCGTAGCAGCCCTCGCACGCGGGGCAGTCGAAGATCCATGTGTCAACGGTACGGGCCGCCGCCGACAACGGAGGCCGCCCCGGGGCTGAACCGGCGGCCCTCCCACGGAAGTACGGCGCCACTCGCGCGTACCACGGACGCGGTAGGCCGGCCGGGGTCCGCCGGGCCGTCACGTCGTGCGGGCCGTCAGGCCCGGCGGCGGTCACGGGTCCCGCGGCCGGTCACTGTCCCGCGGGCTCGCGGACGTCCTGCGGGACGGTGACCAGCCAGCGGGTGTCGCGGCGCGGGCGCAGGTACAGGGCCCAGTACAGGGTGGCGACGGCCGCGATGGAGCCGGTCAGCAGCAGGTGACCCGCCTCCTGCTGGGTCAGGATGTAGGCGAGGACCGCGATCAGCAGGACCGGCACCACCGGCCACAGGGGCATGCGCCACGCGTGCGCGTGCCGGTGGGCGCCGCGCCGGGACAGCAGGGCGGCGACCGCGACCAGCAGGTACATCGCGGTCACCGAGACGCCGGTGACGCCGTACAGGGTGTCGAGGTTGACGTAGCACAGCGCGGCGCCCGGCACGCCGACGGCGAGGGTGGCGACCCACGGTGAGCCGAACCGGCCGAGCCTCGCGAAGAGCCCGTTGACCGGGGCGGGCCAGGCCTTGTCGCGGGCGGAGGCGAACAGCACGCGTGAGTTCTGGATGACCATGACGATGCCGGCGTTGACGATGGCGAGCGCCACGCAGAGGCTCACGAAGGTGCCGACGGCCGAGTTGGACCAGGCGGTGACCATGGCGCCGATGTCGCCGCCGGTCAGCTCGGTCAGGTCGGAGGCGCCGAAGGTGATGGCGACGACCGGGACCAGGATGATCACCGTGGAGATGGCGAGGGTGGCCAGCACCGTGCGGGCGACGTTGCGGCGCGGGTTCTCCAGTTCCTCGGAGAGGTAGACGGCGGTGGAGAAGCCCTGCGTGATGAAGAGGGCGATGGCGAGGCCGGAGACGACCAGCATGGCGGTCACGGGGTCCACTCCGCCGCCGGCGCCGCCCACCTCCATCGACACGAGGCTGCCGGGTCCGCGCTCGGCGTGGGTGAAGCCCAGCACCGCGACGACGGCCGCGGCGATGACCTCCAGGACCAGGAAGACGCCGGTGATCCAGGCGTTTGCACGCAGGTCGAGCAGTCCGGCGAGGGTGGCGAGCAGCATGACGCCGGCGCCCGCCAGGGAGGGGTCGAGGTGCAGGACCGGTTCGAGGTAGTCGGCCGTGCCCATGGCGATCACCGGCGGCACGATCATGACGACCAGCAGGGACAGCACGAAGACCAGCCAGCCCGCCAGGCGCCCGGCCATCGTCGACACCATGGCGTACTCGCCGCCCGCGCTGGGGACCAGGGTGCCCAGCTCCGAGTAGCAGAACGCCACGGCGACACAGAGCAGGGAGCCGATGGCGATGGTCAGCGCGGTGGCGGTGCCGAGCGAGCCGAAGAGGTCGGGGACGACCACGAACAGCGTGGAGGCGGGGGTCACGCACGAGAGGGTGAGCAGGGTGCCGCCGACGACCCCGATGGAACGCTTGAGCGTCCTCGGCTCCGGAGGTGCCGGGGTGTCCGGGGGCGCGGCGGCGGTCTCGACGGGGCGGAGCGTGTCGGTCATGGAGCGGTTCCGATCGACTCGTGCGGCGTGGTTCGCGAGGGAGCGCTATCGCCTCCGGAGGCTGGGTCGTACGTCGTTCTGTTTCGCTCCCGACGCCGCATGGAATCGCGACGAAAACCGCTGCGTCAATGGGTGTTTACCTACGGAAACCGTTGATCGCTACCGTCGGTACATCCGGAAACGGCAACATGCCCCTTGACGCGACGGGGCTTTGGGCCGTGCGGGAACCGTAGGGGGCGGGGCAAAAAAACCTGCCACGCACGAGGGTGCCGCGGTCCCGGCGGGACCACGGCACCCTGGAGCCACGGCTGCTTCAGTGGTTGCGCGGGAAGCCCAGGTCCACGCCCGCCGGGGCGTCGGCCGGGTCCGGCCAGCGGGTGGTGACGACCTTGCCGCGGGTGTAGAAGTGCGTGCCGTCGTTGCCGTAGATGTGGTGGTCGCCGAAGAGCGAGTCCTTCCAGCCGCCGAAGGAGTGGTAGCCCACGGGGACCGGGATCGGCACGTTCACGCCGACCATGCCGGCCTCGACCTCCAGCTGGAAGCGGCGGGCCGCGCCGCCGTCCCGGGTGAAGATCGCGGTGCCGTTGCCGAACGGCGAGGCGTTGATGAGGGCCAGGCCCTCCTCGTAGGTGTCGGCGCGCAGCACGCACAGCACCGGGCCGAAGATCTCGTCCTGGTACGCCTTGGCGGTGGTCGGCACCCGGTCGAGCAGGGAGATGCCGATCCAGTGGCCGTCCTCGTGGCCGTCGACCGTGTAGCCGGTGCCGTCCAGGACGACCTCGCAGCCCTCGGCCGCCGCTCCCGCGACGTAGGAGGCGACCTTGTCGCGGTGCGCCTTGGTGATCAGCGGGCCCATCTCGGAGGACGGGTCGGTGCCGGGACCGATCTTGATCTTCTCGGCGCGCTCGCGGATCTTCTCCACCAGCTCGTCGCCGACGGCACCGACCGCGACGACCGCGGAGATCGCCATGCAGCGCTCCCCGGCCGAGCCGTAGGCGGCGCTCACGGCCGCGTCCGCCGCCGCGTCGAGGTCGGCGTCGGGCAGCACCAGCATGTGGTTCTTGGCGCCGCCGAGCGCCTGCACGCGCTTGCCGGCCGCGGAGGCGGTGGTGTGGATGTAGCGGGCGATCGGGGTCGAGCCGACGAAGGAGACCGCCTTGACGTCCGGGTGCTCCAGGAGGCGGTCCACGGCCACCTTGTCGCCGTGCACGACGTTGAAGACGCCGTCCGGCAGACCGGCCTCGGAGAGCAGCTCGGCGACCTTCACGGCGGCCGAGGGGTCCTTCTCGCTCGGCTTGAGCACGAAGGTGTTGCCGCAGGCGATGGCGATCGGGAACATCCACAGCGGCACCATCGCCGGGAAGTTGAACGGCGTGATGCCGGCGACCACGCCGAGCGGCTGCCGGATGGAGGACACGTCGACGCGGGTGGCGACCTGCGTCGACAGCTCGCCCTTGAGCTGCACGGTGATGCCGCAGGCCAGGTCGACGATCTCCAGGCCGCGGGCGACCTCGCCGAGCGCGTCGGAGTGCACCTTGCCGTGCTCGGCGGTGATCAGCTCGGCGATCTCGTCGCGGTGGGCGTCCAGCAGCGCCCGGAACTTGAAGAGGATGGAGGTCCGCTGGGCCAGCGAGGACTGACCCCACGTCAGGTACGCCTCCTTGGCGGCGGCGACCGCGGCGTCCACCTCGTCGACGGAGGCGAAGGCGACCTTGGTGGTGACCTCGCCGGTCGCCGGGTTCGTCACCGGACCGTACGTGCCCGAGGCGCCTTCGGCGGTCTTGCCGCCGATCCAGTGGTTGACGATGTTCGTCATGACCGAGAACTCCTTCACAGATGGCGGCGACGGGTCGAGACGTGCCGTTGGTGCAGCTCGCGCTGCTCGTGCTGCTGCTCACGGGCCGGGACCGGCGCCGGTCGGGTCGCGGTCTCGGCCATGACTCCATCCCAGCAGCCGGGTGCCGCGGGCGCGCCCGACACTGTGTCTGCGGTTTGGGCGTCCGCGTAGACACGTGGGGCAGTGTGGTCGGTCCGCGCCGGGACGCGACGCGGGAACCTCCGGCGCGGAGCCGGTGCGAGCGGGGAGTTGGCGCTCGTGCCTCGCTCCTGCCAGGGCGAGGCCGCCTTCCCGCGCCGGAGGCGTTCGGTGGGGGAACCGGCGACCGGGCCGTGTGCCATCGGGTCGTGCGCCATCGCGTTCCCTTCTTGCCCGCGCCCTTGCGTCACCCCGGTTTCTAGCCCCGCGCGTGCGGCCTGTCAATGTTTTGTCCGGACATTCGGACGACTTGGTCCGAGTGGCGGTCCGGGGGCCGCCCGCGGGCGCAGGGGGACGTACGGCGGAACGCGGCCGGTCGCCACAGTCAACGCGCCACGCCTGAACGACGGCGTACGCCTGTGTGGCACTCGTGTCACAAAAGCACCCTCCGCGTCACACATGTCACGGGCGCACGGGGCTTCCGTCACACCCGGGCACGGCCCCTGACCGCCCCTCACCCCGCGTCGTTCACCCGGAACAGGCTTGGTGATCGCCAGCGCAGCGCCCGGCTCCCCCCGGCGGCCGTCCCCGGTCGCCGCCGCGGCGCGCGCGGGGAGGTGCAACGAGTGACCGACCGAAGGCTCTGGTCCTACAAGGACATCGCGGCCCACATCCACGTCCAGCCGGACACCGTGCGGTCGTACCGCAAGCACGGGCTGCTGCCGCCGCCCGACCACGTGGAGGGCGGAAAGCCGTACTGGTACGCGGACACGGTCCGGACCTGGGTGGCGTCCCGCCCGCGCAACCGGAACAAGTAGCGGGGCACCGCCGGAAAACCGTTCTGTGCCCCACGCCGGCGTGGGGCACAGTGCCGTGCATGGACTTCTCCGTGAAACCCGTCCTCACCGGCGACAAAGCCGTCCTGCGCCCGTTCACCGCCGAGGACGCCGACGCGATGTGGGAGATCGTCAACGACCCCGAGGTCGTCCGCTTCACCTTCGAGCCGACCACCGAACTCACCCTGGACGGACTGCGTTCCTGGTACGGCGTGCGCACCGCCGCCCCCGACCGGCTCGACCTGGCCGTCACCGACCGGGCCACCGGGGAACTCGTCGGCGAGGTCGTCCTGTACGAGTGGGACCCGTCGGCCCGCAGCTGCACCTTCCGCACCCTGATCGGGCCCCGGGGCCGCGGCCGCGGGCTGGGCAGCGAGGCGACGCGGCTCATCGTCGGGCACGCCTTCGAGCAGGTCGGCCTGCACCGCGTCCAGTTGGAGGTCTACGCCGACAACCCGCGGGCGCGGCGGGTGTACGAGAAGGCCGGTTTCGTGGTGGAGGGCGTGCGGCGGGAGGCCGCCCTGCGGGACGGCGTGTGGGTGGACGACGTGCTGATGGCGGTCCTCGACCACGAGTGGGCCGCACGGACGCGACGCGGGGTGACGCGGGTGACGGGGCGAACCTCGCCTTTATACCCCCTAGGGGTAAGGTGGGTTGTGTGGTCCGGACCGCGGGCCACGGGTACCCGCCCACGCACGTCCCCCGACGAGGAGTAACGACATGACCGCCCAGACCGACACCGCCCAGGGCTCCGTCACCACCGTCTACAAGGTGAGCGGGATGAGCTGCGGCCACTGCGAGGGCGCCGTCTCCGGCGAGATCTCCGAGATCGCGGGCGTCGGCTCGGTGCGGGCCGTCGCCTCCACGGGCGAGGTCACCGTCGTCTCCGAGGCCCCCCTCGACGACGCGGCCGTGCGCGCCGCCGTGGACGAGGCGGGCTTCGAGCTCGTCGGCCGGGTCTGAGCCCCGGCGCACCCACCGTTGCGGAGTCAGGACCATGACCAGCACCACCGCGGACACCCGCACCACCGCGACGGCCGCCGACCCCGGCCTCGCCGAGGTCGAGCTGCTCATCGGCGGGATGACCTGCGCCTCCTGCGCGGCCCGCGTCGAGAAGAAGCTCAACCGCATGGACGGTGTGACCGCCACGGTGAACTACGCGACGGAGAAGGCCCGGGTCAGCTACCCGGCGACCACCGAGGTCGCCGACCTGATCGCCACCGTCGTGAAGACCGGGTACACCGCCGAGGAGCCCGCGCCGCCCCCGGAGCCCTCGGACCCGGACGAGGACGGCCCCGGGGAGCGCGGCGACGGCCCGGAGCTGTCGGCCCTCCGTCAGCGCCTGGTCGTCTCGGTGCTCCTGGCCGCCCCCGTGGTCCTGCTGGCGATGGTCCCGGCGCTCCAGTTCGACAACTGGCAGTGGCTCTCGCTCACCCTGGCCGCGCCCGTCGTGGTGTGGGGCGGGCTGCCCTTCCACCGCGCCGCCTGGACGGGCGTGCGGCACGGCGCGGCCACCATGGACACGCTGGTCTCACTCGGCACGCTCGCGGCGTTCGGCTGGTCCCTGTGGGCGCTGTTCTTCGGCGACGCGGGCATGCCGGGCATGCGGCACGGCTTCGACCTCACCGTCTCCCGCACGGACGGCGCCTCCACGATCTACCTGGAGGCGGCGGCCGGGGTCACCGCCTTCCTCCTCCTCGGCCGCTGGCTGGAGGCCCGCTCCAAGCGGCGTGCCGGGGCCGCGCTGCGGGCGCTGCTGGAGCTGGGCGCCAAGGACGTGGCCGTGCTGAGGGACGGGCGCGAGGTGCGGATACCGGTGGCCCGGCTCGCGGTGGGCGACCGGTTCGTCGTCCGCCCCGGCGAGAAGATCGCCACCGACGGCACGGTGACCGAGGGCGCCTCGGCCGTGGACGCCTCCCTGCTGACCGGCGAGTCCGTGCCGGTGGACGTCACCGTCGGCGACGCCGTCACCGGCGCCACGGTGAACGCCGGGGGCCGGCTGGTGGTCGAGGCGGCCCGGGTCGGCGCCGACACCCGGCTGGCGCGGATGGCGAAGCTGGTGGAGGACGCGCAGAGCGGCAAGGCCGAGGTGCAGCGGCTCGCCGACCGGATCTCCGGCGTCTTCGTGCCCGTCGTGCTGCTGATCGCGGTCGCCACCTTCGGCGGCTGGCTCGGCGCGACCGGTGACACGGTCGCCGCGTTCACCGCCGCAGTCGCCGTCCTGATCATCGCCTGCCCGTGCGCGCTGGGGCTGGCCACCCCGACCGCGCTGCTGGTCGGCACCGGGCGCGGCGCCCAGCTCGGCATCCTCATCAAGGGCCCCGAGGTGCTGGAGTCCACCCGGCGCGTCGACACCGTCGTCCTGGACAAGACCGGCACCGTCACCACCGGCCGCATGACCCTGCACGAGGTGTACGCCGCGAAGGGCGTCGACGAGGAGGAGCTGCTGCGGCTCGCGGGCGCCGTCGAGCACGCCTCCGAGCACCCGGTGGCCCGCGCCGTCGCGGCCGGGGCCGAGGAACGGCTCGGCGCGCTGCCGGGCGTCGAGGACTTCGAGAACGTTCCCGGGCGCGGTGTACGCGCCCGCGTGGAGGGCCGCGAGGTGGCCGTGGGGCGCCTCTACGACACCCTGCCGCCCGAGATCGCCCGGGCCGGGGACGAGGCGGAGAGGAACGGCCGTACGGCCGTCGTCGTCGGCTGGGACGGTGAGGCGCGCGGGGTCGTCGCCGTGGCCGACGCGGTCAGGGAGACCAGCGCCGAGGCGGTGGCCGGACTGCGCCGCCTCGGCCTGACCCCCGTCCTGTTGACCGGCGACAACCGCCGGGTGGCCGAGTCGGTCGCGGCGGCCGTCGGCATCGACGAGGTGATCGCCGAGGTACTGCCCGAGGACAAGGTCGCGGTGGTGGAGCGGCTGCGGGCCGAGGGCCGTACGGTCGCCATGGTCGGGGACGGCGTCAACGACGCGGCCGCCCTCGCCACCGCCGATCTGGGGCTGGCGATGGGCACGGGGACGGACGCGGCGATCGAGGCGGGCGACCTGACGCTGGTGCGCGGGGACCTGCGGGTGGCGGCGGACGCGATCCGGCTGTCCCGGCGCACCCTGGCCACGATCAAGGGCAACCTCGTGTGGGCCTTCGGCTACAACGTGGCCGCGCTGCCGCTGGCCGCCGCCGGGCTGCTGAACCCGATGATCGCGGGGGCGGCGATGGCCTTCTCCTCGGTCTTCGTGGTCACCAACAGCCTCCGGCTGCGCGCCTTTCGCTGACGCCCGGCCCTGTCAGTGGCCAGCCCCGCGACCGTCGTACGCGTACTGCGGGGTGGCCCTCCGGAACGGGGCGCCGGTCTCGCGGGAGGTGGACGCCGCCGCCCGGTCGGCGGAGAGCCGGTCCGCGCCGTACAGGACCAGGGCCCAGGCCAGGCAGGCGAAGGCCGCCGTGTGCAGCAGCGCGCGCACGATGTTCCAGGTGACCCAGGCCGCCTCGAACCGTTCGCGGACGGCGGCCGGATCGCCGATGGAGTCCGGGTCGCCGGCCCGCTCCAGCTGGTCGTTGAGCGGCACGTTCACCGTGACGGTCACCGCGAACGCGACCAGGTAGAGCGCGAGCGCGGCCACGAGCCAGGGCAACGCGGGCCGGCCGTGTCCGCGCCAGGCGAGGAACACCGCCAGGGCGATCAGTGGGATCGACCCCATGAACGGGAGCATGAACACGGGGTTGACGATCGACTTGTTGATGCCCTGCATCGTCGCCGTGAACGTGTGGTCGGAGGTACCGCGCAGTCCCGGCATCACGGCGTAGGCGAAGGCCGCGAAGAGCCCCGCCATCAGGCCGGAGGCGATGACCGAGGCGAGCAGGGTGCCGGTCTGGGTGGCTTTCACGAGGTGGCTCCCGGGCTCCAGACGCCGGTGGCCGCGGCCTCGGCGGCATACTCGGTGAAGTCGCGGGCCGGGCGGCCGAGGACCTGGCGGACGCCGTCGCCGAGATGGGCGTTGCGGCCGTCGAGGACTTCCGTGAACAGGTACGTCAGCAGGCCGGTGACGTCGGCGGGGACGCCGTGCGCGGCGAGTTCGGCGGCGTAGGCCTCCGCGGGGACGGTGACGTAGCCGATCTCGCGTCCGGTCGCCGCTCCTATCTCGGCCGCGGCCTGCGCGAAGGTGAGCAGCCGCGGGCCGGTCAGGTCGTAGGTCCGGCCGGTGTGTCCGCCTTCGGCCAGGACGGTGGCGGCGACCTCCGCGATGTCGTCGGCATCGACGAACGGCTCCTCGACGTCCCCGACCGGCAGCGCGAGCTCCCCGTCGAGGATCGGGCCGAGGAAGTCGCCCTCGCTGAAGTTCTGCGCGAAGAAGGAGGCACGCAGGACCGTCCACTGCGCGCCCTGGGCCGCCAGCGCCCTCTCGCAGGCCTCGGCCTCCGGCTCGCCGCGCCCGGAGAGCAGCACCAGACGGCGTGCTCCGGTCCGCACCGCGAGTTCGGCGAAGACGCCGATCGCCTCGGGGGCGCCCGGCACGGCGAGGTCCGGCTGGTAGGACACGTAGACGGCGTCGACGCCGGCCAGGGCCGGCTGCCATGTCGTGGCGTCGTTCCAGTCGAAGGGGATTCCGCCGTTCCGTGAGCCGATCCGGACCTGGTGGCCGCGATCGGTCAGCCGACGTACGACACGGCGTCCGGTCTTTCCGGTTCCGCCCAGGACCAGGGTGAGTGCGGGGGATGTCATGGTGATCGCCTCGGCTTTCGTGGTGGGCGCTTCGGTGCCCGCCTTCTGTGGTGTGGTCCCAGCCTCGGCCGTCCGCGTGTGGTCATCAACGGCCATTCCTGCAAGGATCGTTGACCTCTGGGTTGTCGATGGGGGGGGCGTGGTGGAGCGGCGTGAGATCGAGATCTTCCTGACGGTCGGCGAGGAGCTGCACTTCGGACGCAGCGCCGAGCGGCTGCACGTCTCGGTGGCCATGGTCAGCAAGACGGTGCGGAAACTGGAACGCTCGGTCGGCACGAACCTCTTCGAGCGGACCAGCAGACGGGTGGCCTTCACCGCGACCGGCCGGCGCCTGTTCGAGGACCTGAAGCCCGCGTACCAGGAGATCCAGGACGCCTTCGCGCGGGCGGTGGCCGCGGGCCGGGGACTGGACGGCGTGCTGCGGGTCGGGTTCCTGGGAACGGTGACCGCGGAGTTCGTGATGCGTGCGGCGGAGCTGCTGCGGACCCGGCATCCGGGATGCGAGGTGCGGCTGCACGAGAGCCGTTTCACGGACGGGACGGCGCCGCTGCGCGACGACGTGATCGACGTCCTGCTCATCGACAACTTCGCGGCACCGGTGTCGACGCTCGCACCCGGCCACAGCGCGGGCCCGGTGCTGTTCCGGGAGGCGCCCGTGCTCGCCGTCTCGGCGCGGCATCCGCTGGCGCGGCGGGAGGCGGTGGACGTGTCCGAGCTCGCGCGGTACGAGATGCTGCGGCCGCGGGCGTCCTCGGAAGGGGCGGAGCGGACTTCCGCCCCCGGGCAGGCGGCCGGGAGTTCCGTCCCCGGGCAGACGCCACGGTGGGCCGCTCCCGAGGGCGCGGAGCGGCTGTTCCCCGCGGGACGCCCGCAGTCGCCGTCCGGGCTCGGCGGAGCGCCGGGGGGCCGGGGGGCCGGGCGGAACACGGAGTTCGGCAGTGTCCAGGAGATGTGGGCGCTGGTCGGCGCGGGTCACGGGGTCTTCCCCGTCCCGTCGCACGCGAGCGTGTACGACGCCCGCCCCGACGTCGCCTTCGTCCCGGTCGAGGGCGCTCCGGCGTACGAGTGGCGCCTGATCTGGCTCTCCGCGGCGGACAACCACCGTATCCGCGCCTTTTCCGAGGCGGCCCGCGACTACGCGGCGGCCCATCCCGATCCGCTGACGCGGGCCGCACGGGCGAACTGAGGCCGGGCCGCGCGTACCGCGGCGGTGGTCCGCATTTCACGCAGGTCGAGGGGCTGCGCCTATGGAGTCCGGCACTCACCTCACATAAGCTCTTCACAAGGCTCGCGCATCTTCCTTACGCTTGAGTCCCGCGCGACGTACGGGGCTCTTGCGCACTTAACGGACATGTGCAAGAGACGCAGATCACAGTGATGCGAACGTAACCATCTAAGGGGTTCGAAGGTCTAAGTTGGCGATGTCAGGCAGCGTCTTGGGGGGCGCCACCTGGCATCTGGGGATGTCTTGGGGGACTTTCCCAGAGCTGCGTTGCCGGGACACGTACACCGGGAAGCTTTGAGCGGCCCTCCCGGGCGTGCGCTGTCCCGGCAGACCGCACGAAGAGCACGACGAGTACGAAGAGCACGACGAGTACGACACAACAGCGATTCAGGCGCTGTCCTCACAGACGCCCGGCCGGATCCCGTGGGGGGAATCCGCACCGGGACATGGGAAGGCGCCCTGGTTCGTCGGCCCGTGGGGGGACCGGCGCCAGGGCGCCTTCTGCTGTCCGGGTCCGCGCGGCCGGCAGGCCCACGGCACGGAGAAGTCCCGTACCGCTCGGGGCGATACGGGACTCACCAGGTGCGCCGCGGGGGTGTCTTGCGGCTCAGCGCTCCTCGACGGGGACGAAGTCGCGCTCGACGACGCCCGTGTAGATCTGGCGCGGGCGGCCGATGCGGGAACCCGGCTCCTTGATCATCTCGTGCCACTGGGCGATCCAGCCCGGCAGCCGGCCGAGGGCGAACAGGACCGTGAACATCTCGGTCGGGAAGCCCATGGCCCGGTAGATCAGGCCGGTGTAGAAGTCCACGTTCGGGTAGAGGCTGCGCGAGACGAAGTAGTCGTCGGAGAGCGCGTGCTCCTCCAGCTTCAGGGCGATGTCCAGCAGCTCGTCGGACTTGCCCAGGGCGGAGAGCACGTCGTGCGCGGCGGCCTTGATGATCTTGGCGCGCGGGTCGAAGTTCTTGTAGACCCGGTGGCCGAAGCCCATCAGGCGGACGCCGTCCTCCTTGTTCTTCACCTTGCGGATGAAGGAGTCGACGTCGCCGCCCGCGTCGCGGATGCCTTCCAGCATCTCCAGCACCGACTGGTTGGCGCCGCCGTGCAGCGGGCCCCACAGGGCGTTGATGCCGGCCGAGATCGAGGCGAACATGTTCGCCTGCGAGGAGCCGACCAGGCGGACCGTGGAGGTCGAACAGTTCTGCTCGTGGTCCGCGTGCAGGATCAGCAGCTTGTCGAGCGCCGCGACGACCGTCGGGTCCAGCTCGTACTCCTGCGCCGGCACCGAGAACGTCATGCGCAGGAAGTTCTCGACGTAGCCGAGGTCGTTGCGCGGGTAGACGAACGGGTGGCCGATGGACTTCTTGTACGCGTAGGCCGCGATCGTCGGGAGCTTCGCGAGCAGCCGGATCGTGGAGAGGTTGCGCTGCCGCTCGTCGAACGGGTTGTGGCTGTCCTGGTAGAAGGTGGACAGCGCCGAGACCACCGACGACAGCATGGCCATCGGGTGGGCGTCGCGCGGGAAGCCCTTGTAGAAGTTCTTGACGTCCTCGTGCAGCAGGGTGTGCTGCGTGATCTCGTCCTTGAACGCGGACAGCTCGTCGACGGTCGGCAGCTCACCGTTGATCAGCAGGTAGGCCACCTCCACGAAGGAGGAGCGCTCGGCCAGCTGCTCGATCGGGTAGCCGCGGTACCGGAGGATGCCGGCTTCGCCGTCCAGATAGGTAATGGCGGATTTGTAGGCGGCGGTGTTGCCGTAACCGCTGTCCAGCGTCACCAGACCGGTCTGGGCGCGGAGCTTCCCGATGTCGAAGCCCTTGTCACCGACGGTGCTGTCGATCACCGGGTAGGTGTACTCGCCGTCGCCGTACCGCAGTACTACCGAGTTGTTGGTGTGCTCGCTCACGTCTTCCCTCACCGACGTAGTGCCTCATCTTCGAGGTGCCCTGACTGTCTCTACCATCCCCCACTTGGCTCAGGAGAGTGCACTCGGGGTCGACCATCGGGCCTATCGGCGGCACTCAGTGCCGCCAACTTGCTCATCCTGCCCCCTTCGGGGCCCATCCGGAAGTGCTGTGTGACCTTTCCGACTCGTTTGATCGATCATTTTTTTCACACGGGCGGAGAGGTTTACCGCAAGGTTTCACGGCCGGGGCCCGGCAAGCCGGAAGTCGAGCGCCGTACAGCGTCTTCCGGCCGAGACCGTGCGCACCGCCTGCCCGATCGCCTTGCGCGAGCCGACGAGGACGACCAGCTTCTTCGCCCGGGTGACCGCCGTGTACAGCAGGTTCCGCTGGAGCATCATCCAGGCGCCGGTCGTCACGGGGATCACCACCGCCGGGTACTCGCTGCCCTGGGAACGGTGGATGGTGACCGCGTAGGCGTGGGCCAGCTCGTCGAGTTCGTCGAAGTCGTACGGCACCTCCTCGTCCTCGTCGGTCAGCACCGTGAGGCGCTGGTCCACCGGGTCGAGCGAGGTGACGACGCCCACGGTGCCGTTGAAGACGCCGTTCTCGCCCTTCTCGTAATTGTTGCGGATCTGGGTGACCTTGTCGCCGACCCGGAACACCCGTCCGCCGAACCGCTTCTCCGGCACGTCCGGGCGGCCCGGCGTGACGGCCTGCTGGAGCAGCCCGTTCAGCGTCCCGGCGCCGGCGGGGCCCCGGTGCATGGGCGCCAGCACCTGGACGTCCCGGCGCGGATCGAGCCCGAACTTCGCGGGGATGCGGCGGGCGGCGACGTCGACGGTGAGCCGCCCGGCCTCCTCCGTGTCGTCCTCGACGAAGAGGAAGAAGTCCTTCATCCCGTCGGTGACGGGATGCTGTCCGGCGTTGATCCGGTGCGCGTTGGTGACCACGCCGGACTGCTGGGCCTGCCGGAAGACGCGCGTGAGACGGACGGCGGGAACCGGGCTGCCGGGCGCCAGCAGGTCCCTCAGCACCTCCCCCGCCCCCACGCTGGGCAACTGGTCTACATCGCCGACGAGCAGCAGGTGGGCGCCGGGCGGGACGGCTTTCGCGAGCTTGTTGGCGAGGAGCAGATCGAGCATCGACGCCTCGTCCACCACCACCAGGTCCGCGTCGAGCGGCCGCTCCCGGTCGTAGGCGGCGTCGCCGCCGGGCTTCAGCTCCAGCAGCCGGTGCACGGTGGACGCCTCGGCGCCGGTCAGCTCGGACAGCCGCTTGGCGGCCCGGCCGGTGGGCGCGGCCAGCACGACCTTCGCCTTCTTGGCCCGCGCCAGCTCCACGATGGACCGCACGGTGAAGGACTTGCCGCAGCCAGGTCCGCCGGTGAGCACGGCGACCTTCTCGCTGAGCGCGAGTTTGACGGCCTCCTCCTGCTCGGGCGCGAGGTCGGCGCCCGTGCGCCGCTTCAGCCATCCGAGCGCCTTGTCCCAGGCCACCTCCCGGAAGCCGGGCATCCGGTCCTCGTCCGTGTGGAGCAGGCGCCGCAGCTGTCCGGCCAGGGCCAGCTCGGCGCGGTGGAAGGGCACGAGGTAGACGGCGGTGACGGGCTCCCCGCCCTCGGGATGGGGCACCTTCTCCCGCACGACCCCGGGGTCGCCGTCCGGCTCCTCCGGCTCGGCGGCCAGCTCCGCCAGGCACTCGATGACGAGCCCGGTGTCCACCTGGAGCAGCTTGACCGCGTCGGCGATCAGCTTCTCCTCGGGGAGGTAGCAGTGCCCCTGGTCGGTGGCCTGCGACAGCGCGTACTGCAGCCCGGCCTTGACCCGCTCCGGGCTGTCGTGCGGGATCCCGACGGACTGGGCGATCTTGTCGGCGGTGAGGAAGCCGATGCCCCAGACGTCGGCGGCGAGCCGGTAGGGCTGGTTCTTCACGACGGAGATCGAGGCGTCGCCGTACTTCTTGTAGATCCGCACGGCGATGGAGGTGGACACCTCGACAGTTTGGAGGAAGAGCATGACCTCCTTGATCGCCTTCTGCTCCTCCCAGGCGTCGGCGATCTTCTTGGTCCGCTTGGGCCCGAGACCGGGCACCTCGATGAGCCGCTTGGGCTCCTCCTCGATGATGGTGAGCGTGTCCAGCCCGAAGTGCTGCGTGATCCGGTCCGCGAAGACCGGCCCGATGCCCTTGACCAGCCCGGACCCCAGATAGCGCCGGATGCCCTGCACGGTGGCGGGCAGCAGCGTCGTGTAGTTCTCCACGTGGAACTGCTTGCCGTACTGGGGGTGCGACCCCCAGCGCCCCTCCATCCGCAGCGACTCCCCCACCTGCGCGCCGAGCAGCGCGCCGACGACGGTCAGCAGGTCGCCGGCGCCTCTGCCGGTGTCGACGCGGGCGACGGTGTAGCCGTTCTCCTCGTTGGCGTACGTGACACGCTCCAGGACGCCTTCGAGGGTGGCGAGCCGCCTCTCACCGGGGGCCGCGGGGGGCTGGTTGGGCATGATCCGACGGTACCGGTGGGGACTGACAGGGAGGTCGGAGAGTCGCCTTCTCAGTACTCTGGGCTCATGGAGTACGCCAAGATGCGCGCCATCGCCGCGGAGCTCGGGGCCTACTCGGAGCAGCTCGAGGGGGCGTGGAGCGTCGAGATCGGGCCCTCCGGTCCGGTACTGGCGATGATGTGCTCGTCGAAACGACACGAGGGCACGGTCCGCCGCATCTGCAAGCAGTTGGACGCGCAACTGCCCGGCACCCACCCCGGCTACATCTGCCCGAACGGCCCCGAGATCGAGCACCCCGCACTCGGCCGCATGCGCCGCCCGGACGCCGTCGTGATCCCCGAAGCCACCCTTGACGAAGAGGGCCTGGCCGTCGACGCGACGCAGGTGCTGGCTGCCGTCGAGATCGTCTCGCCGTCCAACCCGAGTAACGACTACGACGAGAAGCTGGCCGACTATCCGGCCATGGGCATCCCGCACTACATGATCGTCGACCCTCGCACCGGCACGATCGAGGTGCACTCCGAGCCGTGCAAGGGCCGCTACAGCAGCAAGGAGCCGTACATCTTCGGCGACACGGTGCCGTTCGGTCCGTGGACGGTGGAGACGTCGGAGTTCCGCCGGTACGGCAGGGACGGCTGAGGCCAGTTGTCCATGGGGCGGCGGAGGGGAACATGGGGCTGACCTACGGCTACGACGTCTATCTGCGTCCGCGGAACGTCGCGGGGGCGCTGGCCGCCGTGGCCGAGCTGGCGGCGCCGTCCCGTGACGTGCCGCCGCTCGACGTCACGCTGCCCGGCGGCGAGCGGATCACCCTCCCGTTCACGTCCGGCTTCCGCAGCGAGCCGGTCGACTGCTCCTCGATCGACACGTTCGACCTGGACACGTCCCTCATGTTCCCGGTCGACGACGCGGTGCGGGAGTACGGGGAGGCGTACGGTCTGCCGCCCGAGGAGGACGGACGGGTCCGGATCGGGTACGTCTACCTGACGGTCCGGTTCCGTTCCTTCCTCGATCCCCGGTACACCTCCATGGAGTTCTGGGCGGCGACGTCGGGCATGAGCCGCCTGTTCGAGCGGTCGGCGAGCATCAGGAGGACGTTCACCGACCTCGCCGCCGCCGTCGACGCCGAGTGCTGCCAGTTCGACGTGGGCGACGGCGGCCCCGGGGAGGTGTGCTGGGTCAGCGGGGACGCGGGGTTCCCTCCGGGTCCTCCACCGTCGTGAGGAAGCGCGTGAAGGCGGCGCGGGGGAAGGTGAGAGTGGCTCGGGCGGGGGCTTTGGAGTCGCGGACGGCGACGTGGGCTGGGCGGGTTGCGATCTCCACGCAGTTGTTGCCGTCGCCCTCGCCGGAGTAGGACGACTTGCGCCAGTTGTCCATGGGTGCTCACAGCTCCTTCGTCAGCCGGTGGATGAAGACACGCGATCGATCCGGGTCGAGCGAGACTGCTTCTACCTTACGGAAGCGCGTTCGATAGGCGCCGAGCTGGGCTTCGGAGTCAATGAGGAACGCACCGTGCGGCGCATCGCGCGCGACCGTATCCAACTTGCGTACAGGCCCACCGATGTACGTCATCGTGCTTGAGGCCCTTGCGAACCCGTCCAGGTCGAACGGGATAACCCGCAAGGTGATTCGGTCGGCCTCGGACATCTCCAGAAGGTGGACGAGTTGGGCCCGCGTGGCAGCGCGATCACCGACCCTGATGCGGAGGGCGGACTCGTGGATCACGATTTCGTGGGGGAACGTGGCTCTCCCCTGCCTCGTCAGCCGATGACGCACCCGCAGCTCCAACTCCTCGTCGGTCAGTTCGGGAATCCTCGACGAGAAGACGGCCCGGGCGTAGTCCTCCGTCTGCAAGAGCCCCGGCACATACAAGATGGCCACATCCTGCTGGAAGGTGGCGTGGTGATCCAGTTCGGCCAGATCTAGAAACGGCGTGGGAAGCAGCTCTCGGTACTCCTCCCACCAACCCCTTGTGCGGTCGGTGGCCATTTCCACCAGGGCATCGACGAGTTCCTCGTCCGTGCAGGCGTAATGGGAAGCGAGCCGCCTGAGCCGCTGCTCGCTGACTCCCGACAGTCCTGCCTCGATCTGACTGATCTGGACGTTGCTGACACCAAGCATGCTCGCGGCCTGCCGAGCGGTGAGGCCGGCCGCCTCACGGAGTTTGCGCAGCTCCACAGCCAGGCGCAGTTGACGCGCCGTTGGTTCGCGCCTCGTGGGCAATGACGGCTCCTCACCTCAACGCGTCTACAGACACGACTCGTTCGGGGTGAAGATTACGCGATCAGCTTGCCTCGCCGAAACTTTCAGGTCTACCGTCAGTGACGCGGCGCACACCGTGCGAAACCGGAAGCGCACCGTTCCGTCCTGCCACGACGGCTCCGGCAATGACACCGACCCGCCCCCAACTTCCCCCATAGACAAGGAAATTACGCATGCCCGAAAACGAACCCTGGGAGTACTCCCTCTACATCCCCAACGACCTGCGCGCCGTCACCATCAGCCGCCGCACCCTCCGTCTGGTCCTCACCATGCACGGACTGATCCGCCTCGTCGACGTCGCCGAGCTGCTCGCGACGGAGCTGGTCTCCAACGCCGTACGGCACACCAAGGGCCCCGCCGCCCTCCGCATCCGCTGGTCGCCGCCGGGCACCCTGCGGATCGGGGCGTGGGACGCGGACCCGGAACCGCCCGAGCCGCCGGCGCGGTTCGAGAAGGTGACGGAGCTGGAGGAGGGCCGCGGGCTGGCGCTCGTGCGGGCCTGTGCGGACGTGTGGGGCTGGCACCCGCTGGCCAGGCACGGCAACCGGGGGAAGTACGTGTGGTGCGAGTTGCGATTGACAGGCAGCCACCTGGCTGCCTAACGTAATAGGCAGCCAATGGGCTGCATATCAGAGGGGCGGAGATGGACGAGGTCTTCAAGGCACTGGCGGACGGCAGTCGGCGTCGGCTGCTGGACAGTCTCAACGCGCACAACGGGCAGAGCCTGCGCGAGCTGTGCGCCGGGCTGGACATGGCCCGGCAGTCGGTCAGCAAGCATCTGGCGGTGCTGGAGGCGGCCCGCCTGGTCACCACCGTGCGGCGGGGCCGGGAGAAGCTGCACTACCTCAACGCCGAACCGATCAACGCCATCACCGAACGCTGGATCAGCCGCTACGACCGGGAGCGGGTGCACGCACTCGCCGACCTCAAGCACGCGCTGGAGAACACCGCCATGGACAGCAACGCGTTCGTGTACACGACCTACGTCAGGACCACGCCCGAGAAGCTGTGGCAGGGCCTGACCGACCCGGCGTTCACGCGCCGCTACTGGGGGCTGGAGTTCGGTACCGACTGGGCGGTGGGGTCGCCGGTGGTGTGGCGGGAGCGGGGGGCGGAGACCGCCGACCCCGAGCAGGTCGTGCTCGAGTCCGACCCGTACCGGCGGCTGTCGTACACCTGGCACACCTTCACGCCCGAGTGGGCCGCGGCCAACGGGATCGACGGCGACACCCTCGCCAGGCTCTCCGCCGAGCGGCGTTCGAAGGTCGCCTTCGAGATCGAGGACCTCGGGGGGTCGGTGAGACTGACCGTCGTCCATGACGGGTTCGAGCCCGGCAGCACCGCCCGCGAGATGATCCGGCACGGCTGGCCGGCCCTGGTCTCCAGCCTCAAGACGCTGCTGGAGACCGGCGAGACGCTCCCGGAACCTCGGTGAGCCGATCGTTCAGCGGCTCAGGGCCGTCTCCTCACGCATGCGCGACAGCTTCTCCGGATTACGCACCGCGTAGAGCCCCGTGATGCGCCCGGCCTCGAAACGGACCGCCACCACCGTGTCCAGCTCGCCGTCGAGCCGGATGACCAGGGCCGGGTGTCCGTTGACCTGGGCCGGGTCCATCCTCATCTCCATGTCCAGCTTGACCAGGCCGCCCAGCATGAGGCGGGCCACCTTGTCGGCGCCGACGACGGGCCGCAGCACCGCCTGCTTGATGCCGCCGCCGTCGCCGAGCAGGACCACGTCCGGGGAGAGCACGTCCAGCAGCCCTTGCAGGTCGCCCGTCTCCACGGCCCGCTGGAACGCGGTGAGCGCCTCGCGGGACTCGATCGCCGAGACCTCCCCGCGCGGGCGGCGTGCCGCGACGTGCGCGCGGGCCCGGTGGGCGATCTGGCGGACGGCGGCGGGGCTCTTCTCCACCGCCTCGGCGATCTCGTCGTAGCCGAGGTCGAACACCTCGCGCAGCACGAACACCGCCCGCTCGGTCGGCGTCAGCGTCTCCAGGACCAGCATCATCGCCATCGACACGCTGTCGGCCAGCTCGACGTCCTCGGCCACGTCGGGCGCGGTGAGCAGCGGCTCGGGCAGCCAGGAGCCGACGTAGGACTCCTTGCGGCGGCCGAGCGTGCGCAGCCGGTTCAGGGCCTGGCGGGTGGTGATGCGCACCAGGTAGGCGCGGCGGTCGCGCACCGTGTCGAGGTCGACTCCCGCCCACTTCAGCCAGGTCTCCTGGAGGACGTCCTCGGCATCCGCGGCCGAGCCGAGCATCTCGTAGGCGACGGTGAAGAGCAGATTGCGGTGGGCGACGAAGGCCTCCGTGGCGCCGTCCTGTTCGCGGCCGCTGTTCTCGCTGGTCACCAGCTTCTCCCGTTCGTTCGGTTCCGGCGGTGTCTCGTGCACGGGACACCGGCCGCCGGGGTTCTGTGACACCCGCCGGTGGTGTCCTGGGTCACGTTCCCGCCCTGTCACAGGGTGCGGGGCGGCGGCGTCTTGTGTTCGTCACCGAGACACCGAGAGCGAGCGAGGACGAGACCATGGACACCCGATTCAACCTGTTCGAGAACGAGGTCGGCAGCCGGTTCGCCAAGCGGTTCGCGGGCACCGCGATGATCCTCCAGCAGTCGACCCTGCCGCACTCCACGCAGGAACTGGTGGCATTGCGGGCCAGCCAGATCAACGGCTGCGGGCACTGCATCGACATGCACACCAAGGAGGCCGCGGCCGCGGGCGAGAGCGCGGTACGGCTCCACCTGGTCGCCGCCTGGCGCGAGTCGACCGTGTTCACGGAGGCCGAGCGGGCCGCACTGGCCCTCGCCGAGGAGGGCACCCGGCTCGCCGACGCCCACCAGGGCGTGTCCGACGAGACCTGGGCCCAGGTGCGCAAGCACTACGACGACAACGAGGTCGCCGCGCTGGTCTGCGAGGTCGCCATGATCAACGCGGCCAACCGGCTCGCCGTGATCACCCACCAGAAGGGCGGCTCGTACGAGGCGGGGATGTTCGCGGCGGCGGTGGGCTGAGCGCCGCAAGCGGTAGGGGCCGCACCCGGGGTGACATCCCCGGGTGCCGCCCTTTTCTCCGGTCACGATTCCGTCTCGGCCCCGGCCGACCCCTTGAATCCGCCCGTGTAATCGTTTCCAATCCTCCGTGTAATCGATTCCACGAGGAGGTGGAACGACGATGGCGAGCATCAAGGACGTCGCCGCCGAGGCGGGTGTGTCCGTCGCGACGGTCTCGCGGGCGCTCAACGGCCACCCGTCGGTCAGCGCCGCCGCACGCGCCCGCGTGCTGGCCGCCGTCGAGACGCTGGGCTACCGCCCCAACGCCGTCGCCCGGTCGCTGCGCACCGACCAGACCCGCACCCTCGGCCTGGTCATCAGCGACGTCATGAACCCGTACTTCACCGAGCTGGCCCGTTCCGTCGAGGAGGAGGCCCGCGCGCTCGGCTACAGCGTCATCATCGGCAACGCCGACGAGCGGCCCGACCTCCAGGACCACCACGTCACCACGCTGCTGGACCGGCGGATCGACGGGCTCCTCGTCTCCCCCACCGACGGCGGCTCGCCGCGCATGCTGGACGCCGCGCGGGCCGGGACGCCGATGGTCTTCGTCGACCGCTGGATCCCCGGCGTGGACGTGCCCGTGGTGCGGTCGGACGGGCGGGCGGCCGTACGGGACCTCGTCGCGCATCTGCACGGGCTCGGGCACCGGCGGCTCGCGATCATCGCCGGGCCCGCCGCCACCACGACCGGACGCGAGCGCGTCGACGCCTTCCGCGAGGCGCTCGCCGCGTACGGGCTCCCCCTCCCGGACGCCTACATCGGCCAGGGCGACTTCCAGGCCGGCAGCGGACGCCGGGTCACCGAGGGCTTCCTCGACCTGCCCGAGCCGCCCGAGGTCGTCTTCGCCGCCGACAACCTGATGGCGCTCGGCGCGCTGGACGCCGTACGCGCGCGCGGGCTGCGGGTCCCCGAGGACATCGGGCTGGCCGCGTTCGACGACATCCCGTGGTTCGTGCACACCGATCCGCCGGTCACCGCGATCGCCCAGCCGACCCGCGAGCTGGGGCGGGCCGCCGTACGCGCCCTCGTGGAGCGGATCGCGGGGCGCGCCGGTGAGTCCGTCGCCCTTCCGGCCCGGCTCGTCGTACGCCGCTCATGCGGCGAGCCGCCCCCCGCACCACACCCCCCGTCCCCGTCCCCCGTACGAAGGAGTACGCCGTGAGCAGCCGCAGTCCGGACGAGTTGCTGCGCATCGAGGGCATCCGCAAGACCTTCCCCGGCGTGGTCGCGCTCGACAGCGTCGACTTCGACCTGCGCCGGGGCGAGGTGCACGTGCTCCTCGGTGAGAACGGCGCGGGAAAGAGCACGCTCATCAAGATGCTCTCCGGCGCCTACACGCCCGACGCCGGGCGGATCCTGGCCGGTGGTGAGGAGGTGCGCGTCCACGGTGCGCAGGACTCCGAGCGCCTCGGGATCGCCACCATCTACCAGGAGTTCAACCTCGTCCCCGACCTGACGGTCGCCGAGAACATCTTCCTGGGGCGCCAGCCCCGCCGGTTCGGCATGATCGACCGGAAGAGGATGGACGCCGACGCCGAGGTGCTGCTGGAGCGGGTCGGGGTCAAGGTCTCCCCGCGGGCGCGGGTGCGGGAACTCGGCATCGCCCGGCTCCAGATGGTCGAGATCGCCAAGGCGCTCAGCCTGGACGCGCGGGTGCTCATCATGGACGAGCCGACCGCCGTCCTCACCTCCGACGAGGTCGAGAAGCTGTTCGCCATCGTGCGGCGGCTGCGCGAGGACGGCGTCGGCATCGTCTTCATCACCCATCACCTGGAGGAGATCGCCGCCCTCGGAGACCGGGTCACCGTCATCCGGGACGGCCGGAGTGTCGGGCAGGTGCCCGCCTCCACGCCCGAGGACGAACTGGTCCGGCTCATGGTCGGTCGGTCGATCGAGCAGCAGTACCCGCGCGAGCGCACCGACGCCGGTGAGGCGCTGCTCAAGGTCGAGGGGCTGACGAGGGACGGTGTCTTCCACGACGTCGGCTTCGAGGTGCGGGCCGGTGAGGTCGTCGGCATCGCGGGGCTGGTCGGGGCCGGACGCACGGAGGTGGTGCGGGCGGTGTTCGGCGCCGATCCGTACGACGCCGGAACCGTGCGGGTCGCGGGCGCGCCGCTGCGGCGGCACGACGTGAACGCCGCCATGGCCGCCGGGATCGGTCTCGTCCCCGAGGACCGCAAGGGGCAGGGTCTCGTCCTCGACGCGTCCGTCGAGGAGAACCTCGGACTCGTCACCCTGCGCTCCAGCGCCCGCGCCGGGCTCGTCGACCTCAAGGGGCAGCACGCGGCGGCCGAGCGGATCGCCGGGCAGCTCGGGGTGCGGATGGCCGGGCTCGGGCAGCACGTGCGGACGCTGTCCGGCGGCAACCAGCAGAAGGTCGTCATCGGCAAGTGGCTGCTGGCCGACACCAAGGTGCTGATCCTCGACGAGCCGACGCGCGGCATCGACGTCGGTGCCAAGGTCGAGATCTACCAGCTCATCAACGAACTGACGGCCGCCGGTGCCGCCGTGCTCATGATCTCCAGCGATCTGCCGGAGGTGCTCGGCATGAGCGACCGCGTGGTCGTCATGGCGCAGGGTCGGGTCGCGGGTGAACTCACCGCCGAACAGGCCACCCAGGACGCCGTCATGGCGCTCGCCGTCAGCACCCCCCACACCAACGGAACCGGAACGGAGGCCCCCCGTGGCCACTGACACGCTCAAGAGCAAGCCGGGCGCGCAGGGCGCCACGGGCGGTCTGCGCCGCCTGCTGCTCGACAACGGCGCGCTGACCGCGCTGATCGTCCTCGTCATCGCCATGTCGGCGCTGTCCGGGGACTTCCTGACCGCCGACAACCTCCTCAACGTCGGCGTGCAGGCCGCCGTCACCGCGATCCTCGCCTTCGGCGTCACCTTCGTCATCGTCTCGGCGGGCATCGACCTGTCGGTCGGCTCGGTCGCCGCGCTGTCGGCCACCGTGCTGGCCTGGAGCGCCACCGAGGCCGGCATGCCGGTCGTCCTCGCGGTGCTGCTGTCCGTCCTGACGGGCATCGCCTGCGGTCTGGTGAACGGCTTCCTCATCTCGTACGGGAAACTGCCGCCGTTCATCGCGACGCTCGCCATGCTGTCGGTGGGCCGCGGTCTGTCGCTGGTCATCTCGCAGGGCTCGCCGATCGCCTTCCCGGACTCGGTCTCCCACCTCGGTGACACGCTCGGCGGGTGGCTGCCGGTGCCGGTCCTCGTGATGATCGTGATGGGTCTGATCACCGCGTTCGTCCTCGGTCGGACCTACATCGGCCGCTCCATGTACGCCATCGGCGGCAACGAGGAGGCCGCGCGGCTTTCCGGCCTGCGGGTAAAGCGGCAGAAGCTCGCCATCTACGCCTTCTCCGGGCTGTTCGCCGCCGCCGCGGGCATCGTGCTCGCCTCCCGGCTCTCCTCCGCACAGCCGCAGGCCGCGCAGGGCTACGAGCTGGACGCCATCGCCGCCGTCGTCATCGGCGGTGCCTCGCTGGCGGGCGGCACCGGCAAGGCCTCGGGCACGCTGATCGGCGCGCTGATCCTCGCCGTGCTGCGCAACGGCCTCAACCTGCTGTCCGTCTCCGCGTTCTGGCAGCAGGTCGTCATCGGTGTCGTCATCGCGCTGGCGGTGCTCTTCGACACGCTGCGCCGCAAGGCGGGCGCGGTCACACCGGCGGCCGGGGCGTCCGGCGGCGGTGGCCGGGGCAAGCAGGCACTCACGTACGTGATCGCGGCCGTCGTCGCGGTGGCCGTCGTCGGCGCCACCTCTCTGCTGCACAACGGTTCCTCCGGCGGCAAGAACCAGAAGATAGGGCTGTCGCTGTCCACGCTCAACAACCCGTTCTTCGTACAGATCAGGAACGGCGCGCAGGAGGAGGCGAAGAAGCTGGGCGTGGACCTGACGGTCACGGACGCCCAGAACGACGCCTCCCAGCAGGCCAACCAGCTGCAGAACTTCGTCAGCGGCAGCCTGTCCGCGGTCGTCGTCAACCCGGTGGACTCCGACGCGGCCGGCCCCTCGGTGCGCTCGGCGAACAAGGACGACATCCCCGTCATCGCCGTGGACCGCGGCGTCAACAAGGCGGACACGTCCGCGCTGGTCGCCTCCGACAACGTCGAGGGCGGCAAGCTGGGCGCCCGGGCGCTCGCCGAGAAGCTCGGCGGCAATGGCACCATCGTCATCCTCCAGGGCCAGGCCGGCACCTCCGCCAGCCGGGAGCGCGGGGCGGGCTTCGCGGCCGGGCTGAAGGAGTACCCGGGCATCAAGGTCGTCGCCAAGCAGCCCGCGGACTTCGACCGCACCAAGGGCCTGGACGTGATGACCAACCTGCTCCAGGCACACCCGGACGTCGACGGCGTCTTCGCGGAGAACGACGAGATGGCACTGGGCGCGATCAAGGCGCTGGGTTCGAAGGCCGGCAAGTCGGTCCAGGTCGTCGGCTTCGACGGCACCCCGGACGGGCTGAAGGCGGTCCAGGACGGCACGTTGTACGCGTCCGTGGCGCAGCAGCCGAAGGAACTGGGCAGGATCGCCGTACAGAACGCGCTGCGGGCTGCCGAGGACAAGAAGGTGGAGCGGACGGTGAAGGTGCCCGTGAAGGTCGTCACCCAGGAGAACGTGGCCGGCTTCGAGGGCTGAGACCGGCCCCGGCAACCAGCGGGAACCACTCGAATCGGAGAACGATTGATGTACGACTACGACCTGCTGGTCGTCGGGTCGGCCAACGCCGACCTGGTGATCGGTGTCGAGCGGCGGCCGGCGGCCGGCGAGACGGTGCTCGGCTCCGACCTGGCCGTCCACCCGGGCGGCAAGGGCGGCAACCAGGCCGTCGCCGCCGCCCGGCTCGGCGCCCGTACGGCCCTGCTGGCCCGGGTCGGCGACGACGACTACGGCCGGCTGCTGCTGGACTCGCAGCGGGCGGCCGGTGTGGACACGGTCGGTGTGCTGGTGGGTGGCGCCCCGACCGGCGTCGCGCTGATCACCGTCGACCCGTCCGGGGACAACAGCATCGTGGTCTCGCCGGGCGCCAACGGCCGGCTGGCACCGGGTGACGTCCGCGCCGCGGCGAGCCTCTTCCACGCCTCCCGGGTGGTCTCCACGCAGTTGGAGATCCCGCTGGAGACGGTCGTGGAGGTGGTCCGCTCGCTCGCGCCGGACAGCCGCTTCGTGCTGAACCCGTCGCCGCCCCGGCCGCTTCCCCAGGAGGTGCTGGCCGCCTGCGACCCGTTGATCGTCAACGAGCACGAGGCGAAGGTGATCCTCGGGGACTCGCTGGTCGGCGAGCGTCCCGAGGACTGGGCCCGCGTGCTGCTGGCCAAGGGGCCGCGCTCGGTGGTCGTGACGCTGGGCGCCGAGGGCGCGCTGGTCGCGTCGGCGGCCGAGGGCGTGGTGCGGGTGCCGTCCGTGAAGGTGGCGGCGGTGGACACGACGGGCGCGGGCGACGCCTTCACCGCGGCGCTGGCCTGGCGGCTCGGCACCGGCGAGTCGCTCGCCGGGGCGGCGGCGTACGCGGCCCGGGTGGGCGCGGCGGCGGTCACGAAGGCGGGGGCGCAGGAGTCGTACCCGACGGCGGCCGAGGCCGACGCGCTGGAGGCCGGGGCGCTGTGAAGAAGACGGGCATACTCAACCGCCACCTCGCGGGCGCCCTCGCCGAACTCGGGCACGGGGACGGCGTGCTGGTCTGCGACGCGGGCATGCCCGTGCCGGACGGGCCGCGCGTCGTCGACCTGGCCTTCCGCGCCGGAGTGCCGGCCTTCGCCGAGGTGCTGGACGGCCTGCTGGCCGAGCTGGTCGTCGAGGGCGCCACGGCCGCGACGGAGGTCCGGGCGGCGAACGCCGCGTGCGCCGAGCTGCTCGACGGGCTCTTCCCCGCCCTCGAACTGGTCCCGCACGAGCGGCTCAAGGAGCTGTCGGCGGGCGCGCGGCTGATCGTGCGCACCGGGGAGGCCCGGCCGTACGCCAACGTGCTGCTGCGGTGCGGGGTCTTCTTCTGAGGGCCTGCGTGGAAAAAGCTCGGGAGGGCCCGGTCGTCGACCGGGCCCTCCCGGGTTCCCCTCCCCTTCGGGACTCCGTGGATTTCCCCCCCGGGTACCCCCACGGGAGTTCCGATGCCAGGTACGACCCACCGGAGGGCGGAAGGGTTGCACGGGTCGCCGGGATTATTTTCCGGGCGGCGTGTCCCCGGCGTGTGCGGCGAACCGGGCCGCCGTCTCGGCGAGCACCTCCCGTCCGTCGCGCGCCCACAGCCCCTCGTTGAACAGCTCGACCTCGATGGCACCGGTGTACCCCGCCGCCTCGACGTATCCCTTCCACTCCCGCATGTCGATCGCGCCGTCCCCGATCTGACCGCGGCCGTTGAGGACGCCCTCGGGCAGCGGCGTCGTCCAGTCGGCGAGCTGGAAGGTGTGGATGCGGCCGCCCGCGCCGGCCCGGGCGATCTGCTCGGGCGCCCGGTCGTCCCACCAGATGTGGTACGTGTCGACGGTGACGCCGACCTGCTGGGCCGGGAAGCGTTCGGCCAGGTCCAGGGCCTGGGCGAGGGTGGAGACCACGCAGCGGTCCGAGGCGAACATGGGGTGGAGCGGCTCGATGGCGAGGCGTACACCGTGCCGCTCGGCGTACGGGCCCAGCTCCGCCAGCGCGTCGGCGATGCGTTCGCGGGCGGCGCGCAGGTCCTTGTCGCCGGCCGGGAGGCCGCCGGAGACCAGGACGAGGGTGTCGGTGCCGAGGGTGGCGGCCTCGTCGACGGCGCGGCGGTTGTCGGCGAGGGCCTTGGCGCGTTCGCCGGGGTCGACGGCCGTGAGGAAGCCGCCGCGGCACAGGGTGGTGACGGTCAGGCCCGCGTCGCGGACCAGCTTGGCGGCCGCCTCGACGCCGTAGGCCTGCACGGGTTCGCGCCACAGGCCGACGTTGCCGACGCCCAGGTCGCGGCAGGCGGCGGTCAGTTCGGGCAGGGAGAGCTGCTTGACCGTCATCTGGTTGATGCTGAAGCGGCTCAGGCCGGGCCGGGTGTCGTCGTCGCTCACTGGTCCACTCCGTACAGGCTCAGCAGGTTCCGCATGCGCTCCTCGGCCAGCTTCGGGTCCGGGAACAGGCCCAGTTCGTCGGCCAGTCGATAGGCGCGGGCGAGGTGGGGCAGGGAACGGGCCGACTGGAGGCCGCCGACCATCGTGAAGTGGCTTTGGTGGCCGGACAGCCAGGCCAGCAGGACCACGCCCGTCTTGTAGTAGCGGGTGGGCGCCTGGAAGAGGTGCCGGGAGAGCGCCACGGTGGGGTCGAGCAGGGCGCGGAAGCCGTCCGTGTCCCCCGTGTCGAGGACGCGGACCGCCTCGGCGGCCAGCGGGCCCAGCGGGTCGAAGATGCCGAGCAGGGCGTGGCTGAAACCCTGGTCGTCGCCCGCGATCAGCTCCGGGTAGTTGAAGTCGTCGCCGGTGTAGCAGCGCACGCCCTGCGGGAGGCGGCGGCGCAGGTCGATCTCGCGCTGGGCGTCCAGGAGGGAGACCTTGATGCCGTCGACCTTGTCGGGGTGGGCGGCGATGACCTCCAGGAAGGTGTCGGTCGCCGCGTCCAGGTCGGAGGTGCCCCAGTAGCCCTCCAGGGCCGGGTCGAACATCGGGCCCAGCCAGTGCAGGATCACCGGTTCGGCGGCCTGGCGGAGGAGGTGGCCGTAGACCTCCAGGTAGTCGTCCGGGCCCTCGGCGGTGGCGGCGAGGGCGCGGGAGGCCATGAGGATGGCCTGGGCGCCCGACTCCTCCACGACGGCGAGCTGTTCCTCGTAGGCCGCGCGGACCTCCGCGAGGGTGGTGCCGGCGGTCGCGGTCAGCTGGTCCGTGCCGACGCCGCAGGCGATGCGGCCGCCGGTCGACTTCGCCTCGGCGGCGGAGCGGCGGATCAGCTCGGCGGCTCCGGCCCAGTCCAGGCCCATGCCGCGCTGGGCGGTGTCCATCGCCTCGGCGACGCCGAGCCCGTGGGACCACAGGTGGCGGCGGAAGGCGAGGGTGGCGTCCCAGTCGACGGCGGCCGGCCCGTCGGGGGTGGTGTCCGCGTACGGGTCGGCGACGACGTGCGCGGCCGAGAAGACCGTACGGGAGGTGAAAGCGCTTCCCGCGCCCGGCCGGGGGACGGGCGGGGGTTCGGTGCGCGGTTCGTAGGCGCGCAGGGTGCCGTGCGCGTCGGGGAGGTGGAGGGTCACAGCGCGATCTCCGGTACGTCGAGGCGGCGGCCCTCGGCCGAGGACTTCAGGCCCAGCTCGGCGAGCTGGACGCCGCGGGCGCCGGCCAGCAGGTCCCAGTGGTAGGGGGCGTCGGCGTAGACGTGCTTGAGGAACAGCTCCCACTGGGCCTTGAAGCCGTTGTCGAACTCGCCGTTGTCCGGGACCTCCTGCCACTGGTCGCGGAAGACCTCGGTGGCGGGGATGTCCGGGTTCCAGACCGGCTTCGGGGTGGCCGAGCGGTGCTGGACGCGGCAGTTGCGCAGCCCCGCGACGGCGGAGCCCTCGGTGCCGTCGACCTGGAACTCGACCAGTTCGTCGCGGTTGACGCGGACCGCCCAGGAGGAGTTGATCTGGGCGATCGCGCCGCCGTCGAGTTCGAAGACGCCGTAGGCCGCGTCGTCGGCGGTGGCGTCGTAGGGCTTGCCCTTCTCGTCCCAGCGCTCGGGGATGTGGGTGGCGGTGAGGGCCTGGACGGACTTCACCCGGCCGAACAGCTCGTGCAGGACGTACTCCCAGTGCGGGAACATGTCGACGACGATGCCGCCGCCGTCCTCGCTGCGGTAGTTCCAGGACGGGCGCTGGGCCTCCTGCCAGTCGCCCTCGAAGACCCAGTAGCCGAACTCGCCGCGCACGGACAGGATCCGGCCGAAGAAGCCGCCGTCGATGAGGCGCTTCAGCTTGAGCAGGCCGGGGAGGAAGAGCTTGTCCTGGACGACGCCGTGCTTGATGCCGGCCGCGTTCGCCAGGCGGGCCAGTTCCAGGGCGCCGTCGAGGCCGGTGGCTGTCGGCTTCTCGGTGTAGACGTGCTTGCCCGCGGCGATCGCCTTCCTGATCGCCTCCTCGCGGGCCGAGGTCACCTGGGCGTCGAAGTAGATGTCGATGGTGTCGTCGGCGAGGACCGCGTCGAGGTCCGTGGAGACGTCCGCGAGTCCGTGCCGCTCCGCCAGCGCCTTCAGCGCGTGCTCACGGCGGCCGACCAGGACCGGCTCCGGCCACAGCACGGTGCCGTCGCCGAGGTCGAGGCCGCCCTGTTCGCGCAGGGCCAGGATGGAGCGGACGAGGTGCTGGCGGTAGCCCATGCGCCCGGTCACACCGTTCATGGCGATACGCACCGTCTTGCGTGTCACGTCATTCCCTTCGTACGAGCCGTACGGCACGTCGCCCGAGCCACACAGCAAGCGCTTTCTATGTAGAACGAAGCTAGCCTGTGAACGGTGGTCTGGACAAGACCGCGATCGGGGCGAGTTGTTCGAGGGGACGAACGACGGCGGGCGGTGGCCGTAAGGTCACCCGGGACGGCGTTCGGACACGCGCGAGGCGGAGGACGAGGACATGACGGTGACACTGGCGGACGTGGCGGCCCGCGCCCAGGTCTCCCCCGCGACGGTGTCGCGCGTACTGAACGGCAACTACCCGGTGGCCGCCTCCACCCGGGAGCGGGTGCTCAAGGCCGTCGACGAGCTGGACTACGTGCTCAACGGCCCCGCGAGCGCGCTGGCGGCGGCCACGTCCGACCTGGTGGGCATCCTCGTCAACGACATCGCCGACCCCTTCTTCGGCATCATGGCCGGCGCCGTCCAGTCCGAGATCGGCGGGCCGGGCGGCAGAGCGGGCGGCGAGAGACTCGCCGTGGTCTGCAACACCGGCGGCACCCCGGAGCGCGAGCTGACCTACCTCACGCTGCTTCAGCGCCAGCGCGCGGCCGCGGTCGTGCTGACCGGCGGCGCGATGGAGGACGAGGCCCACCAGACGGCCGTGGCGGCGAAGCTGCGCAGGCTCACGGAGGCCGGTACGCGGGTGGTGCTGTGCGGGCGGCCGCCGGCGCCCGGCACCGGGGCGATCGCGCTCACCTTCGACAACCGCGGGGGCGGCCGGGAGCTGACCGAGCACCTGATCGGGCTCGGGCACCGGCGGCTCGGCTACATCGCCGGGCCGGAGGAACGGACCACGACCCGGCACCGGCTGGAGGGCCACCGCACCGCGCTCGCCGCGCACGGCATCGAGGAGGACCCCCGCTGGACGGTCCACGGCCGCTACGACCGGCAGGCCGGGTACGAGGCGACGCTGGAGCTGCTGCGCAGGGACCCGACGCTGACCGCGGTCGTCGCCGCGAACGACACCGTCGCGCTGGGCGCGTGCGCGGCGCTGCGCGACTCGGGGCTGCGGATCCCGGACGACGTGTCCGTGGCCGGCTTCGACGACCTGCCGTTCAGCATCGACGCGGTGCCCGCGCTGACGACGGTGCGGCTGCCGCTGGCGGAGGCGGGGGCGCGGGCGGGGCGGGTCGCGATGGGGCGCGAGGAGGCGCCGGTGGGCGGGATCGCCACGGTGCGGGGGGAGTTGACGGTGCGGGGGTCCTCCGGACGGCCGCGGTCTTGAGACGGACCGTTGGTGACACGGTGGGCCCGCGTCGGTGTGGGCCGCCCTGGGGGCTGCGCCCCCAGACCCCGCTTCGGCCTGGACGGCCTCGTCCTCAAACGCCGGACGGCTAAGAGGCGCTGCCCGCGTCGACAGGTAAAACGCGTGATCGCGGGTACGCTCCGTGGGCATGAAGCTGGCGTTCTCCACCCTCGGTGTTCCCGGACTGCCCCTGAACGACGTGCTGGGGCTCGCTGCCGCGCACAGTTACCACGGCGTCGAGTTGCGCGCCCATCCGGAGGAACCGGTCCATCCGGGCCTGGGCCCGGACGAACGGGCCGCGGTGGCCGCCGAGTTCAAGGCGGCCGGTGTCGAGCCGCTGGGGCTCGCGGGGTACGCGCGGGTCGCCGCGCCCGGTGACGACGACGCCGTGATCGCCGAGATGCGGGGCCTGCTCGACCTCGCCCGGGATCTGGGCGCCCCGTACGTCCGGGTGTTCCCCGGCGGCGGCACCGAGCAGAGCGCGGAGGAGGCCGACGCGGTGGCCGCGCGGCGGCTGGGCACGGCCGCCGAGTACGCCGGCGAGCTGGGCGTGCGCATCCTCCTGGAGACCCACGACTCGCACCGCACGGGCGCCGACGCGATGCGCGTCCTCGGGCTGGTCGGGCACCGGCAGGTCGGCGCCCTGTGGGACGTGATGCACACCTGGCTGGGCGGCGAGCAGCCCTCCGACACCTACGCGGCGCTCTCCCCGCACCTGGGCTACGTCCAGGTCAAGGACATCGCCTCCGCCGAGGACACCACCCCGCTGCCGCTGGGGACCGGGGTGCTGCCGCTCACCGAGGTGGTGGACGTGCTGTCCCGGCACGGCTGGGACGGCTGGCTGTGCTGGGAGTACGAGAAGCGGTGGTACGAGTCGGCGGCCCCGCTGCCCGAGCTGCTGGAGCAGGGGCGCGAGCACCTCGCCCGGCTGCTCACGGACGCGGCGTGAGCGCGGGCGGCGCCGCGGCGGAGCGCACTCTCTCCTCCAGCCGCTCCCGGCACCGCGGCCACTCGTCCGACGTGATCGAGTAGATCGCGGAGTCGCGCAGCCGGCCCTCCTCGCCCGGCGTCCAGGAGCGGGACCAGTTGCGCAGCACGCCCTCGAAGCGGGCGCCGGTCCGCTCGATCGCGGCGCGGGAGCGCTGGTTGCGGGCGTCGGTCTTGAGGTCGACGCGGGACACGTCCCAGACCTCGAAGGCGTGGCGGAACAGGAGCAGCTTGGCCTCGGCGTTCACACCCGTGCCCTGCGCGGACCGGGCCAGCCAGGTGAAGCCGACCTCGACGGCGTCGAGCGCGTCCTCCGTGAGCCAGCAGCGGGGTTCCCAGTAGGCGGTGGTGCCCAGGGCCCGGCCGGTGGCGAGGGACACCTGGGCGTAGGGTGCCAGCCGTCCGGTGGCCGCCCTGGCCAGCTGGGCGTCGATGTAGGCGCCGACCTCGTCGGCTCCCGGGACCCAGGTGAACGCGTAGGTGCCGCGGTCCTCCTCCGCCGCCCTCGCCAGGTCGGCCGCGTGCCGGTGGCCCAGCGGCTCCAGTCGTACCAGCGTGCCTTCGAGGACCGGGGACTTCAGTGTGAACGTCACCGGAGGGATTCTTCAGCCGGGGCGGGGGGCCGTCCAGTGAATTCCGGGGACGTGCGCACGGTGATCCCCGGCATCCGCCTGCGGGCGGTGAGCGTCGTCAGCGCCACCCCGCCCACCAGCAGGGCCGCCGCGCACCAGCGCAGGGGCGTCACCGACTCGCCCAGGAAGAGGGCCGCCGACGACATGCCGAAGACCGGGACCAGGAGGGAGAACGGCGCGACCGTCGAGGCGGGGTGACGGCGCAGCAGCCAGCCCCAGGCGCCGAAGCCGAAGACGGTAGAGACCCAGGCGACGAAGAGGATCGTGCCCGTCCCCTGCCAGTCCAGGGCGCGCAGGGCCGCGAGGTCCTCGGCGGGGCCCTCGGTGAGCAGGGAGAGGGCCAGCAGGGGGAGCACGGGGACGGTGGAGACCCACACCATGAAGTTCAGCGCGTCGGGCGGGGACGCCTTGCGGGTGAGGACGTTGGACACGCCCCAGGCCGCCGCCGCGCCGACGACCATCAGGAACGCGCCCAGCGGTCCCGAGGTGCCCTCGTCCAGCGCCGCCACGCCGATACCGGCCAGCGCGACCAGCATGCCGAGGGCCTGGACGCGGGAGGGGCGTTCGGCGAGGACCGCGGCGGCGATCACCGCGGTGAACACCGCCTGGATCTGCAGGACGAGGGACGACAGGCCGGCCGGCATGCCCGCGTCCATGCCCACGAAGACCAGGCCGAACTTGGCCACACCCAGTACCAGTCCCACCGCCACGATCCACTTCCACGCCACCTTCGGGCGGCCCACGAAGAAGACGGCCGGGAGCGCGGCCGCCAGGAAGCGCAGGGCGGAGAAGAGGAGCGGCGGGAAGTGGTCGAGGCCGATCTCGATGACCGTGAAGTTCACGCCCCAGACGGCGGCGACGAGCACGGCGAGGAGGAGGTGGGAAGGTCGCATGCGTCGAGGATCGGCCGAAAGGACCGTGTAGCACCAGCGATGATTGCTGCATGGTTGGATGAAGCGTTGCTAACTGTTTCCACTCGCCGTCTCGTTCCCGGGAGCCGCCGTGCTCGACCTCCAGCGTCTGCGCGCCCTGCATGCCGTGTCCGTGCACGGGACCGTCGGGGCGGCCGCCGCCGCGCTCGGTTTCACCCCGTCCGCCGTGTCCCAGCAGATCGCCAAGCTGGAGCGGGAGACCAGGACGGTGCTCCTGGAGCGGGAGGGGCGTGGGGTGCGGCTCACCGACGAGGCCTGGCACCTGGTCGGCGTGGCGGGTGAGTTGCTGGCCCTGGTGGAGCGGGCGGAGACCCGGCTGGAGGAGCGGCGCGGGCTGCCCTCGGGGCGGCTGACCGTCGCCGCGTTCGCGTCCGCGGCGCGCGGGCTGCTGCCGTCGGTGCTGGCCGACCTGGCGGTACGCCACCCGGCCCTCGACGCGCGGCTCACCGAGGTCGACCCGCACCTGTCCGTGGACCTGGTGGCCAAGGGGGCCGTCGATCTGGTGGTGGCGCACGACTGGGACATCGCCCCGCTGCCGGCCCCGGCCGGGGTGGAGCAGGCGGCGATCGGCGAGGACCTGTGCGACCTGCTGGTGCCCGAGGGGCACCGCCTCGCGGGCAGGAGCGCCGTACGGCGGTCGGAGCTGGGCGGGGAGCGGTGGATCTGCCAGCCGCCCGGGCGGGTCTGCCACGACTGGCTGATGCGCACCCTGCGGGGCGCCGGGCACGAGCCGGACGTCGTCCACCAGGCGGACGAGAACCCGACGCTGGTCGCGCTGGTCGCGGCCGGTCTCGGCGTCGCCCTCATCCCCCGGCTGGGACGGGGGCCGCTGCCGCCCGGGGTGGTGGAGGTCCCGCTCGACCCGATGCCGGTACGGCGCCTGTACGCCCTGTGGCGCACGGGCGCGGCCCGCCGCCCGGCCATCGCCGAAACGGTCCGCACCCTGCGCGCCCACTGGCCGGCCGCCTCGGCCCACGGAGTCCCGACACTCCAGGCCGCCGGCCCAGCCTGACCCGCACCGGGCGCGCACCCGGCAGAGCTTCGCGGAGCAGGTGCCTTCCGAGCGCTCGGCCGCGCCCGCGGTCTCCCCGGCGGGCGTCCCGCCCTCGCTTCGGGTGACTCCTGTGCGGTCCCTTGACTGGCAGAAACTTCCCGGATATTGGTGACTCCTTGGCAGTTTCCTTCACCAGCCCTCCGGAAGGAGCGCACGTGCACCACAGCAGCACGGCCGGCACGGGAAGCACCGCACAGCCCTCCAGACGTACCGTCCTCACCGCCACCGCGGTCGTCACCGCGGCCCTCGCGGCCGGGGGCGGCACCGCGTACGCCGACGCCCGCAGGCCCGACGACGACAAGCTCCGCGGCCTGATCTCCCGCATGACGCTGGAGGAGAAGGTCGGCCAGCTCTTCGTCATGCGGGTCTACGGCCACTCCGCCACCGACCCCGACCAGGCCGACATCGACGCCAACCTGAAGGAGATCGGCGTCCGCACCGCGGCCGAGCTGGTCGCCAGGTACCGGGTCGGCGGCGTCATCTACTTCGCCTGGGCGCACAACACCCGCGACCCGCACCAGATCGCCGACCTGTCCAACGGCATCCAGAAGGCCTCCCTGGAGCAGCCGCGCGGCCTCCCGGTGCTCATCTCGACCGACCAGGAGCACGGGATAGTGGCTCGCGTGGGCGAGCCCGCCACCCTCTTCCCGGGCGCCATGGCCGTCGGCGCGGGCGGGTCGCGCTCCGACGCCCGCACCCTCGGCCGGATCGCGGGCGCCGAGCTGCACGCCATGGGCATCCGCCAGGACTACGCCCCCGACGCCGACGTCAACGTCAACCCGGCCAACCCCGTGATCGGCGTACGGTCCTTCGGCGCCGACCCGCAGGCCGTGGCGGGGCTGGTGGCCGCCGAGGTGACGGGCTTCCAGCGGTCCGGGGTCGCCGCGTGCGCCAAGCACTTCCCCGGGCACGGCGACACCGCCACCGACAGCCACACCGGCCTCCCGGTGATCACGCACAGCCGCGAGCAGTGGGAGGAGCTGGACGCGCCGCCCTTCCGCGCCGCGATCGAGGCGGGCATCGACGCGATCATGACCGCGCACCTGGTGGTCCCGGCGCTCGACGACTCCGGCGACCCGGCCACCCTCTCGCGTCCCATCCTGACCGGCATCCTGCGCGAGGAGCTGGGCTACGACGGGGTCGTGGTCACCGACTCCCTCGGCATGGAGGGCGTACGCACGAAGTACGGCGACGAGCGGGTGCCGGTGCTGGCGCTGAAGGCCGGGGTCGACCAGCTGCTCAACCCGCCGGACCTGCCGCTGGCCTGGAACGCCGTCCTGACGGCCGTGAAGGACGGCGAGCTGACCGAGGCGCGGCTCGACGAATCGATCCTGCGCGTGCTGCGGCTGAAGGCCAAGCTGGGGCTGTTCCGGGACGCGTACACCAGCCGCCGGGACGTCGACCGGACCGTCGGCACCCGGGCGCACCTGGCCGCGGCCGACCGGATCGCCGAGCGGAGCACCACGCTGCTGGTCAACGAGGGGCAGTTGCTGCCGCTTTCGCGCCGGGAGCACCCCAGGCTGCTGGTCGTGGGCGCCGACCCCGCCTCGCCGTCGGGCACCACCGGGCCGCCCACCGGCGTCCTCGCGGGCGCGCTGACGGAGCTGGGCTTCACGGCCACCGCCCTGTCCACCGGCACCGCGCCGTCGGCCACCGTGATCGACCGCGCCGTCGCGGCGGCCGGGGACGCCGACGCGGTGGTGGTCGCCACGTACAACGTGACCGCGGGCAGCAGCCAGCGCACCCTGGTCACGCGGCTGCTGGAGACCGGGAAGCCGGTCGTCGCGGTCGCCGTCCGCAATCCGTACGACGTCGCCCAGCTGCCCGGCGTCCCCGCCTTCCTCGCCGCCTACTCCTGGACCGACGTGGAGGTGCGGGCGGCGGCCCGGGTGATCGCCGGGCGGGTGCGGCCGCGCGGGAAGCTGCCGGTGCCGGTGGTGCGGGCCGACGATCCGGACACGGTGCTCCTCCCGCTCGGGCACGGGCTGACCTACCGGTCGTAGCCCGGGTCGCGGTCCGGTCGCGGCCGGTCGTAGCGCGGCCCGCCACACGCGCCGGGGGCGCCCCGGCGGCCGCGCCCAAAGCCTCCCGCGCGTCTGGCGTGCGCCCGCTCCGGCGGGCCACGCTGGGCGGGGGAATCCGGGGGGACGGCGATGCGTGAGCGAGGGGCCGCGGGGGTGCACGCCCTGCTGTGTGCCGTGCTGGGTGCCACCCTCCTCACGGGCTGTCACGGCCCGTCAGGAAGCGGCGAGGTGGCGGGCTCCGCGGCGGCCCCGGTACGGCCGTCCGGGTACGGGGCGGTGTTCCTGGCGGTCGGCGAGTGCAGTTCGTTCGGCGCCGTCGCCCCCACCGAGGTGCCCTGCGCCAGCGAGCGGGCGGCGGCCCGGGTGGTGGCCCGGGAGGACGGGCGCGCGAGCAACGGCCCGCCGTGCCCCGCCACCACCGACTTCGTCCTGCACATCAGTGAGCGGCGGCCGTCCGCCGACGAGGACGGCGACGGGGCCGTGCCCCGGGGTTACGCCTGCATGCGCAAGCTGCGACCGCCGCACCCCGGCGATCCGGGCGGCGGGGGCGGCCCGCGCACGATCGTCGGCGACTGCGTCCGCGAGACCGGCGCGGGCAGGGTCCGCGAGGCCGTGTGCGACGGCGAGGGCGGGCGCGGGGTGCGGTTCAAGGTGGTCGACGCGGTCGCCGACCGGGCGGACTGCCCCGCCTCGACGGGTCTGTACGTCCGGCTCGGCGGCGCGCGCCCGGTGGGCTGTGCCCGGCCGCCGTGAGCGGCCGGGCACGGTCACCGCGGTGGACGGGACGCCCTTACGGGCGCAGCGCCGGCTCGCGCTGGACGTCCCGCGCGTCGAGCTTGGCGTCGAACGCCGCCAGCGGCCTGGCCGCCGACGGGTTCTCCTGGACCTTGGCGGGGGCGACGTCCGCCCAGTCCAGGATGCGGGCCGTGGCCAGGGCCTTCTGGTCGGGCACCAGACCGGCCACGTTCGCGCCGTGGTTCATGCCGGGCGCGGTCATGACGTAGGAGTCACGGGCACCGTGGCCGAGTCGGAAGGGCTCGGCACCCCACGGGTCGTTCTCGCCGTACACGAACAGCATCTGACGGGCGTTGTGCTTCACCCAGGTGTCGACGTCCCGCATCGCCCACGGCTCGAACTTCATCGGGATCGAGCGGGGCACGAAGTTGCGCGGCGGCTGGTAGCCGTAGCGGATGTACTTCTTCTCGATGTGCGGGAAGTGGATCGTCGGCGCGCCCAGCTGGGTGCCCGCCTGGTAGTAGTACGGCGTGTAGGTCTCCAGGCCCTGGTCCGTGTAGGCGGAGAAGCCGGAGATCGTGTCGACGGAGTCCCAGATCGCCTCGTCGGTGGCGTTCTCGGCGTCGGCCGGGATGTCCGCGCAGTCGGCGAGGGTGCTGTACTGCCAGAAGCCCCAGACGTAGTCGAGGACGACGGCCTCGTAGGCGCGGTCGAGGCTGCCGATGGTGTCGAAGGTGTAGCCGTTCTCCGCCGCGTACGCCGCGTACTTCTTCTCCAGCGGCGCGCGGCGCACCAGCGCCTCGCGCTGCACGCCGCCCAGCTTCTCGCGGCACTCCTCGGTGCCGACCCGGGCGAAGAAGCGGTCGTAGGCCGAGTCCTCCTTGTTCACCACGTCGTTGGGGGCGACGTAGGCGACGACGCCGTCCATGTCCCGCGGGTAGAAGCGTTCGTAGTAGGTGGCGGTCATGCCGCCCTTGGAGCCGCCGGTGGAGATCCAGTTCTCCGAGTAGACCGGCTTCAGGGCCTCGAAGATGCGGTGCTGGTCGCTGGCGGCCTGCCAGATGTCCAGCTTGGACCAGTCGGCCGGGGCGGGCCGGGACGGCGTGAAGTAGCGGTACTCCATGGAGACCTGGTTGCCGTCCACGATCTGGGTCGGCTCGCGCCGGCTGGGGTTCGTGGAGACGTTGTAGCCGCCGGTGTAGAAGACCGTCGGGCGGTTCACGTCCTTGTGCAGCACGGTGATCCGCTGCTGGAACGTGCCCTTGGACGGGTGCCGGTGGTCCACCGGCTGGGTGTAGTTGAGGACGAAGAAGCGGTAGCCGGGGTACGGCTTCTCCTCGATCAGGCTCATGCCCGGTACGGACAGCAGCCGGTCCTTGATGTCGACGGCCTTCGGCTCGGCGGCGGTGGCCGCCCCCGCCGTGCTGACGGTGCCTATGAGCACCACGAGCGCCAGCAGCCATCTGAGCGCCTTGCGCATGCACCCTCCCTGTGAAACCGATGTCCGCCGGAAGCTATCGGAGCAACTCCCGCGACACCAGAGTCAGCAGAGGATCCAGCCGGAGCTGACCGAGCCACCGGCCACCTTTCCGGTCACCCACACGCAGCGCTTCCCTGCGTGCACGGTCACCGGACCGGCGCGGTAGGCGAACCGGCCCGCGTCCACGACCGCCCGGCCGCCGCGGGCCCGCACGCTCACGGACATCTGCCGCTTGGTGCCCGGCTTCCCGGGGACGGTGACGGCGCAGACGTAGCCACCGCGTTTGTGCACCAGGACGGAGCCGGTGGCGAAGTGGAGGGTGCGCACCTTGCGGCCGGCGCAGCCCGCGGCGGCCTGCGCCTCCTGCGGCATCGCGACGGCGAGCAGCGCGGTGACGCTCAGCACGGCCGTGCCGAGCGCCAGCCGACGGCGGGTTGCGGCACCGGCCCGGCCCACTGGCGGTCCCCCTCCCTCGGGCGATCACTGACGACGTACGGATGTACGGACGCAGGACACGTGTCGCACGGTTGCGCGAACGCGTCAGTGCAGCGCGCCGACCGGCTCCTCGGGTTCGGACGCGCCCACGAAGGTCCGCCACAGCCGCGCGTACCGCCCGTCGAGGGCCAGCAGTTCGTCGTGCGTGCCGTCCTCGGCGACCCGCCCGCCGTCCATGACGACGACCCGGTCCGCGCGGGCGGCCGTGGTCAGCCGGTGCGCGACGACGAGCGTGGTACGGCGTCCCGCGACGCGGTCGGTGGCCCGGTTGACCTGTGCCTCGGTGGCCAGGTCGAGGGCCGCGGTCGCCTCGTCGAGGAGCAGCACGTCCGGGCCGACCAGCTCGGCGCGGGCCAGCGCGATCAGCTGCCGCTGCCCGGCGGAGAGGTTGCGGCCCCGCTCGGCGACCTCGTGGAGGTAGCCGCCGGTGAGCGTGGCGATCATCTCGTGCGCGCCGACCGCCCGCGCCGCCGCCTCCACCTCGGCGTCGGTGGCGTCCGGACGGCCGTAGGCGATGGCGTCCCGGACGGTGCCGGGGAAGAGGTACGCCTCCTGCGGCACGACGCCCAGCCGGTGCCGGTAGGAGGTGAGGTCTAGGGTGCGCAGGTCCTGCCCGTCGACGGTGACCCGGCCCGCGGTCGGGTCGTAGAACCGGGCCACCAGCTTCACCAGGGTCGACTTGCCCGCTCCGGTCTCGCCGACGAAGGCGACGGTCTGCCCGGCCGGGATGCGCAGGTCGATGCCGGCGAGCGCGGTCTCCGCCGCGTCCTCGCCGCCGTAGGAGAAGTGCACGTCCTCGAAGGCGATCTCGCCGCGCAGCGAGGTGACCTCGGACGGCTTGTCGGCGGCCCGGGTCGAGGTCGGCTCCCGCAGCAGTTCCTGGATGCGGCCCAGCGAGACGGACGCCTGCTGGTAGCCGTCGAAGACCTGGGAGAGCTGCTGGACCGGCGCGAAGAACAGGTCGATGTAGAGCAGGTACGCCACCAGCGCGCCGGTCGTCAGCGTGGCGTCGTCGATCCGCCCGCCGCCCACGACCAGCACGGCCGCGGCGGCGGCCGAGGAGAGCAGCTGCACGAACGGGAAGTAGACCGAGATCAGCCACTGTCCGCGGATGCGGGCCTGCCGGTAGCTGTCGCTGCGCTCGGCGAACCGCCGCCCGCCGTCCCGCTCGCGCCGGAAGGCCTGCACGATCCTGAGGCCCGCCACCGACTCCTGGAGGTCGGCGTTGACCGTGGACACCCGCTCGCGGGCGAGTTCGTACGCCTTCACGCTGGCCCGGCGGAAGTAGTACGTGGCGATGATCAGCGGCGGCAGGGTCGCGAAGACGATCAGCGCGAGCTGCACGTCGATCACAAGCAGGGCGACCATGATGCCGAAGAAGGTGACGACCGAGACGAACGCGGTGACGAGTCCGGTCTGCAGGAACGTCGACAGCGCGTCCACGTCCGTCGTCATCCGGGTCATGATCCGGCCGGTCAGCTCGCGCTCGTAGTAGTCGAGGCCGAGCCGCTGGAGCTGGGCGAAGATCTTCAGGCGCAGCGAGTACAGGATCCGCTCGCCGGTCCGGCCGGTCATCCGGATCTCGCCGGTCTGGGCCGCCCACTGGGCGAGTACGGCGACCAGGCCGAGCAACGAGGACGCCCACACCGCGCCGAGGGCGACCTGGGTGACGCCGTCGTCGATGCCGTTGCGGATCAGCACCGGCAGCAGCAGGCCCATGCCCGCGTCGATCGCCACCAGGGCGAGGCTGATCAGCAGCGGCGTACGGAAGCCGCGCAGCAGACGTCGCAGGCCGTAGGACGACTCGGGCCGGACCGCCCGCGCCTCGTCGATGTCCGGGGTGCCGTTCGCCGGGGGCAGCGCGTCGACCTGGGCGAGCAGCTCCGGGGTGGCCGGGGTGCCGGCGAGAGCGGTGTCCTTGGGCGCGCGGTCGCCGGTCCACAGCCGGGGCGTGACCCCGCGCTCGGCGTCGAACTCGGCGTCCAGCTCGTCGCGTACCGACGTGTCCTCCGTCTTCGCGGCGGGGCGTGTGTGGCCGGGCGAGACGCCGCCCAGCTCGTCGGGGTCGGTGAGCAGCCGCCGGTAGAGGGCGGAGCGGGCCTGGAGCTCCTCGTGGGTGCCGAGGTCGGCGAGGCGGCCCCGGTCCAGGACGGCGATGCGGTCGGCGAGGCCGAGGGTGGAGCGGCGGTGGGCGATCAGGAGCGTGGTGCGGCCCCGCATGACCTGCTTCAGCGCCTCGTGGATCTCGTGCTCCACCCTGGCGTCCACGGCGGACGTGGCGTCGTCGAGGACCAGCAGCCGGGGGTCGGTGAGGATCGCCCGGGCGAGCGCGACGCGCTGGCGCTGGCCGCCGGAGAGGGTCAGCCCGTGCTCGCCGACGGTCGTGTCGTAGCCCTCGGGCAGTTCGGTGATGAATCCGTGCGCCTGGGCGGCCCGCGCGGCGGCCTCGATCTCCTCGTCGGTGGCGTCCGGGCGGCCGTAGGCGATGTTGGCGCGGACGGTGTCGGAGAAGAGGAAGGAGTCCTCGGGCACCAGGCCGACGGCGGCCCGCAGCGAGTCGAGGGTCAGCTCGCGCACGTCGTGGCCGCCGACGAGGACGGCGCCGCGCGTCACGTCGTAGAAGCGCGGCAGGAGCAGCGAGACGGTGGACTTGCCGGAGCCCGAGGAGCCGACGACGGCGAGGGTCTCACCGGCGCGGATCTCGAAGGAGAGCCCGTCCAGTACGGTCCGCGGCTCCCCGTCGCCGGTGTCGTAGCCGAAGGCGACGTCGTCGAACTCGACGGTCGCGGGCGCGTCGGCCGGCAGGGTCTTGGTGCCGTCCGCGATGGCCGGCTCGGTGTCGATCAGCTCCAGGACGCGCTCGGTGCCGGCCCGGGCCTGCTGGCCGACGGTGAGCACCATGGCCAGCATCCGCACCGGGCCGACCAACTGGGCGAGGTAGGTGGAGAAGGCGACGAAGGTGCCGAGGGTGATGTGCCCGCGTACGGCCAGCCAGCCGCCGAGGGCGAGCATGGCGACCTGCCCGAGCGCGGGAACGGCCTGGAGGGCCGGGGTGTAGGTGGCGTTCAGCCTGATCGTGCGCAGCCGCCCGGCGAAGAGCCTGCGTCCGACCTCCCGGAGCTTGCCGGTCTCCTGCTCCTCCTGCCCGAAGCCCTTCACCACACGCACGCCGCTCACCGAACCGTCGACCACCCCGGCGACGGCGGCGGCCTGCGCCTGCGCGTACCAGGTGGCCGGGTGCAGCCGGGTGCGGCTGCGGCGGGCGATGAACCACAGCGCGGGGGCGACGGCCAGCGCGACCAGGGTGAGCGGCAGGGACAGCCACGCCATGATCACCAGGGAGATCAGGAAGAGCAGGACGTTCCCGATGGTCATCGGGAGCATGAAGAGCAGGCCCTGGATCAGCTGGAGGTCGCTGGTCGCCCGCCCGATCACCTGTCCCGTGGACAGCTCGTCCTGCCGCCGGCCGTCGAGCCGGGTGATCGTCCCGTACATGTCGGTGCGCAGGTCGTGCTGGACGTCGAGGGCGAGCCGGCCGCCGTAGTAGCGGCGGATGTAGGTCAGGACGTAGACGACGAGCGCGGCGGCGATCAGGAGGCCGGCCCAGACGGCCATGTCCCGGGTCTTGGTGCCGATCACGTCGTCGATGATCACCTTGGTGATCAACGGGACGAAGGCCATGACGGCCATGCCGCCCAGCGAGGCCCCGAGTGCGAGGACGACATCCTTGGGATTCCGCCAGGCGTAGCCCGCCAGTCGTCGCACCCAGCCCCGTTGCGCTTCCACGCCGTGCCCTCCGGTCGGTCGTCCTGCTCACCTGATCTACCGGAAGGCACCAACGCGTGCGAGCGGGGATTTCATCCCGCCGAAACAATCGGCCGGGTGATCAGGCGCGTACGCGGAGCCTGAGGAAGCGGGTGGTCTGTGCGTCGTTCTGGTTGTCGTCGCTGACGATCAGGACCTCCAGGCGGCCCCCGGTACGACCGGTCACGGCCATCCCCTCGAAGTTGTCGAGGAGCGGATTGGGCTGCGGCTGCCTGGCGGTGGCCCCGAGGGAAGGGCAGTCGACGAGGCCGGCGAGGAGCCTCTTGTGCAGCGCGGTGCCGCGGCCGGGCCGGTCGGCCAGCTGGAGGCGGACGGTGTTGCCGACGCCGGCGGTGAAGCCGCGCTCCAGGACGAGGAGGCGGCCGTCGGGGGTCGCGGTGACCTCGGAGACGCCGAGGCCGGGGTCGGTCCGGTAGGTGTACCGGGCGCCCGGCCGGAAGTCGCCGTGCCGCGTCCGCTGCCAGGTCTGGAAGCGGACCAGGTCGGCGGGGTCGCCGTCGAGCGGGTACTCCATCGAGGCGAGCAGGGTCCGGCCGCCGGGGAGCAGCGTGAGCCCCTCGAAGCTTCCGTTGGCCCGGGCCCGCCCCGCGGGGGCCGTACGCAGGTCCTCCGGCACGGGCAGGCGGCCGAGCAGTTCGCCGGTGCGGGAGTAGCGGCGGACGGACGGCTCGGTCTCGGAGGAGACCAGGTAGCCGCCGTCCCGGTCCGCGACCAGTGCCTCGGAGTCGAGCGCGGCGCCCTTCTCGTCGGCGAGTGTGATCACGTCGCGCGGCTTCAGGGTGCGCGCGTCCAGCCGGAAGAGGGACGAGCGGTCGGAGAGGGCGGCCAGAGCGCCGTGCCGGTCCGGGGCGAGGGCCGAGAGGTTGCCGACGTAGGTGCCGTCGTACGCCGTCTTGTCGAGGGCGTCGGTGAAGCCGGTGAGGGAGACGGCGGGCGAGCAGGCGTTCGCCGGGTGCCGCTCCGGCGCGGCGGTGGCCGGCCCCGCGGCGGTCAGGCAGCCGGCCGCGGCGAGGCCCGCGGTGAGGGTGGCGAGGGCGGTACGGAAGGTTCTCGAGCGCATGCCGGTCACCCTAGGGCGGTGGGATGGACGGAAGTTGACCGCTTTTCGAAAGCTGGGATGCGGGAGCGCCGGGATGGCAAGTAATGCCTCATGCCAGAGCAGAAGGAAAGCGGTCAGAGGCTGGCCGGGCGGCTGTACGCGACGCTGCGGGTGCTGAAGTTCATCGCGGACCCCGGGGGCAGTCCCAAGCCGACCGTGCGGGACGAGTTCAAGGACAAGGACAGTCCGCGGCAACGGATCCAGGCCCTGAAGCTCGACCTCTTCGAGGACCTGGTGACCGCCGTGCAGAAGGGCCGGCACGCCAAGGCGATGGCCGAGGTGTTCGGCGCGATGCCCGCCATGGTGCCGTTGCGGGAGGGCGACTTGGGACACAACCTCGGCGTGCGCGAACTGGCCGAGTTCAACGCGGGCTACCGGGCCCAGCTCGCGGCCCTCAAGGAGGCGCTGCCCCGACTGCTCGGCTGAACCCCGCGCCCGTCGACCGAGCCGGCGTGCGGCCACCGTCACGCAATCGTCACCCTCTGCACACCCCACCTCCTACATGTCCATGTCACGCTCGATCTACCGCACGACTCCACACGCGTAGATCGGACACCCCACATGCTCGCGATACGCAGCCCGCGCCGGAAGGCGGTCGTCCTCGCCACGGCCGCCGTCCTGGCCGGACTCGCCACACCCTCCCTCACGGCGAGCCCCGCCACGGCGACCACGACGACGAACACGGACTACGACTCGACGTACTACAAGGACGCGGTCGGCAAGACCGGCACCAGCCTCAAGTCGTCCCTCCACACGATCATCGGCGACCAGACGAAGCTGTCGTATTCGGCGGTCTGGGACGCGTTGAAAGCCACCGACGAGGACCCGGACAACACCGGCAACGTGATCCTGCTCTACTCGGGCGTCTCCCGCAGCAAGTCACTCAACGGCGGCGACACCGGCGACTGGAACCGCGAGCACGTGTGGGCCAAGTCCCACGGCGACTTCGGCACCGCCACCGGTCCGGGCACCGACCTGCACCACCTGCGCCCCTCGGACGTCGGTGTCAACAGCGTGCGGGGCAACAAGGACTTCGACAACGGCGGCAGCGCCGTCAGCGAGGGCGGCGGCAGCCTCACCGACTCCGACTCCTTCGAGCCCCGCGACGCCGTCAAGGGCGACGTGGCCCGCATGATCTTCTACATGGCGGTCCGCTACGAGGGCGGCGACGGCTTCGCCGACCTGGAGGTCAACGGCCGGGTCGACAACGGCAGCAACCCGTACATCGGCAAGCTCTCCGTACTGAAGGCCTGGAACGACGAGGACCCGCCGGACGCCTTCGAGGAACACCGCAACCAGGTCGTCTACGACGACTACCAGCACAACCGCAACCCGTTCATCGACCACCCGGAGTGGGTGGAGTCGATCTGGTAGGCGGTCGGCCCACGGCGTCGTCCGGCGCGGGCGGCATCGCCAGGACCTCGGTGTACCAGGCGCGGGCCGCGACGGTCTCGGGGTGGTCCTCGCCCAGGACCCGGGCCCGCCCGTCGGCCACCTCGCGCGCGGTCCCGGCGGCCCGCTCCCGCTTGCCCTGCGCGTACTGGGCGCGGCTGAGCTGGATGAGCACCCCGAGGACCAGGGGGTGGTCGTCCCCGTACCCCGCCCGCTGCCCGGCCAGCACCCGGCGGAAGAGGTCCTCGGCCTCGGCGCCCCGGCCGGAGCGCAGGAGCCCTCGCGCCAGCGCGTCGCGCGCCCAGACCGTCACCAGATGGTCGGGGCCGAGACGGCGTTCGCAGTCCTCCGCCAGTTCCCCGGCCGCCACCGTGTAGCCGTCGAACTCGTCCCGTGCGAGGCGGAGTTCCAGCATCTCGCAGCGGGTCTTGAGGGTGGCGAGATGGTCCTCGCCGAGCGCCTGGCGGCGGCCGTCCAGGACGGTGTCCAGCAGCGTACGCGCCTGCTCCAGGTCGCCCAGGCGGTGCAGTACCCGCTGCAGTTCGTAAGCCGCGTCCAGGGTGCGCGCGTCATGCGGGCCGAGCGTGCGCAGCGCGTCCTGGTGGACCGGCCGCAGCAGGTCGGCGGCTTCGGCGTACCGGCCCAGCCGGAACAGGACGGTGCCCTGCCCCGACCGGGCCTCGATCGTGGCGGGGTGCTCGTCCCCCAGGTGCTCCGCGGCCGTCCTCGCGGCGGTGGAGGCCAGGGCCAGCGCGGCGGTCCAGTCCCCCGCCTCGTACACCAGCCGAGCGACACGGACCGCGATCCCCACGGAGTCCGCCGTCACCAGGCCGTGGCGACCGGACCGGTGCAGCAGGCCCCTCGCGTGCGGTGCCAGGAGGAGCACCTGGGAGCGGGCCCGCGGCGACCCGGCGCCCTCCTGCGGCAGTGCCGCCCGCAGCAGCCGGCCCGCCGCTGCCGCCAGGAGTCCGCGCTCCGCGTCGGGCACGCCCGCGGCGACGCTGTCCAGCAGGACCCCGTGGGCCTTCACACAGCGGTGCCCGTCCGTCTCCACCGTCTCGATCAGCGAATGGTCGAGAAGCGCGCGCAGGGCCGGTTCGACCCGGGGCGCGGCCAGCGGCGGTTCGAGGCGTTCGAGGCCGGCCCCGCCCTGTGCCGCAGGCATGAGCAGGGACAGCGGCACGGGGTCCGCCGCCCAGAAGGACAGCAGCCGCAGCAGCGCCGTGGCCTCCGGCAGGCCGCCCTCCGCCAGGCTGTCCAGCGACAGCTGCCATGTGCGGCCCACGAGGTGGCGGGACGGTCCCCCGCCGGTCGCCGACGCCCCCCGGTCGACCAGGGCCGTCGACTCCTCGGTCAGTTTCCGGTCGTACTCGTCCATGGACCACGACTCCAGCAGTTGGTGGGCCAGATGGGCCCCGGCCAGGGTCAGCGCCAGGGGCAGGCAGCCCAGGCGCCGGGCGACCTTCCGCGCGGCCTCCCGCGTGCCCGCGTCCGGAGCCAGATCGCACAGGACCAGGGTCGCGTCCTCCAGGGGCAGCACCCCGAGCCGGTGACTGCTCGTCGCCGGGGCGCGCCACAGCGGAGAGGTCGCGTGGCGGGTGGTGACCAGCACCGTGCCCGAGGGGCTCGGGCGCAGCCAGGCGCCCTCCTCCAGGACGGCGGGGTCGTCGGCGTTGTCGAGGACCAGCAGCCAGGGTTGAGCCGAGTGGTCCAGGTAGTGCCAGACCAGGTCGGCCGCGGCGCGCCGGCCGCCGGCCGCCGCGGCCAGTTCGCCGGCGGTGGCACCGCGGTCACCGGCGACGGCGAGCATGCCCGCGCGCAGGGAGACGCGTTCGGAGGCGTTGACCCACAGGCCGACGCGGCCGTGGTCCCGTACGGCCTCGTGGAACAGGGCCTGGGCGACGGCCGTCTTGCCGCAGCCGCCCAGGCCGTGCAGGACCTGGATGTCGCCGCCGGGTCCGGCCACGGCGGCCCGCAGACGCGCCATGAGGTCGGTGCGGTCCCGCAGGACACCGGGAGCGCGACCGACCAGGGGCATCCGGACGGAGTCGGGGGCGGACTCCCGGGGGTCGGCCGGGCCCGTCCACGGCTGTCCGAAGATCGGGGCCGAGCCCGGGGCCCAGTGGTGGACGTGCTCCTCGATGTACTGGTCGCCACCGGTCTGGTAGATCCGGGCGCTGCCGGAGGCACGGCCCTCCATCGGCCGCGGCACGCTCATCGTTCGCTGATGTGCTGGTCGCGGCCGGCCTGGTAGATCCGGGCGCTGCCCGACGCGCGGGCCCGCAGGCGGATGTGCCGGGCGTCCGCTTCCTCCGGCACCGACGGCGCCAACTCGTCCAGGAGGGCGCGCAGTTCGTCGGCGACATCGGGGCGGGCCAGGAGCAGGCGCCGTACGCGTCCCTGCCATTCGGCGGTCAGCTCGGCCTCGGCGTCGTCATCACCGGCCTGGCGCGCGAGGAGCAGCTCCTCGCGGCCCGCTTCCAGCTCCTCGCCGACGCTCTCGGCCCTGGCGGGCTGGACACGGCGCCACAGGGCGACCATGCCGTCCCTCGCCGTTTCCCAGGCGTTCGTGACCATCAGCGTGACGACGGTCGTGCCCGCCGTCCCTGCGAGTGCGGCGATCTCCGGATCCACGGTCCCCCCTACGGCCGGCTCCCGATCCTAGGCTCCCGGGCGGCCTGCGGCACAGGGTTTCAGTCCACGTGCGTCGGCGCGAACATCCGCAGGACGGCCGGGAGTACGACGACCGCCGGGCCCGGCGCGCTCAGGGCCCTCGCGAGGTCCTGCTCCAGCGTTTCGGGGCGAGTGCGCACCCCCGGCACCCCGAACGACTCCGCCAGGGCGACGAAGTCGGGTCCCGGCAGGTCCGTCGCCGTCGGCTGCCCGAAGGCGTCGGTCATGTACTGGCGCAGGATGCCGTAGCCGCCGTCGTCGACGACGAGCCAGGTGACGTTCAGGCCGTACTGGCGGGCGGTGGCCAGCTCGGCGATCGAGTACAGGGCGCCGCCGTCGCCGGAGACGGCCAGCACCGGGTGGGTGGGGTCGGCGGCGGCGGCGCCCAGGGCCGCCGGGAAGGCGTAGCCGAGGCCGCCCGCGCCCTGGGCGGAGTGCATGGTGTTCGGGGCCTTCGGGTCGAAGGCGGACCAGGCCCAGTAGGCCAGGACGGTCATGTCCCAGAAGGAGGGGGCCCGGGGCGGGAGTGCCTTGCGTACGGCGGCCAGGACGTCCTGTTCCAGGGTGAGTCCCTGGGCGGCGATGCGTGCGCGGACCCGGTCCAGCACCTCCCGTACGCGCTCCGGGGCGGCCGGGTCGGTGCGCTCCCCCGCCGTCTCCAGCAGGGCCTGGAGGGCGAGGCGGGCGTCGGCGTGGATGCCGAGGGCCGGGTGGTTGGACTCCAGTTTGCCGAGGTCGGCCTCGATCTGGATCACCCGGCCGCGGGGGGTGAACGTGTGGTGGTTCGAGGAGAGTTCGCCGAGGCCCGAGCCGATCACGAGGAGGACGTCCGCGTCCTGGAGGAAGTCCGTCGTGTGGCGGTCCTCCAGCCAGGACTGGAGGGAGAGGGGGTGCGTCCAGGGGAACGCGCCCTTGCCGCCGAAGGTGGTGACGACGGGGGCGTCGAGCCGCTCGGCCAGCTGCCGCAGCTTCTTGGCGGCGTCCGCGCGGACCACTCCCCCGCCCGCGATGATCGCCGGGCGCTCGGCGCGGGTGAGCAGGTCGGCGGCCACGGCCGTGAGTTCGGGGCGCGGGGGCAGTTCCTCGGGGAAGGTGTCGCCGCCGGACACGACCGGGATCGAGGTCTCGGCCAGCAGGACGTCCTGCGGGATCTCCACCCAGACCGGGCCGTGCGGGACGGTCAGCGCCGACGTCCACGCCTGGGCGATCGCGGACGGGATCTGGGACTGGGTGCGGACGGTGTGCACGGACTTGACCACGCCCCGGAAGGAGGCGGCCTGGTCGGGGAGTTCGTGCAGGTAGCCGTGGCGGCCGCCGCCGAGGCCCGCCGCGGGGACCTGGCTGCCGATGGCCAGGACGGGCGCGGAGGCGGCCCGCGCCTCCTGGAGCGCGGCCAGCGAGGTGAGCGCGCCGGGGCCGGTCGACAGCAGCAGCGGGGCCGCCTCGCCGGTGACGCGGCCGTAGGCGTCGGCGGCGAACCCGGCGTTGTTCTCCACCCGCAGGCCGATGTAGCGCAGGCCGGAGCGGCGCAGGGCGTCGAACACCCCGAGGGCGTGCTGGCCGGGCAGGCCGAAGACGGTGGTCGCGCCGAGCGCGGCCAGGGACTCCACGACCAGGTCCCCGCCGGTGCGCCCGCCGGGCGGGTTCAGCGCGGCCTCCGTCTGGGCGGCGGTGGGACGGAGCACCAGGTCGTGGTCGTGGGTCACCGCGAACGGGCCTCGGCGATCTGGCGGGACATGATGGTGGTCAGTTCGTAGGCGGTGTGGGACGCGGCCACCGACGTGATCTCCGCGTGGTCGTAGGCCGGGGCGACCTCGACGACGTCGGCGGAGACCAGGTTGCAGGAGGCCAGGCCGCGCAGGATCTCCAGCAGCTCGCGGGAGGTCATGCCGCCGGCCTCGGGGGTGCCGGTGCCGGGGGCGTGGGCCGGGTCGAGGCAGTCGATGTCGATGGAGATGTACAGCGGGCGGTCCCCGATGCGCTGCCTCAGCTGGTCGGCCACCTCGTCGGCGCCGCGGCGGTAGACGTCGGCCGACGTGACGATGCCGAAGCCCATCTTCTCGTCGTCGGTGAGGTCCTTCTTGCCGTACAGGGGGCCGCGGGTGCCGACGTGGGAGAGCGCGGAGGTGTCGAGGACGCCCTCCTCGACCGCGCGACGGAAGGGGGTGCCGTGCGTGTACTCGGCGCCGAAGTAGGTGTCCCAGGTGTCCAGGTGGGCGTCGAAGTGCAGCAGGGCGACGGGCCCGTGCTTCTTGGCGACCGAGCGGAGCAGCGGGAGGGCGATGGTGTGGTCGCCGCCCAGGGTCATCAGGCGGGCACCGGTGCCGAGGAGGTCGTCGGCGGCGGCCTCGATCGTCTCGACGGCCTCGTGGATGTTGAACGGGTTCACGGCGATGTCGCCGCCGTCCGCGACCTGGGCGAGGGCGAAGGGGGCGGCGTCCTGCGCCGGGTTGTAGGGGCGCAGCAGGCGGGAGGCCTCGCGGATGGCGTTGCCGCCGAAGCGGGCGCCGGGCCGGTAGGAGACGCCCGAGTCGAACGGCACGCCCACGACGGCGACGTCGGCGGCGCCGACCTCGTCCAGGCGCGGGAGCCGGGCGAAGGTCGCGGGCCCGGCGTAGCGCGGGATCCGGGAGGAGTCGACGGGACCGCGGGGCGTCTCGTTGCCGCTCATGCACTGCCTTCCTTCGTGCGCTTCGTCGCGCATGTACTGCTTCTGTCCGACTGTACTGGTGGGCCGGGCAGCCGGTCCTCGCAGACTAGATGGCCCAAACGCGGCCGCGATATGTACATTCCGTCCATACGGGCACCGGGGACTGGAGGAATCGGCTATCCCGCCGGGACCGGCTGCTGCCCGCCGCCCGGCTGCCCCACAATGGAGCCATGCCGATACCCGGGACACCCAGCCGCGCCGAACTCGCCGAGCACCTCGTCAGGACGCGTATCGCGGGCGACGTCGCCACGCCCCGCGAGAACAACCTCTCCCACTACCGGAAACTGGCCAACGGCGACCGGGGCTTCTGGCTCGGTCTGGAGCTGGGCGACCGCTGGAGCGACGAGCAGGACGTGCTCGCGGTGATGGCGGAGCGGGTCGGTGTCAACGACGACCCCGAGCACCGCTACGGGCAGGACACCATCGACCCCGAGCTGACCGTCTCGGCGCTGGAGCGGATGGCGGGGCGGCTGCGCAAGGCGGCGGACGGCGGACAACGGGTGCTGTTCGCGACCGGTCACCCCGGCGGGCTGCTCGACGTGCACCGCGCCACGGCCGCCGCGCTGCGGGCCGCGGGCTGCGAGATCGTGGTGATCCCGGAGGGGCTGACCACGGAGGAGGGGTACGTCCAGCAGTTCGCGGACGTCTCGGTCCTTGAGCACGGGGCCTCGCTGTGGCACACCCACTCCGGCGAGCCGATGAAGGCGATCCTGACCGGTCTGGAGCGCGAGGGCCGTCCCCTGCCCGACCTGGTCGTCGCCGACCACGGCTGGGCCGGTTACGCCGCCCAGCACGGCGTGGACTCGGTCGGCTACGCGGACTGCAACGACCCGGCCCTCTTCCTCGCCGAGTCCGAGGGCACCCTCCAGGTGGCGGTGCCGCTGGACGACCACGTGGTCAGCCCGCGCCACTACGACCCGATGACGGCGTACCTGCTGACGGAGGCCGGGCTGAAGTAGCCCGCGCCCCCGCGGCCCGGCTCCTACGGCCAGGGGTTCAGCCCCTCCGAGCGGCGCTGCGCGAAGCCCGGCGTCGGGTCCAGGTAGACCCGGCGCACGTTCGGGAACCGGGCACGCAGCCGCTGCTCGGCCCGCTCGCAGGCCCACTCGATCTGCGCCGCCGTCGACACGTCCCGGAAGTCGACCTTGGCGGCGACCAGCGCCTCCCGTGGTCCCTGCACGAGGGTGGTCAGCTCCAGTACGGCCTCGATGTGCTCGACGGCCACCAGCTCCGCCCTGATCCGGTCCCGGACGGAGCGCGGCAGCGGGCGGCCGACCAGGAACTCGGCGTTGGAACGGCCCAGCACCCAGGCGACGTACAGCAGCAGGGCGCCGATGCACAGCGAGGCGACGGCGTCCCAGACGCTTGAGCCGGTGAGCTGCCCGCCGAGCAGCCCGCCCGCGGCCAGCAGCAGTCCGGCCAGCGCGGCGGAGTCCTCCATGACGACGGCCTTCACGGCGGTGTCGGGGGTGCGGCGCAGATAGCGGCCGAAGGACACCCGGTGGTGGGCGGCCTCGCCGCGGACCTGTCTGAGGCCGGTGCGCAGCGAGTAGCCCTCCAGGACGAAGGCCACGGCCAGGACGATGTACGACACCAGCGGGTCGCCGAGGTCCTCGCCGTGGGTGAGGGTGTGGATGCCGTCGTAGAGGGAGAAGACGGCGCCGCCGACGAAGGTGGCGACGGCGGCGAGCAGCGCCCAGATGTAGCGCTCGGGGCCGTGGCCCAGGGGGTGGTCCTCGTCGGCGGGGCGCACGCTGCGTTTGAGCGAGGTCAGCAGCAGGACCTCGGTGACGGTGTCGGCGACCGAGTGCGCGGCCTCGGACAGCATGGCGCTGGAGCCGCTGATCACGCCGGCCACCGCCTTGGCGACGGCGATGCCCAGATTGGCGAAGGCGGCGACGAGCACCGTGAAGGTGCTGTCGCCGCCGCCGTTCTTCCCGTCCGCCGTGTCCCCTGTGTCCGCCATGCTCCTCAGTGTTCCCGAGGGACGCGGACCACGCCTTCCTGGACGACCGATATGGCGAGCCGTCCGTCCTGGGTGTGGATGCGGGCCTGGCCGAGGCCCCGGCCGCCGGACGCGGACGGGGACTGCTGGTCGTACAGCAGCCATTCGTCGGCGCGGAAGGGCCGGTGGAACCACATGGCGTGGTCCAGCGAGGCTCCGACGACGTCGCCGACGGCCCAGCCGCCGCGGCCGTGCGCGAGCAGCACCGAGTCGAGCAGGGTCATGTCGGAGACGTAGGTGGCGAGGACGACGTGCAGCAGGGGGTCGTCCGCGAGTTTGCCGTTGGTGCGGAACCACACCTGGGAGTGCGGCTCGCGCGGCTCGCCGAAGTTCCCGAAGGGCGGGTCGTCGACATAGCGCAGGTCGACGGCCGCGCGCGCCTCCAGGAAGCGCTCCACGGTCTCGGCGGGCAGGTGCGGGTAGCTCCGCAGCCGCTCCTCGCCGGTGGGGAGGGTCGCCGGGTCCGGTGCGGGCGGCATCGGGGCCTGGTGGTCGAGGCCCTCCTCGTACGTCTGGAAGGACGCCGACAGGGTGAAGATCGGCTTGCCGTGCTGGACGGCGACGACGCGGCGGGTGGTGAAGGAGCGGCCGTCGCGCAGGCGGTCCACGTTGTAGACGATGGACGCGCCCGGGTCGCCGGGGCGCAGGAAGTACGCGTGCAGGGAGTGCGCGTGCCGGTCCGCCGGGACCGTGCGGCCGGCGGCGACCATGGCCTGGGCCGCCACCTGCCCGCCGAAGACCCGGGGGACGACGGCGGACCGGGAGCGGCCGCGGTAGATGTCCTCCTCGATCCGCTCGAGGTCGAGCAGATCGAGGAGGGACTGGAGTGCTTCGCTCATGTCCTGTGGTCTACAGGCCCATGTTCTTCGCGATGATCGACTTCATGATCTCGCTGGTGCCGCCGTAGATGCGGTTGACGCGGTTGTCCGCGTACAGGCGGGCGATCGGGTACTCGTTCATGTAGCCGTAGCCGCCGTGCAGCTGGAGGCAGCGGTCGATGACGCGGTGGGCGACCTCGGTGCAGAACAGCTTGGCGGACGCGGCCTCGGCGGGGGTCAGCTCACCGGCGTCCAGGGCCTCGGTGGCGCGGTCGACGACGGCCTCGGCGGCGTCCACCTCGGCCTGGCAGGCGGCCAGCTCGAACTTGGTGTTCTGGAAGTGGGCGACCGGCTTGCCGAAGACGGTGCGGTCTTGCACGTACTGCTTGGCGAACCGGACGGCGGCCTTGGCCTGCGCGTAGGCGCCGAAGGCGATGCCCCAGCGCTCGGAGGCCAGGTTGTGGCCGAGGTAGTAAAAGCCCTTGTTCTCCTCGCCGAGCAGGTCCTCGACGGGGACCTTGACGTCGACGAAGGCCAGCTCGGCGGTGTCGGAGGTGCGCAGGCCCAGCTTGTCCAGCTTGCGGCCGACCGAGTAGCCCTCGGACTTGGTGTCCACGGCGAACAGGGAGATGCCGTGGCGGCGGTCCTCGGCGGTGGGCGCGGCGGTGCGGGCGCAGACGATGACGCGGTCGGCGTGCACGCCGCCGGTGATGAAGGTCTTGGCGCCGTTGAGGACGTAGTGGGTGCCGTCCTCGGAGAGCTTGGCGGTGGACTTCATGCCCGCGAGGTCGGAGCCGGTGCCGGGCTCCGTCATCGCGATGGCCCACATCTCCTCGCCGGTGACGAACTTCGGCAGGTAGCGCTTCTTCTGCTCGTCGGTCGCCAGCATGTTGATGTACGGCAGGGCGAGCAGCACGTGGACGCCGGAGCCGCCGAACTGGACGCCCGCGCGGGCGGTCTCCTCGTAGAGGACGGCCTCGAACTTGTGGCTGTCCATGCCGGCGCCGCCGAACTCCTCGGGCACGTTGATGCCGAAGATGCCCAGCTCGCCGAGCTTGTAGTAGAACTCGCGCGGCGCCTGGCCCGCGGCGAACCAGTCGTCGTAGACGGGGACGACCTCGGCCTCGATGAAGGCGCGGAGGGTCTCCCGGAACGCCTCGTGGTCCTCGTTGAACACCGTACGGCGCACCGCGCCACCTCCAGGGTACGAATATCTAAGCGCTTGCTCAGACTCAACGGTACCGGCGGGTAGCCAGGGGCGTCCAGACCGGGACGCGGGTAACGCTCGTCACTCCCCGGCTCCCACCGCCGCGAAGGCCCCCCGTGCCATCCGGTGCAGCAGGGACGCCGTCACCGCGCGGCCGGGCAGGGAGCCGGGGCGGCCCAGGTGCGGGGTGGAGTTCAGGAGGCCGAAGACCGAGTGGACCGCGGAGCGGGCGGCGGGCTCGGCGACCGCCGGGTAGACCTCCCGGAGCACCCCGACCCACAGCTCGACGTACTGCCGCTGCAACTGGCGCACCATCTTGCGGTCGGCGTCCCGGAGGCGGTCCAGCTCGCGGTCGTGCAGGGTGATGAGCGGGCGGTCGTCGAGCGCGAAGTCGATGTGCCCCTCGATGAGCGAGTCGAGGACCGCCTCGGGTCCGGCCGCCCCGTCCGCCTCCGCCAGCCGCCGCTTCGCCCCGGTCAGCAGCGAGTCGCTGATCCCGACCAGCAGCTCGGCGAGCATCGCGTCCTTGCCGGGGAAGTGCCGGTACAGGCCGGGGCCGCTGATGCCGACCGCGGCGCCTATCTCGTCGACGCCCACCCCGTGGAAGCCGCGCTCGGCGAAGAGCCGGGCAGCCTCCTTGAGGATCTGCTCGCGGCGGGTGGGGGCGTCGGTTCTGGTGGCCATGGGACCAATTCTAGACAGGGCGGTTAGCGGTCGTTAACCTGAGGGAAATGCGTTAACGCTCATTAACCGATCGACCGATCGACCATCGGGTGAGGGGACCGCAGGATGCACGAGGCACCGGAGCTGACGACGGCGGCGGATCCCGCGTCGGAGGCCTTTCGGGCCAACGAGGAGGCGCACGCCGTCCTCGTTCAGGAACTGCGCGCCAAGCTCGCGGCGGCCCGGCTGGGCGGCGGCGAGCGGGCGCGGGCCCGGCACACCGCGCGCGGCAAGCTGCTGCCGCGCGACCGCGTGGACACGCTGCTCGACCCGGGCTCGCCGTTCCTGGAGCTGGCGCCGCTCGCCGCCGACGGGCTCTACGACGGAGCCGCCCCGGCCGCCGGCGTCATCGCCGGCATCGGCCGGGTCAGCGGCCGGGAGTGCGTGATCGTCGCCAACGACGCCACCGTCAAGGGCGGCACGTACTACCCGATGACCGTGAAGAAGCACCTGAGGGCGCAGGAGGTGGCGCTGGAGAACCGGCTGCCGTGCCTGTACCTGGTCGACTCGGGGGGTGCCTTCCTGCCGATGCAGGACGAGGTCTTCCCCGACCGCGACCACTTCGGGCGGATCTTCTACAACCAGGCCCGGATGTCGGGCGCGGGCATCCCGCAGATCGCCGCCGTCCTCGGTTCCTGCACGGCGGGCGGCGCGTACGTCCCGGCGATGAGCGACGAGGCGGTCATCGTCCGGGGCCAGGGCACGATCTTCCTGGGCGGCCCGCCGCTGGTGAAGGCGGCCACCGGTGAGGTGGTCACGGCGGAGGAGCTGGGCGGCGGCGAGGTCCACTCCCGCGTGTCCGGCGTGACCGACCACCTCGCGGAGGACGACCCGCACGCCCTGCGCATCGTCCGGCAGATCGTCTCCACCCTGCCGGAACGCGGCGCGCTCCCCTGGGGCGTGGAGCCCGCGGTCGAGCCCAAGGTCGACCCGCAGGGGCTGTACGGCGCGGTGCCGGTCGACTCCCGCACCCCCTACGACGTGCGCGAGGTCATCGCGCGCGTGGTGGACGGCTCCCGCTTCGCCGAGTTCAAGTCCGAGTACGGGCAGACCCTGGTCACCGGCTTCGCCCGCATCCACGGCCACCCGGTGGGGATCGTCGCCAACAACGGCATCCTGTTCTCCGAGTCGGCCCAGAAGGGCGCCCACTTCATCGAGCTGTGCGACCAGCGCGGCATCCCGCTGGTGTTCCTCCAGAACATCTCCGGGTTCATGGTGGGCCGGGACTACGAGGCCGGGGGCATCGCCAAGCACGGCGCCAAGATGGTGACGGCGGTGGCGTGCACGCGCGTGCCGAAGCTGACGGTGGTCGTCGGCGGGTCGTACGGCGCGGGGAACTACTCGATGTGCGGGCGGGCGTACTCGCCGCGCTTCCTGTGGATGTGGCCCAACGCCAAGATCTCCGTGATGGGCGGCGAGCAGGCCGCCTCCGTACTGGCCACGGTCAAGCGGGACCAGCTGGAGGCGCGCGGGGAGGAGTGGCCGGCCGAGGAGGAGGAGTCCTTCAAGGCGCCGGTCCGCGCCCAGTACGAGCGGCAGGGCAACGCCTACTACGCGACCGCCCGCCTGTGGGACGACGGGGTCATCGAGCCCGCCGACACCCGGCAGGTGCTGGGCCTGGCCCTGACCGCGTGTGCCAACGCGCCGCTGGGCGAGCCCCGGTTCGGCGTCTTCCGGATGTGAGGAGGGGACTTATGGAGAACACGAACGACACGCCGCGCATGTTCGAGACCGTGCTCGTCGCCAACCGCGGTGAGATCGCCGTCCGCGTCGTGCGGACCCTGCGCTCGATGGGCGTGCGCTCGGTGGCGGTCTTCTCCGACGCCGACGCGGACGCGCGGCACGTGCGGGAGGCCGACGAGGCGGTACGGATCGGCCCGGCGCCGGCGACGGAGAGCTATCTGTCCGTCGAGCGGCTGCTGGAGGCGGCTGCCCGGACGGGCGCGCAGGCGGTCCACCCGGGGTACGGCTTCCTCGCCGAGAACGCGGGTTTCGCGCGGGCCTGCGAGGAGGCGGGGCTGGTCTTCATCGGGCCGTCCGCCGACGCCATCGCCCTGATGGGCGACAAGATCCGGGCCAAGGAGACGGTGCGGGCGGCCGGGGTGCCGGTCGTCCCCGGCAGCAGCGGCAGCGGGCTCACCGACGAACAGCTCGCCGACGCCGCCCGCGAGATCGGCACACCGGTGCTGCTCAAGCCCTCGGCGGGCGGGGGCGGCAAGGGCATGCGGCTGGTGCGGGACACGGCCGTGCTGGCCGACGAGATCGCCGCCGCGCGGCGCGAGGCCCGCGCCTCCTTCGGCGACGACACGCTGCTGGTGGAGCGGTGGATCGACCGGCCCCGGCACATCGAGATCCAGGTGCTGGCCGACGGTCACGGGAACGTGGTGCACCTGGGCGAGCGCGAGTGCTCGCTCCAGCGCCGGCACCAGAAGGTGATCGAGGAGGCGCCGAGCGTCCTGCTGGACGAGGCGACGCGGGCGGCGATGGGCGAGGCGGCCGTGCAGGCGGCCCGCTCCTGCGGCTACCGGGGCGCGGGCACGGTGGAGTTCATCGTCCCCGGCAGCGACCCCTCCCAGTACTACTTCATGGAGATGAACACCCGCCTCCAGGTCGAGCACCCGGTGACCGAGCTGGTGACGGGCCTGGACCTGGTGGAGTGGCAGCTGAGGGTGGCGGCCGGTGAGCCGCTGGGGTTCACGCAGGAGGACGTACGGCTGACCGGGCACGCGATCGAGGCCCGCCTGTGCGCGGAAGACCCGGCCCGTGGCTTCCTGCCCTCCGGAGGCACGGTGCTGCGGCTGCGCGAGCCCGAGGGCGACGGCGTGCGCACCGACTCCGGGCTCAGCGAGGGCACCGAGGTCGGCAGCCTGTACGACCCGATGCTGTCCAAGGTGATCGCGTACGGCCCCGACCGGGAGACCGCGCTGCGCAGACTCCGGGCGGCGCTCGCCGGGACGGTCACCCTGGGCGTGCAGACCAACGCCGGGTTCCTGCGGCGGCTGCTCGCGCACCCGGCGGTGGTCGCGGGCGAGCTGGACACGGGGCTGGTGGAGCGCGAGGTCGACGGCCTGGTCACCACCGGCGTACCGGAGGCGGTGTACGAGGCGGCGGCGGCCGTACGGCTTCAGGCGCTGCGCCCCGGCGGCGACGGCTGGACGGACCCGTTCTCGGTGCCCAGCGGCTGGCGCACCGGCGGTGAGCCGAAGCCGGTCTCCTTCCCGCTGCGTGCGCCGGGACTCGAACCCGTCACGCACACCCCGCGCGGCACCCACACCGTCACCGACGACCAGGTCGCCGTGACGCTGGACGGCGTCCGGCACACCTTCCACCGCGCCGCCGACTGGCTGGGCCGCGACGGCGACGCCTGGCAGGTGCGCGACCACGACCCGGTCGCCGCCTCCCTCGACCGGGCCGCCCACGCGGGCGCCGACTCGCTGACCGCGCCGATGCCGGGCACGGTGACGGTGGTGAAGGTCGCCGTCGGCGACGAGGTGAGCGCCGGGCAGAGCCTGCTGGTGGTGGAGGCGATGAAGATGGAGCACGTCATCTCCGCCCCGCACGCGGGGACCGTCACCGAGCTGGACGTGGCGCCGGGCACGACCGTCGCCATGGACCAGGTGCTCGCGGTCATCGCACCCGCCGACGACGCGACGGACCCGAAGGAGGAGACGGCGTGAACACCCCGGAACAGGGTCTGCCCATGCCCGTGCCGGCCGAGGGCCTGCCCGCCCGGGTCCGCGTCCACGAGGTCGGCGCGCGCGACGGACTGCAGAACGAGAAGGCGACCGTGCCCACGGCCGTCAAGGCGGAGTTCGTCCGCCGCCTGGCCGGCACGGGCCTGACCACCATCGAGGCGACGAGCTTCGTCCACCCCAAGTGGGTCCCCCAGTTGGCGGACGCGGAGGAGCTGTTCCCGGCGGTGGCCGACCTGCCCGTCGAGCTGCCGGTGCTGGTGCCGAACGAACGCGGCCTGGACCGGGCCCTCGCGCTCGGCGCGCGCCGCGTAGCGGTCTTCGCCAGCGCCACGGAGTCCTTCGCCAAGGCCAACCTCAACCGCACGGTGGACGAATCGCTGGCCATGTTCGAGCCGGTGGTGTCCCGGGCGAAGGCGAGCGGCGTCCACGTCCGCGGCTACCTCTCCATGTGCTTCGGCGATCCCTGGGAGGGCCCGGTCCCGGTCCCCCAGGTGGTGCGGGTCTGCCGGGCCCTGCTGGACCTGGGGTGCGACGAGCTGAGCCTGGGCGACACCATCGGTGTGGCGACCCCGGGCCATGTGACGGCCCTGCTCACCGCGCTGACCGGGGCGGGCGTGCCGGTCTCCGCGCTGGGCGTGCACTTCCACGACACCTACGGCCAGGCCCTGGCCAACACATTGGCCGCGCTCCAGCAGGGCGTCACCACGGTCGACGCCTCCGCCGGCGGCCTCGGCGGCTGCCCCTTCGCCAAGTCCGCCACCGGCAACCTCGCCACCGAAGACCTCGTGTGGATGCTGCGGGGCCTCGGCATCGACACCGGGGTCGACCTCGGCCGTCTCGTCGCCACAAGCGTCTGGATGGCCGCGCATCTGGGCCGGCCGAGCCCGTCCCGCACCGTTCGAGCCCTCTCCCACCAGGAGTCGTGAACACCATGGACCACAAGCTCTCCCCCGAACTGGAAGAACTGCGCCGCACGGTCGAACAGTTCGCGCACGACGTGGTGGCGCCGAAGATCGGCGACTTCTACGAGCGGCACGAGTTCCCGTACGAGATCGTCCGCGAGATGGGCCGCATGGGCCTGTTCGGGCTGCCGTTCCCGGAGGAGTACGGCGGCATGGGCGGCGACTACTTCGCCCTCGGCGTGGCCCTGGAGGAGCTGGCCCGGATCGACTCGTCGGTGGCGATCACGCTGGAGGCGGGCGTCTCGCTGGGCGCGATGCCGCTCCACCTGTTCGGCACCGAGGAGCAGAAGCGTCAGTGGCTGCCCCGGCTGTGCTCGGGCGAGATACTGGGCGCCTTCGGCCTCACCGAGCCGGACGGCGGCAGCGACGCGGGCGCGACCCGGACGACGGCCCGGCTGGACGAGGCCACCGACGAGTGGGTCATCAACGGCACCAAGTGCTTCATCACCAACTCCGGCACGGACATCACGGGCCTGGTCACGGTCACGGCCGTCACCGGCCGCAAGCCCGACGGCCGGCCCCTGATCTCGTCGATCATCGTCCCGTCGGGCACCCCCGGCTTCACGGTGGCCGCCCCGTACTCGAAGGTCGGCTGGAACGCCTCGGACACCCGTGAGCTGTCCTTCGCCGACGTCCGGGTGCCGGCGGCGAACCTGCTGGGCGAGCGGGGGCGCGGCTACGCGCAGTTCCTGCGCATCCTGGACGAGGGCCGGGTCGCCATCGCCGCGCTGGGCACGGGGCTCGCACAGGGCTGTGTGGACGAGTCGGTCGCCTACGCGAAGGAACGTCACGCCTTCGGCAAGCCGATCGGGGCCAACCAGGCCATCCAGTTCAAGATCGCCGACATGGAGATGAAGGCCCACACGGCCCGCCTCGCCTGGCGGGACGCGGCCTCGCGGCTGGTGGCGGGCGAGCCGTTCAAGAAGGAGGCGGCGCTGGCGAAGCTGTACTCGTCGACGGTCGCGGTGGACAACGCCCGGGACGCCACCCAGATCCACGGCGGATACGGCTTCATGAACGAGTACCCGGTGGCCCGCATGTGGCGGGACGCGAAGATCCTGGAGATCGGCGAGGGCACCAGCGAGGTCCAGCGGATGCTGATCGCACGGGAGTTGGGGCTGGTGAGCTGAGACCCGGACGCCGCGCGGAAGTCCGTGGGGTCGGGGTCGCGCGGACCCCGCCCCTGGACAAGATCTGAGGTTAGGCTAACCTACCTTCGAATTGTCCCGCAGCGCACGACGCTCCGCACCGTTCGAAGGCAGCCACCACCATGTCCAACGCCAGCGCTACCCACCCGACCCGCCGCGGAATCCTCGCCGCCGGCGGCGCCCTCGGCCTCGGCGCCGTGCTCGCGGCCTGCGGGGACGACGACGGCAAGAGCGGTGGCTCGGGCGACGGGTCGGGCGGCGCCGGCAAGTCCGGCCCCTGGTCCTTCAAGGACGACCGCGGTACGACCGTGAAGCTGGACCGGGTGCCGGCGAGCATCGTCGCCTTCACCGGCGTCGCCGCCGCCCTCTTCGACTACGGCGTCCAGGTCAAGGGCGTCTTCGGCCCGACCACCACCAAGGACGGCAAGCCCGACGTGCAGGCCGGCGACCTCGACGTGGACAAGGTCACCGTCCTCGGCAACGAGTGGGGCAAGCTCAACGTCGAGAAGTACGCCTCGCTCGCCCCCGAGGTGCTCATCACCACGACCTTCGACACCGCGGGCACCCTGTGGTCCGTCCCGGAGGAGTCGAAGGACAAGATCGCCAAGCTCGCCCCGAGCGTGGCGATCTCGGTCTTCGACCGCCAGCTCACCCAACCGCTCCAGCGCATGTGGGAGCTGGCCGAGTCGCTCGGCGGGGACATGAAGGCCAAGAAGGTCACCGACGCCAAGGCCGCCTTCGACAAGGCCGCCGCCCGGCTGCGCGCCGCCGCCAAGGCCAGGCCCGAGATCCGGGTGCTGGCCGGCTCCGCGAGCCCCGACCTGTTCTACGTCTCCGGCACCAACCTCTCGGTGGACCTGGAGTACTTCAAGGCCCTCGGCGTGAACTTCGTCGAGCCCTCCGAGGCGGCCAAGAAGGCGACCGGCGGCTGGTTCGAGAGCCTGAGCTGGGAGAACGTCGACAAGTACCCCGCCGACGTCATCATCATGGACGACCGCGCCTCGACCATCCAGCCCGCGGACATCACCGAGGGCACCTGGAAGAAGCTCCCCGCGGTCAAGGCCGGCCAGGTCATCTCCCGCTCCCCCGAGCCGATCCTGTCCTACGACAAGTGCACTCCCCTGCTGGACAACCTGGCAGAGGCGATCGAGAACGCCAAGAAGGTCGGCTGACCCACCACCCTTCCCCGGAGCCCCTCATGACGACGGCCGTCGCCGCCCCGTTCCGTTTCTTCTCCCTCCGGGTCGTACGGACGAGGCGGCTCGGCCCGTCCCTGGCCCGGGTCACCTTCGCCGGACCCGATCTGCGTGCCTTCCACTCCGACGGCCTCGACCAGTCGCTGTCGCTGTTCCTGCCGCACCCGGGGCAGGCGGAGCCCGCGGTGCCCGTCGAGCTGGGCGACGGCTGGTGGCAGGGCTGGCGCGAACTGCCGGACGACGTACGGGCGGTGATGCGCTCGTACACCCTGCGGGCGCTGCGCCGGGACGCTGACGGGCACACCGCCGAGATCGACGTCGACTTCGTCCTGCACGGCGTCGGCCCGGCCGGGACCGGCACGGACGGCGAGCCCGGTCCCGCCGCCCGCTGGGCCGCCGACGCCGCCCCCGGCGACCGCGTACTGCTGCTCGGCCCGGCGGTGGCCGACAACCGGGCGATCCGCTTCCGGCCGCCCGAGGACACCGACCTGGTGGTGATCTGGGGCGACGCGACCGCCGTACCGGCCGCCTGCGCGATCGTGGAGGCGCTGCCGGCCGGCACCCCCGCCCGGGTCTGGCTGGAGGTGCCGCACGCCGAGGACGTGCAGGACCTGGAGACGGCCGCGGACGCCGAGGTCACCTGGCTGGTCAGGGACGCCGCCGGCGGCCCCGGGGCGACCCTCGCCGCCCTCCGCGAGGCCCGGCTCCCGCCCGCCGGCCACCCCTACGTCTGGATCGCGGGCGAGTCCGGGTGCGTCAAGGAGCTGCGGCGGCACTTCGTGGGTGAGCGCGGCATCGACCGCCGGCGCGTCACCTTCGTCGGCTACTGGCGCCGGGGCCTGACGGAGGAGCAACTCCGCGAGCGGAGCTGACCTCCGGCCCCATGAAGCCGCAGTGACAGCGGTCACCCACCGGTGCGCGTTTGATCGACTTGCCTTAGGTTAGGCTAACCTAAGTCGAAGCGAGGGCTCCGCCCCTCTCCGCCCCTCTCGGACCGTCCCCACCGGAGGACCCCCACATGCGCTCGCACCTGCTCAACGACACCACCGCGGAGCAGTACCGCCGCTCCGTGACCGAAGGAGTCGAGCGGGTGGCCGCCAGAATCGCCACCACCGACCGCCCGTTCACCGGTGTCACGGTCGACGCCCTCTCCCCCCGCATCGACGGGATCGATCTCGACCGGCCCCTGCACGACACGGCCGCGGTCCTCGACGAGCTGGAGGACGTCTACCTGCGCGACGCCGTCTACTTCCACCACCCCCGCTACCTCGCGCACCTCAACTGCCCGGTGGTCATACCGGCGGTGCTCGGCGAGGCGGTCCTGTCCGCCGTCAACTCCTCCCTGGACACCTGGGACCAGTCGGCCGGCGGCACCCTCATCGAGCGCAAGCTCATCGACTGGACGACCGCCCGCATCGGCCTCGGCCCGGCCGCCGACGGCGTGTTCACCTCCGGCGGCACCCAGTCCAACCTCCAGGCGCTGCTTCTGGCCCGCGAGGAGGCGAAAGCCGAATCACTCGCCGACCTCAGGATCTTCGCCTCCGAGGTCAGCCACTTCAGCGTGAGGAAGTCCGCGAAACTGCTCGGCCTCGGCCCCGACGCCGTCGTGTCGGTCCCCGTCGACCGGGACAAGCGCATGCGGACCGTCGCCCTCGCCCGTGAGCTGGAGCGCTGCGCGGCGGACGGCCTGGTCCCCATGGCCGTCGTCGCCACCGGCGGCACCACCGACTTCGGCTCGATCGACCCCCTTCCGGAGATCGCCGGGCTGTGCGAGCAGTACGGCGTGTGGCTGCACGTCGACGCGGCCTACGGCTGCGGGCTGCTGGCCTCCCTGAAGTACCGGGACCGCATCGACGGCATCGAGCGGGCCGACTCGGTCACCGTGGACTACCACAAGTCCTTCTTCCAGCCGGTGAGTTCGTCGGCCGTGCTGGTCCGGGACGCGGCCACGCTGCGCCACGCCACCTACCACGCGGAGTACCTCAACCCCCGCCGCATGGTGCAGGAACGTATCCCCAACCAGGTGGACAAGTCCCTGCAGACCACCCGCCGCTTCGACGCGCTCAAGCTGTGGATGACCCTGCGCGTGATGGGCGCCGACGGCATCGGGCAGCTCTTCGACGAGGTCTGCGACCTGGCCGCCGAGGGCTGGAAACTGCTCGCCGCCGACCCGCGCTTCGACGTCGTGGTCCAGCCGTCCCTCTCCACCCTGGTCTTCCGCTACGTCCCGGCGGCCGTCACCGGCCCCGCCGAGATCGACCGCGCCAACCTGTACGCCCGCAAGGCCCTGTTCGCCTCCGGCGACGCCGTGGTCGCGGGCACCAAGGTGGCCGGACGCCACTACCTGAAGTTCACCCTGCTCAACCCCGAGACGACCACGGCCGACATCGCCGCCGTCCTCGACCTGATCGCCGGCCACGCCGAGCAGTACCTGGGAGACTCCCTTGACCGCGCTTCCTGAAGCCAGCGCCGCGTACGACTTCGTGGGGATCGGCCTCGGCCCCTTCAACCTCGGCCTCGCCTGCCTCACCGAGCCCATCGCCGAGCTGAACGGCGTCTTCCTGGAGTCCAAGCCCGACTTCGAGTGGCACGCCGGGATGTTCCTGGACGGCGCCCACCTCCAGACCCCGTTCATGTCGGACCTGGTCACCCTCGCCGACCCGACCTCGCCGTACTCCTTCCTCAACTACCTGAAGGAGAAGGGCCGGCTGTACTCGTTCTACATCCGGGAGAACTTCTACCCGCTGCGCGTCGAGTACGACGACTACTGCCGCTGGGCCGCGCACAAGCTGGGCAGCGTCCGCTTCTCCACCACGGTCACCGAGGTCACGTACGACGAGCGGGCGGAGCTGTACGCCGTCGCCACGACCTCGGGCGACACCTACCGCGCCCGCCGCCTCGTCCTCGGCACCGGCACCCCGCCGCACATCCCGGAGGCCTGCCGGGGCCTGGGGGGCGACTTCCTCCACAACTCCAGGTACATGCGGCACCGGGCCGAGCTGGTGAAGAAGAAGTCGATCACGCTGGTCGGCAGCGGCCAGTCCGCCGCCGAGATCTACCAGGACCTGCTGAGCGAGATCGACGTCCACGGCTACCGGCTGAACTGGGTGACCCGCTCCCCCCGCTTCTTCCCCCTCGAATACACCAAGCTCACCCTGGAGATGACCTCCCCGGAGTACGTGGACTACTACCACGCGCTGCCCGAGGACACCCGCTACCGCCTCACGGCCGAGCAGAAGGGCCTCTTCAAGGGCATCGACGGCGACCTGATCAACGAGATCTTCGACCTGCTCTACCAGAAGGGACTCGCCGGTCCCGTCCCCACCCGTCTGCTGACCAACTCGGCGCTGAGACAGGCCCGGTACGCGGACGGCACCTACACGCTCGGCTTCCGCCAGGAGGAGCAGGGCGAGGACTTCGAGATCGAGACCGAGGGCCTGGTGCTGGCCACCGGCTACCGGTACACCGAGCCGGAGTTCCTCAAGCCCGTCCGCGACCGGCTGCGTTACGACTCCCGGGGCAACTTCGACATCGCCCGCAACTACGCCGTGGACGTCACGGGAGGCGGCGTGTTCCTGCAGAACGCGGGAGTCCACGCCCACAGCGTCACCAGCCCCGACCTGGGCATGGGCGCCTACCGCAACAGCTGCATCGTCCGGGAGCTGCTCGGCCGCGAGTACTACCCGGTGGAGAAGACGATCGCGTTCCAGGAGTTCGCCGTATGAGCCGTATGAGCACCGGCACCGCCGTCGGGGCACTGACCCTGCGCCCCGTCGACCCCCTCGAGGACGCCGTGCTGCTGCACGGCTGGCTCACCCACCCCAAGTCCGCGTTCTGGATGATGCAGGACGCCTCGCTGGTGGACGTGGAGCGGGCGTACATGGAGCTGGCCGCCGACGAGCACCAGCAGGCCCACCTCGGTCTGCACGACGGTGTCCCGGCCTTCCTGACGGAGCGCTACGACCCCGCCCACCGCGAGCTGGTCGGGCTGTACGAGCCCGAGCCGGGCGACGTCGGCATGCACTTCCTGGTCGCGCCGACCGACCGGCCCGTGCACGGCTTCACCCGGGCCGTCATCACCACCGTCATGGCCGAGCTGTTCGCCGACCCGGCGACCCGGCGGGTCGTCGTCGAACCGGACGTCGCCAACACCGCCGTCCACGCCCTGAACGCGGCCGTCGGATTCGTGCCCGAGCGCGAGATCCAGAAGCCGGAGAAGAAGGCCCTGCTGAGTTTCTGCACCCGCGAGCAGTTCGAGAAGGCGGTGTCCGCATGAGCCTCGCCGACGCCGTCGCCCATCTGACCCCCGAGCGCTGGGAGCGGGCCAACCGCCTGCTGGTCCGCAAGGCGCTGGCCGAGTTCACGCACGAGCGGCTGCTGACCCCCGAGTCCGAGGGGCAGGGGGCGTACGCCGTTCGCAGCGACGACGGCAAGACCGCCTACCGCTTCACCGCCACCGTCCGCGCCCTGGACCACTGGCAGGTGGACGCCGCCTCGATCACCCGCCACCGCGAGGGCGCCGAACTACCGCTCGCCGCCCTGGACTTCTTCGTCGAACTGAAGCAGACCCTGGGTCTGAGCGACGAGATCCTCCCGGTCTACCTGGAGGAGATCTCCTCCACCCTCTCCGGGACCTGCTACAAGCTGACCAAGCCGCAGCTCACCTCCGCCGAGCTGGCCCGGAGCGACTTCCAGGCCGTCGAGACCGGCATGACCGAGGGCCACCCCTGCTTCGTCGCCAACAACGGCCGCCTCGGCTTCGGCGTCCACGAGTACCTGTCGTACGCGCCCGAGACCGCGAGCCCGGTCCGGCTGGTGTGGCTGGCGGCGCACCGCTCGCGGGCGGCGTTCACGGCGGGCGTGGGCATCGAGTACGAGTCCTTCGTCCGGGGCGAACTGGGCGCGGCCACCGTCGAGCGCTTCCACGGCGTGCTGCGCGAGCGCGGCCTGGACCCGGACGACTACCTCCTCATCCCGGTCCATCCCTGGCAGTGGTGGAACAAGCTCACCGTCACCTTCGCCGCCGAGGTCGCCCGCGGGTATCTGGTGTGCCTGGGCGAGGGCGACGACGAGTACCTGGCCCAGCAGTCCATCCGCACCTTCTTCAACGCCTCGCACCCCGAGAAGCACTATGTGAAGACGGCCCTGTCCGTCCTCAACATGGGCTTCATGCGCGGTCTGTCGGCGGCGTACATGGAGGCCACCCCGGCCATCAACGACTGGCTCGCCCGGCTGATCGAGGGCGACCCGGTGCTGAAGGGGACGGGGCTGAGCATCATCCGGGAGCGGGCTGCCGTGGGCTACCGGCACCTGGAGTACGAGCAGGCCACCGACCGCTACTCGCCGTACCGCAAGATGCTGGCGGCGCTGTGGCGGGAGAGCCCGGTGCCGTCCCTCCAGGAGGGCGAGACGCTCGCCACCATGGCCTCCCTCGTCCACGTGGACCACGAGGGCGCCTCCTTCGCGGGCGCGCTGATCGAGCGGTCCGGGCTCACGCCGGCCGAGTGGCTGCGGCACTACCTGCGCGCCTACTACGTCCCGCTGCTGCACAGCTTCTACGCCTACGACCTGGTGTACATGCCGCACGGCGAGAACGTGATCCTCGTGCTGGCGGACGGCGTGGTGCGGCGCGCGGTCTACAAGGACATCGCCGAGGAGATCGCGGTGATGGACCCGGACGCCGTGCTGCCGCCGGAGGTCTCCCGCATCGCGGTGGACGTACCGGACGACAAGAAGCTGCTGTCGATCTTCACGGACGTCTTCGACTGCTTCTTCCGGTTCCTCGCCGCCAACCTCGCGGACGAGGGGATCGTGGAGGAGGACACCTTCTGGCGGACGGTCGCGGAGGCCACCCGCGAGTACCAGGAGTCGGTGCCCGAGCTGGCCGACAAGTTCGAGCGGTACGACATGTTCGCGCCGGAGTTCGCGCTGTCCTGCCTCAACCGGCTCCAGCTGCGCGACAACCGGCAGATGGTGGACCTGGCCGACCCGTCCGGCGCGCTCCAGCTGATCGGGAACCTGAGGAACCCGATAGCCGGCCTGTAGGCGGCCGGGCCCCAAGGGCCCCAGCAGACGGGCGGGCACCCCGGAGACGGTCCTCCGGGGTGCCCGTCGTGGCGTCGGATCAGGTCCAGGGCACCTGCGGCGAGCGGTAGTAGTCGATCCCCATCGCCTCCCAGTGCGGTGCCTGCGCGGCGAGCCGCACCTTGTAGGTGTCCCAGTCGTGCGTCGACACCGGGGACCAGCCCAGCTCGGCGACGCCCGGCAGCCTGGGGAAGGCCATGAAGTCCAGCTGGTCCGGGTCGGACAGGGTCTCCGTCCACAGCGGGGCCTCGACCCCGCGCACCGCGTCGGCCGGGGCGCCCGGCAGATAGGCGGCCGGGTCCCAGTCGTAGGACCGCTGCACCTCGACGTAGCCGGCCCAGGACAGGCCGAGCGGGGTGTCCTTGGTGTACTTCATGTCCAGGTACGTCCGGTCGGCCGGGGAGAGGATCAGCCCGGTGCCGTTCCTGGCGGCCTCGGCGACCTCGGCCTTCTCCGCGTCGCTGGTGCGGTCCAGGCCCCAGTACTGGACCAGCGCGCCCTCGGCCGGTTCGGCGCCCGCCAGCTGGTGCCAGCCGACGACCGTCTTGCCGTACTTGGCGACGATCGGCTGCACGCGCTTCATGAACGTCACGAAGTCGGCCTTCGGCGTGGAGTGCGCCTCGTCGCCGCCGATGTGCAGGTAGCGGCCGGGGGTGAGCGCGGCGAGTTCGCCGAGGACGTCGTCCACGAAGTCGTAGGTGACGTCCTTGTCCACGCACAGCGTGCTGAAGCCGACCTTGGTGCCCGTGTAGAGCGGGGGTGCCACCCCGTCGCAGTTCAGCTCGGCGTAGGAGGCGAGGGCGGCGTTGGTGTGGCCCGGCATGTCGATCTCGGGCACGACCTCCAGGTGGCGGGAGGCCGCGTAGCGGACGATCTCCTTGTAGTCCGCCTTGGTGTAGTAACCGCCGGGTCCGCCGCCGACCTCGGTGGAGCCGCCGTAGGTCGCCAGACGCGGCCAGGAGTCGATGGCGATGCGCCAGCCCTGGTCGTCGCTGAGGTGCAGGTGGAGCTTGTTGTACTTGTAGAGGGCCACGCGGTCGATGTAGCGCTTGACCTCGTCGACGCCGAAGAAGTGCCGGGAGACGTCGAGCATGGCGCTGCGCCAGGCATAGCGCGGGGTGTCCTCGATGGTGCCGCCCGCGACCAGCCAGGGGCCGGGCTGCGCGGAGTCCTTCTCGACGGCGGCGGGCAGCAGCTGACGCAGGGTCTGGACGCCGTGGAAGAGACCGGCGGCCTTGCGGGCGGTGATGGTGAGGCCCGAGCGTCCGCTGTCGAGGCGGTAGCCCTCGTCGCCGTACGGGCCCTCGGCCAGGCGCAGTCGTATGCCGCCGTGGCCGTGGGAGGTGACGGGGAGCCGGTATCCGGTGGAGGGCCGCAGCAGGTCCGCGAGGTAGTCGCCGACGCGGCGGGCCTCGCGCGAGTCGTCGACGCGGATGTGGGTGCCGGGAGTGATGCGGTACGGGGCGCCGCCGGGGTCGACCGAGGCGGGGGCCGGGATGACCCGGTCCAGGGGGGTCGGTTCGGCGGCCGTCCTGCGGTCCGGGGCGGCGCCGGTGGTCATGGCGCCGACCGCCGCCACCAGCAGCAGCGATCCCAGCAGCCGGGTGATGCGGGGAGTCGTTCTGTGGTGCCGTCGATGAGGTCTCACGTGCGCTCCCTTCGCGAGGCGTGCAATCAGGGTTTCGGGGACGGGGGTTGAGGACGGGTGCAGACCACTCTCCCGCACCATCACCGCCCGCAGAAGCGATGAAACAATCCCCGCATGGCGGAAATCATCCAGAAGGACGGAACGTGGGTCTTCGACGGCGACGCCCTGCGGCTGACACCCGGGCGGGACAAGAACGTCAGTCTGCTCCGCAGGGAACTGGGTGAACTGCTCGTGCCGCTCGCGGCGTTGGCGGGCATATCGTTCGAGCAGGGGAAGAAGTCGGGGCGGCTCAGGCTGCGGCTGCGGGACGGCGCCGACCCTCTGCTGCACGCGACGGGCGGACGGCTCACCGAGCCCCACGACCCGTACCAGCTCCTGGTGGAGTCCGACCGGTACGGGGTGGCCGAGTACTTCGTGGACGAGGTGCGCAACGCACTGCTCCTCGACCAGGTCCCGTCCGGACCGGTGGACGCCTATCTGCTGCCGGGGCCGGCGGTGCCGCTGTCGGTGTCGGCCGGGGACGGTGTCGCGAGCTTCGACGGGGAGCGGGTGCGGCTGGAGTGGAAGTGGCAGGCGGAGGACGCCAAGTCGGCCGCCGGACCGCGCACCCTCCCGCTCGCCGACATCGTCGCCGTGGAGTGGCAGCCGACGGTCGGCCTGGAGAACGGCCACCTCCGGTTCACCGTGCGGGCGGCGCCGGGCAAGGTGCCGCCGAAGTACGACCCCAACGCCGTGGAGCTGTGGGGCTTCAAGAAGGACCCGCTGATGGCCCTGGTGGCCGCGGCCGTACAGGCCCGCCTCCCGCACCCGGCCACCCGCGCGGCCCTGGAGGACGCCCGCGCGGGCGAGGACGCCGCCACGCCCCCGCCCCCACCGAAGCAGGCCGCCGAGGACGACCACGACGCGCTGCTGCGGCGGCTGCGGGAGCTGGGCGAGCTGCACCGCTCCGGGGTGCTGACGGACGAGGAGTTCACCCTGGCGAAGCAGGCGGTCCTGAAGCGGATGTGACCGGATGCCCCGCCGGGCCCCGCGCGTCCTACCGGGCCCGGCGCGCCACCGTGAAGTGGTCGACCGTCTCCCCGGTCTCCGCGATGCCCCGCACCTTCAGGGTCGCCAGCCGCCCCCGGGAGGCGGGCGTCACGTCCACGCGCAGGAAGGAGTAGTCGAGGTAGCGGACCCGGGACCAGGCCACGCTCTCGCTCTGCCGTCCGCCGTCGACGCACACGAAGGACGACACCGACTCGACGTCCTTCTCGTGGCCCTCGTAGCTCTGCTCGGCGCTGAACGCGTACAGGCTCTTGCCGGCCGCGCCCGCCGTGACGTAGACGACGCCGTCCGTCTCGGGGTGGGCGGTGCCGCCGATCGGCAGCTCCTTGGCGACCTCGCCGCCCTTGATGACGTCGGTGCGCTCGTAGACGTGGTTGTGCCCGTTGATCACCAGGTCGACGGTGTACTTCTCGAACAGCGGCACCCACTCGTCGCGGACGCCGCCCTCGGAGGCGTGCGCGGTGGAGGTGCAGTAGGCGCAGTGGTGGAAGAAGACGACGACGAAGTCGATGTCCCGGTCGGCCCGGTACTTCTTGAGCTGCCGTTCCAGCCAGCGGGTCTGGGTGCCGCCGGAGATGCCCAGGTTGGCCGGGATCTCGAAGGAGATGTCGTTGGCGTCCAGGGAGATGACGGCGGTGTTGCCGTGCACGAAGGAGTAGACGCCGGGGAGGTGGTCGGCGTCGGGGCCGTTGTCGGGCAGCTCCCAGCGGGCCCGTTCGCCGCCGTAGCCGTTGGGCGAGTACCAGGCCTCCATGTCGTGGTTGCCGTACGCCACCATCCACGGGACCTGCTTGGCGACCGATTCGGTCTGGTGGAGGAACTGGTCCCACACCCGTGCGTCGAAGCCGGTGTCGGAGGTCTTGCCCTGCCCGGCCGGGTCGCCGTAGGCGATGTCGCCGGCGTGCAGGTGGAAGGCCGGGTTCTGGGCGAGGATCAGGGCGTCGTTGGCGAGGCCGTGGTAGCTGACGCCCTGGTCGCCGAAGGCGGTGAAGGTGAACGGCTCGGAGCGCGCGGGCGCGGTGGTGAAGGTGCCGAGGGTGCCGGCCAGGTGCGGCTCGGCCGGGTCGAATCCGGCGTGGCCGACCCCGTAGTAGTAGGTGCGGCCGGGCTTGAGGCGGGTCAGCCTGGCGTGCAGGTAGTACTGCGTGTGGTCGCCACTCGCGCCGACCCCGGCCGGGGTGTGCAGCGGGCGCGGCTCGGCGTCGATCTTGTGGGAGAGGTCCCAGGGGTGGGCACCGATGCGGATGAAGGGCTTGTCCACCGCGACCGGGACCTGCCAGGAGACGGTCATCTCGGTGCGCGGGTCGTTGCCGTAGGCGAGGTGGCGGCCGAAGGGGGCGACCAGGGCGCCGTCTACCGTGTCGGTCCCGCCGGGCCGCCGGTTCGGGGTGGCGGCCCGCGCGGTGGCGCCCGGCACGAACACGCCGCCCGCGACGGCACCGAGCGTGACCGCGCCGCCCCTGATCATCGTGCGCCGCGAGAACCTGGAGCGCAGGTACTCGTGCTGCTCCGCCATGCTCATACGGCCGGCCAGCGGCTCGGGAACGCCCATGCGAGGAATGTCCATGGCGCCTGAAACTCGTCTGCTCAGGCAACGAGATTCCGGACGTGAGATGGACGGGCCGCGAACAGCCCCTCATGAGAGTTTCAACAGCGACCTGCCCGGAATCGGGCAGGATTCTTGCGCAGCGACCTTCCGTACCCCAGGATCTACCGGGTGCACGACGAACTCGTTGATCATCTGACGCGGTCCACCCCCCTGAGCCGGGGCGAGGCACTGCGCGTGGTCCAGGACGTGCTCGCCTACTTCGACGAGACGACCGAGGAGTACGTCCGTCGCCGCCACCGCGAGCTCCAGGCCCAGGGCCTGGTGAACGCGACGATCTTCGAACGGATCGAGGCGGAACTGAAATACCGGGCGGTCGCACCCCCGGAGCTGTCGCTCCGTCAACTGCGCCGCATCGTCTACGGCTGAGAGGCCGGCTACGGCCGAGAGGCCGAAGAGAGACACGAGGTTTACGGATACATGTGCGGAATCGTCGGATACATCGGCAAGCGTGACGTCGCGCCTCTGCTCCTGGAAGGCCTCCAGCGCCTGGAGTACCGCGGGTACGACTCGGCGGGCATCGTCGTGACCTCCCCGAAGACGGCCGGCCTCAGGATGGTCAAGGCCAAGGGCCGGGTGCGCGACCTGGAGGCCAAGGTCCCGGCGCGCTTCAAGGGGACCACCGGCATCGCCCACACCCGCTGGGCCACCCACGGCGCCCCCTCCGACCTGAACGCCCACCCGCACATGTCGGCCGACAACAAGGTCGCCGTCGTCCACAACGGCATCATCGACAACGCCGCCGACCTGCGCCGCAAGCTGGAGGCGGACGGTGTCGAGTTCCTCTCCGAGACCGACACCGAGGTCCTGGTCCACCTCATCGCCCGCTCCGAGGCCGTCAAGCTGGAGGACAAGGTCCGCGAGACCCTGCGGGTCATCGAGGGCACGTACGGCATCGCCGTGATGCACGCCGACTTCCCCGAGCGCATCGTCGTCGCCCGCAACGGCTCGCCGGTCGTCCTCGGCATCGGCGAGAAGGAGATGTTCGTCGCCTCCGACATCGCCGCGCTGGTCGCCCACACCCGGCAGATAGTCACGCTCGACGACGGCGAGATGGCCACCCTCAAGGCCGACGACTTCCGCACGTACACCACCGAGGGCACCCGCACCACGTCCGAGCCCACCACCGTGGAGTGGGAGGCCGCCTCCTACGACATGGGCGGCCACGACACCTACATGCACAAGGAGATCCACGAGCAGGCCGAGGCCGTGGACCGCGTGCTGCGCGGCCGGATCGACGACCGGTTCTCCACCGTGCACCTCGGCGGCCTCAACCTGGACGCCCGCGACGCGCGTGCCGTGCGCCGCGTGAAGATCCTCGGCTGCGGCACCTCGTACCACGCGGGCCAGATCGGCGCGCAGATGATCGAGGAGCTGGCCCGCATCCCCGCGGACGCCGAGCCGGCCTCCGAGTTCCGCTACCGCAACGCGGTCGTCGACCCCGACACCCTGTACATCGCCGTCTCCCAGTCCGGTGAGACCTACGACGTGCTGGCCGCCGTGCAGGAGCTGAAGCGCAAGGGCGCCCGGGTGCTCGGCATCGTCAACGTGGTCGGTTCGGCGATCGCCCGCGAGGCCGACGGCGGCATGTACGTGCACGCCGGACCCGAGGTCTGCGTCGTGTCCACCAAGTGCTTCACCAACACCTGCGTCGCCTTCGCGCTGCTCGCCCTGCACCTGGGCCGCACCCGCGACCTGTCGGTGCGCGACGGCAAGCGGATCATCGAGGGCCTGCGCAAGCTGCCCGCGCAGATCTCCGAGATGCTGGAGCAGGAGGAGGACATCAAGAAGCTGGCCGCGCAGTACGCCGACGCCCGCTCGATGCTCTTCATCGGCCGCGTGCGGGGCTACCCGGTCGCCCGCGAGGCCTCCCTGAAGCTCAAGGAGGTCTCCTACATCCACGCCGAGGCCTACCCGGCCTCCGAGCTGAAGCACGGCCCGCTCGCCCTGATCGAGCCGGCCCTGCCGACGGTCGCGATCGTGCCGGACGACGACCTGCTGGAGAAGAACCGCGCGGCCATGGAGGAGATCAAGGCCCGCAGCGGCCAGATCCTCGCCGTCGCCCACCAGGAGCAGGAGAAGGCCGACCACACCATCGTCGTCCCGAAGAACGAGGACGAGCTGGACCCGATCCTCATGGGCATCCCGCTCCAGCTCCTCGCGTACCACACGGCCCTGGCCCTGGGCCGGGACATCGACAAGCCCCGCAACCTCGCCAAGTCGGTGACGGTGGAGTAGCCCCGTACGTCGACATCACGACGGCCCCCGCGCGTGGTGACACGCGCGGGGGCCGTTCGGTGCGCCGGAGCCGTCCGCCCTGTCAGGGGATGACCACCACGGGCCGCTTCGCCCGCTTGGCGAGCCGGCCGGCGACGGAGCCGAAGAGGCGGCCGACCAGGCCGTGACTGGAGCCGACGACGATGGCGTCCGCCTCGTACTCCCGCCCCACCTCTTCGAGTTCGTGGCAGATGTCGCCGCCGCGCTCGACGAGGATCCAGGGCACCTCGGCGAGGTAGTCCGCACACGCCAGCTCCAGACCGAGGACCTCGGTGCGGTGGTCGGGCACGTCGACGAAGACCGGGGGTTCGCAGCCGGCCCACACCGTGGTGGGCAGCCGGTTGGCGACGTGCACGATGACCAGGCCGGAACCCAGCCTGGAGGCCATGCCGATGGCGTAGGCGAGGGCGCGCTCGCTGGAGGTGGAGCCGTCGAAGCCGACGACGACGCCGTGCTTGAAGGCTGGATCGCACGACTGGCGTGGCTCGTCGGCCGCCAGGGGCTCGGCCGCCGTAGGTTCGGCGACGGGCCGCTTGCGGTCCGCGGGTTCGAAGAATTCGTGACCGGCCATGGCTGTCTCGGCGTTTTTATCCTCTATGGGGGACAACAGTGTGCGGTGGAGCTGTGTGTCCGGGAATGGTCTTCCCAACCCCATACCCCCAAGGGTACGGCGGCACGCCTCCTTCGCCCAGATCCCGCGGAGGGTCCCCCGCGGGATTCACCGGAGCATGCCCGAGAGGGCGCCCGTAACGCAATGGTTGCTGCTCTGTACAGGCGGTTTGCACAGCATTCAACTGTCCGTGACCGGTCGTGACCGACGCGCCGCGCGGGCGTTGATCTCCATGCCGCCATCCCAGGGAGCACCCGTGTCAGGACCGCACCGTCCCGCCGAACCGACGTCCGGCCCGCCCGGCCGGGACGGCGTCACCGATCTCGTCCGCTGGGCGGCGTTCAGTTGCTTTCTCGTCCCCGTCGCGCTCCTCTGGTACGGCGCCTCCTTCGCGGGCGCCGCCGGCACGGCCTTCGGCCTGGCCGCCGTCACCGGCGTCTGCCGCCTGCTGCTGCGGCGTTCCGAGCGGGTCGCGGCCCGGCCGCGGGCTCGCAGGGGCGGACGGCACGCCGGGGAAAACACACCGGTCGACTGACCGGTTTCCGCGCACAGTTCCGCTTCTTTTCAGCCAACTTCCGCAGGTGGCGCATCCGCACCCCCCACCACCCCCAAACCCCCGTTCCACCTGCACGGAAAGGGTCTGGGGACCCCACCGCACCCTATGCGGATTGGCCACTGACACAAGGCGCACTTCCCAGGGGCTCCCCGGAATGCAACGCTTCGTGATCGACTGCTTCACGCCAAGTTGCCATGTCGACAATGTCCCGAGTGCCGAACCAGCCACCTCGGCGCGGCGGGACACAGTAGATTCGATCTTGACCGTCTACGGCGGGGGACTCGTGCAGGACCGAGGGGAAACGTGTTGGAGCGACAGACCCGAAGGGTGAAGGGCGCCGCGACCACCGAGGGGGGCTTAGCAGTATGAGCCACGACTCCGCTGCCGCGCCGGAAGCCGCGGCCCGGAAGCTTTCCGGGCGACGCCGCAAGGAGATCGTCGCGGTGCTGCTGTTCAGCGGCGGCCCCATCTTCGAGAGTTCCATACCGCTGTCGGTGTTCGGGATCGACCGCCAGGACGCCGGCGTGCCTCGCTACCGCTTGCTGGTGTGCGCCGGCGAGGAGGGCCCTCTGCGGACCACGGGGGGCCTCGAACTCACCGCGCCACAGGGGCTGGAGGCGATCTCGCGCGCGGGCACGGTCGTCGTACCGGCCTGGCGGTCGATCACCTCGCCGCCACCGGAGGAGGCGCTCGACGCGCTGCGCCGGGCGCACGAGGAGGGGGCGCGCATAGTGGGACTGTGCACGGGTGCCTTCGTCCTCGCGGCGGCCGGCCTGCTGGACGGCCGCCCCGCCACCACGCACTGGATGTACGCGCCGACGCTGGCCAAGCGCTATCCGTCCGTGCACGTCGATCCGCGTGAACTGTTCGTGGACGACGGCGACGTGCTGACGTCCGCGGGCACCGCGGCCGGGATCGACCTGTGCCTGCACATCGTGCGCACGGACCACGGCAACGAGGCGGCCGGAGCGCTGGCCCGCCGGCTGGTGGTCCCCCCGCGCCGCAGCGGCGGCCAGGAGCGCTACCTCGACAGGTCTTTACCGGAGGAGATCGGCGCCGACCCGCTCGCCGAGGTCGTCGCCTGGGCGCTGGAGCACCTCCACGAGCAGTTCGACGTGGAGACGCTGGCCGCGCGCGCCTACATGAGCCGCCGCACCTTCGACCGCAGGTTCCGCTCACTGACGGGCAGCGCACCGCTCCAGTGGCTGATCACCCAGCGGGTCCTCCAGGCGCAGCGCCTCCTGGAGACGTCGGACTACTCGGTGGACGAGGTCGCCGGCCGGTGCGGTTTCCGCTCGCCGGTGGCGCTGCGCGGCCACTTCCGCCGCCAGCTGGGTTCGTCCCCGGCCGCCTACCGGGCGGCCTACCGGGCCCGCCGCCCCCAGGCCGACCGCCAGCCGGACCCGGACACCGCCGCGGGAGCCTCCCGGCCCCAGCCCCCGTCCGACCCCGCGGCCGCCCTCCCCCCGGAGAACGCGGTCCCGTTCCAGACCCGCCGCACGGCAACCCCCATGCCGGCGGGCGCGGCAAGCGTCCCGGGCCAGCGCAGCGCCCCGTGACGTGACATGACGCAACACCCGAGCGCCGGACGGGCAGACCACCCCGTCCGGCGTTCCCGTCCCGCCACCGGGCAGACCGCCCCGGCCCGTCGGGGCGTTCCCGTCCGACACCAGGGAGACCGTCTCAGCCCGCCGGGGCGTTCACCTCCGACACCAGGGAGACCGTCTCAGCCCGCCGGGGCGTTCACCTCCGACGCCGGGCCCACCCATCCCCGCGCGTCGGGGCACCCTGTCCGACGCCGGGCAGACCAACTCAGCCCGTCCGGCGTTTGAGGACGAGGCCGTCCAGGCCGAAGCGGGGGTCCGGGGGCGGCAGCCCCCAGCAGCCCCAGCACGGACGCCGGGGACCCGATGAACAGCCGCCCACCGTACAGTGGCCGCATGAACGATCGCATGGTGTGGATCGACTGCGAGATGACCGGCCTCTCGCTGTCCGACGACGCGCTCATCGAGGTTGCCGCCCTCGTCACCGACTCCGAGCTGAACATCCTCGGCGAGGGCGTCGACATCGTCATCCGTCCGCCGGAGCGGGCCCTGGAGACGATGCCGGAGGTGGTGCGCGAGATGCACACCGCGTCCGGACTGCTCGCCGAGCTGGACGGCGGCACGACCCTCGCGGACGCCGAGGCCCAGGTGCTGGCCTATGTGCGGGAGCACGTGAAGGAGCCGGGCAAGGCCCCCCTGTGCGGCAACTCCGTCGGCACCGACCGCGGCTTCCTGCTGCGGGACATGGCGACGCTGGAGGCCTACCTCCACTACCGGATCGTCGACGTCTCCTCGATCAAGGAGCTGGCCCGCCGCTGGTACCCGCGTGCGTACTTCAACAGCCCCGAGAAGAACGGCAACCACCGGGCGCTCGCCGACATCCGCGAATCCATCGCCGAACTGCGCTACTACCGGGAGGCGGTCTTCGTCCCGCAGCCCGGCCCCGACTCCGACACGGCCAGGGCGATCGCCGCGAAGCACGTCGTCGCCGGTTAGGGGCGCGAGCCCCCGGGCGGCGGCCTCCGGAAAGCCGGGCGCGAGCACCCCTTCGGACCCTGTACACTTTTTCTCAGCCGGTCGGGAAACCCCGCCACGCGGGATTTCGAGCACCGGCCTTGGTGGGTGTAGCTCAGCTGGTAGAGCACCTGGTTGTGGTCCAGGATGCCGCGGGTTCAAGTCCCGTCACTCACCCTGAACGATCAAGGGCTGACCTGTGAAAACGGGTCGGCCCTTGATCTCGTTACGGCCCGCTCCCCCACCGCCGGGGCCTGCCGAGCGGGCCCCGGCTTCAAGCCTTTACGACGACCTGCGCTCCACCAGCTCCGTCGCCAGCACCACCTGGTGCCGTTCCAGGCCCCGCGAGACGGCCGGACGGCGGTCGGCGATCTCGGTCAGCAGCAGGTCGATCATCGCGCGGCCCATCTCCTCGATGGGCTGGCGCACGCTGGTCAGCGGCGGCTCCATGTGGCGGGCGATGGCCGAGTCGTCGTAGCCGACCAGCGCCACGTCGTCCGGGATGCGCCGGCCCGCCTCGCGCAGGACCTGGCTCGCGCCCGCCGCGGTCACGTCCGAGGCGGCGAAGACCGCGTCCACGTCGGGGTGGCGGCGCAGCAGCTCCGCCATCGCGCGGCGCCCGCCCTCCTCGGTGAAGTCGCCCGGTTCGATCAGCCCCTCGTCCACCTCGTGGCCCGCCTCCCGCAGGGCCTCGCGGTAGCCGTCGACGCGGCGCTGGGCGCCGTAGACGGCGAGGTGACCGGTGATGTGGGCTATGCGGCCGCGGCCCCGGGACAGCAGGTGCTCGACGGCCGAGCGGGCGCCGCCGTAGTTGTCGGAGTCCACGGACGCCAGCGGTTCCGCGGCCGAGCGCGGGCCGCTGATCACCGCGGGGATCTCCAGCTGGGTCAGCAGGTCGGGCAGCGGATCGTCGGCGTGCACCGAGACCAGCAGGACGCCGTCCACCCGGTGCGCCGCGAGGTACTGGGCGAGCCGCTCCCGCTCCCGGTCACTGCCCGCGAAGATCAGCAGCAGCTGCATCTCGGTGTCGGACAGCTCCGAGCCGACACCCTTCAGCATGTCCGAGAAGTACGGCTCCGCGAAGAACCGGGTCTCCGGCTCCGGCACCACCAGGGCGATCGCGTCCGTGCGGTTGGCCGCCAGCGCGCGGGCCGCCGTGTTCGGGACGTAACCCAGCTCCGCGACCGCCGCCTCGACGGCCGCCCGGGTCGCGTCGCTGACCCGCGGCGAGCCGTTGATCACGCGGGAGACCGTGCCGCGGCCGACGCCCGCGCGTGCCGCCACCTCTTCGAGGGTGGGCCGGCCACCGCTCCGACCACGCACTCCGTGGCTTGCCATCGGCTCCGCCTCCCGTCGTCACCCCCGCACTCTGCGGCTGGCCTGGAATTTAACAGGCCGGTCGGGTGTAATGACCGACTCCGGTCCCTCCCCGCCGTACGAGGGGTGTCCCGGTGCCGCTCGCAACGTCCAGTTAACAGGCCGATAACTGAACGCAATTCGTCGCGTCCGCTCCCTTGACACCCCCGCCCCGACCGACGACTCTTCAACACATCACTTGTGGGAGCGCTCCCACACTACCTGGCACATACACATCCCGCACGTTCCCCGCCCGAGCCGCAGCGACGAACGAAACACATGAAGCAGCGGGTCCAACCATGTAGTTGGCCGGGGGGTCGGCACGTCAGGGCAACAGGAGGACGCAATGCGAGCAGCACGCAGAGGATCGGCCCGCAAGGTGGTGGTCATGGCGGCCATCGCGTCGCTGGGCGCCGGGCTGCTGGCCGGCTGTGCCGACGACGGGAACGACGAGGACGGCTCGTCGTCGGGCGACAGCAGCGGCAAGACCACGATCACCCTTGGCCTGTTCGGGACGATGGGCTTCAAGGAGGCAGGCCTCTACGAGGAGTACGAGAAGCTCAACCCGGACATCAACATCGAGGAGAACGTCACCGAGCGGAACGAGAACTACTACCCCGCCCTGGTGAACCACCTCACCACCAACAGCGGACTCCAGGACGTGCAGGCGATCGAGGTCGGCAACATCGCCGAGGTCGTCGCCACCCAGGCGGACAAGTTCGAGGACATGTCCAAGGCCGCGGGCGTCCAGAAGAGCAACTGGCTGGACTGGAAGTGGCAGCAGGCCACCACCAAGGACGGCGCCACCGTCGGCCTGGGCACCGACATCGGCCCGATGGCCATCTGCTACCGCAAGGACCTGTTCGAGAAGGCCGGCCTGCCGACCGACCGCGAAGAGGTCTCCAAGCTGTGGGCCGGGGACTGGAAGAAGTTCATCGCGGCCGGCGAGCAGTACAAGAAGGGTGCCGGCAAGGACACCTACTTCATGGACTCCCCCGGCGGTCTGATCAACGCCATCCTCAGCAGTGAGGACGAGAAGTTCTACGACGCCTCCGGCAAGGTCATCTACAAGACCAACCCGGCCGTCAAGGACGCCTTCGACCTGACCGCCGAGGCGGCCGAGAAGGGACTGGTGCAGTCGCAGACCCAGTTCCAGCCGGCCTGGGACCAGACCATCTCCAACAGCCTGTTCGCCACCGTCGCCTGCCCGCCGTGGATGCTCGGCACCATCAAGGCCAAGTCCCAGCCGGACTCCGCCGGCAAGTGGGACGTCGCCCAGGCCCCGAAGGCCGGCAACTGGGGCGGCACCTTCCTGGGCGTGCCCAAGAGCGGCAAGCACGTGAAGGAGGCGCAGAAGCTGGTCACCTGGCTGACCGCGCCCGAGCAGCAGGCCAAGCTCTTCTCCAAGATGGGCAGCTTCCCGAGCGCGCCCGCCGCGTACAAGCTCCCCCAGGTGACCGGCGGCAAGAACGACATGACCGGTGACGCGCCGATCGGCGAGCTGTTCGCCAAGGCCGCCGAGCAGATCCCGACCCAGGTGATCGGCCCGAAGGACCAGATCGTCCAGCAGGGCCTGACGGACAACGGCGTCATCCTCGTCACCCAGGGCAAGTCCGCCAAGGACGCCTGGGAGAACGCCGTGAAGACCATCGACAACAACCTGGAGAAGTGACCGGAATGACCACCCGGCACGACACCGCCGCGTCCCCCGTCAAGGGGGGCGCGGCCCCGGGCCGCCCGCCCGGCGGCAGGGCGTCCGCCGAGGCGGACCGCAAGAGGCGGGCCAAACTCTCCCGCCGCTGGCAGCGGGACATGCGCTGGAGCCCCTACGCGTTCGTCTCGCCGTTCTTCCTGCTCTTCCTCGCCTTCGGCCTGTTCCCGCTGATCTACACCGGCTGGGCCTCGCTGCACACGGTGGAGCTGACCGCGCCCACCGACATGAAGTGGACGGGTCTGGACAACTACACCCGGATCTTCGACGACGAGTTCTTCTGGAACGCCGCCAAGAACACGCTGTGGATCGGCATCATCTCCACGGTGCCGCAGCTGCTGATGGCGATGGGCCTCGCGCACATCCTCAACTACAAGCTGCGTGCCTCGACCTTCTACCGGGTCGTGATGCTGGCGCCGTACGCGACGTCGATCGCCGCGGCCTCCCTGGTCTTCGTGCTGCTCTTCGGCCGCGACTACGGCATGATCAACTGGGCCCTCGACATGGTGGGCCTGGACAAGATCGACTGGCAGAACGACTCGTGGGCGTCGAAGTTCGCCGTGTCCTCGATCGTCATCTGGCGCTGGACCGGTTACAACGCCCTGATCTACCTGGCCGCGATGCAGGCGATCCCGCAGGACCTGTACGAGTCGGCGGCGCTGGACGGCGCCAGCCGCTGGCGGCAGTTCATCCACGTCACGCTGCCCTCGCTGCGCCCGACGATCCTGTTCACGGTCGTCGTGTCGACCATCGGTGCCTCGCAGGTCTTCGGCGAGCCGCTGCTGTTCGACGCGAACAAGGGCGCCTCGGGCGGCTCCCAGCACCAGTTCCAGACGCTCGGCCTGTACCTGTACGAGCAAGGCTGGGTCAACCAGCACCTGGGCCGCGCCTCCGCGATCGCCTGGGCGATGTTCCTGATCCTCATCGTGATCGGGGTCCTCAACGCCGTCATCTCGCGCCGGCTGCGCGCCAGTAGTTAAGGAGAACCGGCCGTGACGACGACCATGACGAAACCCCCGGCCGACGCGGCATCCGAGCCGCCCCGGCGGGGCCGACGACGTTCCAAGGCGGCCCGGGCGGGCGGCACGCTGCACGCCGGGCCGATCGCCTACATCATCCTCGCCCTGTTCACCATCGGCTCGCTGTTCCCGCTGGTGTGGACGGCGATCGCCGCCTCGCGCGACAACCAGCGGCTCGCCCAGACGCCGCCGCCCTTCTGGTTCGGCGGCAACCTCTTCGACAAGCTGGAGATCGCCTGGAACGACGCCAACCTCGGCGAGGCGTTCCTCAACACCACCATCGTGGCCGGGATCTCGGCGTGCACCATCGTCTTCCTGTCGACGATCGCCGGGTTCGCCTTCGCCAAGCTGCGCTTCCGCGGCCGCAACGCGCTGATGCTGATCGTCATCGGCACGATGATGGTGCCGCCGCAGCTGAGCATCATCCCGCTGTACATGATGGTCGCCAAGCTGGACTGGTCCGACCAGCTCCAGGCAGTGATCCTGCCGTCCCTGGTGAACGCGTTCGGCGTGTTCTTCATGCGGCAGTACCTGCTCCAGGCGCTGCCGGACGAGATCATCGAGGCCGCGCGCGTGGACGGCGCCAGCAGCTGGCGGGTGATGTGGCACGTGGTGTTCCCGGCGGCGCGGCCCGCGATGGCCGTGCTCGGCATGCTGATGTTCGTGCAGTCCTGGAACGACTTCCTGTGGCCGTTCCTGGTGCTGACGCAGAACGGCAGTCCGACCGTGCAGGTCGCCCTCGCCGGCCTGGGCCGCGGCTACACCCCCGACCAGTCCCTGATCATGGCCGGCGCGCTGCTCGGCACGCTGCCACTGCTCCTGGTGTTCGCGATCTTCGGCAAGCAGATCGTGGGCGGCATCATGCAGGGCGCCGTCAAGGGATGACAACCCTCCCCGGGGGCCGGGCCACCGCCGTCCCGGCCCCGCCTTCCCCCCTCGTACTTCCACGTGTCGGTCTTCCGTGACCCGACCCGCCATGACCCGCAATGGGAGCGCTTCCATGCCTGAGTCCGCAACGCCGGTGACCCCGGTGACCTTCCCCCCCGCCTTCCTCTGGGGCGCCGCCACCTCGGCGTACCAGATCGAGGGCGCGGTGCGGGAGGACGGCCGTACCCCCTCGATCTGGGACACCTTCAGCCACACGCCCGGGAAGACGGCCGGCGGGGACACCGGGGACGTCGCTGTCGACCACTACCACCGCTACCGCGACGACGTGGCCCTGATGAAGGACCTGGGCCTGGGCGCCTACCGCTTCTCGGTCTCCTGGACCCGGGTGCAGCCGACCGGCCGCGGCCCCGCCGTCCAGCGCGGCCTGGACTTCTACCGCCGCCTGGTGGACGAGCTGCTGGCCGCCGGGATCAAGCCGGCCGTCACCCTCTACCACTGGGACCTGCCGCAGGAGCTGGAGGACGCGGGCGGCTGGCCGGAGCGGGACACGGCGTACCGGTTCGCCGAGTACGCGCAGATCGTCGGCGAGGCGCTCGGCGACCGGGTGGAGCAGTGGATCACGCTGAACGAGCCGTGGTGCGCCGCTTTCCTGGGCTACGCCTCTGGTGTGCACGCCCCCGGCCGCACCGACCCGGCGGCCGCGCTGCGCGCCGCGCACCACCTGAACCTGGCGCACGGCCTGGGCACGGTCGCGCTGCGTTCGGTGATGCCGGCCCGCAACTCGGTGGCGATCAGCCTCAACACGTCCGTGGTGCGGCCGCTGTCGCAGAGCCCGGCGGACCTGGCGGCGGCCCGGAAGATCGACGACCTGTCCGGCGGGATCTTCCACGGCCCGATCCTGCACGGCGCCTACCCGCAGTCGCTCCTGGAGGCCACCGCGCCGGTGACGGACTGGTCGTTCGTCCAGGACGGCGACCTGGGGCAGATCCGCCAGCCGATCGACGCGATCTGCCTCAACTACTACACGCCGACGGTGGTGTCGGCGGCCGACGCCGACTCGCGTGCGCCGCGCGCCGACGGCCACGGCGCGAGCGACCACTCGCCCTGGCCCGCCGCGGACGACGTGGCGTTCCACCAGCCGCCCGGCGAGCGCACCGAGATGGGCTGGACCGTCGACCCGAGCGGCCTGCACGAGCTGATCATGCGGTACAACCGGGAGGCCCCCGGCATGCCGCTGTACATCAGCGAGAACGGCGCGGCCTACGACGACAAGCCCGGCGCGGACGGCTCGGTGCACGACCCCGACCGGGTCGCCTACCTGAACGGCCACCTCACCGCGGTCCGGCAGGCCATCGCCGACGGCGCCGACGTCCGCGGCTACTACCTGTGGTCCCTGCTGGACAACTTCGAGTGGGCCTACGGCTACGAGAAGCGCTTCGGCGCGGTGTACGTCGACTACGCCTCCCAGCAGCGCACCCCGAAGTCGAGCGCCCTGTGGTACGGCCGCGCGGCCCGCACGGGGACGCTGCCGCCGCTGGACGCGGTCGGGTAACCCCTGCCCGGCCGGGTTGATGCGGGGCGCGGCATTCCACGGGGGGATGCCGCGCCCCGCTCGTGTGACCGGTGTGGGGCCCGGCCGCACGGGAAGGGGCCCGGCCCTACTTGTAGGCGGCAAGGGCCTTGGCGAAGGCGTTCGGCTCCTGGTCCACGGAGCTGCACGTGGCGTCGGCCGAGGGCTTCGGGCCGCCGGGGCAGGCCTTGTCGCGGGTCGCGGACCACATGGACAGGCCGCCCAGGCCCTTGGACCGGGCGAACTCCACCAGCTGGGCGGCGTCGTCGACGGTGAAGACCTCGGAGGCGACGTCGTTGACCCCGATCATCGGGGTGACGGCGACCGTCTTCCAGGCGTCCGCGTCGGACCGGCCGAGGACGCCCTTGACCTGGGCCTGGGTGGCGGTGGCGGCCTGCTCGGCGTAGGTGCCCATGTCGGCGCTGTACGCGGGGCCGTAGTCCATCGCCATGATGTTGACGGCGTCGATGTCCACGCCGTTCTTCTTCGCGTCGGCGAGGAGGTCGACGCCGGCCTGGGTGAGGCCCTCGGGCATCACCGGGAGGGTGAAGGAGACGTCCAGGCCGGGGTGCTCCTCCTGGAGCGCGGCGATGGCCTGGGCACGGCGGGTGTTGGCGGCCGTGTCGGGCAGCGCGCCGCCCTCGACGTCGAAGTCGACCTTGGTGAGCCGGTAGGCGTCGACGACCTTGCCGTACGCCGCCGCCAGCGCGTCGGCCGACGTGCAGGTCGTGCCCAGTTCGGAGCCGGAGGCGCCGCCGAAGGAGACCCGGACGTCGCCGCCCTGGGCGCGCAGGGCGCCTATCTGGTTCGCGACGGCGTCACCGCCGAGGTCGGTGACGCCGCCCCACTTCGGGGTGCAGCCGCCGCCGTCGGTGACGAAGGCGAGGTTGTACTCCTTCACGCCGGTCGCCCCGGCGTGCGCGAGCAGGTCGAAGGCCGGGTAGAGCGAGGTGTCGACGTACGGCGCGAAGCCGGCGCCCGCCGCGGTGCCGTTGCCGGGCGTGCCGGTGGGCGCCGGGGTGGTGGGGGTGCCGGTCGGGGTCGGCTCGGCGGTGCCGGTCGCCGTGGCGGTGGGGGTCGGCGTGGGTGTCGGGGCGGGGGGCTCGGTGGGGCGGCCGCTGGGCTCGGGGGTGACGCCGTCGTCGGCCGAGCACGCGGCGCCGTCGACCAGGCAACTGGTGGGTTCGGCGGTGCCGTTGACGACGAAGCCGACCGTGACGGACTCGCCGGCCTTCAGCCCGTCCGTGTCCCACTCGGGCGGGGTCACGGTGACGTGCTGCCCGCTCACCTTCGACTCGGCGTTCCACAGCGAGCCGAGCTTCGCGCCGTCGGACAGGTCGAACTCCAGGGTCCAGTCCGCCTTCGCCCGGCCGCTGGTGTTGGTGACGACGTACTGGGCGGTGTAGCCCGTCGACCACTCGCTGGTCTTCGTGTACGCGGCCCCGACCGGGGCGGCCTGGGCGGTGCTGGTGAACAGCAGCGCCCCGCCACCGGCCACGGCCGCCGCGACGAGGGCGCCGATCGCCTTGTTCCTGCCACTGACCTTGCGTCGGTGCGTGCGCATCACGTGCCTGCCTTCGCTGTTCACGGTGCCCCCGGCGGGAGGCCGGCGGGGGCGGGTGGGGGTGCGGCAGCACGCTAGCGACCCGGAAACGGGCAAAGAGCCTGATCCGGACGGGGGTTGGCGATCTTAGGGTGGGCTTAAGGAAGGGATCGGGACCGATTAATGGTCGCGGGCGGCCCGGCCCGCCGGTGCCGGCGTCGGCGTACGGCCCTGCCTGCGCCGGCGTACGGCTCCCCGGTGCCCGCGCCGCACCGGCGCCGTCCGTTGGTCCAGCTGGATCCAGATCCGCACCTCGGTGCCGCCCAGCACGGAGGAGCCGATGCGGACGTCGCCGCCGGTCGACTCGGCCATCCTGCGCACGATGTCCAGGCCGAGCCCGGTCGACCCGTCGGTGCCCGAACCCCGGCCGCGGGCCATCGCCGCCTCGGGGTCGGCTATGCCGGTGCCCGCGTCGGAGACGAGCACGATCACCGCGTCCTCGCCGTTGTGCAGGTCGACGGCGAAGGCGGTGCCCTCGGGGGTGTGCCGGAAGACGTTGCCGAGCAGGGCGTCGAGGGAGGCGGCCAGGTCGGTGCGGGCCACGGGTATGCGTACCGGCCGGTCGGCGCCGGCCACCCGCCACTTGCGGCCCTCGTCCTCGGCGAGCGCCGACCAGAACCCCATCCGCTCCCGGACCACCTCGGCCGCGTCGCACCCGGCGCCGGGGCCGGCGGCGGCCGTCTGCGGCTTGGCGTCCCGGGCCGTGCGGATGATGGTGTCGACCTCGCGCTCCAACTGCTCGACGGCGGCCCGGGTCTGCTCGGCGGCCGGGCCTTCGCCCAGCGAGGCGGCGTTGAGGCGCAGCACGGTCAGCGGGGTGCGCAGCCGGTGGGACAGATCGGCGGCCAGCTCCCGCTCGTTGGCGAGGAGCTGGACGACCTGGTCGGCCATGGAGTTGAACGCGACCGCCGCGCGCCGCAGTTCGTCCGGCCCCTCCACGGGCACCCGCGCGCCCAGCTTGCCCTCCCCCAGCTCGTGCGCGCCCTCGACCAGGCGCCGCGCGGGCTGCACCATCCGTACGCCCAGCCGGTCGGCGACCGCGACCGAGCCGACGATCAGGGCGGCGCCGACCGCGGCCAGCACCGCCCAGGCCGTGCCGACGCCGTTGGTCACCTCGGACTCGGGGACGTACACCTCGACGACGGCGATCTGGCCGGAGCTGAGCGCGACCGGCTGGAGCAGGGTGGAACCGCCGCCCACCTCGGTGGTGGAGGCCCGCCCCATCTCCCGTACGGCGGCGATGTCCTCGTCGGTGGCGCGCTGCCGGCCGATGTCGGTGGCGCCGCCGGCCTCCGCGGCCCCGGCGCCGGACTCCGACCGGGACCCGGCTGCGGGCGCCGGTATGTGCACGGCCATCCCGGCGTCCGAACCGGCGGAGGCGACGACGCGTTCCAACTGCTCCCGGTCGGTGGTGATGGACAGGGCCGGGGCGACGGCAGCGGCCTCCCGCTCGGCGTTGGAGAAGGCGCGGTCGCGGGCCATCTCCCGGATGACGAGTCCCAGCGGCACGGCGAAGGCGACCACGACCATCGCGGTGACCGCCAGCGAGACCTTGACCAGGGCCCATCTCATCGCGGTGGCTCCAGCTTCACGCCGACGCCGCGCAGGGTGTGCAGATAGCGCGGCCGGGCCGCGGTCTCGCCCAGTTTGCGCCGCAGCCAGGACAGGTGGACGTCGATGGTCTGGTCGTCGCCGTAGGACTGCTGCCAGACCTCGGCGAGCAGCTCCTTGCGGGGGACGACGGCCCCGGGGCGGCCTGCCAGGAAGGCGAGCAGGTCGAACTCGCGGCGGGTCAGGTCGAGGGCCGCCCCGTCCAGTTCGGCCTGGCGGCGCAGCGGGTCGACGGTGAGGCCGCCGACCCGCAGGACCGCGGGCGCCGCCGCCTCCGCGGGGCCGCCGCGGGCGCGGCGCAGCACGGCCGCCATCCGGGCCGACAGGTGCTCCACGGAGAACGGCTTGGTGAGGTAGTCGTCCGCGCCCGCGTTCAACAGCCGTACGATCTCCGTCTCGTCGTCCCGGGCGGTGGCGACGATCACCGGTACGTCGGTGATGCCGCGCAGCATCTTCAGCGCCTCGGAGCCGTCCAGGTCGGGCAGTCCGAGGTCCAGGATCACCACGTCGAACCGGAAATGGGCGACCTCGCGCAGCGCCTCCAGCGCCGTGCCCACGCTGCGCACGGTGTGCGAGGCGTCGGTCAGCTGCCGGATGAGCGCCGAGCGTACGAACTGGTCGTCCTCGACCACGAGCACACTTGCCATGGGCGGCACCGTACGCCATGCGGACCGACCCGGTCCGAGCCTGTGGACAACTCCCCTCCGGCCCGCGTCACACCGCTTTCGGGCGACACGCGTGGGGCGGGTGAGGCAGTATGGCCGCGATGCGCAGAGGACTCGTCCACGTGATCGCCTGGCTGCTCGCCACCGGCGCGGCGGTCACGCTGTCGTGGTGGGGCGTGCACACGGTGATGGCGGGCACGGCCTACGACGCCCCCCGGGCGCTGCCGATCACGGCGGCCGACGCGAGCGTGCGGGACGGGGAGGGCAGCGACGACGGGGAGTCCCTGGCGTCGTCCACCAGCCGGCCCTCACCGTCGTCGTCGCCGTCGCCGGGCAGCGCGTCGCCGACACCGAGCGGGACGGCCCACGAGCCCGGTCCCGCGCCGACCCGCACCGCGCCGTCCGCCACGCCGTCCGCGGACCCGACGCGTCCCGCCCCCGACACGTCCGGCGAGGTGAAGAGTTACGACACCGACGGGGGCCGCGCGGTCTTCGACCTCGGCACGTCGTCGGCCTCACTGGTGTCGGCCACTCCGGGCCCTGGCTGGTCGATGCAGGTGTGGAAGACGCAGTCGTGGATCCGGGTGGAGTTCACCTCGGGCGCGGACCGGGTGTCGGTCTTCTGCACCTGGCACGACGGGCCGCCGCGGGTGGAGATCGGCAGCTACTGAGCCGACGCGTTCGGTCCGAGGCTCACTCGCGAAGGCTCACTCGAAGAGGCCGGTCCCAAGAGGCCGGTCCGAAGAGGCTCATCCGAAGACGGACTCCGGCGGCGCGGGCGAGTCCACCGCCGCCGCGTCCGTCACGGGCTGGGCGCCGCCGGTGAAGTCGGTGAGCGCGCGGCCGTGTTCCACGCGCGCGGGGTGCGGGTCGGAGGCGGCCCGGCGGGTGAGTTCGGCGATCGGCAGCGGATGGTCGGCGGCGACCAGGATCGCGTTGCCGAAGCGCTTGCCGCGCAGTACGGCCGGGTCGGCGACGAGGGCGAGTTCGGCGAACCGGGCGGCGGCGGTGGCGATCTGGCCGCGCAGGTGGGCGAGCGGCGGGCCGTCGGCGAGGTTGGCGACGTGGACCCCGCCTGGCGCGAGCGCGCGCCGCACCTCGTCGAGGAACTCGGTGGAGGTCAGGTGGGCCGGGGTGCGCGCCCCGCCGAAGACGTCCGCGACGACGAGGTCCGCCCAGCCGTCGGGCACCTTGGCCAGCCCGGCGCGGGCGTCGGTGGAGCGCACCCGTATCCGGGCGCCGGGGTCGAGGGGCAGCTCCCGGCGGACCAGCTGGACGAGGGCGGCGTCCCGCTCGACGACCTGCTGGGTGGAGCGGGGGCGGGTGGCGGCGACGTAGCGGGCGAGGGTGAGGGCGCCGCCGCCGAGGTGGACGGCCCGGACCGGTCTGCCCGGCGGGGTGGCCAGGTCGATGACGTGGCCGATGCGGCGCTGGTACTCGAAGGACAGGTACGCCGGGTCGTCGAGGTCGACGTGCGACTGCGGGGCGCCGTCGATCAGCAGCGTCCAGGCCCGGGGCCGGTCCCGGTCCGGCACCAGCTCGGCACGCCCCCCGTCCACGTCCTCGACGACGGACTCGGCGGCTGCGCGCCCGCGGCGGGCGTTCCTGGACTTTCCCATCGTCCCATTATCGGTCGACGGCGGGTCCCCGCCCCGGACGGCCCTGCCCGGCGGTGCTCAACGGCAGCTGTCCGCGGCCCTGATCAGCCGGGCCGCCTCGCCCAGCGCGGCCCGCAGTACGGCGGGGTCGGTCGCCAGGTCCGCCTCGCCGGGCGGCAGCAGCCAGTCGGAGCCCTCCACGGGCGGCTCGGGCGCCGGGACGATGCTCAGTCCACGGCCGTCCGTCTCCGTGCAGGTGCTGCCCGGCACGTCCCAGGCGGCGGCGGTGCCCGGCGGCACCAGGAATCCGAGGGTGTCGCAGCCGTCGTCGTGGATCACCGAGCCCACCCCCTCACCGGCTCCCCGCCTGAGGATGTCGACCGCCTCCAGACCCTGCCGGGTCGGCACGGTGACGACGTCACAGGCCTCGCAGGGGGAAACGCTGACGCTGGTGTCCATCCCGGCCTCCACCACGGAACTCCTCCTCGGACGAGCGGCTCGGGAGTCGGGGGCCTCCCGGTCCACCCGGTTCAACGCGGCGGACCGTCAACGGCTACGGGCGGGGCCCGCCGCAAAGGATGGCACTTCATGGCAGATCGTGGAGGAGATATCCGGTTTGTAGCCAAACCGCGCGTGGCCGCTCCGTCACAGCCGGTACGTTCTTGCTCGCCGGAAACAGGGCGCCTCCAGCCTCACTCGCCCTTTCCCGGCATGGTTCGACGGTTCGCACGAGAGGACCCGGCCATGGCGTCGTCAACGGTGACCTCCGCCCAGCCCGAACGGCCACCCCGGCCGAACCTCGCCTTCAGGCGGTTGCGCGGCAAGCGCTCCCCGGCGGAGTTCGCGGCGGCGGTCCGTCGCGCCGCGCGCGAGATCGGCGAGCGGGTCAGCTGCGACGCGCGCTACGTCGGCCGGGTCGAGGCGGGCGAGATCCGCTGCCCCAACTACGCGTACGAGCGGGTGTTCCTGCACATGTTCCCCGGCCGCACGCTCACCGACCTGGGGTTCGCGCCCCGCTCGTCGGTACGCGGGCGCCAAGCGCGCACCACGAGTGAGCCGCAGGGGGCGGGTGAGCCGTATGAGACCCATGACACGCGAGACACGCACGACACGCAGGACCTGTACGAAACGCACGACGACAACGAGGAGAGCGACGTGCTGCGTCGCGCATTCATGACGAGCGGTGCCACGGTGGCCGCCGCCTCGCTCGGCCCCCTGACACTCGCCTTCGACGCCGCGGCGGCCGGGCGTCCCACGCGCCGGGCCGGGACGGGCGAGGCCGGTGCCCTCGAAGAAGCCGTCCGCCGGATCCGGGTGCTCGACGACCGGCACGGCGCGGACGGCCTCTACCGGCGCGCGGCGGCCCCGCTGCGCACCGCGTACGCGCTCCTGGACGCCGGCGCGTCCCGGCAGGCCACCGCGGACCGGCTCTACACGGGCGCCGGTGAACTGGCGATCTCCGTCGGCTGGCTGGCGCACGACTCGGGGCGCTTCGACGACGCCCGCTCCCACTACGCCGAGGCCCTGGCCACCGCCCGGATGAACGGCGACGCCGGCCTGGAGGCGCACGCCTTCTGCAACATGGCGTTCCTGGCCCGCGACGCCGGCCGCCCGCGCGAGGCGGTCCGGGCGGCCCAGGCCGCGCAGCGCGCCGCCCGCCCGCTGGGCTCGGCCCGGCTGATGTCCCTGCTCGCGCTGCGCGAGGCGGGCGGCTGGGCGGGGCTGGCGGACCGCGTCGGCTGCGAGCAGGCGCTGGTCCGCGCGCAGACCTTCTTCGAACGGGGCCCCTCGGACGCCGACCCCGAGTGGATGAGCTTCTACGGCGAGGCCGAGCTGGAGGGGCTCGAGGCGCAGTGCTGGTCCACCCTGGGCGACTGGCCGCGGGCCGCCCGGCACGCGCGGCGGGCGGGGGATCTCCAGGACCCGCACTTCACCCGGAACCTCGCGCTGTACTCGGCGGAGCTGGCGGACGACCTGGCCCGCGGGGGCCGCCCCGACGAGGCGGCGGGGGCGGGCATGCGGGTCCTCGACCTGCTGGACGAGGTCCAGTCCTCCCGCATCCACACGATGCTGGCGGGCACGGCCCGGGTCCTCCTCCCCCACCGCCGGGCCTCGGGCGTCTCCACCTTCCTGGACCGCCACGGGGCGCTGCCGCGACCGGCGTGACCGAGCTGCGGGCAGTCGTGCCGCCGGGGCGGCACGGGTGGGCGCAGCGGCACCCCGCCACGCCGGGCTGCGTCCCCACCCTGGACCAGCCCCGATACCGGGAACCGCCACAAACACCGGCACCGGCACCGGCACCGGCACCGGCACCAACCGTCAGCCGACCAGGTGCCCCAGGTCGTTCCAGCTCTCCACCGCCGGCTCCCCGTACGCCCACCCCAGCACGGACAGCGACGTCGGGTTCAGCCGTATCCGCGCGCCGAAGGACACCGGCAGCCCCAGCCACCGCGCCCCGATCGCCCGCAGAACGTGCCCGTGGGCGAAGACGAGCACGTCCCGCTCCGCCTCCCGCGCCCACGCCACCACCTCGTCCGCGCGCGCGGTGACGTCCGCCACACTCTCGCCCTCCGGGACCCCGTCCCGCCAGATCAGCCACCCGGGCCGCACGGCCTGGATCTGCTCCGGCGTCATGCCCTCGTACGCCCCGTAGTCCCACTCCAGGAGCGTGTCCCACGCGCGTGCGCGCTCGCCGAAACCGGCCAGCTCGCAGGTCTCGCTCGCGCGCATCAGCGGACTGGTCCGCACCTCCACGCCCGGCAGCCCGTCCAGCGGCGCCCGGTGCAGCCGCTCGCCGAGCAGCTTCGCGCCGCGCCGGCCCTCCTCCAGGAGCGGCACGTCGGTCCTGCCGGTGTGTCTGCCGGACAGCGACCACTCCGTCTGTCCGTGCCGGGCCAGCAGAATGCGCGGTGCCATGAAGGGGCCTTTCCGGGAGAAATGTCTGAGGGGACCCCTCCATCATCCCGTACTGTCCGTGCGGGCAACCCGAGGGGCGGTACCCGCGTCTATCCGGTCCGAGGGCGCTTCGCGGAGCGGTCGCGGCGAGGCCGTAGAGTGGCTCGCCCGTGTCCGTACGGGTGCGCGAGCGAGCGAGAAGTGAGAAGCGTGAGAAGGGGGAGGGCGATCGGATTGCGGCACACCGAGACACCGGGCACCGAGGCGGCCCCGCACCCTCGGCTGCGCTGGTGGACCGAGCTGCCGCTCATCGTCCTCGTGTACGCCTGTTACAGCGCCGGTCGCCTGCTGGTGCGCGGCGACGTCTCCGACGCCGTCGACCACGGCCTGGCCATCCTGGACATCGAGAAGGCGCTCCACCTCAACGCGGAGCACCCCCTCAACCGCCTCTTCACGCGCGAGCCGTGGATCGGCGTACCGGCGGACTTCTGGTACGCGTCGCTGCACTACGTGGTCACCCCGGCGATCCTGATCTGGCTCTTCCGCTCCCGCGCGGTGCGCTACCGGGCCGCCCGCACGTGGCTGATGACGTCCACGTTCATCGGTCTCATCGGCTTCACCCTCCTGCCGACCTGCCCGCCCCGGCTGCTGGACGCCGGTCACGGCTTCGTCGACACGATGGCCCAGTACAGCTCGTACGGCTGGTGGGGCGGCGAGGCGAGCGCCCCGCGCGGCCTGGGCGGGATGACCAACCAGTACGCGGCGATGCCGAGCCTGCACGTGGGCTGGGCGCTGTGGTGCGGGGTGATGCTGTGGCGCCACGGCGGCACCCGCGCGGCGAAGGTGGCGGGGGTCGTCTACCCGCTGGTGACCACGATCGTGGTGATGGGCACCGCGAACCACTACTTCCTGGACGCGGTCGCCGGTGCGGCCGTGATGGGCGCGGGGCTGCTGCTGACGCCGTTCGTGCTGCGGACCGCGGAGCGGGCGCGTACCCGGCTCACGGCCCGTTTCGCACCGGCCGCGGCCGGCTCCTCGAGCGCCCCGGCGTCCGCCCCCGACTCCGTCCGGGACGGCGCGGGTTCCGCGATTGTCAGTGGTGGATGCCAGACTTCCGCGGGTGAGCGATTTCCACGGCAGCGCGAGCAGCGGTTCGGACCAGGGGCCGAGCCGGACCCCGCCCCCTCGGACGCGGGGGACGAGACTCCGGCACCGGCTCGCTGAGCTGCGCGGTCCCGACGTACCGGCCAAGGCGCTGGACGCCCGGGCCCTGGCCGCCCTCGCCGCCAACCCGGGGTGCCGCCGGCGCGCGATCCTGGACGGCGCGGGCGTGGACAAGGCCTTGCTGGCCGGTGCGCTGGGCTCGCCGTCGGCCTTCGGGCAGTCGCAGTTCGCCCTGACGCGGGGCAACGCCTTCGAGGCGAAGGTCAAGGCGGACGGCGGCGCCGAGCTGCTGCGCCTCGTGCACGAGAAGCTGGACCGGGCCGCCGAGCCGCCCGCCGAGGCCCGGGCCCAGGTGCCCGACCTGTCCGCGACCGGACCCGAGGGGCGCACGGCGCGCACGGCGCTGGCCCTGCGCGAGGCCACCGGCGCACCCGGCGTATGGACGCTGCTCGACCATCCGATGCTCGCCCTGGACGTCGCCGGTTCGCCCGCCTTCCTGGAGCCGGACGCGGTGGTGGTGCATCCGGACGGCAGCTGGACGGTCGTCGAGATCAAGTCCTTCCCCATGCTGGACGGCTCCGCCGACCCGGCGAAGGTCGGCGCCGCCGCGCGGCAGGCCGCGGTGTACGTGCTGGCCCTGGAGCGGGTCGCCGCCCGGCTCGACCCGGCCCCGCGCGTGCGCCACCGGGTGCTGCTCGTCTGCCCCAAGGACTTCTCCAACCTGCCCACCGCGTCCGCGGTCGACGTGCGCAAGCAGCGCGCCGTCACCGACCGCCAGCTGGCCCGGCTGACCCGCATCGAGGACATCGCCGACGCGCTGCCGGAGGGCGTCTGCTTCTCCCCGGAGCTGCCGGCCGAGGAGCTGGCGGCGGCGGTCGAGGCGGTCCCGGCGGCGTACGCGCCCGAGTGCCTGTCCACGTGCGAGCTGGCCTTCCACTGCCGGGCCCGGTCCCGCGAGGCCGGTGCGGTCACCTGCCTGGGCCGCCCGGTGCGGGCCGAGCTGGGCGGTCTTTCCACGGTCGAGGACGTGCTGGCCGCGGCCCGCGGGGAGGCCGGCGATCCGGACGACCCGGCGGTGGCCGCGCTGCGCAGGGCGGCCCGGCTGCGGGCGGAGGCCCTCGCGACGGCGGGCGCGGGGACCGGCGCGGCAGCGGGTGGCGGCAGCGGCACCGGGGGCGGCGGGGTGTCCGCGTGTCGCTGATCACCACGCTGGCCCGGCTGGAGGCCGTGCGCACCGGCCGCGCCCAGCCCGCCGCCACCGTCCGGCACCGGCACCTGGCCGAGCGCCCGCTGGTCTTCGTGCCGCTGACCACCGCCGGTGAGGCAGGGGCCCCGCTCGGCGCGCTGGTCGGCACCGACCGGGACGCGCCGCACCTGCTGGTCGTGCCGCAGCCCCGCGACCGCGACCTGCGCTTCGCGTTCCTGGCCGACCTGGCCGACATCGTGCTGCCGCACATCGAGGCGTACGCGGAGCGCGTCGAGGCCGCCGAGCGCACCGAGACCGACCCGGAGACGGGCAAGCGGGTCAAGGTCGAGGTCGACCTGTGCGCGGACGCCGCACAGCTCGTCGTGCCGAGCCGCGCGGGCATCGACTTCGTACGGCTGCTGGGCCGGTCCATGCGCTTTCGACGTACGGCGGAACAGGACCCGGAGACCCCGCACCCCGCGCCGCCGCGGGTGCCGCTGCTCGGCCGGTGGCTGACCCACTACGGCGAGCGGGCCCGGGTGCCCGGTTCCGCCCTCCTGCTCGCCATGACCGACCTGCTGGGCCGGCACTGGGCGACCGGGCAGTCCACGCTGGAGGACCAGCACCTGGGGGCCCTGCTCGCGTGGATCGCGCCGGAGGACTCGCGGGAGCCCGGCCTGACCGGCGCGGAGGCCGCCCGCCGCGCCGAGCTGGCCCGCGACGCCGACGGCCAGCTGCTGTGCCCGCCCGCGGGCCCGGCGACCGACCCGGCCTTCGACAACAAGCTGCTGGCCCCCGCCATCGAGCGCCACGACCGCGCCCGTACCGCGCTGGCCGCCGCCGAGGACGGCCTGGAGGCCGACGAGCGGCTCGGCGCGCTCACGGCCGCCGAGCGCGAGATCCGCGCCCTGGTCGACAGCCGTACCCGGCCCACCTGGGACGCGGTGTGGCGGGGCCTGGACCTGCTGCGGGAGCTGCCCGAAGGGGCGCACGCCGAGGAGCGCTGGACGCGCGACCGCTGGTCGTTCACCTCCCACCGCGACCGCATCCTGGCCGGCGAGCCTCCGCAGCCGCGCCGCGACGACGCGGTGACGGCGGCGAACAAGCTGGCCACGCGCGAGCGCGAACAGGCCCGTCTGGAGGCGCAGGAGGCGTTGGACGATCCGCTGGTGATGGCCGGGCGGCGGCTGTCCGGGGAGGCCTTCGCGGGCGAGGTCGTCGACGTGGTGATGGCGTACAGCGAGAGCAAGCGGCCCAGTCCGCGCCCGCTGGTCACGGTCCGCACGGACGACCGCCCGCACCTGGGCGAGCGGGTGAAGGTCTACCGCTCGCTGGGCGGCAAGCCGCAGACCGCCGAGTACGTCGGGCCTGCGGCCCCCGACGACACCGACGACGGGACCGGCGCTGACGACGGCACGCTGGTCCTGCGGATCACGGACAAGATGGGCCGCGGCAAAGAGCCCGAGGCGGGGTCGGTGCCGGAGAAGGGCGACCTGGTCTGCTTCACCCTCTTCGAGCACGAGCAGCGGGGCGGCGCGAAGCTCCCCGACCCGGAGCAGACGCCCTGGACGCACGGCGGCCCGCCCGGTGAGGCGGCCACCGTGCCGGAGGCCGCCGACGCCCAGACCGAGGAGGACGTGCTGTGACCGCCGAGGCCCTCGCCACGTCCGCCGGAGCGGCCTTCGACCCGGGCGCCGAGGCCGCCCGCGCCACCGCCGCGATCCTGCGCGACACCCTGCGCGGCACGGAGCGCGGTGTCGTCGTCGACTCCCCGCCCGGCGCCGGGAAGTCCACGCTCGTGGTGCGGGCGGCGCTGGAGCTGGCCGAGGCGGGCCGCCCGCTGATGGTGGTGGCGCAGACCAACGCCCAGGTCGACGACCTGGTGCTGCGCCTGGCCGAGAAGAATCCGGACCTCCCGGTGGGCCGCCTGCACAGCAGCGACGCCGACCCGTACGACAAGGCGCTCGACGCGCTGGGACACGTCCGCAAGTCGGCCAAGGCCGCCGACCTCGCCGACCGGGCCGTGGTGTTGTCGACGGCGGCGAAGTGGGCGCACGTCAAGGTGGACGAGCCCTGGCGGCACGCGATCGTCGACGAGGCGTACCAGATGCGCTCGGACTCCCTGCTCGCGGTCGCCGGGCTCTTCGAGCGGGCGCTGTTCGTGGGCGACCCGGGCCAGCTGGACCCGTTCGCGACGGTGGGCAGCGAGCAGTGGGCAGGCCTGGCCTACGACCCGTCGTCCTCGGCCGTGACGACCCTCCTCGCGCACAACCCGGACCTGCCCCAGCACCGCCTGCCGGTCTCCTGGCGGCTCCCGGCGTCGGCGGCCCGCCTGGTCTCCGACGCCTTCTACCCGTACACGCCCTTCCGCAGCGGCACGGACCGCGGCGACCGGAGCCTGGCCTTCGCGGTGCCGTCGGACGGCTCGGGTCCCGACCGGGTGATCGACGAGGCCGCCGCCTCGGGCTGGGGCCTGCTGGAGCTGCCCGCCCGGCACACCCCGCGCACCGACCCGGAGGCGGTGCGGGCGGTGGCGGCGGTGGTCCGGCGGCTCCTCGACCGGGAGGGCCGGGCGACCTCCGAGCGCTCGCCGGACCCCGCTCCGCTGACCGCGGCCCGCATCGCCGTCGGCACCGCGCACCGGGACCAGGCGGCGGCGGTCCGCTCGGCGCTGGCCGACCTCGGGGTGGGCGAGGTGACCGTCGACACGGCGAACCGGCTGCAGGGCCGCGAGTACGACGTCACGGTCGTCCTGCACCCGCTCTCCGGCCGCCCGGACGCCACCGCCTTCCACCTGGAGACCGGCCGCCTGTGCGTCCTGGCCTCCCGGCACCGGCACGCCTGCATCGTGGTCTGCCGCGAGGGGGTGGACGACCTGCTGGACGCCTATCCGTCCACGGAGCCGGTCCAGCTGGGAACGCTGGTGAAGTTCCCGGACGGCTGGGAGGCCAACCACGCGGTGCTGGCCCACCTCGCGGAGCACCGGGTGGCCTGGCGGCAAGGGTAGGCCCCGGTGCCTCCGGCGGGGCGGGCCGGCGAGCGGAGAAATCCCCGCCCGCCCCTCCGACCGCCGTGCCAGAATCCGCCGTATGCCAGTTCGATACCCGCGCCCCTTGCGCCCAGGAGACCGTGTCGCCGTCACCTCGCCGTCCAGCGGAGTTCCCGAGAAGCTCCGCGAACGCCTGAACGTGGCGATCCGCGACGTGGAGGCACGCGGGTACGAGGTGGTCGTCGGCGAGTGCATGGACGGCTCGGGGCACGTCAGCGCTCCCGCTCCCGCGCGCGCCGCCGAACTGATGCGGATGCTGACCGACCCGGACATCAGGGCGGTGGTGCCGCCGTGGGGCGGGGAGTTGGCGGTCGACCTCGTGCCGCTGCTCGACTGGGACCGGCTGCGCGAGGCCGAACCGACCTGGGTCGTGGGCTATTCGGACATGTCGACCCTCATCACCCCGCTGACGCTGCTCACCGGCACGGCGACCGTCCACGGCAACAACCTCATGGACACCCCGTACCGGACCCCGGACGGGCTGGTCTCCTGGCTCGACATCGTCGGCGCGCCCCAGGGGCACCGGTTCACCCAGACCCCGCCGGGCCGCCACCGGACCACCGGCTGGGACGACTACGCGCTCCACCCCGGCGTACGGGAGTACACGCTCGACACCCCCGGCGGATGGACCCGGCTGGACGGGAGCGGAGACCTCGAAGTCGAGGGCCGTCTGATCGGCGGCTGCATCGAGACGCTCTGCAACCTCACGGGGTCCGGCTGCCTGGACGTGTCCGCCTTCGCCGAGGCCGAGGCACCGGAAGGGATGCTGGTGTACGTGGAGGCCTGCGGCGACGACGCCCTGACCATCTGCCGCAACCTGCACGGCATGCGGCTGGCCGGCTTCTTCGACGCCGCGAACGCGGTGCTGGTCGGCCGGACCTCGGCCCCGGGCGTTCCGTCGCTCTCCCAGCACCAGGCGGTGCTGGACGCGCTCGGCCCGTTGGGGGTGCCGATCGTCGCCGACGTGGAGTGCGGCCACGTCCCGCCCTACCTGCCGATCGTCAACGGCGCACACGGCCGCCTGCTCCACACACCGACGCGGAGCGAACTCACCCAGACCCTGATCTGATCCCGCCCGGGAGATGTCCGGTGCGGCACCCGCCCGGCGGCCGTACTGTCGGACCCGACCCGCTACCGAGGAGGCCTTTCCGATGCGCAGGGTGACCTATTCGATGAATCTGTCCCTCGACGGCTACATCGTCGACCCCGACGGCGGCATCGACTGGAGCGACCCGGACGAAGAGGTCTTCGGGCACTTCACCGACGAGCTGCGGCAGTCCGGCGTCCACCTGCTGGGGCGGCGGCTGTACGAGACGATGCTGTACTGGGAGACGGCCGAGCAGGACGAGTCGCTCGGCGCCGCGGAGCTGGAGTGGGCCGCGCTGTGGAAGGCGCTGCCGAAGGTGGTGTTCTCCAGGACGCTGTCGGCGGTCCAGGGCACCAACACCCGCCTGGCGTCCGGCACCCTGGCACAGGAGATCGAGCGCTGGCGGGCCGAGCCGGGCGAGGGCGACATCGCCCTCGGCGGCGCGGACCTCGCCGCCGGGGCCGCCGCGTCCGACCTGATCGACGAGTACCGGACCACGGTCCACCCGGTCCTGCTCGGCGGCGGCACCCCGTACTTCCCCCGGGAAGAGCGCCGGGTGAAGCTCGAACTCGTGGAGGCGCACACCTACGCGTCGAACGTCGTCCGCCTCCGCCACCGCGTGCTCCACTGACCGGCCGACCCGCCCGGGAATAACCGGAGACTCCCTCCTGTTACGACGCGAAGCGACCCGCGTACGAACACGTCAAGCACAGGAGGCACCCCACCATGCCCGCAGACGCCGCAGCGGAGATCCGGGGCACCGCCCACGGCACCGCTCCCGTCCCCCTCTCCGTACTGGACCTGGTGACCGTCGGTGCCGGTCGGACCGCCACCGACGCGCTGCGGACCGGCGTGGACATCGCGCGGCTCGCCGAGGTCCGCGGATTCGAGCGGTACTGGGTCGCCGAGCACCACTCCATGCCCGGCGTCGCCTCGTCCTCCCCCGCGGTGATCCTGGCCCACCTGGCGGCCCACACCGACCGCATCCGGCTCGGCTCCGGCGGCGTCATGCTGCCCAACCACGCGCCGCTCGTGATCGCGGAGCAGTTCGGGACGCTGGAGGCCATGGCGCCGGGGCGCGTGGACCTCGGTCTGGGCCGGGCGCCCGGCACGGACGGGGCCACCGCCGCCGCCCTGCGCCGCACCGACCGGCTGAACGAGGGCGCCGACGACTTCCCGCAGCAGCTCGCCGAGCTGATCCGGTTCCTGGACGACGACTTCCCGGACGGCCACCCGTACGCCCGTATCCACGCCGTACCGGGCCCCGTACAGGCCACCTCGCCCGGGGGCGTGCAGTCGGCGCACCGGCCGCCGGTGTGGCTGCTCGGTTCCTCCGGGTTCAGCGCGCGGCTGGCCGGCACCCTCGGGCTGCCGTTCGCCTTCGCGCACCACTTCTCGGCGCAGAACACCATCCCGGCGCTCGACCTGTACCGCGAGTCCTTCCGCCCCTCGGCCGTCCTGGACGCGCCGTACGCCCTCATCGGCGTCTCCGCGCTCGCCACCGACGACGAGAAGGAGGCCCGCAGGCAGGTGCTGGCGGCCGCGCTGAACATGGTCCGGCTGCGCACCGGGCGCCCGGGGCTGGTGCCGACGCCCGAGGAGGCAGAGGCGTACGACTTCAGCCCGATGGAGCAGGAGTTCGTGCAGTCCTGGAACGCCAACGTCATCCACGGCACCGCCGACGAGGTCCGGGCCGGCCTCGACGACCTGCAGAAGCGCACCGGTGCCGACGAGCTGATGCTCACCGCCAACGCCCACGGCGGTGACGTGCGCCTGCGCTCCTACGAGCTGATCGCCGACGCCTACGGGTTGCCGACGCCGGCCTGAACCCCGGCGGGGCCGCCGGGTCCCGCGTGGCCCAGCAGCGCGGAGATGCGGTCCGGTGCCACCGGCCGGGAGTAGAGCCAGCCCTGGCCGGTGTCGCAGCCGATGCGGCGCAGCCGGGTCGCCTGGTCCGAGGTCTCCACGCACTCCGCGGTGACGGTCAGGCCGAGGCGGTGGGCGAGCTGGACCATCGCCTCGACAATGACCTCGTCGGCCGGGTTGGCGACCCCGGCCGCCGCGGAGGCCGCGTCGGAGGCGGCGGCGTCGTACTGGAAGCCCCGGACGAACGCGCCGTCCAGCTTCAGCACCGAGACCGGCAGCCGGCTGAGGTAGGCCAGGTTCGAGTAGCCGGTGCCAAAGTCGTCGATGGCGATGTGCACGCCCATCTCGCTGAGCGCCTTGAGGACCTGGAGCGGGCGCCCCGCCGAGCCCATCACGGCCGACTCCGTCAGCTCCAGCTGGAGCAGGTGGGGGGCGAGGCCCGTCTCCTCCAGGGTGCGGGCGACGTCCGCGACCAGGTCGGAGTCCCAGACCTGGCGGACCGCCACGTTGACGCTGACGAAGATCGGCGGCTCGTCCGGGTGGGCCAGCTGCCAGCGGCGGGCCTGGTGGCAGGCGGTGCGCAGGATCCAGCGGCCGAGGGGAACGATCGAGCCATCCTCCTCCGCCAGTGCGATGAACCGATTCGGCGCCAGTACGCCGAACTGAGGATGATTCCAGCGGATGAGCGCCTCGACGCCCCGCACGCGGCCGTCCTCCATGCCGACCAGTGGCTGGTATTCGAGGGCGAACTCGCCGCGTTCGATGGCGGGACGGAGCGTGGCCGCCAGCGCCTGGCGGGTCATGCGGTTGGCGTTGCGCTCGGGGTCGAAGAGGGTCCAGCGGGCCCGGCCGTCCGCCTTGGCCCAGTACAGGGTGGTGTCGGCGGCCTGCATCAGGGCGGTCGGGGTGGTGCCGGCGGTGTGGCGTTCGACGACGCCGACCGAGGCGGTGACCGACAGCCGGCGGTCGGCGAGCTCGAAGGGCGGCTGGAGGGCCGCCAGGACGGCCCCGGCCAGGTCGGCGAGCTGGTCGGTGCCGGTGGAGTCCTCCACCAGGAGGGCGAACTCGTCGCCGCCGAGCCGGGCCACCAGTGGGGCGCCGGACCGGGCGTGGGCGGCCTCCTGCGCGCACCTGGTCAGCCGTTCGGCCACAGCGGCGAGCAGCCGGTCGCCGACGCGGTGGCCGTGGGTGTCGTTGACGGCCTTGAAGCCGTCCAGGTCCAGGTAGCACACGCCGATCCGGCCGGTGCCGCCGTGCTCGTACGACTCCGCCTCCAGCGCGGCCGTCAGGCGTTCGAAGAACAGGGCGCGGTTGGGCAGCCGGGTCACCGGGTCGTGCATCTGGAGGTGGCGCAGCCGGGCCTGCAGTTCGCGCCGGGCGCTGACGTCGGCGACGGAGAGCAACAGGCCCGGGGTGTCCCCGTCCCCGGACTCCCCGGAATCGGACAGTGGCTCGACCGTCACCTGCGCCCACAGGGAGTGTCCGTCGCCCCGCTTCAGCCGTCGGGTGCAGCGCAGCCGGGGCCGGTGGCCGCGCAGCACCTCGCGGTAGGCGTGCCAGGTGCCGGCGTCGGAGGCGAGGTCGACGAGGTCGGCGGCCACACAGCCGGCCAGCGCGGCCGGGTCGGTGCCGAGCAGGGTGCCCAGGGTGTCGTTGGCGCTCACGACCAGGCCCTCGGCGTCGACGACGGCCATGGCGAGCGGGGCCGCGGTGAACACCGACCGGTAGGTCGGCGGGCCCGTTCGTCCGGTACGAGGAGCCAGGCCGCCGTTACTCTCTGTGATCACCGGGCCGAGGTCTGCCGCCGGCGCCGGCCCTTCGGAGGTTCCGTTCACCGCTCGCTCCCGCAGTGCCTCGATCTCTGTTCGTGCTCTGTTCGTGCAGGAAAGTGTGCCGATCATAGAGGCTGACACCGGCCCCTTCCAGCCGCCGTCCCGCGTTACGGACCGAGCGCCCCCTCCGGCAGATCGTTTCTGCTCACACCTGGACGGGTCCGTCACGCCTCCGACCAGTTGTGACGTTGTGTGAGTGCCTTCGAGGTGTCGTCCGGGACGACTCCGGCGAAATCCCGGCCGACTCACCCATCCGGTGCAGGCGAACAGGGCGCAATACGACAATCATGCACAAGCTGGACGCGGTGTCCCGTCAACCGCGTCCGGAGGTCCATGTGCCGCGCCAGCTCCCCCTGAGGCGACTTCCCCGGGAGGCGGGCACGGCGCGGGCGGCCCGGACCAGGCTGCGCAGCACCGCCGCGGTGTGCACCACGATGTCGGCGCTCGCCGCCACCTCACTGATCACCGCTCCCTCGGTCGCCGAGCCCTTCTCCCCGGAGCCCTGTGCGCTCCAGCGCACCGATGTGCACCACTCCGAGGGCCTGGACACCTGGAACGCCGCCTATCCGCGGCCCGCCCGCACCCTGGACGCGGTGATGGTGTTCCTGTCCTTCCCCGACTCCCAGCCGCTCACGGCACCGGCGGAACTCGCCGCCGACCACTTCCCCGCCACCGGCGACTTCTTCCGGCGCGCCTCCTACGGAGCCTTCACGCTCCGCCCGCACCCGCTGCGGGACTGGGTCCGGATGCCGAGCCCGTCGACGTCGTACGCCATACGGCGTGACTGGAGCCCGGAGCACCGTGCCGCCTACCTGCGCGACGCGCTGGCCGCGGCGGACCGGTACGTCGACTTCTCCCGGTACGACGTCGTCTACTTCGTCGCGGACCCGGACGCGCCCGGGGTGGACTCCGACGCCACGAAGGTCGTCAACCTGGACACCCCGATGCGGGCCGACGGCACCGACATCCGGCGGGTCGTCACGGTCTTCGAGAACCATCCGCCGGACCGGCTGGTCCTGGCCCACGAGACGGGGCACGTCTTCGACCTGCCCGACCTGTACCACCGGCCGGTGGACGGCGAGGGGGACTGGGACACGCACGTCGGTGACTGGGATCTGATGGGCAGCCAGTTCGGCCTCTCCCCCGATCTGTTCGCCTGGCACAAGTGGAAGCTGGGCTGGCTGCAGCCCCGGCAGGTGGCCTGCGTGCGGGGTGGTGAGCCGACCCGGCTGACGCTGGAGCCGCTGGGGGCGGGCCCCGGGGTGGTGGTGACCGGCGCCGCCGGCGCGCCGGCCTTCGGCCTCGGGCGGGGCACGAAGCTGGCGGTGGTGCGCACCGGCGCGGGCAGCGCACTCGCCTTCGAGGTGCGTACGCCGGTCGGCAACGACACGTCCGCCTGCCGGGCGGGGGTGCTGGTGTACCGGGTGCGCACCGGCGCGGAGTCGGGGGGCGGGCCGATCGAGGTGGTCGACGCACACCCGCACACCGAGGCCTGCTGGCCCGACTCGGTCTACCCCCCGCTCGCCGACGCCCCGGTGGCCCTCGGCGAGAGCTTCACCGTCCCGGGCGACGGCGTACGGGTGAAGGTCGAGGACCGCACAGAATCGGGCACCTGGACCGTACAGATCACCCCACCCTGACCCCCGCACCCCGCGGCCCCGGCACCCACCCACCC
>JODU01000004.1 GCA_000720845.1 Kitasatospora aureofaciens | reverse complement strand
GACTTTTGGCACGCTGTTGAGTTCTCAAGGAACGGACGCTTCCTTTGTACTCACCCGAGAGATTCTCTCGCGGCTTTCCTCCGGGCGCTTCCCTTCGGTGTTTCCAACACTATCAGGCTTTCCCGGTGCTCTTGACCACCGTCCTGCGGACATGCAGAAGGTGATCCAGCGATAGGATCTGATGAGTTGGGTACTGCCGGGGCGAGGACGCCTTGCTGTGCATCGCTCAACCTCAGGCAGGACTAGAGACTGTACACGGGGCCGCAGAACGGGTGCAAATCCGTGAGGAGTGTGGTCTAGACCTCTAATCGGAACACACATGCGGAACCGGTACTTCCTATGACATACCCTGCTGCTCAGTGTGCCGTCCGGGACAGGCAGTGACGGCCCGTACAGATCCCCGCCCTGGGAGGCTTCCCATGACCACCGTCTCGTCCCCGCTCGCAGGACGCGCCATCGGCCTGGCCGCTGTGCCCGATCCCGTCTTCTCCGGGGCCATGGTCGGCCCGGGCACCGCCATCGACCCCGTGCGGGAGCCCTCCGAGGCGGTCGCTCCGGTCGACGGCGTCATCGTTTCTCTGCACCCGCACGCCTTCGTCGTCGTCGACGAGAGCGGGCACGGCGTCCTGACCCACCTCGGCATCGACACCGTGCAACTGAACGGCGAAGGCTTCGAACTGCTCGTGAACAAGGGCGACACCGTCGTGCGCGGTCAGGGCGTGGTGCGCTGGAACCCGGCCGCGGTCGAGGCCGCGGGCAAGTCGCCGGTCTGCCCGATCGTGGCTCTGGAGGCCACCGCCGAGGCGCTCACCGATCTCCGTGAGGACGGCGACGTGAAGGCCGGCGAGAGTCTCTTCCTCTGGAAGTGACGTCAATGCCGTCACACGGCGGCATCGACGGCCGGCAGGACAACCACCGCGGCGGCGGGACCCGCCGCACTATCGGGACGGGTGAGATGGAGACAACGCTGCGAGGCGTCGGCGTGAGCCACGGTGTGGCGATCGGCGAGGTTCGGCACATGGGGACGGCGGTCCTGGAGCCGCCGGCAAAGCAGATTTCGGCCGAGGACGCGGAGCGTGAGCAGGGGCGCGCACGCAAGGCCGTGGAAGCTGTGGCGGCCGATCTGATGGCGCGCGGCAATCTGGCCGGGGGCGAGGCCCAGGCCGTGCTCGAGGCGCAGGCCATGATGGCCCAGGACCCCGAGCTGATGGCGGACGTGGAGCGGCGGATCACCGTCGGGAGCACGGCCGAGCGCGCCGTGTACGACGCCTTCGCCGCGTACCGTGCCCTGCTGGCCGGTGCCGGGGAGTACCTGGCCGGCCGCGTGGCGGACCTGGACGACGTGCGGAATCGTATCGTCGCCCGTCTGCTCGGGGTGCCGATGCCGGGTGTCCCGGACAGCGACGAGCCGTACGTGCTCATCGCGCGGGATCTGGCGCCGGCCGACACCGCGCTGCTCGACCCGACGCTCGTCCTGGGATTCGTCACGGAGGAGGGTGGGCCGACCAGCCACAGCGCGATTCTCGCGCGGGCGCTCGGTGTGCCTGCCGTGGTGGCCCTGCCGGGTGCCGGTGAGCTTCCCGAGGGGACCGTCGTCGCCGTCGACGGCAGCACCGGGGAGGTCTTCGTGAACCCGGGTGAGGAGAAGAAGGCGCGGCTGGCGGCCGAGGCCGCCGAGCGCAAGGCCGCGCTGGCCGCCGCGACGGGGCCGGGTGCGACCTCGGACGGTCACAAGGTGCCGCTGCTGGCGAACATCGGTGGTCCCGCCGACGTGCCCGCGGCGGTCGAGGCCGGCGCGGAGGGTGTCGGCCTGTTCCGGACCGAGTTCCTGTTCCTCGACGACAGCGAGAACGCGCCGTCGGAGGAGAAGCAGGTCACCGCCTACCGCCAGGTCCTGGAGGCCTTCCCGGAGGGCCGGGTCGTCGTGCGAGTACTGGATGCCGGTGCCGACAAGCCGCTGGACTTCCTCACCCCGGGTGACGAGCCGAACCCCGCGCTCGGCGTGCGGGGCCTGCGGACGCTGCTCGACCACCCGGACGTGCTGCGTACGCAGCTGACGGCGCTGGCGAAGGCGGCGGAGGGCCTGCCGGTCCACCTCGAGGTCATGGCGCCGATGGTGGCGGACCGGGCCGACGCCAAGGCGTTCGCCGACGCGTGCCGGGAGGCGGGCCTGCGGGCGAAGTTCGGCGCGATGGTGGAGATCCCGTCGGCCGCGCTGCGGGCGCGTTCCGTGCTGCAGGAGGTCGAGTTCCTGTCGCTGGGGACGAACGACCTCGCGCAGTACACCTTCGCCGCCGACCGTCAGGTGGGCGCGGTGTCCCGGCTGCAGGACCCGTGGCAGCCGGCGCTGCTCGACCTGGTCGCGCTGTCGGCCGAGGCGGCGAAGGCCGAGGGCAAGAGCTGCGGTGTCTGTGGTGAGGCCGCCTCGGATCCGCTGCTGGCGTGTGTGCTGACCGGTCTCGGTGTCACCTCCCTGTCCATGGGTGCGGCGTCGCTGCCGTACGTGCGGGCGACGCTGGCGAAGTTCACGCTGGCGCAGTGCGAGCGGGCCGCGTCGGCCGCCCGGGCGGCCGACAGTGCCGAGGAGGCGCGGAACGCGGCCCAGGCGGTGCTGTCCGGCGAGTAGGGGCCGGATGCGGCTGCCGTTGTCGCTGTGGTGCGGGGCGTTCCACCTTGGGGTGGGGCGCCCCGCACGCGTTCAGTGGTGGTGGTCCGGGGGCAGGCGGTCGTCCCCCAGGTCGGGCGGGGCGCAGTAGTCGACGTTGGATTCCGGGGAGACGAGGTCGCCGGACTCGACGTCGGTGCAGTAGGCGTCGAAGACCTCGGCTGCGGTGAGGGGTACGAGGCCGTATCCGCGCAGGCGCCAGCCGTGGATGCGGTCGGGGCCGTGGGGCGGGCTGACGCGCATCACGAGTCCGCCGGGGCTGTGGGTCGCCAGGCCGAGGGCGAGAACGCTGGTGAACTCCAGGGCCTCGGCCTCGTCGAAGTGCGGGGTGCCGTCGGTGTCCTCGTCGACGAGGAGGGCGGCGACCAAGGTCTCCTCCGGGTGGCCGGAGACGCTGCAGACCAGGTGCCGGCTGCCTGGTGGGGCCGTTTCCAGGACGCGGCCCAGGAGACGGGAGGCGCGGGTGAAGGCGGCCCGGCCGAGGTCCTCGCCGCAGGTGGCGCAGCTGCCGAGGCGGGCGAGCAGGCTCGATGTGTACTCCCAGGTGGCCTGGCGGACGGCTTCGTCGACGAGGGCGGGGAGCAGGTCGGTGAGGGGCTGGCCCTCGTACGGCAGGGTGGGGCCGTGGGCCGCGAGTTCGGCGGTGAAGCGGGCGCGGCTGGCGGGGGCGTCGGCTTCGAGGCCCGCCGCCGTGCAGAAGGCGGCGTACTCCTCCGGGTCGAAGAGCGCGACCGTGGTGTGGGAGCCCTGTGCCGCGCGGGCCCTGAGGAGGGCTTCCACCTGGCGGAGGTATGCGGCGTGGTCGTGGAAGGTGAAGCTGCGGTAGCGCCGCATGGCGCGGAAGTCGTGTTCGTCGGTGAGCAGTCCGATGGTGCCCGCGATTTCACGGCGCAGGACGCGCCGCATCGTCTGGTCGGTCTGGCCGGTGTGCGCCATGTTTCCCCCTGTGCACGGTCGATCAATGCTCACTCACAGTAATCGGCGGCACTGACAACGGCGTCGGGCGGGCGCGGGAGCCGGCCGCCGCGCGGGGCGGCCGGCTCGTCGGTGTCCTGGTCAGGAGCGTTTGCGGGCGAGGTCCTCGTAGAAGTGGAGCAGGTCGAGGTTGTCGATGGAGCCGGGGTTGACGGCCTTGTCCAGCGGGGTGCCCTGAAGGAGGCGCTTGACCGGGACCTCGATGCGTTTGCCGGTCAGGGTGTGCGGGATGCCGGGCACCTCGATGACCTCGTCGGGGACGTGGCGCGGGGACAGGTTGGCGCGGATGGTCTGCTTGATGCGGTCGAGGAGGGTGTCGTCGAGGGCGGCCCCGGGTGCCAGGTGCACGAAGAGGGGCATCCAGTAGCCGCCGTCGGGCTGCTCGATGCCGATGACGAGGGATTCCCTGATCTCGGGGAGCCGCTCGACGGCTTCGTAGATGTCGGCCGAGCCCATGCGGACACCCTGCCGGTTGAGGGTGGAGTCGGAGCGTCCGTGGATGACGACGGAGCCGCGTGAGGTGAGGGTGATCCAGTCGCCGTGCCGCCAGACGCCGGGGTAGGTGTCGAAGTAGCTGTCGTGGTAGCGGCTGCCGTCGGGGTCGTTCCAGAAGCGGATCGGCATCGAGGGCATGGGATGGGTGACGACCAGTTCGCCGACCTCGTCGGTGAGGGGGCTGCCGCTCGGGTCCCAGGACTGCAGGTCGGTGCCGAGGCCGGGGGCCTGGAGTTCGCCGATGTGCACCGGGAGGGTGGGGACGGCGCCCGCGAAGCAGGAGCACACGTCGGTGCCGCCGCTGACGGAGGCGATCCACAGGTCGGCGCCGCTCGCGGCGAACTCGTCGTGCAGCCAGCGGAAGCCGTCGGGCGGGAGCGGTGAGCCGGTGGTGGCGACGCACTGGACGGCGGAGAGGTCCAGGTCAAGGGCCGGGTGGACGTCTGCCTTGCGGCAGGCCATGACGTAGGCGGCGGAGGTGCCGTAGAAGGTGGCGCCGGTGCGTTCCGCGATGCGCCACTGGGCGTCCGTGGCCGGGAAGCCGGGACTGCCGTCGTAGAGGACGATCGTGGTGCCGGTGAGCAGGCCGGAGACGAGGAAGTTCCACATCATCCAGCCGGTCGAGGTGTACCAGAAGAAGCGGTCCTCGGGGCCGAGGTCGCAGTGCAGGCCGAGCTGCTTGAGGTGTTCGACCAGGATGCCGCCCTGGGACTGGACGATGGCCTTGGGCAGGCCGGTGGTGCCGGAGGAGTAGAGCACCCACAGAGGGTGGTCGAAGGGCACCTGCTCGAAGACGGGCTCCGTGTCCGCGGCGGTCAGGGACTCCCAGTCCAGCGCGCCGTCGGGGGCCTCGGTGCCGAGGAGCGGGATGTGGATCACCGCGCGGAGGGTGGGCAGTTCGCGGCGGAGTTCGGCGACGGTGTCGCGGCGGTCGTGTTCCTTGCCGCCATAGCGGTAGCCGTCGACGGTGAACAGGACGACGGGTTCGACCTGCTGGAAGCGGTCCAGGACGCTGCGGGCTCCGAAGTCGGGCGCGCACGAGGTCCACACGCCGCCCACGGCGGCGGTGGCGAGGAGGGCGACCACGGCCTGCGGGACGTTGGGGAGGTAGCCGCTGACGCGGTCCCCCGGGCGTACGCCGAGGGCACGCAGTCCGGCGGCGAGGGAGCCGACCTGGCGGCGCAGCTCGGCCCAGGTGACGGGGGTCGGCTCGTGGGTCTCGTCGACGTACAGGAGGGCCGGTTCGTCCGCGCGGGTGGCGGCCGCGCGCAGGGCGTGTTCGGCGTAGTTCAGCGTGGCGCCGGGGAACCACTGGGCGCCCGGCATGGACCGGTCGCCGAGCACGCGCGCGTAGGGGGTCGAGAAACGGACGTCGAACCACTCCGTGACGGCCTTCCAGAAGGCTTCCAGGTCGTCGACGGACCAGCGGTGCAGGGCCGCGTACCCGCCCTCGGCGGGGGCTCCGTGGTGCTCGGCGGCCCAGGTCTGGAACCGGGTGATGCGTGCCTCGGCGATGCGTCGTGCATCCGGCTGCCAGAGCGGCTCGGGGTTCTCGGTCGACATGGGGCGGCTCCCGGACTGTGCGCGTCGTGTGCGTCCTCCGCGCACGGGCTGGGGTGTGCGCGTGACGCGGCTGACAGGGACGATGCCATGTGATCGACTTCCGCACCAGGGCGCGCCCCACATAGTCGGCGACATGAAGATGTGGTCCGGTCACGGGTGAACGGCAGTTGAACGCCGCCCCCGTGCGCGCTGGTCGATGGCAGGGTGAGCAGCATGGACGGTCGTGACCTGGTGCGTTCGATGAAGACGGTCGGTTCCGGAGGCATGGCGCAGGGGTTGCGTACGGTACGGGCGGCGTGGCGCAGGCGGCGTGTCGACGCGGCCGGGCTGCCGCCGCGCGGTGCGGAGCGGGCGCGGGTGCCGGGCCCGATGCGGGAGGTGGAACCCGGGGCCGGCGGCGGTGTCGTCCGGTTCGAACGCTCCGAGCTGCGCGTCCTGGTGGCGGTGAACGGAGCGGTGTTCTGGGGCTGGGACGGGGCCGGCCCGGAGCCTTCGTACGCGTTGGCGGGCCGTTGTCCGGAGCCGGATCCGCGGGCGGTGCTGGAGCCGGACAAGGACGGCGGCTGGCGGGTGGTGGCGGAGCGGGCGACGGTGGCCGTGTCCCGGCACGGCGCGGTCGAGGTGCGTACTCCCGGGGGTGTGGTCCTGCGTCGTGAGCTGCCGCCCCGCTGGTGGGAGCCGGTCGCCGGCGGTCCCACGCGCTGGACCCAGCGGTCCGAGGTGGCGGCGGACGCCCGGTTCTTCGGGCTCGGCGGGCGGTCCGCCGGTCCCCGGCTGCGCAACGGCACGTACCGGCTGTGGAACAGCGGCCCCGCCCTGCCCTTCGCCGCCGCCGAGGACGGGGCGTCCGTCACGATGCCGGTGCAGCTGGTGGTGGCGGACGCGGGGACGCACCTGGTCTTCCACGACAACGCGTGGGACGGCACGGTGGCGTTGCGGGAGGGTGAGGAGGGTGCCGGGTCGGGGCACGACCGGCCGGGGCGGAGTGTGCTGCGGATGGACGGCGGTCCGCTGCGGTGCTGGGTGACGGTGGGAACCCCCGCGCGCGTGCTGCTGGCCTGGGCGTCGCTGACCGGGGCGCCCGTGCTGCCGCCGGCGTGGGCGCTCGGGCACCATCACGCGCAGGGGGGTCTCGGCGACGAACAGGACCTGAGGCGGGTCGTGGCCGGCCATCAGGAGCGTGATCTGCCTTTGGACGCGGTGCACCTGGGCATCGGGCACGCCGATGCCCAGCGGGTGTTCACGGTCGACGAGGAGCGGTTCCCGAAACTGTCGGTGCTCGCCGAGGAGCTGCGCAGGAAGGGCGTCCGGCTGGTGTCGGCCGTCGAGCCGGCGGTTCCGGTCGCGCCCGGCAACGCGGTGTACGACGGCGGGACGCGCGCGGACGTGTTCGTGCGGGACGCCACCGGGGCGGTGGTGCGGGGAGTGGGGCGGCCCGGGGACGTGGTCTTCCCGGACTTCACGCACGCGGGTGCGCGCAAGTGGTGGGGCGGGCTCCACGAGGAGCGGCTCGGGCGGGGGTTCGCCGGGGTGTGGCACGACCTGGACGCGCCCACGTCCTTCGCCGCCTTCGGGGAGCCGACGTTGCCGCGGTCGGCGCGGCATGCGCTGGAGGGCAGGGGCGGCGACCACCGGGAGGCGCACAACGTCTACGCGTTGTGCATGGCGCGGGCCGGGTACGAGGGCCTGCGGACGCTGACGCCCGACGAGCGGCCGTTCGTCCTCTCCCGTTCCGGATGGGCCGGCCTGCAGCGCTACGGCGGCGCCTGGTTCGCGGACGTGGCGACGGGCTGGCCGGGGTTGCGGGCTTCGCTGGCGAGGGTGTTGGGGCTCGGGCTGTGCGGGGTGCCGTACACGGGGCCGGAGGTGGGCGGGGCCGACGGGAGTGTGTCGCCCGAGCTGTATCTGCGGTGGTTCCAGCTGGCCGCCTTTCTGCCGTTGTTCCGCACCGCCGCCGGGTCGCGGGCGGGGCGGCGGGAGCCGTGGGAGTTCGGGGCCGAGGTGCTGGAGCACGCGCGCGTGGCGCTCGCCGAGCGGCGGCGGCTGCTGCCGTACTTCGTGACGCTGGCGCACCTGGCCCGGCGTACCGGTGCTCCGTATGTGCGCCCCGTGTGGTGGCAGGCGCCGGAGGACCGGGCGTTGCGGGACTGCGAGGACGCCTTTCTGCTGGGCGACTGTCTGCTGGTGGCGCCGGTGCTGGGTGCCGGGGTGGACCGGCGTGCGGTGCGGTTGCCGCGGGGGCGCTGGTACGACGTGGTGACGGAGCGGGCGTACGAGGGGCCGGCGCAGGTGCTGGTGGACGCTCCCCTCGCGCGCATCCCGGTGTTCGCGCGCGCGGGAGCGGTGGTTCCGGTGCGCGGGGAGGACGGCGCGCCGGAACTCGAGGTGTGGGCGCCCGCGCGGGGGCGGACCGGCGGTGGGCTGGTCGTGCCGGACGCGGGCGACGGCTGGGCGGAACCGGAGATCGAACGGTACGTGTGCCGCTGGGAGGGGCATCGGGTGGTCGTGGAGCGGGAGGGCGAGGACGGTGTGAGCGAGCCGTCCTGCCCCGTCCGCGTCCGGGGGCTCGCGGAGCGCGCGGCTCAGATGTAGCGGCCCTCGAAGAACGCCCGTACGGCCCGGGTGTGGAGCGGGAAGGCCAGCTCTTCCGACCTGCGCAGCAGGTGCCATCCCTCGGTCTCGTCCGTGGCGGTGGAGGGCGGCAGGCCCTCGGCCGGGCGTTCGGGCAGCAGCCCGAAGAGCAGCAGGTGGCCGTCGGGCGAGCTCATGGCGTCGGCGAGCCGTACGTCGCGGCTCGCCGCGTCGATGCCCGTCTCCTCCTTCAGCTCGCGGACGACGGCCTGCCGCCAGTCCTCCCGGTCGTCGACGTAGCCGCCGGGCAGGGCGACGCCCCCGCGCGCGGGGGTCACGGTGCGGGTGATGACGACCAGGGCGGTGCCCTGCGTGTCGTACACGGGCTGGAGAGCCACCGCGACCGGCAGCGGGTTGCGGTAGGCCACGGTGCCGCACGCGGGGCAGGTGCGGGGCCAGCCGGAGACGCCCTCTCCGTAGGGCGATCCGCAGCTCGAACAGTGGGAGTCGGGCGCGGAGTTGGGAACGGAGGTTTCATTTTCGGACACGCGGCGGACTGTATCCGATCAGCGGAGGGGGCGGCTCCGGCAGGCCGGTCAGCGGCGGCCGGCGAGCGACTTCGCGGAGACCGGGAAGTCGAAGTAGGTGTCCGGGTGGGGCTCCGGCTTGTAGGTGAAGTGCCACCACTCCTCGGGGAGGTTCACCAGGCCGGCGTCCTCCAGGGTGTCCTTGAGCAGCAGCCGGTTGGCGCGCTGCACGCCCTGGATGCGGGGGTCGAGGGTGTGCGAGCGGGTGTCGAAGCAGTCGTAGCCGGTGCCCATGTCGACGGAGTTGTCCGGGAAGCGCTCGTTCTGCGGCGCGAAGCAGGGCACCAGGGGCTGTCCGGGGTGGTACGGGCGGGTGGGCCCGGCCGGGAGCCGTACGAGGGTGAGGTCCATGGTCGAGCCCCGGCTGTGGCCGGACTTCTCCGCGATGTAGCCGTCGGCGAACAGGCGGGTCTTGTCCACGTCCGGGTAGAACTCGGCCTTCATCTCCTGGTCGTCGAGGTCTTCGGCCCACCGCACGAAGTGGTCGACGGCGCGCTGGGGCCGGTAGCAGTCGTACACCTTGAGGGAGTAGCCCTGGCGCAGCAGCCGGGTCTGGGCGCGGTGGAGGGCTTCGGCCGCCGGGCGGGTGAGGATGCACAGGGGCTGCCGGTAGCCGTCGACGGGCTCGCCGACGAAGTTGTGCGCGGTGACGTAGCGCATCTCCTCGATGATCGTCGGGTCGACGCTCCGCAGGGCGACGAAGTCCTCCGGGGCCCTCGGTTCGGGCCGGGGCTGCGCGGGGGCGGGGGCTGCCGTGGCGGGGAGCGCCGGGAGGGCGGTAACGGCGAACAGGGCGGCGACGGTGGTGACCAGGCCGCGGAGCGCGGTGGAGAGTCGTGTCATGTTCCCTGCATCTATCAGGGCGGGGCTCCGTGGGGGAAGTGGGCGGACCCGCGACTCGCCGGGGCACACGTTGCGTGAGCGGGTCGGAATCCTGCGTGAACGTCGCGTGAACTGGGCCCGGGCGGTAGGCCGTCGCGCCATCCTGCTCCCGTGCGCTCCTGGACGGACACTCTCCGCTTCGCCTTCCAACCGGTGGTCAACCTGATGACCGGCGGGGTCGCGGCGCTGGAGATACTGGCCCGGCCGGAGACCGGCGACGTGCTCGCCGAGGCGCGACGCGATCCCGAACTCGACGGTCTGCTCGCGGTGTCGGCGCTGCGTGCTGCGGTGCGGCGGGAGACGCTCCTGCCGCTGCACGTCAACGTGTTCGCGGGCACGCTCGCCGACCTCGGTGGTCTCCAGCCCCTGCACGACGCCGTGCGCGAGGCGGGCCGGCTCCCGTGGGAGGTGACGCTGGACGTGTGTCCGCCCTACACGCACGTGCCGCGGCGGGCCCTGCTCGACGCGGTGGCCGAGCTGCGGCGGCAGGGGTTCCGGATCTCGGCGGACGGGGTCGGGGACGGGGACGCGCCGTTGCGGCTGCTGACGGATCTGGCGCCGGAGCTGGTGAAGCTCGACGCCTCGCTGCTGGCGCGGCCGGCGGCCGTGCGGGCGATGCGGGTGCTGTGCGAGGAGTCGGGCGCGCTGCTGTCCGTCGAGGGGGTGGAGACGGAGGCGCAGTGCGCCGTCGCGCGGGCGGCGGGGGCGCAGCTGGCGCAGGGTGAACTGTTCGCTCCGCCCGCGCGGCTGCCCACGGTGGACGTGTACGTTCCGCCCGGCTCCCCCGGTCTCGGGCCGGCGACCAGGTCGGGGCCGTCGGTACGGCAGTTCGTCAGGCCGGCCGCGCTGTTGCCGGCGACGGCCTCGGCGGGGCGGGTGCGGGCGCTGCTGACCGGGTCGCCCGACGTGTCCGGGGTGCTGCTCGTGGACCGGGACGGGGCTCCGGTGCGTTCGGTGCACCGCTCCCGCTTCCTGCTGTCGATGTCGGGGCGCTACGGACACGCCCTGTACGCCGACCGGCCGGCCGCCAAGCTCGGCGACCCGCCGCGCACGGTGGGCATCGAGGCGACGGCCTGGGAGGTGCTGGACGTGGTGGCCGTCGGCGGCCCGCACCGCACGTCGGACGACGTGGCCGTCGTGGACGCGCACGGGCGGTGCGTGGGGGTCGTGCGGCTCGCGGACCTGGTGCGGGCGCTGGCGGAGAGCCGGGTGGAGGAGGCGGCCGGGCTCAATCCGCTGACCCGGCTGCCCGGTTCGGACGCGATCACGGCCGAGGTGGACCGGCGCATCGCTGCCGGGCGGGCGTTCGCGCTGAGCTGGCTCGACGTGGACGGGTTCAAACAGGTCAACGACGAGGCCGGGTTCGCCGCGGGCGACGAGCTGATCCGGGCGGTCGGGCGGGCCCTGCTCCGGGCTGCGGACGGGGAGACGCGGGTGGGGCACATCGGCGGTGACGACTTCCTGGTGCTCACCGATCCGGAAGGGCTGGATCCGCTGGCCGCCTCGGTGCTGGACGTGCCGTGGTCGGCCGGTGGCCGGCCCGTGACGCTGTCCCTGGCGACGGTCCTGTGCGCGCCGGGCAGTGTGCCGGACCACCGGCGGGCGGCGGCCCGACTGGCACCGTTGAAGCAGGCGGCGAAGGCGTTGCGCGGGGCGAGTTGGGTGCTGGGGCGGGCGGACGTAGCGAGTCACGAGGTCCGGCGCGGCACCGACCGGACGGCGGCTCCGGCGGGCTGAACGGCCGACCACGACCGCTGACGGACCTGGGGACGGCGTCGGTGCGCGACCGCGAGTACCGCAACTGGCGCAGGGCGGTGGAGAGGAGCTTCGGCCGGACGGGGGACGGCGACGCCGGCTAGCCCTTCGGGTGACGGCCGCTCACGTGATGTCCGCCGCTCACGTCGTGTCCGCCGCTCACGTGGAGTCCGCCGCTCATGTGACGTCCGCCGCTCATGTCGTGACGGTCCGGCGGCGGTCGGCCGCCTGGGTCATGGCGTGCTGGACGACGCCGATGAGTACCTCCTTGACGGACTCCCGGTCCCGGGCGTCGCACATCACCAAGGGTACGTACTCGTCGAGGTCGAGGGCCTGGCGGACGGTCTCGGCCGGGTAGCGCGCCGACCCCTCGAAGCAGTTGACGCCGACCACGAACGGGATGGAGCGCCGCTCGAAGTAGTCGACCGCGGCGAAGCAGTCCTCCAGGCGCCGGGTGTCGGCCAGCACGACGGCGCCCAGCGCGCCCTCGGACAGCTCGTCCCACATGAACCAGAACCGCTCCTGGCCCGGCGTGCCGAAGAGGTACAGCACCAGGTCCTCGCGCAGGGTGATCCGTCCGAAGTCCATGGCGACGGTGGTGGTGTGCTTGCCCTCCACCCCGCTCACGTCGTCGACGGGCCGCCCGGCCTCGGTGAGCAGTTCCTCGGTGCGCAGCGGTCTGATCTCGCTGACCGCGCCGACGAGGGTGGTCTTGCCCACACCGAACCCGCCGGCCACCAGGATCTTGAGCGTGACGGGCTCGACCGGCGGCTTGCCGCGCTGGGAACGCCCGAAGATCATCGATCTCTTCTCCTCAACATGCCGCCGCCCGACGTGCCCGGGGGCCGGCTCACAGTGCCCTCAACCCGCTGATCACGTCGCGCAGAATGTTCTCGTCCGGCAGCTCGGCCGGGGGCACGGGCCGGTTGACGTGGACGAGTTCGATGTCCACGAGGTCGCCGACCAGGACCCGCACCACCCCGACGGGGAGGTCGAGTTCGGCGGCGAGTTCGGCGACGGACTGCGGCGAGTCGCGGCACAGGCCGACGATGTCCACGTGCTCCGGGGAGAGGGTGACGTCCGCCTCGGGATCGTCCGCGTGGGGTTCCGTGACGACCACCGCGATCAGGTCGAGGCGGTGCTGGGCCGCGCTGGTGGTGCGGCCGCGCGTCATGGCGTACGGACGGACGACGGGGCCGGCCTCGTCGTCGAACCAGTGGTTTCTTCCCTGACCGTCTGCGCTCATGTCATCCCACTTACCCGCCCGAGGGCAGATCGGTGCGCGGCGCGGTGCCCAGGTGCACGCCGACCCGCTTGACGAGCAGGGTCATCTCGTAGGCGACCTGTCCGACGTCCGAGTCGGCGTCCGACAGGACGGCCAGGCAGCTGCCGTCGCCGGCGGCCGTGACGAACAGGAACGCCTCGTCGAGTTCGACGACCGTCTGCCGGACGCTGCCCGCCTCGAAGTGCCGGCCCACGCCCTTGGCGAGGCTGTGGAACCCGGACGCCACGGCGGCCAGGTGCTCGCTGTCCTCCCTGGTCAGGTCCTTGGACACACCCGTCGCCAGGCCGTCCCCGGACAGGACGACGGCCTTGCGGATGCTCGCGACACGGTCCACCAGGTCGTCGAGGAGCCAGTTCAGCTCCCCGGACTTGGTCGCGGTGTGGCCGGTCGCCTTCGGTGCGGTCATCGACCGTCCCCCTTAGTCGTTCCTCGTGGTGCTGATGGTGCTGTGCCGCCGGGCGGGTCGTCACCCGCGGCGTTCTCCTTGCGGCCGCGCTGCCAGCCGCGCTGGAGCGAGGCCATACGGCTGCGTACCTCGTCGGCGTCTCGGTCGGCGGGGTCGGAGCGGTCCTCGGTGGCCGGTTCGGGGCTCTGCCTGAGCTGGGGGGCCAGGCTGGCCTGCCGTACGCGTCGGGGCAGCGCGCCGGCCTCGGCGTTCGCGGCCGGGTCGGCCTCGCGTGCGGCGGGCGTGTCACCGCTGCGGCCGGCTGTGGGGCCCGCGGTGCGGTCGGCGGTGCCCGCGCCCCGACGGCGGGCGGGCAGTGCGGGGAGTTCGTCGGCGGTGTCCCGGGCGGTCCGTTCGGGGACCGGGCGTCCGTGCGAGCTGACCAGCTTGGGGGTACGGCGGCGGGGCAGCGCGACCGGTGCGTTCGCCTCGGTTCCGTCCTCGGCGTCCGGCTCGTCACCGTGCCGGGACTCGGGGCGCCGCGGTCCGGTGCGGTGGGCGGCCTGGTCGTCGTCGGCCGCGGCCAGGGAGCGGCGGGGGCGGAACAGGCCGCCGCGTTCGCTGTCGTCGTCGAGCGTGCCCGGGAGGCCGTCGAGGGCGTCCAGGTCGACGGGCGCCTCCAGTTCGACCGGGCCGTCCAGAAGCGCGGCCGGGCGCTCCGGGAGTCGTGCGGGCACGTGGGCGGAACGGCGGCTGTCCTCCCGCTGCTTCTCCTTGACGTGCTGGGGGCGGTCGAGGCGGAAGCCGACGCCGTTGGTGTCCGGGGCGTCGTCGGTGAGCAGCGCGTCGGGGACGAAGACGACCGCGGTGGTGCCGCCGTACGGCGAGGGCTGCAGGGATACCCGGACGTTCTGCCGCTGGGCGAGCCGGCTGACCACGAACAGGCCGAGCCGGTCGGTGTCGGACAGCTCGAACTCGGGGGTCTCGGCCAGCCGGAGGTTGGCGTCGAGCAGGGCGTCGGCCGCCATGCCGAGGCCGCGGTCGTGGATCTCCAGGGTGAAGCCGTTGGCGACGCGCTCGCCCAGCACCTGCACCGCGGTGTGCGGCGGCGAGAACACGGTGGCGTTCTCCAGGAGTTCGGCCACCAGGTGGGTGAGGTCGGCGACCGCGGGTCCGGTGACCGCGACGCGCGGCAGCCTGCGGACCTCGATGCGCTCGTAGTCCTCGACCTCGGCGACGGCGGCCCGCACCACGTCCATGAGCTGGACGGGCTTGCGCCACTGCCGGGAGGGTGCCGCGCCGGAGAGGATGACCAGGCCCTCGGCGTGCCGGCGCATCCGGGTGGTCAGGTGGTCCAGACGGAACAGGTCGGCGAGTTCCTCGGTGTCCTCGGTCCTGCGTTCCATGGTGTCGAGCAGGGTCAGCTGCTTGTGCAGGAGCACCTGGCTGCGGCGCGCGAGGTTGACGAAGACCTCGGAGACACCCGCGCGGAGTTCGGCCTGTTTGACGGCGGCTTCCACGGCGGCCCGCTGGAGGGTGTTGAGGGCCTGCCCGACCTCGCCGATCTCGTTCCGGTCGTACTCGAGGCGCGGCACCTCGGTCTCGACGTCGACCTCCTCGCCCGCCGACAGGCGGCGCATCACGCTGGGCAGGCGGACGCCGGACGCCTCGTGAGCCTCCAGGCGCAGCTGCTTGAGGTCGCGGATGAGGGAGCGGCCGATGCGGACGGACAGGAAGAGGGAGTACAGCAGGGCGATCAGACCGAGCGCCCCCGCTACGACGGCCTTGGCGATGGTGCTGGTGGCGACCGGGTCGACACGGTCCTGGTAGCGGTCGGCGGCGTCGTCGTCGAGTTCGCCGAGTTCCTTGAGGACGTTCCCGGCCGCGGTGTCCCAGCTCTGGGCGGTGACTCCGCTCGGTGTGCCGGTGTCGGAGGAGACGGCGGCCTGTTCGGCGACCCGGAGCGGGGCTGAGGAGGCGTTCTTCCAGAAGCGCTGGTAGCGGCCGCGTTCGGTGGCGGGCAGCAGCGGCAGGTTGATGTCGTACATCACGGTGCGCTGCGCGACGAGGTCGGAGACGTCCCGGATCTCGGTGCGGGTGAGCCGCCCGGTGACCAGGGCGGAGCCGAGGAGGGCATCCTCGCGGGAGAGGAGTTCGCGGGCGCGGGAGACGTTGACGAGCGCGCGGTACTGCTTGTCGAGGCCCACGTCGTCGACGACGTTGAGGTTGGCGAGCAGGTCGTGGCAGGGGTCGACCAGGCGGTTGTAGAGGCCCAGGGCCTGGGCGCGGTCGACGGTCCCGTCCTCGACGCTGCGGCGCAGGGAGCCGAGGCCGTCGAAGGCGTCCAGCACGGCGGTGAGCCGTTCTTCCCCGGCCTGGCCGAGGTCGTCCCGCACGTCGGCGTCGGCGGCGTTGCGGCGGATCTCGGCGACGGCCTCGTCGGTGGCGGTACGGCTGCGCTGCAGGGCGGCGAGCCCGTCGGAGGCGCGCGGGTCGGCGAGGTGGACCAGGGTCTGGCGGCGTTCCTGCTGGAGGACGCGGACGGTGTCCTCGACCGGGTAGCCGATCTCCTCGACGACGGTGGAGACGCTGAACAGCCGGGCCGCCTCACGGCCCGTCAGCACCGTGGCGAAGGCCCAGATCGCGGTCAGGGACACCAGCGGCACGAGGAGCAGCGCCACGATCTTCCGGCGGATCGACTTCCCGCGAAAGCGCATGGCCTCCCCCAGCTCGACCCCCAACGTCGGGGGTACACATGTGCGTCAACAAACGGCGCGAGCCTACTACTGACGCACAGGTAACTCGAAGACCCGTCCGGAGGCCGAACTTCCGCACCGGGGGTCGGCGATGGTCAGTTGTCCGGTCATTGCGGGAGATTGCCTCCCGGGATCGGCCGAGGGACAGGAGATCGTCGTGACGGCATGACGGGCGGATTGGCCGAAATTATTCGACTGCGCGGGATTTCCGGGAATCTTGGAGACCCGCCGTTCGTCCTTCACTACGGGAAACGGAGGCGGAATCGGCCACAGGAGCCGCATCCCGCCCACGGGCGGCGTAAAGCAGCGCAAGCCGGGCAGCCAGAGGGGAGCCGTGCCTTCGGACACGGACGAGCTGTCTGCTGGCGGTGGGGAGTGACATGTTGATGAGCACGGCGGAGCGGCGCGGTGCGCGCGCGGACGAAGGTGCGGCCGAGGTGACCGCACCGGTGGCCCCCAAGGCGCCGGATCGCGACATTCCGGCTTCCGGGCCGGAGACCCGGGCGGGCCAGCGGAAGTCGGGATACCGGCCGTTGTGGCACGAGGAGCCCGCGCGGCGCCGCCGGATGCCCGATCCGGTGCGTACGGCGGCCGTCCGTGCGGTGCTGGTCGTCGCCGTGACGCTGATACTGGCGATGGTGGCCTTCCTGTGCACGCTGGCGGAGTCCTGGCTGGCGTTCCCGATGGTGCTCGCCAGTGTGGCGGGCACGGTGGTGGCCACCTGGGGCGTGCTGGACGTGTGGGTGACCCGGCAGGTGTGGAACCAGCGGCACGGTGTCGTGTCGGTGCCGAGCAGCACCGCGCGGGCCATGCGCCGCGAGCGTCGCCGGGCGCGGCGTCAGGCCCGGGCCGCCGAGCGGGGCCAGGAGCGGATAGGCCGGCGGGGCGGCGCGGGACAGCTGTCGCATCCCTGAGCGGCCGGGCGGCGGGCGCCCGGCCGGCTCCGGCATCCGCCGCTCCCCCGACGCTCCTCTTACTCCTCGTCGCGCAGCCGGGCGGCGAGTGACGTCAGTGGCTCGGTCTCCTCGGTGTGCCCCAGGGCGGTCAGGCGGGCGACGGCCGCGTCCAGGCGGGCGAGGGCGGGGGCCGGGCGTTCCAGGTAGACGCCCTCCATGGCGGCCGCGAAGCGGACGCACTCGGCCCACTCGCCGGCCCGGTCGTTGTCCGGCCCCGGCTCGCCGACCAGGGCGAGGGCCTTCTCCAGGGCGGCCAGGGCGTCCTCATAGGCGTCGGCGTAGGCGTTGACCCTCCCGTACTCGTAGGCCAGCGCGGAGTCCAGGGGGCGTCCGTGGGCCTCGTACCCGGCGGCACGGGCCCCGTCTGCGACCCGGCCCGCGTCGGCGAGGAAGGCGAGCGCCCCGGCCAGGCCGTCGGCGCCCTGCTGCTGGGCCTGGAGGCGGGCCAGTTCGCGCAGGCAGTTGCTGAGCGCTTCGTGGCGCGGGTCGCGGGCGTGGGCGGCCAGCGCCTGGTCGGCCGCCTCTCGGGCCCGGTCGAACTCACCTGCTTCGGCGAGGAGTACGGCCGTCTCCGCGGCGATCATGGCGTGGCTTCCCGGGTCGTCGTCCCAGCCGGCCGACTCGGCCGCGAGGGCGAGGAACTCCGCCGTGGCGGCCTTGAGGTCCTCCCCCGCGCGCAGCGCCCGGGCGCGGGTCAGGCGCAGTTGGGCGACCAGCCGGTCGTCCTGCTCTCCGGCGGCGACGTCCGGTTCGGCCAGCAGGGAGTCGAGCAGGGCGATGCAGTCCTCGACCCGGCCCAGGTCGAGGCTGAGCGTGGCTGCGTTGCTGTAGGCGCAGTACGCGTCGAAGCGGTCGCCGCGCCGGAGGTTCAGCTCCGCGGAGCGGGTCAGGTGCCGCAGTGCCTCGTCGGGACGGCCCAGGTGCATGCAGGCTTCGGCGAGGTCGCCGTGGAGACGGGCGGTGTCGACGGCGTCGGCCGGCCAGTCGGCGGCCAGGCGCAGCGCCTCGCCCAGGTCCGCGTGGGCGGCCTCCGCGTCCTGGGCACCGAGCCGGAGCCGGGCGCGCAGTCCCAGCGCACGGGGCAGGTGCCAGGCGGGTCCGTGCGCTCTCAGCCGGTCCAGGAGCGCGTCGGTCTCGGCGACCGCGGCGGGCAGGTCGCCGGAGAGCGCGAAGGTGGTGGCCCGCAGTATCAGGGCACCGGCGATCTGCCCGAGGACGTCGTGCCGGGTGGCGAAGTCGAGCAGCAGGCCGATCTCGTCGAGGACGGCGGCGACGTGAACGTCGCTCCGGGACGCCTGAAGGCGCAGGCCCAGCGCGGTGGCCCTGAGCCGCAGCAGCCGTGCCTCCTGGTACGGCGCCAGGCCGGACGACTCCTCGTGCAGGCGGACCATGGCCGCGTGGGCGGCGGTCAGCGCGGCGGCCTCGCCCGGGGTCTCGTCGCCGCCGCCGCCCGGAACCGGGGCCGGGGCCTGGGCCCCGGCTCCGGCGGCAGGCACGGTCCCGGGCACCGCGGACTCCCGTTCGGGAGCACCCACGACGGCCGCGGAGGCCCGGGGCGGGATCTGGGCGGTGGCGAGGAGGGCATGGGCCCGGGCGAGTGCGGCGTGGGCCGGTGTGCCGGCGTCGTCGTAGAGGCCTGCGGCCTCCTCGTACAGGGCGGCCGCCCCGGTGAAGTCGTCCCTCTCGCCCAGCCGGCTTCCCTCGTCGGCCAGCAGGTCGGCGCGCAGCCGGGCGAGCGGGCCCACGGCCGGGTCGTCGGGGTGCGTGTAGTCACGGGCGGTGACACGGGTACGCAGTTCCGTCCAGCAGGCCCGCGCGTCCGGGTGCCCCTGTTCGTCCAGTGCCCGTGCCCGGGCGACCAGTTCGGGCAGCGACTCGGGGAAGGCGGCGGCCGTACGGGCGGCGGGAGCGGCGACCGGGGCGCCGGGGGCCACCTCGTCGAGGTGGCGGGTGCGCAGGGTCAGTTCCAGCGCCTGAACGAGCGGGGCGCGGTCGAGGCGGGTGCGGCGGCGCTCCGTGTGGGCCGTGGTGCCGTTGCGGGCGTCGAAGCGGGCGGCGAGGCCGTCGGCGCGGCCGTGCACCTCGGCGCGCAGACCGGTCACCGTCCAGGTGCGGCCCGGGTAACCGGCGGCGGGCAGTTCGCCGTGGCCGAGCTGTTCGACGCGCTGGAGGAGGACCTCGACGCCGGTGAGGAAGTCGAGGAGCTCGAGCGGCGAGTCGACCTCGTCGAACAGGTTCCGGTTCTCGGCGAGCAGTTCCAGCCCGCGTGCCTCGTTGCCGGTCAGCGCGCAGAACTCCAGGTGGCGGCCGACCTCGCCGGACATCGAGGGGTTGCGGCGGCAGCCGCGGTATCCGGCGAGGTGCAGCTGACGGGCCCGGTCGGTGTGGCCGGCGCGCAGCAGGGGCAGCAGGGCGTGGGCGATGGAGCGGGCGGGTTCCTCCTGGCACGACTCCTTGCCGGCCAGGACGGGCTCCCAGGTGCGCAGCGCCCGCTCGTCGTCGCCCGACGCGAGGTGGTACAGGGCGCGTTCGCAGATTTCGCAGGCCTCGCAGTCGCTGAGCCGGGTGCGCGTGCGACCGGCCCACAGCTCGAATGCGGGGGCCTCGTCCTCGCCGACGTGGGCGGCCAGCCGGTAGGCCTGCCCGTAGTAGGGCTGGAGGCCGAGACCGGCCTTCTCGTACCGGTCGCGCATCTCGGTCAGCCACTGGCGCAGGCTCGTCAGCGGTATCTCCGGCAGCGCGCGCAGGGCGGCGGCCACCCACTTGAACCGCCAGAACACCAGGTGGCGCAGGTTCTCGTCGAAGACGTCGGGCTGCTCGTCGAAGAGGGTGAGCAGTCGGGCGAAGGCCACGGGCGACTTGCGGGGCTCGGAGCCGTACGTGTACGCCTCCTGGAGTTCGAGCAGCGCGCGGACGAGAGGGAGGGGCTCCTCGAACTGCTCGGCGGCGTCGACGAGTTCCTCCGCCGTGACGGTGCGCGTACGGCCGTAGGGGCGCCGCTGGTTCGCCTGGAGCGCCTCGTACAGCTCGTCGATGCTCTGGGGGTGGGGTGCGGTGGGCATCGTCAGTTGTCCTTGCGGAGGGCGTGGGCGAGGAGGTCGAGGAAGGAGCGGTTGATGAGGCTCGACTCGGCGGGCCTGAGCGGGCGCCGGGACAGCAGTGCCGCCTGCCCGTAGAGGGCTTCGGCGCTGGTGCGGGCCAGTTCGGGCTCGTCGATGGCGACCGCGGTGCGGACCAGCGGGTTGATCTGGTTGAGGATGAGCTGGGCGCGCGGGGCCTCCTGGCGCAGGGCGCCGAGGATGTCGCCCCACAGGCCGCCCTCCTGCTCGCGGGCGAGCTGGGAGCGGGTGCGCTCGTGCCGGGCCTCGCGGCTGTCGACGAGGAGGGCGGGAGCGGAGGCGGGCTGGAAGGTGCGCAGCGCGACGTCGCAGTCGAAGACGGCCAGGGCCTCGCGGGCGCGGGCGAGGTAGGCCGCCGCCGCCAGTTCCGTCTCCCGGTCGACCGGGTCGAGGTGCGCGGTGAGGGTCGCCGGATCGAGGTCGGCGACGCTGGTCTCCGGCCTGATCTCGGGCAGCCGGTGGACCAGTTCGCGGTCGTAGGTGTAGCCGCCGTTGACGACGCCGAGCCCGGCCGCCGAGGCGATCGCCGCGACCTGCCGGAACTCCTCCACGCTCGATGTCACGAGCACGGTGCGGTGGGTGCGGGCGAACTCGTCGAGGGTGGTGTGCCCGTCGGTGGTCTCGAACGGCAGCCAGGGCAGCAGCATCCGCAGGATCTCGTCGTCGTGCACGGCGAGCGACTTCACGGCCAGGTGGTGGGCGTGGAGGAAGCGGGCGAGCAGGTCGGGGTCGCTGGCGGCGGCCCGGGCGATCCAGGCGCGCAGCCGCTCGGCGAGGGCGTCGCGGACCGCGGCGAGGGTGTCGTCCTCGTACAGGGACTCGCGGGAGGCCGTCGGGCGCAGGCTCTCGGCGTCGACGACGCAGCGGACGAAGAACGCCCACTCGGGCAGGATCTCGTCGGCCTGTTCGGACAGCAGCATGCCTTTGACGTGCACGCGGTGGCCGTGGCGCCGTCCGGCCGGTACCGCCTGCGGCAGTACGCACGCGATGCCCTTCAGGCCCACGGCCGGCAGGTCCAGTTCGATGGTGTCCAGCGGTTTGAACCCGAAGACCTCCTCGCCGTAGGCGGCCAGGGCACGGGAACGGGCCCCCGGGGTGGGGTAGGTACGCGCCCAGGGCGCGGGCTCGGGGTTGACGGCGGCGCCCGTGCCGCCCGTGCCGTCGTCGAAGGTCACGGGGTGCCGCAGCAGGGAGCCGAAGTGCCCGGCCAGCGCCCGCACCTGCGTCGGCCGGGTCCACTCGCCGGCGTCGGCGCGGGGTGTCAGCGTGACGGTGGTGCCGGGCCGGGGCCGGGCGGAGGGGCGCAGGGTGCGGATGGTGTAGCTGCCGTCTCCGCGTCCGCGCCACTCCACGGCGGGTGCGTCGGGGGTGCGGGCGGAGCGGCTCACGACGTGGATCTCGTCGGCGACCAGGAAGCAGGAGAGCAGTCCGATGCCGAACTGGCCGATGAAGTCGCCGCGTTGCTCGGCGACCTGCTCGGCACGCTTGCTGCTGCGCCCGATCGTGGCGAGGAAGGTGTGCACGTCGGCCTCGGTGAGGCCGACGCCGTCGTCCTCGACCCGGACGACCGAACCGTCGGCGTACAGCCGGATCCCGAAGGCGCCCGCGGGGGCGGCCGGTTCGAGGGTATGCCGGGCGGTCAGCGCGTCCACCGCGTTCTGCAGGAGTTCGCGCAGGTAGACGCGGGGGCTGGAGTAGAGGTGGTGGGAGAGGAGGTCGACGAGGCCGCGCAGGTCCACCTGGAAGGTGCGGTCGGCGCCGACCGGGTTCGTAGGAGCGTCGGGCAGGGTCATCGGGCAGTCCCGGGGTGGCGTGATGAAGAGGTGAGGTGCGGAGGGCGCCGGGATGGCGGCCCAGTGGGGCGGAGTGCGGCCGGGCCGGCTCAGGCGTGGCGGCGGAAGCGGGCGTACGCCTTCTCCGGCTGGGCCATGTAGCGCCAGGGCCACGGCGTGCAGGCGCCGCCCAGCTCGTGGAAGACCCGCGGGGCGACGACGCTCTCCGAGGCCAGCGACAGGGCCATGGCGAAGGTGTTGAAGTCCTGCTGCCAGCCCGGGCGTCGCTCGTAGGCGGGGTGGAGGATGCTGTGCCTGGCCGCGTCGCGCAGCTCGGTCTGGATGTAGGGCAGGTCGAGGCAGCTCGGGCTGTCCGACTCCACCCAGTCCTCGATGTGGGCCATGGCCACCACGCAGCCGAGGCGGTGTCCCTCGGGCGCGCGGGTGAACGCCTCGCGGGCGTACGTCATCGCCTCCCCCGGTTCGCCGCCCCAGCGGGGCTGGAGCTGGGACACCCGCTCCAGGTGGGTCTCCAGGTCGAGCGGGTCGCGGCGCAGCGCGGCCTCGTACCGGGTCCGTTTGACGTCGTCCGGCAGCGACATGCCGCGCGCGGAGGTGAGGAGGCGGCACCAGGGGGTGACCCAGTCCGGCCGCAGCTCGGCGGCGAGCAGCAGCTGTTCCTCGGCGATCTCGAGCCGTTCGTGGAAGAGGCGCCACTGCTCCCGCGTGACGTTCACGGCGCGATCGGCGGTCCGCGCCTCCCAGCCCCAGGCGATGTGGCGGGCCCCGGATATCAGCAGCGCGGTCGCCCGGTGCTCGGCGTCCTGCTCGACGGCCCGGCCGATCCAGTCCTGCACCCCGCCCAGATCGGCCAGCTCGCCGAGCACCTGGTGGTCCCGGCCGAGGTCGAACGGGGCCAGGGCCGCCTTCACTCCGTTCCAGTCCCCCGCGTCGGCCGCCTCCACCAGCGCCAGCACCCGCGTGTCACCGAGGGCGCGCACCGGGTACGTACCGTTCCTGCGGCCGCGCGGGGCGGGAAGGGCGTGCGGATCAGCCGCCGGTCTCTCCCCCGCCTTGCCGAACAGCTTGCCGAGCATGTCGCGCCCTCCCCAGGTGCCGCTTGATCAACTGGAGCAGCATAAGGGGAACCTCCGACAACGCCTCCACTTCATTTCCACACCGGCTTCACGCGTGGACCGCGCTCACGCGGGCGACTGTGCGGGGCGTTTGAACATGCGGGTCGCCGTGATCTCGCTGTGCACCGCCTCGCCCTCCCCCTCGGCGGCGGGCGTCGGCTGCGGCAGGCCCGGCCGCAGGTGCTCCTCCACGCTGATGTACTTCAGTCCCGCCCTGAGGTCGGCGTCGTTGCGCAGCCGGATGACCAGGGGGAACTCGGCCAGCGCGGTCGTGTCGAACAGGCCGGTGGTGTACAGGAGCTGGACGCCGAGCGCGTCCGAGACGGCCCGCTGGAGCTCCAGCAGATAGGTGGCGTTGGCGCGGCCGATGGGGTTGTCGAGGAACAGGGTGCCGGCGTGGCGGTGCCGGTCGCGGCCCCGGTCGTTGCTGCGCAGCGCGGCCATCGTGCAGTACAGAGCGATGGCGGCGGTGAGCAGCTGGCCGCCGGAGAAGACGTCGCCCATCTGCCCGACGGGGACGCGCTCGGCGCGCAGTACGGCGTCGGGCTTGAGGATCTCGACGGCGACGCCCTTGGGCTGCAGGGCGGCGGCGACGCCGCGCAGCAGCAGGGACATGCCGTCGCGGCGCAGGTCGGAGTTCTTCTTCACGGCCGCGCGGGTGGCCTCGTCGACGACCTCGCCGAGCCGCTCGGTGAGGGTGGCCTGGTCGGGCTCCTCGAAGCGGATGCGCAGGAACTCCTGCCCGGACCACTCGCCGAGGCCCTCCGGCAGCCGGGACAGCCGCTGGGCGGAGCGGAGGGTGGCGAGGGCCGACTCGACCAGTCCGCGCAGCCGGTCCACGATCGAGTCGCGGTTGCGCTCCAGCTGGGCCAGCTCGTCGGTCAGGACGCGCAGCCGGGGAGCGAAGGCGTCCGCCCACTTGGCGGCGTGCTCGGGCAGCGCGGCGGCGGGCAGTTCGCGGATCTGCTGGCGGGCGGGGGTGCGGACCTGCTCGTAGCGGGTGGAGTTGGCGTGCCGGACGAGGACGTCGCTCGCCTCGCGTACGGCGGCCTCGGCGGCGGACAGGTCGGCGGCGCAGCCGCGCAGCGAACGGCGGGCCTCGGCCGCGGCCCTGCGGGCTTCCTCCAGGTCGCCGGCGTAGGGCTCGGGCTCCTCCTGCTCCTCCTCGGGCGCGTGTTCGCGCAGCAGGTCGCGGAGCATGGCGGCGATCTCGTCGAAGCCGCCGGCCGCGTCCTCGGCGGCGCGGTGCGCGTCGAGCAGTTCGGCGTGGGCGTCGCGGGCCTGGGCCAGGGCCTCGGTGCGCGCGGCGAGTTCGGCGGTCGCCGTGCGCAGCAGGGTCTGGGCGTGCTCGGCGTCGCGCGGCAGGAGCTCCTCGGGGAGGTCGGTGTGGGTGTCGCCGTCCTCGGGCGCGTGCCGTTCGGCCTCGCCGCGCAGCCGGCCGAGCTGTTCGCTCGCGCTCGACATACGGGTCTCCAGGAGCTGGACCAGTTCCTCGGCGCGGGCGACGGCGGCCTGCCGGGAGGGGCCGTCGGAGCCGTCGGGCGATTCCAGGAGCGCTCCGGCGCGGGTGCGGACCTTGTTGCTGAGCCGGTCCAGCTCGGCGCGGGCCGCGCTCTCGTCGCTCTCCGCGCGGGCCTGTTCGGCGCGCAGGTCGGCGCCGACTCCGACCTTCTCGTACACCTGGGACGCGGCGCGGTAGGCCTCGCGGAGGTCGGGCAGGGACGCCTTCGGCTTCGTCGCCCCGGCGCCGTCTGCGGGCTCCTCTTCCGGTACGTCGTCGGGGGCGCCGGCGATCTCGGAGCGCTCGGCGCGCAGGGCCCGCGCCGTGCGGCGGGCGTCGTCGGCGGCGCGCTGGGCGGCGCGCCGGTCCTCGTCGGCGGCTCGGGCCCGCTCCAGGCAGGCCTGGGCGCGGGCCTCGGACTCGGCGCCCTCGTCGGCCAGTTCACGGAGCCTGACCTGCCAGCCGGCGCGTTCGCGCAGCCGGAAGGCGAGTCCGGCGAGGGCGTCGGCGGCGCGGCGGGCCTTCTGTGCGGCCTCCTGCCGCTCGTCCCGCAGGTGCACGGCCTCGGCGGCGCTCTCGTCGGCCTCGGCCCGCAGCGTGCGGGCCTCGGTCAGCTCGGCCTCGGTCTCCTCGGCGAAGGCGCGGGCCTCCTCGGCGGTCCTGGCGAGTTCCGCGAGGCGTCCGGCCGGGCAGCCGGTGCGCCAGGAGGCGAGCCGGGCCGCCAGCTCGCGGTCCTTGCCGAGGCGGGCGGCGAGGGTGCGGATCTCCTCGTCCCGCTCGCCCGCCCGTGCGCGCAGCGCGTGCCGCTCCTCGTCGGCGGCCTGCTCGTCGTGCATGGCCGGGTTCGGCGGTACGAGGAAGACGTCCCCGGTGTCCGACTCGGGGGCCGGGGCCGGGGCGAGCAGGGCGGCGGCCGTGCCGACGGCGACGGCGGAGCGCGGCAGCAGGGCCGCGTCGCCGAGGACCTCGCGGGCGCGGGTGTGCGAGTCCGGGTCGGTGATGATCACGCCGTCGACCAGCTCGGGGCGGGCGGCCAGCACGCGCGCGTGGTCGGCGGGGTCGACGGCCTGGGCGAGGTAGCGCCAGCCGGGCAGGGCGGGGATGCCGTGCTCGCCGAGGAACTCGACCGTGGCCAGCACGTCCGGTCCCGGCGGCAGCAGACCGCCGTCGCCGAGCGCGCCGAGGATGCGGGAGTCGTCGGCGGCGGCGGTGCGCAGCTCGAACAGCTGGCGTTCGGCGGAGGAGACGGTGTCGTCGAGCAGTTCGCGCAGTTCGTCGGCGAAGCGGTCGAGTTCCTCGGGGGTCAGCGCGCCGTCCGGGGCGGTGGGAGCGGCGGCCCGGTCGTCGCGGTCGGTGTCCCGGCGGGGCTGGGGGATGCCCGGGCGGGTCCCGGCGGCCAGGCCGAGCAGCTCGGCGAGCCGTTCCTCCGCGGCCAGGGCCTCGGCGGTGCGCCGCTCGCCCTCGTGGGCGCGCTCGGCCGCGGTGGCCGCGTCCGCGGCGCGGGCCGCGGTCAGTTCGGCGCGGCTCTCGGCGGCGGCCGCCTCGCGGGCGTGCTCGGTGGCCCGGCGGGCCGCCTCGCGGGCGGTGTCCCAGGCGGCGACGGTCGTCTTCTCCGCGTCGCTGGCGGCGAGGGCGGCGCGGGCCGGGTCGGCGTCGGGCGCGCTGTCGTCCAGCCAGCCGGCGCGGACGGCCTCGGCGGTCTCCTGTTCGACCTCGGTGAGGCGCTGGCGCAGGTGTCCGGCCTCGCTGCGGGCGCGCTGCGCCTCGGTGGCGGCGGTGGTGGAGTCCCGGTGGGCGGCGTCGCTGACCTCCTGGAGGGCGGCGGACCTCTCCTCCTCCTCGTTGGCGTGGTCCTCGGCCTTCGCGGCCGCCGCGTGCAGGGCGCGGACGAGGTCGACGGCGGCCTTGGAGCGGGCGGCGAGGGCGGGGGCTGCGTCCCGCTCGGCCTCCTGGATGGCGGCCGAGACGCGGGTGACGCGGTCGGCGGCGGCGCGGTGTCGCAGGACGGCCTCGGCGGCCTGCCAGGCGGCGTGCAGGGTGCGGGCCTCGGCCAGTTCGCGCTTCTGCGCGGCGGCGGCCTTCTCGGCGCCGGTCAGGGCCAGGGAGGCGTGCCGGTAGGCGAGTTCGGCGGCGATGAGGTTGCTGCGGTCGCGGGCGGACTCGGCGTGCGTGACGGCGTACGCGGCGGCCGTGACCCGCTGGGCGAGGTCGGAGGCCCGCACCCGTTCCTGGGCGCCGCGCGCGGTGAGCCGGCGGGCGAGGTTCCTGGTGCGGCGTTCGGCGGCGGCGTGGATGTCCCGCGCGCGGGTGCGTGCCTCGGCGGCCTCGACGATCCGGCCGAGGAGGTCGACGGACCCGGCGGTGAAGTCGCGTTCGGCGATCAGCTCGGCGCGCCGGCCCAGCTTGTTGCCGAAGCCGCCGACCAGGTCGGCGAGGCCGTCGGTGTCGCGGGTGTCGGTGACGGCCCGCAGCAGCAGGTCGGTGAAGTCGGAGTCCTTCTTGACCGCGAAGAGACCGGCGGCCTCGCCCTCGTCGGCGTTCATCTCGCGCTGGTAGCGGAAGAGTTCGGGGTCGAGTCCGAGGTCGCCGAGGTGCTCGATCCAGCGGTCGTGGATCTCCTCCCAGTGCACCTCCAGGTGCGGGTAGGCCTTGCCGGCCTCGGTGAGCGCGTCCCTGAAGCCCTTCATGGTGCGCCGCCTGCCCTGCGCTCCTGAGGCTCCCTCGACGGGCGGTCGTACGGCGGTGGCCTCGGCGACCGGCAGGTTGTCCAGGGTCAGTCCGGGGCCTGGCCGGAAGGAGTACCAGGCCTCGGCGAACTTCCGCGGGTCGCCCGAGACCTGCCGCCCGCGCCACTCGCTGACCTTGCCGACGACGACGCACTCGCCGGTCTGCACGTGCTGCCACTCCAGCACCACGTGGCCGCAGTCGTCGGCGAGCAGGAACTTGCGCAGCACGCCGGAGCTGGCGCCGCCCAGGGTGTTGCGGTGGCCCGGGAGCATCACCGAGAAGATCAGCTTGAGGAGCACGGACTTGCCGCCGCCGTTCTCCAGGAAGAGCACGCCGGCGGGCGCGGGGCGGCGCGGCGGGCCGACGGGCTCCTCCTCGAAGAACTCCGCCTGGGTGGGTGCGGGGTCGGGCACGGGCTCGCCCACACCGCGCAGGTCAAGCACAGTGTCGGCGTAGCGCGCACCGGCGGGTCCGATGGAGTAGAGGCGGACCCGGGACAGCTCGTACATGGCGGACTCTCGTAAGTCTTCGGACGTCGGGACGGACGGGGCGGGGCGTTCGGACGGGGCGGGGGCTGTCGGGCGGCTGTGGGGTCAGGAGGAGTGGAAGGGCAGTCCGGCGTCGGCGACCAGCTCCAGGTCGTCCGTCTCCTCGGCGGGCAGCAGCGTCGCGGTGCCGTCGGTGACCGGGACGACACCCAGGTCCAGCAGCTCGGTCATGGCGGCGCTGCCCGCCATGTCACGCACCTGGAGCTGGTAGCGGGCCGTCGTCCGGTAGGTGCCGCCGTGGTCGTCGCCGGTGCGCTGGAGGAAGCCGGACTCGGTGAGGAACGCGGCGGCCTTGCCGACGATGCCGGTGGTGGAGCCCGGAAGTCTGCGCGCGTCCTTGGTGGCGCCGGTCGCGCTGCGCCGGACCCAGATCCGCCACGCAGCCTCCAGGCCCGGGGCGTCGGTGGCCGGGTCGGTGTTCTCGCCCTGCTGCTCGGCCCGCTCCTCGAGTCTCCGGCAGGCCTGGCGGACGAACGCGTCCACGCCGTTGACCGTGACGCGGCCGATGTAGCCGTCGTCGGCGAGGTCTTCGGGGCGCGGGTAGGCCATGGCGGCGACGGCGAGGTGGGCGAGGCCGTGCAGGAAGCGGTCGCCGGAGTCGGTGGCGGCGCGACGCGCGTAGTCGCCCATGCGGACCGCGAAGACCGAGTCCTCGGCTGCGGTCACGGCCATTCCCGCACGCGGGGACACCTCCAGGACGACCAGCCCGAGGCCGGCCGCCACGGCGTCGGCGAGCCGTGCGAACGGCGGGTCCTCGCGGTAGCGGCGCAGCAGGTCGGCGTACTCCTGGTCGCGGGCGGGCAACAGCTTGGGCTGGAGGCCGAAGGCGACGAGCCGCGCCGCGTCGGCGGCGTCGGCGGGCGTGACGGCCGCGGTGGTCGGCGCGGCACCCGCCTCCGGCTCGCTCCGGTCGACGTGCTCGGTCACGGTCGGTACTCCTCGCTGTGCTGTCGCTGGGGACGGGGGGTGGGGGCTGTGGTGGTGGGCGACGTGCTGAGCGGGGCCGTCGCAGCGGTGGTTCCGTCCGGTCATGCCGCCTCCGTCCGGTCCGCCGCCATTCCCGCCGCGTCCAGCAGTGCCGTTCCGACGATGAGGTCGGCGCCGCCGAACTCGGGGTCGTCCAGCTCGGTGCCGTCGTCGACGGCGAACAGCAGCTTCGGCTCACCCTGGCGGTAGGCGGTGCCGACCGGCGGGCTGGCCGCGTGGACGGCGAGCAGGGCGACGAGGTACGGCAGTTCGGCGTCGCGGGCGCGGGCGTCGGCCAGCAGCCCGGACAGGCGGCGCGGGGCGTCGTGCGGCAGGTCGAGCAGCTCCATGGCGGCGGCGAGCTGCTCCTCGCTGAAACGGCTGTCGTCCGGGGTGGCGATCAGGTCGGGCTCCGGCATCTCGGCGCCCAGGTGCTCCCGCTCCACCGGCGGGGTGAGGAGTATGTCGACGAGGTCGCCGACCCGGACGGAGACGGGTGTGCGCAGCCCGGTGCCCCGAGCGAAGAAGGCGTCGGTGACGCGCAGCGCCCGCTCCACGGGCAACGGCAGCACGGGGGCGACGAGATGGCCGTACAGGTCGAGGCCGGAGGTGGTCAGGGGGGTGGCGAAGGCCTGCCGGTCCTGTTCCGCGCGGAAGAGCGGGCCGGCCTCCAGGAGGCGGGACTGGAGCTGGGTGTGGCGGCGGATGCAGTCCTTGACGATGTCGACCAGCTCGGCGGCGCGGCGCTTGTGCTCGGCGTCCTCGGTCTCGTCGCGGGCCTTGCGGATGTTGGTCAGGATCGCGTTCTCGTGCCGGTAGCGGTCGGCGACGTGGTCCAGGGCCTCGGCGATCATGTCGGGGACGGCGGTGAGCCAGTCCACCGCGCGGACGTTGCGCCGGGTGGCGTCCAGGGCGCGGCGCAGGGTCTCGGAGTACTGGACGGTCCGGTACCGGGCCTGTTCGGCGGCGAGCTGGGCGTCGGCGAGGCGGCCGCGGCTGATCAGCACCTCGAGCTTCACCTCGGCGGCGATCTGGGCACTGGTGACGTCGGTGTCCAGGGCGCCGACGAGGACGTTGACCGCCTCGTCCGTGGTGCGCAGGTAGACGGTGCCGCCGGGGCCGGGGACCTCTTCGAGCAGCTTGAAGTCGTAGTCGCGGCGCACATAGGTGCCGTCGGGGCCGAAGGTGCCGTACACCGCGCGGAAGCCGCGGTCCACGCTGCCGACGTTGATCAGGTTCTCCAGGACCCAGCGGGCCACCCGCTCGTGCTCGGCGGCGGGGCGGCTCGGGGCCTGGGCGGCGACGCGCGGGATCAGCCTGGCCACTATCTGGTCGTGGTCGGCGCCCGTGTCGAAGTCCATGTTCAGCGTGACGAGGTCGATGGCGGCGAGGGCGACCTCCGCCATGCCGTACACGGAGTACTCGCCGGCGAGGTTGGCCTTGCGCGCGTCGAGGTCGTGCAGCGGCGCCGTGCAGGCGAGCGCGCGCAGCCGCCGCGCCAGGCCCTCGTCGGCGGCCGGGCCCGGGGCGGGGCGCGGCCCCGCGCTGAGCTGGGGCGGAACGCTGTCCGTCGATGCAGGCGAAGTCACGGTGCACAGACTAGGTCCTCGGTCTGACATCGGCCCAAACGGCGCAGATGGGCCCCCTCGGGCACGGCGGTCGGCCGCCGTGCCGTGGGCCGTCGTGTCGCCGGTCCTACCCTTCGTCCCCGACCCGCCGCAGGTAGACCTCCACGACGCGCTCCAGCGAGTTCTCCAGATAGACCGCGAGCAGCCGCGCCGCCTTCTCGCGCTCGCCGCTCTCCAGGGTCGTGAGGATCTCCGCGTTCCGGGCGATGTACGGCTCGTGCAGGCGCCGCGGGTCGTCCACGACGTGGAAGGCGAGACGCAGTTCGGCGAAGACGCTGCGCATCAGTTCGTCGGTGCGTTCGCTGCCGGCGAGGGCCACCAGTTCCCGGTGGAAGTGGATGTTGGCCGTACCCACGCCTTTCCAGTCACCTTCGCGGGCCGACCGCCGCCCGTCCTCGACGGCCTCGGCGAGCCCGTCCAGCGGGTACGGCGGCTCGCCGAGGCCCCGGACGACGGCGCACTCGACGAGGGAGCGGGTGCGGTAGATGTCCTCGACGTCCTCGACGGTGAGGACCCGGACGAAGACGCCCCGGTTCAGCTCGTGGACGAGCAGGCGTTCGTGCGTGAGCAGGCGGAACGACTCGCGCAGGGTGTTGCGGGAGACGCCGAGGGCGCCACCGATGCTGTCCTCGGACAACCGGGTCCCGGGTGGGAAGTAGCCCTCGGCGATCCGGCTCCTGAGGATGTCCGAGACCCGCTCGGCGGTGCTGGTCCGCCCGAGGAGGGCGCGGTCGTCGGCCAGTCCCGTCAACTGCTCTGCCATGCCCGGAATTCAATCGCAGATGCCAGAACGAAACAACAGGGGTATTGAGGGATCGTTGAACGATCCCCTACGGTGCCCAAGCAGCGTCGCTGTACTGCTCGACCAGCACCCTCCCGTCCTCCCACTGCGAGGTGCACCATGAGCACACCGGCTCCCCCACCGGCCCTCCCCGCCGACACCCGCCCTCCCGGCACGTCCGAACACGCCTCGGAAGACGGCCCGTTCGGCTGGCTGCGTGCCCTCGGCCCGCGGGGCCGCCGCGCCTTCGGCGGCGCGTTCGGCGGCTACGCCCTCGATTCGTACGACTACTTCACGCTGCCGCTGACCATGGTCGCGCTGGCCGCGTACTTCGGTCTGGACAGCGGTCAGACCGGCCTGCTCACCACCGTCACCCTGGTCGTCTCGGCGGTCGGCGGCGCACTCGCGGGTGTGCTGGCGGACCGCGTCGGCCGGGTCAAGGCGCTGTTGCTCACCGTGATCACCTACGCGGTCTTCACGGTGGCCTGCGGCTTCGCGCCCGACTACGAGACGCTGCTCGTCTTCCGCGCCCTCCAGGGCCTCGGCTTCGGCGGTGAGTGGGCGGTCGGCGCGATCCTGGTCGCCGAGTACGCGAGCCCCAGGCACCGCGGGCGCACGCTCGGCGCGATCCAGAGCTCGTGGGCCGTGGGCTGGGCACTCGCGGTGATCGTGTACACGCTGGTGTTCTCGCTGGCAGGTGACGACCTGGCCTGGCGCGTCATGTTCTGGACGGGCGCGCTGCCGGCGCTGCTCGTGGTGTGGGTGCGGCGCAGTGTCCACGACGCGCCGCGGGCCGCCGAGGTCCGGGAGAAGGGCGCCGGCAAGGGGTCGTTCGCGGCGATCTTCAAGCCGGGCACGGCGGACTCACCGGGGCTGTTGCGCGTCACGCTCTTCGCGAGCCTGCTCTCGACCGGGGTCCAGGGCGGTTACTACACCCTCGCCACCTGGGTGCCGACGTACCTGAAGGACGAGCGCGACCTGTCGGTCGTCGGCACCGGCGGCTACCTGACGTTCCTCATCTCGGGCGCCTTCCTGGGCTATCTCACCGGCGGAGTGCTCACCGACGTGCTGGGCCGCAGGCGCAACATCTGGCTCTTCGCGCTGCTGTCGGCCATCTGCATCCTGGCGTACGCGAACATCCCCAGCGGCGCCAACACCCTGCTTCTGGTGCTCGGTTTCCCGCTCGGTTTCTGCATGTCGGCCATCTTCAGCGGGTTCGGTTCGTACCTGAGCGAGCTGTACCCGACGGCGGTGCGGGGCGCGGGCCAGGGCTTCACGTACAACACCGGACGCGCCGTGGGCGCCGTCTTCCCCACCGCGGTCGGCTTCCTCGCCGACAGCTGGGGCGTGGGCGGCGCGCTGGTCTTCGGCGCCATCGGCTACGGCATCGCGGCACTGGCCCTGCTGGGTCTGCCGGAGACGCGCGGAAAGGAACTGGCATGAACCACCCGCACTCCGCGACCGGGGACCGTCCGCTCGCCCTCGTCGACGAGCACGCGCACACGTGGAGCCCGAAAACGGCCCGCGCCCGCTTCCGGAAGGGGCTGTCCGGCCCCACGGCCGGGGTCGCCGCCGGCCACACCCAGGCCAACCTGATCTCGGTGCCCGCCGACTGGGCGTACGACATGCCGCTGTTCAGCACCCGCAATCCGCAGCCCTGCCCGTTGCTCGACGTCACGGACGCCGGGTCGTGGACCACCGTGCTCGCCGACGGCGCGGACCTGCGCACCGATCTGCCGCGCTACCGGGTCTGGCGGGACGGCGAGTTGGTGGACGAGCCGACGGACGTGCTGGAGCACTGGCGGGACGACCTGGTGACGTTCCTGATCGGGTGCAGCTTCACCTTCGAGTGGGCACTGGCCTCGGCGGGCGTCCCGATCCGCCACGTCGAGCAGGGCCGCAACGTCCCGATGTACGTCACCTCCCGCAGGTGCCGTCCGGCCGGACGGCTGCGCGGGCCGATGGTGGTGTCGATGCGCCCGGTGCCGCCCGCGCACCTGTCGGCGGCGATCCACGAGAGCAGTCTGCTCCCGGCGGTGCACGGCAGCCCGGTGCACTGCGGCGACCCGTCGGCGCTGGGCATCGACGATCTGGACCGGCCCGACTTCGGCGACGCGGTGGACCGCGAGCCGGATGACATCCCGGTGTTCTGGGCCTGCGGCGTGACCCCGCAGGCGGCGGTCATGGCCTCGCGGCCGCCCTTCGCGCTCACCCACGCGCCGGGGCAGATGTTCCTCACCGACGCCCGTGACGAGCAGTACCGCGTGGTGTGATCCGGATGCCACGGCACGGGTCCCGGACCGCCCGCGGCCACGGCACCGGGGACACTGGAGACATGACCTCGATCGACCTGAACGCGGACCTCGGCGAGGGCTTCGGGCGTTGGCGGCTCACCGACGACGAGGGGCTGCTGTCCGTCGTCACCAGCGCCAACGTCGCCTGCGGCTTCCACGCCGGTGACCCGGCCACCATGCGCCGGGTCTGCGAGCTGGCGGCGGAGCGGGGCGTGGTGGTCGGCGCCCAGGTCTCCTACCGGGACCTGGCAGGTTTCGGGCGGCGCGCGATGGACGTGCCGCCCGCCGAACTGGCGGCCGAGGTGGCCTACCAGATCGGCGCCCTGGAGGTCTTCGCCCGCGCGGCGGGCACGCGCGTGGCGTACGTCAAACCGCACGGCGCCCTCTACAACCGGGTGGTCGGGGACGAGGAGCAGGCCGCCGCGGTCGTGGACGGGGTGCTCCTGGCGGGCGGCACGCTGCCCGTCCTCGGGCTGCCCGGCTCCCGCGTGCTGGAACGGGCGGGGCGGGCGGGGCTGCCGGTGGTCCCGGAGGCGTTCGCGGACCGGGCCTACACGGACGGGGGCACGCTCGTGCCGCGCGGGCAGGAGGGCGCCGTGATCGCCGACCCGGACGCCGTCGTGGAGCGCGCGGTGCGGCTGGCCCGCGCCGGCACGGTCACCGCCCGCTCGGGGGCCGTGGTCGAGGTGAGGGCGCGTTCCCTGTGCGTGCACGGCGACACGCCCGGGGCGGTGGAACTGGCGCGCCGGATTCGGGAGCGGCTGGAGGCGTCCGGAGTCCGGGTGGAGCCCTTCTCGTGAACGTCCTGCGGGTCGGCGACCACGCCCTGCTCGTCGAGGTGTCCTCGGGCGAGGAGGCCGAGGCGTGGCACGCGGAGCTGTCGCGGCGCCGCGCGGAGGGCACGCTCGTGGCCCGGGAGATCGTCCCGGCGGCCCGCACCGTCCTCCTCGACGGCCTCGCCGACCCGGTCGGGCTCGCGGCCGAACTGACGGCCGCCGAGGTGCCGCCCGCTCCCCCGCGCGCGGGGGACGTCGTCGAGATCCCGGTCCGCTACGACGGCCCGGACCTGGCCGACGTGGCCGCGCACTGGGGCGTCGCGGCGGACGAGGTGGCACGCATCCACGCGGGCACCGAGTTCCGGGTCGCCTTCTGCGGGTTCGCACCGGGCTTCGGCTATCTGACCGGCCTGCCGGCGCGCTACGACGTGCCGCGCCGGGACACCCCGCGCACCGCCGTCCCGGCGGGTTCGGTGGCGCTGGCGGGGCCGTACACGGGCGTGTACCCGCGCTCGTCGCCGGGCGGCTGGCAGTTGATCGGCTCCACCAACGCCGTGCTGTGGGACCACAGGCGCGTTCCGGCGGCGCTGCTGTCGCCGGGCACGCGTGTGCGGTTCGTCCCCCGAGGACGCCAGGGGGGTCCATGACGGACCGTGCGCTCGCGGTCGTCCGCGCCGGGGCCCTGACCACCGTGCAGGACCGGGGCCGGCCCGGCCACGCCCACCTCGGCGTCCCCCACTCCGGGGCGCTCGACGCACCCGCGGCGGCGCTGGTCAACCGGCTGGTCGGCAATCCGCCCGGGGCCGCCGTCCTGGAGACCACGCTCACCGGCTGTGCGCTGCGCGCGCGGTGCGCGCTGACGGTGGCGGTCGGCGGCGCCCCCTGCCCGGTGACGGTGGACGGACGGCCGGTGTCCTGGGGCGCTCCGGTCGCCGTGCCGCCCGGCGCGCTGCTCGACGCCGGGGCGGCGGACCGCGGGGTGCGCTCCTACGTGGCCGTCCGGGGCGGCGTCCTCGTCGAGCCGGTCCTCGGCAGCCGCTCCACCGACCTGCTGTCCGGCCTCGGCCCGCCGCCCCTCGCGGACGGACAGGTGCTTCCCCTGGGACGGCCGGGCGGGCGGTACGCGCGCGTGGACGTCGCTCCACAGCCGGCTCCTCCGGCGGAGCTGGTCCTGCGGGTGACGCCGGGTCCGCGCGCCGACTGGTTCACGCCGGAGGCGGTACGGGCGTTCACCTCGCGCGCGTACCGGGTGTCCTCCGCGAGCAACCGCATCGGACTGCGCGTGGACGGACCCGCCCTGGAACGCGCTCGCCCGGGCGAACTCCCCAGCGAGGGCACGGTACTGGGCGCGGTGCAGGTGCCGCGCGACGGGCGGCCGGTGGTGTTCCTGGCCGACCACCCGACGACCGGCGGCTATCCGGTGATCGGCGTCGTGCGCACCGCCGACCTCCCGGCGGCGGCCCAGGCGTCACCGGGCACACCGGTGCGCTTCTTGGGAGTACGGGGGCGCTGACCCCGCCCGTCGGAGTGGGCGCGGCCACGCCTGACTGAGCCGCGGTCCGTCCGCCGTTCATCCGGAGCGCCTCGGGCTGGAGCCGCGCGCCCGGTGCGGGGCCCGGTCGGACCGGCGCCCGTGGCGCTCACACGGCGGGCGCGTCCGGTCCGAAGCGGCTGCGTACCGCCGTCTGGACCTCGTCCTCCTCGGCCGGGTCGGCGGCGAGCCTGCGCAGCCGTTCGACGACGCGGTTGTCGCCGGTCTCGGCATGGCGTGCGGCGATCTCGCGGGTGGTCTCCTCGCAGTCCCACAGGCACTCGATGGCGAAGCCCGCCGCGAAGGACGGGTCGGTGGCGGCCAGCGCGCGGGCGGCCCGGCCGCGCAGGTGGGAGGAGGCGGTCTCGCGGTAGATGTGGCGCAGTACGGGCGCGGCACAGGCGATACCGAGCCGCCCGGTGCCGTCGACGAGGGTCCACAGGGTCGGCGCGTCGGGGCCTTCGCCGCGTACCGCCTCCCGCAGCGCCGCGAGCACGAGATCGCGGTCCTGGGCGGCGCCCCGGCAGGCGAGCACCCGTCCGGCGGCGGCCCCCAGGGCGTCGGGCCGGTGCACCCAGCCGCGGGCCCGGTCGACGGCGGCGAGGCTGCGCATGCGCTCGTAGGCGGCGACGGCGGCCTCGACGACCGGTGTCGAGCCCGTGGCCACGGCGCCCTCGATCAGGTCGAGGACGTCCGGATCATTGCTGTCGGCGAGATAGCGCAGGGCGGTGCAGCGGGCGCCCTCGGTGCCCGACCGCGCGGCCTCGACGATCTCGGGCCGGTCCTCGGGCCCGGCGACGGCCGTGAGGCAGCGCGCGGCCGGCACGTGGAGCGGGGTGCCGCGCTCGACGCCCTGCTCGGCCCACTCGAACACGGCTCGCACGCTCCAGCCGGGACGCGGTCCGGTGGAGTTCATCTGGCGCTGCCAGCGGTCGAAGCAGCCCGTCTCCTGGGCGGCGCGCACGCGCGTGGCGATCAATTCGCGGGGGTCGTCGGCCCACAGGCGCCAGGGCCGGGGCTCGAAGGCGTCCCGCACCGCGGCGGCCAGCTCGGCCTCGCCCTCGGCGTCGCGCGGGAAGCGGGCCAGGACGGGCGCGGCCAGGGCGCGCAGCCCCGCGTCGTCGTCGCGCAGCGCCAGCTCGTCCAGGGCCCACGCCCAGTTGACGCCATGTGCGGCGTACCGGCGCAGCAGCCGGAGCGCGTCCAGCCTGCCGTAGGAGGCGAGGTGACCGAGGACCGCGAGGGCCAGCCCGGTGCGCGACTCGTCGGCGTCCAGGACGTCCTCGGGGTCGAAGAGGTGGGCCTCGATCGCGTCCAGCTCGCCGTTCAGGTCGAGGTAGAGGCGGGCGTAGTAGAGGGAGCGGTTCTCGACCTGCCAGTCGTGGCGGGGGTCGTGGAGCACACAGTGGTTCAGTGCCGCGAGCGCTTCGGCGCGCGGAGCGGTGAGCGCGTGCAGCGTGCCGTCGCCGCGACCCCGCTGAAGCAGGCCGAGCAGCGTACCGCTGGGCGCTATGACCGGATCGAACATGGGAAACAGCCTCACATCAAGCGTCGACGCAACCGGGGAGCACGCGTTACCTGGCCGTGCGCCAACACGTCGGAGCGCCCGCCGTCTCTTGCTTGCTGAAGACCATGTTCCTCTGCCTCTCGTCGGTGGCCCTTGCGGGCCGTGTCACGGCCCGCGCGGTGCGGCAACACCTGCCCAGCCATCACGTCCGTGAACCACGTCGTCATGATGGCCCGGCGGTCACATCTGCCGCGACCGAAATTTCGGCGGCCCTGTACCGCCTCCCCCGTTTTCAGTGTTTTCCCTGGTCAGAAAAATGTGGAGTGGACCCGGACACGGCCCTCGCCACGGTCCCGTCACCGGGCGCCGAACAGCTCCAGCAGGTCCGTCCGAGCGAACATCCGCGCCGTGTCGACGGCCGACGGCGTGCCCGCCGCCGGGTCCGCGCCGGCCTCCAGCAGCGCCTTGATCACGTCCGTCTCCCCCTTGAAGGCGGCTCCGGCGAGCGGTGTCTGACCCCGGTCGTTGACGCGGTCGGCGTCGGCGCCACGGGTCAGCAGCGCGCGCACCGCGTCGGCGTGCCCGTGATAGGCGGCGAGCATGACGAGGGAGTCGCCGCGGTCGTTGGTGAGGTCGGCCGGTACACCGGCGTCCACGTACGCGACCAGCTCCTCGGTCCGCCCCTGCCGGGCCAGATCGAAGATCTTGGTCGCCAGCTCCACGACCTCGGGGTCGGGGGCTTCGCTCATCGGCCGGACCACCTCTCAGTACCGACGTGACGCTCGTCCGAGCCTGACGAACGCCGGGGACAACGTGTACGCACGGCCACGAGCGGTGCGGCGGTGCGGGTGAACCGCCAGGGTACTGGCTCGCGGGGCACCCGAGCGGACCAAGGACCTCTACGCCACTTGGGGCAATTCAGTCAAATTTCCCCCATTTGCACCTTTTATCGTATGGATACATGCTGTGAGCCTGGAAGTACTCATGGTGACTGTCCCCGTGAACCAGGAGAACTCACATGATCCTCTCGATCTCAGGCGTGGTCCTGCTCGGCATCGTCGTCTTCATCTTCTTCCGCAAGGACGGCCTCAAGGCCTCCCACGCGCTCGTCGCCGTCCTCTTCGGGTTCTACCTCGCGAGTACGGCCATCGCCCCGAGCATCAAGGCAGGCGGCGAGAGCCTGGCGGGTCTCCTCGGCGGCATCAAGTTCTGACGGCCCCGCTCCACCGCCCGACATCCGCACGTACGCACCTCCAGGAGGCAGCAGTGGCCCGGCGGCCCCTCCCCCGCATTCTGAGCAACGGCGGCGCACAGCTCGCCCGGAGCCGGGAGCTGGCCCGGACGGCGGCCGACAGCGCCACCGACGTCCTCCAGCCGCTGATCACGATCGCCCGCGGTCTGCGCCGACTGGCCGCGGCCGCGCGGCGCAGATGGACCGAGACCCCCAAGGACCGGCGCGGCGCGCTGCTGTTCCTGGTGGCCTCGGTGGTCCTGGTGGTGGCGCTCGTGCCGTACGGCCCGCTGCTCGCCGTCATCGTCCTGATGGCGGCGGCAGCCTGGCAGGGCAGGGAGCGCACCCCGGCGGCGCCCGTGGGCGCCGACGACGACACCCGGGCCAGGCGCCTGCAGTCGCTCTACGAGGCGCTGGTCCCGTACTTCTCCCTCGCGGAGGACCCCGACCCCCTGTACGCCCACGGCGGCGGGTGGGAGAAGGCGTTCCCGGCGTACGAGTTCGACGACGACGGCCGCGTCGCCCACCTCGTGATCCGCTACCCCGCCTACTTCACCGACGGGGAGGCCGAGTCCCGGGCCCGGATCGAGCACCTGCTCACCGCGAAGTCCGGCCGGGGCCGTGAGTACCACTTCACGTGGGACGAGGAGGCCAACCACCTCTGCGTCGACGTGCTCGCGGCGCTGCCCACCGACATCGCCGCCCAGCGTTTCGTGACGGCTCCCGGCGAGACCGTCCTCGGGTTCACCGACCCGACCCGGGTCCAGCGCACGCTCCCGCTCACCCACGGCGTGGAGCAGCGGGACGTACCGCCGGTCGTCTGGCGCACCGGCATCCGCTCGACCGAGCCCCACCTGCTGGTCCTGGGGCAGCCCGGCACCGGCACGTCCACCCTGCTGCGCTCGGTCGCCCTCCAGGCGCTGCACCACGGCGACCTGCTGATCGTCGACGGCGGCGGCACCGGGGAGTACGCCTGCCTGGTCGGCCGGGACGGCGTCCTGGCCGTGGAGTGCGGCCTCACCGGCGCGCTGACCAGCCTGGAGTGGGCCGCGGCCGAGACGGAGCGGCGGCTGATCTCCGTCAACCAGGCCCGCCAGCAGGGTCTGGCCGCACCGGACGACACCCGGCGACCCCTGTGGATCTTCCTGGACCGTCCGACCGCGTTCACGCACCTCGCCGCCACGGGCGGCCGCCGGGACCCGCAGACCCTGCTCCAGATCCCGCTGCGGCACGGCCGGGCCGCGAACGTGACGGTGGTCGTCGCCGACCAGCTGGACGCCCTGGACGGCCTCACCGACGCCGTACGGCAGCACACGCGCGCGCGTGTCGTGCTCGGCCCGGCCACCGCCGAGGAGCTGGCGAACGCGCTGGGCGCTCCCCCGCACACCACGCCCCTCACCCAGGTCCCGCCCGGGCGCGGATACGCCCGCCTGGGCACCGGCCCGGTGCACCGTCTCCAGGTTCCGGCCACTCCCGACCCCTACGACGACGCGACCAGCGAGGCACACCGGCAGGCGGTGCTCGACCTGCTCCCCCCGCGCACGACACCGGCGGACGGGGAGCAGGCCCCCCTTCCTCCGGAGGCGGAGGCGGAGGCGGAGGCCGAGGCCGTGGCGGAGGCCAAGGTGAAGGCCGTCTCCATGGAGAAGAAGGACGCCCCGGTCATCGTGGTCGCGAGCGAGCCGGAGGAGACCGCGTCGGACACGGAGCCGACCCCGGTGACGGCGGAGAAGGCGACGGCCGGGACACCGGCCGAGCCGGCTCCCGCTGACCCGGTCCCCGCCGAGGCCGTCGCGGCGGAGACCTCCTCCTGACCCCGTGGCCGGGGCGGCCCGACCCACCGCTCCGCCCCGGCCCCCTCGGACCGGCCCTAGGCCACGAACGTCCGGGGGGCCTCGCCGCCGCCGACGCCCCCGTTCTCCACCAGCCGGGCCGCGGCGGCCAGTCGTACCGCCGCCTCCTCGGCCACCGCGCCGCCGACCGTGAACGGCAGTCGGACGTATCCCTCGAAGGCGCCGTCGACGCCGAAGCGCGGCCCGCTCGGGACGCGGACCCCCACCCGCTCACCCGCCTCGGCGAGCCGGGAACCCGACAGGCCTCCGGTCCGCACCCACAGGGTGAGCCCGCCCCGGGGCACCTCGAACTCCCAGTCCGGCAGCTCCCGCCGTACCGCCGCCACCAGCTCGTCCCGGTTCTGCCGGGCCTGTTCGCGGCGCACCGCCACGGCCTGCTCCCAGCCGCCGGTGCTGAACAGCCAGTTCACGGCGAGCTGCTCCAGCACCGGTGTGCCCAGGTCGGCATACGCCCGCGCGGCGACCAGGCTGCGGATCACGTCGGGCGCGGCACGGACCCAGCCGATGCGCATCCCGGCCCAGAATGCCTTGCTCGCGGAGCCCACGGTGATCACGGTGGACCCGGCCGGGTCGAAGGCGCACACGGGGCGCGGCATCTCGACGCCCTCGTCCAGCCACAGCTCGCTCATCGTCTCGTCGGCCACGAGCACCGTCCCCGCGGACCGGGCCGCGTCCACCAGCCGCCGCCGCTGGTCGTCGTCGGCGAGCGCGCCGGTGGGGTTGTGGAAGTCGGCGACGACGTAGGCGATGCGGGGTGCGGCGTCGCGCAGCACCTGGCGCCAGCGGTCCACGTCCCAGCCGGTGAGCCCCTCGGCCATCGCGACGGGCACCAGCCGGGCCCCGGCCTCGCGCATCAGCTGGAGGATGTTGGCGTAGGACGGGGACTCGACGGCGATGCGCTCGCCGCGGCCTCCGAAGAGGTGGCAGATGGCGTCGATCGCGCCCATCGCCCCCGTGGTCACCATGATCTGCTCGGGCATGGTGGGGATGCCCCGCGCGGTGTAGCGCTCGGCGATCATCGCGCGCAGCGCGGGCAGTCCGGCCGGATAGTCGCCGTGCGTGTGCGCGTACGGCGGCAGCTCCTCGAGGGCGCCCTGCACCGCGCGGGTGAGCCAGGGCTCGGGTGCGGGCAGCGCCGCGCAGCCCAGGTCGATCACCGAGCCGAGGGCCTCGGGCGGCAGCGGCTCGAGCCCCCGGGCCGGCAGCGGGTTCCCGGCCGGCACCGCGGTCCAGCTGCCCGCGCCCCGCCGGGACTCCAGGAAGCCCTCGGCACGCAGCGCCTCGTAGGCGGCGGCGACGGTGGTGCGGCTGACGGTCAGGGCGAGGGCCAGTTCCCGTTCGGCGGGCAGCCGGGCGGCGACCGGGACGCGGCCCTCCAGCACGAGCAGCCGGATGCCGTCGGCGAGTGCGCGGTAGGCCGGCGGGCGGCGGGTGCCGGGGCCGGCCGGCCGGTCCTGCTGGGAGCCGAGCAGTCGGGCGAGCTGTCCCGCTCCCACAGCCGAGGTCCATTGCGCCATGGAAATCAGTCCACCTTCCCCGAATTGGCCATGGTTGACTCTTCTTCCCAAGCCACAGGGTGTCATGTGGCAGGCCACTACCACCACCCAGGGGGCACCTCTTGTCCAGTCAGTCCAGGCAGTCGGGCCAGTCGGGCCAGTCAAGGCGACTCACGCGGCGGCTGACCCAGCTCTACGGCGGTCTCGTGCTCTACGGCGCGAGTTCGGCGCTGCTGGTCAGGTCCGGGCTCGGGCTGGAGCCGTGGAACGTGCTGCACCAGGGCCTCGCTGAACACACCGGGCTGTCGATGGGCGTGGTCCTGACCGTCGTGGGCGCCGTGGTGCTGCTGCTGTGGATCCCGCTGCGCCAGCGGCCGGGCCTCGGCACCGTCTCCAACGTGCTCGTGATCGGCGCCGCGATGGACGCCACGCTGGGCGTCGTCCCGGACGCCCACGGCTGGACTCTGCGGATCGCGGCGACGGTGGCGGGCATCGTCCTGAACGGCGCGGCGACCGGGCTGTACATCGCCGCCCGCTTCGGCCCGGGACCGCGGGACGGCCTGATGACGGGGCTGAACCGGCGCACGGGGCTCTCGGTGCGCCTGGTGCGGACCGTCGTCGAGATCACCGTCGTGGTGACGGGCTTCGCCCTCGGCGGCACGGTCGGACTGGGCACCCTGCTCTACGCCGTGTCGATCGGCCCGCTCGCCCAGGTGTTCCTGCGCGTGTTCGCCGTACCGGCGGCACCGGACGGCAGCACGGTGGTTGCCGCCGGTCAACCCCGGCGCGCGATACTGCGTCGGTGACCACCCCGATACGCCACCCCTACCTGGACCATCCCGGCCCCATAGCCTTCGCCCACCGGGGCGGGGCGGCGGACGGCCTGGAGAACACGCTGCGGCAGTTCCGCCGCGCGGTCGAGGCGGGCTACCGGTACATCGAGACCGATGTACACGCCACGCGGGACGGGAGGCTCGTCGCCTTCCACGACGCGACCCTGGACCGGGTGACGGACGGGGCCGGGCGGATCGCCGACCTGCCGTGGGAGCGCGTGCGCCACGCGCGCGTGGCGGGCGAGGAACCCGTACCGCTCTTCGAGGACCTCCTGGACACCTTCCCCGAGGTGCGCTGGAACATCGACGTGAAGGCGGAGCCCGCGCTGCGCCCCCTCCTGGAGCTGATCGGGCGGAAGGACGCCTGGGACCGGATCTGCGTCGGCTCGTTCTCCGAGGCGCGCGTGGTCCGCGCCCAGCGACTCGCGGGCCCCCGCCTGGCCACCTCGTACGGCACCCGGGGCATCCTCGGTCTGCGGCTGCGCTCCTGGGGCGTACCTGCCGCGCTGCGCCGCTCGGCGGTGGCCGCGCAGGTCCCCGAGGCGCAGTCGGGCGTCCGGGTGGTGGACCACCGCTTCGTCCACGCCGCCCACGCGCGCGGGCTGCAGGTGCACGTCTGGACGGTCAACGATCCGGACCGCATGCACCGGCTCCTGGACCTGGGAGTGGATGGCATCATGACCGATCACATCGACACACTGCGCAAGGTCATGGAGGACCGCGGCGTCTGGGGATGAGCCCGGCCGTGCCCCGCGGACGGTGCGCGTTCACGGGGAAGGCGAGGGCACGGTGGGCACCGACACCCTGCGGACGGACGCGGCAGACGGGGCCGATCCAGCCGCCGAACGCCGGCGCGAGCAGCGCGGCTGGTACTTCTACGACTGGGCGTGCTCCGTCTACTCGACGAGCGTGCTCACCGTGTTCCTGGGTCCCTATCTGACCTCGGTCGCCGAATCGGCGGCGGACGCGGACGGCTATGTCCACCCCCTGGGCATACCGGTGCGCGCCGGGTCGTTCTTCGCGTATTCGGTGTCGCTCTCGGTGATCGTGGCGGTGCTGGTGATGCCGCTGGTGGGCGCGGCGGCGGACCGCTCGGGCCGCAAGAAGCCGTTGCTGGCCGCCGCCGCGTACACCGGCGCCGCGGCGACGACCGCCATGTTCTTCCTCGACGGCGACCGCTATCTGCTGGGCGGCCTGCTCCTGGTCGTCGCCAACGCGGCGCAGTCGGTCGCCATGATGCTCTACAACTCCTACCTGCCCCAGATCGCCCCGCCCGAGGAGCGCGACGCGGTCTCCTCCCGCGGCTGGGCCTTCGGCTACGCGGCCGGCTCCCTGGTTCTGATCGTCAACCTGGTCCTCTACACCGGCCACGACTCCTTCGGGCTGAGCGAGAGCGCGGCGGTCCGCATCTGCCTGGCGTCGGCGGGGCTGTGGTGGGGCGCCTTCGCGCTCATTCCGCTCCGGCGGCTGCGTGATCGGCGTGCGGTGGCCCGGGAGGCGGCGCTGCCCGGCTTCCGGCAGCTCGCGGCGACGGTCCGGGACATGCGGCGCCGCCCGCTGACGCTGGCCTTCCTGCTGGCGTACCTCGTCTACAACGACGGCATCCAGACGGTGATCTCCCAGGCCTCGGTCTACGGCTCCGAGGAACTGGACCTCGGGCAGTCCACGCTGATCGTGGCGATCCTGCTGGTCCAGGTGCTGGCGGTGGCGGGCGCGCTGGCGCTGGGCCGGCTGGCCCGCAGGTACGGGGCGAAGCGCACGATCCTCGGCTCGCTGGTCGCCTGGACGGTGACCCTCGCGGCCGGGTACTTCCTGCCGGCCGGGGCGCCGGTGTGGTTCTTCGTGCTGGCCGCCGGGATCGGGCTCGTCCTGGGCGGCAGCCAGGCGCTGTCCCGTTCCCTGTTCTCCCATCTGGTCCCGCCGGGCAAGGAGGCCGAGTACTTCTCGGCGTACGAGCTGAGCGACCGCGGGATGAGCTGGCTGGGACCGCTGCTCTTCGGGCTGACCTACCAGCTGACCGGGAGCTACCGGGACGCCATCATCTCGCTGGTGGCGTTCTTCGTCATCGGGTTCGCGCTGCTCGCGCGGGTCCCGGTGCGGCGGGCGATCGGCGACGCGGGCAACCCGGTACCCGAAAGGATTTAGCACTCGGCGCGAAAGGGCTGTAGTGTACGCGTTTGGCCTGCCAGGCGTACCGTTACTGCGCGTCAAAGGTGCCGAATCGCTATGTCACCTCTGCCAGCGGAGGTGACAAACCGGACGTCGGCGGGTACTGCACTGGTTGCAAGGCTGCGGCTGCGACGGCGACGCAGGGCCCGGATCGGGAGTCGGAACGGGAATCTTTACCGCCGCCCGGACGTTGACCGGATGACGACGACAGCGACACCTGTCCTGTGGGCGACAAGCCCGGGAGGCACGATTCATGAGTGAGCGAGCTCTTCGCGGCACGCGCCTCGTGGTGACCAGCTACGAGACGGACCGCGGCATCGACCTGGCCCCGCGCCAGGCCGTGGAGTACGCATGCGAGAAGGGGCATCGATTCGAGATGCCCTTCTCGGTCGAGGCGGAGATCCCGCCGGAGTGGGAGTGCAAGGTCTGCGGGGCCCAGGCACTCCTGGTTGACGGCGACGGCCCTGAGGAGAAGAAGGCCAAGCCCGCGCGTACGCACTGGGACATGCTGATGGAGCGACGCACCCGCGAGGAGCTCGAAGAGGTCCTCGAGGAGCGTCTGGCCGTTCTGCGCTCCGGCGCGATGAACATCGCGGTGCATCCGCGAGACAGCCGCAAGAGTGCGTAGCGGGAAACCGTAGGCGACACAACCGAACAACCGCGGGTGCCGTACATGAGCTTCATGTACGGCACCTGCGGTTTTGTCGTGTCCGCGGGCTCAGCGCGTCAGTGGAGGGCGGGGGCCTTGCGGGGCGTCGTCCGGATCGTCCCGTATGACCTCGCCCTGGAGGACCTTGCCGTCCGGGCGGTGCATCCTCGCCTGGCGGAAGGCGTCGCCCAGGGTGCCGGGACCGGCGTCCCGGAGCTTGCGCTCCACCGTCCGCTGGGCGTACCGGCTCACCGCCTTCTGGACGGGGGGCAGCAGCATGAGCAGGCCGAGCGCGTCCGAGATCAGGCCGGGCAGGATCAGGAGCAGCCCGCCCAGCATCATCAGGCCATTGCCCTCGCTGTTCGGGCGGGCTTCAGGCGGCATGCCGGATCCCATGCCCGACTGCTGCTGGTTGAGCGTCTCCGTGAGGTTGCGGAAGGCCCGGCGGCCCGCCGCCTTGATGACCACGGAGCCGAGGACCACGCCGGCGACCAGGAGCAGGAAGACCACGAAGCCGCTGGACGCGCCCGCCACCACGATCAGCAGCCAGATCTCCAGCACGAGCCAGGCGGCGACGCCCAGCGGCAGGAACGTGCGCAGCCGGGAGCGCGGAGGCCGGGCGGGGGACCTGGGGGTCTGAGCGCCATTCGTCATACTCCCAGTGTGCCTGGCCCCGGCTCAGTGCGGCATAAGAGGCCGGTCAGGCCTTGGCGTCGGACGCCTTCTCCGACTCGGCACCCGACTTCGCCGACTCGTCACCGGGCTTGGCCGACCGGTCACCGGACTTCGCCGGCTCGTCACCGGACGCCGCCTGTCCGTCGGCCGCCGTGCCGGGCCGCTTGTCCCGGCCCAGGACCTTGCCGACCCTCTCCCCCACGCCCCACGTGGTGACCCGCCACAGGGCCTCCACCAGGATGTCGCGGCTCATCTTGGAGTCGCCGAGTTCACGCTCGACGAAGGTGATCGGCACCTCCACGACGTGGTAGCCGGCCTTGATCGCGCGGCGGGCGAGGTCGACCTGGAAGCAGTAGCCCTGGGAGGCGACCTCCTCGAGGCCGAGCCCCTCCAGGGTCTCGCGGCGGAAGGCCCGGTAGCCGCCGGTGATGTCACGCAGCGGCAGGTCGAGGGCGATCCGCGAGTACATGCTGCCGCCGCGCGAGATGATCTCGCGGGACTTGGGCCAGTTCACCACCCGGCCGCCGGGCACCCAGCGGGAGCCGAGCACGAGGTCGGCACCCTTGAGCGCGGTCAGCAGGCGGGGCAGTTCCTCGGGCTGGTGGGAGCCGTCGGCGTCCATCTCGATCAGCACGCCGTAGCCGTGGTCCAGGCCCCAGCGGAAGCCGGCGAGATAGGCGGCACCCAGCCCTTCCTTGCCCTTGCGGTGCATGACCTGGACGTGGCCGTCCCCGGCCGCCAGTTCGTCGGCGATCTTGCCGGTGCCGTCGGGGCTGTTGTCGTCGGCCACGAGTACGTGCGCCTCCGGGACGGCCTCGCGCACGCGCGTGACGATCGCCCTGATGTTCTCCGCCTCGTTGTAGGTCGGGATGATCACCAAGGCCGTGCCCAGGGGGCCGAACCGCCTCTCCCGCCCCGCAGCCGCGGGCGTCCCGTCGCCGTCGTTCACCACTGCCCCTTCGTGTCCGTCCACAGAGGACCACCATAAACGCCGCGGCCTGCGCCGACGTGACAGGACGGTCGTACGGTGGTGTCGTTTTCCCGGAACCGGGGTAGGGATGGCCGATTCAGGCCATTTGTGCGACGGATGGGGGCCCGGCGCCCTTCGGGCCGGCCCGGGACCCGCCGGCTGCGGGTCGACCTAGGCCGTTGTCTACTGAGCGCCCGGGCCCCACCCGGGTCACACCTCCCGGCCGGCCGGAACGTTCCCTCGTCGCGGTGCGGGCACTGAGCCTGGCTCCCAGTGGCGGTGTCCCGGTGCGGCACACCGTCCTGACTCAGCGGCGCCGCGACGCTGTGCGGAAGGTTCCCCGGTCGGGCGTCCGGTGGTGGACTCGGCCGAACCTACCGGCCCCCCGCCGTCGCCTGTCAACAGTCGTTCCACCTGCACCTTTGATGTCAATGCGCAGGTCAGCGCGGAGGAGACGCAGGTCGTGGCCGCGCGAAGATCATCGCCCCGTCGGCCGTGGAGATCACTCGCCCGGCCGTACGAACACAGTCCGGCCACCCACCACGGTACGCAGGCAGACGGGCAGGTCCCGGCCGGGGGTGAGGTCGGGCAGGCCGGGGGTGCCGGAGCGCGGGTCGGTCGACCAGCGCGCCACCCGGTCGTCCGGGGCCTGGACCACGAGTTCGCCGGTGCGCCACACGGCGTAGTCCGCGGGCACGCCCGGCACCAGGACACCCGCGTCGTCCCGGCCGATCGCCCGCCAGCCGCCGCGGGTGTGCGCCGTGAACGCCGCGCGGACGGAGACGCGGTGTTCCGCAGTGCGGTGGAAGGCGGCGGCCCGGACGGTGCCCCACGGGTCGAGGGGGGTGACCGGGCTGTCGGAGCCGAAGGCGAGCGGCACGCCGGCGCGCAGCAGGGCCGCGAAGGGGTTGAGCGTGCGCGCCCGCTCGGCGCCCAGGCGCCGGGCGTACATGCCGTCCTCGCCGCCCCAGAGCGCGTCGAAGGCGGGCTGGACGGAGGCGGTCAGACCCAGTTCGGCGAAGGCAGCGACCGTCTCAGGGGTGAGCATCTCGGCGTGCTCGATCCGGTGCCGGGCGGCGCGGACGCGGGTGAGGCCGATCTTGTCGGCGGCGGCGCGCACTCCCTCCACGACGGCGGTCACGGCGGCGTCACCGATGGCGTGGAAGCCCGCCTGGAGGCCGGCCTCGGTGCACGCGACGACGTGCGCGGCGACGGCGTCGGCGTCCAGGTGGGCGGTGCCGGTGTGGCCGGCGTCGGCGTAGGGCTGGTGCAGACAGGCGGTGTGCGAGCCGAGGGAGCCGTCGACGAAGAGGTCTCCGGCGGCCCCGACGGCACCCAGCTCCCGCGCCTTGTCGACGTCCTGTTCGGCCCAGTAGCCGATCACCCGCGGCCCGGGCTCCTCGGCGGACAGGCGCAGCAGACCGGTGAGGTCGTCCTCGGAGGAGATCTCCGGCCCTGCGCATTCGTGAACGGTTCCAATGCCGAGGGAGGCGGCGTGCGCGAGGGCGGCGCGCTGGGCCCCGGCGCGCTGGGCGGGGGTGACGGCCCCCAGCGCCGCGGCGCGTACGGCGTGGTGGGCGTCGCCGGTGAGCGGGCCGTCCCCGCGGGGGAGGCCACCGGGCGCCAGGTCGAGCAGGGCGGTGGTAACGACGGCGGAGTGGACGTCGATACGACTGAGATAGAGGGGACGGCCGCCGGTCGCCGCGTCCAGTTCGGCGCGCGTCGGGGGCTGTCCGTCCGGCCAGCGGGCGGCGTCCCAGCCGTGGCCCAGGAGCACCCGGTCCTCCGGGCGGGCGGCGGCGAAGTCCCGTACGAGGGCGAGGGCCGCCTCGCGGGTCGGGGCGGCGGAGAGGTCGAGGCCGGTGAGGGCGAGGCCCGTGGCCGTGGTGTGCACATGTGCGTCGGTGAACGCCGGGGTGACGAGCGCGCCGTCGAGGTCGATCACCTCGTCGACCCCGTCCGCGAAGGCGTCCGCGGCGCCCTCCGAGCCGACCCAGGCGACCTGGCCGCGCTCGACGACCATGGCGGTCGCGAAGGGGTCGGCGGGACTGTGGACCTCGCCGCGGCGCAGCAGGACGGTCGAGGACGGGGTGGTGGACTCACTCATGGACACCAGTCTCGCCCCTCACGGACACCGCACGGCAGCCGGGGCGGGCCCGGCGGCCGCCCGTGGCTCCCGCTCCCGCGCGGGCGCCGTCAGATCCGCGGGGGCCGGGACTCGTAGGGGGTCGAGAGGACCACGGTGGTCCGGGTCGACACACCCGCCAGCGAGCGGACGCGCGCGAGCAGCTCCTCCAGCTCGTGCGGGGTGGCCACCCGGACCTTGAGGATGTAGTTCTCGTCGCCCGCGACGCTGTGGCAGGCCTCGATCTCGGGGACCCCGGCGAGGCGGTCCGCGATGTCGTCGGGGGCGCTGGGGTCGAACGGTTTCACCGAGATGAACGCGGTCATCGGCAGCCCGACGGCCTCCGGGTCGACGACCGCCGCGTAACCGCGGATGACGCCACGCTGCTCCAGCCGCCGCACCCGCTGGTGCACGGCCGACGTGGACAGGCCCGTGGCCTTGCCCAGGTCGGTGTAGCTCATCCGCCCGTCCTTGACGAGCAGCTGCACGATCTGTCGGTCCAGCTCCTCCATGGCGCAAGAACCTACAGTGCGGTTGATCTCCTCGGATACCTGAGCAGTCCGGGTCATGCCCCGTTCGTGATGTGACGGGGCGTCGGACGACGGCCGGGCGGGGACAAACCCACCGCACGGGGCATCTGCGAGCGGCATGTGACGAACACCACACTGGTTGAACGTTCTCCGTGATGTTCTCGTGATTACCCCGGAGGGGGGACGGGAAGTGCTTGCTGTGGTCGAGGCCGCAGTGCCGTCACGACCCAGCCCGAGGGGGAGAATCCCATGCAGAGTCTTAAGCGCCCTGGTCGTACCGCGCCCAAGCGGCAGCAGCCGGTCGTCGAGCCCGTATCGGAGGGCGTCGAACCCGACGCCTTCGACGACGAGGAACTCGACGCCTACGACACCTTCGAGATGTACCGGGTGTTCTGCCCGGACTGCGCGCAGCCCATCGCCCTGCTGGCGGACGAGGAGACGCTGCCGGAGCACGCGCTGTGCGCCTCGCCGTGGAACCCGTTCGGGCTCACGGTCTGCGCCGGCACCGGGCGCCGGGCCACCGAGGCGCGCCCCGCCGACGAGTCGTTCCAGCCCCACGAGCAGGACACCGCCCTGCTGTTGACGCTCCCCCGGGGCCTCGACTGGCGGACCCAGCCCTTCTCCCACGTCGGCGGCCCGGGCTCGCGCCCGATGCGGGTGCCGACGATGCGGCGCGAAGCGGCCTGAGGCTCCCGGGCACCCGGTTCGCGGGGCTCGCCCACCCACCGGGTCATCCCGACCGCGCCACGGCTCGCAGGACGCCGTGGCGCGGTTCGGTGGCGGACGGGTGGGCGGGCGGACGCGTGGACGGCGGACGCGCACGAACTCACTCTCGATTGCGCCCGCCGGTGACCTGTCCGCACTTCGCCGCGTTGCCCGGGTATGACCCCCACGTACTCGTCGACCGGGAGTCGGCGCCGCGTGTTCGTACCGGTGTACGCGGGACCGGTTCCCCCGGCCCCGCAGATTCCCGACCCGCCGATCTACCGCGAGCTGATGCGGACCTGGGCCGACGGCGGCCGCACCCTGCCGGGGCGCCACGACCCGGAGTGGGTCAGGCTCGCGGAACCCCCACGCGGGCTCGGTGACTTCTTCGCCACGGGTGACTTCTTCACCACCGGTGACTTCCGGGTCGGCGGCGACTTCGCCGTCGCCGCCGACTTCAGCGCTCCTCGGGACCCGCGAGGTGACGGGCGATGACCATCCGCTGAATCTGGTTGGTGCCCTCGACGATCTGCAGCACTTTGGCCTCGCGCATGTACCGCTCGGCCGGGAAGTCGGCGGTGTAGCCGTACCCGCCGAGGATCTGCACGGCGTCGGTGGTGACCCGCATCGCCGTGTCGGTGCAGTGCAGCTTGGCCATGGCTGCCTGCTTGGCGAACGGCAGGCCCGCGTCGCGCAGCCGTGCCGCCGTCAGGTACAGGGCACGGCCGGCCTCGATCTGCGTCGCCATGTCGGCGAGCATGAAGCGCAGCCCCTGGAAGTCGGCGATCGGCTTGCCGAACTGCCGCCGCTCGCCCGCGTAGGACACCGCCACGTCCAGCGCCGCCTGGGCCACGCCGATGGCGCAGGCGGCGATGCCGAGCCGGCCGGAGTCGAGCGCGGACAGGGCGATCGCGAAGCCCTGGCCCTCGTCGCCGAGGCGGCGGGCGTCGGGGACCCGCACGCCGTCGAGGTGGATCTGCGCGGTGGGCGAGCCCTTGAGCCCCATCTTCTTCTCCGGCACCGCGGCGCTCAGCCCCTCGGCGTCACCGGGGACCAGGAAGGCGGTGATGCCGCGCGGTCCCTCCTCTCCGGTGCGTGCCATGACGGTGTAGAAGTCGGCGATGCCGCCGTGCGTGATCCACGCCTTGGTGCCGGTGATCACCCAGTCGCCCCCGCTCTCGCGCACGGCCCTGGTGCGCAGCGAGGCGGCGTCGGAGCCGGAGGCGGGTTCGGAGAGGCAGTAGGCGCCCAGCAGGCCGCCGCCGAGCATCGCGGGCAGGTGTTCGGCCTGCTGCTCCTTGGTGCCGTGGGCGGCCAGCGCGTAGGAGGCGAGCGTGTGCACGCTGACGCCGAGGCCGACGGTGAGCCGGGCCGCGGCCAGCTCCTCCAGGACCTGGAGGTAGACCTCGTACGGCTGCTCGCCGCCGCCGAACTCGGGGTCGTAGGGCAGGCCGAGCAGGCCGACGTCGGACAGGAGGGTGAAGACCTCGCGCGGGAAGCGTCCGGTGTCCTCCTCCTCGGCCGCGCTCGGGGCGATCTCACGCTGCGCGATGTCGCGGACGAGCGAGATCAGGTCCCGTGCCTCGTCCGTGGGCAGATGCCGGTCCACCGGCTGCGGGGCGCGGTCGGGCATGGCGACGCTCTCCTCCCTGTCGGGCACATCGGCGGACGTGCGCCTTGGGTGGAGGCGGCTCCGCCGGGTCGTTCGGCCTGGCCGATGCTCGCACTCCCGGGTCGCGGAAGCGGCTGACCAGCGGCTGTGCGCTGTGAGTATGCCCGATCGGAGGCATGGAGTCACCAGTTAACGACCGCTTACTCAAAGAATTCGGAGAACGGGTCCGGCCAGGCCCCGAGGACAGGGATTCCCGCCCTCGGAAACCGAGAATGGTCCGCACCATTGACCACACTGGTCTAGTCCTCCTACGGTGACGGACCGAACGCCTAATCGCGTTCATGCCAATCGGCGCGCGTTTCCCTCTTCCCCCACGAGGAGACACCCGATGCACGTCCCGCACCTCCCCCGCGTCCGCCCCATCCGGACGCTGTTCTCCGCCCTGTGCACCGTCGCCCTCGGCGCCGGGCTGCTGGCCGGCGCCGGCCCGGCCACGGCGGACGCGACGGCACCCGCCGCACAGGCCGAGGCACCCGCCGCGCAGGCCGCGGCCGGGTCCAAGGTCGTCGGCTACTTCACCGAATGGGGCGTCTACGACCGCAACTACCACGTCAAGAACATCGAGTCGTCGGGCTCGGCCGGCAAACTCACCCACATCAACTACTCGTTCGGCAACGTCACCGGCGGCAAGTGCGCCATGGGCGACGCCTACGCGGCGACCGACCGGGCCTACACCGCCGCCGACTCCGTGGACGGCGTCGCCGACACCTGGGACCAGCCGCTGCGGGGCAACTTCAACCAGCTGCTCAAGCTGAAGAAGAAGCATCCCGACCTGAAGATCCTCTGGTCGTTCGGCGGCTGGACCTGGTCCGGCGGCTTCGCGCAGGCCGCGCAGAACCCGGAGGCCTTCGCCCAGTCCTGCTACGACCTGGTCGAGAACTCCAAGTGGGCCGACGTCTTCGACGGCATCGACATCGACTGGGAGTACCCGAACGCCTGCGGCCTGAGCTGCGACACCAGCGGCCGCGACGCCTTCCCGAAGCTGATGGGCGCCCTGCGCGCCAAGTTCGGCCAGGACTACCTGGTCACCGCGGCGATCACGGCCGACGCCACGGCCGGCGGCAAGATCGACGCGGCGGACTACGCGGGCGCCGCCCAGTACGTCGACTGGTACAACCCGATGACGTACGACTTCTTCGGCGCCTGGGACGCCACCGGCCCGACCGCTCCGCACTCGCCGCTGACCTCGTACTCCGGCATCCCGAAGGAGGACTTCCACACCTCGGCGACGATCGCGAAGCTCAAGGGGCTCGGCATTCCGTCCTCGAAGCTCCTGCTCGGGCTCGGCTTCTACGGCCGCGGCTGGACCGGTGTCACCCAGTCGGAACCGGGCGGCACCGCGACCGGCCCGGCGAAGGGCACGTACGAGAACGGCATCGAGGACTACAAGGTGCTGAAGACCAGCTGCCCGGCGACCGGCACGGTGGGCGGCACCGCGTATGCCAAGTGCGGCAACGACTGGTGGAGTTACGACACTCCGCAGACCGTCGCCACCAAGATGTCGTACAAGAACGAGCAGGGTCTCGGCGGCACCTTCTTCTGGGAGCTGAGCGGCGACACCGCGAACGGTGAGCTGATCAAGGCGATCGACTGAACCACCCGGCGCGCACGGGGGGCGAGGGGGCGGAGACCGGCTAGGGTCTCCGCCCCCTCGTCAAGCTTCGTCAGACGTCGTCCCGGCGGGCCGGGGCGGGGGCCGGGTAGGCAGGGTCCAGTTCCTCGATGGCGCGCAGCGTGCCGCCGAGCGACCTCACCAGCAGCTCACGCATGGTCTCGCGGGGCAGTTCCGGGCGGCCGATCCAGTCCAGGGTGGCTCCCTCGACACCGCACACCCAGGCCAGCAGGCCCATGCGGGCCAGCGGCCCGATGTCCGAGCGCCCGTACGCCCCCTCGGCGATGGTGACCACGATCGCCTCGCGCACCCCGTCCCGGATGGCGTGCACCTCGGCGTCGAAGCCGACTCCGCCGCTGACGATGGTGCGGTAGGCGGCCTGGTTGTGCTCGGCGTAGCGCAGGTAGCCGTCGATGGTGCGGTGGACGCGGTCCACCTGCGGCAGTTCGGTGCCGCGGGCCGCCGTGGTGACGAGGCCGGCGACGGAGTCCTGGATGATCGCCAGGTAGTAGCCCCGCTTGGACTGGAAGTAGTAGTAGATCAGCCCCTTGGCGACATGCGCCTGGCGGGCGATGTCGTCCATCGAGAGCGCGTCGTACGACGTGTCGGCGAACAACCTCCGCCCGATGGCGATGAGTTCGGCGCGGCGCGCCAGCGAGCGCTCGGTGCCGCGCGCCCGGGGACGGGCGTCGACACCTTGTTGACTGATATTCAATTTCGACCCTGGTCTCCTACGGGCGGCGGGACATCCGCAGTATGGCAGGTCGGGTCGTGGGGCAGGTCACACGCGGGTCACGTCACAGAAGGCCCAGCTGAACCACGAGCATCGCGACCACCACGACGAGGGTCCAGCCCATGACGTGCTCGAGGATCTTCGGGCCGTCGTCCTTGGGGCCGCCGGTGCGGACACGGGTGGCGGCTGCGGTGTGTGCGGTCATGGCTTCTCGCTGGTCTCGGGTTCGGCTTCGGCGGAGTCCCCCCGCTCATGGTGTCCACCTTGCCACCGTGAGCGGCTTTTGCGGCCGAGAGCTTGGTCACAGCGGGGCGGCCCGGTCCGCTCAGCGCACCCCCACCGCTGCGAGCGCCTTGAGCTGACGCGGGCTGGGGTGGGCCGGGAAGTACAGGTAGCAGACGCCGCCGGTGCCGGAGACGACCTTGCCACTGGCGTTGTACCGCTTGGTCCTGAGCCAGATGTTCTCCCACTCGCGCCGCTTGTAGACGCGGCGCACGGCGTCGTTGTCGTCCGAGGCCGGGTCGTTGGCGATCACGTCCCCGTCGGCGGTGAAGCCGATCACGGTCATCAGGTGGCCCGAGGTGCCGTAGCCCGACCCGGTCAGTTCCTCCTCCAGGAACGACTGGGACGTTATGGCCGGAATTCCGGCCGCGATCAGCGTCTCCAGGTCGGCGAGGGAGCCGAGGCGGGTGACCACGCCCTGGAGGCCGTCGAACGTGGCGGCGTAGGCGGCGTTGAACGGCCAGTTGCCGCAGCCGGCGTACTGGTGGTCGTACGTGTACCGGGCGGCGTGGCAGACCTGCGGGTCGGCGTACGCGGGATCGACCCAGGCGAGCTGCTCCTCGGTGAGGCGCCCGCCCCAGTACTCGATGATCATCTGCGACGAGGTGGGGCTGCACCATGCCTCGCCGCCGTTGTCGTACTCGGGGTACTGGCCCTTGTGGATCTCCTGCGAGTAGCGCGGCACGCGCAGTTCCCCGGCGTGGCGGGGGGTGGAGGCGGGGACGGTGAAGCGGTCGGGGACGTCGGAGCCCATCGCGCCGAGCCGCCAGACGGTGGGCGTGGCGCGCGTGCCGGGGCGGCGGTGGAGGGTGAGCCGGAGCCGGTAGGAGACCAGGCGCAGGCCGGTGGAGGCGTCGTCGACGGAGAAGGTGTCGGTCCAGACGCTGCTCTTGCCGTCGCCCTGGTCGTCGACCGAGGTCCGGCGGATGTCCCGCTCGCCGTCGCCCGCCGCCCAGCGGCCCATCACGTACCAGGGCGTGTCCGTGCCGTCGGAGTAGGTGCCCTTCAGTTCGACCTGGATCCAGGTGCCGCCCGGGGTGTGCGCGTTCCAGGAGGCGATGACCTCCGTCGAGGGCACGGTGAGCCGGTGGACGGGGGAGGTCCAGGTGGCGTACTCCCAGGCGGCGGTGATGCCGCTGTGCGGGTCGGTGTAGTCGGTGGTGCCGGCCGGGGCGCCGATCACCACGCCAGGGCGGGCGCCGGCGACGGGGCGGGCGCCGCGCACGGTTCCGCGCCGCCAGTCGGCGTACGTGGTCCAGGCGTGGTAGTCCACCGGCCGGGCGCCGGCCCGGCCGGGGTCCGCGCCGCCGTCGGCGCCGGAGCCCGCGCCGTGCGCGGACTGGGCTGCGGCCGGGATCGCGCCGCCCGCCACAGCGGCGGCGGCGACGGCCGCGGCCAGGAGGGCCCTGCGGGACGGCTGTTCGACTCTGCTCATGGGCGGGAGACCCCCAGGTGTCCGGGTCGGGCGGGTCCGTCGTTGCACGGTCGTGCGCCAACTATGGCCGCAGCCGCCCGCTCCTGCCAGCACTTCCACGCACGCCACGCCACCAATATTGGTGTCGACCACTGGCTAGAGTGCGGGGGAACGCGTCCGTCCCTCCCACCCTCAGGATCCGCCATCCGCGACCTAGCAGCCCGGCTCCGCCGGCTTCCCCCCTCCTGCGGCCCCGTACGCCTGATCGGTGTCGACGGGTACGCCGGTTCCGGGAAGTCGACGTTCGCCGGGCGCCTGGCGGCCGGCCTGGGCGGTGCGCCGGTGCTGCACCTGGACGACATCGCCAGTCACGACGAGCTGTTCGACTGGACCGCACGGCTGCTCGACCAGGTGATCGAGCCCCTGCGACGCGGTGACACCGCCCATTACGCCCCCTACGACTGGCACACCCGGCGTTTCGGCGCCCCCCGTCCGCTGCCGCCCGCTCCCGTGATGCTGGTCGAGGGCGTCGGCGCCGGCCGCGAGGCGCTGCGGCCGCACCTGGCCGGGCTGCTCTGGATGGACCTGCCCCGGGAGCGGGCGTGGGCACGCGGACGGGCGCGCGACGGAGCGGAACAGCGGACGTTCTGGGACGGGTGGATCCCGGCCGAGCGCCGGCACTTCGCCGAGGACCCCTCGCGCCCCTTCGCGCACCTTCTGGTACGACAGCGCGAACAGGGGTACGAGGTGCTGCCGGGGCCCGCGGGAACCGCCTCCGGAGCCCACTTCCTCACCCAGAGTGACGGACCTTCCGCAATGTGTTGAACTCGTGAAGATCGCGCACCGACGACCCGCCGGCGTGCCCCAACTTGGCTTGACCCAGGGGCCGTACAGGTCTTACGTTCTGGATGTGCGGCAGTTCGAAGCCGCCGGCAGACGCGAAGCCCCCGGTTGTTCCCCCGTGATCGGGGGCTTCGTTCTGCCCTGAGCCCGTTTTCCGGCTGCTCCGCGGGGCCGCACACTCACCCTCAGTCACCACCCGGTCCGGCGCCCCAACCCGCTCCCACCTCGTGGAACGACCCCTCCCGCACCCTTCGGAGGAAAGACCGCCGCGGGTACGATGCCCTCGGTGCGACCTACGGGAGATTGCCGCACGCACCTGCAACTCCGGTCCGCGGTACCGCCGTTGACCGAGGCGGCCGACGAGCGACGGCTCGGCGGCATACCGACGGGGGCACGGTAGGTGGGGGACGTGATGGACTTCGGCGCGCAGGGCCCACAGGCCCCGGCCGAACTCGCCTGGCTGCGCGGCGTGGACGCCTACACCATGGGGGCCTACCCGCAGGCGGAGGAGGAGTTCCGGGCGGCGGTGCGGATCGATCCCACGATGGCCGACGGGTGGCTGGGACTGCACGCGTTGCGCGTCGACACGACGAACGCGCTCCTGCGAATGTTCCGCAACCGCGACCGCTTCGGCGAGCAGCGGGCCCGCCATCGTCGGACGCTCAACTCCTGGTACTGGCTCGGCTGGTGGGTGCAGCCGGTGCTGGAGAACCCGCGCGATCTGCTGCTGGCGCACGCCTCGCACTGGCTGGACGGACGGCACGTCCCGGAGCTGGACCGGGCCCTGGCCGGGCTGCCTCCGGTGGACTCCGACCCCCAGGTCCGCTTCCTGCACGCGTGCCGCGCCTACCTCGTCAAGGACTGGGAACAGCTCGTCCGGCACACCGATCCCCTGCTCGGCGACCCCTTACTCGGCATCGAGGCGGGCCTGTTCAGCGGCATGGCCCGGGTCCGGCTGGAGATGTACGGGCAGGCCGAGCCGCTGCTTTCGGCGGCGCTGATGCGGTGCCGCAGCGAGCAGCCGCAGCGCAAGGAGCTGCGCTACTGGCTGGCGCGGGCCCACGAGGGCACCGGGCGCAGCGCCGCCGCGCTCCCGCTGTACCGGGCGGTGCACCGCGTCGACCCCGCGTTCATGGACACCTCGGCCCGGCTGGCCGCGATCGCCGAGGGCGACGGCTACGACGACGCGACCGACCTCGCGGGGCTCGCGCAGGCGGGCGCCGGTACGGACGGCCTGGACGGTCTCGACCCCTTCTTCGGCACCGAGGAGCGCGACGTCAAGCTCTCCGCGCCCGAGCCGGCGCCGTCCGCCCCGCTGCCGCCGCTCGGCGGACCCTCGGTGCGCGAGAAGGCGGGCGGACCCGACCCGTCCCTGCCCAGCGGGCCCACCGATCCCGCGTTGCTGGAGGAGGCGCTCGCCGAGCTGGAGCGGATGGTGGGCCTCGAACCGGTGAAGCGGCAGGTCAAGGCGCTCTCCGCGCAGCTGAACATGGCTCGGCTGCGGGCCGGGCAGGGCCTGCCCGTGCAGCCGCCCAAGCGTCACTTCGTCTTCTCCGGCCCCTCCGGCACCGGCAAGACCACCGTGGCCCGCATCCTGGGCCGGGTCTTCTACGCCCTCGGACTGCTCGGCGGCGACCACCTGGTGGAGGCGCAGCGGGCCGATCTGGTGGGCGAGTACCTGGGCCAGACGGCGGTGAAGGCGAACGAGCTGATCGACTCCGCGCTCGGCGGTGTCCTCTTCGTCGACGAGGCGTACTCCCTGTCCAACTCGGGTTACGGCAAGGGCGACGCGTACGGCGACGAGGCGCTCCAGGTGCTGCTGAAGCGGGCCGAGGACAACCGGGACCACCTGGTGGTGATCCTGGCCGGCTATCCGGAGGGCATGGACCGGCTGCTGACGGCCAACCCGGGGCTGTCGTCCCGCTTCACCACCCGGGTCGACTTCCCGTCGTACCGGCCGTCGGAGCTGACCTCGATCGGTGAGGTGCTCGCGGCGGAGAACGGGGACGGATGGGACGAGGAGGCGCTGGACGAACTGCGGTCGATCGCCGGGCACGTGGTGGACCAGGGGTGGATCGACGAGTTGGGGAACGGGCGGTTCCTGCGGACGCTGTACGAGAAGAGCTGCGCGTACCGGGATCTGCGGTTGTCCGCGTATCCCGGGGTGTTGACGCGGGACGACCTGGCGACCTTGCGGTTGCCGGATCTGATGCAGGCGTACGGGGAGGTGCTGTCGGGGCGGGGGCCGGGAGAGCCGTCGGCCACGTAGCCGCCCTGGGGGTGCCTCCCAGGCCGTTCAGGCACTGGGGAGGCACGACTTGCCCGCGGCAGCGGCGGGACGACTGTCCGCGGCTACGTCGCCAGGGTCACCTCTCTGTGGGCCGGGTCCCGCACCTCGCCGACCAGGAGTTCCAGTACGTCCTCCAGGGCCACCAGGCCGAGCACCTTTCCGGACACGTCCGTGACCTGGGCCAGGTGGGTGGCCGCGCGGCGCATCACCGTGAGGGCGTCGTCCAGGGGAAGTTCGGGGCGCAGGGTGGTCATCGGGCGCCACAGGTGCTGGGGGACGGCACGGTCGGACTCCTCCAGGTCGAGGACGTCCTTGACGTGCAGGTAGCCCATGAAGGCGCCCTGGTCCGCCGCGATCGGGAAGCGCGAGTACCCGGTGCGGGCGGTGAGCGCGACGATCTCCCCGGGCGTGACCGAGGGGCTGACCGTCACCAGGGACTCGCGTGCGAGGAGGACGTCCGTCACCGGGCGGGAGCCCAGTTCCAGGGCGTCCTCCAGGCGTTCCTGCTCCTCCGGGTCGAGGAGTCCGGCCTGGCCGGCGTCCTCCACCAGGCGGTTGAGCTGCTCGCTGGTGAAGACGGCCTCGACCTCGTCCTTGGGCTCGACACGGAAGAGCCGCAGGATGCCCTGGGCGCAGGCGCCGAGGGCGACGGTGATCGGCCTGCAGAGGCGGGCGAAGGCGACCAGGCCGGGGCTGAGCCACAGCGCCGCCTTCTCGGGGGCGGCCATCGCGAGGTTCTTCGGGACCATCTCGCCGATGACCAGGTGGCAGAAGACCACGGCGGCCAGCGCGATGACGTAGCCGAGCGGGTGGATCACGCCGTGCGGCAGGTGGATCCACTCGAAGACCGGCTCCAGCAGGTGGGCGACGGTCGGTTCGGCGACGGCGCCCAGCGTCAGCGAGCACACGGTGATGCCGAACTGGGCGGCGGCCATCATCTGCGGCAGCCGTTCCAGGCCGTACAGCACCTGTCGGGCGCGGGCGGTGCCGAGGGGTTCGATCTGGCTGCGGCGCACGGAGACGAGGGCGAACTCGGCTCCGACGAAGAAGCCGTTGGCGAGCACGAGCAGCGCGGCGAAGAGGAGTTGCAGGACGCTCATCGGACGGCCTCCAGCGCGGAGACCGCGGCGGTGCGCACCAGCCGTATCCGCTCGGCGCGGTAGTGGCCGACCTGGCGGACGGAGAGCCGCCAGCCGGGCAGTTCCGCGCGGTCGCCGACGGCCGGGATGCGGCCGAGCAGGTCGGCGACGAGTCCGGCCACCGTCTCGTACGGGCCCTCGGGCGCCTCCAGGCCGACGCGGCGCAGCATGTCGACGCGGCAGCTGCCGTCGACGTCCCAGGCGGGGCGGCCGTCCTCGGGCGGTGCGGGGGCGAGTTCGGGCGCGTCGAGGCCGTCGTGCTCGTCGCGGACCTCGCCGACGAGCTCCTCGACGATGTCCTCCAGGGTGACGACGCCGGCCGTGCCGCCGTACTCGTCGACCACGACCGCGATGGGCTGCTCGCTGCGCAGCCGGGTGAGCAGCGGCCGTACGGGCAGGGTCTCGGGGACGAGCAGCGCCGGGCGGGCGATCCGGCCTGCCGGGGTGCGCAGCCGGTCGTGCACGGGGACCGCGAGGGCGTCCTTGAGGTGGACCATGCCGACGATCTCGTCGATCTTCTCCCGGTAGACGGGGAAGCGGGACAGCCCGGTGGCACGGGTCAGGTTGACGACGTCCTCGGCGGTGGCCGTGGAGTGCAGGGCGCTGACCTTCACGCGCGGGGTCATGACGTGCTGGGCGGTCAGTTCGCCGAGTGACAGGGTCCGCACGAAGAGGTCCGCGGTGTCCTGTTCCAGGGCGCCGGCCCGGGCGGAGTGCCGGGCCAGGGAGACCAGTTCCCCGGGGGTGCGGGCGGAGGCCAGTTCCTCGGCGGGTTCGATGCCGAGCGCGCGGACCAGGCGGTTGGCCACGGTGTTGAGCGCGGCGATCACCGGGTGGAAGAGCCGGGCGAAGGCGTGCTGCGGGCCGGCGACGAAGCGCGCGACCTGGAGCGGCTTGGACACCGCCCAGTTCTTGGGCACCAGTTCGCCGATCACCATCTGGACGGCGGAGGCCAGCAGCATGCCCACGACGACGCAGACGCCGGGGACCGCGCCGTCCGGCAGGCCGATCGCCGTGAACGGGCCGTCGAGCAGCCGGGCGAGCGCCGGTTCGGCGAGCATGCCGACGACGAGGGAGGTGATGGTGATCCCGAGCTGGGTGCCGGAGAGCTGGAAGGACAGCTCCTTGAGGGACTCGACGACCCGCTGGGCGCGCCGGTCGCCGGCCGCGGCGGCCTGCTCGGCGTCGGGCCGTTCGACGGTCACCAGGCCGAACTCGGCCGCGACGAAGAAGCCGTTGGCGAGGATCAGCAGGAACGCGGCTGCCAGGAGCAGCAGGGGGGTGGTCATGATGCCGCCGCCTGTGGGGTGTCACAGCAGGGAGCGGCGCAGGTACTGCAGGACGGTCCGTCCATCGCCGGAGGGAGTCACTCCTCGGGTAGCAGGAACCCCGTGCACCGGGCGGAGCGACGGGGCGGGGACGCGACGGGCCGCGTCCTCGTTCCCAGATTAATCACGAAAAGGGTGCCCGCGGCAGGGTCGGCGGCGCCGCGTCAGTCACTCGGTGCCTCGGGGAGGGCACCGGAACGGGCCTCCACGAGGTCGCGCAGGGCGCGTGCGTCGGCGAGGGCCTGCTGCTTGGCGATGCCCGGCTGGATGCCGAGGGCGGGCAGACTGGTGCCGTCGCTGAGGTCGAGGAAGACCCAGGGGTCGCCCTGGCGGAGGTTGACCCGGAGGACCTCGGGCCAGGCGAGGTGCCGCCTGGCGGTGAGGTTGACGACGGTGACGCCCGTCTCGTCGGCGACCACCCGGGGCCGGGCCAGCAGGAGCAGCACGCCGGCCAGGACCAGGGCGGTCAGGACGAAGCTGAGGCGCTCCCCCGGGCCGAGGCCGCCCAGCAGCATCCCGACCGCCGTGACGGTCACGAAGGTGACGACCGCGAGGACGATCAGGACGGCACGGGTGCGGCCCGGACGGAAGGTGACGGGCAGGGCCGGCAGGTCGTCCGGCGTGGTGTCGGGCATGGCGTGGCTCCGGTGGTGCTCCTGGTACGGCGGGCGGCGGGTCAGAGCCGGCAGGCGTGGATGGCCGTGGTCAGGATGGCCCGGGCACCGATCTCGTACAGGTCGTCCATGATCCGCTGGGCCTCCTTGGCCGGGACCATCGCGCGGACGGCGACCCAGCCCTCGTTGTGCAGCGGGGACACGGTCGGGGACTCCAGGCCGGGGGTGAGGGCGACGGCCTTCTCCAGCTGCTCCACCCGGCAGTCGTAGTCCATCATCACGTACGTCCGGGCCACCAGGACGCCCTGGAGGCGGCGCAGGAACTGCTGGACCTTGGGCTCGGTGGTGTCGTCGGGCTCCGCGTTCGAGCGGCGGATGACGATGGCCTCGGACTTCATGATGGGCTCGCCGAAGACCTCCAGCCCCGCGTTGCGCAGGGAGGTGCCGGTCTCCACGACGTCCGCGATGACCTCGGCCACGCCGAGTTCGATGGCGGTCTCGACGGCGCCGTCGAGGTGGACGACGGAGGCGTCGACGCCCTGCTCGGCCAGGTGGGCGGCGACGATGCCCTCGTAGGAGGTGGCGACGGTGCGGCCCTTGAGGTCGGTGACGCCGTTCGCGGTGCCCGGCTTGCCGGCGAAGCGGAAGGTGGAGCGGGCGAAGCCGAGCGGGAGGATCTCCTCGGCGTCGGCACCGGAGTCGATCAGCAGGTCGCGGCCGGTGATGCCGATGTCGAGCTTGCCGGAGGAGACGTAGATCGCGATGTCGCGGGGCCGGAGGTAGAAGAACTCGACCTCGTTGGTCGGGTCGACGATCCGCAGTTCCTTGGCCTCGCGGCGCTGCTGGTAGCCGGCCTCATGCAGCATCTCCCCCGCGGGGCCTGACAGGGAACCCTTGTTGGGGACGGCGATGCGCAGCATGAGGTCGGCTTCCTTTGCGTGGAGGGTGAAGAAAAGGGGGTGTGGCTTACAGGTGGGCGTAGACGTCGTCCAGGGAGATGCCGCGGGCGACCATCATCACCTGGACGTGGTACAGCAGCTGGGAGATCTCCTCCGCGGCGGCGTCCTTGCCCTCGTACTCGGCGGCCATCCAGACCTCGGCGGCCTCCTCGACGACCTTCTTGCCGATGGCGTGGACCCCCTTGTCCACCAGCTCGGCGGTGCGGGAGGTGGCGGGGTCGCCGTTGGCGGCCTTGTGCTGGAGCTCGGTGAAGAGCTCCTCGAAAGTCTTCTTGGACATGGTGGCTCCACTTTACGCGTGTGCCGGACGGCCTAGCGCCACGGTTCGGATACTGAGCGGAGCGTGGCCGCCGTGGCGACGGCCGCGGTCACCGCCTCGTGTCCCTTGTCCTCACTGGAGCCCTCGATGCCGGCCCGGTCCAGGGCCTGCTCCTCGGTGTCGCAGGTGAGGACGCCGAAGCCGACGGGGACGCCGGTCTCGACGGACACCTGGACCAGGCCCTGGGTGACGCCCTGGCAGACGTAGTCGAAGTGGGGGGTGCCGCCGCGGATGACGACGCCGAGGGCGACGATCGCGTCGTAGCCGCGGCCCGCGAGGACCTTGGCGACCACCGGCAGCTCGAAGCTGCCGGGGACCCTGAGCAGGGTCGGCTCGTCGATCCCGAGTTCGCGCAGGGCGCGCAGGGCGCCGTCGACCAGTCCGTCCATCACCTTGTCGTGCCACTGCGACGCGATCACGGCGACCCTGAGGTCCCCGACGTTGCGTACGGACAGTTCCGGTGCACCCTTGCCGCTCACGTGTCTCCTCGTCGTGCTTGCTTACTGGTTGCCGCAGGTGGACACGGGGGTCGTGTCCAGCCAGGGCAGGTCGTGTCCCATCCGGTCCCGCTTGGTGCGCAGGTAGCGGAGGTTGTGCTCGCCGGCCTGGACGGGCATGGGCTCGCGGCCGTCGACCGTGATGCCGTGCCGTTCCAGCGCCTCGCTCTTGTCCGGGTTGTTGGTCATCAGGCGGACGGCGCGTACTCCGAGGTCCGCGAGGATCCGGGCGCCCGCGCCGTAGTCGCGGGCGTCGGCGGGCAGGCCGAGTTCCAGGTTGGCGTCGAGGGTGTCGCGGCCGCGCTCCTGGAGTTCGTAGGCGCGCAGCTTGGACATCAGGCCGATGCCGCGCCCCTCGTGGCCGCGCAGGTAGACGACCACGCCCCGGCCCTCTGCCTGGATGCGGGCCAGGGAGGCGTCGAGCTGGGGTCCGCAGTCGCAGCGCTGGGACCCGAAGACGTCGCCGGTGAGGCACTCGGAGTGCACGCGGACCAGGACGTCCTCGCCGTCGCCGATCTCGCCGTGCACGAGGGCGATGTGCTCGACGCCGTCGACCGTGGAGCGGTAGCCGTACGCGGTGAACTCGCCGTGCTTGGTGGGCAGCCGGACCTCGGCCTCGCGTCGGACGGTGGGTTCCTCGCTGCGCCGGTAGGCGATGAGGTCCTCGATGGAGATGATCGTCAGGCCGTGCTTGCGGGCGAACGGGATCAGCTCGGGCAGCCGCAGCATGCGCCCGTCCTCGCCGGCGATCTCCACGATGGCACCGGCCGGGCGCAGGCCGGCGAGGCGGGCGAGGTCGACGGCGGCCTCGGTGTGGCCGTTGCGGACGAGCACGCCGCCGGGGCGGGCGCGCAACGGGAAGATGTGCCCGGGGCGGACCAGGTCGGTGGGTTCGGCGGAGCCGCCCGCCAGGAGCCGGAGGGTGGTGGCGCGGTCCGAGGCGGAGATGCCGGTGCTGACACCGTGGGCGGCGGTGGCGTCGACGGAGACGGTGAAGGCGGTCTTCATCGACTCGGTGTTGTCGTCGACCATCTGCGGGAGCCGGAGCCGGTCCAGTTCCTCGCCCTCCATGGGGGCGCAGATCAGGCCGCGGCACTCGGTCATCATGAAGGCGACGATCTCCTCGGTCGCCTTCTCCGCGGCGATGACGAGGTCGCCCTCGTTCTCGCGGTTCTCGTCGTCGACGACCACGACCGGGCGGCCGGCGGCGATGTCCGCGACGGCCCGCTCGACCGGGTCGAGGGAGAGGTCGTCGATGCCGTCGGGGCTGTAGAGGATGGGTGCCGTGCTCATGCGGGCGCTCCTTCCGGGAGGGGGCGGGCCGCGTTGCGCGAGCGCAGCCACCAGTCGCGCAGGCCCCACAGGACGAGCGCGCCGTACAGGACGTAGACGAAGCCGGAGAAGGCGAAGCCGTTGGCGAAGTTCAGCGGGACGCCGACGAGGTCGACCAGCAGCCAGGCGAACCAGAACTCGACCATGCCGCGGGCCTGGGCGTACATGGCGACGACGGTGCCGACGAAGATGTACGCGTCCGGCCAGGGGTCCCAGGACAGGGTGGGGTAGGCGGCGAACAGGGCGCCCACCGCGAGGGTGCCGACGGCGGCCGCGGCGACCAGCGCGCCGCGTTCGCGCCAGGTGGCGAACCGTACGGCGACCGAACCGTCCTGCGTCTGCCGACGGCCGCGGCTCCACTGCCAAAAGCCCCAGGCGGCGACGACCATGACGACGATCTGCTTGCCGGCGCTGCCCGAGAGGTGGGCGGTGGCGAAGGCCGCGAAGAGGACGAGCCCGGAGACGAACTGCACCGGCCAGGTCCAGATCGAGCGCCGCCAGCCGAGAGCGAGGCCGAGCAGACCGATCACGTTGCCGATCATGTCCGACCACTTGATGTGCTGGTCGAAGAGCGTGAACGCCTCGGAGTTGAGCCAGTTCACCGGGCGTCTCCCTGTCCGACGCGGGCGCCGAGCAGCCGCTCGACGTACTTGGCGATGACGTCGACCTCGAGGTTGACCGGGTCGCCGGGCTGCTTGATGCCCAGCGTGGTCAGCGCGAGCGTGGTGGGGATGAGGCTGACGGTGAGGAAGTCGGGGCCGGCGTCGACGACGGTGAGGCTGATGCCGTCGACGGTGATGGAGCCCTTCTCCACGACGTAGCGGGCGAGGTCGGCGGGCAGCGAGATCTTGACGATCTCCCAGTGCTCGGAGGGCTTGCGCTCCAGGATCTCGCCGGTGCCGTCGACGTGGCCCTGGACGATGTGGCCGCCGAGCCGGGCGCCGACCGCGGTGGGGCGCTCCAGGTTGACGCGGGAGCCGACGGCGAGGACGCCGAGGCTGGAGCGGTTCAGGGTCTCGGCCATCACGTCGGCGGTGAACTCGTCGCCCTCGTGGTCGACGACCGTGAGGCAGACGCCGTTGACGGCGATGGAGTCGCCGTGCCGGGCCCCTTCGGTGACCGCGGGGCCGCGCACGCGGAAGCGACAGGCGTCGTCGAGGGTCTCGACGGCGGTGATCTCGCCCAGCTCTTCGACGATTCCGGTGAACACTTCCCGGGTCCTCCCTCTTCGGGCACGGACTCCGGGGCTGTCGAGAGCGACAGAGAGAGCGAACGGGACACGGGGAACGACGCCGGACGGGACCCGTCCGCGAACGGACGAGCCCAGAGGTCGGCGGCGCGCACGTATGCCCGCTCACCGCGCACTGCCTCCCATCCGGACTTTAACCGTCGGTCCAGGAATTTCACCTGGTCAACCGGCCGCTGGAAGCGACCGGGTCGCGGACTGTAACCGCCGGTTCGGACTTTCACCGACCCCGGAGTGCGCTGCTTCTGGTACACGTCCAGTGTGCCACGACTGATCGCGGTCCATGCGGACGGAGTGTGTGGGGTGGCTCACAGAATGCCCGCTCCGGCCTCCGGACCCGTCCGTGACCTTCCCCAACTGGACGGCCTCCCCCTCGCATTGAGATTGGTCCATACCTATTGACGCACTGGTCTAGTCCTCTCTAGGGTCTGCGCAACTTCCGTGGAGAGGAACCGACTGTGCCTTCCCCGTCACGCTCCAGATCCCGCCACAGAGCGGGGCCGGCCCTGTTCGCGGCCGTCGCCGCCGTCGCCGGCCTCCTCCTCGCCGGTCTCCCGGCGACCGCCTCGCAGGCCGCCGACCAGGACTCCTGTCGACCCGACGGTCTGTACGAGACCCCCGGCGTCGACGTCCCCTACTGCTCGGTCTACGACTCCGCGGGCCGGGAGAAGATGGGCGCCGACCACCCGCGCCGGGTGATCGGGTACTTCACCGGCTGGCGCACGGGCAAGGACGGCAAGCCGGCCTACCTCGCCTCGGACATCCCGTGGGACAAGATCACCCACATCAACTACGCCTTCGCGCACGTCGACGGCGGCAACCGGCTCTCCGTCGGCCCGGACGGCGAGAAGAACGCGGCGACCGGCATGACCTGGCCCGGGGTCGCGGGCGCCGAGATGGACCCGGGACTGCCCTACAAGGGCCACTTCAACCTGCTGAACAAGTTCAAGAAGCAGCACCCGGACGTCAAGACGATGATCTCGGTGGGCGGCTGGGCCGAGACGGGCGGCTACTTCGCGGACGACGGCTCGCGCGTGGACTCGGGCGGCTTCTACTCGATGGCCACGAAGGCGGACGGCTCGGTCAACCAGGCCGGCATCGACACCTTCGCCGACTCGGCGGTCGACTTCGTCCGGAAGTACGGCTTCAACGGCGTCGACATCGACTACGAGTACCCGACGACGATGAAGGACGCGGGCAACCCGCTCGACTGGTCCTTCGCGAACGGCCGCAGGGCCGGCCTGGTCAAGGGCTACGCGGCCCTGATGAAGACGCTGCGCGAGAAGCTCGACCGCGCGGGCGCCGCGGACGGCAGGCACTACCTCCTCTCCGTCGCCGCGCCGTCCTCCGGGTACCTGCTGCGCGGCATGGAGACCTTCCAGGTCCAGAAGTACCTGGACTACGTCAACATCATGTCGTACGACCTGCACGGCGCCTGGAACGAGTACGTCGGCCCGAACGCCTCGCTCTTCGACGACGGCAAGGACGCCGAGCTGGCCGCCGCCAACGTCTACGGCAGCGCCCAGTACGGCGGCATCGGCTACCTCAACACCGACTGGGCCTACCACTACTTCCGCGGCTCCATGCCGGCCGGCCGCATCAACATCGGCCTGCCGTACTACACGCGCGGCCACAAGAACGTCCAGGGCGGGACCGACGGTCTGTGGGGCAGGGCCTCCGCCTCCTCGTGCCCGGCGGGCTCCGGTCTGAACAAGTGCGGTGACGGCGCCGTCGGCATCGACAACCTCTGGCACGACCTCGACACCAACGGCAAGGAGTCCCCGGCGGGCTCCAACCCGATGTGGCACGCCAAGAACCTGGAGAAGGGCATCGTCGGCGACTACGTCACGGACTACGGCTTCCCGGCGGACACGAAGCTGACCGGCACGTACGCCCGCAAGTACGACTCGACGCTGGTCGCCCCCTGGCTGTGGAACGCCGAGAAGAAGGTCTTCCTCTCCACCGAGGACGAGCAGTCGGTCGGGGCCAAGGCCGACTACGTGGTGGACCGCGGCATCGGCGGCGCGATGATCTGGGAGCTGGCCGGCGACTACGCCTGGAACGCCGCCAAGGGCCAGTACGAAGCGGGTGACACCCTCACCTCGCTGATGTACGACACCTTCAAGTCGGCCGCGCCGTACGGCGCGAAGAAGTCGAACGCGGACCTGCCGGCACAGGCCGTGAACGTGGACGTGGAGTTCACGGACTTCAAGCTGGGCGACTCCAACTACCCGATCACGCCCAAGCTGCGGATCACGAACCACACGAAGACCGCGCTGCCGGGCGGCACGGAGTTCCAGTTCGACTACGCGACCTCGGCCCCGGGGAACGCCTCCGACCAGTCCGGCTTCGGCACCAAGGTGATCAGCAGCGACCACACGGGCGGCAACGTGGGCGGTCTGAAGGGTGACTTCCACCGGGTGTCGCTGAAACTGCCGGCATGGCAGTCGCTCGCACCGGGCGCGACCGTCGACCTGTCGTTCAACTACTACCTGCCGGTGTCGACCCCGTCGAACTGGACGGTGACGATCGGCGGCAAGGCATACGCCCTGGCCGGTGACCTCGCCCGGGGCACGACCGCGGTGGACCCGGGGACGCAGACGCCCACTCCCACCCCCACGGGGACCGCGTCCCCGGGGCCGAGCCCCAGCCCTACGGGCGGCACCGGGCAGTGCGCCGCCCCGGCCTGGGACACGGGCGCGTCGTACGGCGGCGGGACTGAGGTGTCCCACCGGGGGCACACGTGGAAGTCGAAGTGGTGGACGAAGGGCGAGGAGCCCGGGACCACCGGTGAATGGGGTGTCTGGCAGGACCTCGGCGCCTGCTGACCCCCACCCGAACGGGCCCGGCGGCGGTGACGAAGGCCCTTGCCCGCCGCCGGGTCCCCCCGACGCACCGTGCCGGACTCCGGCACGGTGCGTTGCCCGTCGGGCCGCGCCACGGTGTGATGGGCGAACCGCACGCCACGACCGGCAGGAGGCTCAACGGCATGACCACGCGCTCAGCCGGCACAGCGAGCCCCACGCCGTCGGCCTGCGCGAGGGCGGCGCGGCCCGGACACCGGCGCGCGCCGGTGTCGACGCGGTCGTGCACTGTGCGACCACACAGCGCGGCGGGGACGAGCGGTCGGCCGCGAACCCGGTCGCGGCGGCGCGGCGGGCCGGGGTGGCGCACCTGGTCCAGATCTCTGGCCGTGGGCTCGCCCGCCGGACGGGGGGCGGACCTGGGCGGTCCGGAGGTGCGCGCCTTCGAGTCGTTGGCCCGCGCCTGTCCGGGCGCGACGGGACGCCGGCGGGCCGTGGTGAAGGTGCCGCTCGCGGGGAAGACTTACCGCGCGTTCCGCGCCGGCGGGCATCTCACGCCCGGGCACGCGGTGGGCAAGGGCACGTTCGAGGAGTATCTGTCGGTGCGGTTCGGCGGCGGGGAGGGCGGGCGGCGCGGATGAGCAGACGGGCGTGGCTGCGGACGGGACTGGGAGTGCTGGCGGGCAGCCAGGTGGTGCTGGGGCTGTGGATCGTGCTGCTGCCCGAGCTGTTCTGGAAGTGGCCGTGGGTGTCGCACCTGCCGCCCTACAACGAGCATCTGCTCCAGGACTTCGGCGGGGCGAGCCTCGCGCTCGCCGTGGTGCTGTGCGCGGCGGTGGCCGCGATGGAACGGCGCCTGGTGCTGACGGCCCTGGTGGCCTACCTGGTATCCGCCGTCGCCCACCTCCTGTTCCACGCCCGGCATCTGGAGCCCCTGTCGGCTGCCGGCGCCGCGGGCTTCATGGCCCTGCTGGGAGCGGCGGTGCTGCTTCCGGCAGCCCTGGTGTGGCTGGCGGCGGACCGCTCGGCGTTCCGGGAGGCGGACCCCGCCGGGCGGCGGCCGGCCTCCTGAGCGGGTCCGCTGCCGGGACACCGTCGGCAGCGGACCTCCTGGCAGCACGCGGCCTGGACCGCACTGTGCCGGTGCGGGCTCCGGGTCCCGGGACCCGTGTCCGGCCCTCGGTGTGCGACCCGCCCGCGCGAAGCGTCGCCCGGCCGTGCGAGGCGCGCCCCGCCTGGGTCTGAGCCTCCGAGAACCCCTCCGCGCCCCGGGAGTTCGGCTTGCCCCCGGCTCCCGCGGCCCACCTCGCCCGCGCCGTCGCCGGCGCGCGACCACACCCCCGCCGGTACCGCCGGAGGCTACCGCTCCGGCGGTGCGAAGAGTTCGTCCTGGGCGCGGTCACGGGCGGTCAGCAGGGCGCCGCGCAGCACCGCGCCGCCGCCCAGGGTGCTCGGCCGTACCTCCGTGGCCAGCGGGGACATCCGGGTGAGGCGGTGCTGGACGCGGTCGGCGAGAGCCTCGGCGCCGGCCTGGCCGATCTCACCGGCGAGGACCAGGCAGCCGGGGTCGAGGACGGAGACGACGGCGGCGGCGCCGAGGACGACGCGCTCGGCGAGCGCGTCGAGGAACCCCCCGGCGGCCGGGTCGTCCCCGGACGTCGACCGGCGTACCGCCTCCCGGACCAGCGCGGCGGCGTGCGGCTCGGCCCCGGTGGGCCGGGCCGTCACGCCGTGCTCCGCCGCGAGTGCGGTCACCGCCACCGACCCCGCCACGGAGTGGAAGCCGCCGTCGCAGTCGGTGGCGGAGGGCAGTCCGGCCGTGCCCGGTACCGGCATGAAGCCGATCTCCCCCGCTCCCCCGGAGACGCCCCGGCGCAGGGTGCCGTCGAGGACGACGGCCGCGCCGATGCCGAGGCCGAGCCAGAGCAGGACGAAGGTGTCGCGGTCCCGGGCGGCGCCGTCGCGCTGTTCGGCCAGGGCGGCGAGGTTGGTCTCGTTCTCGACGCCGACCCGCGCCTCGGGGAACTTCTCCTGGAGCGCGGCCATCAGCCGCCGGTGCCACTCGGGCAGCCCCGTGGAGTTCCGGAGTTCGCCCCCGGCCGGGTCGATCAGGCCGGGCGCGCCGATGCCGACGGTGTGCAGCCGGTCGGCGCCGGCCTCCTTCACCGCGCGCTCCACCAGGCTCACCGCCTGCTCCACCGCGGGACCGGTGCCGGAGCGGTCGTCGATCGGCGCGGAGGCCTCGGCGAGGACCCGGCCGAGCAGGTCGGAGACGAGCACGGCGACGCCCCCGGTGCGTACGTCGAGGGCGGCCAGGTACGCGCGCTCGGCGACGATGCCGTACAGCTTGGCGTTGGGTCCGCGGCGCTGTTCGCCGGACTCCCCCGCAACCTCGATCAGTCCGGAGGCGGTGAGGCGTTCGACGAGGTCGGCGACGGTGGGCCGGGACAGGCCGGTCAGCTGCTTCAACTGCCCTGCCGTCAACGGGCCCTCCCGCTGGAGCAGATGAAGGGCGAGCCGGTCGTTGATGGCCCGGGCGGTGCTCGGGGATGCGGGCATGCCGGGATCCTTCCAGATCGGCGGCGCGGCGGCCCACGCCGGTAACCCACTATCTATCAGGCAGGCTCCCTGATAGTTTACGCCGCGGATTGACGGACACGGAGGGGTGGACCATGAGCACAGGGACCTACGGGCGACGCGAGGTGAAGCGCGCCCGGTACGCCGTGGCGGCCGTGTTCGCCGTGCACGGCTCCGTCACCGGCTCCTTCGCGACCCGCGTGCCGTGGATCCAGGACCACGCCGACGTGAGCGCGGGCCAGTTGGGGCTGGCGCTCGCCTTCCCGGCGCTCGGCGCGTCCCTCGCCATGCCGCTGGCCGGGAGCGTCAGTCACCGCTTCGGCGCCCGTACCGCCCTGCGCGGCCTGCTGGCCCTGTGGACGCTGGCGCTGGTCCTGCCCTCCCTCGCCCCGAACCTGCTCACCCTGTGCCTCGCCCTGTTCGTCTACGGCGCCACGGCGGGCATGTCGGACGTGGCGATGAACGCGCTCGGCGTCGAGATCGAGAACCGTCTCGACAAGTCGATCATGTCCGGGCTGCACGGCATGTGGAGCACGGGCGCGCTGATCGGATCGGCGGCCGGCACGCTCGCCGCACACCTGGGCACGGACGCCCGGACGCACCACCTCCTGGCCGCCGCGGTGCTGACCGTGACGGGCCTGGTCGCCTGCACCTGGGTCCTGGACCTCCAGCCCGCCGAGGACGAGGACCCGCCGCCGCGCTTCGCGCTGCCGCCCAGGTCGGCGCTGCTGATCGGCGCGGTCGGGTTCTGCGCGGTGTTCGCGGAGGGCGCGAGCCTGGACTGGTCCGCGGTCTACCTGCGGGACGAGTTGGAGACCTCGGCCGGTCTGGCCGCGGCCTGCACGACCGGCTTCACACTGACGATGGCACTGGCCCGGCTCGCCGGGGACAAGGTGGTGGACCGGTTCGGCGCGGTGCGCACCGTGCGGGTGAGCGGTGTGCTGGCCACCCTCGGCGGTCTGCTCGTCGTGGCCGGCGGCCATCCGGCGGTGGCGATGACCGGCTTCGCGCTGATGGGCCTCGGCATCGCCGTGGTCGTCCCGCTGTGCTTCGCCGCGGCCGGCCGGGCCGGCTCCAATCCGAGCCTGGCCATCGCGGGTGTCGCCACCATCACGTACACCTCGGGCCTGGTCGCGCCGAGCGCGATCGGCGGTCTGGCCCAGGCGACGAGTCTGGTGGTGTCGTTCGGTCTGGTGACCCTGCTGGCCTGCTGCCTGGTGGTGTTCGCGCGGGTGCTGCGGTCCGGGGACCGCAACCGCCCGAAGATCAGTCCGCCGGTCGCAGAAGTGCCCGACCGGCAGTCCTGAACGCCTCGCTCCACGGCGCCGGGCGCAGCGTCTCGGAGTCCAGCCGGACCAGCACCCGGGTGCCGCGGGCGTAGGTGGTGGCGCCGTCCGCCGAGCAGAACCGGAAGCCGTAGGTCAGCCCGGTGGTGCCGAGCCGCTCCAGCCACAGGTGGACGGCGTACGCGCCCGGCCGGGTGACCGGCGCCTCGTAGCCGATCGTCAGTTCCCTGACCGCGTTGCAGGCGTCGCCGGCCGCCGCCCAGTCGCCTTCGAACCGGACGCCGTACCCGGCCCACAGCTCCGTCCAGGCCCGCTCCACCATCACCGGGTAGCGGGCGTTGTGCAGCAGCCCGAGCGCGTCCAGGTCGTCGAAGTGGACGGTGACGGGGACGAGCCTGCCGTGGGAGACGGCGGGCGGGACGGGGGCGGCGGGCGCTTCGGCGGTCACGGCGGGCTCCTGGGTGGTGCGTGGTGGCACGTGTGGTGTCGGCGTACGGGGGCCGATGCCATCCTAAGCGGACGCTCAGGACACCCCTCGGGGAAGGGTGCAGGTCAACCGCACGGCCGGGCACCCCTGACAATGGTCCGGACAGACCTCGGTACGAAGAAAGCGAAACCTCACCATGGACCTCGGCGTGCGCTGGAAGCTGCACGGGGACGGCAAGGTGCCCGCCCCCGGAGCGGTGGTCCGCCCCGACGAACGGCTCTCGTGGCCCCGCACGGCCGGGCTGGGCGCCCAGCACGTGGTGGCCATGTTCGGGGCGTCCTTCGTGGCTCCGGTCCTGATGGGCCTCGACCCCAACCTCGCGATCATGATGTCGGGCGTGGCGACCGTCATCTTCCTGCTCGCCACCCGCGGCCGGGTGCCCAGCTACCTCGGCTGCTCGCTCTCCTTCGTCGGCGTCGCCGCGGTGATCCGGGCCCAGGGCGGCACCAGCGCCACGGTGACCGGCGCGGTCCTCGTCGTCGGCGTCGCCCTGTTCCTGGTGGGGCTGGCCGTGCAGCGGTTCGGGGCGCGGATCATCCACGCCGCGATGCCGCCGGTCGTCACCGGCGCGGTGGTCATGCTGATCGGCTTCAACCTGGCCCCGGTCACCGCGTCCACCTACTGGCCGCAGGACCAGTGGACGGCCCTCCTGGTGATGCTCTTCACCGGCCTGGCCGTGGTGTGCCTGCGCGGCTTCTGGTCCCGGATCGCGATCTTCCTGGGGCTGGTCTTCGGGTACGTCCTGTCCTGGGCCCTGGACCGGATCTTCGGGAAGATTCACTCCGTGGACGGCAGCGGCAAGCTCACCGACCACTGGCGGCTGGACTTCTCCGCCGTCGGCCACGCCGACTGGATCGGGCTGCCGGCCTTCCACGGGCCGAGCTTCGAGTGGTCGGCGATCCTGGTCGCCCTGCCGGTCGTGATCGCCCTGATCGCGGAGAACGCCGGGCACGTCAAGGCGGTCGGCGAGATGACCGGCGACAACCTCGACGACAGGCTCGGTACGGCGATCTCCGCCGACGGCATCGGCTCGGTGCTCTCCACCGCGGTCGGCGGCCCGCCCAACACCACGTACTCCGAGAACATCGGCGTGATGGCCGCGACCCGGGTCTACTCGACGGCCGCCTACTGGGCCGCGGCGGGCTTCGCCCTGCTGTTCGGCCTCTGCCCGAAGTTCGGCGCGGTCGTCGCCGCGATCCCCGGCGGCGTGCTCGGCGGCATCACCGTCATCCTCTACGGCATGATCGGCCTGCTCGGCGCGCAGATCTGGATCAACGCCAAGGTGGACATGCGCAACCCGCTGAACCTGGTGCCGGCCGCCGCGGGCATCATCATCGGCGTCGGCAACGTCAGCATGGAGTTCACCGACACCTTCTCCCTCAGCGGCATCGCGCTCGGCACCCTGGTCGTCATCACCGGCTACCACGCGCTGCGCGCCTTCGCCCCGGCCCACCTCAAGACGCAGCAGCCGCTCCTCGACGAGGGCACGTCGTCGTACGACGCGCAGTCCGAGGGGGAGGGCGACGGGGGTGCTCAGCGCGCGAGGTCGTAGGCGTACGACGGGGTGAACGTCCCCGGCTCGCCCCGGCAGCCGTCCGACTCCCCGGGCAGCTTGACCCACAGGTAGGCGTCGATGCGTCCCATGCCGGTGGTGAGGGTGGGCGCGCGCCCGAGCTTGCGGCCGGCCGGGTCGCACCACTGCCCGTCGGGCGGGGCGCCGTTGCCGTTGCGGCTGGTGTCGATGACGGCGCCGAGGCTCGCCGGGCCGCCGAGCGCGTCGAGGACCGCGCGGTCGTAGGCGACCTCGTCGGCGGTGGTGTGGAAGTTGGAGACGTTGCTGAAGACGCCGTCGGAGGAGTCGGCCGAGGCGGCACCGGCCTGTTTCAGCCAGGCCGCCTGCTCGGCGGGCGCGTGCCAGCCGGAGTGGCCCGCGTCGAAGTAGACCCGGGCCTGCGGGTCGGCGTCCTTCATCACCCGGCCCGCCCGGGCCAGGGAGGCGAAGCGGGCGGCGCGCTCACCGGCCGACAGGCACTCGGCCTGGGCGACCGAGTCGGGTTCCAGCACGACGATCACCTCACCCGAGCCCAGCCCGGCGGCGAACCGGTTGATCCAGGCGTCGTAGGCGTCCAGGTCGGGCGCGCCCCCCTCGGAGTGGCCGCCGCAGTCGCGGTCGGGTATCGCGTACGGCACGAGGACCGGCACCCGGCCCTGGGCGGCGCCCGCGGAGGTGACGGCCCGGACCCGGGAGGTGAGGGTGGCCGACGTGTGGTCGGTGAACCAGACGGCGGCCGGGTGCCCGGCGATGCGGGACGCGATGACGTCCTGGCGCGGGTCGCCGGGGTGGGCCAGGACCCAGTCGGCGACCTGGGAGTCGGGGTGCCGGTAGAGCCGGGCGGCCGTGGTCCGGGGCTCCTCCTGCGCGTAGGTCCGCTTCGGCGCGGGGGCGGGAGTGGGCTTCCCGGCGGTCGAGGACGGCGCCGCGGAGGGCGGCGGCGACGCCGACGGGGACCTGGCCGGGGACGGCGAGGCGGGCAGGGCGTCCGGCGGCACCGAGTCGGTCGCCTGCGGGCGGGCGGCGTCGCCGGCGCCGCCGTCCTGGTCGCCGAGCGCGGTGAGCAGCCCGGCGGCGGTCCCCACCGCGACGACCACAAACGCCGCGACGACCATCGCCCCGCGGCCGGCGGCACGTCCGCACTCCGCCCTGCGAGCAGCCCGGCGCCGGGCACGACGGCCTGACACGTACGGTCCCCCTCCCCCGCGCGGCGGGCGCGTTCCCCCGTTCTGGGGAAGCCTCGGGCCCGCCGGCACAGCCGTCAGCCTAAAGCTGCGACGCTGCCGCCATGGCGCACTGCGAGCAAGTCCCGACGGCCGCCTTGACGGTGGACTGCGTCCTGTCCCGGATGCGCGCGCTCGACACGGCGCTGCCGGCCCGGGACGGAGTGGCCGTCTTCAACCGCGTCTACCTGGCCGTCACGGAGGCCGTCGACCGGCACATCGACGGCGGCCGGTTCGCGGACGCCTCGGCCGCGACCGCGCTGGACGTGCGGTTCGCCGAGCGTTACCTGGCCGCCGTGGACGCGGCGGAGGAGGACCGCCGTCCGCCCGCGTGCTGGCGTCCCCTGTTCCAGTTCCGGCGCCATCCCGGGGTACGGCCGCTGCAGTTCGCGCTGGCGAGATGAGCAGACCTACGCCGCATCCTCACTCCGCCACGAACGACCCACGCCCCGACCATGTGATGATCAGGCCCTCTTCTCGTAGCGCAGCCATCGCACGGTGCACCGTCGACACGGCTACGTCGAATTCCGCACTCAGTGCCACGACGCCAGGGACCCGTGAGCCGGCGGGGTAGGTCCCGTCCTTGATGCGCTGCCGCAGGATCGTCGCAATCTGCGGATGCACGGGTTGGGTCCTATCGATCATGGACCTAGCTTCCGACGTTTTCGCCGTTCACGCTTCCGACGGTTCGACCCTTTGAGGTTTCGACCTTTCGGGTAAGGTGGCTGCCCAAACAAAGACGCCCCCGGGACGACCGGGCAAGGGTCGTTCCCAGGGGCTAGCCGACCAATGGGGGTCAGCGTGTCGCACAGACTACCTAGCCGAGAGGCCAGCCTCCGGCGCGTCTCCCTCCCCGGGGACGACGTCGGAAGCGTCTACGTCCGCGCCTCCTCCCCTGGAGGCATCGTGAGCCGCATTGCAGACTCCATCGAAGCGAGCCAGGTCGACGGAGCGCGGGCGTTCCTGGACATCGCTCGTCGCGTGCTGGAGGCGGATAGCGCGACGAGGGATGAAGCGCTCATGTTCCTCACGGTCACCGTCGACCATCTCCACGACGTCATTGGCGTCGCCGATGCCCGCGGGGCACGGCTGGACGCTGCGGAGGACGTCGAGGAGGAAGACGACGAGGACGAAGGGGAGGACGACGTCGAGTAGCCCCGAACGCAGTCAGGGCCCCGCTATCCCACGGAGGGATGGCGGGGCTTTTGACGTGTCACACAGGGAAGCCCAGCGCCCTCATCCGCTCCCGGTACGCCTTGCCGTGGTCGCCGTTGCAGAACCGTCGGATGCGTCCTCGTCCCTCCACCTGCGCCAGCTCCGCGCCACAGTGGAGGCAGCCCTCGTTGTACTGGCTCTTGGCGCTCTTCGTGGCGTCCATGCTTCCTCCTGAAGACTGAGACCCACCGACCCTGACGGCCGGCGGGCATGAAAAAGGCCCGTACCCATGGCGGGTACGGGCCTTCGGTGTGCGTGATGTGTGCGTCAGACCCAGCGGCCGTTATTCAGGTCGGTCGCTGTCTCTGCGTCGTACACGTTGATGCGCTGGTCGACGAATCCGCCGACCTCCCGGCCGTCGAGATAGGTCTTCGACTCGACGTTCACCGTGACAGGCGCACCTCCGCTCTTCGCGGCGCGGATGTCGTCCCACTGGGACCCGGTGAACACGGGCTCCGGGCGTCCCGTCCCGTTGGCGACGAGGGAAAGGCCGGGCTGGAGGTATCCGCCATCGTCGTACCAGTGCGGGGACCGGGCGAGCCACTTCGAGTAAGCGGCCGACGGAGAGCCGTAGTCGGGACGGGACTTGATGTAGTCCAGGCCCCACCGGATCTGCGTCTTCGGGTTCGTCAGCCAGTCCGCGCCGGCCGAGCGCATCTTGTTCGCGGGCAGCGCCTGCGGGATGCCGTAAGCCCCCGACGACGGGTTCTTGGCGTTCCAACGCCAGTTGGATTCGCCCTGCCACAGCTTCTTCAGGGGTCCGAACTGCGAGGAGCCCCAGCCGTAGTTGGAGAGGATGCTCTTCGCGTAGCTCTGTGCTGCGCCCTGCGCCTTGGCGTCGAACCCTCCGCTTCCGCCACTCAGGTACTTCATGGGGTCGACGGCCTTGCCGTTCAGCCTCGCCTCCAGGTGGAGGTGAGGACCCGTGGTGTTGCCGGTTGCGCCGACGTCACCAATTCGGGAGCCGCCGTTGACGCTCTTCGGCACCGTCGTGCGGATGCGGGACATGTGCGCGTAGAAGGACTGGAGACCGCCTCCATGGTCGATCATCACGTGCTTCCCGTAAGGACCGCCCGACGTCGCAAGGGACACCCGGCCGTTGGCCACGGCCTTGATCGCGGTTCCCGTCGCTGCGGGGAAGTCGAGGCCCGTGTGATAGCCAGAGGACCACATCGAGCCCGGTACGCCGAACTTCGTACCGATGTTGGCGTTGACGGGCTTCTGCCACTCGCCGCCCCAGCCCCCGGTTTCGGAGGTCAGGGACGACACGGCGTCGACTAGCTTGTCCTTCAGTCCGCCCACCATCTTGCCGGGAATCTTCCCGATGGCCTTGCCCATCTTCGAGTTGCCGACACCGTCAGCAACCTTCGACAGGATCGGCTTCGTCAGGGTGTTCCAGATCTTCGACGGGTGAACCATGAGATCCGCTGCCGTCTTCGCCCAGTCGATTCCCTTGCCGACGACGTTCTTCGTCCAGTCCCAGATGCCGGAGGCAGCGCCGACAACGCCTCCGTCGGCGAACTTCGGGATGCCGGGGAGTTCCCCAGTGCGGTTCATGTGCTCCAGGGCGTCATAGCCGACGCCCCGTGCGCTGTCCGTCTTCACGACGTACTCCCCAGGCATCAGCCAGGCTCGTACGCTGTCTTTTCCGGGGGTGCCGCCGAAGACGCGTCCACCTGTGGCGAACTTGGGATCTTCGTCGAGGAGCTTAGGGGCGTCCGGGAGTTTGTCGAGGCCAACGAATCCTGCGACCTTGTCCCAGACTGCCTTGATGCCCTTCGTGTAAACCCAGTCGACAATAAAGTTGACGGGCTTTGCGGCAATTCCGGCTATCTTGTCCCACGCCGACTTGATGGCCTTCTTTGCAGCTTCGAACGCGTCACCAACGAGGGCGACGCCCTCCTTGATAGTTTCGAAGGCCGGGCTGAGGCCCTTGTCCCAGAGCCAGTCCGCCTTCTCCGCTATCCAGTCGATGATGGGCTTCACGCTGTGGTTGTAGAGCCACTGGAATTTCTCGCCAACCCATTGGACACCGTCCCAGATCCACTGAAAGACGGGCTGGAGCGCATTTTCCCAGAGCCATTTCGCTTTCTCGGCTATCCAGTCTGCGGCAGGCTTTATCGCGTGGTCGTAGAGCCAGACGAACTTGTCGCCGATCCACTTGACGCCGTCCCAGACGGACTTGAAGAAGGGCTGAAGGATCGTCTCCCAAAGCCACGTCGCCCCGCTGGAAATCCCGTCCCAGGACGGCTTGAAGCAGTCTTCCCACAGCCACAGGGCAATCGCTCCGACGAGCTGAATTGCCAGCCAGATGGGCGTCAGGACGGCCGTCACCAGGATGGCGAAGGCGAGCTTTGCGGCGAAGACGATGCCGTCCCAGACGGGCTTGAAGACCTCCCGCCAGAGCCACATGGCCTTATCGCCGACCCACTTCAGCCCACCCCATATACCGTCGAAGGCGGGCTTGAGAACCTTGTTCCAGGCGAAGTCCGTCGCTACCTGGATTCCCTCCCAGGCACCCTTGACGATGGTGCGGAACCACTCGAAGTGGTCCCAGGCGTATTTCACGCCCAGCGCCAGGAGGACGAGGCCAGTGATTACCCGCCCGATGGGGCTCATGGCCATAGCCAGCGCCCACAGCTTCGTAGCGACCCACAGGCCGTAGAGGAGCTGAATAGCCCACGGAGCGTGCTCTGAGACGTACGCGATTCCGTCGGCCGCGTTGCTCAGCGTCTCCAGGAACACCTTGGAGAATGGTTTCAGAGCGCGCGTCAGATCGAAGAGCGCCTCTGCAATGTCCTTGAAAGCCTCCGACGTCAGCGGGCTCATTTCCTTGACGTAGTCGAGGAATTTCTCGAACCCTTCGGAGCCCTTCAGGCTCGTCCCCCACTCAGCGAAGCGCTTTGTGATGGTCTGCATGCGCTCCGATATGGAGTCCATGTGCGGGAAGAAGGCTTCGAGGATTCCCGCCATGCCCTTGAAGATATTCCCGAAGGAAACTCCAAGGCCCTCAATGGCGGGCTCTGCGGATTCGGCTATCCCGTCTCGGAACCGTTCCCAGAACGGATCGCCCTTCAGGTCCGCGCTTGCGCGGTCCATGAGGGTCTGGATTCCGTCGGCTGCGCCCTCGACGAGTGGCGTCAGGCCGGGGAGCGCCTCCTTCGCGCCGTTGACGGCCCGTGTGAAGATCGGAAGCGTGTCCGACTGGAGGGAGGCGGACCACTCCTTGAAGGCGGGTATCAGCCCGTCCGGGCCGGCAATCGAGTCGTAGAGGTCCCGCTGTTCAGGCGTCAGTTTCGCGAGTGCCTCGCGGTACTCGTCCGCCTTCGTGATGGCCTTCGCGGTCGTGTCGATGCCGGAGAGCCGCGCGGACTCGACGCCACGTTCCGCGGCTTCGATGGACTCCGCGGCCTGGACCTGCGCATCCGCGGCGTCTGCGACGGCATCGGACACCGCACGCTGGGCGTCGGCCGTGGCCTGCGCTGCGTCCTTATGTGCCTGCGCTGCGTCGCGCTGAGCGTCGGCTACAGCGTCGGTCTGCTCACGGACGTTGTCCTGAGCATCGGACAGTTGTTCCGCGGCTCGCTTGACGTCTTCGTTGCCGTCGACGCCAGCCTTCGCGGCTGCTGCTGCCTCCTCCTGGAGCCGCTTGTGTGCCTTCGCCTGGTCCTTCTGACCCTGGAGGGCCTCGTCGAGGGCAAGCTGAGCGCGGGCACGTTGGAGATCCGTAGCCGTCGGATCGGCCAGGGTGCGGTTCAGCTCCTCTTGAGCTTCCTGCACACGGAGGGCGGCGTCTCGTTCGTCGAGGGCGCCGGCCGTCAAACGGTCCTGGAGATCCTCCAGTTGCTGAGCGGCAGCCTTGCGCGCACGAGTGAGATCCTCTTCCGCGCGCAACGACTCACGCTTCGCGTCAGAGAGGGACTCCTCCGCGCGCTCGACCGCTTCCGCAGCCTGGCGGCGCTGCTCCATGGCCCGTGCTGCTGCCTGGCCTAGGGCACGCTCTGCGTCCTCGATACGCCGGTTGGCGTCAGCGATGCTCTTCGCTGCCTGCCGGTGCGCGTTGCGGAGGGACGCCTGAGCGGAGGCCATCTGCGCGGCGCTCTGGGCTGCCTTGACGTTGGCGGCAGCGCCGTTGTTCGTCGCGGTGGTCGCTTCCTTCTCCGCCGCAGACTTCGCCTGAATGACTGACGTGACGCCCTTGATCGCCGGGATGGCTGCGAGCCCCAGCGCTCCGACGCTCGCGGCTGCGACGGTTGCAGCGCTCGCAATCGCCCCGATGCCGGCTGCGGCAATGGGGAGGAGGGGAGCTGCGGCCACTGCTGCGATGGCCAGGGAGAGTTGCAGTAGGGCGGCGTGCGCCTGTCCCGTGTGGGCACGGACGCGGACGTGCACGTCGTCGCGATCGACGTCGTTGATCTGCCCCTGAATCAACGCCAACTGAGCACGAGCGGCGGCCGTGTCTACACGGACGTTGATGTCGGGGTGGCTGGCGCCGAGTTCCGCCAAGCGTGCGTCTATCGCACTGACCTCCGCCAGTGCCGCAGCAGCGTCGATATCAACGCCGATTGTCTTGTTGGAAAGGGTCTCAATCCTGGCCCGCAGACGCGCCATATCCGCGTTGAAGCCAGTATCGGAAAGGCGGACATCCGCCTTGGGGAGAGAACGGAACGCGACCTCAAGCCGGTTCTTTATGGTGCGTGCGAATGCTCCGCCAACGTCGTTTCCTTGTCGCGTTGCGGCCGTTCTCGCCGCTCGTCCGCCGTTGGTGACTGCGTCGGGGACGGCGACAGTGATGTGACGCGACATGGCGTCACCGAAGCGTCGCCCTGCCTCCTCCCCAACCCTCTGAGCTGCGGGAAGGGCGATAGCCTTCAGTCGCTCGTGGAGGTGCGGTGCGACGGGGACGACGTCGACACCGACCACACCGACAATGTCTTCACCAGCCAACGCCGTTCACCCCCGTTTGCGGGCCGTTTTCCGGCGTTGCCCACATGTCCCCGGGATTACGTCGGAGACTCAGGAGCGCAGTCACGTGATAGGCCATCAAGAACTGGCGTTGCGTCTCGTCGTTGTCGTCGGCAACGGCCAAACGGGCGAGCCACTCGAAGACCAACGCACACGCTTCGGAGCACCAATCCGACGTTTCCAGTGCGCCGGTTTCGCTTATCACCGGCATGGCCAGAAACGCGCATGGCGTTCTGGCACAGACTTTTTCTGCCATGGAATTCCAATGAAAGGAGCCCATGACGCGTCCGTCATGGGCTTGAAGGTGGTCTTGGGGGTGGCGGCCGTCAGGCGGCGTCGCGGGGCTTCGATCGCAGTCCGCGGATGAACTCCCGCGGATTCGTCCGGGCGTTCAGTGCGTCGATGAGTCGGGAGACTTCCGCGACCTCTGCCGCACCCCTCGTCCGGAGGGCCTGGTTCGCCCTCTGATGGACGATGGCGCAGGCCCCCGAGCAGTACTCCGCGCGGTAGTTCCTGCCCTCGCTACGGGGCTTCAGCGGGCGGCCGAACTGGCAGCCTCCACGCCGGCACTTGGGAGCGTCGTTGGGCGTCATGGGTCCCTCCAGGGCATGCCAGAGAGCCCCGGGGAGCGGGGGCTCCGGCGGGGCTCTGTGAGTGGTTGGTGTGTTAGGCGGTAAGCCGCTCGACGAGATCGGAGATGTCGCCCAGGGTCGACGGAGCGGAGCCGTACCGGCGTCCGGTGACCGTCAGGAAGCGGGAGGTCCCGTAGACCTCTACCGCCAGTTCTCCACGTCGGAGCTTGCGTCCCTGTCGGACGTCAGCAAGCCCCCAGATATGGATTCCCTGGCCGGAGGGTGATGTCTCGACGTACGTCGCTCCTGCGGCGTTCACGATGTCCTCCGCCCACGGCTTCAGGGAGCCGTCAGGGGCGAATGCGTGGTCCAGGTCGATACACGCGACGCCGTCGCCATTGAGCACGAAGCCCAGACCGACGCCTGACGTCGACGAGGACGCCTCCGCGTACGTCGTCCAGGTCCGCGGGTTGGTCGACGACGCTGCCATGCCGGCCGTCGTCAGCGGGACCTTCGCCGCGGAGCGTCGGACCCACCTGTCGCGGGTGCGAAGTTCGCTCGGTACGGGGTTGGCCTGGCGTGACCGGTACGCCTTCGATCGGCACCGGGAGTCGCAGTAGCGAGCGTGCCGACGCGCCATGAGCGGGAGCGGTTGCTCGCAGTGCTCGCAGGTGCGGGACGTCGGCCTCATGGCTCCATTGTACCCGCTCGCGAACGGTTCTGGGGCGCTGACCTGCGCATTCGACTGCCACGGTCACACTTCCGGAAGTCGAAGCCACAGACGCCCGTCTGCCGTGTTGAGGGTCTCCGGCAGTCCAGCGGGCCGGCGTTCGACCCTCCAGGGGGCGCCTGGAGGGCCTCCCGTGGACCATCTGCTGAGCACTTACGGGGGCAGGCCCAGCACCTCTTCGATGAACCTAAAATCCCGACCACGGGTTACCCGGGTGGGGGTAGGGCACGTTTCCGCTGATCAGGGCGTTGCGTCAGTCGTCGAGCGCCGGGTGTGACTCGCGCGGGCGGTGCACGCTCACGCGTGTGAGTGACGACGCTCGTCCGCCTTCGCTGCTGCTCTTGCGCTGATGATGCCAAGAGCAGAGCAAGGCCAAGTTGCCCATGTCGTCGGAGCCACCGAGTGACGCAGGTATGACGTGGTCCACGTCGGTGCCAGGCTCAGGGCACCGTGTGCCGTCGGCATGGCGGGCAGTGCACTGGCCACCGTCACGTCGTATCACCTGGCGTCGCAGCCTCGCCCAGTTCCGCGGCAGTGTCTCGCGTCTGTTGCTGCCTGACCATGCGCTCATGGCTGCCGCCTATGCCAGGGCTGCCCCAACTCGTCACGCCACATGGGCCGGCTCGACGGGCCGCACAACTCGTAGACGCGCTTGCGCAGGTGATGCGTGTTGTCGTCGAGCGACAATGCATACTCGTCGCGAGCGTCTCGCCAACGCACCAAAGCGCGGATCATCGCATCCGCATCACTGAGGGACGACAGCTCCACCTCCGTGAGCCACTCCTCCACCACGGCCGGCGGTAGCAGCCGGGCAGGACACGAGTACTGAGCTACCTCACCAGTCCTCGTGTCCACACCACGTGCCTCGTCCCGCATGCGCTGTGCACGCTTCTCCCTGCGCCCCATCAGTCGGGCCTCACTGCGTTGGGTGGCTCGCCCACAACCCAACGCATGCGCTCCATCGACGCAGGCGTGAGACCTAGATCTGACATCAACGCCCGTTGTTCACCTATGAGTTGAGCGCTAGGGCGTCCACCGCCAAGGATGGTCGACGTAGCAACGACGAGGGCAGCGACGGCAAGGCCGGCTGAGTCCTCCCAGACGTCAGCCTGAGGCGACGTCCACAGTTCCCGCCAGTGTTCCGCCTCCGCCTCTGACCACGCCCGCCCCGGAGGGAGCGGGGGCGGATCGTCAGGACACCCGTCGGGCGGGAGGTACGTCACCTGTCGTTCGTCGCCCCGGTGCCGTGAGAACTTCGCGCCGGGGTTGGGCTTCGGCCCCGGTCTTCCGCGGGGTGGCATGGTTCCTCCTGATATGCTTGACGCACCGTCGGCTAGTTGACGGATCTTCGGTGCGGGCGCCGGTCGCCCGCTCATACCGGACCACGCCGGAACCCCACGTGGACGCTCGCACGACAGCGGGCCGTAACCCGACATCGCTTCGCGGTGGGTCCCGACGTGCTCCGCCCACCGCATTCCACGAAGGATCTCCGGTGGGTTCGTTCGTTCTCACTGCCCTCATTGCTGGCGTCCTTGCCGGTATGGGGCAGCACATATCCAACGCCGTATGGCTCCGCGTGCGTCGCCTGTGGGCGTACCTGCGTCGCTGGTGGACGTCGAGGCGGGGCTAGGCCAGAGCCCCGACGACAACCCAGTTACCCGCACTGTTGATGTCCACCTTCACCACATCGCCCACGGCAGGGGACGCATAGGACTTCAGCCGTCGCACGGTCAGCACCGGCCCGCGCGGCGTGCTGATGTCCACCGTGCCGTCAATGTGGGTAGCGGTGACTGAGGCCAGGACCCAACGGCTTGCCTGTTGCTCGATGCTGCGGTTCACGACGCGCTGTATGGCGTCGACGAGACGGCTTGCTCGCTCTGTCATCCTCAGCCCTAGCCCTGGCCGATGCTCGACACGTGGTCCAGGCGCACGAAGTGATCCTTTGTCTCCACGGTGACCGTCAGCACCTTGGGCGACTCGAAGGACCCTGACGGGTGCGCAAGCGGACGCTCTACGAACGTCAGCGTGCCCGTCAGCGTCTGCCCGCCGACGAGGTGAACAGTCACCGTCTCGCCGTTCAGCTCTATCGCCTGAGTGCGGATCTCGGCGAGGAACTCGCCGTAAGCGTGGGTGGTGAGCATCAGCGCTCCATCTCGTAAGCGTTCTCGACGAACGGGTTGGTCCGGCGCTGCTGCGCCTCGGGTGTCACGCGCTGCGGGTGCTTGGCGCGGAAGCGCTCAGCGCCTCCAGCGACGCCCCCGCCTCCACCGACGTCGCTCCCACGGGAGCCGCCAGAACGGGGCGCGGGCGTCTGAGGGCCGGCGAGCCCCAGTTCCGTGGCGAACGACTGCGCGTCGGCCGTCAGCTCCTCGTCCGTCGCGCCCTGGAGGCGTGCGGACTGTTCGGGGGTGAGGCCGACAGCCAGGCCCGCACGGAGGCGGGCGAGTTCGGTACGTGCTTCGGTGAGCTGCTGCTCAGGGGTGAGTTCGGGCATGGGTTGCTCCTAGTTGAAGATTTCTCGGTCCGGCACCGTGGCGTTGGCCTTCGGCTTCGGCGGCGTCGGCTGCGAGGCGTCCAGGTGCGGCGTGCTGGAGTGCGTGTAGATCTGCGCCGGACGGGGCTGGCGGATCGGCGTCACGCTCGGGGAGTAGTTGACGAGGGGGCCGTCAGCACCCGCAGAGACGTCGACGAGGTCCCCAATTCCCGCGTCGTCCCGCAGGTCTTCGAAGGACGCCGGCACATAGGCCGTGTCGACGCTCGCCAGCCACAGGAGAACTGTCTCCGAGTAGTGCCCGGAGCGGGTGGCGTCCTGGACGAGGGCGGGGACGTCGTCAAGGTGTCCGCGGACTTCGCCGTATCCCTGTCGCTTCCACTCGCGGAGCTGACGCCGCTCGTCCGTGTCGCCGTCTCCGGGCATGGAGCGCGGACGGGCCGCGGGGTCCAGTAGCGTCCACTGCGCCTGGCGCACGTTCGCCAGGTCTTCGGTGAGGCTCTGAACCTTGCTCCACGCCGCTACAACGGCGCTTCCGGCCTTGACGGCAGCGTCCGCGGACCGGACGTCGCCCAGCGTCTCCGCGGCCTTCCTGGCCTCGCTCAGGATGTCGTCCAGCCTCGTCCCCAGGTGCTCCAGGGCATCAGCGGAGAGGCTCTGACGGGTGTCGTAGGCGAGCAGCTCCGTGGAGTCCTTAGCGCGCATGCGGGCCAGGCGCTCCGCCTCCCACTCCAGTGCGGATGTGTACGCCTTCGCCGCGCGCTTGCCCAGGTCCGCCGGCCAGGAGCCGTCAGCCTGGAAGGTGCGCACGGCGTCGTCGATGACGTTGTTCCGCGCGACGTCGGGCACGTCGCCCGCGGGGTGGTCGCGCAGACGCTTCTTCGCGTCCTCGTGGAGCTGCCGCGTACGAGCGATCTCCGGGACCGTCGCGAGTGCGGCGTCCAACTCTCTGTTACTCATTCTTCCTCCGTATCGGAAAACGCCGAACGGCCCTGCCCGCATGGGGTCAAGGCCGTTCGGAAGTGCGGTGCACGCGCCGCGTACCGCTCTCGGTTACGTCGGCGTATGGGTTCAGGGTCAATCGAATACGCCTCACGGCGATTCGCGTTGTAGCAGTCAAGGCAGTGCGGCCGAATGCCGTCACGCCCTGCGGGATTGCTAGGCCAGTGGTCCAGCGTCACGGGGAAAACGTCGCCGCACGTCTGGCACGGCCGCTTGACGGGTGTAAGCACGTCGGCAATGCGCATCGGGTCTCCGTCTGTGTCGTCGCTCCATTGCTCCAGATTGGTCATAAGAAAGGCCCACCACTGCGCGGAGCACGGCCCCGGAGGAATCTGGAGAGCCGGCTCAACGCGCGGTGGTGGGCCTTCGGGCGTGACTACCGGAGGAGAGGGCGGCAGTCACGCCATCGCGGAGAAGCCTTCAACGGTGGGCACTCTGGGGACCGGAGGCTCCGCGACGAGAGCGGGGAGAGGAAGGGACAACCCCTCCCCTTCCCCTTGTAAAGGGTGACCTCAGGCGGCGTCCTCCCCGCGCTCACGCTGCCGCTGCTTCCTCTCGCGAGCACGGTCACGCTTCCACGCTGCTGCGCACACTTCGCTGCACGTCTTCTTCCATCGTCGCTTCTGATCCCCGGGGCGGGTCTGTTCGAACTCCGTAGAGCACTGCGCGCAGGGGCCTCGCCAGAACTTCAGCGCGCCAACAACGGTGACCTTGCCTCCGTCGGCCTCCCACGACGCAACCTCCGTCGCCCCCTCCTGCTTGGCTCGAAATGCCTCAGCAATGGCCGGATCAACGCGCACGGTGACGGGAGCCTCCCCAGGCGGCTCAACGTCGACGGCTCGTCCCGACGGCCGGCGACGCTGCGGGGACGTCAGGTCGTCGTCCTCGTCGCGGAGGGCGCGCTCCCAATACGCTGCCTCGTCGGGCGACGGCTGGCGGTGCTGCGGGAGGGTGACGTCAGGAGCTTCGTCGTACATGCGGTCGTGGTAGTCCTGCCACTGGCGCTCTCCGAACTCCTCCGGAGTCAGGTCGTCGTACGGGTCGTGCCCGCTCAATCCCTGCCAGTACACCCGCCCGCGGGACACCTCCGCGCCGTGCTCCTCCAGCTCCAGCGCCAGGTATGCGGAGTCGTCCACGTCCTGAGCGCGGAAGGTGCGTCGCGGGGTTGGTGCGCCAAAGTCGTTCTCCACGGTTGCCCCTTGGTAGTCGTCGACGGCCGCGAGTGCGGCTCTACAGGAGTTATGGGGCGTGGAGCGGCAGATGTTTGCCCAGGAGGCCGACGAAGGTGGGGGGGCGACATCGAGGAGGGGCGGGGACCCGGCTTTGGTGACTGTGTGTGATAACGGCCAGTTCGACCCCGCGACAGGAGCCCTGGAGGCCCGAAACGCCATAGCGGCCACTGGAGGCGCTCAGGGGCGAATGGGGGTCGGGTGGACCTGGGGGACCCGAAGAGCCTAAGAGGCTCTCAGATGGGCACACAGGGGCCTTCGTGGGCGCCTCCGCCTCCACCGCCCTCCGTCAGAGAGGGGTATCCGCCTCCCGTGGTCAAACTCGGTGTCAAACATGCAAACTAAACGGCATTTTCCCTTTACTCCCTACACGTTGACCAAAGTTGAGAATAGGGTCGTAGCCTGTCTAGACAGATGTTCATCCTGGTCAGACGGTGTGTGCGGGTAGGCATTTTGGCGGAGGTTTGTCGACGAGGAGAGAGAGCACTGACGCGAACAAGCCAAGATGACCGAAACAAGCCCCTTCGGATGCCGTCGAGCCGGCTCCGACGAACGCAACGAACCCCGCTCCCGAAGTATCCGGGGCGGGGTGCTCGTTACGCAGAGTGAAGATCGTCAGGCGCCGACGGGGAGGCCCCGGCGGGCGTGGACGTCGACACAGGAGGGGCACACCGGCACGGTCCACGTGTCCCCGACGAGCATCGGCGACGCCTCTCCGTCCTCGTAGCAGTGGTGGCACACCAGCGACGGCTCGTAGGTGCGCAGCGTGTCGACGTCGATGCAGAACATGTCCGCCTCCTGCGCCTCCACGCCGAGGACGACGGAGTCGAGGGAGTGGGTCCAGGTGTCGGCGAGCACCACCCCGGCGTACTCGTTGACGTCGTAGTCACGGCCGACGGCGATACGGGCGGGGACCTGGAGGAGCATGGCGCAGTCGTGGGCGAAGGCTTCGAGGTCTTCCAGGGCGACGGTGGAGGTGGTGTTGCCAACGACCAGAACGGTGGGCTGTGACATGCTGACTCCTGTAGTTCACGCGAAGCCCCGTCACTGTCTTCCCGGACCGGCGGGGCTTTCGCTTGCGGCGATGGTTCGAATGTAAGGGGACCCCTTGCATGTGTCAACCCTCCCCTTACACTGGAGTCATGACGACGCCTCCTAGCCCCTTTGAGGGCCTCCAACACCTCTCCGCACCCGGAGATCCCGTGGAGCGTGCCAAGGCAGCCGGCGTAGCGCTGCAAGCCGTCCCCCAGCTCCAACAGTGGCTCCGGGACATCCGTCAGCAAGCCGTCGGAGAGATGCGCGACGGGGGGATGAGCCACGCCGACGTGGGGGCGGTGCTGGGCGTCAGCCGGGCACGTGCGCAACAGATCGCGCAGGGGCGGACGACCGGGAAGCGTGCCGGGGAGTAGCGAAGAGCCCCTACCGACGTCGGTAGGGGCTCTCTCTGCGTGGCTACAGCGACGCCTGATGTAGCGCTTCCTCCAGCGCGTCAGCCTCCGGGTCCGGACGGTCGATCTCCATCGTCAGCCGCTCCTCGACGGGTCGACGCCACCCCGTGGGCGGTCCGACCGTGACGCGGATGTGCATGTCGAGCATGATCTGACGGCGTTCCTCGTCGTTCGCCTCATTGAAGGCGTCGCCCCACGTCGTATCTAGCTGTACTTCCTGAACCCTGGGCGGCTCGAAGGGGGCTTCCCTCAGCGTCTCCAGACGTCCAGCAATGCCGTTCATCTGTCCCGCGATGACGTCAGCGGCGGCACCACGCATCGTCGGCAGCCGGCCGCCCAACTCTTCAAGGTTCGCCTCCAGCTCTGCAATCTCCGGCCGGTGGTCGACGCCGGGGGTGCGGACGATCTGTGTCCGTCGCATGAAACCGAAGCGGCGGACGAACTCCGCGTGGACCCACGCAACCGTGGTCGCACGGGTGATGGTGGGCTTTGGCGCGTCCTTCCCGTGGTGGGCGCTGTTGCAGCGGAACTGTGCCGTCTGCGTCCCGTCGTGCTCCGTGCGGGAGGCGGTATGCATGTTGGCGGAGCACCAGTGACACGACAGGATGCCCAGCAACTCATGTGCGTCGCGACGACGAGGGGCCTGAAGGGCTTCGACGGCACGCTTCTTCAGTGCCTCTTGGAGTTGGTACCACGTGTCGTCATTGATCAGCGCGACGCCCTGGAGGACGGGACTGCCGTCAGCGTTGCGGACCGTTGCCCCCTCACGCGTGACGAGGTGCCCGCGGTTCAGCGCCGACATCAGCATTGACCGCACAGTCGTCGACATCCACAGGCTTGCGGGGTCCTCGTCACGCTCGGCAAGTCGCGCCCTGTGGTTCGTCGGGGTCACGGCACCCGACGAGTTCAACCAGTCCGTGATCTCGCTGAACGACTTCCCAGCGATGGCCCGCGCGATAGCGGCCCGGCGGATGTCGGCCGTCTCCTTGTGCTCCCCCAGCCACCAGCCTTCGTTGCCGTCAGGGAACGTCTTCCTCTCTGGCGCGAAGCCGTAAGGCACCGGACCGCCGGCCCACCGCCCCAGAGATTGCAGCCGTGCGGCGGCACCCTGGTTGCGTTCGACGATCGTCTGACCTTCGAGCTGGGCGGCGAAGGCCAGGATGAGCATGATCAGCTCTGACATGGCGGAGCCGAAATCCAGCTCTAGCATGTCGCCGCCTGGCCCCGACGCAAACACGAGTCGCTTACCGTGCTGCTTGGCGAACCGTCCCAGGTTTGCCATATCTGCCATGCTTCGTACGGCGCGGTCCATACGTTGCCAGATGAGGACATCCCACTCGTCGGGGCGTTCGAGCCAGTAGGAAAGCTCTTCCCGCTCCCAGGGGGACGTTTTCAGGGCAGAGACGTCGATGTCCTTCGCCCAACCGACCAGCGCTCCACCGATGCGGTTCGCCGCAAGGGTGATCATCTCCTCTTGCACTTCTGGAGAGGTGGTGGCGTCGTGGTACCGGCTCAGCCGGATAGCCCCGACGACTCGTAGCGCATGCTGGGGCGTGCCGCCAGAGCGCCGCGTGAGTTGCGTCATGGCATGTGATGTTACTCGGAACACTTCGCGCTGGCGGGCATCAACGCGCACATCGGCCACGACCTCGCGCTGGCCGTGGTGGACACCTGTCGTACGCTCGGCTGCGAACCCGTCGAGCTGGAGGACGAGTTCGACCGCGTGGGCGATCTCCTCGTCTCGCTGGAGGAGCGCATCCGCGACGAGCTGATGCCGGGTCCCGATCTCCTCCAGATCGCCGATCCGCTGACCCATCTGCTCGGCTCCTGGAGCCTGGAGCGCGCCCGCGAGGCCACCTGGGCCGCGGCCCGCGCGCTGTGGGCACTGCGCCGGCTGCCGGACGTGGCCGGGGAGTTCACGGAGCGGCTGGACGCCGCGGTGGGCTTCGCGGGCCGCATGCTGCTCACCCCGCTGCCGGACTGATCCGGCCGGTTCCCGCCGTGTGTGCGCCCCGAACCCCCGCGCGATCGCTGTACGTTGAAACCGGTTGGAACCAAGGGCACATCGCACCTCGACGGCGAAGGAGCACCCGGCATGACGACCCGGCTCGGACTCGGCCTCCCCCAGATGCGGCAGTACGACATCGGCAAGGACGTCCCCGACGTGGCCCGCGCGGCGGAACGGACGGGCTACGAGAGCCTGTGGGTGTTCGAGCGCGCCCTGTTCCCGGAGCCCGCCACCCAGGGGCTGTACGGCGTCAAGGGCCTGCCCTGGCCGGACACGTACCGGGGCGTGGCGGAGCCGCTGGTCACCCTCACGCTCGCCGCCGCGGTCACCGAGCGGGCCCGGCTGGGCACGAGCGTGCTGGTCGCCCCGCTGCACGTGCCCTTCCAGCTGGCCAAGGCGCTGGCCTCGCTGGACGCGGCGAGCGGCGGCCGGGTGGTGGCGGGCTTCGGCACCGGCTGGTCCCACGACGAGTACGCGGCGGCGTCGGTGCGGCCGTTCGCCGAGCGCGGCGCCGCCCTCGACGAACTGATCGGGGTGTGCCGGGCGGTGTGGGGTCCGGACCCGGTGGTGTACGACGGCGAGGTCACGAAGATCGCGTCCGCCGTGGTCGGCCCCAAACCCGCCCGGCCGATCCCCGTCCTGCTGGCGGCGGGCGACAGCGGCCGGGCCCGGCGCCGTCTGGTCGACCACGCCGACGGCTGGCTGCCGACCGGTATCGGCGCCGAGACCGTCGCCCGGCAGTTGCGGGAGCTGCGGGAGCTGGCCGCCGAGCGGGGCCGTACGGAGCCGATCCGCACGGTGCTGCGGGTCAACACCCGCTACAGCGAGTCGAATTACGAAGGCTCCGACCGGCGGCCCTTCCAGGGCGGCGTCGACCAGATCGTCGAGGACCTCGCCGCGCACGCCGAGATCGGCCTGGACGAGATCCTCATCGACGTGCAGAGCACCACGCGTGACGCCGAGGAGCTCAAGGACGTCGCCGCCCAGGTCTACGAGAAGGCGAGGGCGGCCGGGATCTAGGCCTCCGCCGGAGATCCCCTTCAGTCCTCGGGGAGCTCGACCGGTGCGATCTCCTCGTACAGGTCGCCGGGGCCGGGGTTGGTCGGGTCGGTCTCGCCGCCGAGGTGGTGCATGACGCCCCAGACCGCGTTCAGCGCGGTCTGGACGGCGCCCTCGGCCCAGCCGGCCGTCCAGGAGATGTCGTCGCCGGCGAGGAAGATGCCCCGCTTGTCCTCGGGCAGCTCCTCCTGCATGAAGTGGGTGAACAGGCGGCGCTGGTAGCGGTAGTGACCGGGCAGGTTGGCCTTGAACGCGCCCATGAAGTAGGGCTCGTTCTCCCAGGAGACCGTCACCGGGTTGCCGATGATGTGCTTCCTGATGTCGACCTTCGGGTAGATCTCGCCGAGCGACTTCAGCATGACCTCCATCCGCTCGTTCGCGGACAGCGGCAGCCACTTCAGGCTGTCGTCGCACCAGGTGTAGGAGAGGCAGATGACGGCGGGCCGGTCCGGGCCGTCGTCGAGCAGGTAGGTGCCGCGGGTCATGCGGTCGGTGAGTGTCATCGACATGACGTCCCGGCCGGTCGGATTTCCCCTGTCGTCGACGGCCTTGTCCAGCCAGAAGGGCCGGTCGACGGGCACGAAGAGCTTGGAGCTCTCCATGTAGTGGGTGCGCTCGATCGCGGTCCAGTGGTCGATGGGGAAGAGCGAGTCGTCGCAGGCGATCTTCGAGAGCAGCATCCAGGACTGGGCGGTGAAGATCGCCGCCTGGTACGTGCGGATGTCGCCGTCGGCGTCGGTGACGGTGATGCGGTTGCCGGCGGTGCGGTTCAGCCGGGTCACGGCGGGGCGGGGCTCGCCGTCCACGTGGAGGGACTTCAGCGAGGTGCCGTGCGGCCAGTGGACGATCTTCTCGGGCTCGCGCTCCCAGAGCCGGAGCGGCAGCTGCTGGGAGCCGCCGACGATGCCGCGGTGGTGGTCGTCGGCCTCGGTGTAGACGACGCGGAGGATCTCCAGGATGGAGTTGGGGAAGTCGGTGTCCCAGCCGCCGGTGCCGAAGCCGACCTGGCCGAAGATCTCGCGGTGCCGGAAGGACTTGAAGGCCTCGGAGTCGCACAGGAAGCCGTAGAAGGTCTGGTTGTCGAGCTTCTCGACCAGCTTCGCCCAGATCTCGCGGATGCGGGGCACGTCGCGCTCGCGCAGGGCGCGGTTCATGTCGGAGAAGTCGGCGCCCTCTTCGAGGCACTTCGCCCAGGCCCCGGCCACGTCCCGGTAGACCTGCGGCAGGTCGTCGAGGGTCTCGGCGTAGTGCGACTCGCCCTTGAGGTCGACGACGGTCGAGGGGGTCGCCTCGGCCAGCGGGTTGGGGAAGGCCCGGGTCTCCAGGCCCACCAGGTCGATGTAGTGCTGCAGGGCGGTGGAGGACGGCGGGAAGCGCATCGCGCCCATCTCGGCGGTCAGCGAGGGGTCGCAGCCGTCGAAGCCCACGGTCCGCAGCCGGCCGCCGATCCGGTCGGCCTCGTAGACGACGGGCCTCAGGCCCATCTTCATCAGCTCGTAGGCGGCCACGATGCCGGACAGTCCGCCGCCGATGACCGCGACCTCGGTGCCGTGCGCGGTCGCCGGTATCTGGCCGAGTCCGGCGGGGTGGGCGAGGAAGTCGTCGTACGCGTACGGGAAGTCCGGCCCGAACATGGTGATCGGCGGCTGCTGCTCGTCTGCGTGCTCGATCGCGTTGGGCACGGTGGACGTCATGGGGTACGGACTCCTTGCACGGGTGGAACGGAGGGGCGGGAGGCGCGGTCCCGGGCTCAGGCGAGGGCGCCGTAGAGGCCGGGGCGGCGGTCCTCCAGGTACGGGTTGGCCTCGCGCGAGGCGGCCAGGAAGGCCGGGTCGGCGTCGGCGAGGACCAGTTCCTCGGCTCGCCCGGCACGGGCTCGGGCGATGCCGTCGGGCCCCGCGAGGGTGGACAGGCCGACGAAGTCGAACTCGCCCTCCTTGCCGACGCGGTTGACGTACGCGATGTACAGCTGGTTCTCGAAGGCCCGCACCGGCACGACCGACTCGGCGACGAACTGGAACGGGTGCATCTGCGCGGTCGGGACGAGCAGCAGGTCGGTGCCGGCCAGGGCGTGGGCGCGGACGTTCTCCGGGAACTCCACGTCGTAGCAGATCATCAGGCCGACGGTGACGCCGTCGAGCCGTGCCTGCACGACGGGCAGCTCGCCCGGCGTGAAGTGGTCGCGCTCGAAGCAGCCGAAGAGGTGGGTCTTGCGGTAGCCGGCCAGGCGGGTGCCGTCGGTGGAGATCAGCTGCACCGAGTTGTAGACGCTCTCACCGTCCCGCTCCGGGTAGCCGTAGGCGATCGCGAGGCCGTGGCGCCCGGTGATCTCCGCGACCGCGTCGGCCGAGTCGCCGTCGGCGGGCTCGGCGAGGGCGCCGACGGCGTCGCCGATGGCGTACCCGGTCAGGAACAGCTCGGAGGTGACGAGCAGTGCGGCGCCCGCGGCGGCGGCCCGGCCCGCGGCCTCGTCGAGGATCTTGAGGTTCTCGGCGGTGGAGCCGGGGCGGCCGGAGCTCTGGAGCAGGGCGGTGCGCATGCGTGTTCCTCACCGGAAGGAAGGGGGGGGCGGGGGCCAGATAGACGGTACGGTCGGCGGGCCCGGCCGGACAAGACGGACCTGTTGCGCGCCGGTGAGCGGATCGTTGCGTGCGCCCGGCTCCCCACGGCGATTCGTTGCGCCCCCCTCCGGCGGGCCCCGTTGTCCGGTGCGCGCGCTGCCCGGCCCCCGGGGCGACGTGGCCGACTCCGACCCCTCCGATGGGGTAGGGATGCGCTCTTCGGGAAGTCAGGAAGGCGGCCGGCGGCTTCGACGTCGTGCCCTGGCGGCCGCGGTCGTGGCCCGCACGGCACCGGCCAGCACCAGCGCCGTCAGGAGGTACGGCACCGCGGACAGCGCGAAGGCGGTGTCGTGGCCCCATGCCGTGGCCGCCGCCGCGTATGCGCCGTAGGTGGCGAGGTTGCCCACCTCGGTGCCGAGGCCCGCGACCGAGGTCAGGGTGGCCCGCCCGGTGTCGTCGATACGCTGCTGGAGGCGGGCGTCGGCCAGCACGGTGGCCAGCTGGAAACCGCCGAAGGCGACCGCCACCAGAACCAGGGCGGCCGGTGTGCCGGACAGGCCGCCCACGGCCAGGGCGAGCGCGGACCCGGTGAGCAGGGCGGCGAACCCGTGGGTGGTCAGGCGCTCCGCCGCACCGGCCAGGAGGCCGCCGGTCGTGGCGCCGGCCCAGATCACCAGCAGCAGCCAGGGCACGGTCTCGGGCGCCACACCGGTGTCGCGCGCCAGCAGCGGCGTGTACTCGTCGAGCGCGCCCCACACGGCCGTCACGGCCGGTACGAGGAGCAGCGCGCCGCGCACGGACCGGTCGGCGCGGGCGTCGGCGAGTCCGGCGCGCAGGGTCGCGGACCAGCGCTCGCCGTCACCGGAGGGTGTGCGGTGCTCGGGGAACCGGGTCGCCACCGCCGCCGCGGTCAGGCAGGCGAGCACACTCGCCGCGCCCACCGCGTCGTAGCCGCCCCAGGCGAACACCGGACCGGCCAGGCCCATGGCGGACATGGTCGCGGCGATGCCGATCGCCCGGGCCCGGCCCATGACGCGGGCGTACTGGCCGGCCGCGCCGGCCCGGTCGAGCTCGTCGTAGACCAGCGCCTCCAGCGCGCCCGAGCCGAGCGCGCCGCCGGCGCCCCACAGCACGAAGCCGAGGGCGAAGGCGCCGTAGGAGGGCAGGAGCACCCACAGGGCGAAGCCGGCCGCGGTGAGCAGGGGGCCGAGGATCAGCAGCAGCCGCCGGGAGACGGCGTCGGCCCAGGCGCCGGAGGGCACCTCCAGCAGCACGCCGGTCAGCGACCACAGGGCGAACAGCGAGGCCGTCTGCCAGACGGACAGACCGGTGTCGGCGAACAGCAGCGCGTACACCGGGTAGAGCAGGACGAACTCGTCGCAGAACGCGGAGGCGTACAGCGTGCGCACGAGGCGGCGGGTGCCGGCGGGCGCGGTTGCCGCACGCGAGGGCGAGGGTGAGGGTGAGACGGTCATGAGGCCTTCCCGAGGGGGCGGATCGGACACCGGAGGTACGGCGTCCGGGGCGGCCCTCGGGAGGAGGCGCTACGGGTGGCGCGGGTGGATCAATGTCGCCAGGTCATGGCACCGATGTTAGACGGCACACGGTGTCTAGCCCATGGGATTACGCGGGCGAGCCCGACGAGAAGCGCCGCAGCAGCGGCGAGAGCACCAGGACGGACTTGGTCCGTTCCACGAACGGCTCCCCGGCGATCCGCTCCAGGACCCGCTCGAAGTGCCGCATGTCGGAGGCGAAGACCTGGGCGACCGCGTCCGCGTCGCCGGTGACGGTGGACGCGGCCACGACCTCCTGGTAGCGCTCCAGGCCCCGCTGGATGGTCTCCGGCGAGGTGTTGCGGCGGCAGTGGATCTCGACGAACCCCTCGGTCTCCCAGCCGAGCGCGGCGGGGTCGACCCGTACGGTGAAGCCGGTGATGGCTCCGGTGGCGCGCAGCCGGTCCACGCGCCGTTTCACGGCGGGCGCGGAGAGGCCGACCGACTGCCCGATGTCCGCGTAGGAGCGGCGGGCGTCCTCGGCGAGGGCGTGCACGATGCGTTCGTCGAGATCGTTCAGCACTGCGGGTCGTTCACTTCACTTCTGGTGCGTCCGGCCCTCGGACGGGTCCGGTGCGGCGAGTCGGGAGCGGCGGTGGCCGTACAGGAAGTAGAACACGAGCCCGACGGCCATCCAGACACCGAAGACCACCCAGGTGACGGTGGACAGGCTGCCCATCATCCAGACGCACAAGCCGAAGCCGAGGGCGGGCAGGACCGGCGACAGCGGGACCCGGAAGGTGCGGCGCATCTCGGGCCGGGTCCGGCGCAGCACCACGACGGCGACGTTGACCAGGGCGAAGGCGAAGAGGGTGCCGATGCTGGTGGCGTCGGCGAGTTGTCCGAGTGGGATGGCGGCGGCCAGGACGCCGCAGAACAGGGAGACGATCAGTGTGTTGGCGCGGGGCGCGCCGGTCTTGGCGTGGACCTTGCTGAAGACCTTGGGCACCAGCCCGTCGCGGGACATGGCGAACAGGACGCGGGTCTGGCCGTAGAGGACGGTCAGCACGACGCTGGCGATGGCGACGACCGCGCAGAAGGCCAGCAGGGTGCCCCAGAAGCTCTGCCCGGTGACGTCGGTCATGATCTGCGCGAGGGAGGCCTCGGAGTCGGTGAAGGTCCGCCAGGGCCTGGCGCCGACGGCGACGGCCGCGACCAGGACGTACAGCGCCGTGACGATGACCAGGGACAGCATGATCGCGCGGGGCAGGTCGCGCTGGGCGTTCTTCGCCTCCTCACCGGCGGTGGAGGCGGCGTCGAAGCCGATGTAGGAGAAGAAGAGGGTGGCGCCGGCCGCGCTCACCCCGGCCATGCCGAGCGGCATGAAGTGCTCGTAGTTGCCGGAGCGGAAGCCCTGCACGCCGATCGCGCAGAAGAGCACCAGGGCGGCGATCTTCACGACGACCATGATCGTGTTGGCGCGGGCGGACTCGCGGGCGCCGCCGAGCAGGAAGGTCATGGCCAGGAGTACGACGATCAGCGCGGGCAGGTTGAAGATGCCGCCGTCGCCGGGCGGGGCGGACAGGACCGCGGGGAGGGTGACGCCGATGGTGCCGTCGAGCAGCTCGTTCAGGTACTCGCCCCAGCCGACGGCGACGGCGGCCACGGACACGCCGTACTCCAGGACCAGGCACCAGCCGCAGATCCAGGCGACCAGCTCGCCCATGGTGGCGTAGGCGTACGAGTAGGAGGACCCGGCCACCGGGATGGTCCCGGCCAGCTCGGCGTAGGACAGGGCCGAGAAGAGCGCGGTGAGGCCCGCGATGACGAAGGAGAGCGTGACCGCCGGACCCGCCTTGGGGACGGCCTCGCCGAGGACGACGAAGATCCCGGTGCCGAGGGTGGCGCCGATACTGATCATCGTGAGCTGCCAGAGGCCGAGGGAGCGGCGGAGGCTGCCGCCCTCGCCCTGGCCGCCCTCGGCGACCAGGCGCTCCACGGGCTTGCGGCGCATGAGGCGCGCGGCCGGCCCCGGGGACGTGGGGGTGGCCGGTGTGTCGTGGTGCGGGGGTGCGCCTTGGTCGAGCACGCGTTGACTCCTTTGTCGCTGCCGGTCGCGCCGCCCGGGCGGGCGGACGCGCTCCCGGCGGGCCTGGGGAGCGGCGGGGACCGGCGGGCGCGCTCGTGCAGAACGGGAACCCACCGAGCGGGGTCCCCGCCACGCCACGTACAGCGCAGAACACTACGAGCGGGGCGGTGCCCCGGTAATGCAGCAACCTTGCGCGTTCGAGCACGATCGTTGCGTTCCACGGGGCAGCGCGGATGTTCGTTGCGCGCGGGGTGTGCCGCGGTGCGCCCAGGGGGTCGGTGGAGGGCGGATCGGGCCTGGTCAGTGGCCGTCCGGTTCGCCCGCGACGGCCCGTGCCTCGGCCGCGTCCGCGGCGTCGAAGCCGATCTGTCCGGGCCGGTGGCGAGCGTCCTCCTGGGCGTCGATCCAGCGCATGTGCGCCTCCCAGGCGGCCTGCTTGCTGGTGCCGAGGGCGGCCCCGATCTGCGACCACGAGGCACCCGCCTCGCGGGCGGCGCGGACGGTGAGCTGACGCCCGTAGGCCGCCTTGCGGGCGACCACCTCGCTCAGGGCGAGCAGTTTGAGGAGCTGGGGGCGGTCCAGGGCCTCGTCGTCGCTGCCGAACCCGGTGAGGGACTCGCGGGCGCGCAGTTCGTCGAGGCGGGCCACGGCGGTCAGCAGGGTGTGCTGCGGCTCGATGCTCTCGGGTGTCGTCATGCGCCCAGCGTCGCGTCAGGCCTGCTTGACGTCAAGCAGACCTGACGCGATGGGGTACCGGGTCCGGCGCCGCGCGGGTCAGCTCCAGCTGGCGTGCAGCGGCTTGCCCTCGGCGTAGCCGGCGGCGCTCTGGATGCCGACCACGGCCTTCTCGGCGAACTCCTCCAGGGAGCCCGCACCGGCGTAGGTGCAGGACGAGCGGACACCGGCGATGATCGAGTCGATCAGGTCCTCGACGCCGGGGCGGGCCGGGTCCAGGAACATGCGCGAGGTGGAGATGCCCTCCTCGAACAGCGCCTTGCGGGCCCGGTCGTACGCCGACTCCTCCGAGGTGCGGTTGCGCACCGCGCGCGCGGAGGCCATGCCGAAGGACTCCTTGTAGGCGCGGCCGTTGGCGTCGTGCTGGAGGTCGCCCGGGGACTCGTAGGTACCGGCGAACCAGGAGCCGACCATCACGTTGGACGCGCCGGCCGCGAGGGCCATCGCCACGTCGCGCGGGTGGCGGACGCCGCCGTCGGCCCACACGTGCTTGCCGTACTTCTTCGCCTCGGCGGCGCATTCCAGGACGGCGGAGAACTGCGGCCGGCCCACGCCGGTCATCATCCGGGTGGTGCACATCGCGCCGGGGCCCACACCGACCTTGATGATGTCGGCGCCCGCCTCGATCAGATCGCGCACGCCCTGGGCGGAGACGATGTTGCCCGCGACGATCGGCACCTGCGGGTCGAGGTCGCGCACCACCTTGACGGCGCTGATCATCGACTCCTGATGACCGTGGGCGGTGTCGATGACGAGGGTGTCCACGCCCGCGTCGAGGAGCTGCTTGGCCTTGCCGGCCACGTCGCCGTTGATGCCGACGGCGGCGGCGATGCGGAGCTTGCCGTCGGCGTCGACGGCCGGGGTGTAGAGGGTGGCGCGCAGGGCGCCCTTGCGGGTGAGGATGCCGGCGAGGCGGCCGTCCTGGTCCACGGCGGGCGCGTAGCGGCGGTTGGCGGCGTCGAGGGTGTTGAAGGCCTCGCGCGGGTCCAGGTCCGCGTCGATGAGGAGCAGGTCCTTGGACATGACCTCTTCGAGCTGGGTGAAGCGGTCGACGCCGGTCAGGTCGGTGTCGGTGACCACGCCGACGGGCTTGCCGTCCTCGTCGACGACGACACCGGCGTTGTGCGCCCGCTTGGGCAGCAGGGACAGCGCGTCGGCGACGGTCTGGTGCGGGGCCAGCACGATCGGGGTGTCCAGGACGTGGTGGCGGCTCTTCACCCAGGAGACGACATCGGTGACGACTTCGATCGGGATGTCCTGCGGGATGACCACGAGCCCGCCGCGCCGGGCCACCGTCTCCGCCATCCGGCGGCCCGCGATGGCGGTCATGTTGGCGACGACGAGCGGGATCGTGGTGCCCGTGCCGTCCGGGGAGCCGAGGTCCACGCCCTGCCGGGAGCCGACGGCGGAGCGGCTCGGCACCATGAACACGTCGTCGTACGTCAGGTCGTACGAGGGCTGGATGTCATTCAGGAAACGCACGTGCTGCACATCCCAGTCGATCAGAGGTGGCCCCCGGACAGGTCAGCCAGGGGGAAAGAGCACGTACTTCATTCTCCCATGACGGGTGGCCGATAATCCCCGGGCAGATCATCCAGGCTGGTCAGCGGACTCCTTGGAGGAACCTCCAGGACCGAGGGTGACGAAGAGTCCCGGGCCGCGGTCGGTGGCCTCGGCGAAGACCTCCTCGGCGACGGCCCACTCCTCGGGCCGCGCCTCGGCGTACGCCCGCCAGCCCTCGACGACCAGCACCAGCCCCCGGTCCGCCGCGCCGCCAGGCCAGACGGAGGGGTCGGCGAGGGAGTCGGCGAGCGCGTCCCAGTTGCGGCCGAACCAGTCGGGCAGCGCCAGGTCACGGGCGAAGCGGTCCATCAGGCCCGCCTTGTCCGTGACCCCGCCGAGGTCCAGCGTGACCACGAGCCGTCCCGCGGAGTCCTCGGTCATCTCGCCCATGTGGTGCCCTTCCTCCCGCTCGTCCCGCGCCGACCGGCCGTCAGATCCCGTCCGGATCGGTCCGGTTGAGCGTCGACTTGGGCGCCGAACCGGCCGTCATCAGGTAGTCCGCGGCCGACGTGTCCGTCACCAGGCTGGTGACGAGGCCGGAGCGCAGCACCGCGTCGATGGCCGCCGCCTTGCGCTGCCCGCCCGCGATCGCCACCACCTCGGGGATACGGCGGAGCTGGTCGGCCTTGACCGTGATGCACCGCTCCCCCAGATCCCGCCCGACCCGGCGGCCCTCGGCGTCGAAGAGGTGCGCGGACATCTCGGCGGCGACCCCGAGCGAGGCGTAGTGCGCGCGCTCCTCGTCGCTGAGCATGTCGTGCACCGTCGAGATGCCGGGCTCCCAGGAGCCGATGGAGACGCAGGCGACCGTGACCTTGTCGAAGTACTCGAAGGCCCGGGCGATCCCGGTCTGGTGCCGCAGCGCCTGCGCGGTGGCCGCGTCCGGCAGCAGCATCGGCGCGTAGATGGGGTGCGCGTCGCCGCCCGACACCTGGGCGGCACGGCGGACGGCCTCCACCGAGCCGCGCTCGGCGGTCCCGGCGTCGTACACGCCCGTCAACTGGACCACGGTGCACGGCGGCAGCCGGTCGAGCGCCGCCGCCATGTGGATGGTGGACCGGCCCCAGGCCAGTCCGAGCACATCACCTTCGTTGACCAGCTCGCCGAGCAGGTCGGCGGCCACCTCGCCCAGGTTCTCCGGGTCGGGTGTCTCCTCGGCGTCGGCCGGGGACTCCACCACGACGGCGTGCCTGAGCCCGTAGCGGGCGCGCAGGGCGTCCGAGCGCTCCGCGTCCAGCTCGGCCGGCACGCGGATCTCGATTCTTACCAGGTCCCGCTCGAGGGCGGTCTCGAGAACCCTGGCCACCTTGAAGCGGCTGACGCCGAACTCCTCCGCGATCTGGATCTTGGACTTGCCCTCGAGGTAGAAGCGGCGGGCCATGGCCGCCGCCTGGACCAGCTCAGCGGGTCCCATCCGCATGGCTGAACGGCCCGCCGACATACCCGACACGGCGATCTCCTCACTGCTGTTCACACTCTGGATACGCCGTTCATCCTTGCAGATTCGGCGCTGTTGATCAGCCCTGATGGGAGCCGTTCACTTTCTGTTCCTCAGTGGTCGCAGGACCAGGATGCCCCGGCGGTCGTCGCCTCGGCCTGCGTGCGCAATGCACGTACCGCCTCGGCAGGGTCGGACGCCCCGTACACGGCGGAACCCGCGACGAAGACGTCGGCGCCGGCGTCGGCGCACCGCTCGATCGTCGACGCCGAGACCCCGCCGTCGACCTGGAGCCACAGCTCCAGACCGTGCTTCTTGATCAGCTCACGGGTGCGCCGGATCTTGGGAAGCATGATGTCCAGGAACGCCTGCCCGCCGAAGCCGGGTTCAACCGTCATGACCAGCAGCATGTCGAGTTCGGGGAGCAGGTCCTCATACGGCTCGATCGGCGTCGCGGGCTTCAGCGCCATGGACGCGCGGGCGCCCTTGGCACGGATCTCCCGGGCCAGCCGCACCGGCGCGGCGGCCGCCTCGACGTGGAAGGTGACGGAACCGGCGCCCGCCTCGACGTACTGCGGCGCCCAACGGTCGGGAGCCTCGATCATGAGGTGGCAGTCCAGCGGGGTGTCGGTCGCGCGGGCCAGGGACTCGACCACCGGCACGCCGAGCGTAAGGTTCGGGACGAAGTGGTTGTCCATGACGTCGACGTGGAGCCAGTCGGCTCCCTCGACCGCCCTGGCCTCGTCCGCGAGGCGGGCGAAGTCGGCGGACAGGATGCTGGGGTTGATCTGCGCGGCCATGTGTCCAAGCCTGCCATGCCCTCCGGGGGTGGGTGGCATGGGCCCGGGGACCTGTCTGGCTTGTTCGTCGGCCGCGAGACCGGTGGTGGTTGCCCGCGCCGTTCCCCGCGCCCCTTTGGGGCGCGTTGTCGGGCGCGTTATGCGGTGCGGCGGATCAGGGCCAGGTACATCGCGTCCGTGCCGTGGATGTGGGGCCACAGCTGGATGTCGGGGCCCTCGCCCAGGTCCGGGACGCCGGGGAGGAGGGGGCGGGCGTCCACGAGGTCGGTGCCGGGGTGCTGCTTGAGGACGTCCGCGACGACCGCCCGGGTCTCGGCGAGGTGCGGCGAGCAGGTCGCGTAGGCGACGACGCCCCCGACCCGTACGGCCTCCAGGGCGCTGCGCAGCAGCCCGCGCTGGAGCGGGGCGAAGCCGTCCAGGTCCTCGGGGCGCCGCCGCCAGCGTGCCTCGGGCCGGCGCCGCAGGGCACCGAGCCCGGTGCACGGCACGTCGACCAGGACGCGGTCGAAGCTCCCGGGCCGCCACGCCGGGCGGGTCCCGTCGGCGGCGATCACCTGGTACGGCCCCGGATTGCCGTCCAGCGCCTTGGCCACGAGCCCGGCGCGGTGCGGCTGCTTCTCGGAGGCGAGCAGGAAGGCGCCCCGTTCGGCGGCGAGCGCACCGAGGAGCGCGGCCTTGCCGCCGGGTCCGGCGCACCCGTCGAGCCAGCGCCGGTCCGGCCCGTGCAGGGGCGCGTTGGCGAGGGCCAGGGCGACCAGCTGGCTGCCCTCGTCCTGCACACCGGCGCGGCCCTCCCGCACGGCCTCGACGGCCCCGGGCTCACCGCCCTCGCTCAGCCGCACCGCGTACGGCGACCAGCGCCCCGGTAGGGCGGCCTCCTCGCCGAGCAGTTCCTCGCGGGTGGCCCGGCCCGGCCGCGCGACGAGGGTGACCTCGGGGCGTTCGTTGTCGGCGGCCAGCAGTTCCTCGATGCCGGCCCGGCCACCGCCGAGCGAGTCCCACAGCGCGGAGACCACCCAGCGCGGGTGCGAGTGCACGACGGCCAGATGGTCCTCCGGGTCCTCGTCGTAGGGCGGGGCGACCCGCTCCAGCCATCCGTCGAGATCGTCCCGCGCGACCTTGCGCAGCACGGCGTTGACGAACTTGGCCCGCCCGTCCCCGAGCACGACCCGCGCCAGCTCGACGGACGCGGAGACGGCGGCGTGGCTCGGGATGCGCGTCCCCAGCAGCTGGTGCGCGCCCAGGCTGAGCACGTCCAGGACCGGCGGGTCGACCTCGCGCAGCGGCCGGTCCACGCAGTCCGCGATGATCGCGTCGTACGTCCCCTGCCGGCGCAGCGTGCCGTACACCAGCTCGGTCGCGAGGGCCGCGTCCCGGGCGTCGAACTTCTCCGGCCCCTCCTTCTCCCGCGCCTTGCGCAGCAGCGGTGGCAGGACGAGGTTGGCGTACGCGTCCCGCTCGTCGACGGCCCTGAGCGCCTCGAAGGCGAGGATGCGGACGGGGTCCTTCTGGGGCCTGCGGTACGGCTTGCCGGGCTTGCGGGGACGGCGGGGCTGCTCGCTCACGAAAAAGGTGCTCCGGATGTGGGATGAAGTGCGCTCACCAGCGTACGCCGGGCCGGTGAACGGTGAAGCGCGGGCGCGGGGCCCGCGGGCGCGGGTCCGTCAGTCGCCGAGCAGCTCGCCCTCGGTGATCCGCGCCCCGCGCGCCCAGTCCGCGGCCCGCATCGGCTTCTTGCCCTGCGCCTGCACCCACAGCAGCTCGACGGCGTGCGAGCCGGTGCCGACGTACACGTTGTTCTTCCCGGCGGCGAGCTGCCCCGGGGCGAGGCCGGTCCGGTCGGGCAGGGGCACGGCCTGCACCAGCTTGAGCCGCTCGCCGCGGAAGGTGGTCCAGGCGCCGGGGGCCGGGGTGCAGCCGCGCACCACCCGGTCCACGCGCAGCGCCGGGGCGGTCCAGTCGACCCGTGCGTCCTCCACGGTGATCTTCGGGGCGAGGGTGACGCCCTCGTCCGGCTGCGGTACCGCCTTCAGACTGCCGTCCTCGATGCCGTCCATGGTGGCCGCCAGCAGGCCGGCGCCGGCGAAGGCCAGCCGGGTCAGCAGGTCGCCGCTGGTGTCGGTGGGGCGGATGGTCTCGGTGACCGTCCCGTACACGGGGCCGGAGTCCAGGCCCTCCTCGATCAGGAAGGTGGACGCGCCGGTGATCTCGTCGCCTGCCATCAGCGCGTGCTGCACGGGGGCCGCGCCGCGCCAGGCGGGCAGCAGCGAGAAGTGCAGGTTCACCCAGCCGCGGGCGGGCACGTCCAGGGCGACGCGGGGCAGCAGGGCGCCGTAGGCGACGACGGGGCAGCAGTCGGGCGCGATCTCGCGCAGCCGGTCCAGGAAGCCGGGGTCGCGCGGCTTCGCGGGCTTGAGCACCTCGATGCCCGCCTCCTCGGCCCGTTCGGCCACGGGCGAGGCGACCAGCCGGCGCCCGCGCCCGGCCGGCGCGTCGGGCCGGGTGACGACGGCGGCCACCTCGTGACGCCCGGAGGCGATCAGGGCGTCCAGGGCGGGGACGGCGACCTCGGGGGTACCGGCGAAGACGAGCTTCATGGGTGGGACGGGCCTCTCGGGCGGGGGCGGTTGCTGGGCAGCGCACCAGTCTACGAGCCGTCAACCGACGGGAAGGCGCCGGCGGCGCGGCAGCCCCACGGGAGGGCTCAGCCGCTCGGCCGACCGGAAACGCGGGATGCGGGGGTGGGAGGCGCACGAGGCCGAAGGCCGACGGGCGCACAAGACCGAAGGCCGAGGGGGCGCACGAACCAACCCCCACGCCCCCACCCCGTGACCAACGCCGCACCCACACGTTGGTCAAGGAAGAGTTGACACACCGGGCCGCCCGCGCGGCCCGATTCCTTTCAACGCCGGTTCGAGAGGCTTGTTCATGGCCGACCACGCAACCCACGACGCCCAGGCTCGGGCCAGCCTGCACTTGCTGGTGCGGGACATCGAGCGGGTCCGCCGGCAGGTGGACGCACTGCGCACCCTCACCGCCCAGTTGGGCAACGTCTACCGCCCGCGCCGCTCCGGCCCCTCCGCGGGCTTCGTCGTCTACGGACGCGCCCCCGCCCCGACGGTCCGTCTCGCCCAGGAGCTGCGGGACAGTGTCGAGACACTGGTCACGGCCGCCGTGGACTTCGACCGCTCACTCGGCTTCTCGTGGGACGCGGTGGGCTCCGCGCTCGGCGTCACCAAGCAGGCCGTGCACCGGCGCTACGGCTCCCGGCGCGCCGCGGCCCAGACGGCGTCCGCCGCCGAGACCGCCGAGCACACTCCGGAGCCGACGGGTACGCGCCCGGTCGACGTGGGCTCGGGGCTCCCCCCGGTGCCCACGGTCCCGGCGGCCCGCTCCATGCCGACCCAGCCGACGTCGGGCAGCCCGTCCCTGCGCGACGAGGTCCGCCCGACCGCCTTCCCCGGCCCGCGCAACGGCTGAAGTGCTCTGGCCGGCCCGTACTGGCTGATCTGCTCTGACTGATCTGCTCTGACTGACCCGCACTGGCTGATCCGCCCCGGCGGTAATCCGCACCGGCCGCCCGCACCGGCCGAGCCGCGACCCCACACCGGCCCTCCGCCCCTCCCCTCCGTTCCGGGAGACGGAGGGCCGCGGCGTGTACGCCCCTCACCCGATGTCGGGCGGATCGATCCGCACCCACACCGCCGTGTCGCTCCCGCGTGCCGTCCGCGCCGCCTGAGCGGCCTTCAGCGCGCCGGCCAGCGCCGCCCCGCGCCCCGGCGGCACCCGGACCAGCGCACGGTCCCAGTGCTCCCCGGGCGGTGGCGCCCCCACCCGGCGCGGCCGCCCCGGTGCCGTGACCGGCAGGGGCACCGGGCCGAGCACCTCCGCCTCCCGCGGCAGTTCGACCGCGTCGAGGAAGGCCGTCACCGCCTCCGGCGGCCCCGCGACGGCCGCCATCCGCGACACCGGCGGAAAAGCCAGCTCGGCCCGTTCGGACAGCTCCCGCAGCGCATGGCCGACGGGGTCCCAGCGCACCAGCGCCTGCACCGGCCGCAGGGTCGGCTCGGCGACCGCGACGACGGTGCCCCCGGCGCCCTGCGGGCGCACCAGGGCGGCGGCGGCCAGCCAGCGCCGCAAGGCGTCCTCGCCCGCGCGCAGATCGGGACGGCCGAGCATCGCCCAGCCGTCGAGCAGCAGTGCCGCCGCGTATCCGCCCTCGGCGACCGGTTCGGCCCCAGGTGTGCTCACCACCAGCGCCGGGGCCTCGGACACGGTGTCCAGCACGTGCTCCCGTCCGGAGGTGCGCACGGGCACGGCCGGGAAGGCCCGCCCCAGCTCCTCCGCGGTGCGCCGGGCGCCCACGATCTGCGCCCGCAGCCGGAAGGCCCCGCACTCCGGGCAGTGCCAGGAGCCCTCCTCGCGCCCGCACCAGCCGCAGCGCAGCGCGGCTCCGGACTCCTGCCCCTCCAGCGGGCCCGAGCAGTGCCGGCACCGCGCGGGCGTCCGGCACGCCGCGCAGGCCATCCGGGGTACGTAACCGCGCCGGGGCACCTGCACGAGTACCGGTCCGTTCTGCAGTCCGTCCCTGACGGCCTGCCAGGCGATGCTCGGCAGCCGTGCGGCGCGGGCGGCCTCGTCCCGGGCCAGGTCCTGGTCCCCCACGGTCCGCACCAGCGGCGCGGCGGCCCGCACCTGCTCCCGCGCGGCGACCAGCGGCCGGGCCCAGCCGGTCTCCACCAGCTGGGCCGCCTCCACGGTGCAGCTCCAGCCGCCCAGCAGGAAGGCGCACCGGTCCTGGGCGGCGCGCAGCAGCAGCACCTCACGCGCGTGGGGCTGTGGGGCGTGCGGTTCGCTGTGGCTGTCGTCGCCGTCGTCCCACAGGGCGACCAGACCGAGGTCCCGCACCGGCGCGAACATGGCGGCGCGGGTCCCGATCACGGCCCGTACGGCACCTCGGCGGACCGCGAGCCACTGCGCGTACCGCTTCTCGGGGCCGGCGTGGGCGGTGAGCACGGCGTGCCGTCCCTCGCCCAGCAGCGCGGTGAGCGCGGCGTCGGCGCGGGCGACCGCCCGGCCGTCCGGCAGGACCACGAGGGCGCCCCGGCCGGAGGCCAGCGTCGCCGCCACGGCCCGCGCGAGCTCCTCGGTCCACTGCGGGCCCGGCAGCGCGTTCCACACCGCGCGGGGCGCGCCGCCGGACGCGAGGGCCGCCACGAACGCGGCCCCCTGCTCGTACCGCGCCCACGATCCCGGCCCGGGAGCCGGCGGTGAGGGCAGCGGCTGCGGCGAGGCCCGCTTCTCGGCGCGCGCGTTGCGCGGTGGCACGGCGAGCTGGAGGACGTCCGCGACGCTGCCCGCGTAACGGTCGGCGACCGCCCGGACGAGGCCGAGCAGTTCCTCGTCGAGGATCCGCTCGGGCGAGACGACCTGGGCCAGCGCGGCCAGGGGCCCCGCGTAGTCGGACTCGGCGAGCCGCTCGACGAGGAAACCGTCGATGAGCCCGCCGCCCTCGCGCCGCCCGTCGCGCACCCGGTGCCGTCCGGCGCCGAAGCGCACCCGCACCCGCACACCGGGCTGGGCGTCGGCGTCCAGCTCCTCGGGCACGGCGTAGTCGAAGTAGCGGTCGAGGTGGAGCACGCCCTTGTCGACCAGAACCCTGGCGACCGGCAGTTCCTTGGCGAGCGCGGCCCCGCGCCAGGTGCGCGGCTTGGCCCGCGGGGTCTTCGCCTTGCGCACGGTCTCCCGGATGAGCGCGAGCTGCTCGGGCGGCGCGTCCTGCGCGCCGCCCTGCTCCGGTCCGTTCTCGCTGCTCACGCCTGCATTCTCGCAAAGACCACCGACAACGCGGCGGGGTCGGGAGCATGCGGCGAGGCCCGGCGCCCCCCTTCGGGGACACCGGGCCTCGCCCCGGGACCGTCGGGCGCGCTGCGCCCGGGTGCCTTACAGACCCGCGGCCTCGCGCAGCGCGTCCACGCGGTCGGTGCGCTCCCAGGTGAAGTCGGGCAGCTCACGGCCGAAGTGGCCGTACGCCGCGGTCTGGGCGTAGATCGGGCGCAGCAGGTCGAGGTCGCGGATGATGGCGGCCGGGCGCAGGTCGAAGACCTCGTCGATCGCCTTCTCGATCTTCTCGGGCTCGACCTTGGCGGTGCCGAAGGTCTCCACGAACAGACCGACCGGCTCGGCCTTGCCGATGGCGTAGGCGACCTGGACCTCGCAGCGGGCGGCGAGGCCCGCCGCCACGACGTTCTTGGCGACCCAGCGCATCGCGTACGCCGCGGAGCGGTCGACCTTCGACGGGTCCTTGCCGGAGAAGGCGCCACCGCCGTGGCGGGCCATGCCGCCGTAGGTGTCGATGATGATCTTGCGGCCGGTCAGACCGGCGTCGCCCATCGGGCCGCCGATCTCGAAGCGGCCGGTCGGGTTGACCAGGAGACGGTAGTTCTCCGTGTCGATCTTGATGCCGTCCTCCAGGAGCGCCTTCAGCTCCGGCTCGACGACGAACTCCTTGATGTCCGGGGCCAGCAGCGACTCCAGGTCGATGTCGCTCGCGTGCTGGGAGGAGACGACGACCGTGTCCAGGCGGACCGCCTTGTCGCCGTCGTACTCGATGGTGACCTGCGTCTTGCCGTCCGGGCGCAGGTAGGGGATGGTGCCGTTCTTGCGGACCTCGGACAGGCGCTTGGACAGGCGGTGCGCCAGGAAGACGGGCAGCGGCATCAGCGTCGGCGTCTCGTCGGACGCGTAGCCGAACATCAGGCCCTGGTCACCGGCGCCCTGCCGGTCCAGCTCGTCGTCATCGCCCTCGACGCGGTTCTCGTACGCCGTGTCCACACCCTGCGCGATGTCCGGGGACTGGGCGCCGATGGAGACCGAGACGCCGCAGGAGGCGCCGTCGAAGCCCTTCTTGGAGGAGTCGTAACCGATCTCCAGGATCTTGCCCCGGACCAGGTTGGCGATGTCCGCGTAGGCCTTGGTGGTGACCTCGCCGGCGACGTGCACCAGGCCGGTGGTGATCAGCGTTTCGACGGCGACCCGGGAGGTCGGGTCCTCACGCAGAAGCGCGTCAAGAATCGTGTCGCTGATCTGGTCAGCGATCTTGTCGGGGTGACCTTCGGTCACGGACTCCGAGGTGAACAGGCGACGGGACACAACGCTCCCTGGGGTTGCAGCGGCTGCTGGCTGATCATTTGTGGACGGCACGGGGAGCTGCACCCGGCGACGTCCGAGAACAGTTTATCGGTCGCACTCTGCCGCGGGCCCACCTGTCTCAGCTCTCGGGAGGGCTGTGACCTGCGGCACGGGCATTCTGCCCAGAAGGAAGCGCCCTTGGCCAGGGGCGCCACGCTCGAATGCGTCGTCTTCGAGGCTCCTTCGAGCAAATGGGTTATTCACTCCAGCCGCCGGGCGACGAGGTCCCAGACCATGTCGGCCAGGGCCTCCTTCGGGCCGTGGGCGACCGGCGTCTCGCTGCCGTCGGCGCCCAGGACCACCGCCTCGTTCTCCTCGGAGCCGAAGGTCTTGCGCTCCCCCACCTCGTTCACCACGAGCAGGTCGCAGCCCTTGCGCTTCAGCTTGGCCCGGCCGTTGGCCAGGACGTCGTCGGTCTCGGCGGCGAAGCCGACGATCACCTGCCCGGTGCGGGCCCGGGTGGTGGAGATCTCCGCGAGGATGTCCGGATTACGCACCAGGACGATCGGCTCCGGTTCCCGGTCGTCCTTCTTCTTGATCTTCCCGGTGGCGTACGCCGCCGGCCGGAAGTCGGCCACCGCGGCGGCCATGACCACGGCGTCCGCGTCCGCCGCGGCGCGCAGCACCGCCTCGCGCAGCTCCACCGCCGTGCCGACCGGCACGACGTCCACGCCTGCCGGGTCCGGCATCGACGTGTTCGCCGCGACGAGCGTGACGCGGGCACCGCGGGCGGCCGCGGTGCGGGCGAGGGCGTAGCCCTGCTTGCCGGAGGAGCGGTTGCCGAGGAAGCGGACCGGGTCGAGGGGCTCCCGGGTGCCGCCGGCGCTGACCACGACGTGCCGTCCGGCGAGGTCGGGCTCGCGCACCCCGCGGGCGAGGACCCGGCGGCAGACCTCGAAGATCTCGCCCGGGTCCGGCAGCCGGCCCTTGCCGGTGTCGACGCCGGTGAGACGGCCGACGGCGGGCTCGATCACGACGGCGCCGCGGCGGCGGAGCGTCGCCACGTTCTCCTGGGTGGCCGGGTGCTCCCACATCTCGGTGTGCATGGCGGGCGCGAAGACGACCGGGCAGCGGGCCGTGAGCAGGGTGTTGGTGAGCAGGTCGCCTGCGAGGCCGTGGGCCGCCTTGGCGAGCGTGTCGGCGGTGGCGGGGGCGACGACGACCAGGTCGGCGTGCTGGCCGATGCGGACGTGTGGGACCTCGTGGACGTCGTCCCACACCTCGGTCGACACGGGGTTGCCGGACAGGGCGGACCAGGTGGCGGCGCCGACGAAGTGCAGTGCGGAGGCGGTGGGGACGACCCGGACCTCGTGCCCCGACTCGGTGAGCCTGCGCAGCAGCTCACAGGCCTTGTACGCGGCGATGCCGCCGCTGACCCCCAGAACGACCTTGGGCTTGTCCACCGTCTCTCCCCGGCTCGGATATCGCGCTCGGACTTCGCGCCGCTCGAACTGCGCGTACGACCCATCACACACCACAGGCCCGACAGTCGGACTGCCAGGCCTGTGGAAAAGTCAGCGTAAGGCTGAAGATATTACCGCCGCGATGCCGCCGGTCTTACTGCGCCGGACCCTCGATGGCCTCGGAGGTCAGCAGCCCCGCGTTGATCTCGCGCAGGGCGATCGAGAGCGGCTTCTCGTGGACGTGGGTGTCGACGAGCGGACCGACGTACTCGAGGAGGCCCTCGCCGAGCTGCGAGTAGTACGCGTTGATCTGGCGGGCCCGCTTGGCCGCGTAGATCACGAGGCTGTACTTCGAGTCCGTGGCCTCGAGGAGCTCGTCGATCGGCGGGTTGATGATGCCCTCGGGCGCGGAGATGGAAGAGGACACGCTCTACCTTCCGATGGATGGGAAAGATTCAGTCAGGATGACCACACAGGATGACCGCAGGACGACCAGTGGCGATCACACGACGTTCGTCAAGGCTAGCAGCTCGCGCGCCACGTCCTCGACCGAGGTGTTCACCAGGGTCTGGTCGAACTCCGGCTCGGCCGCCAGCTCGACCCTGGCCGCGGCGAGGCGGCGCTCGATCACCTCGGGCGGCTCGGTGCCCCGGCCGGTGAGCCTGCGCACCAGCTCGTCCCAGGAGGGCGGGGCCAGGAACACCAGCCGGGCCTCGGGCATGGACTCGCGGACCTGCCGGGCTCCCTGGAGGTCGATCTCCAGGAGGACCGGCTCACCTGCCTCCAGGCGCTCCAGCACGGCCGTGCGCGGCGTGCCGTAGCGGTTGCCGGCGAACTCGGCCCACTCCAGCAGCTCGCCGTTGGCGATCAGCTTGTCCATCTCCTCGTCGCTGACGAAGAAGTAGTGGACGCCGTGCTGCTCGCCGGGGCGGGGCCTGCGGGTCGTCGCCGAGACCGACAGCCATACCTCGGGGTGTTCCTTGCGCATATGGGCGACGACCGTGCTCTTGCCGACCCCCGAGGGGCCGGAGAGCACGGTCAGCCGCGGACGTGCGTCCGGGGGTACGGGGGACGTCCCCCGGGGTGTTGCAGCCATGCAGCGATTATTCCAGCAATCCCGGAGTGGTCCGGACTCAGCTGCCGGTGCTGCCGAACTCGCGCTCCAGGGACGCGATCTGGTTGGACCCGAGACCGCGCACGCGGCGGCTCTCGGAGATGCCCAGTCGCTCCATGATCTGCTTGGCGCGGACTTTGCCCACGCCCGGCAGGGACTCGAGGAGGGCGGAGACCTTCATCTTGCCGATGACGTCGTTCTCCTGACCCTGCTTGATGACCTCGTGGAGGGAGGCGCCGGAGTGCTTGAGTCGATTCTTGACCTCGGCCCGCTCCCGGCGAGCCGCGGCGGCCTTTTCGAGCGCGGCTGCGCGCTGTTCAGGGGTAAGGGGCGGAAGAGCCACGCCTACGTCACCTCGGATGTCGAACTGTCGGATACGGACCGGTGAGGAACCTAGTCACCCCTCACCTGGTGAGCCACGAGCAACACGCTTGCCCGTTGACTCTCGACGGAGACTAGCGGTCAAGTCCGCCAGAGTCAGCGAGAACAGCGGAAAAGTCCTGGTCAGCCTCCGTCAGGCCGGACATTTAGGACATACTCCCTCTGATTTGAGGATGTATCCAGCGTCAGGGCGCCGTGACCGCGGTCCGGATCTCCGCCGCGAAGCGGTCCGCGGCACTCCGCAACGCCGCCGCATCGGGACCGTGACGAAGGACACCCCGGCTGACGTTCGGCACCACGTTGCGCACCGCCGCACCGAACACGCGCGGCAGGTCCGCCGGCGTGGCCCCCTGGGCACCGATGCCCGGCGCCAGCAGCGGACCGTTGATGCCCAGGTCGTACGAGGACAGGTCGCCGAGGGTGGCACCGACCACCGCGCCGAAGGAGCCCAGCGGCTCCTCCCCCGCGTTCTCGGCGGCCAGGTGCGCCAGCATCGTCGCCCCGACGCTGCGCCCGTCACCCCGGACCGCGTGCTGGACCTCGCCGCCCTCCGGGTTGGAGGTCAGCGCCAGCACGAACAAGCCCGCGCCGCTCTCGCGCGCCAGGTCGACGGCCGGCTTCAGGGAGCCGTAGCCGAGGTACGGGGAGACGGTCAGCGCGTCCGAGAACAGCGGGGCGTCCTTGTGCAGGAACGACTCCGCGTACGCGGCCATGGTCGAGCCGATGTCGCCGCGCTTGGCATCCATGACGACCAGCGCGCCGGCCGCGCGCGCCTCCTGGACCGACTTCTCCAGGACGGCGACGCCGCGCGAGCCGAAGCGCTCGAAGAAGGCGCTCTGCGGCTTGAGGACGGCGACCCGGTCGGCCATCGCCTCCACGACGGTGCGGCTGAAGCGCTCCAGCCCGGCCACGTCGTCGTTCAGGCCCCACTCGGCGAGCAGGGAGGCGTGCGGGTCGATGCCGACGCACAGGGGGCCGCGCTCGTCCATCGCGCGCCGCAGCCGGGCACCGAAGGGTTCCATCACCGTCATGAGTGCTTCCTTACGTCGGCGCCGACCGCGTCGGCGAGGGTGGCGTACGGGCTCTGCCGCAGGCGCGCGGCGAGCCCCTTGTGGATGGCGCGGCTCCAGAAGGGGCCCTCGTAGATGAAGGCGCTGTAGCCCTGGACCAGCGTGGCACCGGCCAGGATGCGCTCCCAGGCGTCCTGCGCCGTCTCGACGCCGCCGACGCCGACCAGGGTGATCCGGTCGCCCACGCGCGCGTAGAGGCGGCGCAGCACCTCGAGAGACCGTGCTTTGAGGGGGGCGCCGGACAGTCCGCCGGTCTCCCCGACGAGGGCGGGCGAGGAGGTCAGGCCGAGGCCCTCGCGCGCGATGGTGGTGTTGGTGGCGATGATGCCGTCCAGGCCCAGCTCCACGGCCAGGTCGGCGACCGCGTCCACGTCCTCGTCGGCGAGGTCCGGCGCGATCTTGACCAGCAGCGGGACACGCCGGGCGGTCACCGCGCGGTCGGCGGCCTCGCGGACCGCGCTGAGCAGCGGGCGCAGCGCCTCGGTGGCCTGGAGGTTGCGCAGGCCGGGCGTGTTGGGCGAGGAGACGTTGACGACCAGGTAGTCGGCGTGCGGGGCCAGCCGCTCGGCGGACTTCACGTAGTCGCCGACGGCCTCCTCCTCGGGGACGGCCTTCGTCTTGCCGATGTTGACGCCGACGACGGTCCGGAAGAGTGGCGTACGGGAGGCCAGCCGGGCCGCGACGGCCAGTGAACCGTCGTTGTTGAAGCCCATGCGGTTGATCAGCGCACGGTCGCCCACCAGGCGGAACAGCCGCTTCTTGGGGTTGCCGGGCTGGGGCTCGCCGGTGACGGTGCCGATCTCGACGTGGTCGAAGCCGAGCATCGCCATGCCGTCGATCGCGACCGCGTTCTTGTCGAAGCCGGCGGCGAGCCCGAAGGGGCCGTGCATGCGCAGGCCGAGGGCCTCGGTGCGCAGTTCCCTGAAGCGGGGCGCCAGCACGGCCGCGACGAAGGTGCGCAGGACGGGCACGCGGACGGCCAGCCGGATCCAGCGGAAGGCCAGGTGGTGCGCGCCCTCCGGGTCCATGCGCTTGAAGACGAGAGAGAAGAAGGTCTTGTACATGGTGTCCTCGTGAAGCCTCATGAAGAGGGGGACACCGTTTCCGGTGTCCCCCTCGGGGCTGCTAGTCGCGGGCCGCGGTCAGGAATTCGGCGTGTTCCTGGAGTGAGCGCACTCCCACGTCGCCGTGGTTGAGGGCGTCGATGCCCTGCACCGCCGCCGCCAGCGCCTGGACGGTCGTCAGGCAGGGCACGGAGCGGGCCACGGCCGCCGTACGGATGTCGTAGCCGTCGAGGCGGCCGCCGGTGCCGTACGGGGTGTTGACGATGAGGTCGACCTCGCCGTCGTGGATCAGCTGGACGATGGTCTTCTCGCCGTTCGGGCCGGTGCCCTCGGACTGCTTGCGCACCACGGTGGCGTTGATGCCGTTGCGCTTGAGGACCTCGGCGGTGCCGGAGGTGGCGAGCAGCTCGAAGCCGTGGGCGACCAGCTCGCGCGCCGGGAAGATCATCGAGCGCTTGTCGCGGTTGGCGACCGAGATGAAGGCGCGGCCCTTGGTCGGCAGCGGCCCGTACGCGCCCGCCTGCGACTTGGCGTACGCCGTGCCGAAGACGGAGTCGATGCCCATGACCTCGCCGGTGGAGCGCATCTCCGGGCCGAGCACCGTGTCGACGCCGCGGCCGTGGATGTCCCGGAAGCGGGACCACGGCATCACGGCCTCCTTGACGGAGATCGGCGCGTCCAACGGCAGGGTGCCGCCGTCGCCGTTCGCCGGGAGCAGGCCCTCGGCGCGCAGCTCGGCGATGGTCGCGCCCAGCGAGATGCGGGCGGCGGCCTTGGCCAGCGGCACCGCGGTCGCCTTCGAGGTGAAGGGGACGGTGCGCGAGGCGCGCGGGTTGGCCTCCAGGACGTAGAGGATGTCCCCGGCCAGCGCGAACTGGATGTTGATCAGGCCGCGCACGCCGACGCCCTTGGCGATGCCCTCGGTGGAGGCGCGCAGCCGCTTGATGTCGAAGCCGCCCAGCGTGATCGGGGGCAGGGCGCACGCCGAGTCGCCGGAGTGGATGCCGGCCTCCTCGATGTGTTCCATGACGCCGCCGAGGTACAGCTCCTCGCCGTCGTACAGGGCGTCGACGTCGATCTCGATGGCGTCGTCCAGGAAACGGTCGACCAGGACCGGCCGGGACGGGCTGATCTCGGTCGACTCGGCGATGTACGCCTCCAGCCGGGTCTCGTCGTAGACGATCTCCATGCCGCGTCCGCCGAGGACGTAGGACGGCCGCACCAGGACCGGATAGCCGATCTCGTCGGCGATGGCCTTGGCCCCGGCGAAGGTGGTGGCGGTGCCGTGCTTGGGGGCCGGCAGCCCGGCCTGCGCCAGGACCTGCCCGAAGGCACCGCGGTCCTCGGCGGCGTGGATGGCCTCCGGCGAGGTGCCGACGACCGGCACGCCGTTGTCCTTGAGCGCCTGGGCGAGGCCCAGCGGGGTCTGGCCGCCGAGCTGGACGATCACGCCCGCGACCGGTCCGGCCTGCTGCTCCGCGTGGACGATCTCCAGGACGTCCTCCAGGGTGAGCGGCTCGAAGTACAGCCGGTCGGAGGTGTCGTAGTCGGTGGAGACGGTCTCGGGGTTGCAGTTGACCATGACGGTCTCGTACCCGGCGTCGGAGAGCGCGAAGGAGGCGTGGACGCAGGAGTAGTCGAACTCGATGCCCTGGCCGATGCGGTTCGGGCCGGAGCCCAGGATGATCACCGCGGGCTTCTCGCGGGGTGCGACCTCGGTCTCCTCGTCGTAGGAGGAGTAGAAGTACGGCGTCTTCGCGGCGAACTCGGCGGCGCAGGTGTCGACCGTCTTGTAGACCGGGCGGATGCCGAGCGCGTGGCGCACCTCGCGGACGACGTCCTCGCGCAGCCCGCGGATCTCGCCGACCTGCTGGTCGGAGAAGCCGTGCCGCTTGGCCTCGGCGAGCAGGTCGGGGGTCAGCTCGGGCGCGGCGGCCAGCTCGTCGGCGATCTCCTTGATCAGGAAGAGCTGGTCGACGAACCAGGGGTCGATCTTCGTGTACTCGAAGACCTCGTCGGGCGTGGCGCCCGCGCGGATGGCCTGCATGACGGCGTTGATCCGGCCGTCGGTGGGCCGGACGGCCTCTTCGAGCAGCGCCTTCTTGTCGCCCGGCTCGCCGACGAAGGTGAACTGGCTGCCCTTCTTCTCCAGCGAGCGCAGCGCCTTCTGGAAGGCCTCGGTGAAGTTGCGGCCGATGGCCATGGCTTCACCCACCGACTTCATGGTGGTGGTGAGGGTGGAGTCGGCGCTCGGGAACTTCTCGAAGGCGAAGCGCGGGGCCTTGACGACCACGTAGTCGAGGGTCGGCTCGAAGGAGGCCGGGGTCTCCTGCGTGATGTCGTTCGGGATCTCGTCGAGGGTGTAGCCGACGGCGAGCTTGGCGGCGATCTTGGCGATGGGGAACCCGGTCGCCTTCGAGGCCAGCGCGGAGGAACGCGACACGCGCGGGTTCATCTCGATCACGATGACGCGGCCGTCGGCCGGGTTCACCGCGAACTGGATGTTGCAGCCGCCGGTGTCGACGCCGACCTCGCGGATGATCGCGATGCCGACGTCGCGCAGGGTCTGGTACTCGCGGTCGGTGAGCGTCATCGCGGGCGCCACGGTGATCGAGTCGCCGGTGTGCACGCCCATGGGGTCGAAGTTCTCGATGGAGCAGACGACCACGACGTTGTCGTTCTTGTCGCGCATCAGCTCCAGCTCGTACTCCTTCCAGCCGAGGATGGACTCCTCCAGGAGCACCTCGGTGGTCGGCGAGAGGGTGAGGCCCTGTCCGGCGATGCGGCGCAGCTCCTCCTCGTCGTGGGCGAAGCCGGAACCGGCGCCGCCCATGGTGAAGGAGGGGCGGACCACGACGGGGTAGCCGCCGAGCGCGTCGACGCCCTTGAGGACGTCGTCCATGGAGTGGCAGATGTAGGACCGGGCGGACTCGCCGTGGCCGATCTTCTTGCGGACCTCCTCGACGACCTCCTTGAACAGGTCGCGGTCCTCGCCCTTGTTGATGGCCTCGACGTTGGCGCCGATCAGCTCGACGCCGTACTTCTCCAGGACGCCGTTGCCGTGCAGGGAGATGGCGGCGTTCAGCGCGGTCTGGCCGCCCAGGGTGGGCAGCAGCGCGTCGGGCCGCTCCTTGGCGATGATCTTCTCGACGAACTCGGGGGTGATCGGCTCGACGTAGGTGGCGTCGGCGATCTCCGGGTCGGTCATGATCGTCGCCGGGTTGGAGTTCACCAGGATGACGCGCAGGCCCTCGGCCTTGAGCACGCGGCACGCCTGGGTGCCGGAGTAGTCGAACTCGGCGGCCTGGCCGATGACGATCGGGCCGGAGCCGATGACCAGGACGGACTGGATATCGGTGCGCTTAGGCACGCTGGCCCTCCATGAGGTTCACGAAGCGGTCGAACAGGTAGGCGGCATCGTGGGGGCCCGCCGCCGCTTCGGGGTGGTACTGGACGCTGAAGGCCGGCCGGTCGAGGAGCTGGAGACCCTCCACCACGTTGTCGTTGAGGCAGACGTGGGAGACCTCGGCGCGGCCGTAGGGGGTGTCGGAGACCTGGTCGAGCGGGGCGTCGACGGCGAAGCCGTGGTTGTGCGCGGTGACCTCGACCTTGCCGGTCGTGCGGTCCTGCACCGGCTGGTTGATGCCGCGGTGGCCGTACTTCAGCTTGAAGGTGCCGAAGCCGAGCGCGCGGCCCAGGATCTGGTTGCCGAAGCAGATGCCGAACAGCGGGGTGCCGCGTTCCAGGACGCCCCGCATGACCGAGACCGGGTGGTCGGCGGTGGACGGGTCGCCGGGGCCGTTGGAGAAGAACACGCCGTCCGGGTCGACGGCGTAGACGTCCTCGACCGTGGCGGTGGCGGGCAGCACGTGCACCTCGATGCCGCGCTCGGCCATGCGGTGCGGGGTCATGCCCTTGATGCCGAGGTCGACGGCGGCGACGGTGAACTTCTTCTCGCCGATCGCCGGGACGACGTACGCCTCGGTGGTGGCGACCTCGGCGGAGAGGTCGGCACCGCTCATCTCGGGGGCCTGGCGGACCTCGGCGAGCATGGTGCCCTCATCGGGCAGCGCCTGGCCGGAGAAGATGCCGACGCGCATGGCGCCGCGCTCACGCAGGTGACGGGTGAGGGCGCGGGTGTCGATGCCGGAGATGCCGACGACGCCCTGGGCGGCCAGCTCCTCGTCGAGGGAGCGCGTCGAGCGCCAGTTGGAGGGCACGCGCGCGGGGTCGCGCACGACGTAGCCGGAGACCCAGATCTTCTTGGACTCCATGTCCTCGTCGTTGACGCCGGTGTTCCCGACGTGCGGGGCGGTCATCACGACGACCTGGCGGTGGTACGACGGGTCGGTGAGGGTCTCCTGGTAGCCGGTCATGCCGGTGGAGAACACGGCTTCGCCGAAGGTGGCCCCCACGGCCCCGTAGGCCCGGCCGCGGAAGATCCGGCCGTCCTCCAGGACGAGTACGGCGGGAGTCCGGTGGGCTCCCCTGCTGGAGGTCGTCATCGTGCGCCTTCCGTTTCCGTCTTGTTGATCATGTCGTTCAGTGTTTCGACCCATTCGTTGTGCTCGGCCGCGTGGTCGGAGCGGAAGCCGGAGTCGATCAGCTTGTCGCCGTGGGCCCAGGTGACGACCAGCAGGCCGCCCTCGGTGAGGACCTTGCCGGCGATGCCCTTGTCCAGCCGGGCCTCGCGCAGCGCGGCGACGGGGACGAAGAAGTCGGCGGCGCCGGGGCGTACGACGTCCAGTCCCGCGTCCGTCAGGGTCAGCTCGACCCGGCTGCGGGTGCCCAGGCCGTGCGCGACGATGCGGTCCAGCCACTGTCCGGCGGTGGTGGAGCCGTGGTAGCGGCCGCTCAGCACCAGTTTCGCCGCACCCGGGTCGTCCGGCGCGCCGGGCAGCTCGGGGAGGTCTCCCTGGAGGGTGCCGCGCCACTTCCAGCCCTCGCGCATCAGCCAGTAGACGAGCGCGACGAAGAGGCCGAGGCCGACGACCCAGCCGACGCGGGCGGCCCAGTCGGTCACTTCCGCCGATTCCTTCTCGGCGGCCAGCAGGATTACCGGTGCTACAGATGTCACGTGAGCTTCCCGTCGAAGAGCGTGGCCTTGCCCCGCAGCCACGTGTGCGTCACACGGCCCGGCAGCTCACGACCCTCGTAGGGGGTGTTGCGACTGCGCGAGGCGAAGCCCGCGGGGTCCACCTGGCCACGGTATTCCGTGTCGACGAGGGTGAGGTTGGCGGGTTCACCGGCCGAGACGGGACGGCCGTGTCCGGTGGCCTGTCCGATCTGCGCGGGCTTGGAGGACATCCGGTCGGCGACGCCGGCCCAGTCGAGCAGGCCCGTGTCCACCATGGTCGCCTGCACCACCGAGAGCGCGGTCTCCAGGCCCACCATCCCCATGGCGGCGGCGGCCCACTCGCAGTCCTTGTCCTCGTGCGGGTGCGGGGCGTGGTCGGTGGCGACGATGTCGATCGTGCCGTCGGCGAGCGCCTCGCGCAGCGCCATGACGTCGCGCTCGGTGCGCAGCGGCGGGTTGACCTTGTAGACCGGGTTGTACGAGCGGACCAGCTCGTCGGTGAGGAGGAGGTGGTGCGGGGTGACCTCGGCGGTGACGTCGATGCCGCGGGACTTGGCCCAGCGGACGATCTCGACGGACCCGGCGGTCGACAGGTGGCAGATGTGGACGCGGGAGCCGACGTGCTCGGCGAGCAGCACGTCCCGGGCGATGATCGACTCCTCGGCGACGGCGGGCCAGCCGCCGAGGCCCAGCTCGGCGGAGACGACGCCCTCGTTCATCTGGGCGCCCTCGGTCAGCCGGGGCTCCTGGGCGTGCTGGGCGACGACGCCGTTGAACGCCTTCACGTACTCCAGGGCGCGGCGCATGATCACGGCGTCGTGGACGCACTTGCCGTCGTCGGAGAAGACGGTGACGCCGGCCGCGGACTCGTGCATGGCGCCCAGCTCGGCCAGCTTGGCGCCCTCCAGGCCGACGGTGACGGCGCCGATGGGCTGCACATCGCAGTAGCCGGATTCCTGGCCGAGCCGCCAGACCTGCTCGACGACGCCGGCGGTGTCGGCGACCGGGAAGGTGTTGGCCATGGCGAAGACGTTGGTGTAGCCGCCGCTCGCCGCCGCGCGGGTTCCGGTCAGTACGGTCTCTGAGTCCTCGCGGCCGGGCTCGCGCAGGTGGGTGTGCAGGTCGACCAGGCCCGGCAGCAGCACCTTGCCGCCGGCCTCGACGACCTCCGCGCCCTCGGCGGACAGGTTCCGGCCGACCGCCTCGACGACGCCGCCGCCGATCAGCACGTCCTGCGGCTCGCCGCCGAGCACCTTCGCACCGCGGATCAGGGTCTTGCTCATCTTCTTACTTCTCCTCGGTGGGGCGGGCGTGGGACACGGCGGGCTCGTTGCCGCCGAGCAGCAGGTAGAGGACGGCCATCCGGATGGAGACGCCGTTGGCGACCTGCTCGACGACGGTGCAGCGGTCGGAGTCGGCGACCTCGGCGGTGATCTCCATGCCGCGCACCATCGGGCCGGGGTGCATCACGATGGCGTGGTCGGGCATCTTCGCCATCCGGTCGCCGTCGAGGCCGTAGCGGCGGGAGTACTCGCGCTCGGTGGGGAAGAACGCGGCGTTCATCCGCTCCCGCTGCACACGCAGCAGCATCACCGCGTCGGACTTGGGCAGCGTGGAGTCGAGGTCGTAGGAGACCTCGCAGGGCCAGGTCTCGACGCCGACCGGCAGCAGGGTGGGCGGGGCGACGAGGGTGACCTCGGCGCCGAGGGTGTGCAGCAGGTCGACGTTGGAGCGGGCGACGCGGCTGTGCAGGATGTCGCCGACGAGCGTGATCCGGCGGCCGTCCAGGTCCTTGCCGAGCCCGGCGTCGCGGCCGACCAGGCGCCGGCGCATGGTGAAGGCGTCGAGCAGGGCCTGGGTGGGGTGCTGGTGGGTGCCGTCCCCGGCGTTGACCACGGCGGCGTCGATCCAGCCGGAGGTGGCCAGGCGGTAGGGGGCGCCGGAGGCGCTGTGCCGGATGACGACGGCGTCGACGCCCATCGCCTCCAGGGTCTGGGCGGTGTCCTTGAGGGACTCGCCCTTGGAGACGCTGGAGCCCTTGGCGGTGAAGTTGATGACGTCCGCCGACAGACGCTTCTCGGCGGCCTCGAAGGAGATCCGGGTCCGGGTGGAGTCCTCGAAGAAGAGGTTCACGACGGTGCGGCCGCGCAGGGTGGGCAGTTTCTTGATCGGCCGGTCCGCGACCCGGGCCATCTCCTCGGCGGTGTCGAGGATCAGGACGGCGTCGTCGCGGGTGAGGTCGGCGGCCGAGATGAGATGACGCTGCATCTGTCAGGCTCCGTAGGGCGAGTCATGCGGAAGAGCGGGATAATTCGGGCGGCCGGGCGCGTACGGGGGCGCGCCGAGCAGGCGTACGGCACGAGGGGGTGCGTACGCGGGGTGCTAGGGGTGGGCGCCCGGGGCGGCCGGCTTGTCACCGAGGAGCACGGTGTCGCGACCGTCCTCCTCGGCGAGCTGGACCTTGACCGTCTCCCGCAGCGACGTCGGGAGGTTCTTGCCGACGTAGTCGGCGCGGATGGGCAGCTCGCGGTGGCCGCGGTCGACGAGGACCGCGAGCTGCACCGCGCGCGGGCGGCCGATGTCGTTCAGCGCGTCGAGGGCGGCGCGGATGGTGCGGCCGGAGAAGAGCACGTCGTCGACGAGGACGACGAGGCGGCCGTCGATGCCGTCACCGGGGATCTCGGTGCGGGCCAGGGCACGCGGCGGGTGCATGCGCAGGTCGTCGCGGTACATGGTGATGTCCAGCGAGCCGACCGGCATCTTTCGCTCGGTGATCTGCTCCAGCTTGTCGGCGAGCCGCCGGGCGAGGAAGACGCCGCGGGTCGGGATGCCGAGGAGCACCACGTCGTCGGCGCCCTTGGCGCGTTCGACGATCTCGTGGGCGATGCGGGTCAGCACCCGCGCGATGTCGGGCCCTTCAAGGACGGGCCGGGCATCCTGCTGCTTGTCCATACGAAACGGACCCCCTTCTCCGCCTCACGGGACGGATCTTAAAGGACGTCGGATATGCGCCACCTACGGTAGCAGGCTCACAGAACCCTCTCGGAGGCCCCCCTGACACTCCCCCGTCACCCTTCTGCCGCACCCCGATCACCCGCTCGGAGTAACGGATGGCGAATACCACGGAAGAGTCGGTGCGGACCATTCGGCTTGACGCAGGAGAGTAACGCTGCGTAACCTCACAGTGAGTTACCAGCCGCGCGGCCGACAACACAGCCTGCCGCGTCGACACCTTGTCCGGGGAGCCATATGTCCAGCGAATACGCCAAACAGCTCGGGGCCAAGCTCCGGGCCATCCGCACCCAGCAGGGCCTTTCCCTCCACGGTGTCGAGGAGAAGTCCCAGGGCCGCTGGAAGGCCGTCGTGGTCGGTTCGTACGAGCGCGGCGACCGTGCCGTGACCGTGCAGCGCCTCGCCGAGCTGGCGGATTTCTACGGCGTTCCCGTGCAGGAGCTGCTGCCGGGCACCACCCCGGGCGGTGCCGCGGAGCCGCCGCCGAAGCTGGTCCTGGACCTGGAGCGGCTGGCCACCGTGCCGGCCGAGAAGGCGGGCCCCCTCCAGCGGTACGCGGCCACCATCCAGTCGCAGCGCGGTGACTACAACGGCAAGGTGCTCTCGATCCGCCAGGACGACCTGCGCACACTCGCCGTCATCTACGACCAGTCGCCCTCGGTCCTCACCGAGCAGCTGATCAGCTGGGGCGTCCTGGACGCGGACGCGCGTCGCGCGGTGGCGTCCCACGACGAGCTCTGAGCCTCCGCCGCCTCAGCAGAAACGTGCCGCCGGGGTGGCCGGAACCGTTCGTTCGGTTCCGGCCACCCCGGCGGCTTTGTCACGTCGTGGGCTCAGCTCCACCAGGGGCGCGGGGCTGCGTCGATCCTGCGGCTACCGCCGCGTGGGCGCGACCGGTCACGGACAACCGGCAGCCGCTCCCCGACCGCACCGCCACGGCTCCGCCTCCCCCGCACCGGCTGCGGAGCTACTCGCGGCGCAGCGACGGCTTGAGGTCCTTCAGCCGGCCGAGCAGGCCGTTGATGAACGCGGGCGACTCGTCCGTGGAGAACTCCTTCGCCAGCTGCACCATCTCGTCCAGGACGACGGCGTCCGGGGTCCCGTCGACCCACAGCAGCTCGTACGCGCCCAGGCGCAGGATGTTGCGGTCGACGACCGGCATCCGGTCCAGCGTCCAGTCGACCGAGTACTGGGCGATCAGCTCGTCGATGCGCTGCGCGCGCCCGGCGTAGCCCTCGACCAGCTCCATCGTGTACTCGCTCACCGGCGGCTGCCGGGTGTCGGACCGGGAGTGCCGGACCCAGTCGGCGAGCACCGTCAGGACGTCGGCGCCGCGCTGATCGCCCTCGAAGAGGATCTGGAAGGCGCGCTTGCGGGCCGTGTTGCGAGCAGCCACGGTTAGCTGTTCACCCGGCCGAGGTAGTCGCTCGTGCGGGTGTCGACCTTGATCTTCTCACCGGTGGTGATGAAGAGCGGCACGTTGATCTGGTGACCGGTCTCCAGGATGGCGGGCTTGGTGCCGCCGGTGGAGCGGTCGCCCTGGACGCCCGGCTCGGTCTCCTGGACGGTCAGCTCGACGGCGGCCGGCAGCTCGACGAAGAGGACCTCGCCCTCGTGCTGCGCGACGGTGGCCTCGAAGCCCTCGATGAGGAAGTTGGCGGCGTCGCCGACGACCTTGCGGTCGATCATCAGCTGGTCGTACGTCTCCATGTCCATGAACACGAAGTAGTCGCCGTCCATGTACGAGAACTGCATGTCACGCTTGTCGACAGTGGCCGTCTCGACCTTGACGCCGGCGTTGAAGGTCTTGTCGACCACCTTGCCGGAAAGCACGTTCTTGAGCTTGGTGCGCACGAAGGCCGGGCCCTTGCCGGGCTTGACGTGCTGGAACTCGACGACGGACCAGAGCTGGCCGCCTTCGAGCTTGAGCACCAGGCCGTTCTTGAGGTCGTTCGTGGAAGCCACGGTTGCGGAATCTCCTGGACTGGACTGACGTGGACGACCCGGGAGCGTCCGCACAGCGCGAGGCTAGAGTGCGAGCAGCTCCTTGGTCGTGATGGTGAGTAGCTCGGGTCCGCCGTCCGCCTCGGGGCGCACGACGAGCGTGTCATCGATCCGGACACCGCCCCGGCCCGGGAGGTGGACCCCCGGTTCGACGGTGACCGGCACACAAGCGTCCAGTTTACCCATGGCCGCGGGGGCCAACTGCGGGTCCTCGTCGATTTCGAGTCCGACACCGTGCCCGGTGAGTGCCGGAAGGTTCTCCGCGTACCCGGCCGAATCCAGTGCCTGGCGGGCGGCGCGGTCCACATCACGGCAGGCGGCGCCGGGTGCGAGGGCCTCGCGTCCGGCCCGCTGGGCGGCGAAGACGAGGTCGTACAGCTCGATCTGCCAGTCGGCCGGCGAGGTGCCGATGACGAACGTGCGGCCGATCTCGCAACGGTAACCGCGGTACGTCGCGCCCAGGCACACCGAGAGGAAGTCGCCCTCCTCCACCCGGCGGTCGGTGGGCCGGTGTCCGCGGCGTCCCGAGTTCGGGCCGGTGCCCACGGAGGTGGGGAAGGCGGGGCCGTCCGCGCCGTGGTCGACGAGTCGGCGTTCCAGCTCCAGGGCGAGGTGCCGCTCGGTGCGGCCGACCAGGATGGACTCGAGCAACTCACCGAGGGCCTGGTCGGCGATCTCGGCGCCGATGCGCAGACAGGAGATCTCCTCCTCGTCCTTGACCACCCTCAGCTGCTCGACGGCCAGTCCGAGGTCGGTCAGGCGCAGCGTCGGCGCGACCGAGCGCATGGCGCGGTGCCGGACCACGGTGAGGTGGTGGTCCTCCGTGGCCAGGGACTCGGCGCCCTGGTCCGCGGCGAGACCGGTGGCCGCGACGGCGGGATCGCCACCGGGCCCGGGCAGCGCGCGCACCGGAAGCGACTCGTCGGGGCGGCCCTGTGTGGGCCGGTCGTCGGGCGGGCCCGAGCAGACCAGCAGGTCCTCGGTCCTGCCGAGCAGCAGTACGGCGCCGTGCGGGGCGGCGCCCGCGAGATAGCGCACGTTGGCGGGCCGGGAGACGAGCGCCGCCGCGCTGCCGCCCGCGTTGCAGCGTTCCCGTAGGCGCGTCCGGCGGGCCGCGTAGACCTCTGACATGAGCCGAGCGTATGGCTCCGCCGGTGGGGGCGCCGCTTGGGTGGGCCGAGTGGGCGGGGCCGGGGGATGCGGGGTGCGCCAAGTGGGGTGGGGGCTTGCTGTTGTGTGGCGTGTGACCGGCCGGTGGGGGCTGGTCGCGCAGTCCCCGCGCCCCTTCGGGGCGCTTACCAGCTGGGTGGGCTGGCTATCGAGCGGGAGAGGACCTCGTCGAGGAGCTGGGCGGTTTCCGGGATGTCGAGTTGGGAGTTGTCGATGATCGGGAGGCCGGAGCCGTACCAGCCGGCCATGCGGCCGTGGATGCGGGCGACCTCCTCGTCCGTGAGGCGGCGGTTGCCGCTGCGTTCGGCGTTGCGCTCCAGGACGACGTCCAGGCCGGGCAGGAGCACGACCGGGAGCAGGCCGGGGCCGACGTGCCGCTTCCAGCCGCCGAGGCCGACGACCGGGCGGTCCGGGAAGACCGCGTCGTCGAGGATGCAGGAGATGCCGTTGGCGAGGAAGTTGCGCGCGGAGAAGCCGCAGGTGCGGCGGGCGAGGCGGTACTGCGCCTCCGAGTGCTCGTTCCACCCGGTCTGGGGGTCGGCGAAGCCGGAGCGGACCCACTCGCGCACGTCGTCGAGGCTGATGTGCGCCGTCGGGACCCGGCGGTGGTCCGCCCAGTACTTGGCCACGCTGGTCTTGCCCGCGCCCGCGGGGCCGATGAGCAGCACCGCGAGGGTGGTCGTGGTGGGGTCGGGCGCGGCGGCGGTGGCGTGGGGCACGCTGGGTACGGCCACCGGGCCGCCCGGCGGCAGCGGCACATGCCCGGTGGTGTCCGGCGCTGGTGGCGCGGGAGCCGGCTGGTGCGGGGCCGGGGCGGGGGCCGGCTGGTGCGGGGCCGGCGCGGGAGCCGGCTGGTGCGCGGCCGGGCCGGGGCCAGGGTGCGGGGCCGGGGCCTGCCGCGGCGCCGTGGGGTACCCCGGTGCGGGAGGCGGTACGGGGGCGGGTCCCTGGGGCGGTCCAGGGTGGTGTGCGGCCGGGGACCAGCCGAGGGCAGGTCCGTGCCCCGGCTGGTGGGGCGGCGGCAGCGGAGAACCCACTGGGTGCTGCATCCGGTGCCACTCCGTCTCGTACAGGCGATGGGCGCTGACGGCGGGAAGGGGGCCCGCCGTCTTGCTACCGAACGGTACCGCCCCCGGCCGTCGTTTGGTGAACGGCCGGGGGCGGCCCGAAGTGCCCGTCCCGCACGGCGAATCGGGCGGAACGGCGCACCGGGGTACTACTCGCCCACCTCGCCGTAGGCGGCGAGGAGGACGGCCGGGTCGGGGCCCTCCAGCACGGTGGGCTTGGCGAGGCCGTCCAGGACGATGAAGCGCAGCATGTCGCCGCGCGACTTCTTGTCGACCTTCATGTTCTCGACCAGCTTGGGCCACTGGTCGTGGCGGTAGTGCAGCGGGAGGCCGACCGCTTCGAGGATGCTGCGGTGGCGGTCCGCGGTGGCGTCGTCCAGGCGGCCCGCGAGGCGGCCGAGTTCGGCCGCGAACATCATGCCGACCGATACGGCGGCGCCGTGGCGCCACTTGTAGCGCTCGTTCTTCTCGATGGCGTGGCCGAGGGTGTGGCCGTAGTTGAGGATCTCCCTGAGGCCCGCTTCCTTGAGGTCGGAGGAGACGACCTCGGCCTTGACCTTGATGGAGCGCACGATCAGCTCGGCGGTGTGCGGTCCGGCCGGGGTGCGCGCGGCCTGCGGGTCGGACTCGATCAGGTCCAGGATCACCGGGTCGGCGATGAAGCCGGCCTTGATGACCTCGGCGAGGCCGGAGACGTAGTCGTTGACCGGCAGCGAGTCCAGGGCGGCCAGGTCGCACAGGACACCGGCGGGCGGGTGGAAGGAGCCGACGAGGTTCTTGCCCTCGGCGGTGTTGATGCCGGTCTTGCCGCCGACGGCGGCGTCCACCATGGCCAGCACCGTGGTGGGGACGGCGATCCAGCGCACCCCGCGCAGCCAGGTCGCGGCCACGAATCCGGCCAGGTCGGTGCTGGCACCGCCGCCCACCCCGACGATGACGTCGGTACGGGTGAACCCGGACTGGCCGAGCGCCTTCCAGCAGTAGGCGGCGACCTCGGCGGTCTTGGCCTCCTCCGCGTTGGGCACCTGGATGGCGATCGCCTCGTAGCCCTGCTCGGCGAGGTCGGCGCGCAGGGCCTCACCGGTCTCCGCGAGCGCCTCGGGGTGGATCACCGCGACCCGCTTCGCCCTGGCGCCGATCAGGCCGCCCAGTTCGCCCAGGAGCTGACGGCCCACCAGGACCTCGTAGGGGTCGGACCCCGCGGTGCCGGCGACCTGGACCCGGGTGACTGCTTCGCTCATGCTTCCTTCAACTCCACTGCGTCCAGGGCGACTTGGGTGACTTCTTCCGGCGTACGGCCGTCCGTGGTCACGACGGCCGTGGCGACCTCCTCGTAGAGGTGCCGACGGGCCTCCATCAGCTCGCGCCACTGCTTGCGGGGGTTGACCGCGAGCAGCGGACGCGCCGTGTTCAGGCCGGTGCGCTTGACCGCCTCCTCGACGTCCATCGAGAGGTAGACGACCCGCTGCCCGGCGAGCAGCGCACGGGTGTCGGCGTCCAGGACCGCGCCGCCACCGAGGGCGAGGACCCCGTCGTGCTCGCCGAGCGCGCTGCGCACGGCCTCCTTCTCCAGGGCCCGGAAGGCGGCCTCGCCCTCGTCCACGAAGATCTCCGCGATGGTCCGCCCCTGGGCGGTGACGATGTCCTCGTCGGTGTCCCGGTACCCCGTGCCCAGCCGCTCGGCGAGCAACCGCCCGACGGTGGACTTGCCGACCCCCATCGGTCCGACCAGGACGATCAGCGGCGCGCTCATCGGATGGCCAGGTTGTCGAGGTAGGACCGCACGTTGCGGCGGGTCTCGGTCACGCTGTCGCCGCCGAACTTCTCCGCCACCGCGTCGGCGAGGACCAGGGCCACCATGGCCTCGGCGACGATTCCGGCGGCCGGCACGGCGGACACGTCGGAGCGCTGGTGGTGGGCCTGCGCGGCCTCGCCCGTGGTCACGTCCACGGTCTGCAGGGCGCGCGGGACGGTCGCGATCGGCTTCATCGCGGCGCGCACCCGCAGCAGCTCACCGGTGGTGAGGCCGCCCTCGGTGCCGCCGGAGCGGCCGGAGACCCGGCGGATGCCCTCCGCCGTGCCCACGATCTCGTCGTGCGCCTGCGAACCGGGCACGCGGGCCAGCTCGAAGCCGTCGCCCAGTTCGACGCCCTTGATCGCCTGGATGCCCATGAGGGCACCCGCGAGGCGGGCGTCGAGCTTGCGGTCCCAGTGGACGTGCGAGCCGAGGCCCACCGGCACGCCGTAGGCGAGGATCTCGACGACACCGCCGAGCGTGTCGCCGTCCTTGTGGGCCTGGTCGATCTCGGCGACCATCGCCTTCGACGCGTCCGCGTCCAGGCAGCGCACCGGGTCGGCGTCCAGCCTCTCCACGTCGGCCGGCGTCGGGTACACACCGCGCGGGGCCTTCACCGAGGCCAGCTCGACGACGTGGCTGACGATCTCGACGCCGGCCGTCTCCTTCAGGTACGACCGGGCCACCGCGCCCAGCGCGACACGGGCCGCCGTCTCCCGGGCCGAGGCACGCTCCAGGATCGGCCGGGCCTCGTCGAAGCCGTACTTCTGCATGCCGGCGAGGTCCGCGTGACCGGGGCGGGGCCGGGTCAGCGGGGCGTTGCGCGCGAGGCCGGCCAGCACCTCCGGGTCCACCGGGTCGGCCGCCATGACCTGCTCCCACTTGGGCCACTCGGTGTTGCCGACCATGACGGCGACCGGGGAGCCCATGGTCAGACCGTGCCGGACGCCGCCGAGGAAGGTGACCTCGTCACGCTCGAACTTCATCCGGGCACCGCGACCGTAGCCGAGCCGCCGCCTCGCCAGGTGGTCCGCCACCATCTCGGTGGTGATCGGGACGCCGGCGGGCAGTCCCTCCAGCGTCGCGACGAGTGCGGGTCCGTGGGACTCCCCCGCGGTCAGCCAGCGCAACCTGCTCAACGGTGCTCCTCAATGCTCGCGCCCCGGTATGCCCCGCGTACGCGTCTGCTGCGCGTACGCGACGGTCCGACCGGGTGCGCGGCCCCGGTCCGCCGCCTCCGATCCTCCCATGTCCGGCCGCCGGCGCCGGTCGCCGGTCCACTTGACGGACGCACCGGCGGACTCCGGCGGCGTCAGGAGGGAGGGGTGCCCTGCCGCGGCGAGGGAGCGCGGGAACCGAGGAAGTCCGCGCCGCTCTCCCCCGACCGCGACGGCGCGTAGGGTCCCAGGTGGCCGGCGCCGGTGCCCTGCCCGTACCGCGCCGCTCCCGGCGGTACCCGCCCCGCGCGGCTCGCGCGCCGCCGGACGATCCCGCGCCGAGCCTTGACCACCCAGCTCGCGACGACCGCGAGCACGATCAGGGCGAGCACCGTGATCTGCGCCCAGTCGGGCAGGAAGCCCAGGACCGCCTCGAAGACCTGGGTCTTGGCGGAGGCCAGCGGCACGCCTGTGTACATGGATCGTCCTCCCCTGCCGTTCCGCCCGCCTGCGGAACCGGAGGGATACTAGCGATCCGCGAGCGCCCGCTCCCCCGCTTTCCGCATCGCGGCCAGCGGGGCGGGAGCCCGGCCGGTCATCTGCTCCACCTGGAGCACCGCCTGGTGGAGCAGCAGGTCGAGGCCGCTGACGACGGCACCGCCGTACGCCGACCAGCGGGCGGCGAGCGCGGTGGGCCAGGGGTCGTAGAGCACGTCGAAGAGAGTGGCGGGCCGCTCGGGGACGGCGGCGGCCAGGGCGTCGGTGGCGCCGGCCGGGGTGGTGGCCACGACCAGCGGGGCGCGCAGCGCCTCCTCGGCGTCCGCCCAGTCCGCGATGCGCACGTCGACGTCCAGCCGTTGCGCCCAGCCCCGCATCTCGTCGGCGCGCGTCGCGCTGCGCACGTAGACGGCGATCTCGCCGGTGCAGATCCGGGCCAGCGCGGCGAGCGCGGAGGACGCGGTGGCGCCGGCGCCGAGGACCGCGGCGGTCTCGGCCTTCTCGATGCCGTGCTCGCGCAGGGCGGCGACGATGCCGGGGATGTCGGTGTTGTCGCCGCTCCTGCGGCCGTCCTCGGTGAGGACGACGGTGTTCACCGCGTCCACGGAGGCCGCCGTCTCGCTGACCGAGTCGAGCAGCGGGATCACCGCCCGCTTGAGCGGCATGGTCAGCGACAGCCCCGCCCACTCCTGCCCCAGGCCCTCGAAGAAGCCCGGCAGCGCCGCCTCGTCGACGTCGAAGCGGTCGTACGTCCAGTTCGCGAGGCCCAGCTCCGCGTAGGCGGCGCGGTGCAGGGCCGGGGAGAGGGAGTGGGCGATCGGGGAGCCGAGTACGGCGGCCCGGCGCCGGTCAGTCGCCGGAGCTGGCATCGAACTTGTCCTTCAGCTTCAGGAACTCGTCGTGGGTCTTGGCGAACTCGGTCTTCTCCACGCCGTCGGTGGCCACGAAGTAGATCCAGCCGTCCTCGGTCGGGTTGAGCGCCGCCTGCAGGGCCTCTTCGCCGGGGTTGCCGATGGGTCCGGGCGGCAGGCCCCGGTGGTAGTAGGTGTTGTACGGGTCCGGGTTGGTGTTGATCTCGGACTCGCTGATGTGGATCTTGCTCTGCCTCATCAGGTAGTTGAACGTCGAGTCGAACTGGAGCTTCTGGTTCGTCTCGGTGTTGGAGGTCTTGAGCCGGTTGTAGATGACCTCGGACATCTTGCGGAAGTCGTCGTGGGTCTTGCCCTCGGCCTGCAGGAGGCTCGCCACGGTGAGCAGCTCCCAGGGACCCTTCAGACCGAGGCCCTCCGCCTTCTCCTCCAGTCCGATCTTCTCGTACTGCTCGTTGGCACGTGCCACCATCTGCTTGAGCACGTCCTCGGGCTTCTGCCCCTTGGCCGCCGAGTAGCTGGACGGGTAGAGGAAGCCCTCCAGCGGGTCCTTCACGTCCTTGTGGTTCAGCGCCCAGTCGGGCAGGCCGAGGCTCTTGTACTCGGACTTGGCGACCTTGGCCGTGGTGCCGTCCTTCACCTCGAGGCGTTTGTCGATGAGCTTGTAGACGTCGGCGTTGCGCTTGCCCTCGGCGATGATCAGGTTGCTGCGGCTCTTCGGGTTGAGCAGGAGCTCGATCGCGCTGTCGGCCGACATCTCCTTCTGCAGCGTGTACACGCCGTCCTGGATGCTCTTGCCCCGGGGATTGCTCTGCTGGGCGGCGATGAAGGCGTCCACGCTCTTCACCACGCCCTGGCGTTTGAGTTCCTGGCCGATCGTGGAGCCGCCCGCCCCCTTGGGGATGGTGACGGTCACCTGCTCGCCGTTGCCGTCGCCCGCGAAGTCCGGGGCCGCGCCGAAACGATCCTGGTAAAACTGGTAACCGAAATAGCCGACACCCGCCACACCGCCGCCGAGCACCAGGCAGACCACCAGGCAGGCGCATCCGCTGCGGCGCTTCTTGGGCTTGCCGCCGCCCCGGCTCCTGCGCTCCCCACGGCTGCCGCGGCCGTCGTCCGCCGCGTCATCGTCGCCGGAGTCCCCGCCCGCGAAGAAGGCGTGCTCCCCCTCGTCCGGGCCGGGGTCCCAGTCGGTGCGCTGCGGCTCGGGCTCGGCGCGCCGGCGGGTGGGCGGCTCCGGCGGCGGGTACGCCTCGGGGGTGCCGTAGAAGTCGGGCTGCTCGGCGCCGTAGCCGCCGGCCTGCTGTCCGTAGGGGTCGGACGGGTCGGCCGGGTACTGCGCCTGGGGGTGGGTGCCGCTGCCCCAGCCGCCGTTGTCGTAACCCTGCTGCGGCTGGGCCTGGGGTGCGTACTGCTGGTCGTACTGCTGCTGCCCGCCGTACGAGTGCTGCTGGTCGTACTGCTGCTGACCGTACTGGTCGTACTGCGGCTCGGGGTGCTGGCGGCCGTACTGGTCGTACTGCTGCTGCCCGCCGCCGTACGACGACTGGCCGCCGTTGCTCCAGTCGTCGTACTCCTGCTGCTGCGCCTGCTGCTCCGGATACTGCTGCGGCTGGCCGCCGTAGGGGGACTGCTGACCCGCCTGGGCCTGCTGTCCGCCCCATCCGCCGTCCCCGTACAACGGGTCCTCCGGATGCCACGGTTCGGAGCCTGGGCCCCGGCCATACTCAGTCATCGATCCCCTAGAGCCGCGAGGCGACGGGGACCGGGGCCCTTGCCGAAGAGCCCGCTACCGTTCCGCCTCTTGCTGTGCGGAGGCTGTTCGAATGCCTCCGCATCGCGCGGAACGTTACCGTACCGCGATCAGATGACCACTTCGACGCCCTCGCCGGGTGGCCTGCCTGACACCCGTTCGGATTCCAGGGCCTGCTGGAGGATGATCACGGCGGCGGCCTGGTCGATGACGGACCGGCCCTTCTTGGACTTCACTCCCGAGGCGCGCAGTCCCTGACTGGCGGTGACCGTCGTCATGCGTTCGTCCACCAGCCGGACCGGGACGGGCGCGATGCCCTTGGCCAGCTCCTGCGCGAAGCGCCTGACCTTGGCCGCGGCCGGGCCCTCGCCCCCCTTGAGGGAGCGCGGGAGGCCGACGACGACCTCGATGGGCTCGTACTCCGCGACCAGTTGCCCGAGGCGCCGGTGCGCGGCCGGGACGTCACGGCCGGGGACGGTCTCCACCGGGGTGGCGAGGATGCCGTCGGGGTCGCAGGACGCGACCCCGATGCGGGCGTCGCCGACGTCTACGGCCAGGCGGCGGCCGCGGCGCATCGCCGGGCCGACCGCCTGTTCGTTCTCCGGCGTACTCACTTGGCGGTGTCCGCCACGAGGCGCTCGACGGCGTCGACGGCGTCGCCGATGGCGTCCGGGTTCTGGCCGCCACCCTGGGCGACGTCCGGCTTGCCACCACCGCCGCCACCGAGGGTCTTGGCGGCGGTGCGCACCAGGTCACCGGCCTTGAGGCCGCGCTCGCGGGCGGCCTCGTTGGTGGCGACGACCGTGAGGGGCTTGCCGCCCACCGTGGTGAACAGGGCCACGACCGCGGCCCGGCCGCCCTGGATGCGACCGCGCACGTCGAGGACCAGCTTGCGCAGGTCGTCGGCGGTGGTGCCGTCGGGGACCTGCCCGGTCACCAGGGCCACGCCGTGCACGTCCTTGGCGGAGTCGGCGAGACCGCCCGCGGCCTGGAGGACCTTCTCGGCGCGGAACTTCTCGATCTCCTTCTCGGCGTCCTTGAGCTTGCCGAGCATCGCGGAGACCTTCTCCGGCAGCTCCTCCGGACGGCCCTTGACCAGCTCCTGAAGCTGGGCGACGACCGTGTGCTCGCGGGCCAGGAAGCTGTAGGCGTCCACGCCGACCAGGGCCTCGATGCGGCGCACGCCGGAGCCGATGGACGACTCGCCGAGCAGCTTGACCAGGCCGAGCTGGGCGGTGTTGTGCACGTGGGTGCCGCCGCACAGCTCCTTGGAGAAGTCTCCGATGGTCACGACGCGCACGCGCTCGCCGTACTTCTCGCCGAACTCGGCGATGGCGCCCTGCTTCTTGGCCTCGTCGATGCCCATGACGTCGGCGCGTACGTCGAGGTCTCGGGCGAGCACCTCGTTGATCTTCTGCTCGACGTCGGTCATCACGGCCGTCGGCACCGCGGACGGCGAGCCGAAGTCGAAGCGGAAGCGGCCGGGCTGGTTCTCGGAACCGGCCTGGGCGGCCGTCGGGCCCAGGGCGTCGCGCAGCGCCTGGTGGGTGAGGTGGGTGGCCGAGTGGGCGCGGGCGATGGCCTTGCGGCGGCGGTCGTCGATGGAGGCCTGGGCCTTGGCACCGACGGTGACCTCGCCGACCTGGACGACGCCCTTGTGGACGTACACGCCCGGCACCGGCTTCTGGCAGTCGCGGACCTCGATCACGGCGCCGGTGTCGACCCGGATCCGGCCGGTGTCGCCGATCTGGCCGCCGCCCTCGGCGTAGAACGGGGTGCGGTCCAGGACGATCTCGACCTCGTCGCCCTCGGTGGCGGCCGGGGAGGAGGCGCCGTCGACGAGGATGCCGACGATCGTGGACTCGCTCTCGGTGTCGGTGTAGCCGACGAAGTCGGTGGCACCGGCCTTGTCGGCGATCTCCCGGTAGGCACCGGCACCGGCGTGACCGGTCTTCTTCGCCTGGGCGTCGGCCTTGGCGCGCTCCCGCTGCTCCTTCATCAGGCGGCGGAAGCCGTCCTCGTCCACGGAGAGCCCCTGCTCGGCGGCCATCTCCAGGGTGAGGTCGATCGGGAAGCCCCAGGTGTCGTGGAGCAGGAACGCCTTGTCACCGGCGAGGACGGTGCCGCCCGCCGCCTTGGTGTCGCTGACGGCGGTGTCGAGGATGTTGGTGCCGGCCTTCAGCGTCTTGAGGAAGGCGTTCTCCTCGGCGAGGGCGACCTTCTCGATCCGCTCGCGGTCGGTGATCAGCTCGGGGTACTGCTGCCCCATCATGCCGATCACGACGTCGATCAGGTCCTTGACGACGGGACCGGTGGCGCCGAGGAGGCGCATGTTGCGGATGGCGCGGCGCATGATGCGGCGCAGCACGTAGCCGCGGCCCTCGTTGCCGGGGGTGACGCCGTCGCCGATGAGCATCACGGAGGTGCGCATGTGGTCGGTGACCACGCGCAGGGAGACGTCCGAGGCCTGGGCGTCGCCGTAGGCCACGCCGGTCAGTTCGGTGGCCTTGTTGATGACGGCCATGGAGGTGTCGATCTCGTACATGTTCTGCACGCCCTGCAGAATCATGGCGAGGCGTTCCAGGCCGAGGCCGGTGTCGATGTTCTTGCTCGGCAGCTCGCCGAGGATCTCGAACTCCTCCTTGCCGATGCCCTCGCCCCGCTCGTACTGCATGAAGACGAGGTTCCAGATCTCCACGTACCGCTCGTCGTTGACGGCGGGGCCGCCCTCGACGCCGAACTCGGGGCCGCGGTCGTAGTTGATCTCGGAGCAGGGGCCGCAGGGGCCGGGGACGCCCATGGACCAGTAGTTGTCCTTCTTGCCCAGGCGCTGGATGCGCTCGGAGGGGACGCCCACGACGTCGTGCCAGATGCGCTCGGCCTCGTCGTCGTCCTGGTAGACGGTGATCCACAGGCGCTCGGGGTCGAGGCCGTAACCGCCCTTGTCCTGGGGGCTGGTGAGCAGCTCCCAGGCGTACTTGATGGCGCCTTCCTTGAAGTAGTCGCCGAAGGAGAAGTTGCCGCACATCTGGAAGAACGTGCCGTGCCGGGTGGTCTTGCCGACCTCTTCGATGTCCGGGGTGCGCACGCACTTCTGCACGCTGGTGGCGCGGTCGAAGGGCGGCTTGACCTCACCAAGGAAGTAGGGCTTGAAGGGCACCATGCCGGCCGGGACGAGGAGCAGAGTCGGGTCGTCCGCGATGAGCGACGCCGAAGGGACGACGGTGTGACCGCGCTCCTCGAAGAAGCTCAACCAGCGGCGACGAATCTCGGCCGACTCCATCAGTGGTCCTCATTCCGGTTGTACGAGTACGTCGCGTGGTCGTCGACGACGTACTTCGGGTCCTTGCTGTTCTCGATGGCGGCGTGGTGCCTCAGTGCGGGCAGTTCACGGTCGACGGGGGCGTTCAGGCCCAGCGCGTCGTCCAGTTCGGCCTCCCGCTGGGCCATGTTGTCGCGGACGTCGAGCGCGAAGCCCACCGCGCGGTCCTTGACCCGGGCGCCCACGTCGAGCGCCTTGTTCGCCGCGGTGGCGGCGAGGCTGTCGGGGGTGAGCTGCTTGAGCTTCCGGTTGACCTTGGTGGTGGCCCACACACCGGCGGCCACGCCGGTGCCGAACCAGAACGTACGGCGGAACATCGCTCGGTCAGCCCTTCTTCCGCTTCGTCCGCCGCGCGGCCGGGAGCGTACGGCCCACGATCACGGTACGCCGCGCCTGGGCGGCCGGGGCGGACATGTCCTCCTTGCGACCGCCGAGTGCCCGGCGCACGCCGTACCCGAACGCCGCGACCTTGACCAGCGGGCCACCGAAGGTGGAGGCCACGGTGGTGGACAGCGCGGAGGCGTTCGAGGTGACCTCCTGGACGTCGGAGGCGATCGCGTCGACCCGGTCGATCTGGGTCTGCGCGCTGCGCACCGCCGCGGAGGCATCGGCCAGCAGCGGGACGGCCTGGTCGGTCACGTCCGCCACGAGCTTGGTGGTCGTCCTGAGCGTCTGGGCCAGCCTCGCCAGTGCGACGGCGAGGAAGGAGACCAGGATCGCCCAGAAGACGGCCACCAGGATCCCGGCCACCTCGCCACCGGACACTGTGTGCACCCGCTCCCTGAAAGACGTGCCTGAACATCGGGAAAGTCGTGCACCGAGCCTATCGCGCCGGGCGCGTGGCTCCGCACCGGATTCCCCGTCGCGCGCGGCGCGGTGCGGCCGAGTTCGGTGAAGCGATTGTACGGAGTGAATACGGTTCAGTACGCTCCGTGTTTCATGCGAGACCATCGGCGCGACGGCATCCCGCACGGCAATCTCCCGCTGGAGCTCGACACGTTCGTGGGGAGAGGGGCACAACTGGCGGAGCTGGCCCGGACGCTGGACTCGGCACGGCTGGTGACCGTCACCGGCGCCGGTGGCGTCGGCAAGTCCCGGCTGGCCGCGCGGGCGGCCGCGCGCCGCTTCCCCCGGGACGGGGTGTGGCGGGTGCAACTGGCGCCGGTACGGGACGAGGAGTTCGTCGACTACGCGGTCGTGGAGGCGCTGGGCCTCACCGACCACACGACCCGGCTGCCCCGGGAGACGCTGCTCGCGCACCTGGCCGATCGGGAGCTGCTGCTGCTCCTGGACGGGGTCGAGCATCTGGTGGACGCCTGCGCGGCGCTGGTGGCCGACCTGCTCGGCCGCGCCCCGGGGCTGCGGGTGCTGGCGGTGGGGCGCAGGCGGCTGGGCGTGGCCGGAGAACGGCTCGTTCCGCTGGCGCCGCTGGGGACGGAGGAGGCGATGGAGCTGCTGACGGTCCGAGCCGCGCAGCGGAGCGTCACCTGCGGCTTCGCCGCCGACCCGGACACGGACCAGCGGGAGGTGCGCGAGCTGTGCCGGCGCCTCGACGGGATCCCCCTGGCGATCGAGCTGGCGGCGGGGCGCCTGGACACGCTGTCGCCGGGGCAGGTGCTGCGCCGCCTCGACGACCGGTTCCGGCTGCTGACGGGCGGGGACCGCACCGCGCTGCCCCGGCACCGGACGCTGCGCACGGCGATCGGCTGGAGCCACGAGCTGTGCACCCCGCCGCAGCGGCTGCTGTGGGCGCGGCTCTCGGTGTTCTCCGGGACGTTCGACCTGGAGGCCGCCGAGTACGTGTGCAGCGGGGAGGGGCTGCCCGCCGAGGACGTGCTCGACGTGCTCTCCGCGCTGCTCGCGCAGTCCGTGCTGACCCGCGAGGAGTCCCCGGCCGGGGTGCGCTACCGGATGCTCGACACGGTGCGGGCCTACGGCGCCGACTGGCTGGAGGCGACGGGGGACGCGGACCGGCTGCGTCGGCGGCACCGGGACTGGTACGTGGGCCTGGCGACCTGGTGCGAGCTGGAGTGGTTCTCGCCGCGCCAGCGCGAGGTCGCCGCGCGGGTGGACGCCGAGCTGCCGAATCTTCGCAGCGCCCTGGAGCACTGCCTGGACGAGCCGGGCGGGGCCCACCTGGGCCAGTACCTGGCGGGCGCCCTGTGGTTCCACTGGGTCGGCTGCGGGCGGCTGTCGGAGGGACGGCACTGGCTGGAGCAGGCGGTGCGGCTGGACGCGGAGCCGACGGCGGGCGAGCAGTCCCGGCTGAAGGCGCTGTGGGTGCTGGCCTACGTGGCGATCCTTCAGGGCGACACGGTGCCCGCGCTGGCGGCGCTCCAGGAGTGCCGCCAGGAGGCGGAGCGCTCGGCGAACCCCACCGCGGTGGCGTACGCGGAGCACCGCATCGGCTGTCTGGCGCTGGTGACCGACGACATGCCGCGCGCGGAGCGGCTGCTGCGCTCCGCGTTGCACCGCTACCGGGAGATCGGCGAACTCAACAGCAACGTGCTGATGGGCCAGGTGGAGCTGGCGATGACCCGAGCGTTCCAGGGCGACCTGCCGGACGCGGTGCGCCTGTGCGAGGACGTGCGCCAGGTGTGCGAGGACCACGGCGAGCGCTGGGCGCGGGGATACGCCCTGTACGTGCTGGCGTACGCGGCCTGGAGCGACGGCGAGCCGGTGCGCGCCCGCGAGCTGCTGGCCGACTGCCTGGGCAGCGCGCACCGCTTCCGCGACCAGCTGGGCTCGGTGCTGGCGGTGGAGCTGCTGGCCCTGGTCACGGTGGCGGAGGGCGACGCGGCGGAGGCGGCGGTGCTGCAGGGCGCGGCGGACCGGATGTGGCCGTCGGTGGGGCTGCCGCTGTTCGGCTCGGCGCACTACAACGCCCCGCACGAGCTGTGCGAGGCGGCGTCCCGGGACCAGCTGGGCGACGAGCGGTACGAGGAGTGCGTACGGCACGGGACGCGGCTCGGCCGCCGGGAGGCGGTGGCACGGGCGCTGCGCCGGCCCGGGGTGCCTGCCTCGCTGCCGGCGCCGCGCTCGCCGGCCGGGGGGCGGGCCGCGGCGGGTGCCCGGACGGCGAAGCCCGCCGCCTCGCCCACCCGGAAGGGCGGGGAGACGGCGGGCTGAGGTACCGCGGTGGTACTGCGCCGGGCTGGGATCAGCGGGCGTAGTACTCGACGACGAGCTGCTCGTCGCAGATCACCGGGATCTCCTTGCGGTTCGGCTCGCGGTCCAGGCGGAACGCCAGGGCCTTGAGGTTCACCTGGAGGTAGCGCGGGGTCTCGCCGTCGGGGGCGAAGCCACCCTCACGAGCGATCGTGAAGAGGGTCTTCTCCTTGGAGCGCTCGCGCACCTGCACGACGTCGTCCGGGCGGACGCGGAAGGACGGCTTGTCGACCTTCTGGCCGTTGACCTGGATGTGGCCGTGGACGACCATCTGCCGGGCCTGGTAGATGGTGCGGGCGATGCCCGAACGCAGGACCAGCGCGTCGAGACGGCGCTCGAGCTCGATGACCAGGGCCTCGCCGGTCTTCATGTTGGTCTTGGAGGCACGCTCGTAGGCGCGGACGAGCTGGCGCTCGCTGAGGTCGTACTGCGCGCGCAGACGCTGCTTCTCAAGCAGACGGACCTTGTAGTCCGAGTTCTGCTTGCGGCCGCGGCCGTGCTCACCCGGCGGGTAGGGGCGGGCCTCGAAGTACTTGACGGCCTTCGGGGTCAGCGCGATGCCGAGGGCACGCGACTTCTTGACCTTGGGACGGGGCTGGTTCGCCACTGTGTCTCTTTCCTAGTTTCCGGCTTGTCAGGGTTGAGGGAGGTCGCAATCCGCAGCCGGGGAAACCCGCCGGGTCCGCTCGGGACCTGCCGGGCAGCCGCTCCCCTGGTCTGGGCACATACGTGCAGCACGCGAGTGGCCCACCGACCTGTCCCGGAGGTCCGGGTGGTGGTGGGCTGCCCGCGACACCATCGACGGTGCGCGACGCTCCTGGAACCCCGAAGGGTTCCGGCCGGTTGTCCCGTTCTGACTGCACGGCACTCGGCACTCCGGGCGATTCTACAGGCTGCTCAGGACGGCTTGCGACCGAGGTGCCCGCGGGTCCACTCCACCGCGTCCGCGTACCGGGCCTCGGCGCCGTGCCGGGTCGGCGTGTAGTACCGCCGGTCCTTCAGCTCGTCCGGGGCGTACTGCTGGGCGGCGATGCCCTCGGGCAGGTCGTGCGGGTACACGTACCCCTGCCCGTGTCCCAGCTTGCCGGCGCCCTTGTAGTGGCTGTCGCGCAGGTGGGCGGGGACCGGGCCGGCGTGGCCCTTGCGCACGTCCTCCAGGGCGGCGCCGATGGCGGTGGTGGCGGCGTTGGACTTGGGGGCCAGCGCCAGGGCGATGGTGGCGTGGCTGAGGGTGAGGGCGGCCTCGGGAAAGCCGATCATGGCGACGGCCTGGGCGGCGGCGACGGCGATCTGCAGGGCGTTGGGGTCGGCCAGGCCGATGTCCTCGCTGGCGGAGATCATCAGGCGCCGGGCGATGAAGCGGGGGTCCTCGCCTGCCTCGATCATCCGGGCCAGGTAGTGCAGGGCGGCGTCGACGTCGGAGCCGCGGATGGACTTGATCAGGGCGCTGGCGACGTCGTAGTGCTGGTCGCCGTCGCGGTCGTACTTCACCGCGGCCCGGTCGACCGTCTCCTCCAGCGTGGTCAGGGAGATCGCCGTCTCACCCTTGTCCAGTGCGGCCCCGGCGGCGGCCTCCAGGGCGGTGAGCGCGCGGCGGGCGTCACCGCCGGCGATGCGCAGCAGGTGCTCCTCGGTGTCCCCGGGGAGGGTGACGGCGTCCTTGAGCCCGCGCTCGTCGCTCAGCGCGCGGCGGAGCAGGCCCCGGACGTCGTCGTCGGTGAGGGGTTCGAGGGTGAGCAGAAGGGAGCGGGAGAGCAGCGGGGAGATCACCGAGAAGTACGGGTTCTCGGTGGTGGCGGCGATCAGGGTGACCCAGCGGTTCTCGACGGCCGGGAGCAGGGAGTCCTGCTGGGCCTTGCTGAAGCGGTGGATCTCGTCGAGGAAGAGGACGGTCTCCTTGCCGTACCCACCGACCGCGCGGCGGGCGCCGTCGATGACCGCGCGGACCTCCTTGACGCCCGCGGTGATCGCCGACAGCTCCACGAAACGCTTGTTGGTCGCCTTGGAGACCACGTACGCCAGGGTGGTCTTGCCGGTGCCCGGCGGGCCCCAGAGGAACACGGAGGACGGTCCGGCCGGGCCTGAGGCGCCCTCGCCGACCAGGCGGCGCAGCGGCGACCCGGGCTTGAGCAGGTGCTGCTGGCCGACGACCTCGTCGAGGGTGCGTGGGCGCATCCGCACGGCGAGGGGGCTGCCGGTCGGGTCCTTCTCCTGGCGTTCTTCGGCTGCGGCGGTGAACAGATCGGGCTCCACGCTCTGAACCCTAAATGACCGCACTGACAAGCGAGCCGCCCGTCAGCTGGTCCAGAAGTCCCACCAGCGGGTGAGGATCATCATGCCGATGATGCCGATGTGCAGCACCGGCAGGACCCAGGTGAACTCGCCGAAGAACCCGCGCAGCCAGCCCGGCGCGGGCAGGAAGCCCTTGCGGACGTTGAAGGACGTCACGTACCAGAACATCAGGATCGTGGCGACCCAGGCCAGGCAGCACCACAGGCACAGCGAGTTGATCCGGTACAGGGACTGGAACTGCAGCCACGAGACGAACGCGACGCCGAACAGGCAGCCCGCGTTGAAGGTGAGCCAGTACCAGCGCGGGTAGGTGGCGCGGGCGAGCAGGCTCACGCCGACGCAGATGACGATGCCGTAGGCGACGAGGCCGAGCATCGGGTTGGGGAAGCCGAAGACGGAGGCCTGGTCGCTCTCCATGATGTTGCCGCAGGAGACGACCGGGTTGAGGCTGCAGCCGGGCGTGAAGGTGGTGCCGGCGATCTTGGCCTCGAGAATCTTCTGCTTGTCGATCGTGATGACCCACGCGGCGAGCAGCCCGGCCGCGCCCGTGATCACCAGCAGCAGGGCGAGGGCCCGGCTGCCGCCCTCGGTGCGCGGGGTGCGGGTGCTGGTGTCCGGCGCGGACTCTGCCACGGTGGAGACGTCCTTCACTGTCGTCTTGCTCATCACGCCGATTCCGTCACTGGGGAGTGGGACCTGCTTCGGGCAGGGGCCATTGTGCCGCACGACCCTGTATGGGCACCGTTCGATGACCATATGAACGGATCGGCGATCACTCCGGAGCGGCGCGTTCCGGCCAACACCCGTTCTCCAGGGGCACACGCGAACGAAACGTGTACCCCTGAAGGGGACACCGGGCTCCGGTCCCTAGCCGAGACGGGACTCCAGCTCCGCGACGATCTCGTTGACGCCGATCGCGGTCTGCTCGCCGGACTCCATGTCCTTGAGCTGGACGACGCCCTCGGCCAGGTCGCGCTCACCCAGCACCAGGGTGTAGCGGGCCCCTGAGCGGTTGGCCGCCTTCATCGCGGCCTTGAGTCCCTTGCCGCCGTAGGAGAAGTCGGCCGCGACGCCGTTCTTGCGCAGCTCGGTGACCTTGGCGAACAGGATCCGGCGGGCCTCCTCGCCCAGCGGGACCGCGAAGACGGAGGTGGCGGACGGGATGTCCAGTTCGATGCCCTCCGCCTCCAGGGCGAGGACGGTGCGGTCGACGCCGAGGGCCCAGCCGACCGAGGGCAGGGAGGGGCCGCCGATCATCTCGGACAGGCCGTCGTAGCGGCCCCCGCCGCCCACCGCGGACTGGGAGCCGAGGCCGTCGTGGACGAACTCGAACGTCGTGCGCGTGTAGTAGTCCAGGCCGCGGACCAGCTTCGGGTCGTCCTCGAAGACGACGCCCGCCGCCGTGATCAGCTCGCGCACCTCCTCGTGGTACGCCTTGCAGGCGTCGCACAGGTAGTCGCGCAGCAGCGGGGCGTCGGTGAGCTGCTTCTGGACGTCGGGGCGCTTGTCGTCCAGCACGCGCAGCGGGTTGATCTCGGCGCGGCGCAGCGTGTCCTCGTCCAGGTCGAGACCGCGCAGGAAGTCCTGGAGCGCGGCCCGGTAGACGGGGCGGCACTCCTTGTCGCCCAGGGAGTTGAGCAGGATGCGGAAGTCCCGCAGGCCGAGCGCGCGGTAGGACTGGTCGGCCAGGATGATCAGTTCGGCGTCCAGGGCCGGGTCCTCGGCGCCGATCGCCTCGGCGCCGACCTGGGAGAAGTGGCGGTAACGGCCCTTCTGGGGACGCTCGTAGCGGTACTGGGAGCCCGAGTACCAGACCTTCACCGGCAGGTTGCCCGCCTTGTGCAGGTTGGCCTCCAGGACCGCGCGCAGCACCGGAGCGGTGGTCTCCGGGCGCAGGGCGAGCCGGTCGCCGCCCTTGGTCTCGAAGACGTACATCTCCTTGGTCACGATGTCGGTGGACTCGCCGACACCGCGCGCGAAGAGCTCGACGTTCTCGAAGCCGGGCGTCTCGATGTAGCCGTAGCCGGAGTTGCGCAGCGGGGCGGCGATCGCCTCGCGGACGGCCAGGTACTTGGCGGAGTCCGGCGGCAGCAGGTCGTACGTGCCCTTGGGGGCCTTGAAGGTGCTCACGGAAGGTCTCGTCACATTCCTCGTCGGGGCGCGTCCGGTGCGCCCTGGCCGGCGGCCACCTGCCGCAGATACGGGTTGGTGGCGCGTTCCTGGCCGATGGTCGTCTGGGGGCCGTGTCCGGAGAGCACCACGGTCGAGTCGTCGAGCGGCAGGCACACGCGTGCCAGGGACTCGAGCATGTCGTCCATGGAGCCACCGGGGAAGTCGGTGCGTCCGATGGAGCCGGCGAACAGCAGGTCGCCCGAGAACATGACCGGCGGGATGTCCGCCGTCTCGGGCAGGCCGAAGGTCACCGACCCCTTCGTATGGCCCGGGGCGTGCGCGACGGTCAGCTCCAGGCCCGCCAGCGCCAGCTTCGCGCCGTCGGTCAGCTCCTTGACGTCGTCCGGCTCCCCCACGGTCAGCTCGCCCATGAGCGGCATGCCGATGGTGCGGCCGATGCCCTTCTCGGGGTCGCTCATCATGTAGCGGTCCTCGGGGTGGATCCAGGCCGGCACGTCGTGGGCGCCGCACACCGGGACGACCGAGGCGACGTGGTCGATGTGGCCGTGGGTGAGGACGACGGCGACCGGCTTGAGACGGTGCTTCCTGATCGCTTCCTCGACTCCGGGGGCCGCCTGGTGGCCCGGGTCGATGATCACGCACTCCTCACCGGCGGCGGGGGCGACGAGATAGCAGTTCGTCCCCCAGGCACCGGCGGGGAACCCGGCAATGAGCACGATCGTCCTTCGTTTGTGTCGGTAAGGGTGGGCTTGCGAACCGGCCGCGCCCGTGGTCAGAGCCTACCGGCGGTGCCGATTCCTCAGCGAACCCATATACGGTACGGGGCTACACGCCCACGGTCGGCTCATCGCACCCACGCGTACCGGTCGGCACACGAAGACGCATGAGGAGAGAACCCGGTGGTCACCCAGGAGCAGCGGCGGCGTCAGCTCGCCCGGGAGAAGTTCTTGCGGCAGCAGCAGCGACGTACCTCCGCACGACGCAAGGCGCGCATGCGCAACGCCGCGATCGCTTCGGTGCTCGGCGTGATCCTGATCGGCAGCGTCGCGCTGTACACGACCGGCGTGGTCCTGGGGGACGACGACGACAGCAAGACGAACGCGAGTGCGGAGGTCACGCCGAGCGCCTCGGCTCCGAGCAAGGCGCCGGACCCGTGCGAGAAGCCCGCCGAGGGCAAGGTCAAGACGCAGACCTGGAAGAAGGAACCTGCGATGACCGTCGACAAGTCGGCGAAGTACACGATGAAGCTGGCGACCACGTGCGGTGACATAGGCATCGCGCTGAAGACGGACGCGGCACCGCACACCGTCAACTCGTTCAACTTCCTGGCCGGCAAGGGCTTCTTCGATCACACGCCGTGCCACCGCCTCACCACCAACGGCATCTTCGTGCTGCAGTGCGGCGACCCGACGGGGCAGGGCAACGGCGGTCCGGGCTACAACATCCCGGACGAGAACCTGAAGGACAAGAGCCTCAAGTCGAACACGTACCCGGCGGGCACGGTGGCGATGGCGAACACGGGACAGCCCGACTCCGGCGGCAGCCAGTTCTTCCTCGTGTACCAGGACAGCCCGCTGCCGCCGAGCTACACGCCGTTCGGCACCATCTCCGACGAGGGCATGGCCGTGCTGAAGAAGATCGCGAAGGCCGGGGAGAGCACCGGCCAGGGTGACGGAGCGCCCAACGCGACAGTCGTGATCGACAAGGCCACCGTCACGAAATCCTGACCCTCATCAGCGAAAGTTCGGTCGTGCGGGATGCGGACAGGCCCCCCGCCGGTCGCCTATGTTGGCCGTGACGAAACTGTGGACGATGCCCGGGGGTAGCGAAGCCCTCCGCAGGCATCATGTGGAGGAGGCGCTGTGAGCAGCGACCCGTGGGGCCGCGTCGATGAGACGGGGACCGTGTACGTGCGTACGGCCGACGGCGAGAAGGTCGTCGGATCCTGGCAGGCAGGCTCCCCCGAGGAGGCGCTGGCCTACTTCGAACGCAAGTACGAAGGCCTGGTTGTCGAGATCGGCCTCCTCGAGAAGCGGGTGAAGACCACCGACCTGTCGGCCAAGGACGCCCAGGCCGCCATCGACCACCTGCGCGAGCAGGTGGACGCGCACCACGCGGTCGGCGACCTGGAGGCCCTGCGGACCCGGCTGGACAAGCTCGTCGCGCTCGTGGAGGCACGGCGTGAGGAGCGCAAGGCCCAGCGGGCCAAGCAGTCCGACGAGGCGCGCGGTGCCAAGGAGGCCCTGGTCGCCGAGGCCGAGGAGCTGGCGCGCTCGGACCAGTGGCGGTCGGCCGGTGAGCGGCTGCGGTCCCTGGTGGACACCTGGAAGGGCCTGCCGCGCCTGGACCGCAAGTCCGACGACGAGCTGTGGCACCGCTTCTCGCACGCGCGCTCGGCGTTCTCCAAGCGCCGCAAGCAGCACTTCGCGCAGCTCGACGCGCAGCGCGAGGAGGCCCGGCGGACCAAGGAGCGGCTGGTCACCGAGGCCGAGGCGCTGTCGAACTCGACGGACTGGGGACCGACGGCCGCGCGCTACCGCGACCTGATGTCCGAGTGGAAGGCCGCGGGCCGGGCCCAGCGCGAGCACGAGGACGACCTGTGGAACCGTTTCCGCGGTGCCCAGGACGTGTTCTTCGCAGCCCGCAGCTCGGTCTTCGCCGAGCGGGACGCCGAGCAGTCGGAGAACCTGAAGCTCAAGGAGGAGCTGGCCGAGGAGGCCGAGAAGCTCGTCCCGGTCACCGACCTCAAGGCGGCCCGCGCCGCGTTCCGTTCGGTCAACGAGCGCTGGGAGGCCATCGGCCACGTGCCGCGCGACGCCCGGCCGAAGGTCGAGGGGCGGATGCACGCGGTCGAGCGGGCCCTCCAGGAGGCCGAGGAGGCCGAGTGGCGCCGGACCAACCCGGAGGCACGCGCGCGTGCCGAGGGCCTGACCGGTCAGCTCCAGGCCGCCGTGGACAAGCTGCGCTCCCAGGTCGAGCAGGCGCGCGCCCAGGGCAACGACGCCAAGGCCGACAAGCTCGCGCGTGAGCTGGAGGGCCGCCAGGCGCTCCTCGACCAGGCGCTCAAGGGCCTGCACGAGTTCGGCGGCTGACGGTCGCGGACCGGACACGAGAGGGGCTCCCGTACGGCGCGTACGGGAGCCCCTCTCGTGTGTGCGCCTGTACGGCCTCCTACGACGGCCTGCGCGCCGACGTCACCCGGTACACGTCGTAGACGCCCTCCACGCCGCGTACGGCCTTCAGGACGTGCCCGAGGTGCTTGGGGTCGCCCATCTCGAAGGTGAAGCGGGAGGTGGCCACGCGGTCGCGGGAGGTCTGGACGGCCGCCGAGAGGATGTTGACGTGCTGGTCGGACAGCACCCGCGTGACGTCCGACAGCAGCCGGGAGCGGTCCAGCGCCTCGACCTGGATGGCGACCAGGAAGACGGAGGACTGGGTGGGCGCCCACTCGACCTCGAGGATGCGCTCGGGCTCGCGGGACAGCGAGTCCACGTTCACACAGTCGCTGCGGTGGACGGACACGCCGCTGCCGCGGGTGACGAAGCCGATGATGGGGTCCCCGGGTACGGGAGTGCAGCAGCGGGCCAGCTTGACCCACACGTCCTCGACGCCCTTGACGACGACGCCCGGGTCGGCACTGGTCCGGCGCTTGCGGCCACGGCCGCGGGCCGGAGGCACCGACTCGTCGATCTCCTCGGTGGCCGCCTCCTCGCCGCCGAGCGCCGAGACCAGTTTCTGCACGATGTTCTGCGCGGAGACGTGGCCCTCGCCGATCGCCGCGTACAGCGCGGAGATGTCCGAGTAGCGCATCTCGTGCGCGAGCGTGACCAGGGAGTCGCCGGTGAGGATCCGCTGGATCGGCAGGTTCTGCTTGCGCATCGCGCGGACGATGGCGTCCTTGCCCTGCTCGATCGCCTCGTCGCGGCGCTCCTTGGAGAACCAGCCGCGGATCTTGTTGCGGGCGCGCGGCGACTTCACGAAGCCCAGCCAGTCGCGGGAGGGGCCCGCCCCGGCCGCCTTGGAGGTGAAGACCTCCACCAGGTCGCCGTTGTCCAGGGTGGACTCCAGCGGCACCAGCCGCCCGTTGACCCGTGCCCCTATGGTGCGGTGGCCGACCTCGGTGTGGACGGCGTACGCGAAGTCCACGGGGGTGGCGCCGGCGGGGAGCGCTATGACGTCGCCCTTGGGCGTGAAGACGAAGACCTCGTTGCGGGAGAGGTCGAAGCGCAGGGACTCCAGGAACTCGCCGGGGTCCTCGGTCTCCTTCTGCCAGTCGAGCAGCTGCCGCAGCCACGCCATGTCGTTGAGGTGGTCGTCCTTGCTCTTGCCGGACGACTTGGGGGCGTCCGTGCGCACCTTGGAGGCGCCCGCGACGGCCTCCTGCTTGTACTTCCAGTGCGCGGCGATGCCGTACTCCGCGCGGCGGTGCATGTCGAAGGTGCGGATCTGCAGCTCGACCGGCTTGCCGCCGGGCCCGATGACCGTCGTGTGCAGCGACTGGTACATGTTGAACTTGGGCATCGCGATGTAGTCCTTGAACCGCCCCGGAACCGGATTCCAGCGGGCGTGGACGGTGCCGAGCGCCGCGTAGCAGTCGCGGACGGTGTCCACCAGGACGCGGATGCCCACCAGGTCGTAGATCTCCGCGAAGTCACGGCCGCGGACGATCATCTTCTGGTAGACGCTGTAGTAGTGCTTGGGGCGGCCGGTGACGGTCGCCTTGATGCGCGCCGCGCGCAGATCCTGCTGGACCTCGTCGGTGACGACGGCCAGGTACTCGTCGCGCTTGGGCGCGCGCTCGGCGACCAGGCGGACGATCTCGTCGTACATCTTGGGGTAGAGGATCGCGAAGGCGAGGTCCTCCAGCTCCCACTTGATGGTGTTCATGCCCAGCCGGTGGGCGAGCGGCGCGTAGATCTCCAGGGTCTCGCGCGCCTTCTTCTCCTGCTTCTCGCGCTTGAGGTAGCGCATGGTGCGCATGTTGTGCAGGCGGTCGGCGAGCTTGATGACCAGGACGCGCGGGTCCTTGGCCATGGCGACGACCATCTTGCGCACGGTCTCGGCCTGCGCCGCCTCGCCGAACTTGACCTTGTCCAGCTTGGTGACACCGTCGACGAGCAGGGTGACCACGTCGCCGAAGTCGCGGCGCAGGTCCTCCAGGCCGTACTCGGTGTCCTCGACGGTGTCGTGCAGCAGCCCGGCCATCAGGGTGGCCGGATCCATGCCCAGCTCGGCGAGGATGGTAGTGACGGCGAGCGGGTGCGTGATGTACGGGTCGCCGCTCTTGCGCTTCTGGCCGCGGTGCCAGCGTTCGGCGACCTGGTAGGCGCGCTCGATCTGGCGCAGGGTCGCCGTCTCGATCTTCGGGTCGTTGCCGCGCACTATGCGCAGCAGCGGCTCCAGGACCGGGTTGTACGGGTTGGCGCGCTGCACGCCGAGGCGGGCGAGGCGGGCGCGGACGCGGTTGGAGGAGCCGGAGCGGGCGGGCTGCCCGGCTGGGGCGCGGACCACGGGCGCGTTCTGCGGGCGTTCGGCCGGCAGCGCCTTGGGGCGCGACTGCTGCTCCGCCGGCTTGTCGACCGGTGCGGCCGGGGCGTCCTGGATGGGTCCGCGCGTGTCGTTCTTCGCCTGGGGCCCGCTCGGCGCGGGCTTCGCCGCGGACGCCGAGGCGGACTCGGGCTTTGCGGCGGTCAGTGGCTGGGCCTCGTCTGGCAAGAGGACTCCTCGTGCGCGATCCGGGTCCCCCGGTCAGGCTCCGGATACCCCATGGTAGCGATCCTGCCCTCCAGGATCGCCTTCTGGCCAATGTGAAGGCCTTCAACCCCTGCAACGCCTGAGGCGGGCGCCGGATTCCTCCGGGCCCGCCTCGGGCCTGCAACGGGCGCCCCTCGTGCTCCCGGGCGGCTCAGACCGTGAGCAGCGCCTTCAGCGGCGCCCCGGCCAGAGCGGGCTCCAGACGGGCCCGCCCGCCGAGGAAGCCCAGCTCCATCAGCACGGCGAGGCCCGCGACGTCGGCACCGGCCCGGCGGATCAGCTCCAGCGAGGCCTCGGCGGTGCCGCCGGTGGCGAGGACGTCGTCGACGACCAGCACCCGGTCGCCCGCGGTGAGGTCCTCGGCGTGCACCTCGATCTCGGCGGAGCCGTACTCCAGGTCGTACGCCTGGCTGAGCGTGGCTCCGGGGAGCTTCCCCGCCTTGCGTACGGGGATGAAGCCGAGGCCCGCCCTCAGGGCCACCGGGGCGCCGAGGATGAAGCCGCGCGCCTCCAGGCCGACGACCTTGGTGGCGCCGGTGTCCCGGGCCACGTCGGCGAGGGCGTCGGTGAGCGCCGTGAAGGCCGCCGGGTCCGCCAGGAGCGGGGTGATGTCCTTGAACACCACGCCCGGCTCCGGGTAGTCGGCCACGTCACGGATGCGGCTGAGCAGCAGCTCCGTGATGTCGGTCGTCTCGGTCATCGGCGCTTCCCCGAGGGTCGGCCACGGCCCCTGCCGCGGGACGCGGGCTGGTTGCGGGGGCCGACGACCGCGGGTGCGGCGTCGTCCGGCTCGTCGGCGTCGTACGCCCCCTCGTCGGCCGCGGACTCCGCGGACTCGCCCTTGGCCGCCGACTGGGCGCGCTTGGCGAGGACCCGCTTCCTGAGGGCCTTCATCTGCGGCTCGGCCTCCTTGAGGTCGGCGACGAGCGGCGTGGCGATGAAGATCGACGAGTACGCGCCGGCCGCGAGACCGACGAACAGCGACAGCGAGATGTCGTTGAGCATGCCGGCGCCGAGGACGCCGCCGCCGATGAACAGCAGGCCCGCCACCGGCAGCAGCGCGACCACCGTGGTGTTGATGGAGCGGACCAGGGTGCTGTTGATGGAGCGGTTGGCGATCTCCGCGTAGGTCCAGCGGGTCTGCTTGGTGATGTCCCGCGTCTGCTCCTTGAGGCTGTCGAAGACGACGACCGTGTCGTAGAGCGAGTAACCGAGGATCGTCAGCAGACCGATCACCGTGCCGGGTGTGACCTCGAATCCGACGAGAGCGTAGATGCCCACCGTGATGGTGATGTCGTGGATCAACGCGACGAAGGCGGCCAGCGCCATCCGCCACTCGAACGCGATCGCCAGGTAGATCACCACGAGGACCATGAAGATCCCGAGGCCCTGCCAGGCCTTGTTCGCGATCTGGTCACCCCAGCTGGGGCCGACCAGGTCGGCGTTGATCTTCTCCGCGGGGACGTCCAGGTTCTTGGAGAGGTCCTCCTTGATCTGGTCCGACTGCTGGGTGTCGGTGCCCGCGATCTGGATGCGGAGGCTGCCGTCGCCGAGCTTCTGGACGATCGCGTCGTGGCCGGACGCCTCCTCCGACCAGGTCTCGGCCTGGGCGACCGAGGCGCTCATGTTCTTCGGGGTGGTGAAGACCGCGCCGCCCTGGAACTCGATGCCCATGTGCAGGCCGCGCACCGCCAGGCCGACGATGGCCGTGATGGTGATGAGGATCGAGATGCCGTACCAGATCTTGCGGTTCTTGACGAAGTCGTAGCCGACCTCGCCGTGGTGCAGTCGGGCGCCGAGTGTGCCGAGCTTCGACATCTCTCACGCCTCCTTCGGGTCGACAGGGCCGGCGGCAGGACGGGACGGACGGCGGGTGCGGCGCAGCGGGGGCTTGGCACCCAGGGCCTTGGGGTCGAGGCCGGACCACTTGTGACCGCTGGAGAAGAACCGGCGCCGGGCCATCAGCGTCAGCAGCGGCTTGGTGAACAGGAACACCACCACCACGTCGAGCAGGGTCGTCAGACCGAGCGTGAACGCGAAGCCCTGCACCTTGCCGACGGTGACGATGAAGAGCACCGCGGCGGCGAGGAAGGACACGAAGTCGGAGACGAGGATGGTGCGCCGGGCGCGCGGCCAGGCCCGCTCGACGGCCGGACGCAGCGTGCGGCCCTCCCGGATCTCGTCGCGGACGCGTTCGAAGTACACGATGAACGAGTCCGCCGTGATGCCGATGGCGACGATGGCACCGCACACGGCCGGCAGGTTCAGCGCGAAGCCGATGGTCGGGCCGAGCAGCGCCATGATCACGTAGGTGAGACCGGCCGAGACCAGCAGCGAACAGACGGCGATGAACGACAGACCGCGGTAGTAGAACAGCAGGTAGAGGACGACCAGGGCGAGACCGATGGCGCCCGCGATCAGACCGGCCTTGAGCTGCTCACCGCCGAGCGCGGCGGTGACGGTGGTGACGCTGTCCTCCTTGAAGGTCAGCGGCAGCGCGCCGTAGGACAGCATGTTGGCGAGGCTCTGGGCCTCCTCCTGGTCGAAGCTGCCGGAGATCTCCGCGTTGCCGCCGGTGAGCGCCTGGCTGACGTACGGGTCGGAGACGACCTCGTTGTCCAGGACGATGGCGAACTGGTTCTGCGGGGACTGGTTCTGCGCCAGCTTGCCGGTGATGTCCGCGAACTTCTTGCTGCCCTTGTCCGTGAACTTCATCGTCACGGTCCAGCCGGCAGCGGTCTGCGTGTTGTAGACGGCCTCGGCCTCGTCGACCTCGGTGCCGTCCACCGCGGCGGGGCCGAGGATGTACTTCTGCCACTGGCCCTGCGAGTTCTGACCGCAGGCCACCGTCTGCTCGCCGGGCTTGGCGCCCTTGCCGGCCTGGGCGCGGGCGCCCTTGTCGGTGCAGTCCAGGGCCGCGTACTGCTGCTGCAGCTTGGCAGCGGCGGCGTCGCCGGGGGCGCTGGTGCTCGGGGACGGGGAGGCTCCGTCGGAGCTCTTCGCGGACGGGCTGGGGTCGGCCTTGAGGGCCTCGCTGGCGGCGCGGCCCTGGGAGGTGGCGCTCGCCGAGGCGGAGTCGGACGGCGTGCCGCTCGCCTTGTCCCCGTCGGTGGCCTTGTCCCCGTCGGTGGCCTTGTCCCCGTCGGTGGCCTTGTCCCCGTCGGTGGCCTTGTCCCCGTCGGTGGCCTTGTCCGTGGCCTTGTCGGTGGCCTTGTCGGTCGCCTTGTCCGAGGCGCCGCCGGTCTCGCTCGGCGAGGGGCTGCCGGTCGCGTTGGCGCCGGAGAGCTCGGTGGCGAGGACCGGACGGAAGTACAGCTTGGCGGTGGTGCCGACCTGCTGCCGGGCTTCCTTCGAGTTCGTCCCCTTGGGGATGTTGACGATGATGTTCCGGTCGCCCTGGGTCTGGACCTCGGCCTCGGAAACACCCAGACCATTGACACGGCGGTTCATGATCTCGACCGCGGTGTCCATGTTGGTCTTGTTGATCGCGGACTCCTGGCCCGCCTCGGGCACGGCCCGGAGCGTGATGCTCGTGCCGCCCGCCAGGTCGATACCGAGGCGCGGAGTCGTGTGCCCGGAGGCGAACATTCCCCCGGTGAGCGCCACGATGGCGATCAGGATCAGGGCCAGCGAGCGCCCGGGCTTACTCTGAGCGCTCGCATTCTTTCCCTTTTTAGGTGCTGCCACCTTTGCGTACTCCCTCTCGGGCCGCTTCGCGCCCAGAAGGCGTCACCGGCGGCCATCACATGGTGTCCGGATCCGTGCGAGCCGCGCGTCACGCGAAGTGCGCGGGAACCCGTCCCGCGCACCCCGGGGCACGGCTTACTTCGCCTCGGAACCGCCGTCGGACTTCTTCGCCTGCTCGTCCGTCTTCGCCTCGGCGGGTGCGGCGTCGGCCGTCGGCTCGTCGGCCGGCTCGTCGGCGGCCGGCTCGTCGGCCTTCTTGCCGAGGTCGACGGACTTGTCGTCGGAGGCGGCGTCGGTGTCGATGAGGGAGGAGGCGTCGTCGGGGACGACGTCCGCGTCGGACTTCAGGTCGTGCTCGATGCCGTGGACGATGCGGTTGTACTCGTCGTCGGAGAGGACGGCACCGATCGCGTTCTTGGCGAAGAGCAGTTCCACACCCGGTCCGGCGTCGAGAAGGACCGTGTCGTCGTTGACCTCCTTGACCGTGGCGTACATGCCCCCGATGGTGCGGACACCGGTTCCGGGCTGCATCTCGTTCCGCATGGTGGCGGCCTGCTGCTGCTTCTTCTTCGCCGACCGGGTCATCAGGAACATGGCCCCGATGAGCACGATGAACGGGAGGAGGGTCACGAGACTCACGGGTCGGTACTTCCTTCACACGACCGCGATGATGAGCGGCCTGATGGTTGGGGGTGTGTACGCCGCCGACTAGGGCGGCATCGGCGGAGTCTAAGCGAGTCCGCGCGCATGGAACAACGCTCAGCATGGCACCGGGGTTCCTGCTCCGGCGAATGTGCCTCTCGTGACCGGGTCGTCACGCCCCGAACAAGTCCGGTTGTCCGTTTCCTGAACCCTGCGAACGCGGCGGGGTGAGGCCGAGGTGCGCCCATGCGGCCGGAGTGGCCACCCGCCCGCGTGGGGTGCGGGCGAGCAGACCCTCCCGTACGAGGAAGGGTTCGGCGACCTCTTCCACTGTCTCACGCTCCTCCCCCACGGCGACGGCGAGCGTGGACAGGCCGACGGGCCCGCCGCCGAACAGCTTGAGAAGGGCCTCCAGGACCCCCCGGTCGAGCCGGTCGAGGCCCCGGGCGTCGACCTCGTAGACGGCGAGGGCGGCCGCGGCGATCTCCTGGGTGATCAGGCCGTCGGCCTTGACCTGGGCGTAGTCGCGGACCCGGCGCAGCAGGCGGTTGGCGATACGGGGGGTGCCGCGGGAGCGGCCGGCGATCTCGGCGGCGCCGGTGGGGTCGATCTCGACGTCGAGCAGGCCGGCGGAGCGGTGGATCACGCGCTCCAGCTCGGCCGGTCCGTAGAACTCCATGTGGGCGGTGAAGCCGAAGCGGTCGCGCAGCGGGGGCGGCAGCAGTCCCGCGCGCGTGGTGGCGCCGACCAGGGTGAACGGGGGCAGCTCCAGGGGGATGGCGGTGGCGCCGGGGCCCTTGCCGACGATGACGTCGACGCGGAAGTCCTCCATCGCCATGTAGAGCATCTCCTCGGCGGGCCGCGACATGCGGTGGATCTCGTCGAGGAAGAGGACCTCGCCCTCCTGGAGCGAGGAGAGGATCGCCGCGAGGTCGCCGGCGTGCTGGATGGCGGGCCCCGAGGTGATGCGGATGGGGGCTTCCATCTCGGCCGCGATGATCATCGAGAGGGTGGTCTTGCCGAGGCCGGGGGCGCCGGACAGGAGCACGTGGTCGGCGGTCGCCCCGCGCGCGCGTGCGGCGCGCAGCACCAGGTCGAGCTGTTCGCGGACCTTCTCCTGGCCGATGAACTCACCCAGGTCCTTGGGGCGCAGGGCCGCCTCCACGGCCTGGTCCTCGCCGTCGGCGACAGCGCCCACCAGCCGCTCGGCGGCGGCCTCCGCGTCGGTCGTGTCGTCCCAGTTCACTTGATTCTCCTTGCCGTGGCGCACCGGGTCGGTGGTGGCGGGCGTGGTCAGCGGGCGCGGTTCAGCGTCTGCAGGGCGGCCTTGAGCAGCTGGCCCACCTGCGGTGTGCCCCCGGCGGCCTCCGCCTGCGGCGTCACGGCGGAGACGGCCTCGTCGGCCTCGCGGGTCGCGTAGCCGAGGCCGATCAGGGCGGCGTGCAGCTGGTCGCGCCAGCCGGTGCTGACCGGGGCGCCGACGGCGGGAGCGCCGATGGGCTCGCCGAGCCGGTCCTTCAGCTCCAGGAGCAGCTTCTGCGCGCCCTTCTTGCCGATGCCGGGGACGGCGGTGAGCGCCTTCTCGTCACCGGTGGAGACGGCTCGGCGCAGGGCGTCGGGCTGGTGCACGGCGAGCATGGCCTGGGCGAGGCGGGGGCCGACGCCACTGGCGGTCTGGAGCAGCTCGAAGACCTGGCGCTCGTCGTCGTCGGCGAAGCCGTAGAGCGTGAGCGAGTCCTCGCGGACGACGAGGGAGGTGGCGAGCTTGGCGGGCTTGCCGAGCCGGAGGGTGGACAGCGTGTTCGGGGTGCACTGGACGGCCATGCCGACGCCGCCGACCTCGACCACCGCGGCGTCGGGTGCGAGGGCGGCGACGGTGCCGCTGACGAAGGCGATCATGCGGGGCGGCCTTTCGGGGGGTGGGAGGTCTGCGGGCGGCGCGGGCCCTGGGAGGCGTGCAGGGCCACGGCCTGCTGGAGGCGGCTGTGCGCGGGGGCGCGCCAGATGTGGCAGATGGCGAGGGCGAGGGCGTCGGCGGCGTCGGCCGGCTTGGGCGGGGCGGCGAGCCGCAGCAGGCGAGTGACCATGGCACCGACCTGCGCCTTGTCGGCGCGTCCGCTGCCGGTGACGGCCGCCTTGACCTCGCTGGGCGTGTGCAGGGCGACGGGGATGCCGCGGCGGGAGGCGCACAGGATCGCCACCGCGCTGGCCTGGGCGGTGCCCATGACGGTGCGGACGTTGTGCTGGCTGAAGACGCGCTCCACGGCGACGAATTCCGGCCGGTGCTCGTCCAGCCACGCCTCGATGCCCTGCTCGACGGCGACGAGGCGGTGGCCGAGGTCGGCGTCCGCGGGCGTGCGGACGACGCCGACGCCGATCATGGTGAGCGGCCGGCCCGCGACGCCCTCCACGACCCCGACCCCGCAGCGGGTCAGCCCCGGGTCCACCCCCAGCACACGCAACGCCGGCCCCTCCTTTGCGGCTGAACCGCCGCCGCTCTCGCGGACCTGTCTGGTCACCATCGGAGTTGCCCGATTGATGGTTGCGGTCCATGGACGGTGATCATTGACTTGCGTAAGGCTATCGGGTGCCGCCGACAACGCGACGGGCCGACGGGTTGTGTCCCCGTCGGCCCGCTGAGCAGGGGGCGCGTTACGCGTCGACCTTCTCCATGATCTCGTCGCTCACGTCGAAGTTGGCGAAGACGTTCTGCACGTCGTCGCTGTCCTCCAGGGCGTCGATCAGCCGGAAGATCTTCCGCGCGCCCTCCTCGTCCAGCTCGACCTGCATGGTCGGGACGAAGTTGGCGTCGGCGGACTCGTAGTCGATGCCGGCCTCCTGGAGGGCGGTGCGGACCGCGACCAGGTCGGTGGCCTCGCTGAGCACCTCGAAGGACTCGCCGAGGTCGTTGACCTCCTCGGCGCCCGCGTCAAGGACGGCGCCGAGGACGTCGTCCTCGCCCAGCTCGCCCTTGGGCACGATCACGACGCCCTTGCGGTTGAAGAGGTACGACACCGAGCCCGGGTCGGCCATGGAGCCGCCGTTGCGGGTCATGGCGACGCGGACGTCGGAGGCGGCGCGGTTGCGGTTGTCGGTGAGGCACTCGATGAGCACCGCGACGCCGTTGGGACCGTAGCCCTCATACATGATCGTCTCGTAGTCGGCGCCACCGGCCTCCAGGCCGGCGCCGCGCTTGACCGCGGAGTCGATGTTCTTGTTCGGGACCGACTGCTTCTTCGCCTTCTGGATGGCGTCGTACAGCGTCGGGTTGCCGTCGATGTCGGCACCACCCATGCGGGCCGCGACCTCGATGTTCTTGATCAGCTTCGCGAAGAGCTTGCCGCGCTTGGCATCGATGACGGCCTTCTTGTGCTTCGTCGTGGCCCATTTAGAGTGGCCGGACATCTGCCTGTCTCCTTCGCGTAACCCGTCTTTGTACGAACGGAGGAATCCTACAAGGACTCCGCCGCCAGGTTCGCGCGCACCATCTCGGCGAAGAGCCGGTGCACACGGTGGTCGCCGGTCAGCTCCGGGTGGAACGACGTGGCCAGCGCGTTGCCCTGGCGGACGGCGACGATGTGGCCGTCGTGCTGGGCGAGCACCTCGACGGCGGCTCCCACGGACTCGACCCAGGGGGCGCGGATGAAGACGCCCTCCACGGGAGCGCCCTCGACGCCCTTGACGTCGACGGCGGCCTCGAAGGACTCGTTCTGCCGGCCGAAGGCGTTGCGGCGCACGATCATGTCGATGCCGCCGACCGTCTCCTGCCCGGAGCGCGGGTCGAGGATCTTGTCGGCCAGCATGATCATGCCGGCACAGGTGCCGTAGACGGGCATGCCGTCGCGCACGCGCGCGCGGAGGGGGTCCATCACTCCGAAGAGGACGGCGAGCTTGGAGATGGTGGTGGACTCGCCGCCGGGGACGACCAGGCCGTCCACCTCGGCGAGTTCTTCGGGGCGCCTCACCGGCCTGGCCACGGCGTCGGCCACGGCCAGGGCGACGAGGTGCTCCCGTACGTCGCCCTGGAGGGCCAGGACGCCGATGACGGGGGTGTCACTCATGGGTTCGGGTGCCTTACCAGCCGCGGTTGGCGTAGCGCTCGGCCTCGGGGAGGGTGTCGCAGTTGATGCCGACCATGGCCTCGCCGAGGTTGCGGGACGCGTCCGCAATGATCTTCGGGTCGTCGTAGAAGGTGGTGGCCTTCACGATGGCGGCGGCGCGCTTGGCGGGGTCGCCGGACTTGAAGATGCCGGAGCCGACGAAGACGCCCTCGGCGCCGAGCTGGCGCATGAGCGCGGCGTCGGCCGGGGTGGCGACACCGCCGGCGGAGAAGAGGACGACCGGGAGCCTGCCCAGCTCCGAGACCTCCTTGACCAGCTCGTAGGGGGCGCGCAGCTCCTTGGCGGCGGCGTACAGCTCGTTGTTGTCACAGCCGCGCAGCCGGGCGATCTCGTTCTTGATCTGGCGCAGGTGGCGGACGGCCTCGACGACGTTGCCGGTGCCGGCCTCGCCCTTGGAGCGGATCATGGCCGCGCCCTCGGCGATGCGGCGCAGGGCCTCGCCCAGGTTGGTGGCGCCGCAGACGAAGGGGGTGGTGAAGGCGAACTTGTCGCTGTGGTTGACCTCGTCGGCCGGGGTGAGGACCTCGGACTCGTCGATGTAGTCGACGCCGAGGGACTGCAGGACCTGGGCCTCCACGAAGTGGCCGATGCGGGACTTGGCCATCACCGGGATGGAGACGGCGTCGATGATGCCCTCGATCATGTCCGGGTCGGACATCCGGGCCACGCCGCCGTCCTTGCGGATGTCGGCCGGGACCCGCTCCAGGGCCATGACGGCCACGGCGCCCGCGTCCTCGGCGATCTTCGCCTGCTCCGGCGTGACGACGTCCATGATGACGCCGCCCTTGAGCTGCTCGGCCATGCCGCGCTTCACCCGGGCGGTGCCGGTCTCGGGTGCCTGGTTTTCGGAGAGCGTGCTGGACACGGGTACCTCGCTGAGGAGAAGGGGGTTTCTGCAGCAACGAGGAAACGTGAGGCGAGCAGGCCACAGCAAGGGCCAATGACAAGGCGGTGGATCGTTTTCGCCTGCGGGTGCGCTACGCCGCCCGCTCCACCAGGGCCGCCGGCGACTCGTCGTCCATTTCGAAGGCCAGCGGGAAGGGCGCGTGCCCGGCGAGGCGGAACCAGCGGACCTTGCGGTGCTCGCGCAGTCTGCGCGCGGCACCCACCGCGTCGTTGTGGAAGCGCCGGGCCATCGGCACCCGCCGTACGGCCTCGGCCAGTTCGCGGGCGGTCTCCTCTCCCCCGGGCGCCTCGCGCAACACGTCCACCTGGGGTGCGTCGGCGAACACGGCGCGCAGTGCCTGGCTCAGCTCGCTCTCGGCGACCTCCCGCTGCTCCTCCTCGGCCTGCCGGGCGGCGTGTGCGGCCTCGTAGAGAACCATGGAGGCGGCCGGGTCGAGCACACCGGAGGTGGCGAGTTCCTGGGCCACGGACGCCCTGCGCAGCAGCTGTGCGTCCAGGGCGGCACGGGCGGCGTCGATCCGGGCGTGCAGCCGGTCCAGGCGGCCCGCCGTCCAGCTGAGGTACAGGCCGACGGCGACGAGGACGACCAGGATCCAGATCAGGGTTGCGGTCACGGGCCGCAACCCTATCGGTGGACCGAGCGCGTCCGGTGGGGCCCCGTGCGCCGGTGGGTCAGTCCCTCGCCAGGCCGAAGCGGGCCCGCAGGCCCGTCGCGCGGTCGTCCGCCGCCACCGCCGCCGCTCCCGCGGTGACCGTCTCGTAGACGGACAGGATGTCCGCGCCCACGGTGGACCAGTCGAAGCGCCGTACGTGGGCGCTGCCCCGCTCCCGCAGCACGGTCCGGCGTTCCGGGTCGGCCAGCAGGCGTACGGCCGCCTCGGCCAGGGCGTCCGCGTCCTCGTTGGGGAACAGTTCGCCGGCTTCGCCCTGGTCGAGGACCTGGGCGAAGGCGTCCAGGTCGGAGGCGAGGACGGGGGCGCCGGCCGACATGGCCTCGACCAGGATGATGCCGAAGCTCTCGCCGCCGGTGTTGGGCGCCACGTACAGGTCGACGCTGCGCAGGAGGCGGGCCTTGTCCTGGTCGCTGATCATGCCGAGGAACTCCACGCGGGAACGCAGCTCCCTGGGCAGGCTCTCGACGGCCTCCTCCTCGTCCCCGCGCCCGGCGACGAGCAGCCGGGCCTGCGGGCGGGCGGCGAGGATGGCGGGCAGCGCCCGCATGAGCACCGGCAGGCCCTTGCGGGGCTCGTCGATGCGCCCGATGAAGCCGATCGTGTCGCCCTGCCACTCGGGCTTGGGCCGCGCGTCGGCGAAGAAGTCGACGTCGACGCCGTTGGGGATGACGACCGCGTCGCCGCCCAGGTGCTCGACGAGCGTGCGCCGGGCGTACTCGCTCACGGCGATCCGGGCGCTGATCTTCTCCAGGGCGGCCTGGAGGATCGCGTACGCGGCGATCATCGCGCGGGAGCGCGGGTTGGAGGTGTGGAAGGTGGCCACGATCGGGCCCTGCGCCGCCCAGCAGGTCAGCAGGCCCAGCGAGGGCGAGGTCGGCTCGTGGATGTGGATGACGTCGAAGGCGCCCTCGTGCAGCCAGCGCCGGACCCGGGCCGCGGACAGGAAGCCGAAGTTCAGCCGGGCCACCGAGCCGTTGTACGGCACCGGCACCGCGCGGCCGGCGGAGACGACGTACGCAGGCAGCGGGGTGTCGTCGTCGGCCGGGGCGAGGACGGACACCTCGTGGCCGAGCCGGATGAAGTACTCGGCGAGGTCGCGGATGTGGAACTGGACGCCGCCCGGCACGTCCCAGGAGTACGGGCAGACGATGCCGATCCTCACTGGGCGCCCCGCTCTCGGGCCCCGGGCGCCTTGGCGGGGTCGAGGTCCTTCAGCCACAAGCGCTGCAGCATGTGCCAGTCCTCCGGATGGTCGGCGATCCCCGTGGCGAAGGCGTCGGCCAGCGCCTGTGTCATGACAGACGTCTTTTCGGCCCGGGTGCCTGACCCGGGCACCTCGACCGCCGGGTGCACCCGGCCCCGCATCACGGGCGAGTCGTCGTACCAGAGCGTCACCGGCAGCAGCAGCGCGCCCGTCTGCTGGGCGAGCAGGGCGGGTCCGGCGGGCATCCGGGCCGTCTCGCCGAAGAAGTCGACCTCCACGCCGGAGGCGGACAGGTCGCGGTCGGCGACCAGGCAGACCAGGCCGCCGTCGCGCAGCCGCCGGGCCAGCGTGCCGAAGGCGGTGCCGCCGCTGTGCGGCAGGACCTCCATGCCGAGGCCCTCGCGGTAGGCGACGAAACGGTCGTACAGGGTCTCCGGCTTGAGGCGCTCGGCGACCGTGGTGAACGGGATGCCGAGCCTCGTGGTGACCCAGGCGCCCGCGAGGTCCCAGTTGGCCAGGTGCGGCAGGGCGAGTATCACGCCCTTGCCGGCGGCCATGCCGTCGGTGAGGTGGTGCAGGTCGTCGGGGGCGAAGCCGCCCTTGATCCGCTCGGTGCTCCACGCCGGGAGCCGGAACGACTCCATCCAGTAACGCAGGTACGAGCGCATCCCCGCGCGCGAGAGGGCGGCGAGCCGCTCCGGACCCGCGCCGGGCACCACGCGCGCGTAGTTGCTCTCCAGGCGGCGCACCCCCGCGCCGCGCCGCTTCCAGGCGAGGTCGGCGATGGAGTGGCCGAGGCGTACGGCGGCGGGCTCGGGGAGCTTCTTCACGGTGGCCCAGCCGGCGCCGTACAGACCGTCGGTCAGGCGGTCCCGAGCGCTCACTTCGCCGCCTCGGTGCCCTGGCTCTCCTGCGCGGCGGCGTCCGCCTCGGCGGCCTCCCGGCGCACCGTGACCACCCGCTGGACCAGGGTGACGAGGCTGCCGACGGCGACGATCCACAGGGCGACCGGCAGCAGGTACTGGATGCCGGGTACGCCGAACTTGTGCAGTCCGGCGAAGCCGGCGGCGACCAGCGAGATGACGAGGCGCTCGGCGCGCTCGACCAGCCCGTTGACGGCCACCGGCAGGCCGATCGCCTCGCCGCGCGCCTTCGTGTACGACACCACCTGGCCGCTGGCCAGGCAGAAGATCGACACCGCGCACAGGACGTTGTCGTCGCCGTTGCCCGCGTACCAGAGGGCGAGGCCGCCGAAGATCGCGCCGTCGGCGACCCGGTCGAGGGTGGAGTCCAGGAACGCGCCCCAGCGGCTGGAGCGGCCCAGCTGGCGGGCCATGTTGCCGTCGACGAGGTCGGAGAAGACGAAGAGCGTGATCACCACCGTGCCCCAGAAGAACTCACCCATGGGGTAGAAGACCAGCGCACCCGCGACCACACCGGCGGTGCCGATCAGCGTGACCGTGTCGGGGCTGACGCCCCGGCGGATGAGAAACGCGGCGAACGGTGTGAGGACACGCGTAAAAAATGCACGCGCGTACTTGTTCAGCATGGCCTTCCCGACGGTCGGTGTGGCGCCGCGGCCCTTGCTGGCCACCGGCTGGCCCATCGTAGTCACGCGCGCGCGTGAGCGGTGGCCGGGCACCCAGAGCCCTCGGTGAGCGCCCGGTGGGCGGCGGGATCGGGTCCTTCGTATGGACGCGGCGTGACGGGAGTGGAAAGCTCGAAGGACCGCGGGCGTCGCCGGAGCCGCCAGTGCACGCGGTCCCGCGTGTCCGCGCCCACAACGACCTCACCGTGCACGGGAGGCAAGGACATGGGCGACAAGGCACACACCCATCCCGGAGCCGCCGGAAGGGCAACGGCGGCCGACCACCCCACGTCCGTACGGAACGTGGTGCTGGTCGGCCCCTCCGGATCGGGCAAGACGACTCTGGTGGAGGCTCTCGCGCTGACGGCGGGAGCGGTGAACCGCGCGGGCCGCGTGGAGGACGGCGGCTGCGTCTCGGACTACGACGACATGGAGCACCGCCAGCAGCGCTCCGTGCAGCTCTCCCTGGTGCCGGTCGAATGGGACGGCATCAAGATCAACCTCTTGGACACCCCCGGGTACGCCGACTTCGTCGGTGAGCTGAGGGCCGGTCTGCGCGCGGCGGACGCGGCCCTCTTCGTCGTCTCGGCCTCCGACGGGGTGGACGGCTCGACCCGGATGCTCTGGGAGGAGTGCGCCGCCGTCGGCATGCCGCGCGCCATCGTGGTCACGCACCTGGAGGCCGCCCGCGCCGACTTCGAGGAGATGACGCGGATCTGCGCGGAGGCCTTCGGCGGCGACGATCCCGACGCGGTACTGCCGCTGTACCTCCCGCTGCACGGTCCGCCCGCCCCCGACGGGCACGCGCCCGTGACCGGGCTCGTGGGGCTGCTCTCGCGGAAGCTGTTCGACTACGCCCCGGGCGAGCGCGTGGCCTCCGAACCCGGCGAGGCCGACCTGCCGCAGCTCGACGAGGCCCGCTCGATGCTGATCGAGGGGATCATCTCGGAGAGCGAGGACGAGACCCTCATGGAGCGCTACCTCGGCGGCGAGCAGGTCGACGTCAAGACGCTCATCGAGGATCTGGAACGGGCCGTGGCACGCGGGGTGTTCTTCCCCGTCCTGGCCGCCGCCCCCGCGGCCGAGGGCGCCCGGCAGGGACTGGGCACGGTCGAACTCCTGGAACTGATCACGCGCGGCTTCCCGACGCCCCTGGAGCGCGCGGCGCCCCGGGTCACCACGCCCGAGGGCGCCGGACGCGAACTGCGGATGTGCGATCCCGAGGAGTCGCTGGTCGCGGAGGTCGTCAAGACGTCCTCCGACCCCTACGTCGGCCGGATCTCGATGGTCCGCGTCTTCTCCGGCACCCTGCGCGCCGACCAGACGGTGCACGTGTCCGGGCACGGGATGACCGACCGCGGTCACGAGGACCACGATGTCGACGAGCGGATCGGCGCCCTGTCCACGCCGTTCGGCAAACAGCAGCGGCCGGTCACGCACGTGATCGCGGGCGACCTCGCCTGCGTGGCCAAGCTGACCCGCGCGGAGACCGGGGACACGCTCTCGGCCAAGGACGATCCGCTGCTGATGGCGCCCTGGGAGATGCCCGACCCGCTGCTGCCGCTCGCCATCGAGGCGCACAGCAAACCCGACGAGGACAAGCTCTCCCAGGGGCTGGCCCGGCTGGTCGCCGAGGACCCGACGATGCGCCTGGAGCACAACCAGGACACCCACCAGGTGGTGCTGTGGTGCCTGGGCGAGGCGCACGCCGACGTGGCCCTGGAACGGCTGCGCAGCCGCTACGGCGTCCAGGTCGACGTCGTACCCCACCGGGTCTCCCTGCGCGAGACGTTCGGCGGCCGGGCGGCCGGGCGCGGGCGGCACGTCAAGCAGTCCGGCGGGCACGGCCAGTACGCCATCTGCGAGATTGAGGTGGAGCCGCTGCCGGGCGGCTCGGGCATCGAGTTCGTGGACAAGGTGGTCGGCGGCGCGGTGCCCCGGCAGTTCATCCCGTCCGTCGAGAAGGGCGTGCGCACGCAGGCGGCCAAGGGCGTCGCCGCGGGCCACCCGCTGATCGACGTACGGATCACGCTGCTCGACGGCAAGGCGCACTCGGTGGACTCCTCCGACGCCGCGTTCCAGACCGCGGGCGCGCTGGCGCTCAGGGAGGCGGCGGCCGAGGCGCGGATCCACCTGCTGGAGCCGGTGGCCGAGGTGAGCGTGCTGGTCGGCGACGACTACGTGGGCGCGGTGATGAGCGACCTGTCCGGACGGCGCGGCAAGGTGCTGGGCACCGAGCAGACCAGCGGCGGCCGGACCCTGGTCAGGGCCGAGGTTCCCGAGATCGAGATCGGCCGCTACGCCGTCGACCTGCGCTCCCTGTCGCACGGCACCGCCCGCTTCGACCGCCGCTACGCCCGGCACGAACCGATGCCGGCCCAGGTCGCGGACCGGCTGCGCGAGGAGGTGCGGGCGGCGTCCTAGCGCGGCCCGGCCCCCGGTGCGGGCCCGCCGCACCGGGGCCCGCCTTCCGCGGCCGAGGTCCCCCGCCCCGGCGTGCGACGGCGCGGCCCGGCGGCCGATCCGCGCGCGCGGGGGCGCCTTTGGGCGTCCCGTGACGCAGGACGGTCCCGGCGGATACGCTGATGACCAGATCAACAGGTGTGCGGGGCAGGGAAGTCGGGAAGGCCGCAGGAGCGACAGTGGTGGCGATCGGGGGCGGGAATGACCGTTGACGGCGGTTACGCGGACTTCTTCGGACCGCAGGTGCCGCGCACGGACGACGGCGGCCAGACGGCCACGTTCGCGCTGGCCTCGGCCGCCTACCGGGACAGCGAGGCCGAGGAGATACTCAAGGCCAACAGCGAGTGGCACAAGTCGTCCGTGAGCAAGCCCCGGATCAAGCTGTTCCGGCCCAATCTCGGCGAGGCCTACTCCCGGGCGATCATCGACCGGATGCTGGGCCCCAAGCGGGCCCCGCTCATCCAGTCCTTCGGCACCCAGCCCCAGGTCGTCGTGGAGCACAGTCTCGCGGCGCACCGCATACGCAGGGACCGGGACAACTGGCTCAGTGCCGTCATGGTGCTGTGCGGACTGCTGTTCCTGCCCGGACTGCTGATCTGGCTCCTGGTCTTCCAGATCCGCACCACCATCGCGCGGCGCGAGGACAAGCGGGCCGGGGCGCTCGCCACCGTGCTGCTGCTCGCGATGGCGGTCCTGGCCGTGCTCTTCCTGCTGAAAATGCCCTTCGGCGGCTTCTGGGCCTGGTACGCGCGCGCCTGCGTCGTCGCCCCGGTGATCGGCTGGTTCTGGGCCAAGCGGATCTGCGAGCGCACGGCACGGGACCTCCGGGAGCGCTGGAACGGCCTCCTGTCCGGTGCCGGCGTGGGCGCCAAGGTGCCCGAGGCGGTGCCGAGCAGCCCCGGCGAGACGGCCGCCGAGGAGCTGCGGCAGTCACTGGCCAGGCTCAGCGCCGAGCAGCAGTCCAACTCCGTCTTCTACGCCGGTCCCAAGGGGATCCTCGGCATGGGCACCCGCTGGGGCAACTGGCAGCTCGCCGAGGAGCTGGTCCCCGTCGACCCGGACCGGGAGATCAACCCGTTCCGCAGCTGGGACGTGATCAAGGCCATCCACGACCGGCTGCGGATGCTGGAGCGCGGCCCGCTGCACACCGGCGGCTTCACCAAGCCGACGGTGCGGCACTGGATCGTGACCCCGATCGGTGAGAACGCCGACTCGGTGTCCCGGCCCGAGGGCACGGACGTCGAGGCCTACCAGGTCAAGCAGCACGCGATACAGGAGATCTGCGACAAGCAGCAGTTCGGCGCGGGCGACCGGCACTACCTGGGCGTGCAGTGGACCCTGTGGGACGGCCAGTTGGTCATCTCCATGCTGATCACGGTGACGGTGCTGCACGAGACGCTGCGCATCGAGGTCACCGGCCACGCCCTGGGGCCGGTGCACTCCCTGTTCACCAGCAAGCCCGCGGCCAAGGAGAAGACGGTCCAGAAGTCCGTCAAGTTCTGGGAGACCCGCACGGTGAAGCTCCCGCTGGTCGACACCGACGAGGTGGTGCGGCTGGCCGCGCGGGCCCCGCTGACCTGGTATCCGCCGCTGCTGTACTGGCTGGGCGGCAAGCTCACGCTGCCCGAGCCCTTCGGCCTGCGGCACGCCTGGGCGGACCGGCCGTGGCGGCACCGTTTCATGGCCGACGACGCGCTGCGCGCGGCCACGCCGGTCCTGCGGGCGGTGCACTCGGCGGCGATCAAGGTGCTGAAGGAGAACGGCGTGGACACGGAGAAGTTCGGCGCCCGCGCGGGTGGTCTGAGCGGGGCGGTGCAGGAGGCGGTGCCGAAGAAGGCGGACGTCTACGACGCGTAGGCCTCCGGCGGTCGGGCGGGGGTTTGGGGGTGGGCGTCCCTGGGGGCTGCGCCCCCAGACCCCCGCTTCGGCCTGGACGGCCTCGTCCTCAAGCGCCGGACGGGCTCGCTCACCGCCCCCGGACTGAGAGCTAGGCCGTCGGCCAGGCCTCTGCCAGCATCTTGCGGGTGTCGCCCAGGAGCTGGGGCAGGACCCTTGTGTGGCCGATCACGGGGAGGAAATTGGTGTCGCCGCCCCAGCGGGGCACCACATGCTGGTGCAGGTGGGCGGCGATGCCCGCGCCCGCCACCGAGCCCTGGTTCATGCCGATGTTGAAGCCATGGGCGCCGGACGCGGTGCGCAGGGCGGTCATCGCCTGCTTGGTCAGCTCGGCCAGCTCCGCGGTCTCCACGGCGTTCAGCTCGGTGTAGTCGGCGACGTGGCGGTAGGGCACGGTCATCAGGTGGCCGCCGTTGTACGGGTACAGGTTGAGCACCGCGTACACGTGCTCGCCGCGCCGGATGATCAGACCGTCCTCGTCGGACTTGGCCGGGATCGAGCAGAAGGGGCAGCCGTCGTCGGCGCCGGGGCCGCTCGGCTTGTTCTCGCCCTGGATGTAGGCCATCCGGTGGGGCGTCCACAGGCGCTGGAACGCGTCCGGCGTCCCCACTCCCAGCTGCTGCTCCGGCTCACTCGTCATGCGTGCAGCATATGGCGTCGGCGCCGGGAAACTGAAAGGGCCCCCGGGAGCTTTCCCCGGGGGCCGATCCCCGCGTGTGCGGGGAGCGAATCACACCTGAATCCGGCGCTCCACCACATCAACGAGCTTTGCCAGCGCCTGGTCGCGCGGAATGCCGTTCTCCTGCGATCCGTCGCGGTAGCGGAACGACACCGTGCCCCCGTGCATGTCCTCGTCGCCGACGATGATCATGAACGGGACCTTCTGCTTCTGCTGCGTGCGGATCTTCTTCTGCATCCGGTCCGAGGAGGAGTCCACGTCGACGCGCAGCCCCTTGCGCCGTGCCTCCGCCGCGAACTCCTCCAGGTACTGCACGTGCGCGTCCCCCACCGGGATGCCCACCGCCTGCACCGGAGCGAGCCAGGGCGGCATCGCGCCCGCGTAGTGCTCCAGGAGCACCGCGAAGAAACGCTCGATGGAGCCGAACAGCGCGCGGTGGATCATGACCGGGCGGGTCTTGGAACCGTCCGCGGCCGTGTACTCCAGGTCGAAGCGCTCCGGCAGGTTGAAGTCGAGCTGGATGGTCGACATCTGCCAGGTGCGCCCGATGGCGTCCTTGGCCTGCACGGAGATCTTCGGGCCGTAGAACGCGGCGCCGCCCGGGTCCGCCACCAGTTCCAGGTTCTGCTTCTCGGCGACCTGGCGCAGCGTCTCGGTGGCCTCTTCCCAGGCCTCGTCGGAGCCGACGAACTTCTCCGGGTCCTTGGTGGACAGCTCCAGGTAGAAGTCGTTCAGGCCGTAGTCGCGCAGCAGGTTCAGGACGAAGGTGAGGGTCTTGTCCAGCTCCTCCGACATCTGCTCGCGGGTGCAGTAGATGTGCGCGTCGTCCTGGGTGAAGCCGCGGGCCCGGGTCAGACCGTGCACGACGCCCGACTTCTCGTACCGGTACACGGTGCCGAACTCGAACAGCCTCAGGGGCAGTTCGCGGTAGGACCGCCCCCGCGCGTCGAAGATCAGGTTGTGCATCGGGCAGTTCATGGGCTTGAGGTAGTAGTCCACGCCCTCGTCGAGCTGCATGGGCGGGTACATGCCGTCGGCGTACCAGTCCAGGTGGCCCGAGGTCTCGAAGAGCTTCCCCTTGGTCGCGTGCGGGGTGTAGACGAACTCGTAGCCCTCCTCCTCGTGGCGGCGCCGCGAGTAGTCCTCCATGGTCCGGCGGATGATGCCGCCCTTGGGGTGGAAGACGGCGAGGCCGGAACCGATCTGCTCCGGGATGGAGAACAGGTCCAGCTCGCTGCCGAGCTTGCGGTGGTCGCGCTTCTCGGCCTCGGCGAGGAACTCCAGGTGGGCCTTCAGCTCGTCCTTGGTGGGCCAGGCGGTGCCGTAGATGCGCTGGAGCATCGGGTTCTTCTCGCTGCCGCGCCAGTAGGCGGCGGCGTTGCGCATCAGCTTGAAGGCCGGGATGTTCCGGGTGGTGGGCAGGTGGGGACCCCGGCAGAGGTCCTTCCAGCACAGCTCGCCGGTCTTCGCGTCGAGGTTGTCGTAGATCGTCAGCTCGCCGGCGCCGACCTCGACGTCCGCGCCGTCGTCGCTGGAGGCGGCGCCCTTGAGACCGATCAGCTCCAGCTTGTACGGCTCGTCGGCCAGCTCCTCGCGGGCGGCCTCGTCGCTGACCACGCGGCGGGAGAACCGCTGCCCGCGCTTCTGGATCTCCTGCATCTTCTTCTCGATGGCCTTGAGGTCATCGGGGTGGAAGGGCTTCTCGACGTCGAAGTCGTAGTAGAAGCCGTCCTTGACGGGCGGGCCGATGCCCAGCTTGGCCTCGGGGAACAGCTCCTGCACGGCCTGTGCCATGACGTGCGCGGTGGAGTGGCGCAGGATGTCCAGACCGTCCTCGGAGGAGATCTCGACGCCTTCGACGGTCTCGCCGTCCCGCACCTCGTAGGCGAGGTCCTTGAGCTCGCCGGACACGCGGGCGGCGATGACCGAGCGCTCGCCGGCGAAGAGCTCGGCGGCCGTAGTGCCCGTCGTCACCACGCGTTCTTCCCGCTCGGAATCCCGCTGGATGATCACACGGACGTCTGACACCGGTCTCTCCTGACTGAAGGTGGGGCCGCGGCGCCATACCGGAGCGCACGCATGAGGGCGATCGTACCGACCCGCACCCGCCCACCGCGAAACTAGGGGGCGCCGCGGATCCTGCCGGGGCCGGCGACAAGGCACCGCCCCCGAAGCCGGCCTGATCCGGACGACACCCCCCTAGTCCCCGCAGTCCCCTCCGTCGCCGCAGGCCTCCTCGAAGAAGGCCGCCACCTCGACGTGCTCCTGGACGGCCTTCAGCAGCCGGTCCCGCTCCGCGTCGTCGACCTGTACGGGGGTGATCTCGCAGGCGCCGGTGAGCCGGCGGAAGCCGCCCCGGCTCTCCAGCCGCCCGAGCACCCGCACCGGCAGCCCGACGAGGTGGGCGTGCCCGGCGATCCGGTAGGCCTCCTCGTCCAGCGCGACCCGCACGTGCGGCACCTCGGCCCCGGCCAGCACCCGGAGCCGTACGGTGCCCGTGCCGCGCGGTCCGGGCCGGCGCATGCGGACGACGGTGCCGGTGATCCGCACCGGCACGGAGGGCTCCGCGCGCAGGTAGCGGGCGGCGGCCTCGCGTAGGGCGGGCAGGTCGCCGGGCGAGAACTCGACGGGTTCGGTGAGGGCGCCGCAGCCCTCGGGGACGCCCGCGGCCGGCGCCCAGCCGACGGCGATGCGGGCGCCCTGGGTGCCCCGGACCAGAGCGACGAGGGACTCGGTCAGCTCGTGGCTGACGCCCGCCGCGACGGCCGCGTCGAAGGCATCCGCTCCTCCGGTGGCCCGACGGTAGTCGACGGCCTCACGGGCGGCGTGGAGGGCCTGGTGAAGGCGTACGGCGAGGGGCCGGCCGGTGCCGACCGGCAGGAACGCCGTGAGACGGCGGCCGCCGGGGGCGGGGCCCACCACGACGTTCTCCAGGGCCGCGCCGGCGGCGCGCCGGTGCCGGGCGCCGTAGTAGCCCGCACGCGCGCGCGTGGCGAGCGCTCCGGCGAGCAGCATCCGACGGGCGGCGGAGCGCAGCTGCTCCTCCGCCGTCCAGGACGCGGTGTCGCCGGGACCCGTCGGTATGTCGCGTTCCCAGCGGATCTCGTCGCTGGGGACGGCGAGGGAGAGCAGGATCTCGCGGGCGGCGGGCGTGCCGCTGCGGTACAGGGCGTGCAGCGCTTCGCCGAGCAGGTCGTCGCTGTCGTGGAAGGCGCGGCTGACCGGCACCAGGAGGCTGGTGACGTCCGCGGCCGGTCCTGGCGGGGTCCAGCGGCCGTAGCGGCCCGCCGCGCCGCCGCGCCGCCGCCAGCCGTGCCGGTGCAGCAGAGCGGTCAGCACGGCCGGGTCGACGGTGCCGGGCTCGGGCGGGCCGCCGTACCGGGGGGTGTCGTCGAGGGCGTCGGCCGGGTGCGGCCGTACGGGGCGCAGGGGTTCGCCGGTCGGGCGGTGCGTCATGGTTTCCCTCCCGTCCCGACCCGCGTCATGATCTCGCACAGCGCACGGTCGTCGAAGATCCGCGCGGTCGGAATCCGCACGGTGGTGCGCCGCCGGCCCGTGACGGGCTGTCCGGCGAGATTCGTCCAGTAGCAGCAGTGCCTGAGGTCGAGCCGGTCGTGGCCGGCGCGCAGCCACTGGTCCCGGGACCGGGGGACGATCATCACGACCAGGATCTTGTGCACCGACACCGGGGTGCGGGCGAGCTTCGCCAGGTGGTCGTTGTCGAGGGTGAAGGAGAAGAAGCGGCCTGGCGGGCTCGGCGCGGTCTGGTAGGTGGCCTTGAGCTGCACCTTGATGGTGACCTCGTCGTCGACGGTGTGCCCGGGGGCGCTGTGGCTGACGTGCCAGTCGATGCCGTTGTCCGGGAAGGGCTGGGAGAGCGAGCAGCCCGCCGCGGCGGCGACCGCGTGGAGGTAGCCGACCTGCAAGGTCTCCATGCAGGCGGTGGTGGCGAGAGAGCCGCGTGAGGGCGCGGTGCGCTCCGGCAGCAGCCCGCCCCGTTCGGGCTGCGCAATGGCCATGACCAACAGCCTTCCAGAACCGGTGAATCCCCGTGGCGGGTCTGTGAACTGCAAAGACCCGTACTCCTGTTGTCTCCTTCCGGCGTACGGCGCAAACAGCCCGGGTATCACCGAACCGGGACAAGGGACGGCACGTCAGCTGCCGTGCTCGGACGAGGAGTTGAGTGCCCTATGACGAACTGGTTCGAGGGGCCGCTGGCGGCCTTCGACACGGAGACGACGGGTGTGGACACCGAGACCGACCGGATCGTGTCCGCGGCCCTCGTCGTCCAGGACGCGCCGGGACTGCGCCCGCGGGTGACCCGGTGGCTGGTGAACCCGGGGGTGCCGGTGCCGGAGGCGGCGACGGCGGTGCACGGGCTGACCCAGGAGCATGTGCAGCGCCACGGCCGCTGGCCGGCGCCGGTGATGTACGAGATAGCCGAGGCGCTGACCGAGCAGGCCCGCGCCGGGCGTCCGCTGGTGGTGATGAACGCGCCGTTCGACCTCACGCTGCTGGACCGGGAGTTGCGCAGGCACCGCGCCTCGTCGCTGGGCCGCTGGCTGGAGCGGACGTCGCTGCACGTGCTGGACCCGCGCGTGCTGGACAAGCACCTGGACCGCTACCGCAAGGGCCGCCGCACCCTCACCGACCTGTGCGCGCACTACGGTGTGGAGTTGGAGGGCGCGCACGACGCGGCCGCCGACGCCCAGGCGGCGCTGGAGGTCGTACGGGCGGTGGGGCGCCGCTTCCAGGCACGACTCGAGCGTCTCTCCCCCGCCGAGTTGCACACGCTCCAGGCGGTGTGGCACGCGGGTCAGGCGCGCGGCCTGCAGGCGTGGTTCGCGCTCAACGGCACGGAGGAGCCGGTGGACCCGGCCTGGCCGCTGCGCCCGGACCTGCCCGCGGCGGCGTGACCCTTCGTCCCCGGCCCGCGTGAACGCCGGGGCGGGGTGTGGGTGGCGGAGCCCTCACTTCGCGCGGTGAAGCCGCGCAGGAAACGAAGAGAGCGACGTGGTCCGCGGATTCCGCGGACACACGTCGCTGTCGCGAGCGTGGGCGATACTGGGTTCGAACCAGTGACCTCTTCGGTGTGAACGAAGCGCTCTCCCACTGAGCTAATCGCCCGGGAACGCACTGAACAATACAGGGCGCCGCGGGGTTCCATCAAACCGCTTGCCGGCCGCCTGCCAGGTGCGCGGCCAGGCCCTGCCGGCCCGTCCGCATCATGAGGCGGTGGTTGGCACGGAACAGGGGCCGCCCGGGCACGGCGAGGCGGCGCAGCAGCGGCTTGCGCACGACGACCTCCTGGTCGTAGCGGACGAGGGTGGCGGAGCCGCGCGGGGCGACCGTCCAGCGTGCCCAGCCCTCCATGTCGCCGCTCATCGCGACCTCCAGCACCCCCGCGGCCGGCTCCCGGCGCCCCTCCCGCACGGTCGCGGTCAGCTCGTACGGGAGCAGGGAGCGGAAGCGGAGGACGCCGCTGGTGTCGTCGAGCCGGGTGACCTCGCGGACCTGCGGCCACCAGCGGGGGTAGTCCTCGATGCGTTCCAGGGCGCGGTAGACCTCCGGGGCGGACGCGGGCAGCGGCCACAGGCTGCGGAAGCGGTAATGGTTCCAGTCCACCCGTGCAGTGTGCCCGCGCCCGCGCCGGTCAGGGGCCGGCTACGGCATCCTGTCCCCCAGGAGTGCGAGGTTCTCGATGGCGGCGAGGCCGTAGAGGGCGGTGTCGTTGGTGGACACCCAGCTCGCCTCGCCGCCCGGGACCAGGGCGACGGTTCCGCTCAGCTTCTCCGTCGTCCAGGGCGCCGACTCCTTGTAGCCGTCGGAGTCGTAGAACTTCTGCCACGCGCGCGCGGCGAGCTTGTCGTCACCGGTCCGCACGGCGGCGTAGGCGTCGAGGCGCGAGTGACCCTGGAAGAGGATGAGGCTGCCGAAGTCGGTGCCGTAGCGCTCGGCCTGTTCCCTCTTGCTCGCGTTGAAGTAGCGGCAGTAGTCGTAGTACGCCTCCTCGAACTTCGGCATGTCGACGAGGTCGATCAGTTCGGCGCACAGTTCGTTCAGGCCGAAGACGGCCGACAGGTGGGAGACCTCGACCTTCGGCGTGTCGGCGACGGCGAACCGCCCGGTGTCCAGGTCGTACAGGCCGCTGCCCTGGACGAAGCCGTTGGGCTGGGCGGCGATGGTCTCCATCGTGGACAGGACGCGGTCCCTGGCCTTCTCCCACTTGGGGCCCTTGCGTTCCCACTCGGTGAGCCAGGCCGAGACCAGGCCGCTCCAGTCGGTGCCGAAGCCGACCGACAGGGCGTTGCGGTCGGGGGTGTAGGGCTCGGTGCGGATCTTGCGGAGCGGGTCGAGGGCGAGGAAGGTCTCGTCGGAGTCCACGTTGGCGTGCATGAGGTCGCCGACGCGTTCGTCGGCGGTGAGGAAGTAGTAGAAGCGCCGGTAGGTGGTGTTGGCGATGCGCTGCTGCTTGGCGCTGTCGGCGTAGTGCTGGACGCCGTGCCGGGTGCCCAGGCCCGCCCACTTGCCGAGGTGGTAGACGTCGACCTCGCCGGTGTGCCGGGTCATGGCCTCGGCGAAGCGGAAGATGTCGGCGCGGCCGGAGCGCAGGTAGGCGTACCAGAGCCAGAGGTCCGGGGAGAGCTCGGAGTTGTCCCAGGCGTAGCCGCCGATGTCGTACCGCCAGGTGTGCCGGGCGGCGTCGTAGGTGTGCATGATGTCGCCGTAGTCCCAGAAGCCGTACCAGCGGCGTTGTTCCACCTGGTCCTTGTAGTAGGTGAAGAGGAAGTCGAGGTGGTCCTCGATCTTCGCCTTGGCGGGGGTGGAGCGGTCGGGCTCGGAGTAGAGGCCCGGGCCGAAGACCCCGGCCTTGACGAGTTGCCCGGGCGGGGCGGCGAGCTGCGGCAGTACGCGTACCGCCTCGACCTGTTCGGCGAGCCGCTCGGCGCTCGGGGTGGCGGCGTTGGCCCAGAAGAGGAGTTCCGAGGTGCGGGCGATGCCATAGGGGGTGCCGAACTCCGGTTCGTAGTCCTCGTAGGTGATGTTGAGGCCTTCGAGCTGCTCGGGGAAGGTGTCCTGGCCCATGCCGTCGTGGTAGAAGCGCAGGTCCATCGGCTGGGCCTCGGGGGACCACAGCCAGAGGGTGACCTCGGCCTCGTCGGTCCGGGCGTCGCGGATGTCGAGCTGGGCGGGGTGCTTCTCCCAGAAGTCGCGCAGGCCGAAGGAGAGGCCGCCGCTCGCGCCGCCGACGTAGCCGAAGCCGGAGGCCCGCCGTCCGCCGCCCGCGCCGATCCAGCCGTGGCCCTTCTTGGTGCGCTTGCGCAGGGTGAAGCCGTCGGCGGAGAGCTGGGCGAGGGTGTAGTCGCCCCATTCGGGGATGTACTTCAGGCGGGTGGTGACCCGCTGGTCCCAGGTGGCGGGGTCGGGCAGCTTCTCGCCGGCGAACTGGGCCGCCTGGACGGCGGCTCCCGGGTCGCGGCGCAGCCCGGTGATGCCCTTGACGGCCTCGCGGAGCAGTCCGGTGCCCTCGCCGCCGATGCGGATGTGGCGGTCGTAGGCCTCGTCGCGCATCGGGACGGTGAAGCGGACGCCGAGGCCGCGGATGAAGTCGCCGCTCGCCCGCCCGGGCTCCTGCCGGCCGTCGAAGGTGATGGTGTGCGCCATCCGGAAGGAGTCGGCGCCCGCGTAGAAGTAGAGGCGGATGGAAAAGGGCAGCCAGCCGCGGTGGCCCTTGCGGTGCTTGCCGTCGATGCGGACGACGGCGCGGACCGGGCCCTCCTGCTCGACCTTCACCTCGTCGACCGCCCCGTCGAAGCGCTCGTACTTCACCGTGCCCTGGTCGCCGTCCTCGATCTCGGGCTGGCGCAGCAGGACGAGGCGGCCGTTTCTCGCGATCTCCGTGGAGCCCCGGGTGACCGACTTGATCAGCGCCGATCCGGACGTGCCGATGCTGGCGGTGATGACACCGGTCGATATGTCGATGGTGCCGCCACGCCGGGCGACGGTGATCTTCTGGGCGGGCTCGGCCGGGGTGCCGGCGGTCAGGGTGAGCTTGCCGTTGCCCGAACCGACGGCGTGGGCGGTCCACTTGAGGGAGCCGTCGGGCCAGTGGGCGAGCGGCCAGGACTGCACGGGTACGGCCCCGCCGTCCGCGTCCGTGACGGCGAACGACTGGTCCGCCTGGAAGGTGCCCCTGGGCCAGGGGACGCCGACGGTGGAGCCGGGGGCGGCGCCGAGGCCGCCGTCCTCCAGCCAGGTCAGGGTGACGGGGGCGTCGTCGGCGACCGGGGCGGCGGGCGCGGCCTGCGCGTTCTTCGTGCCCAGCGCCCAGCTGAACTGGGCGGCGGCGCCGGCGGCGGCGGCCGCCTTGAGGAGGGACCTGCGGGGGATGGGGGACATGGCCGTTCCTTTCCGTACCGGGGTGCGGGGCGGGTCGAGGGCATGGCTGTGGGAGGTGCCGTCGAGCCGTAGTGAATGTCAAGGGCATGACAGAAAATGGGGCGGGGCCGGGCACCCTCCCGGGAGCGGCGGCGGCCCCGGACCGCGCCGGTCAGCGGCGTCGGTAGCGCTCCTCCACCGCCACGGCCGCCGCGGCGACGGCACCCAGGACGGCTACGGCCAGCGGTGCGCTGAACCAGGCGGAGCAGACCACGACGGCCAGCCCGGCGACGAGGAGGAAGGAACCGGCGGGGTCGAGCACGGTGCGCCGGCCCGCTCGCGCGAGCAACGACCGCCAGGAGGCGCCGGGGTGCCAGTCCGCCGCCGCGCGCAGCCCCGCGACGGCCGCGCCGATCAGGGCGAGGACACCGACGGCGCCGACCGCCGGGCCGCCGGGCAGACCGTCCCGTACGGCCCGTACGTCGATCCAGACCACCGCGAGGGCTGCCCATCCGGCGACCCCGACGAGCCACCCGCGGCGCACCGCCGCCCGGAAGTCGGCGACGAACTCCCGTCGGCCGCCGCGCTGGTGGGCCAGCCGGCGCCCGAGGTGCCGCGCGCCGGCCGCGAAGGCGGCGGGGTAGGTGACCAGCGGCAGCGCCGCCACCGCGATCCACACGCCGGTGAGCAGGCACTCGGCGAACAGGGCGAAGCCCTGGGCGAACCGGGACTCCCCCGGCTCCGGACGGGCCTTGGCACGCGCTTCGGTCATCACGGTCCCCCTCAGCCCTTCAGGCCGGACGTCGCCATGCCGTCGATCAGATAGCGCTGGAAGGCCAGGAAGAAGGCGAGGACCGGCAGCAGGGCGACGAGCGACATGGCGATCATCCCGCCGTAGTTCGCCAGGCCCTCCTGGTCCACGAACATCTTGAGGCCGAGGGAGATCGTGTACTTGCCGGGCTCGTTGAGGTAGATCAGCGGGCCCATGAAGTCGTTCCAGGAGTTGATGAAGGTGAAGATCGCGCTGGTGATCAGCGCCGGCCGGCACAGCGGGAGCACGATCGACCAGTAGATGCGGAAGTGCCCGCAGCCGTCGAGCCGGGCGGCCTCGTCCAGCTCCCTGGGCAGGTTGCGCATGAACTGCACCATCAGGAAGACGAAGAACGCCTCGGTGGCCAGGTACTTGCCCAGCAGCAGCGGGGTGTACGTGTTGATCATGTCCAGGTTGCGGAAGAGCACGTACTGCGGGATCAGCAGCACGTGGTACGGCAGCAGCAGCGTGCCGATCATCAGCGTGAACAGCAGGTTGCGGCCGGCGAACCTGATCTTCGCGAAGGCGTACGCCGTCAGCGAGCAGGACACCACGATCCCGATGACGGAACCGACGGCGAGGAAGAGCGAGTTGAGGAAGAACGTGGAGATCGAGATGTCCGCGATGCCGTCGGCGAGGCTCGTGTAGTTGGACGTGATCGGGTCGCCCGGAAAGAGGTCCAGGCTGCCGACGATGTCGCCGCTCTCCTTGAAGGAGCCGCCGATCACCCAGAGCACCGGGTAGAGGATCACGGCGAGGATCGCCAGCGAGCCCAGGTGCCAGGCGAGCGACCCAGGCAGCCGGCGCCGGAGCACGGCCGCCCCGGTGGACCGGGACGGTGGGGCTTCGGTGGCCGGAGTGACATCGGTGGCCTGCGCGCTCATCGGCCGCCCTCCTCGTAGTGCACCCAGCGCTTCTGGGACCAGAACAGCACCGCGGTGACCAGGGCGACCGCGACCAGCAGCATCCACGCCATGGCGGAGGCCAGGCCCATGCGGCTGTTCTCGAAGCCCTGGACGTACAGGTAGCAGGTGTAGACCATCGTGCCGTCCGCCGGACCGCAGGCGTTGCCCCCGGCGCCGCCGCCGACGATGTAGGCCGAGCTGAAGATCTGGAAGGAGTGGATGGTCTCCAGCAGGACGTTGAAGAAGAGGACCGGGGAGATCATCGGCAGGGTGATGTTCCAGAACTGCCGCATCTTGCTCGCGCCGTCCACGTCGGCCGCCTCGTACAACTCGCGCGGCACCTGTTTCAGACCGGCCAGGAAGATGACCATCGGGGCGCCGAACTGCCAGACGGTGAGCGCCACCAGGCTGTAGATGATCAGCTCCGGGTCGCCGGTCCAGCCACCGGCGTCGATCCCGAAGAACCGCTGTGTACGGTCGACGATCGCGTCGTCCGAGAAGATCGCCTTCCACACGATGGCGACGGACACGCTCGCGCCGATCAGCGACGGCGCGTAGAACGCGGCCCGGTAGAAGGCCTGTCCGCGCCGCTTCTGCGCCAGCAGTAGGGCGACGCCGAGCGCCGCGATCAGCTTGATCGGTGTGCCGACCACGACGTACCACAGGGTGATGCGGACCGAGTGGCGCCAGCGCGGGTCGCCGAACATCTCGGAGAAGTTGTCCAGGCCGATCCACCTGGGTGCGTCGAACAGGTTGTAGTCGGTGAACGCGAAGTACAGCGAGGCGGCCATCGGGCCCGCCGTCAGCAGCAGGAACCCGGCGATCCAGGGGGACATGAAGAGGTATCCGGCCAGGTTCTCCCGGCGGCTTCGTCGCTTCGGCCCGGCGGGGCGCGGGGACTTCACCGGACCGTGCCGCGGCCCGGCGTCCGCCCGGCCCTCCATCGCGGGGGCGTGTGTCACGGCGCTTCCCATCAGCCGGCGAGAGCCGTCTTCGACTCGGTGAAGAACTGCTTGACCGCGTCCTCGACGGACCGCGAGCCGAGCGCCATCTCCTCGGCGATGCGCAGGAACGCGGCCTCGCAGATGTCGGCCCCGTTGGGGTGCGGGGTGATCCGCTCCAGGACGCCGGCCTCGACGAGCGACTCCTCGTAGGCGGCGATGGCCTTGTTGACCGGGTCGGCCGGCCGGTACGCGTCGTACTGGGCCTGCGTGGTGGGGACACCGCGGTCGTAGCCCATGATCTTGGCGACCTCGGGGTCGTGGACCATGAAGTCGATGAACTGGGCGACCTCCTTGGGGTGCTGGGTGCGCTTGTAGGCGCTGAGCATCAGCGAGCCGAGGTACTGCCCGGTCTTCTTGCCGTCCGTGGTGGGGATCGGCGCGAGACCGTACTCGCTCTTGCCCTCGGAGGTGTAGCGGACGGTGAAGTTGTCCCAGGTGAACTCGCTGCCGGCGAGTTCCGCGGAGAGCGCCGACTTGGGCTTGATCTGGGCGACCTTCTTGGCGTCGGCGAACAGGCCGGACTTCACGCCCTTCTCCGCCTTGGTCCACCACGCGGTCAGGTCCGCCTCGGTGAAACCGAGTCCGTCCTCGGTGAAGAACGCCTTGCCGTTCTGACGCAGGTACAGGTCGTAGAGGTACATGACGCCGTACATGCCGCTGTCACCGGCCCGGCCGGTCCTGTCGCGGACCTTCGTCATCGCCTCGTCGAAGTCGTCCCACGTCCAGCCCTGTTCGGGTTTGACGCCGGCCCGGGTGTAGACGGGCTTGTCGATGACCAGGGCCATCGAGTTGGAACCGACGGGCACGCCGAGGAGTTTTCCGTCGATCTCGCCGAATTTCTCCAGGCCCGCGCGGAAGCCCTCCATGGAGAGGTTTCCCGCCTCGACCTGTCCGCCGAGATCGAGCAGGACATTCTTGGCATCGTATTTGCGGAGAAATCCGATGGCATTCTGGAAGACATCCGGTGGATTCCCCCCGGAGGCCTGGGTGTTGAACTTCTTCCAGAAGTCCGTGTACGGCTGGAAGTCGGTCTTGACCTTGATCTTCGGATACTTCTTCTCGAAGAGCGCGATGGTCTTGTTGATGCGTTCCGCCCGGTCCTCGGCGCCCCACCAGGAGTAACGGATCGTCACCGTTCCGTCCCCCGAACCGCTCCCGCCGCCGCACGCGGTGGCCGTGGCGCCCAGCCCCGCGACGGCCAGCGAGGCACCCGCCGCTTTGAGGATCGTGCGCCTCCCGGCCTGCCGCTCCGCATTCCCGCCCTGCTGCATACGAGCCTCCCCGCGACGTCGCGTCCGCCTCATGAATCGTTTCAAGTAAGCGCTTGCTGGCACAAGGTACGAAGGGCCCGGGGGCGCGTCAATGATTCGGACAGGAATTGATGGGCGCGGTCGCGGCCGGTCCCGGTCACCCGTCCCGCACACCCCGTTCGGCGGCTTCGAGAACCCACAGGTCGGCGCGGCGCGACCGACCGGCCGAACGCCGGCCAGGCAGCGGAGCACCCCGGCCGGGAAGGTCACGGTTGGGTGAAGGCGGGCCGAAGCGGAATGCCGGGACGCCCGGAGGGACCACACACGAAGGCGGCCCGGCTCACGATCGTGAGCCGGGCCGCCTGATGATCCGGTGGGCGATACTGGGTTCGAACCAGTGACCTCTTCGGTGTGAACGAAGCGCTCTCCCACTGAGCTAATCGCCCGGACGCAGGAAGAACATTACCCCATGTCAGGGGCGTCCGTGACCAGCGGGGGCCGGGACGGCGCACCCCCGCCGGCGCTCACTGGTCCTTGATCTTCCAGGGCATCTGGAGGCCGAACTTCCACAGGTAGATCCCGGCCAGCACGGCGATGATCACCACGCCGATCGAGGTCAGGATGATGTTCCGGCGCCGCACCTTCGGATCGAGGGCACGCTGCGCCGCCTCGGTGACCTTGCGCTTGGTCCAGCGCAGCACCAGCTGGGCCCAGACGAACTCGGTCGCCCAGATCGCCATGCCGCCGAAGATCACCACCCAGCCAGGTCCGGGCAGCGGCAGCATGATGATGCCGGCCACCACGACCGCGAGGCCGACGACGAAGACGCCGACCTGCCAGCTCAGGTGCAGCGCACGCCGCGCCTTGATGAATTCCGGTGCCCGCGAACCGAGCGCCCGCTCGGCCGTGGCCTCGTCCGTCCCCGTACGGTCTGCCGCCACGGCCGTTTCGCCGGGCTTGTTACTCCCCGTGTTCATACGGCCAAACACTACCGGAGCGAAACCTGTCACCGGAATGGGCGTACGGCCCGAACGAGCTCTCGGCCGGAAGAGTTACGTAAACGCACGCAAAACACTCAGAGGGGTTTACAACGGCACCGTAGGTGGCATGTCGATTTCGCCGACGTGCGAATCCCCGAGCGCACACTGAGCGAAAGGCCCTGGCGCTTATGAACACCACGGTCAGCTGCGAGCTGCACCTGCGCCTCGTTGTGTCGAGCGAGTCCTCCCTGCCTGTCCCCGCAGGCCTGCGGTACGACACGGCCGACCCCTACGCCGTGCACGCCACCTTCCACACCGGAGCCGAGGAGACCGTCGAGTGGGTGTTCGCCCGCGACCTCCTCGCCGAAGGTCTCCACCGCCCCACAGGCACCGGCGACGTCCGGGTCTGGCCGTCCCGCAGTCACGGCCAGGGCGTCGTGTGCATCGCTCTCAGCTCCCCGGAGGGCGAAGCACTGCTCGAGGCCCCGGCGCGGGCCCTGGAGTCCTTCCTGAAGCGCACAGACGCCGCCGTGCCCCCCGGCACGGAGCACCGGCACTTCGACCTCGATCAGGAGCTCTCGCACATCCTGGCGGAAAGCTAGGGCGGGGCCCCGCGTGAAGCCGCCCGTCGCCGTCGACTCGGGGTGACGGCACGGGCCCGGACAACCGCATACGGCACACAACGGCGTCGTCGCCGCGGATCTCCGCGGGGGCGGCGCCGCCGCGTGCGCGGCACCGGGAACGAAGGCGGGCCTGCCGCCGTTGTAGGGGCAACCGGCGGCCGGAACCGGCTCGCGGCCGGTTCGCCCGCCGCGCCAGCCACTACCATCGGCCAGCATCGGCGGGCGTCCGCCCGACCCCCAGGCCAGGGAGCGAAACGTGCTGATCACCCACGACACCCGGTGCGCACTCGACACCGTGGTGGATCTGGTGAACACCGCGCCGGAGGACGAATCGGCTCCGGACGGACTGCCGCACGTCGCGGCCCTCCAGGAGTTCGTGGGAACGCACGAGATCAGCGAGGTCGGCGTGCTCACGGACCTCGACCTCTCGGCGGTGCGGGGGATCCGCGGACGGTTCGCGGCGGTCTTCGCCGCCCCCGACGCCCGAACCGCCGCGGGACTCATCAACGACCTGGTCGCGGCCGCCGGCACCACGCCCCGGCTCACCGACCACGACGGCTACGACTGGCACATCCACTACTTCGCCCCCGGCGCCTCCGTCGCGGACCACCTCGCGGCGGACTGCGGGATGGCCCTGGCGTTCTTCGTGGTGGCCGGGGAGCAGGAACGGCTGCGCCGGTGCGAGGCCCCCGACTGCCGGCGCGCCTTCGTCGACCTCTCCCGGAACCGCTCGCGGCGGTACTGCGACAGCCGCACCTGCGGGAACCGCCTGCACGTGGCCGCCTACCGGGCCCGGCGCAAGGAGGCGGCGGGCTGACACCGGCTCGGGGCCCGTGCGGACGCGGGGGACGCGGATGCGCGGACGGCGACGCGGCCCCCGGCGGGTGGCGCCGGGGAGCGCGGGTACGGCTCACAGCAACAGCAGATCGTGCAACGAAGCCATGAGCAGCAGACACCCGATCACCGCCAGGAAGATCATGAGCGGTGGCTGGGATAGGGCGAAGAGGCAGCCGCGTGGTTCGTCCTGCACCCGCGCGGTTTCGCTCTGTCTCGTGTCCAGCTGGGAATCCAGCTGAGTGGTGTCCGGCATCTCGCCGCGATGATGACGCAGCGGGCGGGGTCTACGCGATCAACACGCCCGTTACGACCACGTGTTGGTTGAATGTCGCGATGTCCGGTCGGAACGTGATCATTCCGGAGCACGCGCTGTCGCCCTCGGACCGCTGTGTCGTTTCAGCCACCGGGCGCCGACCGTCAGGTCCGGTGCTTCCGGTGTTTCCGGTGCCTCATATCCCGTGTTTCTTGAGGATGGCCTCGATGTCGCTGAAGTCGTCGTCACCGCCCCGGGACGCCTTCGCCGGACGGGGCGCGGGCTCGGCGGCCGGACGGGAACCAGTGCCCAGGGAGGGTGCGGAGGCGCCGGGAGCCACCGCGTCACGCCGTGTCGCGGCCCGGGCCTCCTTGCGCTCCTTGCGGGTGCCGCCGCGGCGGCGCTCGACGGCGCGCAGGGTCATGAAGAGCACCCAGGCCACCCCCAGCACTCCGAAGCCGGCCCAGGCCACCGGGCTGAAGGCCGTGTCGGCCAGCCACTCGACGACTCCGGTCATCACCAGGCCGATCGGGACCAGGGAGTAGGCGGCGATACGGGCGGCGGTCAGGAAGCGCTTGCGGTACGCGGTGACCGCCGCGATACCCAGGCCCGCCGCGGACACCGCGGAGCAGACGGTCTCGGCAATCATCCGGTCCTCCAGGGCTGGGCTCGGTCGGGCTCGAGTACTTCGTCCCTTCCATCCTGCACCGTCCGCCCGCCGTGAGGCCATGCCGGGAGGCCGAGATCAGGGAGATCTAGGGGTCGGCTCCTCCGCAGGTGCCGGGGCGGGTACGAGGCCGGTTGGGGCGGCACGCCGCGGACTGGGAGGATGGAGGGCATGAGCGACTCCTCCCCCGCCCGTCCCGCCGCGCCCGTCCTCGACGTCTGGTGCGAGCTCCAGTGCCCGGACTGCCATACCGCCCTGGACGACCTCCGCGCCCTGCGCGCCCGCTACGGCGACCGCCTGGACGTGCGGTTGCGGCACTTCCCGCTGGAGAAGCACAAGCACGCCTTCGCCGCCGCGCAGGCCGCCGAGGAGGCCTTCGCCCAGGGCAGGGGCTGGGCGTACGCCGAGGCCGTTCTGGACCGGGTTCCGGAGCTGGACCGCGAGGGAGAGGCCTTCCTGGTCGAGGTGGCCCGGGAACTGGGGCTGGACGCGGAGGAGTTCGACACGGCGCTGATCGACGGCCGGCACATCCTGATCGTCGACGCCGACCAGGCCGAGGGCAAGGCGATCGGCGTGACCGGCACCCCCACGTACGTGATCGGCGGCGAGCGCCTCGACGGCGGCAAGAGCCAGGAGGGGCTGCGCGAGCGCGTCGAGGAGATCGCGGACCGGCTGCTCGCCCAGCAGCGGGGCTGAGGACGGCGGCGGGTCCGGGACCGGCCGCCCGCCGTCACAGCAGCGGCTTGCGGTAGATGTACCGCGTGGTCTCGTAGCCGAGCGACTCGTAGAGCCGTTCGGCCGCGGTGTTCCCCGCGAAGACGTTGAGGCCGATCAGGGGCAGCCCGGCGGCGATCGCCCGGGCCTCGGCCAGCAGCATCAGGGTACGGCCGTGGCCCCGGCCCCGGTGGGGCGCGTCGGCCTCGACGTCGAACACGAAGGCCCCGTCCTCCCGCAGCGCCAGCCACAGGATCCCGACCCGCTCGCCCTCGTGTTCCAACACGCTGAACAGCATGTTCTCGGTGTCCAGCCCCTGAGGCAGCAGCACTTCGTGATCACGGCGGGCCTTCTCGCGCGCGTCGGCCTCGGGCACGCCCCGTTCCATCCAGGTGCGGGCGTACCGCTCGGACTCGTAGGCGTGCCAGGCGGCGAAGTCCTCCGGTGTCATGGGCCGTGCCGCGCTGCCCGGGGGCAGGGCGGGCGGGGTGGTGCCGAGCGGCTTGCTCATGGTGCGGTTGCGCAGGACGTAGCCGAGTGCCTGCGCGAGCCGGGTGCCCGCCTCGGCGTCACCGGCGACGCCCGCCTCGATCTGCCGGCAGCCCCAGGAACGCGCCACCTCCTCGGCGGCGAGCGCGGCCACCGTGCCCCGGCCGCGCCGGCGGTCCGGCTCGTCGACGCGCAGCTCGTGGATCACGGCCACCGAGTCGCCGAGGGAGGGTGAGGTGCCGAGGTGCAGCACGCCGACGGGGCGGCTGTTCACGCACACCTGGTAGTGGCGCGATCGGGTCCCGTCGGCGGTGCGCTGGAGCGGCTCGGTCGGCCGCAGGGTCGTGGTCATCACGGCAGTTCTACCCACCGTGGACGAGAACGGCAGCCGAATATCGGCGGCTTCGCGGTTCCCGGTCGGGGATGCGGGGTCATGGATCCAGGTCGTCCCCGGACCGCTCCTCGAAGATCCGCATGGCCTTGGCGGTCACCGGTCCCGGGGTGCCCGGCAGTTCGCGGTCGTCGACGCGGTGCACGGCCTGTACGTCCCGCAGGGTCGAGGTCAGGAAGACCTCGTCGGCGCGCTCCAGGACATCCAGCGGGAGGTCGGTCTCGCGGGCCCCGGTCCACTCGACCACCAGGGCGCGGGTGATCCCGGCGAGGCAGCCCGAGGCGACCGGCGGCGTGTGGATCTCGCCGTCGAGGACGACGAAGACGTTCGAACCGGTGCCCTCGCACAACCGGCCCACCGTGTTGCCGAACAGCGCCTCGGAGGCGCCCCGTTCGCGGGCGCGGGCGAGGGCGACGACGTTCTCGGCGTAGGAGGTGGTCTTCAGGCCGGTGAGCGCGCCGCGCTCGTTGCGGGTCCAGGGGACGGTGACGACGGCCGTGGAGTCGGGGCGGCGGGCGGCCTCGCCGAGGGCGACGACCAGGGTCGGGCCCTGCTCGCCGCGGTCGGAGCCGAGGGGGCCGTGGCCTCCGGTGTAGGTGATGCGCAGCCGGCCCAGCGGCATCGGGTTGGCGTCGAGGACCGCGGCGCAGGCGCGGCGCACCTCGTCGAGGTCGGGGTCGGGCAGGCCGAGGCCGCGGGCCGAGCGGGTCAGCCGGTCCAGGTGCCGGGTCAGCGCGAACGGCCTGCCGTCCACCGCCTTCACCGTCTCGAAGATGCCGTCGCCCACGGTCAGCCCGTGGTCGAGGACGGAGACACGGGCTGACCCGATGTCCTGCAACATGCCGTCGAGCCAGATCTTCACGTCGCCAGCGCCTCTCCGGTTCCGTTCGCCTCGTACGCCCCCGACGCTACCGCGAGCAGCCGGGAGGCCTTCAGTTCGGTCTCCCGCCACTCGCCCTGCGGCTCGGAGCCCCAGGTGATGCCGGCACCCGTGCCGAAGCGCAGCCGCGCGGCGCCGTCGGTGGACCGGTCGATCCAGAAGGTGCGGATGCCGACGGCCAGCTCGCCCGTCCCCCGGTCGGCGTCGACCCAGCCGACGCCCCCGCAGTACGGGCCCCGGGGCGCGGTCTCCAGCGATTCGATGATCCGCAGGGCGCTGGACTTGGGCGCGCCGGTGACGGACCCGGGCGGGAAGGCGGCGTCGAGCAGCTCAGGCCAGCCCGCGTCCCGGGACAGCTCGCCACGCACCGCGGACACCAGGTGGACGAGGCCCGGGTGCTTCTCGACGGCGCACAGGTCGGGCACCGTGACCGTGCCCGTGGCGCAGACCCGCCCCAGGTCGTTGCGGACCAGGTCCACGATCATGACGTTCTCGGCGTAGTCCTTCTCCAGCAGGTCGGCCTCGGTCCGGCCAGTGCCCTTGATCGGTCCGGACTCGACCGTCCGGCCGTTCCGACGCAGGAACAGCTCCGGCGAGGCGGTGGCGATCTCGACGCCGTGTCCGGGCAGCCGGATCGTTCCGGCGTACGGCGCCGGGTTGCCGCGGGCCAGCAGCGCGGTGAGGGCATCGACGTCGGCGCCCGGATCCACGGGCGCCGAGAGCACCCGGCAGAGGTTGGCCTGGTAGACCTCGCCGGCGGCTATGTGCGCGCGGATGCGCCGTACGCCCGTCGTGTACGCGGCGCGGTCGAGCGAGGACGCCCAGTCGCCGACGGCGGGGCCCCGCCACGCTCCCGGTGTGGGCGCGGGCACCGGCTCGGTCCGTACGTGCGCGAAGCGTGCGCAGGTCAGGCGGCCCTCGAAGTCCGCGCAGACCGCCCAGAACCCCTCGGAGTCCAGGGCCGCGGGATCGCTCGTGACGTCGAGGAGACCGGTGGCGAGACGGTCGCCGAAGCGGGCGAGGGGAGGGAGGTCGAGCACGCTGCCGAGTCTAGGCCGGTGGCCCTGAGATGACCCGAACGTGTCCTTCCGGGTGCCCTGACCTGGTCCGCGAGCGGACGCACCGCAGCACGCTGCACAAACGCGTTTTTGTACTGGCCCCGGAATCCGCTAGAGTTCATCACGTCGCCGGGCCGCGCAAGCGGACCGAACCGACAGGCGGACGTAGCTCAGTTGGTAGAGCGCAACCTTGCCAAGGTTGAGGTCGCGAGTTCGAGCCTCGTCGTCCGCTCGCAGGAACAGGGGGCCTCCCGGGCCTTCTGCACTCCTGGTGGAGTGGCCGAGAGGCGAGGCAACGGCCTGCAAAGCCGTCTACACGGGTTCAAATCCCGTCTCCACCTCCAAGGACGATTAGCTCAGCGGGAGAGCGCTTCCCTGACACGGAAGAGGTCACTGGTTCAATCCCAGTATCGTCCACTGATCCGCCAGGATCACTGATCCGTACGGATCCCCGCGCGATTAGCTCAGCGGGAGAGCGCTTCCCTGACACGGAAGAGGTCACTGGTTCAATCCCAGTATCGCGCACGCAGTAATCGCACCACTCCCGGACGATTAGCTCAGCGGGAGAGCGCTTCCCTGACACGGAAGAGGTCACTGGTTCAATCCCAGTATCGTCCACCCGGAACGAAGCCCCCGGCCGCCTCGAACGGCCGGGGGCTTCGTCGTGTGCGGGCCCGCCCGGGCGGGCCCGCGGGCGACGGATCAGCTGGAGAAGAGCATGCGGCCGAAGCTCTTCTGGCGGTGGTGGCCGTAGTGACCGTGGCCGCCGTGCTGCGGGGCGCCCCAGGCCGGAGCCTGGGCCGCCGGGTACGCCTGCGGCGCGGCGGGCGGGGGCGGCGGCGCGGGCTGGGACCACTGGGCCTCCAGGCGGGTCAGCGACTCCAGCTCGCCGTAGTCGAGAAAGATGCCGCGGCAGCCGCTGCACTGCTCGATCTGAACGCCGTTGCGGTTGTAGGTGTGCATCGGTGCGTGGCACTTGGGGCACTGCATGCTCGGCTCAACTCCTCGCCGGTCGGTCCTGCTTCGCGTATCGCCAGGACAGACTCTGTCCCGCCGCGGGTCGGTTGCACCCTACTTCGCGGAACTTCGGCTCAACCCCGTGGGGCGACGGGCCGGACGGACGCCATGCGCGCGCAGGCGTCGACGAGGCAACGCTCCACTTCGTCCAGCGGCCGGTCCTCCAGGGCCGCCTTGGTGACGGCCCTAGCGGCGGTCTGCGCGGTGAGGGCGCGGGCCGGGACGTCCAGGGCGGGCCAGGGGCCGCCGTCGGCGGGGACGGCGGGGCCGCCGGAGGCGCGGTAGGCGGTCAGGAAGCGGTGCCACTCCTCGGACGGCAGCAGCCCGCAGGCGTACCAGGCCGCGGGGCGGGCCAGGTCCCAGGCCGGGACGCCGGTGCCGAGGTCGTCGACGTCGATCAGCAGCCAGGGTCCCGCGGGGGCGGGGTGGCGTATGAGCTGGCCGAGGTGGAGGTCGCCGTGGCAGAGGGTGGTCGTGTCCGGCATGGCGGCCTCGTCGCGTGCCCAGGCGGGCAGCGCCGCCCAGGCCGCGAGTACGGGCGCGGTGGCGGGGTGGCCGGGTGCGGTGTCCCGGAGGCGGGCTGCGGCCAGGGCCGCCTTCGCGGGGCCGCGCATGGGCGGTACGGGGGTGGGGGCCGGCGTGCGGTGCAGGCGGGCGAGGAGGGTGGCCGCGGCCTCCCACGGAGCGGCGTCCGGGTCCTCCGGGTCGACAGGCGTGCCGTAGGGCCAGTACGTGACGAGCCGCCCGTGCAGGTCGGCGGGGGCCGGGGAGAGCGGGGGCAGGAGTACGCCGGGGAGGCGGGCGGCCGCGGTGACACGGAGGGACAGCTCGGCGTGGCCGGCGTCCGCGGCGTGGGCCTTGGCGACGGTGCCCCCGTGCCGGACGACGGTGGCGTCGGGGCGGTCGGCGAGGGTGGCCGCGCCGCAGGGACAGGCCGGGGTGCGGGCGTGGGCCGTCTCCCTGGCGCGGGCCTCGAGGGCGGGGAGGAGAGCGGGGGCGTCCGTGGTCACGTGGGTGAGGGTACGCAGGCGCGGCGTGCGGCCGTGCGCGCCGGCTGGGTCGAGCACCGGTCCTGCCTCGCAGGCGGCCGGAGGGAACGGCAATGCCGGCGCAGCTCCCCAGCTGCGCCGGCATTTCTTGCCGTCCGCCGCACCCCCGTCCCCACGGGGTTTCATGGATGGATGTCCCCGCCCGGACCGCTCTTCCGGGCCTGGGGTCGCCGCTCAGCGCCCCAGCACCACACCCACGGACGACGCCTGTGTGGCCACTGTCTCCCACCCGTCGAAGACGAGGAGGAGCAGGACCGCCAGGGGCAGGGCCATGAGCGTCGCCACCGCGGGGTGGCGACGGCCTTGACGGCGGCTTTGCCGTGTGCGGACCAGCGTCCGCGGAACCGTCTGGGCCATGGTCCCTCTCCTGACCGTTTCGTTGTCTCGTTGCAGCGGCGGGTGTCTGACCTCGGGGGACGAGTGCTGCACCCGCCGCTTGACCTCAAATCTATGCGTCGGGCGTGCGCCGGACGTCATGCCCTCGTACCGATTGCCGGGCCTCCCGGAGGATGAGCCCTCACCTGCCGAGTACTCCCCTGGGTGGAGACCGGCTCCCGGGTCTCGGGGTCTTCCCGGACGGGGTGCCCGCCCTGTCCGGGTATCTCCGGGCTGTCCGGTGACTTCCCTCACTCCGATCACCTCCCGGCACGCCTCCGCCCCCGCCCCGGGGCCCACCCCGCCCACCACCGCGCCGTACGTGCGTGGCCCCTCCCCTCCATCCCCGGCCTTCCCCGCCCGGTCGCCCACTCCCGGCCCAATCCCCCCGCCCCTGCGGTCGGTTGGGATCAGGGGTGCGGCGTGGCGACTCCGTCCACGCGTTCGCTGACCACCTCTCAACTCTCGCACCGGGTACTGACAATCCGTTCTCGTGAGAGGGCGCGGCCTCTGCGCGCGGGCGGCCGTGGAAACGTAAGCTGTGGCACGTCACAGGGACCGGGCAGCGGGGATGAACATGGCGATGATGCGCCTGAGGCGCGAGGACCCGCGCGTCGTCGGCTCGTTCAGGCTTCACAGGCGGCTCGGCGCGGGTGGAATGGGCGTGGTCTACCTGGGCTCCGACAAGAAGGGGCAGCGGGTGGCGCTGAAGGTCATCCGGCCCGACCTGGCGGAGGACCAGGAGTTCCGGTCACGGTTCGCGCGTGAGGTCTCCGCGGCCCGGCGCATCCGGGGCGGCTGCACGGCCCGGCTGGTCGCCGCGGACCTGGAGGCGGACCGCCCCTGGTTCGCCACGCAGTACGTGCCCGGCCCCTCCCTGCACGACAAGGTCGTGGACGGGGGTCCGCTGGTCGCGGCCGACGTCGCGGCCGTGGGCGCAGCGCTGTCCGAGGGCCTGGTCGCCGTGCACGAGGCCGGGGTGGTGCACCGGGACCTGAAGCCGTCCAACATCCTGCTGTCCCCGAAGGGGCCGCGGATCATCGACTTCGGCATCGCCTGGGCCACCGGTGCCTCCACCCTCACACACGTCGGCACCGCGGTCGGCTCGCCCGGGTTCCTGGCGCCGGAGCAGGTGCGCGGGGCCGCCGTCACCCCGGCCACGGACGTGTTCTCGCTCGGTGCCACGCTGGCATACGCGTCGATGGGCGACTCGCCCTTCGGGCACGGCAGTTCCGAGGTGATGCTCTACCGCGTGGTGCACGAGGAGGCCCAGCTGCACGGCGTCCCGGACGCGCTCGCCCCGCTGGTGCGGGCGTGCCTGGCCAAGGACCCGGAGGAGCGCCCCAGCACCCTGCAACTGTCGCTGCGGCTCAAGGAGATCGCCGCCAGGGAGGCTCAGGGCATGGCCGACGTACGGCCGCCCGCGCCCCGCAGTGGTGAGGCGGACGTGCCCACGGGGCGGCTCGCCGACACCTACCCGGAGCGTGCCCCGCGGCGTCCGCAGGGCCGGCCGGGCGCACCGGGCACTCCCCCGCCGCGCGGCACGTCGGGGTCGCGTGGACCCGCGCCCCGGGGGTCCGTTCCGTCGCGGGGCGGAGCGCCCTCCCGGGGCGGGGCACCCTCGCGCGGTGGCACACCGTCACGGGGCGGCGGCGCGGGGGGCCGGTCCGGGCCCAGGCCCACGCCGTCCTCGCGCGACACGACCGGCCGGAACCCCTCCCGCAACGACGGTGGCCGGTCCGCACCGCGCAGCGGAGCCGGCCGTACGGGGCCCAGGACGACGGGGACCAGGTGGCGGCGGCCCGCCAATCCGCGGCTGCTGCGGCAGCGCCTGTTCGTGTTCGTGGTGGTGACGCTGCTGGTCGCGCTGGGCATCGCCGCCGCTCAGGGCTGTCAGGGGCCCTCGCGCGGGCTCGGCGACGAGCGGGGCGGCGTGCGGGCGACGCAGCAGGAGCGGGAGTCGCAGCAGGGGCGGGTGGCACTCCGGGAGCGGGGCGTCGTGCCCGGCGGTCCTCCGGAGCAGCGCGCGTCCGGGCTCTGAGGCCGCGCCCGCACGGGCGCCTATGCCGAGGGGCGTCCCGCCGTCACCGCGTAGAAGGCGACCGCGGCCGCCGCGCCCACGTTCAGGGAGTCGACGCCGTGGGACATCGGGATGCGGACCCACGTGTCGGACGCCGCCAGGGCTCGTCGGGACAGGCCGCTGCCCTCGGCGCCCAGCATGAGGGCCACCCGGTCCATGCGGTGCGGGGCGACCGCGTCGAGGGGCTCGGCCCGCTCGTCGGGGGTGAGGGCGAGGAGCGTGAAGCCCGCCTCTCCGACCGTCGCCAGACCGGCCGGCCAGGTGTCGAGGCGGGCGTACGGCACGGAGAAGACCGCGCCCATCGAGACCTTGACGCTGCGCCGGTACAGGGGGTCCGCGCAGTCCGGGGAGAGCAGGACCGCGTCCATGCCGAGCGCGGCGGCGGAGCGGAAGATCGCGCCGATGTTGGTGTGGTCGTTGACGGACTCCATGACGACGACGCGACGGGCGGTCGTCAGGAGGTCGGCGGCCGGGGACAGCGGCTTGCGCCGCATCGAGGCGAGGGCGCCGCGGTGCACGTGGTAGCCGGTGACCTGCTCGGCGAGCGCCGGGTCGACGACGTACACCGGGGCCGGGGCCTCGTCGATGATGTCGCGCATGGTGTCGACCCACTTGGCGGACAGCAGCATCGAGCGCATCGCGTAGCCCGCCTCGCCGGCCCGCCGGATGACCTTCTCGCCCTCGGCGATGAACAGGCCCTCGGCGGGTTCGCGGCGGCGCCGCAGTTCGACGTCGGTCAGGTCGGTGTAGTCGTGCAGGCGCGGGTCGTCGGGGTCGTCGATCGTGACGATGCCGGCCACGTCACACCGTCCCGTGCGGGCCTACGGCGACGACCTCGCCGACGACGATGACGGCGGGCGGCCTGACCTCCTCGGCGACGACCACCTCGGCGACGGTGGCGAGGGTCGCGTCCACCCGGCGCTGGGCGGCCGTGGTGCCCTCCTGGACGAGGGCGACCGGGGTGTCGGGGGACTTGCCGTGCGCGACGAGGGTCTCGGCGATCCTGCCGATCTTGTCGACGCCCATCAGGATCACGAGGGTGCCGGTCAGCTTCGCCAGGGACGCCCAGTCGACCAGGGAGCGCTCGTCGTCGGGGGCGACGTGCCCGCTGACCACGGTGAACTCGTGGGCGACGCCCCGGTGGGTGACCGGGATGCCGGCCGCGCCGGGGACCGAGACGGAGCTGGAGATGCCGGGGACGACGGTGCAGGCGATACCCGCCTCGGCCAGCGCCTGGGCCTCCTCCATGCCCCGGCCGAAGACGAACGGGTCGCCGCCCTTCAGCCGGACGACCGCCTTGCCCTGCTTGGCGTGCTCGATCAGCGCGTTGTTGATGGCCTCCTGGGCCATGAAGCGTCCGTACGGGATCTTGGCCGCGTCGATGATCTCGACGTGCGGCGGCAGTTCGGCGAGCAGGTCGCGGGGGCCGAGCCGGTCGGCGATGACGACGTCGGCCTCGGCGAGCAGGCGGCGGCCTCGGACGGTGATCAGGTCGGGGTCGCCGGGGCCGCCGCCGACCAGGGCGACGCCGGGTGTGCGGGTGCGCCGGTGCGGGGCGACGAGAGTGCCGTCGCGCAGGCCCTCCACCACCGCGTCGCGGATGGCGGCGGTGTGGCGGGGGTCACGGTGGCGCGCGTCGGTGGTGAGCACGGCGACGGTGACGCCCTCGCTGTGTCCGGTGGCCGGGGTCCAGGCCGTGGCGCGGTCGGCGTCGTCGGAGCGGACGCACCACACGCGGTACCGCTCGGCCTCGGCGGACGCGGCGTTGTTGGCCCCGGTGTCGCTGGTGGCGATCAGGGCGTACCAGGCGTCCGCGAGGTCGCCTTCGGCGTACGGGCGCCGCTCCCAGGTGATCTCCCCCGAGTCCGCCATGGCCTCGACCGAGGGGGTGGCGTCGGGAGACACGAGGCGGATGTCCGCGCCCGCCGCGATCAGGGCCGGGAGACGGCGCTGGGCGACCTGCCCGCCGCCGAGGACGACCACGCGGCGGCCGGCGAGGCGGAGGCCTACGGGGTAGGCGGGGTGTTCGGCCATGAGGGGAGGCTCCTCTTGCGGCGGTGGCGCTGACGTGCGGATTTTACGGCGGGGTGGCGGGCGGGGCCCGGGTGGTCCGGTGGGTGGACCACCGGTCCGGTGGATGGACCCCGGTCTCCGGGTGGGGCTGGGAGCACGGCGGCCCCGGCGGGGGCCCGGCACCGTGGTCCCGGGCCCCGCGTCGTGCGACGGCTGCTTCGCGTACTTCTCGGCCGTTCGGTTGTTCCCGGCAGCTGCTCGGCAGTTTCTCGGCTACTTCTCGGTGACGCCCGCCGAGTCGAACGTCGCCACCTCGTGCATCGCCCGTGCCGTGCTCTGCACCATCGGCAGGGCGAGCAGCGCGCCCGTCCCCTCGCCGAGGCGGAGGTCGAGGTCGACCAACGGACGCAGGCCCAGCTTGTTGAGCGCGGCGACGTGGCCGGGCTCGGCGCTGCGGTGTCCGGCGATGCAGGCCGCGAGGACCTCGGGGGCGATCGCGCGGGCCACCAGGGCGGCGGCACCGGCGCTGACGCCGTCCAGGATCACCGGGGTGCGCAGGGAGGCACCGCCGAGCAGCAGGCCGACCATGGCCGCGTGCTCGAAGCCGCCGATCGCCGCGAGCACCCCGATCGGGTCGGCCGGGTCCGGCTGGTGGAGTTCGAGGGCGCGGCGGACGACCTCGGTCTTGCGGGCCAGCGTCTCGTCGTTGATGCCGGTGCCGCGGCCGGTGACCTCGGCCGGGTCGGCACCGGTGAAGACGGAGATGAGCGCGGCGGACGCGGTGGTGTTCGCGATGCCCATCTCGCCGGTGAGCAGCGCCTTGTTGCCCGCAGCCACCAGGTCGCGGGCGGTCTCGATGCCGACCTCGATGGCCTGCTTGGCCTCCTCGCGGGTCATCGCCGCGCCGGTGGTCATGTCGGAGGTGCCCGCGCGGACCTTGCGGGGCAGCAGGCCCGGCGTCGCGGGCAGGTCGGTGGCGACACCGACGTCCACGACACACACCTCGGCGCCGACCTGGGTGGCGAAGGCGTTGCAGACCGCTCCGCCGCCCAGGAAGTTGGCCACCATCTGGGCGGTGACCTCCTGAGGCCACGGGGTGACGCCCTGGGCGTGCACTCCGTGGTCACCGGCGAAGACGGCGACGGCCGCGGGCTCCGGGATGGGCGGCGGGCACTGCCGGGACAGTCCGGACAGCTGGGCGGAGATGATCTCCAGCATGCCGAGCGCGCCGGCCGGCTTGGTCATGCGCTTCTGCCGCTCCCAGGCCTCGCCGAGCGCCTTGGCGTCCAGCGGGCGGATCTGCGCGACGGTCTCGGCGAGCAGGTCGTGCGGTGCCTCGCCGGGCAGGGCGCGACGGCCGTACGTCTCCTCGTGCACCACCCAGGACAGCGGGCGGCGCTTGGACCAGCCGGCCTGCATCAGCTCGGGCTCGTCCGGGAACTCGTCGACGTATCCGACGCACAGGTAGGCGACGACGTCCAGGTGCTCGGGCAGGCCGAGGGCGCGGACCATCTCGCGCTCGTCGAAGAAGCTGACCCAGCCGACGCCGAGGCCCTCGGCGCGAGCTGCGAGCCACAGGTTCTCGACGGCGAGCGCGGAGGAGTACGGCGCCATCTGCGGCTGGGTGTGGCGGCCGAGGGTGTGCCGGCCGCCACGGGTCGGGTCGGCGGTGACGACGATGTTGACCGGCGTGTCGAGGATGGCCTCGATCTTGAGTTCCTTGAACTGCTTGGCCCGGCCCTTGGGCAGCGACTTCGCGTACGCGTCGCGCTGACGCATCGCCAGTTCGTGCATCGCGCGCCGGGTGTCGGCGGAGCGGATGACGACGAAGTCCCAGGGCTGCGAGTGACCGACGGACGGCGCGGTGTGCGCGGCCTCAAGAACGCGGAGCAGCACCTCGTGCGGGATGGGGTCACTGCGGAAGCCGTTGCGGATGTCGCGGCGCTCGCGCATGACCTTCAGTACGGCCTCGCGCTCGGCGTCGTCGTAGGCGGGGGCCGCCGGGCCGGCGGGCTGCCGGGCTGCCACGGCCGCAGGCGTGCTCACGTCGTGCGGGTCTTCCTGGGGGGCGGGCTGCGCGTCGGGGGCCCCCGCTTCGGCGGGTTCGGCGGGTTCGGTCACGTGGTCGTCCTCGCCGGCGCCCCGGGTGTCCAGGTCGTCGACGCTCTGGACGACTTCGGGATCGGCCTCGCGCGGCGCCGGTACCCCGGCCGCGGCGTCCTCGACCACCGGGGCCGCGGCGACGGGCTCCGCTGCCGGAGCCGCCGGCGGGACCAGGACCGCCTCCGGGGGCGTGGGCGCGAGGTGCGGGGTGGTGGGCACCTGACCGCCGTCGACGGGCATGAACTGGGCCACGGGCTGGGCGGGCTGCGGTTCCTGGAGGGCGGGGGCCGCGGCGGGCAGGGGCTCCGCCGCGCCGTCGGCCACGGCTGTCGGCTCCTGCTCCTGCTCCTGCTCCTGCTCCTGCTCCTGCTCCTGCTCCTGCTCCTGCTCCTGCTCCTGGGGCATGGTGGCGTCCACGAGGGACTGGGGGCCCTGGGCCGGCTGTGGTGCGGGGGCCTCGACGGCCTGCGGCTCCGGACCGGCTGCCGGGGACGGCTGGGGGACGGCGAACTCCGGCGCGGGCAGGACGTCCGGCTGCGCGTCCGGCGCTTCCTCCGGGGCGGGCCGGGCCTCCGGCTGTCCGGGTTCCACCTGGACCGGAGCAGCCTGCTCCGGAACCGGGGACGGCTCGGGCGCGACCGCTTCGGGCACGACCGCCTCGGGTGCCGCGACGGGCACGGGTTCCGCGACGGACACCGACGCGCCGGGCGCCTGGACGTCGCCGGGCTCGGGCTCGGGTGCCGGGGAGGGCGGGGCTTCCTGCGGCTCGGGGGCCTCCGGGGTGTTGCCCACCGGGGGTTCGCCGAGTGCCTGCGGGGCTTCCGACGGGGCTTGCGCCGGTGTCTGCGCCGAGGCTTCCTCCGGAGCCGACTTCGCGGGGACCAGCTGGGCCACCTGGGCCACCGGCTCCCCCGGCGTCTGCTCGGGCCCGGCGTGGTCCTCGGCCGCCGCCTGGACAGGCTCGGTCACAGGGGTCGCGGGGTCCATGGGCTCGGCGGGGGCCGTCTCGGGATCCGGTACGGCTTCCTCCGCGGGGGTGGTCGCCTGCTCCGCGTCGGTCGGCGCCACCTCCTGCGGTACGGGCGCTTCCTGTGGTGCGGAGACCGCCTCCGGCGCGGGAGCCTCCTGCGGTTCGCCGGGCTCGCCGGGGCCCCCGGACGTCCCGCCGGTCGCCGCCACGGCCTCCGTCGCCACGCGGGTCACGAGCGCCTCGGCCGCGCCCACCGGCTCGGCCGACTGCTGCTGCTGCGGTACCGGAACAACCGTTTCCGCATGCCCCGCCCCGGCGTTCACCGGGGCCTCCTCGGCCTGCGGCGCCGCCTGCGCTCCCCAGGGGGCCGCCGCCTGCGGGGTCGGCACGGCGGCCTGCGGCACGTCGAGGTACTCGGGCCCCGCGGTCGGCGGGCCCGGATGCCGTACCGGCACGTCGGCGGGGCCGCGGTCGGCGAGGGAGCGGACCGGGCTGGCGGAGGTGTCCGGGATCGGCGGACCGAGGTGGAGGGGCCTGCGCGGCGGGGCCGGGGCGGACGCGGGGTCCTGCGCCGGATCGGGCAGCCGGACGCCGCCGAGGTCGACCGAGCCGCTGTCACGGCCGGACATCTCGTGCGGGCCGGGCTGGTGCACGGTCTCGACGACCGGCTCCGGCGCCGGCGGCGCGACCTCGTTGCCCCAGGCACTCTGGGCTCCCGGCAGCAACAACAGGTCCTCGTCCTCGGCGGTGGCCTCGGAGAGGTAGGTGTACGCGCCGGGTGCGGGGACGCCCGGCTGCTCCACCATGCCTGCGTTCTCCGGCAGCCCCTCGCCCGGGATCTGGCCGGTGTCGGTCATGCGTAACCCCTCGCCCATCGGTTAGTGCTTCTACGACCAGCTCACCCGGGACGGCGCACCGACCGCCCGTAGTGAAGAACGAGCGGGCATGCCCAGCGGCACGAACGACCCGCGGGAAATGACGACAAAGCCATTGAGTGGCATTGTCGCGGTCGTTCCCCCGCCACGACAGCTTGATCCGCGACGGCCCGCTGTGGACTGCGCCACGTTGCGCGTCCTCCGGTTCTGCCGTACCACACCCGCCCCCGAAGGTGCGGGTTTTTACGGACATCGACCGACGAACTGCCGGGTGTCCGCATGCGGTACAACAATCCGCCAGCCTACCCCGCGCGGTATGAACAACCGATCACGGGGCGCGGTCACGGCGGGACCTCAGCGGGCGGCCTCGCGCCGCACGATCTCTCCGCTGAGCAGGAACGCGACGCTCCGCTCCGTCTCCGTCCAGGCCCGGGTGTCGAGTCCGACGGACTGCAGCAGGGCGCACTCGACGCGGTACCCGTGCTCCGTCAGGTCCCTGCCCACGAGTTCGGCCGCGTCGCGGGTCGCGGCGTGCGCCACGATGCGCTGCGGGCGGCGGTCCGCGACCGCGGAGACCACGGCCGCTCCCCCGCCGCCGACCCGGACCACGTCCGGTTCGGGGAGGTTCTCCAGGATGTGCGGGGCGTTGCCGTGCACGGTCTGGAGCTGGACGCCGAAATGCCGTGCGGTGGCCTCGGTGCGGGCACATGCGTCCCGGTCCCGGTCGACGGCGATGACGGCGGCGCCGCCGCGGGCGGCCTCGGTGGCGAAGGCGCCGCTGCCGCAGCCGATGTCCCACACGAGGTCGCCGAGGCGCGGACCGAGCCGGGCGAGTTGGGCGATGCGCAGCAGGTCGGTCTCGCCCTCGCCCAGTTCGCCGCCGTAGGCCGAGGCGGGCAGCGACCAGCCACGCGGGCCGGTGGCGGGGTCGCGGCCGGCGATCCAGCCGGTGCCGTCGCCCGCGGCGGCCGGACCGGCGCTGCCGCCCGCCACGATCACGACGTTCGGGTCGCGCCAGGCGTGGTCGGCGGCCTTGTCGGAGGTGACGACGGTGACCCGCTCGCGGGTGGTGCCCAGTTCCTCGCAGATGACGAAGGTGCGGTGGACGCCCTCCATCAGCAGGCCGAGTTCGGCCGGTCCTGCGCCCGGTGAGGTGAGGACCGCGACCTTGGTGTGGGCCCGGCACACGTTCACCGCGCGGCGCAGGGTGCGCGGGTGGGCGACGACCACATGGGCGTCGTCCCAGGGCATCCCGGCGCGGGCGAAGGCGGCGGCCACGGAGGAGACGGCGGGGACGACCTCGACCTCCAGGCCGAACTCGGGGGCCCGCAGGGTGCGTACGACGCCGAAGAAGCCGGGGTCGCCGTCGGCCAGTACGACCGTCGTGCCGCGATGGGCGGCGAGTCGGCGGGCGGCGAGGGCGACGCTCCCGAGACGGATGCGTTCGGCGGCGGGCGGCACCTCGGGAAGTGCCAGGTGGTGGGCGGCGCCGGCCACGAGGGTGGCGGCACCCAGTGCTGAGCGTGCCGCGGCGGTCAGTGGCGAACCGTCCCAGCCGATCACCGTGACCCGGTCGGCCATCGTCGTCAGTCTCCAGGGTTTTCGCAGGTCGTGGTCGCGGTACCGTCGCGGGTGCGCCCCGTGAGCGTACCTGGTGCGGCCTGGGTCCGGGGTGGTGGCGCCGGTCGGCCCCGTCTGTCAGTTCCAGTCCGTGAAGGTGGTGAAACCATCGGTGTCGGTCAGCTGCCCGGTGGTGCCCTCCAGGTCCTCCGGCAGCAGGCTCCACACGATGAAGTCGGTGCGTACGTCCGTCCAGACGCCGTCCTCGGTGCGTACGCGGGCTATACAGGCGCCGCGCAGGACACCCTCGCTGATGCAGCCGATCTTCTGGGCGACCTGCTGGGAGGCGGTGTTGTCGGCCGCGGTGCGCAGCTCGACGCGTTCGAACTTCTGGTCGCCGAAGAGCCACTGGGCGGTGGCGAGGGCCGCCTCGGACGCGTACCCCTCACCCCGGGCCCAGGGGGCGATTATGTACGAGAGTTCGGTGGCCCGTACGTGCCAGTTGGTCTTGGTCAGCTGGATGACACCGACCAGCCGCTGGGTGAGGAACTCGGTGACGGCGAGGTCGAGTCCCCGGCCGGCGGTGCGCTCGGCGGGGGCGTACTCGCCGATCCAGGTGGCGGCGTTGTCCTCGGTGAAGGGCTGGGGTACGTGGGTCCAGGCGGCGACCTGCTCGTCGTTCATCATCGCGGCCAGCGCGGGGACGTCGTCCTCGTCGAGGGGGCGCAGCACCAACCGCTCCGTGCTGATGGAGATGTTGGGGAAGGTGCTCGTCATGCGCCGCTCCGTAACCTGTGTGACCGTCAGGGCCTGCTCGAACTGCCCAGCATGCAGCATGAAAGCACTCAACCACACCACCGGGTCCGCCCCGTGAGCACGGAGCGGACCCGGTGGATGACGCGGGGATCGGCCCGGACGGCGGTCCGCAGGGAGGCTCGGCCGGAGGATCAGAAGGAGGGCAGGACGGCGCCCGCGTACTTGTCCTCGATGAACTTCTTCACCTCGGGCGAGTTGAGGAGCTTCGCGAGCTTCTTGACGCGCGGGTCGTCCTCGTGGCCCTCCTTGACGGCGAGGAGGTTGCTGTTCGGATTGCCCTTGGCGCTCTCCAGGACGAGGGCGTCCTGGGCGGGCTTCAGGTCGGCCTCGATGGCGTAGTTGCCGTTGACGACCGCCGCGTCCACGTCGTCCAGGGAGCGCGGGGTCTGGGCCGCCTCCAGCTCCTTGAACTCGAGCTTCTTCGGGTTCTCGGTGATGTCCGAGGGGGTCGCCGCGGTGCCGACGCCGTCCTTGAGGGTGATGATCCCGTTGGCGGCGAGCAGCTGAAGGGCGCGGCCCTCGTTGACGGTGTCGTTGGGGACGGCGACGGTCGCACCGCTCTTCAGGTCGTCGGCCTTCTTCACCTTGTGGGAGTAGAGGCCGAGGGGCTCCAGGTGCACGTCGACGACGGACACGATGTGGGTGCCGTTCTTCTTGTTGAAGTCGTCGAGGTAGGGCTGGGTCTGGAAGTAGTTCGCCCCCACGGAGCCGTCCTCCGTCGCCGTGTTCGGCGTGACGTAGTCGGTGAACTCCTTGACCTCGAGGTCGAGGCCCGCGTCCTTCGCCAGGTTGTCCTTGACGTAGTCGAGGATCTCGGCGTGCGGGGTGGGGCTCGCGGCGACGACCAGCGGACCGGAGGTGTCGGAGGCGGAGTCCTTGTCGGAGCCGCAGGCGGTCAGGCCGAGGGTGAGGGCTCCGACGGCGAGGACGGCGGTGGTGAACTTGGCGGTGTTACGCACGAAAAGTGCCTTTCCTGAGGTGGTGCGACCCCGTCCCGGTGGGGCGGGGAGTCTGGGGAGTGCGGTCAGGCGACCTTGCTCACGTCGGCCGCGGCGGGCTCCTTGGCCCTGAGCAGCCGGAGCCCGGGCGCCGCTCCGCCGCGTCCGCCGCGGCGGTGCAGGGTGCGGGCCGCGTAGTCGCCGGCGAACTGGATGAGGGAGATCGCGACGGCGAGCAGCGCGACGGTGATCCACATGAAGCCGGGCTCGAAGCGCTGGTAGCCGTAGCGGACGGCGAGGTCGCCGAGGCCGCCGCCGCCGACAGTGCCGGCCATGGCGGAGTAACCGATGAGGGCGATGATCGTGGTGGTGGTGGAGGCGATCAGGGAGGGGAGCGCCTCGGGGACCAGGACCTTGCGGACGATGGTCCAGGTGTTGCCGCCCATGGACTGGACGGCCTCGACGAGCCCTCCGTCGACCTCGCGCACGGCGGTCTCGACGAGCCGCGCGAAGAACGGGATGCCGCCGATGGCGAGCGGCACGATCGCGGCCTCGCTGCCGATGGTGGTGCCGGTGACCCAGCGGGTGAAGCTCATCAGCGCGACCATGAGGATGATGAAGGGCATCGAGCGGCCGATGTTCACGATCTGCCCGATGACCTTGTTGACCAGGACGTTCTGCAGCAGGCCGCCGCGGTCGGTGAGGACGAGGAGCACGCCGAGCGGAAGTCCGAGGACGACGGCGATCAGGGTGGACCAGCCGACCATGATCAGGGTCTCCCAGGAGGCCTGCTCCAGCAGGGGCTGCATCTGCGACCAGGTCACTTGGCACCTTCCTTCACCGGCGAGGCCGACGCGGTCGAGACGCCGGCCGGGTCCGGCGTCTCGTTCACCACGTCGATCTGCAGCCCCTGTTCGCGCAGGAAGCCGACAGGCACGACGTTGTCCTCGTAGCGGCCGGGCAGTTCGATGCGCATCCGGCCGACCTGGAGGCCGCCGACGGTGTCGATGGCGGCGCCGAGGATCGATATGTCGATGTTGTAGGTGCGGGAGAGCTGGGAGATGACGGGCTGGGTGGCGGCCTCGCCGTGGAAGGTGACGTCGAGGACGGTGCGGTCCTCCGCGGAGGCGTCGCCGCCGACCGGGAAGAGCGCGGCGGCCAGTTCGGAACCGGGGGTGGCGAGGAGTTCGCCGACCGTGCCGGACTCGACGATGCGGCCGCGGTCCATGAGTGCGGCCGAGTCGCAGATGCTCTTGACGACGTCCATCTCGTGGGTGATGAGCAGGACGGTCAGCCCGAGCTGCCGGTTGAGGTCGCGCAGCAGCTGGAGGATGGAGCGGGTGGTCTCCGGGTCGAGGGCGCTGGTGGCCTCGTCGGAGAGCAGGACCTTGGGGTCGCCGGCCAGGGCGCGGGCGATGCCGACACGCTGCTTCTGACCGCCGGAGAGCTGGGCGGGGTAGGCACCGGCCTTGTCGGCGAGGCCGACGAGGTCGAGCAGTTCCAGCGCCTTGCGGGAACGTTCCTTCCCCGACTTCCCGAGGATCTCCAGCGGCAGTTCGACGTTGTCCCGCACGGTCCGCGAGGAGAGCAGGTTGAAGTGCTGGAAGACCATGCCGATACGGCTGCGCGCCTGCCGCAGTTCCCGGCCCGCGCGGGGGCCGCGACCGGCCAGCGCGGTGAGGTCCCGGCCGTCGACGGTGACCGTGCCGGCGGTGGGGCGCTCCAGGAGGTTGACGCAGCGGATGAGCGAGGACTTGCCGGCGCCGGACTGGCCGATGACGCCGTACACCTCGCCCTCGCGGACGTGCAGGTCGACGCCGTCCAGGGCGGTGACCTCGCGGCCGCGTGAACGATAGACCTTGGTGAGGCCCGATGTGGTGATCACGTGGGTTTCCGTCACTGTCGAGTGCGCGGCGCGGTGGTGTGCGCCGGGCACGGGGCGTTGTTCTTCGGGTTCTTGGGGGCCTTCGGAACGCGGCACGGTTCTCGCGGTGGCGGTGCGCCATGGCGGTGGGACCGGGGAGAAACGTGTGCGCGGGGCGTGGCTCGGGCCGCGTGCGCGTCGGGCGCGGGCGGGCATGAGCGGGCGCTCGCTTCGGGGCGCGAGGCTCAGGTGGTGCGGGGGCCCTCTAGAAGGCGCACATTCGGCGGCACATACAACGAGCACCGGGCGTCGTCGTCGCCTCGGTCGCAGGGGTGCGGTCGCTCGTGGTGCTCATGCCGATCAGTAAAGCAGACGTATGCCCCTGGCCGGAGACCGCCGTCCGGATACTGGACAGCGGTGGACAGCAGGCGGTCCCAGGGATTCCGATCAGCCTCGGGCGGTGATCTCGATTCCGCCCTCGGTGACCAGTGCCGACAAGGCCGGGAGGCCGGTGACCACCAGGTCGGCGTCGAGTTCGCCGGCCCGGTGGGTTGTGGCCAACGCCACGGTCCCCGTGCCGGCGGCGACGAGGGCCGTGGTGAGGATGCCGACGGCGCAGAGCCGCGCCTCGGCCGGGCCCCGGGGCCGGGGACGGCGGGCCTTTTGGGCCGTAATAGGCTCGCTGCCATGCTTGACGTCCTGACGCTGGTGACCGGCGTCGCCGCACTGCTGCTGGCCGCCTGGTGCGGCTGGGCCGCCTACCGTGACCAGCCGACGAAGGACTGGCACTTCATCGGCATGGCCGTGGTCTCGGCGCTGGCGCTGATCCAGCTGGTGGTCGGCGTCGTGCAGCTGGCGCGGGGCGAGGATCCGGAGCAGGGCACGACGATCTTCGTCGCGTATCTGCTGGGCGCCTTCGCCTGTGTGCCGGCGGCGGGGTTCATGTCGCTGGCCGAGCGCACCCGCTGGGGTTCGGTGACGGTCGCGGCCGGCGGGGTCGTCCTCGCCGTCCTGGAGGTCCGGCTGTATGACATCTGGGGAGGCTGAGATGGTGGCCACGCAGGAGAAGCGGACCGGGCAGCGGCTGATCGGCGGGCCCGGCATCCTGCTGGTGTGGCTGTACGGCGTGATGGTCGTCGGCGCGGTGTCGCGGTCCGCGTACCAGATCGCCACCGAGTTCGACCGGGCCCCGCTCGCCTACGCGCTGTCGGCCCTGGCGGGTGTCGTCTACGGGTTCATCACCTACACCCTGGTGCGCGGCGGCGAGACGGCCCGCAAGGCGGCGCAGGTGTGCTGCGCCGCCGAACTGGTGGGGGTGCTGACGGTCGGCACCTGGACGCTGGTGGAGCCGTCGGCCTTCCCCGACGCGACCGTGTGGTCGGACTACGGGATGGGGTACCTCTTCATTCCCGTGCTGCTGCCGCTGTCTGCCCTGTACTGGCTGCGCCGGGCCCGCACCGCGTAGCGGTCGCCGGGACCCGGCGGCAGCTCAGGCCGTGGTCGCGTACGTCTCCGCCGGCTTCTCCAGGACGATCATGGGTACGCCGTCGGTGCCCTCGGCGGTCCCCACCGTCTCGTAGCCGACCCGGCGGTACAGCCGCAGGTTGCCTTCGCTGCGGTGCCCGGTGTGCAGCCGGAACCGCTTGGCGCCACGCTCCTCGACCAGGGCGGACTCGGCGGCCCGCAGCAGCCGGGCTCCGATGCCGTGCCCCTGGAGGCGGGGGTGGACGCAGAGCTTGCCGATGGCCGCCGCCCCGTCCTCGGTCACCCGCCCCCGCACCGAGCCGACGACCTCGTCGCCGAGCCGCGCCACGAAGACGCAGTCGGCGGCGACCTCCTCGCGCACGGAGTCCAGGGTCTGGACGAGCGGGTCGATGCGGTAGTTGGCGTACAGCGCCGCCTCGCTCTGGAAGCAGAGGTACTGCAGCCGGAAGATCTGCTCGGCATCCTGTTCGGTCGCCGCCGAGATGGTCACGCTCATGCCCATGTGCGCATGCCTCCCGCTCACCTGATCACCTGTGGTCCCCCACTCCTATCCCCGTCCTCAGCCGGCCGCAACCTCCGGCGTCAGCAATCGCCGCAGACATCCCAGACATCGGGAGCGTTCCGGGCCAAGACTGCCCTGTGAGATACCCAACTCCCCCGCGATTTCCCGGTATGTGAGGTCCCTGGGCGACAACAGGGCCTCCATCAGGCGGGGGCAGCGGCCCGGCAGCCGGCGCACGGCGTCGCGCAGCGCGCGGTGCCGGGCCGCGGCAAGCGCGAGCCGCTCGGGCTCGTGGGCGTCCACGGCGACACCGGCGGGTTCGGTCCCGTACGGCCGCTCGTTGCGGGCCGTGCGGCGGGTACGGCGGACCTCGGTGCGGACGGCGCCGCGCAGCCAGCGGTGCGGGTCGGGGGGCGGGCCGTCGGCCGCCAGGCGTTCCAGCAGGCGCAGCCAGACCGCCTGTTCCAGGTCGCCGGGCTCGGTTCCGGACGCATATGCCTCGGCCGAGGCCTCGGCGGTGAGCAGGGGGCGCAGAGAGGTGAGCAGGTCGTGCGTCATATGCACGTCGACGCGGCCGCCCGGGCGACGGGTTGCCCGGGCGGCCCAAGGTCACCCCAACCGGGTGTGTGCGCTCAGCCGTTGACGAAGTCCTCGCGGGCCAGCACGCCCGTGTCCGGGTTGTCGGTGAAGATGCCGTCGATGCCGGTGGCGAAGTACGTCCGGAACGCGCCGAAGACGTCGCCGTAGGCGTCGGGGTCGCCGCCCTTGCGGAACTCCGCGGGAAGGAAGGGGTTCTCGTTGCGCATGGTGTACGGGTGCAGGATCAGGCCCGCTCGATGTGCGTCACGGACGAGCGTCGTCGGCTCGGTGAGCCGCCCGGCGGAGTCCTTCGGGATGATCAGGTCAAGGGTCGGGCCGATGCCCTGCGCGTAGGAGGCGATCTCCTTCAGTCCCTTGGGCGTGACGAGGTCGGCCGTGGTGCGCGGGTCGCCGGTCTCGACGAAGTCCCAGGGGCGGGTGTTCGCGCCGGACAGCAGGACGGCGAGGGGGTTGCCGACGAGTTTGTTCATCCGCTGGATGCTGGTGGGCTCGAAGGACTGGATGATGACGGGCGAGTTCTTCCGGTCCTTGCCGTACTTGCGCAGCAGCCGTGCCAGGCGCTCCTCCGTGCCCAGGCCCAGTTTGCGGAAGTAGGTGGGGTGCTTGAGTTCGGGGTAGATCCAGACCTGCTTGCCGCGCTTGCGGGTCTGCTCGTTCTGCCAGCGGAGCACCTCCTCGAAGGTGGGGATCTCCCAGCGGCCGTCGTAGAGGGTGTTGTGCGGGCGGTTGGCCGGGATGCGCTCGGTGGCGCGGAGCGTCTTGAGCTCGGCGAGCGTGAAGTCCTCGGTGAACCAGCCGGTCGTGGAGACCCCGTCGAGCAGTGTGGTGCGCTTGCGGTCGGCGAACTCCGGGTGGTCGGCGACGTCCGTGGTGCCGCCGATCTCCGGCTCGTGCCGGCAGACGAGGTGACCGTCCTTGGTGGGCACCAGGTCGCCCGCCTCGACGATGTCGGCGCCCAGGTCCAGGGCCAGCTCGTAGGAGCCGAAGGTGTGCTCGGGGCGGTAGCCGCTGGCACCGCGGTGACCGATGACGGTCGGTACGGGCAGGCTCTGCACCCCGCCGCCGTGCCGGGCGTCGGCGGCTCTCGCCGTCCCGGGCAGGCCCAGTACGGCCCCGCCCGCGCCGAGCACCGCCGCCCCGAGGAGCGCCCGCCGTCCGGTGCCGCCGCCCGCCCGCTCGTCCGACTCCTGCGTTCCCATGGGGCCCTCCTGCCGTCGACCGTTCCGTGCGGGCCGATCGTAGGGGCGCGTACATGACGAGCGGGAGACCGCGGCCCGAACACGCGGGTGCGCGGGGATGTCGTGTGGGACGCGGACGCTGACGTGCCGTCGGCTTGACGGCGGCGTGCCGGGGTAGGCGAAGGGCACGGGCTCCGTGACGGCACCCGGGCGGCGCGCCTCACCCGGTGCGCGGCCCGGATGTGCTTCGATCCGGGCCGTGGCCGCGCTGCGGACCCGGTCCTCGCGGACGCGACCTGCCTCACATCGCCGCGTGCGTGTTACCGCCGCGCAACGCCCACGCGCCGCAGGTGAACACGCGTCAACGGCGTGTAAGACCCGGGTGACCCGAGGTGCGTGACCCCCCGGGGCCCGAGTAATGTCCTCACCTGCACAGACTCATACCGCATCCCCGACACCGGAGGGCCCGTTGTCCCGCTTCGTGTTCATCAAGGCAGTGCTCGGCCCGATCATGCGCCTGATGTTCCGCACACGGGTGGAGGGTGTGGAGAACATCCCGGGCGAGGGTCCGGTGATCCTGGCCGGCAATCACCTCACCTTCATCGACTCGATGATCCTGCCGCTGGTCTGCGACCGGCAGGTCGTCTTCATCGGCAAGGACGAGTACGTCACCGGCAAGGGCCTCAAGGGCCGGCTGATGGCCTGGTTCTTCACCGGCGTCGGCATGATCCCGGTCGACCGCGACGGCGGCCGGGGCGGGGTCGCGGCGCTGATGACCGGGCGGCGGGTGCTGGACGAGGGCCGGATCTTCGGCATCTACCCGGAGGGCACCCGCTCCCCCGACGGCCGTCTCTACCGGGGCCGCACCGGTATCGCCCGGCTGACCCTGATGACCGGCGCCCCGGTGGTCCCGTTCGCCATGATCGGCACCGACAAGCTCCAGCCGGGCGGCGCAGGCCTGCCGCGGCCGGGCCGGGTCACGGTCCGCTTCGGCGAGGCGATGGAGTTCTCCCGCTACGAGGGCATGGACCGCGACCGCTACGTCCTGCGGGCCGTGACCGACTCCGTGATGACGGAGGTCATGCGGCTGTCCGGCCAGGAGTACGTGGACATGTACGCGAGCAAGGCGAAGGCGGCGTAGCGCCGCGGACCCGCGTACGCGATGCGGCGGACCGCCCGGTGGGCGGTCCGCCGCATCGCGTTTCCGTGTCGTGGCGCTACGGGTGTTCCACCCCGTCCTCCAGGCGCTGGCCCCGCAGCAGGTACCAGGACGCCGCGGCGGCGGCCAGGAGTACGGCGGCGCCGACGCCCGCCGCGAGGGCCAGGCCGTCGACGAAGGCCTGCCGGGCGGAGTCGAGCAGTGCCTGGCCGGCGGGCGCCGGGAGCCCGGCGGCGGCGTGCACCGCACCGCCCAGTGACTCGTGGGCCGCGGCCGGGGTGCCGGCGGGGCCGGTGAAGTCGCGGTAGACGCCGGTCACGATGGAGCCGAGCACGGCGATGCCGAGGGCGGCGCCGAGTTCGTACGCCGTCTCGGAGACCGCGGAGGCGGCGCCCGCCTGTTCCCCGGGCACGCTGGAGAGGATCACGTCGGCCGTGACGGTGAAGGCGAAGCCCGCGCCGAGGCCGACGACCAGCAGGGCCGCGCCGAGCAGCGGGTAGCGGGTGTGCTGGCCGATGACGGTCAGCGCGGCGAGCGCGAGTCCGACGGCGGCGAGTCCGCCGGAGACCACGGATCGGACCGAGAAACGCCGGGCCGCGCGCCCGGCGATCAGCCCGGCCACCACCGCGCCGACGGCGGCGGGCAGTTCGGCCAGGCCCGCCTCGAAGGGCCCCCTGCCCTGGACGAGTTGCAGGTACTGGGACAGGAAGAACACCAGTCCCGACAGGCCCAGGATGGTCAGCAGGTCGGCCAGGACCGCGCCGCTGAAGCCGCGGTTGCGGAACAGCCGCATGTCGAGCAGCGGGACCGGCATGGTCAGCTGGCGGCGGACGAAGCCGTAGAGCGCGGCGGCGCCCAGCAGGCCCGCGGCGAGCGTGGCCCAGGCGAACCCGTGGGCGGCCGCCTCCTTGACCGCGTACACGACGCCGACCATGCCGATCAGGGACAGGACGACGCTGGCCAGGTCCCAGGGGCCCGGGTTCGGGTTGCGGGACTCGGGCAGCAGTCTGACGCCGACGACGACCAGGACGGCCATCACGGGCAGGTTGATCAGGAAGACGGAGCCCCACCAGAAGTGCTCCAGCAGGAACCCGCCGACGACCGGACCCACCGCCGCGCCGGCGGAGGCCGCCGCGCCCCAGATGCCGACGGCGAGGCTGCGTTCGCGCGGGTCGTGGAAGAGGTTGCGGATCAGGGCGAGGGTGGCGGGCATCAGGGTGGCGCCCGCGACGCCGAGCAGGGCCCGGGCGAGGATCATCACCTCGGGCGTGTGCGCGTAGGCGTTGAGGACGGATATCGCGCCGAAGGCGGTGGCGCCGACGAGCAGGATCCGCTTGCGTCCGATGCGGTCGCCGAGGCTGCCCATGGAGACGAGCAGGCCGGCGATGACGAAGGAGTAGACGTCGCCGATCCAGAGCAGCTGGGTGCCGGAGGGCGCGAGGTCCTCGCTGATGTAGGGGGTCGCGAGACCGAGGACGGTCGCGTCGACGGCCACCAGCAGCACGGCCAGCACCAGGACGGACAGCGCCAGCCAGCGGCCGGGGCGCTTCACCGCCTCGGTCGGGTGGGCCGGCTGCAGGGTGCGGGTCATGGTTCCTCTCTCCGGAGTGCGCCGCCGAGCAGCAGCTCGACGATCATGTGGGTGAAGTCGTTGCGGGCCACGCGGCCCTCGGTCACCGCCCAGGCGCCGGAGGCCAGCAGGCCGTACAGCGCCTCGGTGAGCCAGGCGGGGGTGAGGTCGATGCGGAACTCGCCGCTCTCCTGGCCCCTGCGGAACAACTCGGTGAGCCCGGCGTCGATGCGGGTCCAGCCCTCGTTCTGCTCCTCGCCCTCGAACAACTGGTTCTCGGTGTAGAGGAAGGCGAGCAAACCGGCGGAGGGCTCCATCGCGCGGACCAGCCGGCGCACCGCGTCGGCCGCCGGGCCCGCGTCGGTGCGGGCCGCTCTCAGCGCGGCCTCGCACTCGGCGATGCCGAGCGACTCCAGCGCGCGGACGAGGGCGTCCCGCCCGGCGAAGTGCCGGTGCAGGGTGGCCCGGCTGAGGCCGGCGGCCCTGGCGACCTCATCCATGGTCGCGGTGGATTTCCGGGTCAGCAGGGCGGCGGCGCTGCGCAGTACCTGGTCTCGATCGACGGCCATGAGACAACGATAACCCATATGAGACATCACTGTCTCACCCTGGGCGTGCGTGACTCACCTCTCGGGCGGTCACGGGTTCTGCGGTTTCGGCGGGGCTGCGGTCTCAGTGCCAGGGCAGCTGACCGCGGCGCGCCCAGTAGGCGTGCGGGTCCTCGGCCAGTACGCCGAGGCGTGCCACCTGGTCGTCGTCGAGGTCGACCACGGCGGCGTGCAGGTTGGAGCCGAGCTGGTTGACGGTCGCCGCGCCGGACAGCACCACACCGGCCCAGGGCTGCCGCAGGACCAGGGCGAGCGCGACCGCGTCGCAGCCCAGGGCGGTCTCCTCGGCGACGGCCTTCAGGACGTCGGGGGCGTGCGGCTCCGCGAGCCGGCCGTTGGCCATGCCCTCCTTGACGATCACGGTGAGCCCGGCCTCGTGCGCCTCGGCCAGCGCGGGTCCGGCGGAGGTCTCCAGCGCGTTGTACGTCGACTGGACGGTGCGGAAGAGGGGCTCGCCGTCGACGGTCACCGCGAGCGCGGCGCGGATGGTGTCGGCCTGGGCGGGGCCACTGGTGGAGAAGCCGACGGTGCTGCCCTGCGCGGCGGCCTCGGCCAGCCTGGCGTGCAGCTCCTTGTCGGTGAGGGCGGGGCTGTCCGGGGTGAGCGAGTGGATCTGGTACAGGTCGAGCCGGTCGCCGAGCAGGGCGTCGGTCTCGGCGCGCTGGCGGTCGTAGGTGGCGACGCCGTGGTCCTTGACCTCGTGCTTCTCGGCGTCGGTGGACCAGTCGGCCGTGTAGGTGTAGCCCCACTTGCTGCCGACGACCACGTCGTCGACGTCGGGGCGGTCGCGGAGCCAGCCGGCCAGGAACTCCTCGGAGCGGCCGTAGGAGCGGGCCGCGTCGAAGTAGCGCACGCCCTGCGCGTAGGCGGCGTCGAGGAGGTCGTGGGTGCGTTCGCGCAGCGCCTCGACGGTGCGGTCCTCTCCGAGGTCGCGGTCGCGGCCGAGGTTGATGTAGCCGGGGCGGCCGACGGCGGCGAGACCCAGCCCGATGTGACAGGTGGGGGTGGTCGCCGCGGCCAGACGGGCGAAGGGCATCGCGGGCTCCGTTCGGTCGACTGCTGAAGCGGTTGGGCTGCTGAGCTGTTGACCAACGTAACCGCGATGCCCTCCGGGCACACCGGCTGTTGCTTCCGGCCGCTACTTCTTGGCGTCCGCCCAGGCGTGCTGGGCGGCCACGTCCGCCTTCACCTCGGCGAGCTGGACGGCGACCGCGCTGGGCGCCGTACCCCCGCGGCCGCTGCGGGAGGCGAGGGCACCGGGGACGTCGAGGACGGTGCGGACCTCGGGGGTGAGGTGGGCGGAGATCTTGGCGAACTGCTCGTCGGTCAGCTCGTCCAGCTCCTTGCCGTCGGCCTCGGCGACCTTCACGCACTCGCCGGCCACCTCGTGCGCGACCCGGAACGGCACGCCCTGCTTGACCAGCCACTCGGCGATGTCGGTGGCCAGCGAGAACCCGGCCGGGGCCAGCTCCTCCATCCGCTCGCGGTGCACGGTGAGCGTGGCCATCATCCCGGTGAAGGCGGGGAGCAGGACCTCCAGCTGGTCGATGGAGTCGAAGACCGGCTCCTTGTCCTCCTGGAGGTCGCGGTTGTACGCGAGCGGGAGGGCCTTGAGGGTGGCCATCAGGCCGGTCAGGTTGCCGATCAGCCGCCCGGACTTGCCGCGGGCCAGCTCGGCGATGTCCGGGTTCTTCTTCTGCGGCATGATCGAGGAGCCGGTGGAGAAGGCGTCGTGCAGGGTCACGAAGGAGAACTCCTTCGTGTTCCAGATGATGATCTCCTCGGCGATCCGGGAGACGTTCACGCCGATCATCGCGGTGATGAAGGCGAACTCGGCGACGAAGTCCCGGGAAGCCGTGCCGTCGATGGAGTTGCCGGCGCTGCCGCGCTCGAAGCCGAGGTCGCGGGCGACGGCCTCCGGGTCAAGGCCGAGGCTGCTGCCCGCGAGCGCGCCCGAGCCGTACGGGGAGACGGCCGTGCGCTCGTCCCACTGGCGCAGCCGCTCCGCGTCCCGGCCCAGCGCCTGGGCGTGGGCGAGCACGTGGTGGGCGAAGAGCACCGGCTGGGCGTGCTGGAGGTGGGTGCGGCCGGGCATGGCCACGTGCGGGTGGGCCTCGGCGAGGCCGATCAGCGCGTCCTGGAGGTCGGCGATCAGCGAGCCGACGGTCCGGGCGTGGTCGCGCAGGTACATCCGGAAGAGGGTCGCCACCTGGTCGTTGCGGGAGCGGCCGGCGCGCAGCTTGCCGCCGAGGTCGGGGCCGAGGCGCTCCAGCAGCCCGCGCTCCAGGGCGGTGTGGACGTCCTCGTCGGCGATGGTGCCGGTGAAGGAGCCGTCGGCGACGTCCGCCTCCAGCCGGTCGAGCCCGGCGATCATCCGGGTCAGCTCGTCCTCGGTGAGCAGCCCGGCCTGGTGCAGCACGCGCGCGTGGGCGCGCGAACCGGCGATGTCGTAGGGCGCGAGCCGCCAGTCGAAGTGGACGGACGCGGACAGCTTCGCCAGTGCCTCGGCGGGACCGTCGGCGAAACGGCCGCCCCAGAGCCGGACGTCACCGCTGTTGCTGCTCACTAGGGTCGCTCCTCACCGTACGATCACTGTCCTGCATGAGTATGCAGAACTCTGCATGTTTCGTCAATCTTGCAGGTTGGCGCCGCCCACGGCGCCCCGCACCCCCATAATCGTTAGACATGGGAAAGACTTATGAGCGCATAGACGGCAGACTCCGTACCTTCATCGAGGCCCAGCCCCTCTTCTTCACCGCCACCGCTCCGCTGGCCGGCGACGGCACGGTCAACCTGTCCCCCAAGGGCCTCACGGGCTGCTTCGCGGTGCTCGACGAACTGACCGTGGCCTACCTCGACTTCGCGGGCTCCAACGCGGAGACCATCGCCCACCTGCGGGAGAACGGGCGGATCACCCTGATGTGGTGCGCCTTCCAGGGCCCGCCGAACATCGTCCGGGTGCACGGCCGCGGCGAGCCGGTCTTCCGCGACGACCCCCGCTTCCCGGACCTGCTCACCCACTTCCCGGACATCGACACCACCGCGCACGGACTGCGCGCGGTCATCGTCGTGCACGCCGAACTCATCCGCGACACCTGCGGCTACGCCGTCCCCTTCATGGCCTACGAGAGCGACCGGGACCTGCACGGCAAGCGGTTCGCGCGGGAGGACGACGCCTCGCTCAGCGCGTACTTCACCAAGAAGGAGCACATCGCCTCCAGCATCGACGGCCTCCCCGGGCTGCCGTTGCCGCTGCCTCCCTCTACCGTCTGAACCATGCGCCCCGGTGCCGTCGCCGCCCTCGTGTCCACTTCCCTCCTCCTGCTCGGCGCCGCCCCCGCCGACGGGACCGCTCCCGCGCCGCTTCCGGCCCGGATGGCCGACACGGGCGGCGGCACCCAGCTGATCACCGCCGTCGCGCCGGACACCGGCTCGACCACGGGGACCGTCACCTGGTGGGACCACGTGGGCGGGCGCGACGGGCGCTGGGTGGCGGCCGGTTCCGCGCCGGCCCGCTTCGGGTCCGGCGGACTCACCGACGGGCCGGCGCGCGTCCAGGGCACCGGCACCACCCCGACCGGCCTGTACGACCTGCCGTACGCCTTCGGCACCGAGCCCGCGCCGCCCGGCACGGCGTACCGGTACCGCCCGGTCCACGAGGACTCCTGGTGGTGCCAGGACAACGCCTCCCGCTCCTACAACCGCTGGACCGAGCCGCTTCCCGCCGACTGCCGGGCCACCGAGGCCGAGCACCTGGTCACCTATCCGGCGCAGTACGCCCACGCCCTGGTCGTCGGCTTCAACTACGAGAGTCCGGTGCGCGGCCGCGGCGCGGGCATCTTCCTGCACGTCGAGGGGCGCGGGGCGACGGCCGGCTGCGTGTCGGTGCCGAAGGAGGCCATGCGGCGGATCCTGCGGTGGGCCGAGCCGGGGGAAGCACCGCACATCGCGATCGGCACCTCGCACGGGGCGACGGCCGTCACCCGGTACTGAACACGGACGGCATCAGCGGAGGGCATTACCGGCACGGGCTGAACGCTCGCCCGGCACGGCGCGTATCTGTGGGCCAAGGGCCGAGTCCCCCACGGAGGAACCGTGACCACCACGCTCGCCGGCGGCCGTGCCGCCCGCCGTCAGACGATGCGGCGCATCCGTCCGCGCCGCTCCCCCGCCGTCCCCCTGCTGCTCGCCGTATGGGCGGGCGCGGCGGGCGTGTTGTGGCTGTGGTGGCGCAACACGCCCGCCATCTCCGACGACGCCGGCAAGATCCTCGGCGCCGGGCGGATCACCGGACTGCTCGCCGGGTACCTCATGGCGCTGGTGGTGCTCCAGATGGCCCGGGTGCCGGCGCTGGAGCGGCGCGTCGGGTCCGACCGGGTCGCCCGCTGGCACGCCATGACCGGCCGCTACACCCTCTGCCTGGTCCTGGCCCACGTCTTCCTGATCATGTGGGGGTACGCGGCACAGGCCGGCAAGGGCCTCGGCGACATCGTCGCGCAGACGGTCGACTCGGTGAACCAGCTGCCGGACATGGGCAAGGCGGCCATCGGCACCGGTCTGCTGGTCGTCATCGGGTTCCTGTCCGTCGGCCCCGTCCGCCGCCGGATCCCGTACGACGCCTGGTACCACGTGCACCTGCTCACCTACGCGGCGGTGTTCCTGACCTTCTGGCACCAGCTGACCACCGGCAACGACTTCGCCGTCGAACCGGTCGCCAGGACCGTCTGGTACGCCCTGTACGGCTCGGTGACCGCACTGGTCCTCTGGTACCGGGTCCTGACCCCCCTGCGTCTCAACCTGCGGCACCGGATGCGGGTGGAGGCGGTGATCGAGGAGACGCCGGGAATCGTGTCGGTGCTCATCGGCGGGCGTCGGCTGCACCGGATGGGCGCGGAGGCCGGGCAGTTCTTCCGCTGGCGGTTCCTGGCGCCGGGGATGCGGTTCAGCTCGCACCCGTACTCGCTGTCGGCGGCGCCCCGCCCGGACATGCTGCGGATCACCGTGAAGGCGATCGGCGACCACAGCGCCCGGCTGCGTGAGCTGACGCCCGGCACCCGGGTGTGGGCGGAGGGCCCGTACGGCGCCCTGACCGCCCAGCGCCGCAGCCGCGGCAAGGTGCTGCTGGTGGCGGGCGGGGTCGGGATCACGCCGATGCGGGCGCTGTTCGAGACGCTGCCCGGCGCGTCCGGCGACATCACGCTGCTCTACCGGGCCAACAGCACCCAGGATCTGGCGCTCTGGGACGAGCTGGCCGGGATCGCCGACGAGCGCGGGGCCCGGCTGATGTACGCGGTCAACAGCCCGGACGGGGAGCGTCCTGACATCTCGGCCGAGACCCTGGCCCGGAAGATCCCGGACGTCGAGCGCCACGACGTCTTCCTGTGCGGGCCGCCCGGCTTCGCCCAGTCGGTGTACGAGGCACTGCGCGGCGCGGGGGTCCCCGCTCGCCGTATCCACCACGAGTCGTTCGAGATGTGAGCGACGGACAGACATCAGGAGTCCAGGACAGATGAGGAAAAGCCACCCCGTTCGGCGTGCCGTGCTCGCCGGGGCCGCCACCGTGTCCGGGATCGTGCTGCTGCTGTCGCTGAAACCGGCGTCCGACCCGGGCTCCGCCTCGGCGGCGGGCGGCGCGGCTCCGCCCGTGGCCGCACAGTCGCCGCAGGGCCGCCGGGGCGCCGGGGCCGCCGGCACCGTCACGGGCGACGCGGCCAGTACGCAGTACGGTCCCGTGCAGGTCCGGCTCACCGTGAGCGGTGGGAAGATCACCAAGGCCGAGGCGGTGCAGGCGCCCAGGGGCGGGCAGAGCGACCGGGTCACCGCCGACGCCGTGCCCAAGCTCAACCGGGCGGCCGTCGCCGCGGGCACCGCCGACATCGACGCGGTCTCCGGCGCCACCTACACCAGCGCCGGGTACGTGAAGTCCCTCCAGTCGGCGCTGGACAAGGCGGCCGCGGCGGCCGGCTCCGGAGCCCCCGGGAAGGGCGCGGGCACGGGCGCCGGGCAGGGCACGCAGGTGCTCACCGGCGACGCCGCTCAGACCCAGTACGGGCCCGTGCAGGTCCGGGTGACCGTCAGCGGCGGGAGGATCACCGACGCCGAGGCGCTCCAGGCGCCCAAGGGCGGCCGCAGCGACCAGGTCACCACCGACGCCGTGCCCAAGCTCAACCGGGCGGCCGTCGCCGCGGGCACCGCCGACATCGACGCGGTCTCCGGCGCCACCTACACCAGCGCCGGATACAAGCAGTCCCTCCAGTCCGCCCTGGACCGGGCCGGTGGCTGACACCGGAGCCGGTTCCGCACGGGCTCCCGCCGCGGTGCGTCACGTGGAGGAGGCGATGGGGACCGTCTTCTCCTTCGACGTCCGCGGCGGGGAACCGGCAGCCGTCCGGGCGGCACTGGACGAGGCGGTCGCCGGGGTGCACCGGGCCGACGAGGTGTTCAGCACCTACCGGGACGGCAGCGAGATCTCCCGGCTGGCGCGCGGGGAGATCACCGTCGCCGCGTGCGCTCCGGAGGTCGCCGAGGTGCTGGAGCTGGCCGCCGAGGCCGAGCGGGTGAGCGAGGGCTGGTTCAGCACGCGGTACGAGGGACGGCTCGACCCGACCGGGATCGTCAAGGGCTGGGCCGTGGAACGCGCCGCGCGGCGGATCGCGGCGGCGGGCGGTACGAGCGGGGTCAGCGTCAACGGCGGCGGGGACGTGCAGTTGCTCGGCACGCCGGGCGCGGCGCGGCCGTGGCGGGTCGGGGTGTCGGACCCGCTGCGGCCGGGCGGGCTCGCGGCGGTCGTCTCGGCGGCGGGGGCGGCGGAGCTGGCCGTGGCGACGTCCGGTTCCGCCGAGCGCGGCGCGCATGTCGTCGACCCGCGCACCGGCCGCTCCGCGGTGACCGACCTGCTGTCCGTGACGGTGGTGGCACCCCGGCTGACGTGGGCCGACTGCTGGGCCACGGCGGCGTTCGCGATGGGGGCGCGGGAGGGGCTGCGGTGGCTGGAGTCGCTGGAGGGGGTGGAGGCGCTGCTGATCACCGCGGGGGACGAGGTGCGGTGCACGGGGGGATTGGCGGGGTGGTTGGGGTGACCGGTGCGGAAAGCCGGCCGGTGCTGTAGCGAGGTACCGGCGTTGTCACTCACCGCGTTGGCGGGGCGCCGCTGCAGTCGCCCTGGCTGCAACCCCCTGGGGGGCGCGGGGAACCGCGCGAACAGCCACGACGTGGCCGCAGTCGGCAGACCTCCGCACCGCCTCCTTCAGTTGCCGTTCTGGGCCAGCCGCAGCAGATGATCCGCCAAGGCCTGCCCACCCGCGGGCTCCCGGCTGATCAGCATCAGCGTGTCGTCGCCCGCGATCGTGCCCAGGATGTCGTGCAGCTCCGCCTGGTCGATCGCCGAGGCGAGGAACTGCGCCGCCCCCGGAGGGGTCCGCAGGACCACGAGGTTCGCCGACGCCTCCGCGGAGATCAGCAGCTCCGCGGAGAGCCGCCGCATCCGCTCCTCCTTGGCCGACTCCCCGAGCGGCGCCCGCGGGGTGCGGAAACCGCCCTCGCTGGGCACCGCGTAGATGAGGTCGCCGTCGGTGTTGCGGATCTTCACCGCGTTCAGCTCGTCCAGGTCCCGGGAGAGCGTCGCCTGGGTGACGGTGAGCCCGTCGTCGGCGAGCAGCTTCGCCAGCTGGCTCTGCGAGCGCACCGCCTGCCGGTTGAGGATGTCCACGATCCGGCGGTGGCGTGCGGTGCGGGTCTGCGGCAGGGCGGGCCCGGCCGTCTGCTCGTGCTCCTGCGCGTGGCTCATCGTCGTCTCATTCTCCGGATCGTCCGTCCCCGTGGGCCGCGTCGGCGGCCTGGTCAAGGATGCCGGGCAGCGCCCCGAGGAACGCGTCCACCACGTCGTCGCCGAGGTTCAGCGCGGGCATCAGCCGTACGACATCGGGTGCGGGCGCGTTGACCAGGATTCCGGCGTCCTGAGCCGCCTGCTGCACCTGGGCGGCGAGCGGCTCGGTGAGCACGATACCGAGGAGCAGTCCGGCGCCCCGGACGTGGGCGATCAACGGGTGTCCCAGGGCCTCGATCTCGCCGCGCAGCCGCTCGCTCTGCCGCTTGACGTTGTCGAGCAGTCCCTCGTCCTCGATGGTGTTGAGGACGGCGAGTCCGGCGGCGCAGGCGACCGGGTTGCCGCCGAAGGTCGTGCCGTGGTGGCCGGGCTGGAGGAGGTCGGCGGCGCGTCCGAAGGCGACCGTCGCGCCCAGGGGCAGTCCGCCGCCGAGGCCCTTGGCGAGGGTGACGACGTCCGGCAGGACGCCCTCGTGGGCCTGGTACTCGAACCAGTGACCGGTCCGGCCGATGCCGGTCTGCACCTCGTCCAGGACGAGCAGCGCTCCGGTGGCGGCGGTGATGGCGCGGGCCGCCTTCAGATAGCCGGGGGGCGGCACGACGACGCCGTTCTCGCCCTGGATCGGCTCGATGACCACCAGTGCCGTCTCCTCGGTGACCGCCGCGGCCAGCGCCTGCGGATCGCCGTACGGTACGTGCGTGACGTCGCCGGGCAGCGGCAGGAACGGTTGCTGCTTGCCGGGCTGGCCGGTCAGCGCCAGGGCGCCCATGGTGCGGCCGTGGAAACCGCCCTGGGTGGCGACCATGTGCGGCCGGCCGGTCAGCCGGCCGATCTTGAAGGCGCCCTCGTTGGCCTCGGCGCCGGAGTTGCAGAAGTAGACCCTGCCGTCGCGGCCGAAGTGCTGGAGCAGCCGTTCGGCGAGGGCGATGGGCGGCTCGGCGATGAAGAGGTTGGAGACGTGGCCGAGGGAGGCGATCTGCCGGCTCACCGCGTCCACCACCGCCGGGTGGGCGTGGCCGAGCGCGTTGACCGCGATGCCGCCGACGAAGTCGAGGTACTCCTTGCCGTCGGCGTCCCAGAGACGGGCGCCCTCGCCGCGCACCAGGGGCAGGCGCGGTGTCCCGTAGTTGTTCATGAGGGTGCCCTGCCACCGCTCGGTCAGCTCCGTGTTGCTCACGACTCCCCCTCTTCGTCCGGCACGACCATCGTGCCGATCCCCTCGTCGGTGAAGATCTCCAGCAGGATCGAGTGCTGGACCCGGCCGTCGATGACACGGGCGGTGGTGACGCCGCCGCGTACGGCGTGCAGGCAGCCCTCCATCTTCGGCACCATGCCACTGGACAGCTCGGGCAGCAGTTTCTCCAGCTCGGACGCGGTGAGGCGGCTGATCACCTCGTCGGAGTTCGGCCAGTCCTCGTAGAGGCCCTCGACGTCGGTGAGGACCATGAGAGTCTCGGCGCCGAGCGCCGCAGCGAGTGCCGCAGCCGCCGTATCAGCATTGACGTTGTAGACATGGTGGTCGTCCTGGGAGCGGGCGATGGAGGAGACGACCGGGATGCGGCCGTCGGCCAGCAGCGCCTCGATGGCGCCGGTGTCGATCGCGGTGATCTCGCCGACCCGGCCGATGTCGACGAGTTCGCCGTCGATCTCCGGCTGGTGCTTGGTGGCGGTGAGCGTGTGCGCGTCCTCACCGGTGAGGCCGACGGCGAGCGGTCCGTGCTGGTTGAGCAGCCCGACCAGCTCGCGCTGCACCTGCCCGGCCAGCACCATCCGCACGACGTCCATGGCGTCCTCGGTGGTGACGCGCAGGCCGGCCTTGAACTCGCTGACGATGCCGTGCCGGTCGAGGGCGGCGCTGATCTGCGGGCCGCCGCCGTGCACCACGACGGGCTTGAGGCCGGCGTGCCGCAGGAAGACGACGTCCTGGGCGAAGGCCGCCTTGAGGTCCTCGTCGATCATGGCGTTGCCGCCGAACTTGATGACGACGGTCTTGCCGTGGTGCCGGGTCAGCCAGGGCAGCGCCTCGATGAGGATCTGGGCCTTGGGGAGCGCGGTGTGCTTCCGCGTGGGTCCGCTGCTCATGACGAGTACGCGCTGTTCTCGTGGACGTAGTCGGCGGTGAGGTCGTTGGTCCAGATGGTGGCGGTGGCGTCGCCCGCGGCGAGGTCCGCCACGATGTGGACCTCGCGGTAGCGCATGTCGACCAGCTCCCGGTCCTCGCCGACGCCGCCGTTCTTGCAGACCCAGACGCCGTTGATGGCGACGTTGAGCCGGTCCGGTTCGAAGGCGGCGGACGTGGTGCCGATGGCGGAGAGCACCCGGCCCCAGTTCGGGTCCTCGCCGTGGATGGCGCACTTGAGGAGGTTGTTGCGGGCGATGGTGCGGCCCACCTGGACGGCGTCGTCCTCCGTCGCGGCGTTCACGACCTCGACCTTGATGTCCTTGCTGGCACCCTCGGCGTCCCGGATGAGCTGTTGCCCGAGGTCGTCGCAGACGGTGCGGACGGCCTCGGCGAACGCCTCGTACGGAGGGGTGACGCCGGAGGCGCCCGAGGCGAGCAGCAGCACGGTGTCGTTGGTGGACATGCAGCCGTCGGAGTCGACCCGGTCGAAGGTGACCCTGGTGGCGTCGCGCAGGGCGCGGTCCAGGACCTCGGTCTCCAGGTCGGCGTCGGTGGTGATCACGACGAGCATGGTGGCGAGGCCGGGAGCGAGCATGCCGGCGCCCTTGGCCATGCCGCCGACGGTCCAGCCGTCCTTCGTCACGACGGACGTCTTGTGCACGGTGTCGGTGGTCTTGATGGCGATGGCGGCCTTCTCGCCGCCGTGCTCGGAGAGCTGGCCGGCGGCCGTCTCCACGCCCGGGAGCAGCTTTTCCATGGGCAGCAGGACGCCGATGAGCCCGGTGGAGCACACGGCGACCTCGCCCGCCCCCGTCCCGAGCACCTCCGCGGCCTTCTCGGCGGTGGCGTGCGTGTCCTGGAAGCCCTTGGGTCCGGTACAGGCGTTGGCGCCGCCGGAGTTGAGCACGACGGCGGTCAGCTCACCGCTCTTGAGGACCTGCTCGGACCACAGGACCGGCGCGGCCTTGACGCGGTTGGAGGTGAAGACGCCCGCGGCCCAGCGTCGGGGGCCGGTGTTGACCACGAGGGCCAGGTCGGGGTTGCCGCTCTCCTTGATCCCGGCGGCGATGCCCGCCGCCGTGAACCCCTTCGCTGCCGTCACACTCACGGCGCAACTCCGATCGTCGTCAGTCCGGTGGTCTCGTCGAGACCGAGGGCGATGTTCATGCTCTGGACGGCACCGCCCGCGGTGCCCTTGGCCAGGTTGTCGATGGCGCTGATGGCGATGATCCGGCCCGCGGCGTCGTCGTAGGCGACCTGCACCTGGACGGCGTTGGAGCCGTACACGGAGGCGGTCGCGGGCCACTGCCCCTCGGGCAGCAGGTGCACGAACGGTTCGTCGGCGAGGGCCTTCTCGTAGGCGGCCCGCACCGTCTCGGCGGTGATTGCGGGCTTCGCCTTCGCGGTGCAGGTGGCGAGGATGCCGCGGGGCATCGGCGCGAGGGTCGGCGTGAAGGAGACGGTGACCGGCTCCCCCGCCACCTCGCGGAGGTTCTGGATCATCTCGGGGGTGTGCCGGTGGCCGCCGCCGACGCCGTAGGGCGACATGGAGCCCATGACCTCGCTGCCCAGCAGGTGCGGCTTGGCCGCCTTGCCGGCGCCGGAGGTGCCGGACGCGGCGACGATCACGGCCTCGGGCTCGGCCAGCGACGCGGCGTACGCCGGGAAGAGGGCCAGGGACACGGCCGTCGGGTAGCAACCGGGTACCGCGATGCGCTTGGACCCCTCCAGCGCGGCGCGGGCACCCGGAAGTTCGGGCAGGCCGTACGGCCAGGTGCCGGCGTGCGGCGAGCCGTAGAACCGCTCCCAGTCACCGGCGTCCTTCAGCCGGAAGTCGGCGCCCATGTCGACGACGAGGACGTCGGGACCGAGCTGCTCGGCCACGGCGGCGGACTGCCCGTGCGGCAGCGCGAGGAAGACGACGTCGTGACCGCCGAGCACCTCCGGCGTCGTCGGCTCCAGCACCCGGTCGGCCAGCGGCAGCAGATGCGGCTGCAGCGCGCCCAGGCGCTGCCCCGCGTTGGAGTTGCCGGTCAGGGCGCCGATCTCGACCTCGGGGTGGGCCATGAGCAGACGCAGCAGCTCACCGCCCGCGTACCCACTCGCTCCGGCCACCGCCGCACGTACCGCCATGGGAAACCCTCCTCCTCGATGGCATGACTATACGTTTCGCTGCACGTTTATGCAACGCACCGTGGCATGGACCGCCCGGCACTACGCCTTGACGGCCTCCGCGATCCGCAGCGCGGCCTCGGCGGGTGCGAGGTGCGTGGTGTCCACCACCTCGGCCTCGGCATGCAGCCAGGTGCGGGCCGCCTCGGCGTAGGGCTGGAGGTACTGGAGACGAAAGGGCGAGTTCGGCCCCACCACGGTGTCCCCCGCGATGCGCCCCCGCAGGGTGTCCTGATCGGCGTGGAGGACGAAGTGCCGCACGGGAATCGCGTGTGCGGCGAGGCCGTCGGCGATCTCCCTCCAGTACTCCTCGACCAGGACGGTCATCGGCACCACCAGGGTGCCGCCGGTGTAGTCGAGCACGTGCCGGGCGGTCTCGACGACGAGCGGCCGCCACGGCGGCCAGTGCTGGAAGTTGTCCGTCCCGGGCAGCCCCGGCGTGATGTCCATGAGCGTCTCGCCGACCTTCTCGGCGTCGAACACCCGGGAATCCGGGAGCAGCCGCTGCAAGAGCGCGGCGGTGGTCGTCTTGCCGGCGCCGTGGGTCCCGTTGAGCCATACGATCATGCGTCCCCACGCTAGCCCGGACCGACGGCGCGACGGGCGGTTTCGTCGCCGGTCCGGGTGGCGGGCCGGCGGGCTACCTCTGTCGGATCCTGAGGAACGTCACCGAGTTCGCCGGGAAGGTGTACGTGAACGTGCTCGCCGCCCCCGAGAAGGTGGACGTCACCGGGGTCACCGGGGTGTCCGTCTCGGTGTTGACCGCGTCCTGGTCGGCGGCCAGCGTGGTGACGCGTGCCCTGGACGCGACCTTGGCGCCGCCGAGGTCTACGGCGGTGCGGGCGGCCGTGTCCTGGGCGTTGACGACCTTGACGATCATTTCGCCGGTGCGGTCGTCGCGCGTGACGGTCTGGCGGAACGGCTCGGCCGGCTTGTCGTCGGTGAAGCTGCCCCACTCCTCGCCGTCGAGGTAGAGGGTGACCTGGCGGCCCCGGACCTTGACGTCGATGTCGTAGGCGCGGCCCGTCTCGATCGACCCGGCCTTGGACAGGAGCGTCGACTTGCCGCCGTCGGAGGCGTGCTCGACGGCGGACTGGGTGTTGTTCCAGCCGCCCAGGTTCCACCAGTAGTGGTTGCCGGTGTCCTTGACGCCGAAGGCGACCAGGAAGCCCTCCTTGCCGGACTTCTTCGTGGCCTTCACATGCAGGTCGTAGTCGTGCCAGGCCGGGTCGCCCGCCGTGACCATGGTGTTCTCGGCCGCCGTGTCCGTCTGGACGTACTGGCCGTCCTGGACGGTCCAGTTGCCGGAGCCCGAGTGGGTCCACCGCGAGGCGTCACCGGAGAAGTCGTCGGACAGGAGCGTCTCCCCGTCGGCCGAGGTCACCCTCACGTCGTCGTACGCCGCACTCGTCGCCCAGGTCGACAGGCCGACGGCGCCGGTGATGGGGCCGCTGACGTCGGGGGTGCCGGTGGCCTTCGAGGGGACGACGCGGTCGCCGGTGTTGTTCATGAACAGCTTCTGGACCTCGTAGTTGGCCGAGCCCCAGGACGCGTGGTTGTTGAACCAGATCATGTCCGGGCTCCACTGCACGTAGTCCTCGTTGGCGAGCAGCGGGGCGTAGGAGGCCAGTTGGACCACGTCGGCGTTGCGCTCCAGGCCGGTCATGAACGCGGCCTCGGCGAGGGCGTTCTTCCAGGCGTTGCCCTGGGAGGCGTACTCGCCGAGGAAGACCTTGGGGCCCTTCCGGTCGTAGGAGTCGTAGCGGTCGTTGTTCTGGAGGAACCACTGCGGGCTGTTGTAGTAGTGCTCGTCGACCATCGCGACACCGGCGTCGCGGTTGAGCCGCCAGGCGGTGTCGAAGGTGGCGCCGGAGTCGTCGGGGCCGGAGTTGGAGACGACGGTGATGTCCGGGTACTTCGCCTCGATGGCGGTGCGGAACCGTTCGAAGCGGGCGAAGAACTCCTTCGGGAGGTTCTCCTCGTTGCCGACCTCGAGGTGGGTGAGGTGGAAGGGCTCGGGGTGGCCCATCTCGGCGCGCTTGCCGCCCCACTCGCTGGTGCGGGGGCCGTTGGCGAACTCGATGAGGTCGAGGGTGTCCTGGATGTGCCGCTTCAGCAGGGCGTCGTCGTCGACGGCCTGGTTCTGGCCGCAGCCGGTGACCAGGGCGGGGACGACGGGCAGCGGCATGGCGCCGATGTCCTCGGCGAAGCGGAAGTACTCGTAGTAGCCGAGGCCGTAGCTCTGGTTGTAGCCCCAGAAGTTGGCGTTGGTGGCCCGCTCCTCGACCGGGCCGATGGTGTCCTTCCACTGGTAGCTGCGCTTGCGCTGCCAGTCGGAGTCCGCGCTGTAGTCCGCCATGGAGCCGGTGTTGACCAGGCAGCCGCCGGGGAAGCGCAGGAAGCCGGGGTGGAGGGCCTCGATCTTCTCCGCGAGGTCCTTGCGCAGGCCGCCCGGCTGCTGCTTGTAGGTGTCGCGGGGGAAGAGGGACACCATGTCGAGGGCGGCGGGAGCGGTCGTGGTGACGGCGAGGCGGCCGCGGTTGCTGGTGCGGGTCGCGGTGAAGGTGGCGGTGTACTTGCGCCACTTCCCCTTCGCCGCCACCTCGCGCGCCTTGGCGAGCATGCCCGCGGCGTCCCGGAGGGCGACGGTGAGGGTGGTGCCGCTCTCGGCGCGGGACCAGACCGAGAAGTCGTACCTCGCACCCTTCTCCACCCGGATGCCGGTGTTGTAGCCCGCGTTGGTGACGGTGGAACCGGCGGCCAGCGAGAGGTAGTTGCGGTTGCGCTCGTTGAGGCGGCCCCCGTCGTTCACCACCTCGGCCGTGCCGTCGGCCGCCCACCCGGTGAGCGGTGTGTACGAGGCGTGGTCGGCGGTGGAGTACTCGAAGGACCGGTTCTGCACGAGCTCGGCGTACAGGCCGCCGTCGGCGGCACGGTTGATGTCCTCGTAGAAGACGCCGTACATCGTGTCGTCGATCGTGGGGCCCTGCCCGGACGGGTCGACGGTGATCGTGTAGTCGGCGACGGCCTCGGCGTGTGCCGGGGACGGCAGCAGGGCCGAGGCCGTCAGGAGGGCGGTGACGCTGAGACCGAGTCTCCAGCGGGTGCGTGACATGGATACTCCGCGGCTCTCACTAGAAGTCGTTCGAGTTCGTTCGAGATATCGGACATTGGTCAGCACTTCGAACGGCAAGATAGGGAGGGGGTCGCGGCGCGTCAATGGGTCGCGCGGCAACGAGTGGGCCGGAGCGGGAAAGCGAGTCGAAATGGGCGAGTTGTGGCCGGTGCCCGACGTACTGGCGTACCTCGCGGGGCGCTGGCGCACCGAGCGGTCGGTGCGGGATCTGGCGAGCGGCCTCGAGGGCTGGTTCGAGGGGGTCACGTCCTTCGACGCACTCGACGGCGGCGGGCTGGTCGGCCGCGAGTCGGGCGCCTTCACCTGGCAGGGCGTGACCCGGCCGGCCGAGCGCACGCTGCGCTACCGGCCCGGCGGCGCGCCCGGCCGCGCCGACGTGCGCTTCGCGGACGGCCGCCCCTTCCACGGGCTGGACCTGACCTCGGGGCACCACGTGGCCGACCACCCGTGCGCCGCCGACCTCTACCGGGGCGAGTTCACCGTCCGGGGCCCGGACCGCTGGCGGACCGTGTGGCGGGTGGGCGGCCCGGCCAAGGACCTGCTGCTCACGACGGATTACCTTCGCGAAACGCCGGGTGCGTAGCACCCTGGTCCGGTGCGCCTTCGAAACGCAGGCTCCAGCGGCCCGCCCGGCCCGTCACGGTGGTCGCCGACAGCGGGCGGACGTCCAGGTTCCAGTACGTTCCGGGCGGCGCCTTCAGCGCGTAGACCAGCGCGGCCCGGATCACCGAGGGCTCGGCCACGGCGACGATCCGGTCGCCGTCCTCGCCGGGGCGGGTGTCGAGCCAGCCGCCGACGCGGGTGATGAAGCCCAGCAGCGACTCCCCGCCGTGCGGCGCCGAGCGCGGATCGGCGAGCCAGGCGTCCACTGCCGCCGGCTCACGGGCCATGGCCTCGCCGAGTGTCAGACCGCGCCACCGGCCCATGTCGCAGTCCCGCAGGGCGAGTTGGGCCAGCGGAGCACAGCCGAGGGCGTCACCGGTGGCGCGGCTGCGGGGCGTGGGCGAGCAGTAGCGCAACTCGGCCGCCGCCAGCGGCAGCAGGTCGCCCGCGGCGCGCACCGCCTCGTCCCAGCCGGCCCGGTCCAGCGGCCGGTCGTCGTCGAAGCGCTCCGCCAGCAGCGGTGAGCTGCGCGCAGCCGCGACGAACGTGACCCGAAGCGCCATGCGGTGATGGTGGAGTGCGAAGGTGTCCAGGTCAAGGGGTGTTACCTGCGGGTTACCCAGGGTGTGCCACGGCTCACCGACCGAAGGCGAAGGCCATCCACTGCTCCGGCCGGTCCAGCGCCCTGAACCCGAGCTTCTCGTAGACGCCCTGCGCGTCGTGCGTCGCCAGCAGGATGCGCCGCAGCCCGTGGGGCGCCAGGTGCTCGCGCACGGCCGCGACCAGCGCCGTGCCCAGGCCCTTGGCCCGCACCGACGGGTCGACGTACACGTCGCAGAGCCACGCGAAGGTGGCCAGGTCGGTGACCACCCGGGCGTACGCGACCTGCTCGCCGGAGACCGCGTCGTACACCCCGAAGTTGAGCGAGGCCCCGATGGCCCGGTCCTGCTTCTCGCGGGTCCGTCCCAGGGCCCAGTACGCGTCGGTGGACAGCCAGTGGTGCACGCGCCCGGCGTCGATGCGGTCCGGGTCGGCGGAGATCTCGTAGCCCTCGGGGAGCCTCGGCGTGTCGGTCATGCCGGGATGCTCGCAGGGCCGGGGACAGCGCGTCGACCGGATATCCCCCGGCCTCCGTCAGCCGCCCCACACCTCCTGGCAGGCGGTGCGCAGGCGCCGTACCCCTTCCGCGATCTCCGCGACGTTCGCGACCGCAGCGAAGCTCAGCCGGACATGGGCGGCCGGGGGTTCGGCGCTGAAGTACGGGCGGCCAGGCGTGATCGCGACGCCCGCGCGCAGGGCGGCCGAGGTCAGGGCGTTCTCGTCGGCGCCCTCCGGCAGGCGCGGCCACAGGTGGTAGCCGCCGGAGGGGATGCGGGCCAGGGAGATCTCGGGGAGCTCCAGACGCAGGGCGGAGGTCATGGCGTCCCGGCGGGCCCTCAACTCGGCCGACACCGCGCGCAGATGGCGCGGCCAGGCGGGCGACCCGACGAGTTCCAGAGCCGCCTCCTGGAGCGGCCGGGGCACGAAGAAGGTGTCGACGATCTGGATGGCGCGCAGGCGCTCGAGGACCGGCCCGCGCGCGGCCAGGGCGCTCACCCGGAAGCTGGGCGAGGTCGCCTTGGTCAGCGAGCACACGTGGACGACGACGCCGTCCGGGTCGTCGGCGGCAAGCGGGGCGGGCAGCGGGCCCGCGTCCTCGTGCACCAGCCGGCGCACGAAGTCGTCCTCCACGACGAAGGCACCGGCCGCGCGCGCGATGCGCAGCACCTCCGCGCGCCGCTCGGGCGCGAGCACGGCTCCGGTCGGGTTCTGGAACAGGGGCTGGCAGACGAAGACGCGGGCACCGGTGGCGCGGAAGGCGTCGGAGAGCAGGGCCGGACGTACGCCGTCGGCGTCCACGGGAACGGGCACCGGGCGCAGTCCGGCCGCCCGCGCGATGGCCAGCATGCCGGGGTAGGTCGGGGACTCGACGAGCACGGGGGCGCCGGGCGGGGCGAGCGCGCGCAGCGCGGTGGCCAGCGCGGACTGGCCGCCCGCGGTGATCAGCACCTCGGCCGCCGTGATGGCGCCGCCGATGCCGCGCGCGAACCACTCCCTCAGCTCCGGCAGCCCTTCCACCGGCGGCCGGCCCCAGGCACCCGGCCGCCGCCCGGCCCGGGCCAGGGCCGCCGCCATCGCCCGCTCCGGCTGCAGGGACGGGTGCAGGTAGCCGCCGTTGAACTCCACGACACCGGGTGGCGGGGCGGCCAGCGAGACCAGGACCCCGGAGGCGTCCACGGATCGCGGTACGAGGTCGGCGGCCCCGTCGGCGCTGAGCGCGACCTCTTGCCAGGAGGTGTCCCCGGCGGGTGCGGCCGAGGGGCGCGGCGCGGCACGGAAGGCGCCGGCGCCGGGCCGGGTGACGACCAGCCCCTCGGCGGCCAGCTGGGCCAGGGCACGGGAGACCGTCACGGGGCTCACCCGGAACCGGTCGACGAGGGCCCGGCTGGACGGGAGCTTTCCGCCGGGCGAGTAGCGGTTCAGCTCCCGTCGCAACACGGTCACCAGGTCAGCGACGCTGCTACGCTCTTGCATGAGAGCACAGAGTAGCGCTACCGCATCGCCCCGGATAGCAGTCGGCGCCGCGAGCGCGATGCCCGGCGGCGCCTCCCTCGGCACCGTCCAGGCCGCCCTGGGCGTCGTCGCCTTCTCCCTCACCTTCCCGGCCACCGCCTGGGGTCTGGAGGGCTTCGGCCCCTGGTCCCTGATCGCCGTGCGCAGCGTCCTGGCCGCCGCCGTCGCCGGTGCCTGCCTGGTGGTCCTGCGGGTGGCACCGCCCGAGCGGCGGCACTGGCTCGGCCTCGGGGTGGTCGGTGCCGGGGTGGTGCTGGGCTTCCCCCTGCTGACCACGCTCGCCCTGCAGACCTCGACCACCGCACACGCCGCCGTCGTGGTGGGGCTGCTGCCGCTGACCACCGCGCTGCTGTCCGCCCTGCGCGTCGGCACCCGCCCCTCGCGCACCTTCTGGATCGCGGCCCTGGCGGGCGCGGCGGCCGTGATCGCCTTCACGGTGCAGCAGAGCGGCGGCGCGCTGACCTCGGCCGACGCCTACCTCTTCGGGGCGCTGCTGGTGTGCGCGGCCGGTTACACGGAGGGCGGCCGGCTGGCCCGTCAGATGCCGGGGTGGCAGGTCATCGGCTGGGCGCTGGTGCTGTGTCTGCCGCTGACGGTGCCGATGGCGGCGGTGGCGCTGTCGGCCGAGCCGGTGCACCTGACGGCGCACAGTGTGACCGGGCTGCTGTGGGTGGCGATGGGTTCGCAGTTCCTCGGCCTGGTCGTCTGGTACCGGGGCATGGCGGCGATCGGCATCCCGAAGGCCAGCCAGTTGCAGCTGGCCCAGCCGCTGCTCACACTGGTGTGGTCGGTACTTCTCCTGGGCGAGCACCTGCCGGTGGCCGCTCCGCTGACGGCCGCGGCCGTACTGGTGTGCATCGCGGTCACCCAGCGGGCCAGGGGTTAGCCCCGGTCAGACCCTCAGATCCTCAACCCCTCAGACCCTGCCCCCGGGCGGCACACAGGTGAGGAGGCCTCACGGATGCACGCAACCAAGGGCGACCAGCTGGTCCAGCACGGCCGGGTGGTCGGTGAGCACGACAAGGTCGCGGAGATCGTCGAAGTCATGGGCGACAAGGGCACTCCCCCGTACCGGGTCCGGTTCGAGGACGGTCACGAGGCCGTGTGCTCGCCCGGCCCCGACTCGGAGATCCGGCACAGGGAGACCCATCTGTAGCGCGGTGGCCGCGCCGCGCGCGGGAGCGGCTCAGCGCGGGACGGTGGCCGGCTGCGCGTAGTGGTCGGCGGCCACCCGCGCCATCGCGCCGCCGCGGTCCTCGGCGACGTCCTTCGCGGAGAAGTAGACGTGCCCGCGGACCTCGGGGTGGCGCGCGGCCAGCGCGAGGTGGCGGGACAGCTCGGCCGGGTCCTGCCAGGCTGCGGGCTGGGCCGGGTCGCCGGACTTGTACAGCGCCTCCCCCACGTACAGCTGGGTGCGGCTGCCCCGGGCCACCTCGGCCCACCAGGGCAGCAGCTTCGCGTAGTCGGCGCCGTCCATCCCGATGTTCCAGTACAGCTGCGGCACGACGTAGTCGATCCAGCCCTCGCGCACCCACTTGCGGGTGTCCGCGTACAGGTCGTCGTAGGTCTGCACGCCCGCCCTGGTGTCGGAGCCGCGTTCGTCGGTGGCGGCGTTGCGCCACACGCCGAAGGGGCTGACGCCGAAGCGGGCGGCGGGCCGGACCTCCTTGACGCGCTGTGCGGTCTCGCGCACCAGGCGGTCGATGTTGTCCCGGCGCCAGTCGGCCTTCGTGGCGAAGCCGGTGCCGAAGGTGCCGAAGGTCCCGCCGTCGCCGAAGCTCTGGCCCGCCACCGGATAGGGGTAGAAGTAGTCGTCGAAGTGGACCCCGTCCACCGCGTACTTCGCCACCGCGTCCATGACCGCGTCCAGCACGAAGGCCCGGACCTCGGGCAGCCCGGGGTTGTAGTAGAGCTGCCCGCCGTACGGCACCACCCAGCCGGGGTTCTTCCGTGCGGGGTGGGAGGAGACGAGGTGGGCCGGGTCGTCGTGGGTGGCGACGCGGTACGGGTTGAACCAGGCGTGCAGGTGAAGGCCGCGGGCGTGGGCCTCCTCCACGGCCGTGCCCAGCGGGTCCCAGCCCGGGTCGCGGCCCTGACTGCCGGACAGGTACTGCGACCACGGCTCGTGCGCCGAGGGCCACAGCGCGTCGGCCGTCGGGCGCACCTGGAGGATCACCGTGTTGAGGCGGTGCCGGACCGCGTTGTCGAGGTGCTCGATCAGCTCCGCGCGCTGCTCGGCGGCGCGCAGCCCCGCACGGGTGGGCCAGTCGCGGTTGGCCACGGTGGCCAGCCACATCCCGCGCATCCCGGCGGCGGCGCTGCGCGGGGGCGCCGGCTTCGCGGGACCCGGGGCCGCCGCGGACGCCTCGGGCACGAGCGTGAACGCCGACAACGCCGCCACCGTGAAGGCACGGCGCGATACACCGCCCATGGGAAGACCTCCTGAACGCAGTGGATCCGTACGGTCACGGATCGTGTACGGGGCCTCAGCATGCCCGACCCGGGAGACGGATCCGTGACCATTCGGGGGTAACGTGCTCGATCGGAGCAGGCGACGGGGACCCCGGCATGCCTGCTGCCAGCCGTGGAGTCAGCGAAAGGGACGATGTGACCGGCATCTCGGGAGATATCGCACGCGTCGGCGTGGTGGGCTGCGGTCAGATGGGAGCGGGCATCGCCGAGGTGTGCGCCCGCTCGGGTCTGGAGGTGATGGTCGCCGAGACCACCGGTGAGGCTCTGGAGATCGGCCGCACCCGGCTGTACAACTCGCTGACCAAAGCGGCCGAGCGCGGCAAGATCACCGAGGAGGAGCGGGACGCGACCCAGGCGCGCCTGAGCTTCACCACCGACCTCGGCGAGTTCGCCGACCGTGATCTGGTGATCGAGGCGGTCGTCGAGAACGAGCAGGTCAAGACCGAGATCTTCCAGGTGCTCGACCAGGTCGTGACCCGTCCGGACGCGATCCTGGCCTCCAACACCTCCTCGATCCCGCTGGTGAAGCTGGCGGTCGCCACCTCGCGGCCCGACCACGTCATCGGCATCCACTTCTTCAACCCGGCCCCGGTCCAGCAGCTGGTCGAGCTGATCCCGGCGCTGACCACCTCCGAGGGCACGCTCAGCCGGGCCCAGCTGTTCACCGAGAAGGTGCTGGGCAAGCACGCGATCCGCGCCCAGGACCGCTCCGGCTTCGTGGTCAACGCGCTGCTGATCCCCTACCTGCTCTCCGCGATCCGGATGTTCGAGTCCGGCATCGCCAGCCGCGAGGACATCGACAACGGCATGGAGATGGGCTGCGCCCACCCGATGGGTCCGCTGAAGCTGGCCGACCTGATCGGCCTGGACACGGTCGCCTCGGTGGCGTACTCGATGTACGAGGAGTACAAGGAGCCGCTGTACGCCGCTCCCCCGCTGCTCCAGCGCATGGTCGACGCGGGCCGCCTCGGCCGCAAGAGCGGCTCGGGCTTCTACGCCTACGGCTGATCGCGTCCGAGCCTGAGGTGGCGCAGCAGGAGTAGCGCGGCCGCCATGTTGGCGGCCGGGACCTCCCCGCGGGCGACGAGGTCGGGTACGAGCTTGAGGGGCACCCATTCCCGGCGGTCCGACTCGAAGTCGTCCACGGGGTGTCCGACGTACGTGCCCTCGTCGCTCCAGTAGATGTGGTGCCGGGCGTCGGTGAGACCGTTGGAGGGCTCCACACTCATCAGGTGGTGCAGCGGTCCCGGCCGCCAGCCGGTCTCCTCCTCCAGCTCCCTGGCCGCCGCCACCGCGACGTCCTCGCCGTCCTCGACGACGCCGGCCGCGAGTTCCCAGCCCCAGCTGTCGGTGATGAAACGGTGCCGCCACAGCAGCAGGACCTCGGCCGCCTCGTTCACGACCGTGGCCACGGCCACGGGACGCATACGTATCAGGAAGTGGTCGAGGTGCCGGCCGTCCGGTAAGGCGACATCGGCGAGATTGACGCTGAACCAGCGATTTGAATACACATTCTGTTCGCTCTGTTTCGTCCACTGCACGGTTCTGCCACCTTTCTTTGAGTAGGTGGCAATATCGCAGCAGCAGCCGTCCGGCAGCAGGCGTACGACGGCCGCTCACGGCGCAGGGGTGGGCGCAGGGTCGCGCGGACGGGCCGCCTACAGCGGTACGCGCAGTGCCCCGTCGATGAGTTCGGCGGCCTCCGCCGTGCCCGCGCAACCGCTGCTCACCAGGTGCTCGCGGACCGCGCGCAGTCGGTCGCGCAGCCGCTGGGACTCCATTCCCCGGGCCTGCTCGGCCATCCGCACGGCGGTGGCGACCGCCTTGTCGGCGTTGCCCTGGCGCAGCTCGATCGTGCTGAGCATGGCCAGCCGGTGCACGCGGCCCCGGTCGTGCGCGGGGGTGTCGACGGCCGCCGTCGCGTGCTCCCCGGCCGCGGCGAGTTCACCGAGGCTCAGCAGCGCCTCCGCCACCTGGACGTTGACCAGCCCGGGCTGGACGTAGCCGGTCTCGTCGGGCTCGTACCCCCGCCGGATGCGCTCGGCGGCCTGCTCGGCCCGGCGGATGCAGGCGAGCGCGCCGCCGCCGTCGCCCAGGTGCGCGTACGCCTTGGCCTGCATCGCGTACAGGTCGGAGGCGAGCGCCGGGGTGATGTGCCGGCCGGCGGCGCGCAGCGCGGCCTCGGCGAAGGCGACGGCCTGTCGGTACTCCCGCATGAACAGCGCCTGGTTGACCAGCAGCGCGATGACGTAGGCGCCGAGTCCCCGGTCGCCGCTGGCCTTGGCGAGCCGCAGCGCCTGGTGGAAGTAGCGCTGTGCGAGGCCGTGCGCGTCGGAGTCGTACGCGCAGATCCCGGCGACGGCCACCAGGCCCCCGGTGGCCCGGTGCAGCTGCCGCCCGGTGGCGTCGGTGTAGCTGCCGCGCAGCAGCGGCGCGGCCTCGGAGTTGAGGAAGCCGACGATGCGGGCGCGGGTCGCGATCCCGCCGGCCTTGCGGTACATCTGCTCGTAGTGCGTACGGGCGCAGCGCACCGTCTCCAGGTCGGCCGCGGTGACCCGGTGCCGCCCGCCGCGGGAGACGTCGGTGTCCTCGGGCGGGTTCTCCCACTCCCACACCGGCAGCACGGCGGGCGTGCCGGTGAGGGCGGGGGCACCCAGGATGTGCGGGCGCTGCTGCTGGTCGGAGCGCCACAGGGCGGTCGCGCGCTCCACGAACCCGGACAGCGAGCCGGTGTGCGGGGCGGCGGGTTCGCCGGGCACGCCGAGGCCGATGTCGTCGAGGGTGACGGAGCGGTGCAGCCGGGACGCGAGGACCTCGCAGATCAGGTCGGGCACCTGGCCGCGCGGCCGCTGCCCCTTCAACCACCGTGCGACGGCGGTGTGTTCGTACCTCAGTGCGAGCCCGCGCGCCCGGCCCGCCTGGTTGACGTGCGCGGCCAGTCCCGCGTGCGAGATCCCGGCCTCGTCGAGGATCGCGTCGAGCAGGGTGTTGGGCTGCATGGGTGCCCCCCGGTGCATCGGTGCCGACAGCGTAGTGCGTCGGTCTTCACACGGGGTGTGAACGCAGTGCGCGCATCCGCAGCGTGTGCGCGCTGTCGCGGAGAGTTCCGGGCCGGTTGACTGAAGGACCTCGAAAGAGGCCGGCCGGGCCGCCGGCTCCCCCTCGTACAGTGCGGCGGCCCGTTCCCACGCCGTCCGCCCGGCTGCCTGCCCGACACTCCGTGGCGGGGCGGACGGCTCCGCCGGCTGTGCGGTGCGACTCATCGCCCTTCAGATGAGGGCGCGTTCTCGGCTGCGGGCACGTCGTGGCTGGTCGCGCAGTTCCCCGCGCTCTTCATCGGCATGACCGCAACGCCTCTCAGAAGGACCGTGCCCCTGAAAAGCAAGGCACGTTCCGCTGAGGACCCCCAAGGGGCGCGGGGAACTGCGCGAGCGACCACGACGCACCCGCGCCGACCGGCAGGAACCCCACGCCCCTTGGGCGAACCGCTAACTACGCAGCACCGCTCCGACCCGCTCGCCCGCGAGAGCGACCGCCGCATCGCGGGCAGCCGACGCCTCGTCGACCGTCAGCGTCCGGTCCCCCGCGCGGAAGCGCAACGCGTACGCCAGGGACTTGCGCCCCTCACCCAGCTGCTCCGCGTTGTCGTACACGTCGAACAGCCGGATGGACTCGAGGAGTTCACCCGCGCCCTCGCGCAGCGCCGCCTCGACATCCGCCGCCGGGACGAACGCGTCGACCACCAGGGCGACGTCCTGCGTCGCGACCGGGAAGGTCGAGATGCCCGGCGCCTGCGGGGTGTCGTCGCCGACCCGTGCCACGGCGTCCAGGTCCAGCTCCATCGCGCAGGTGCGCGCGGGCAGACCCAGCGTCTTCAGGACTCGCGGGTGCAGCTCACCCGCGTGCCCGATCACGCGCTCCTCGCCGTCCACGGTGACCGTCAGCTCGGCGCAGCGGCCCGGGTGCCAGGGACCGTACTGGCCCTTGCGGACGCCCAGCTCGGCGCCGGCCTCGCGGGCGACGGTGCGGGCGGCCTCGACCGCGTCGGCCCAGTCGGCCGGGCGGCCCTTGCCCCACCAGCCGGCCTGCTCGCGGGCGCCGGTCAGAACCACGGCGACGTGCCGGGGCTGGTCGGGCAGCGCGGCGTCCAGCGCGGCGAGGTCGTCCTCGCCGGGGCGCCGGTCGACGGGCAGGTCGGCGGCGACCCGCTGCTCCTCGCGCGGCAGGAAGACCAGGCCGGTCTCGAAGAGCGCCAGGTCGTGCGCGCCCCGGCCGTCGTTGCGGCGCAGCGCGCCCAGCAGGCCGGGCAGCAGCGAGGTCCGCAGCGCGGGCTCCTCGTCGCTGAGCGGGTTGACCAGCTTGACGACGCGGCGGGCCGGGTCGTCGGCGTCGAGACCGAGCTGGTCGAAGACCTGCTCGCCGACGAACGGGTAGTTCAGCGCCTCGACGTAACCGGCACCGGCCAGCGCCCGCCCGACGCGGCGGTGCAGCCGCTGCCGGGGGGTGAGGCCGCGGCCCGCCGGGGGCCTGGGCAGCGTGGAGGGCAGGTTCTCGTAGCCCTCCAGGCGGATGACCTCTTCGGCGAGGTCGTTCGGGTCGGTGAGGTCGGGCCGCCAGGACGGCACGGTGACGATCAGCTCGTCCTGGCCGTAGACGTCGCAGCCCACCTCCTGGAGGCGTCGTACGACGGTCTCGCGGCCGTACTCCACGCCCGCGACCTTGTCCGGGTGGTCGGCCGGGACGCTGATGGTGTGCGGTGCGGACGGGGCGCTGATCTCGGTGACCCCGGCCTCGGCGGTGCCGCCCGCGAGCAGCACCAGCAGGTCCACGGTGCGCTGCGCGGCAGCGGCGGCGGCCTGCGGGTCGACTCCGCGCTCGAAGCGGCGAGACGCCTCCGACGACAGCTTGTGCCGGCGGGCGGTGCGCGCGATGGACACCTGGTCGAAGTGGGCGGCCTCGATGACCACGTCACTCGTCGCGTTCTCGGTGTCGCCGTGGTCCGCGATCTCCGTGTTGGCGCCCCCCATGACGCCCGCGAGGCCGATGGGGCCGCGGTCGTCGGTGATGACCAGGTCCTCGGCGTGCAGCTTCCGCTCGGTGCCGTCCAGGGTGACGATCTTCTCGCCCTCCTGGGCCCGGCGTACGCCGATGGTGCCCTGGACCAGGGAGCGGTCGTAGGCGTGCAGGGGCTGGCCCAGCTCCATCATCACGTAGTTGGTGACGTCGACGGCCAGCGAGATCGGGCGCATGCCGACCTTCTGCAGGCGCCGCTGGAGCCAGATCGGCGAGCGGGCCTCGGCGCTGAGGCCGGTCACGGTACGGGCGGTGAAGCGGTCGCAGCCGGTGGGGTCGGCGATCTTCACCGGGTAGCCGTAGGCGTTGGGGCCGGGCACGTCGAGCAGGGCGGGATCGCGCAGCGGCAGACCGTAGGCGATGGCGGCCTCGCGGGCGACGCCGCGGATGGACAGGCAGTCGCCGCGGTTGGCGGTGACGGCGATGTCCAGCACCTCGTCGACCAGCTCCAGCAGCTCGATGGCGTCCTTGCCGACCTCGGTCTCCGGCGGCAGCACGATGATGCCGTGCGTGCCGTCGTCGCCCATGCCCAGCTCGTCGCTGGAACAGATCATGCCGTGGGACGTCTTGCCGTAGGTCTTGCGGGCGGAGATCGAGAAGCCGCCGGGCAGGGTGGCGCCGGGCAGGACCACGACGACCTTGTCGCCGACGGCGAAGTTCCGGGCGCCGCAGACGATCTCCTGGGGCTCACCGGTGCCGTTGGCCTGGCCGACGTCCACGGTGCAGAAGCGGATCGGCTTCTTGAAGCCCTCCAGTTCCTCGATGGTCAGCACCTGGCCGACGACGAGGGGGCCCTTGAGGTCGGCGCCCAGGTGCTCGACGGTCTCGACCTCCAGACCGGCCGAAATCAGCTTGGCCTGCACGTCGCGGCCGGTCTCGGTGGCCAGCAGGTCGACGTACTCCCGCAGCCAGGAAAGCGGGACCCGCATCAGATCTCCATCCCGAACGGCCGGGTGAACCGGACGTCACCCTCGACCATGTCTCGCATGTCCTCGACGTTGTGGCGGAACATCAGCATCCGCTCGATGCCGAACCCGAAGGCGAAGCCGCTGTACTTCTCCGGGTCGACGCCGCAGGCGACGAGCACCCGCGGGTTGACCATGCCGCAGCCGCCCAGCTCGATCCAGCCCTCGCTGGAGCAGGTGCGGCAGGGCCGGTCGGGGTTGCCGACGGAGGCGCCCTTGCAGACGTAGCAGAGCATGTCCATCTCGGCGGACGGCTCGGTGAAGGGGAAGAAGTTCGGCCGCAGCCGGGTCTTCATCTCCGCGCCGAACAGCGACTGGACCATGTGGTCCAGGGTGCCCTTGAGGTCCGCCATGGTCAGGCCCTCGTCGACGGCGAGCAGCTCGACCTGGTGGAAGACGGGGGTGTGCGTGGCGTCCAGCTCGTCGGTGCGGTACACGCGGCCGGGACAGATCACGTAGACCGGCAGCTCGCGGTCGAGCGCCGAGCGGATCTGCACGGGCGAGGTGTGGGTGCGCAGCACGACGCCGGACTCGGATCCGCCCTCGGGGCCCGCCACGAAGAAGGTGTCGGCCTCGCCGCGGGCCGGGTGGTCCGGGCCGATGTTGAGGGCGTCGAAGTTGAACCACTCGGCCTCGGCCTCGGGGCCCTCGGCGACCTCGTAGCCCATGGCGACGAAGATGTCCTCGATGCGCTCGGAGAGCGTGGTGAGCGGGTGCCGGGCGCCGGCCGGTACCCGGTCGTAGGGCAGCGTGACGTCCACGGCCTCCTCGACCAGGACCCGCGCGTCCCGCTCCGCCTCCAGCTCCTCCTGGCGGGCGGCCAGCGCCTTGTTCACGGCACCGCGGGCCATGCCGACGCGCTTGCCGGCCTCCGCCTTGGCCTGCGGGGGCAGGGCGCCGATCTCGCGGTTGGCCAGCGCCAGCGGGGAGGTGCCGCCGGTGTGGGCGACCTTGGCCTCCTGGAGCGCGTCGAGGGAGTCCGCGGCGGCGAAGGCGGCGAGCGCCTCGTCCCGCATGCGCTCGATCTCTTCCGGTTTCAACGCCTCGACCTCGACTGGGTCGTACGACTTATTCGGTGCCGACATCTCTTCCCGTGCTTCCGATTGGCTGGCTGGGACGCCCCGTCTACGGTCAGCAGACGCGGCGGAGACGCTTCGTCGACGCTTCGTCTGCGGATCTGGACGCAAAGGTGCCAAAGACCGAGTCTAACGGGGCTGTGGAACGCGGATTACGCCCGTGGGGGTCGTCGGCCGCCTCTGGTGCTTCTCAGCTGAGGTACGCCGGTGCCGCCACGGGCAACGTAAATCGGAACTCGGCGCCGCCGCCGGGGGCGCGGCCGACCGTGATGGTGCCGCCGTGGGCCTCGACGATGCCCTTGACGATGTACAGCCCGAGGCCGGTGCCACCGCGCTTGCTGCCCCGCCAGAAGCGGGTGAAGACGCGGTTCATGGACTCCTCCGGGATGCCCGCCCCCTCGTCGCTCACCGTGACCGACGTGCCGGTGTCCTCCCCTTCGCGGGGGGACGCCGTGGGCGTGACGTCAATGGTGACGGTTCCCTCGCCGTGCCGCACGGCATTTTCCAGCAGGTTGCTCAGCACCTGGTCGACCTTGTCGGGGTCGGCCCACAGGTCGGGCAGCGGCTGGGCGAGACGGAGCAGGAACCGGTCGGCCTCCTGGCCGGCGGCGACGTACGCCTGGATGTGGCGGCCGACGGCGGCGCCGATGTCGACGGGCTGGCGACGCACCTCCAGGCGGCCGGAGTCGATCCGGGAGATGTCGAGCAGCTCGGCGATGAGGCGGGTGACGCGGTCGGCGTCGGCGTCGACGGTCTCCAGCATCAGCCGCTTCTGGTCGTCGGTGAACCTCTCCCACTTGGCCAGCAGGGTGGCCGTGAAGCCCTTGACGGAGGTGAGGGGGGAGCGCAGTTCGTGGGCGACGGTGGCGATCAGCTCGGCGTGGCTGCGCTCGGTGCGGCGGCGGGCCTCGGTGTCGCGCAGGGTGACGACGACGCGGTGGACGGGGCCGAGGCGTTCGGTGCGCACGTAGCGGGCGGTGACCAGGACCTCACGTCCGCCGGGCAGCAGGAGGTTGCGCTCGGGCTGGCGGACCCGGATGGCGAGGCCGCCGTAGGGGTCGGTCAGCTGCCACCAGCGGCGGCCCTCCAGGTCCTCCAGGGGCAGGGCGCGCTCCAGGGGCCTGCCGAGGGCCTCGGCGGCGGGGGTGGCGGTGATGCGGACGGCGGCCGCGTTGAAGCAGATCACCCGGCCGTGCTCGTCCGCGACGACCAGGCCGTCGGGCAGCTGGTCCGGGTCGATGCCGAGGTCGGCGGGATCGCCGGACGTACGGGGCGCGGGCGGACGCGGCACCTGGCGTGCTCCCGGTGCGCTGCTCGTGCCGACGCTCATCCCCGTACCCCACCTCTCAACCGCGCAGGGGCCTTGAGCTGGTCACCCTACTAGCTCTCGGTGACGGAGCGGCACCCTCCGGCGGCACGCTGTGCACGCGCCGACGCGTAGAGACATACGGCGGCGGCGGTCGCGAGGTTCAGACTCTCCGCCTTCCCGTGGATCGGGACGCGCAGGACGGCGTCGGTGAGGGCGCGGGTCTCCTCCGGGAGCCCCCAGGCCTCGTTGCCGAACACCCAGGCGGTGGGCCCGCCCATGGTGCCGGCGTCCAGCTCGGCGTCGAGGTCGTGCTCGCCCGCGCCGTCGGCGGCCAGCACCCGCACCCCGGCGTCCCGCAGCCCGGCGACGGCCCGCTCGACGGGGACGCCGACGGCGACCGGCAGGTGGAACAGCGAGCCGACGGAGGCGCGCACGGCCTTGGGGTTGTACAGGTCGACGGAGGCGTCGGTGAGTACGACCGCCTCGGCCCCGGCGGCGTCGGCGCAGCGCAGCACGGTGCCCGCGTTGCCGGGGTCCCGCACGTGCGCGAGGACGGCGACCAGCTTGGGCCGGGCGGCGAGGATCTCCTCGAAGGGCGTGTCCAGGAACCGGCAGACCCCGACGAGACCCTGCGGGGTGACGGTGGTGGAGATGTCCTCGATCACCGAGTCGGCGGCGAGGTGCACCCGGGCACCGACGTCACGCGCGGCCCCCACGATGTCGGCGTACCGCTCGGCGGCCTCCACGGTCGCGAACAGCTCGACCAGCGTCTCCCCGTACCCCGCGGCCTCCCGCACGGCCTGCGGCCCCTCGGCCAGAAACAGCCGCTCCTTCCCCCGGAAGTTCCGCTTGCCCAGCCGCCGTGCGGCGGCCACACGGGGGGACCGGGGAGAAATCAGCTCGGGGCTGACAGGACGCACTCTCGCTCACCTTCACATCTGAATCGCCACGGACTGCAACGCGCCCCCGAAGGGGCGCGGGGAACTGCGCGACCAGCCACGACGCACCCGCGGCGGACAACGAACCGAACAACGGCAACCGAAGGGACCCGCAGGCTCACAGCCTGCGGGTCCCTTCAACTACGGCTCAAGCCGGCGCAGCGTCACGCGGCCTTCGGCGCGTTCACGTCGCTCGGCAGCGCCTTCTGCGCGACCTCGACGAGCGCGGCGAACGCGTTGGGGTCGTTGACGGCCAGCTCGGCGAGGATCTTGCGGTCGACCTCGACGTTGGCGGCCTTCAGGCCCTGGATGAAGCGGTTGTACGTGATGCCGTTGGCGCGGGCAGCGGCGTTGATGCGCTGGATCCACAGCTGGCGGAAGTCACCCTTGCGCTTCTTGCGGTCGTTGTAGTTGTAGACCAGCGAGTGGGTGACCTGCTCCTTGGCCTTGCGGTACAGGCGCGAACGCTGACCGCGGTAGCCGGAGGCCTGCTCGAGGATCGCCCGGCGCTTCTTGTGGGCGTTGACTGCCCGCTTGACGCGTGCCACTTTTTAACTCCTTGTAGCGGGGCCGCGGTGGTCCTCACGCGGCCCGGTATCGAATGGGTCCCGGTCCTGCCGTACGGCGCTCAGTGGCGCCCGTACGTCACTTGCCGAGAAGCTTCTTGATCTTCGCGGCGTCGCCCGGGGCCATCTCGGCGTTGCCGGTGAGGCGACGCGTCACGCGGGACGACTTGTGCTCGAGCAGGTGGCGCTTGCCGGCGCGCTCACGGAGCACCTTGCCGGAGCCGGTGATCTTGAAGCGCTTGCTGGCACCGCTGTGCGACTTGTTCTTCGGCATAGCGCCGTTCTCTCCTCGTCGGTGGCGCTCCGGTGCCCGGTCGTGAAACCGGGCACGGTGGGAGCGTCGCTCTTGTATCGGTTGAGTCCTGGGGACTGGCGTCCCCCGGGGTCACGCGTCGGCGGGTGCCTCGGCCGGAGCCTCGGCGTCCTCGACGTCGTCGGCCTCCGCGGCATTCTGCGACTTGCCGGGGTTGGCCTTCGCGTCCGCCTTGCGCGCTTCCTGCGCCTGGCGAGCCTCGGCCATCGCCTCGGTCTTCTTCTTGTGCGGACCGAGGACCATGATCATGTTCCGGCCGTCCTGCTTCGGGTTCGACTCCACGAAGCCGAGGTCCTGGACGTCCTCCGCGAGACGCTGCAGCAGTCGGTAGCCGAGCTCCGGCCGGGACTGCTCGCGACCACGGAACATGATCGTGATCTTGACCTTGTCGCCCTGCTTGAGGAACCGGACGACGTGACCCTTCTTGGTGTCATAGTCGTGCGGGTCGATCTTCGGCCGGAGCTTCATCTCCTTGATGACCGTGTGCGCCTGGTTCTTGCGCGCCTCACGGGCCTTCATGGCCGACTCGTACTTGAACTTCCCGTAGTCCATGAGCTTGCACACGGGCGGACGGGCGTTCGCCGCGACCTCGACGAGATCGAGGTCGTACTCCTGCGCAAGCTCCAGGGCCTTGGCAAGCGGGACAATCCCGACCTGCTCGCCGCTGGGACCGACAAGTCGCACCTCGGGAACGCGAATCCGGTCGTTGATGCGGGGCTCGGCGCTGATGGATCCTCCTCGGTAGCACCACGCGACGGTCTGGCGGACAGCCGCGTAACGTCTGTGTTCGATAGACCTAACCGCGCCGGCGCACAAAAAATGCCCCGGACGATCACAGGCGGGGCTCCTCGAACTGCTACCGGAGCACCGCCGCGATGACCGCGGGGCGCGACTTCGGGCTGGTCACCGCCGTGGGACGGGGCCGCCTGACCGGTGACCCGCCGTCCGGAGGACGGCCAGGTGGGAGTTCGAAGCCTCCACTTGTGGGCCGGATCCGCTGCCGTGGGCGTACGTGTCCGACCGGTCGTTACACAAGGTTAGCAGCTCGGCGGGGGAAGGGCTAACCGAGTCCGGGTGGGGTGCGCTCCCCCGCTGCGCCTATCGTGTGCGGCATGAGTGAGACCCCCGCTGAATCATCGGCGAATCCCGACTTCGACGCCATGACCCGCGACATCGCCGAGGTCCCCGCGGTCGAGGTGATCGTGACGGTCGCCGTCAACCTGATGAGCGCCGCCGCCGTGAAGCTGGGCCTGACCGAGGAGGGCGACGCGCACAAGGACCTGGACGAGGCCCGCAAGCTGGTGCACGCGCTGGCCGGTCTGCTGGACGCGACGGCCACCGAGATCAGCTCGTTCCACGCGGCGCCGCTGCGCGACGGCCTGAAGTCCCTCCAACTGGCCTTCCGCGAGGCCTCGCTCGTCCCGGACGAGCCGGGCCAGGGTCCGGGCGAGAAGTACACGGGCGCGGTCTACGGCTGACCGCCGCCCGCCGACCTCGCAGGAGCTATCCCCGCACGTACAAGGGCTCGCCCGGCGGCGTCGCCCCGGCCGGCAGCAGTGCCAGGTCGAGGCCGCGCACCAGGCGGGCCCTCAGTGTGTCGTCGGCGGCCAGCCGCTCGGCGACGGCACGGGCGGCCCGCGCCGCGTCGGCGGCCGGGTCCAGGACCAGCGCCAGCGTGCCGTCGGCCCGGCCGGGCCCGAGGTGGGCGCGGAGCACGGCGGGCTCGTCGGCCAGGGCGGTGCGCACGGCACCGGCCACGGCCGGGTCCGCGAGCGGATCGGTCGTCGTACGCCCCTCGGCCAGCGCCAGCAGCACCGCTCCGGTCAGCTCGAACGGCACGGGTCCGGCCAGGTCCAGTACGACGGTGTCCGCCTTCTCGTGCGCGGCGGCCTGCAGCGCCTGGTGCACGGGTACGGCGACGGGGCGGGCCGCGGGGTCCCAGCGGGCGAGCGACTCCGTGGACGTGAAGGCGGGCAGCGCGGTGCGGTCGCCGGCCTTCAGGGTCGGTACGGCCATGTCGCTGGTCTTCTCGTGGCGCAGGCCGTTCTCGTCCTCCTCCACCTCGCCGAGTACGGCGACGACGGGCACGAGCAGCCGGGCGCCCTTGAGCGCCTCCAGGACCGGGCCCACGGCGGCGCGGTCCTCGGCCCAGGCGGCGAGCGCGGCACTCAGCCGGGGGTCGGCGGAGCCGTCGTCGTCGGAGAAGGCGGAGTCGGGGATGTTCTTGTTCGCCACGGTCCCGACCTTATCGGGGGGTGCGTACGGCGTTCCTCACCGGCCTCTCGGGGATCTCTGGCCGGGACGGAGGGCACGGCGGCGCCGTATCGTCGTCGGCCTCGGCACCCTCGGGCGGGGAGGCAGCGGTGGAGACGGTCGAGCCGGTCGAGCCGGTTCAAACGGTGGCGGACGGTGACGCGCGGCTGGCCGCGGCCATGGCGTCGGTGACGGTGCCGGACCGCGCCGAGGTCTCGGTGGCGGTGCTGGACCCGGACTCGGGCGAGGGCGCCTCCTACGGGACGGGCGCCTTCGACACGGCGAGCATCGTCAAGGTCGGCATCCTGGCGGCGCTGCTGCTGCGGGCGCAGGACGCGGGGCGTTCGCTCACCGCGTCGGAGAAGTCGTACGCCACCGCGATGATCGTGGACAGCGACAACGACTCGGCGTCGGCGCTGTGGCGGGCGATCGGGGCGGCCGACGGGCTCGACGCCGCGAACGAGCGCTTCGGTCTGACCGGCACCGACGGCGGCGACGGCCCGCTGTGGGGCCTGACCCGGACCACCGCCGCCGACCAGATCACGCTGCTGCGACAGGTGTTCGTGGCCGACGGCTCGGCACTGAGCGCGGCCTCGCGGGCGTATGTGCGCGGGCTGATGGAACGGATCGCGGACGGTCAGCGGTGGGGCGTGTCGGCGGCGGCCGACGCGGCCGGTGGCACGGGCGGTTCGGCGTGGGCGCTGAAGAACGGCTGGCTGCGGCGCAGCACCACCGGGCTGTGGGTCGTCAACAGCGTCGGGCGGGTGGAGAGGAGCGGCCACGGCTACCTGGTGGCGGTGGTGTCGCGGGGCAGCGGTACGCAGGCCGAGGGGATCGCGCTGACCGAGGCGGCGGCACGGGCGGCGGTGTCCGTGTTCACGGACGCCGAGCCCGCCGGCTAGAGGCCGCTCCGGGTGATCAGTAGTCCTCGTGGCGTTCGCGGCGGCCGCGCCACAGGACCACGGCCGCGACCACCAGGACGCCGCCCGCGCCCCCGGCCAGCGGGGCGGCCCAGGCCGAGGTGTCGTCGTCGGAGGCGGGGGCGTCCGGCCCCGTGCCGAAGTACTCGTCGCCGTACGCCGCCGCCTTCAGCCCCGCGGGCTTCAGCCGTCCGGCCGCCTCGATGGCGGCGGCGGGGTCGACGAAGCCGAAGCCGCGGGAGTCGTCGCGGCCCTCGGCGGGGGCGTTGCGGGCGGTGTCCTCCAGGACGGACTTGACCTGGGCCGGGGTGAGGCCGGGGTGGGCCGCCTTCACCAGGGCGGCGGCCCCGGAGACGAAGGCGGAGGCGGCGCTGGTGCCCCAGCCCTCGTAGTAGCGGTGGTCCGGATCGGCGATGATCACGTCGACGCCGGGGGCGCTGACCGTGGCGTACCAGCGGCGGGTGGAGAAGGAGGCGCGGGTGCCGTAGCGGTCGACGGCGGTCGCGGCGATCACGCCCGGGTAGGCGGCCGGGTAGGAGATGTGGTCGCCCTTCTCGCCGCCGTTCCCGGCCGAGGCGACGACGATCACGCCCTTCCTGAGGGCGTACTGGATGGCCTCGTCCTCGGCGGGCTCCGGGTGGGCGGAGGCGGAGTCGTCGCCCAGGGAGAGGTTGATGATGTCGGCGCCGTGGTCGGCGGCCCAGCGGATGCCTTCGGCCAGGGCGTTGCCGCGGGTCTTGCGGGCCTCGGCGCGGGAGGGGTCGCCGTCCTCCAGGATCACGCGCAGGGGGAGGATCTTGGCCTCCGGGGCGATGCCCATGACGCCTTCGGTGTTTCCGGTGCCGTGTCCGTGACCGGCGATGATCCCGGCCATGGCGGTGCCGTGCCGGGCCCAGGAGCGGTCGCCCTCGCTCGCGCCGAAGCCGACCAGGTCCTTGCCGGTGAGGACGTTGCCGGTGAGGTCGGGGTGGTCGGCCTCGACGCCGGTGTCCAGGACGGCGACGGTGACGCCCGCGCCCTTGGTGGTGCGCCACGCCTCCTGGGTGTGCATGGCGTCCAGGGCCCACTGCTGGGCGCGGATGCCGTCGGCGTGCGCGGCGGGGGCCGGGACGAGGACGAGGGCGGCGGCGAGGAAGAGGCTCAGGGCCCCCGTCCTGCGGCGGAGGTCTGCGGGGGTCACGACGGGTGCTCCGTGGGCGCGCCGACGTGTCTGCGCAGGGCGCGTTCGACGCGGTCGGCGAGGCCCTGCGCCTCGTGGCCGAGACCGGCCTGGGCGGGCGCCGACGCGGCGCCGGACTCGATGGCCTCCTCGGCGGGTTCGGGTTCGTCGACGGTGCGGCCGTCGGACCAGCCGGACACGGCGTAGACGACGACGGGGGCGTCGGTGAGGACGGAGACGGTCCAGGAGGCCCGCTGCGGTGCGCCGAAGCCCGCGGCGACCGTGTCCTTCGCCGCGTACGGCAGGGGCATGAGGTCGTCCCGGCGGCCGAGGCCCTCCTTCTCGAACCGGTCCGCCAGCGCGGTCATGGCGGCGGCGTCACCCTTGGTGAAGAGCAGGCCGACGGTGGTGACGTGGCTCTGGGTGGCGTCGGTGTAGGTGGCGCGCAGCAGCCGCGAGCAGCCGACCGGGTCGAGCACCTTGGCGAGGAGCCGGTCGAAGGCGCCGGCGCAGTCGCCGTCCGGGGCGACGGCGACCCGCGTCCAGGTGCGGTCGGCTCCGCCGGGTCCCGCGCCCTTGCCCTGGACGGTGGGCGGGAACAGCTGGTCGACGGGCACGCTGTGCCACAGGTCCCCGGCCTCGGTGTACGCACTGCGCGCGCCGTCGTCCCCGGAGTCCCCGGCGAGCCAGCTGCCGGTGACGGCTCCGGTGAGGAGGCCCACGCCGAGCACGAGGCAGACGGCGGCGGCGACGGCCTGCGGCCGGGGCCGTCCGCCGAGCGGACGCGGCCGGGCCGGACCGTCGTACCCCTCGGGCTCCCCGAAGGAGACCCGGGGGCGCACGTCGTCCGGGCCGCTCCACGAGAAGGCGGGGTCGGGGGTGGCGGGGACGGCGGGGCGCTCCATCGGGCCGGGGGGTGGGGAGGGTGCCGGCCGTGGCGCGTCGTGCGGTTCCGTTCGAGCCGCGGACTCCGGTCGCGGCTCCGGTCCCGATTCCGCTGGGACCGGGCGCAGGCGTGCGGTCGTCTCGGTCGGGGCCTGCGCGGGAGCACCCGGACGGCGGGGCGGGGCGTCACGGCCGACGGTCGGCGCGGCGTCGGGGAAGCGGGCGGAGGCCCGGGGTGGCGGCGCGGCGTCGGCGGACCGGGAGTCGTCGAGCCGGAAGCGCGGGTAGCGGGTGCGGACACCGGCACCGTCGTCCCGGCCGTCCGCCGAAGCCACGTCCACACGTCCGTCACCGGCCGCCGTACGCCCCCCGGGTGAGGCCGCGTCGCTGTCCCGCCGCGGTCCGGACTGCGCCACCTCGGCGCCGCCGCCCCGCTCCACCGCAGGCGCCTGAGCCGGGCGGGGCGGAACGCCGGGACGGGGCGGAACGGCCGGGGGCGGCGGCGTCGCCGGAGGGGACGGGGGCTCCGGGTGGGGCGAGGCCGGCCGGGGAGGCGCGCCGGGTCCCGGCGTGGAGGACGCCGCGGACGACGGACCGGGCGCGGGCGCCGGGCGCGGCGGCTGCCCGGGGTGGGGCGGGGTCTGCGGGCGGGGTGGGGTGTCGGGGTGCGGGGGAAGGGAGGCGCGGCGCGCTTCCGTGCTCATGCACCCCCCGTTTCCTCGGGCCCGGCCCGTTGCTCCCTCACGGGCCGGAGACGGTGGTCCTGACCGCGGTCTCCTGCCCGGCCCGGCGCGGAACCGATCCGTCCCGGGCACGCATACCCGCTCGGGAGGACCGCCATCCGGCACGGGCTCCGGGCCCTGCCGCCGGGGTCGGGTCCACCCGTGCGTGCGCGTCACTCTACGGCGTGAGCCCGCCGGAGGGGGAACCAGTCCGCCCGCCCGTGGCATTGGCCCGGATCGTCCCCCTACCCCGCGGTAATCCTGTCTGGCAGGCTGCGTCCATGACCGCACGCGCCGCCGACCGGGCCCGTTACGACCGGGCCACCGCCCATCTGGACGCCCCCGTGGCCATCGTGGACCTGGAGGCCTTCGACGCCAACGCGGACGACCTGGTCCGCCGGGCCGGTGGGAAGCCGGTCCGGGTCGCCAGCAAGTCCGTACGCTGTCGTGCGCTGCTGGAACGGGCCCTGGCCAGGGACGGTTTCGCGGGCGTCATGTCGTTCACGCTGGCCGAGTCCCTGTGGCTGGCCCGCTCCGGTTTCGAGGACGTGCTGCTCGCCTATCCGTCGGCGGACCGTACCGGGTACGCCGAGCTGACCGCCGACCCGAAGCTCGCCTCCGCCGTGACGGTGATGATCGACGACGTGGCCCAGCTGGACCTCGTCGACGCGGCGCGCGAGGGCGACGGCGGCCGGGAAGTCGTGCGGGTGTGCCTGGAGTTGGACACCTCGCTGAAGCTGTTCGGGGGCCGGGTGCGGGTCGGGGCCCGGCGCTCGCCGCTGCACTCCCCCGCCGAGGTCGCCGACCTGGCCCGCGCGGTGGCCCGCCGGCCGGGTTTCGAGGTCGTCGGCATCATGGCGTACGAGGGGCATGTCGCCGGGGTCGGCGACTCGGTGGCGGGGCGTCCGGTCCGCTCGCGTGCCGTGCGGCTGATGCAGGCCGCCGCCCGCCGGGAACTCGCCGAGCGGCGCGCCGCCGTGGTGCGGGCGGTCCGGGCCGTGGTGCCCGGCCTGGAGTTCGTCAACGGCGGTGGCACGGGCAGCGTGCAGCACACCGCCGCCGAGGCCGCGGTGACGGAGATCGCGGCCGGTTCCGGACTGTACGTGCCGCGGCTGTTCGACAACTACACGTCGTTCAGCGGCCGTCCGGCGGCCCTGTTCGCCCAGCCCGTCGTACGGCGGCCGGGGGTCGGGGTGGTGACCGTGCTCGGCGGCGGGTATCCGGCCTCGGGCGCGGCCGGAGCCGACCGGCTGCCGGTGCCCTGTCTGCCCGAGGGGCTGCGCTACGACCCCCAGGAGGGCCCGGGCGAGGTGCAGACGCCGCTGCTGGGCTCGCCCGCCGACGACCTGCTCATCGGCGACAAGGTGTGGTTCCGGCACGCCAAGGCCGGGGAGCTGTGCGAGCGGTTCGACACGCTGCACCTGGTGGAGGGGGACGCGGTGACGGCGACGGTGCCGACGTACCGGGGCGAGGGGCACACCTTCCTGTAGCGCGGGCGCCGCGGGCCGGTCAGGGTGTCGGGCCGATGCCGCTGCCCACGCCCCCGCCGGTGTCCGCGTCGCCGATGGGCCGGATCCCCTTGGTGATGGTGTCCATGCCGGTCAGCGGCGGTCCGTCCTCGCCGGCGTCGAAGACGTAGCGGACGAGGATCGGGGACTCGGTGCCGACGGTCGAGGGGAACACCATGGACTGCACGTAGCCGCCGGGTCCCTTGGCCGTCTTCACCCGCCAGCGCACGTAGTACCCGGCGCGTCCGGCGACCGCGACGGGACCGGACGCCACCTCCTCGTGGGACGCGATGCCGCCGAAGGGCTTGTTGCCGATCAGATCGCGGTCGTAGGCGTCGTCGGCCGCGTCCTCGATGTCCTGCCGCGCGAGGATCTTCGGGGAGGACTCGGCGTTCGCCGTGACGGTGCGGGAGATGACGAGGCCGTGCCGGCACACGCTGCCGTCGGCGGGGCAGTCGTAGGTGCCGTCGGTGGTCATCATGACGTCGTCCTCGGCGACGTACTCGGGCCGCACCCAACCGTCCGGCAGCGGGAAGGTGACGCCGTTGAGCTGGTCCTCGACCAGGGCCGGGTCGTCGGCCGAGGGCGCGGAGGCGGTGGGTGCGGAGGCGCTGGGTGAGGGGGAGGGCGGGTCGCTCACCGGCGCGGGGCCGGTGGCGGTCACCGTGGCCGGTGGGGTCTGCGTCCGCGGGCTGCCGCCGCCGTCCTCGCCGAGCACGACCACGCCGGTGACGATCGCCGCGACCAGCACGGCCGCCGCGGCGGTGAGGGCGACGGCCTTGCCGCGTCCGCCGCCGTCCGGTGCACCGCCGGAGGACAGGGGCGCCGCCGGCCCGAACCCGACGGGCTCGGGAGCGCGGCGGTGCTCCGTCCAGGCGGTGCCGTCCCACCAGCGCTCCTGGTGCGGGGCCGACGGGTCGCGGTACCAGCCGGGCGGCGGCGTCATGCTCATCCCGGCACTGTAGGACGCCACGCGCGGGGATCTACAGCGGTGTGACGTACGCCCCGGAGATCCCGCCGTCCACCAGGAAGTCGGTGGCGTTGACGAAGGAGGAGTCGTCGCTGGCCAGGAAGGCGACGGCGGCGGCGATCTCGTCGGCCTCGGCGAAACGTCCCACCGGAATGTGCACGAGGCGGCGCGCGGCCCGCTCCGGGTCCTTGGCGAACAGCTCCTGGAGCAGCGGGGTGTTGACCGGTCCCGGGCACAGCGCGTTGACGCGGATGCCCTCCCGCGCGAACTGCACGCCCAGTTCCCGGGACATGGCGAGGATGCCGCCCTTGGAGGCGGTGTACGAGATCTGCGAGGTGGCCGCGCCCATCCGGGCCACGAAGGACGCGGTGTTGATGATGGACCCCCTGCCCTGGCGCCGCATGTAGGGGATGGCGGCCTTGCAGCACAGGTAGACGGAGGTGAGGTTGACCTCCTGGACGCGCTTCCACGCCTCCAGGCCGGTCTCCAGGATGGAGTCGTCGTCGGGCGGCGAGATGCCGGCGTTGTTGAACGCGACGTCGACGCTGCCGTAGGTGTCGTACGCCGCCGCGAACAGCGCCTCGACCTGCCCGGGGTCGGTGACGTCGGCCTTGACGAAGGTCCCGCCGGTCTCCTCGGCCGCGGCCTTGCCCCGGGTCTCGTCCACGTCGCCGCAGACGACGTGGGCGCCCTCGGAGGCCAGTCGGCGGACGGTGGCGAGGCCGATGCCGCTGCCCGCTCCGGTGACGACGGCGGTACGGCCGACGAGCCTGCGGCAGACGATGTCTTCGCTCACTGTGCGGGGCCCTCCGTGCTCGATGGGGTGGTGCTGATGAAGACGTTCTTGGTCTCGGTGAACGCGGTCAGCGCGTCCGGGCCCAGTTCGCGGCCGAGGCCGGACTGCTTGAACCCGCCGAACGGTGTCCAGTAGCGGACGCTCGCGTGGGAGTTGACGGACAGGTTCCCGGCGCGCACCGCGCCCGACACGCGCAGGGCGCGGCCCACGTCCCGGGTCCACAGTGAGCCGGACAGGCCGTAGTCGGTGGCGTTGGCCAGACGGATCGCGTCCGCCTCGTCCGCGAAGGGCAGGACGACGGCGACGGGCCCGAAGACCTCCTCGACGGCCACGCGCGCCCGCGCGTCGACGCCGGTGAGGACGGTGGGCGGGAACCAGAAGCCGGGGCCGCCCTCGGGTGCGCTGCCGCGGATGCCGACGGCGTCGGCGGGGACGTGGGAGCGGACGCGTTCCAGCTGGGCGCGGGAGATCAGCGGGCCCATCTGGGTCTTCTCGTCGGCCGGGTCGCCGACGCGGACGGCCTCGATCGCGGGGGCGAGCAGGTCGAGGAAGCGGTCGTACACGGACCGCTGGACGAGGATGCGGGTGCGGGCGCAGCAGTCCTGGCCGCTGTTGTCGAGGAAGGACATGGGCGTGGCGGCCGCGGCGGCCTCGATGTCCGCGTCGGCGAAGACGATGTTGGGGCTCTTGCCGCCGAGTTCGAGGGTGACGGGTTTGAGGAGCGCCGCGCCCTTGGCGGCCACCCGCCGGCCGACGGCCGTGGACCCGGTGAAGACGATCTTGGCGACACCCGGGTGCTCGACGAGCGCGTCCCCCGCGACCGGGCCGTGCCCGGGCAGCACCTGGAACAGGTCCTCGGGAAGGCCCGCCGCCAGGGCGAGTTCGGCCAGGCGGAGCGCGGTGAGCGGGGTCGTCTCGGCGGGCTTGAGGAGGACCGCGTTGCCCGCCGCGAGCGCCGGTGCCGTGGCCCAGGCCGCGATCGGCATCGGGAAGTTCCAGGGGGCGATGACTCCGACGACGCCGAGGGGTTCGAGGAGCGTGACGTCCAGACCGCCGGCCACCGGGATCTGGCGTCCGGTGAGCCGCTCCACTCCCCCGGCGGCGTAGTCGAGCAGGTCGCGGACGTTGCCGGCCTCCCAGCGGGCGTTGCCGATCAGGTGCCCCGCCTCGCGGACCTCCAGGCGGGCCAGCTCCTCCAGGTGCTCGTCGACGGTGGCGGCGAAGCGGCGCAGCAGCCGGGCCCGGTCGCCGGGGGCGAGGGCTGCCCAGGCCGTCTGCGCCCGTGCGGCGCGTGCGACGGCGGCGTCCACGTCGGCCGCGGAGGCGGCGGGGACGGTGGCGACGGGTTCTTCGGTGGCGGGGTTCAGTACCCGCAGCTCGTCGGGGAGCTTCTCCAGCGACTCGGACAACGGTGCCTCACATGCGTTCGAAGGAGCGGCGCAGTTCCCAGTCCGTGACGGCGGCGTCGTACGCGTCCAGTTCGACGCGCGCCATGTTGCGGTAGTGGGCGACGACCTCGTCGCCGAAGGCGGCCTTGGCGAGGGCGCTGTTCTCCCACAGCTCGGCGGCCTCGCGCAGAGTGGTGGGGACGTGCTCGAAGTCGGCGGCGTACGCGTTGCCGGGGCAGGGTTCGGGCAGCTCCAGCCGCTGCTCGATGCCGTGCAGTCCGGCCGCGACCAGGCCGGCCACCGCGAGGTACGGGTTGACGTCGCCGCCGGGGAGCCGGTTCTCGAAGCGGAGCGAACGGCCGTGGCCGACGACGCGCAGGGCGCAGGTGCGGTTGTCGTGGCCCCAGGCGACGGCGGTGGGGGCGAAGGAGCCGGGCTGGAAGCGCTTGTAGGAGTTGATGTGCGGGGCGTAGAGGAGGGAGAACTCGCGCAGCGCGACCAGTTGTCCGGCGAGGAAGTGCCGCATGACCTCGGACATGCCCTCGCCGTCGGCCATCGCGTTGCGGCCGTCGGCATCGGCGAGCGAGAGGTGGATGTGGCAGGAGTTGCCCTCGCGCTCGTTGTACTTGGCCATGAAGGTGAGGGACATTCCCTCCTGGGCGGCGATCTCCTTGGCGCCGGTCTTGTAGACCGCGTGCTGGTCGCAGGTGACCAGGGCCTCGTCGTAGCGGAAGGCGATCTCGTGCTGGCCGGGGTTGCACTCGCCCTTGGCGGACTCGACGGTGAGACCGGCGCCGGCCATCTCGTTGCGGATGCGGCGCAGCAGGGGTTCGACGCGGCCGGTGCCGAGCACCGAGTAGTCGACGTTGTACTGGTTGGCCGGGGTCAGGCCGCGGTAGCCCGCGTCCCAGGCGTGTTCGTAGGTGTCCCGGAAGACAATGAACTCCAGCTCGGTGCCGACCTGAGCGGTGTACCCGTGCCCGGCGAGCCGCTCCAGCTGGCGGCGCAGGATCTGGCGGGGTGCGGCGAGCACCGGGGAGCCGTCCTCCCAGGCGAGGTCGGCGACGACCATCGCGGTGCCCTCGTTCCAGGGCAGCCGGCGCAGGGTGGCCGGGTCGGCGTGCATGGCGAAGTCGCCGTAGCCGCGGTCCCAGGAGGACATGGCGTAGCCGTCGACGGTGTTCATGTCGGCGTCGACGGCGAGGAGGTAGTTGCAGCCCTCGGTGCCGTGTTCCAGGACTTCGTCGAGGAAGAAGCGCGCGGCGAACCGCTTGCCCTGGAGGCGGCCCTGCATGTCGGGGAAGGCCAGGACGACGGTGTCGATGTCACCGGCGGCGACGAGGGCGTGCAGTTCCTCGACCCCGAGCGGGGGTGTGCGGTCTGCCACGGGGAGAGCCTCCTTCTGGCCGGGAGCCATAAGGTATTGCCGGGAACCTTTGGTTGGGAAGGGGGCGCGGCCGCGTGCGGGAGGAATCCGGCGGGAGTGCCGGGAGCGTGACGGACCGGCTGGCGCCGGTGCTGCGGCCGGTGCGGGCCGGAAACGGCTTCGAGGAGGCGCTGGAGCAGATCCTCCAGGTGGTCCGGCTGGGCCTGGTGGCGGGGGGCGAGCGGCTGCCGGCCGAGCGGGAGCTGGCTCAGCGGCTGGGGATCAGCCGGGTGACGCTGCGCGAGGTGCTGCGGGTGCTCCAGGAGCAGGGGCTGGTCGAGGCGCGGCGGGGGCGCTACGGCGGAACGTTCGTGCTGCCCCGTGCGGACGCGGGCGGCGAGGACGAGCTGCGGCGCCGGGTGGCCGGGGTCGACATCGAGGACGTGCTGCGCTTCCGGGAGGTGCTGGAGGCGGGCGCGGCCGGGCTGTGCGCGGAGCACGGGCTGACGGACGCGCGGGCGGCGCGGCTGCGCGAGGCGCTGGCCGGCACGCGGGACGCGCCGCTGGCGCGGTACCGGCGGCTGGACACGATGCTGCACCTCACCCTGGCGGAGCTGTGCGGCTCACCGGCGCTGGCGGCGCAGTACGCGGCGGTCCGCGCCACCCTCAACGACCTGCTGGACTGCATCCCGCTGCTGGTGCGCAACCTGGAGCACTCCCAGCGCCAGCACGCGGCGCTGGTGGAGGCGGTGCTCGACGGGGACGCGGACGGGGCGCGGGAGATCGCGCGGGAGCACTGCGCGGGGACGGCGGCGCTGCTGCGCGGGTTCCTGACCTGAACGCCTTGCCGTGACCGTGCCCTCCGGCAAAGGTATGAGAACGGTTCTTTGTCTGGAGGACGGATGGCCGACCGGCCGCTGATCGGTGTCAGTACGTATCTGGAGTCCGGTGCTCGCTGGGGCGTGTGGGAGCTGGAGGCGGCCCTGCTGCCGGCCGGGTATCCGCGGCTGGTGCAGCGGGCGGGCGGGCTGGCCGTGATGCTCCCGCCGGACGCGCCGGAGCACGCCGCGGCGACCGTCGCCCGCGTCGACGGGCTGGTGATCGCGGGCGGCCCGGACGTGGAGCCGGTCCGTTACGGCGCCGAGCCCGACCCGCGCACCGGACCGCCGGCCCGGGCCCGGGACACCTGGGAGCTGGCGCTCATCGAGGCGGCCCTGGCCGCGGGTGTACCGCTGCTGGGCGTCTGCCGGGGCATGCAGCTGCTCAACGTCGCCCTGGGCGGCACCCTCGTCCAGCACATCGAGGGGCACGCCGAGGTGGTGGGCGTGTTCGGCGGCCACCTGGTCCGGCCGGTGCCGGGGACCCGGTACGCCGCCGCCGTGCCGGAGGAGACGTTCGTGCCGACGTACCACCACCAGGCGGTGGACCGGCTCGGCACCGGCCTGGTCGCCTCGGCCCACGCGGCGGACGGCACTGTGGAGGCCGTGGAACCGCCCTCCCACCCCGCCTGGGTCCTGGGCGTGCAGTGGCACCCGGAGATGGGCGAGGACGCCCGCGTGATGCGGGCCCTGGTGGACGCGTCCCGAGCAGGCTGAAACACCCCGGCCGCGCACCCAGCCACCAGCCGACCGCCCCGGCATCGCCCCGGCCGCCTCGCCCCGCGCCCGTGTAGGCCGTCGAGCCGCCCCCCGGCCCCGGCGCACCCTCGCCAGCAGGCTGAGCGGGACCCGACGCCGCACCCACCACCAGGCAACCGACGGGGCCGGGACCGGACTGGTCCGGGGCGTGCGGCCGTGGGGCCGTCGAGGTGCCCTTCGGTGTCGGTCCCGACGCGTGGGTGTGCCGGTGCGGCCCGTCCGCCGGGACGGGTCCGGCCGCGCGTCTACGCGCGGGTCAGGGAGAGGAGTTGGCGGGCCGGGCCGGTGGGGCGGTGGCCGGTGGGCCACACCGCTCGCAGGTCGCGGGCCAGGACCACGTCCGCCAGGGGGACGCTCACCAGGCGCCGGGTGGTCAGTTCCTCGCCGACGGCGAGTTCGCTGAGGACGGAGGGTCCGGCACCGCCCACCGCGGCCGCCTTCACCGCCGTGGTCGAGGACAGTTCGATCAGGGGGCGGGCCAGTCCGCCCAGCGCCGCGTCCAGGACCTGCCGGGTGCCCGAGCCCTTCTCCCGCAGGATCAGCGGGGTGGCGGCCAGCTCCGCCGCCTCCAGCGGGCGCCTGCGGCGGGCCCAGGGATGTCCCGGCGCGGTCACCACGATGAGCCGGTCGTGACCGATGACCGCGGAGTCGAGGCCGGTCGGCACACTCACCCCCTCCACGAAGCCGAGGTCGGCCTCGTCGGCCAGCAGGCGCTCGGCCACCGCCGTCGAGTTGCCCGCGAGCAGCGACACCGCCGTGTCAGGCAGCTGGGTGCGCAGCGCAACCAGCCAGCCCGGCAGCAGGTACTCGGCGATCGTCATGCTCGCCGCGACCCGCAGCCGCGAGTCCCGCCGGTCCCGCAGCGCCTGCGCGCCCGCGTCGAACGCCTCGGCGGCCTCCACGATCCGCCGCGCCCAGTCCGTGACCAGCGCGCCCGCGTCGGTGAGCCGGGAGCCGCGCGGCGAGCGGTCCACCAGGGCGACGCCCAGCTGCCGTTCCATCGAGCGGACGCGGCTGCTGGCGGCCGGCTGGGTGATGCCCAGCTCGCGTGCCGCCCCGCCGAGGCTGCCCAGGCGCGCCACCGCCAGCAGCAGCTCCATCGCACCGAGGTCCGGTACCCGGTGTGCCAGCGAACCCGTCACGTGCCGTGCCCGGGTGTCGTGCCCGCCCTGCGCGGCGCCCGTGCCGCTGCCCGTACCGCTGTCCGCACCACTGCTCATAACCCCAGCTTATGCCCTCATAGGGACATGGTCCCTGGTCAGGGGCTTCACCCGCGGCGACGGTGGAACCATGGTCACCGCAGCCCAGCACCGCTCTCCCGCACCGCCTCCCTCCCCCGCCGCCGGCCCGGCCGTCCGGCGGGTCCCGGCCGTCCGTCACCTGGGGCCCAACTGGTACGCCTGCGTCATGGGCACCGCCATCGTGGGTACGGCGGGAGCCGCGCTCCCCGGGCACGTGCCCGGCCTGCGCGCCGTCTGCACCGCGGTCTGGGCGCTGTCCCTCCTCCTGCTGGCGGTGCTGCTGTTCGCCCGGTCCCTGCACTGGCGGCACCACCGCGACCAGGCCCGCGCCCATCTCCTGGACCCGGCCGCGGCCCCCTTCTACGGCTGCCTGTCGATGGCCCTGCTGGCCGTCGGCGGCGGCGCCCTGACCCTCGGCCGGGACTGGATCGGCACCTCGGCCGCGGTCGCCCTGGACACCGCGCTGTTCACCGCCGGTACGGCCATCGGGCTCGCGGCGGCGGTCGCCGTGCCGTACCTGATGGCCGTACGCCACCGGATCGAACCGGGGTCGGCCAGTCCGGTCTGGCTGCTGCCGCTCGTCGCGCCGATGGTGTCCGCCGCAGTCGGGCCCCTGCTCGTCCCGCACCTCCCGCCGGGACAGCCCCGCGAGACGCTGCTGCTCGCCTGTGTCGCGATGTTCGGCATGAGTCTGTTCGCGACACTGCTGACGCTGCCGGTCGTCTTCGGGAGGCTGCTCACCGGCGGCCCGCTGCCGCTCGCGCTCACCCCGTCACTGTTCCTCGTCCTCGGCCCGCTCGGGCAGTCGACGACCGCCGTGGGGAAGTTCGCAGAGGCGGCGCAGGGGGTCGTGCCGGGACCGTACGCCGAGGGCTTCTCGGTCTTCGCCGTGCTGTACGGGGTGCCCGTGACGGGGTTCGCGCTGATGTGGCTGGCCCTCGCCGCCGCACACGTCCTGCGGGCCCGCCGGGAGGGCATGCGCTTCTCGATGACGTGGTGGTCCTTCACCTTCCCGGTGGGCACCTGTGTCACCGGCGCCGAGGCGCTGGCCCGGGAGACGGGTCTGGTCGTCTACGACGGGCTCACCGTCGCCCTGTACGCCCTGCTCGTCGCCGCCTGGGCCGTCGCCGCCGTGCACACCGCCCGGGGCCTGCTCAGCGGCGTGCTGCTCGCAGCGCCGCGGCCAGCGCCCGGGGCGCCTCGGCCAGTGACGGCCCGTACCACGTGAGGCAGCGCCCGTCGACGAGGGCGCAGGGCAGGCCGGGGAAGGCCTCCGGACCGTCGTCGGCGGTGAAGCGGTAGGGCTCGTCCGGCAGCACCACGACGTCCGGGCGGGCCGCCCGCAGCTCGTCCACCGGGATCTTCGGATAGCGCTCGGCGTGGGCGGCGTACAGGTGGTCGACGCCGAGGCGGGCCAGGACGTCCCCCGCGAAGGTGTCGCGGCCCAGCACCATCCAGGGCCTGCGCCACACGGGCACGACGGCCGTGGTGCGCCGCTCGGGGGCGGGCGGGTCGGCCCAGGCGGCCTCGGCCTCGTCCAGCCAGCGGGGCCGGGAGGGAGCACCGCACGCGGTCAGCACCCGGTCCAGCTCGGTGAAGGCCTCAGGGACGGTCCGCACCTCGGTCACCAGCACCTCCACGCCCGCCGCTCGCAGGGCGTCGAGGTCGGGGGCGCGGTTCTCCTCCTCGTTGGCGACGACCAGGTCGGGGGCGAGGGAGAGGACGCGGTCGGTCTTCGGGTTCTTGGTGCCGCCGACGCGGACGACGTCGAGCCCGGCCGGGTGGGTGCACCAGTCGGTCGCGCCGATCAGCGCCCCGGGGACGGTACGGGCCACCGCCTCGGTCAGCGACGGCACCAGCGAGACCACCCTCACCGGCGCGGCCTCATCGGCGGGGCCCTTCCCGGACCGCCTCGATGTGCTCGGCGACCGCGACGACGATCAGCCGGGTGTCCGGCACCGTGGCCCGCCAGCGGTGCCGCACCCCGCCGGTGAGGTACAGCGTGTCGCCGCGTCCGAGGCGGTAGGCGCGGCCCTCGGCCTCGATCTCCACGGCGCCCTCGGCGACGAACATCAACTGGTCGTTGCGGTACTGCAGTTCCCGCCCCGCGTCGTGGTCGCCGGTGAACTCGGAGGCGTGCATCTGGTGGTGTCCGCGCACCAGGGAGCGCACCCGGGGTGCCAGCTCGGGGTCGGGGTCCTCGCCGCGGACCACGTCGACGCTGCAGGCGGGGTCGGCCGCGGCGAGCAGTTCCACGGCGGTGGTGCGCAGGGCGTCGGCCACCTTCTCCAGGGAGGTCTGGCTGGGCCGCGCCCGGTCGTTCTCGATCTGGCTCAGGAAGGGCACGGACAGGCCGCTGCGCTCGGACACCACGGCGAGGGTGAGTTCGAGGTCCCGGCGCCGGCGCCGTACGGCCGCGCCCACCCGGAGGTGCTGATCTTTGTGGTCGCCCATCGCTCCGGCTCCCTCCTTCACCCGTCGTCGTACCGTCTCCGTGCCCCGTGCGGGGCGCCGGCCTCATGATGAGTTCTCTGCACCCTACGCATGTTCGGCAAACCGTTTCATGCGGCCGTCACATCGATGTCACGGTGCGGTGGCCGCGACCTCACGTTTCTCGCCACCGGTGGACCGGTCCGCGCGCCCGTGACGCACGCCTTACCGGTTCAAGGCGCGGACGGCCTCCCGTGTTCCCGTCGGCCGCTCGCGCCCTGGTGGGGGCAGCTCGGGCGCGGGGTTGGCGCTCCGTGGTTGGCCGAATCCTTACCGTGTCCGGGGACCCGGACGACCCGAGGGGTGGGCCCGGTGGCGCGCCCGTCAGGTGGCGTCACCGGGCCCACCCCTCGGGGTGACCGTCATGGAGCGGAGTGCTGCGGACCACGGCGCGGTACCGCGGCCCGGACCGCTACGGGGTCATCCGGCCCACCATGTCCGGGTGCTCCTTCAGCCAGGCCGCGACGGCTTCCTCCTCCTTGCCCTGGCCGCGGTCCTTGATCTCGGCCTCCAGGCTGCCCAGCTCGTCCTCGCTCATCTTGAAGTTCTTGATCCACTCGGTGAGCTGCGGGTACTGCTCGGGGAAGTCCTTGCTGGAGATGGTCCGGATCGTGTTGCCCTCGCCGAAGGCCTTCTTCGGGTCCTTCAGCTTGGTCAGCTCGTAGTCGCTGTAGGCCCAGTGCGGCGACCAGAGGGTGACCGCGACCGGTTCCTTCTTGGCGAGGGCGCGCTTCAGCTCGGCCAGCATGGCGGGCGTGGAGCCGTCGACGACCTCGTACTCGTCCTCCAGGCCGTAGCCGGGCAGCACCTCGTTCTTCAACAGCTGCATCTCACCGGTGCCGGGCTCGATGCCGATGATCTTCCCGTCGAAGAGGTCGCTCTTGCCCTTCAGGTCCTCGAGGGACTTGACGTCCTTCACGTACGAGGGGACGGCGATCTCCAGGGAGGTCGGCTCGTACCAGGTGCCCAGGTCGACGAGGTTGTCCTTGTGCTTGTTCCAGTAGTTGCTCTGGGCGTAGGGCAGCCACGCGTCGAAGTTGAGGTCGATGCCGCCCGAGGCCAGGCCGGTGTAGACCGGGCCGACGTCCATCTGCTTCAGGTTCATCTTGTAGCCGCGGCGCTCGAGGACGTTCTTCCACAGGTAGGTGACGGCGACGTCCTCCTCCCAGGGGAACCAGGCCACGTCGAGGGCCTGCTTGGCCTCGGCGGGCTTGGCGCCGGAGCCGCCCTCGACCGGGGCGAGCTTGTCGACGACGCCCGGGTTGGCCTTGAGCCAGGTGCGGACGGCGTCCTGCTGCCGGCCCTTGCCGGCCTTGTTGATCTCGGCCTCGAGGCTGGTGAGCTGCTTCTCGGTCATGGAGAAGTCCTTCAGCCACTTGGCCACGACCGGGTTGTCCTCCGAGAAGCCCTTGCGGGACAGCGAGTGCACGCCGTCGCCCTTGCCCCAGGCGCCCTTGGGGTCCTTCAGCTTCTTCAGCTTGTAGTCGTTGTACGCCCAGTGCGGGGACCACAGCGTGGTGACGATCGGTTCCTGCTTGCTGTAGGCCCGCTTCAGCTCGGCCAGCATCGCCGGCGTGGAGCTGTCGACGACCTTGTACTCCTTGTCGAGGCCGTACTCCTTGAGGACCTTGCTCTTGAGCAGGTTCATCTCACCGGCGCTGGGCTCGATGCCGGTGATCTTCCCGCCGAAGAGGTCGGCCTTGCCCTTGAGGTCCTCGAGGGAGTCGATGTCCTTCATGTACGCCGGGACGGTCAGCTCCAGCGACGTCTCGTCGTACCAGGAGCCGAGGTCCTCGAGCTGCTTGCCGTACTTCTTCCAGTACTGCTCGTGGGTGGTGGGCAGCCACGAGTCGGTCTGGAAGTCGATGTTGCCCTGGGCGAGCGCGGTGTAGAGCGGGCCGGCCTCGAACTGCTTGGCCTCGACCTCGAAACCGCGCTGTTCGAGGATCTCCTTCCACAGGAACGTGGAGGCGACGCCCTCGTCCCAGGGGATGTAGCCGATGGAGACCTTCTTGCCGCCGCCGACGTTCTTGCCGCCGGCCGCCGTGTCGGCGTCGTCACCGCTGCCGCCGAACATGCCCATGCCGCCGGCCACCAGAGCGAGGATCACGATGCCGATCACGGCGACCTGCGGCTGGGGGCGGTAGGACCAGATCTTCAGGCCCTTGGCGGCGCGCGCCTTGGCGGCGGCGCGGCGGCCCAGCGGGGAGACGTGCGTGCCCAGCGCGCTGGTCATGCGGTCCAGGTAGATCGCCAGGATCACGATGGCGACACCGGCCTCGGCGCCGAGGCCGACGTTGAGCTGGCCGATGGACTCCATGACGTCGCCGCCGAGGCCGCCGGTGCCGACCATGCCGGCGATCGCGGCCATGGACAGGCCGAGCATGATGACCTGGTTGACGCCCGCCATCACCGTGGGCAGCGCCAGCGGGAGCTGGACGCGCAGCAGGGTGTTGCGGGGCGTCGTGCCGAACGCCTCCGCCGCCTCGACCAGTTCCTTGTCGACCTGGCGAATGCCCAGCTCGGTCATGCGGACGCCGGGGGCGAGGGCGAAGATCAGGGTGGCCACGATGCCCGGGGCGGAGCCGGTCCCGAAGAACAGGATCGCCGGAATCAGGTAGATCATCGCGGGCAGCGTCTGCATGAAGTCCAGGACCGGCCGGACGAAGGCGCTCACCCGGTCCGAGCGCGCCGCCCAGATGCCCACCGGCACCGAGATGACCAGGGCGATGATCGTGGCGACCAGCAGGAGCGCCAGGGTGACCATCGCGTTCTCCCACAGACCGAGGGAGTCGATGAAGGCGAATCCGACGAAGGAGAGGACACCGGCGACGGTGCCGCGCAGCCAGAAGGCCAGCACGGCGAAGATGCCGGCGAGCAGCAGCGGCTCGGGGGCCTGGAGGAGGGCGTTGATGCCGTCGTAGGCGCCGGTGAAGACGCTCTTGAAGAAGGTGAAGAGCCAGGAGACGTTGTCGAGCAGCCAGTCGACGCTGCTGTTGACCCAGTCGCCGAGGGGGATCCTAGGCACGGCTGATCACCTTCTTGCCGCCCTTGTCCCGCGGGCTGTCGCAGACGCCGGGGACGACGTCGTCCTCGTCGCCGAGGAAGCCGATGAGCCGCTGGGCCGGGACGACGCCGACCAGTCGGCGGTCGCCGTCGACCACGGCCACCGCGTGGGGCACGCGGGCGCTGATCGCGCACAGCTCCGAGAACGGTGTCTCGGGCGTGGCGGTCTCGCAGTCGCAGTCCGCCTCGTCGCCGCGCACGTCGGTCTCCATGACGGAACCGGCGGTCAGGACGCGGGAGCGGTCGACGTCCTTGGTGAAGGAGGCGACGTAGTCGTTGGCGGGACGTATCAGGATGTCCTGCGCGGTGCCTATCTGCACGATCCGGCCGTCGCGCATCATGGCGATGCGGTCGCCCAGGCGCATGGCCTCGTTGAGGTCGTGGGTGATGAAGACGATGGTCTTCTTCAGGGTCTTCTGCAGGTCGAGCAGCTGGTCCTGCATGTCGCGGCGGATCAGCGGGTCGAGGGCGCTGAAGGACTCGTCCATCAGCAGCAGGTCGGCGTCCGTGGCGAGCGCGCGCGCCAGGCCGACCCGCTGCTGCATGCCGCCGGACAGCTCGTCGGGCCAGGACTTCTCCCAGCCGGCCAGGCCGCACAGGGCGAGCGCCTCGTCGGCGCGGCGTTCGCGCTCGGCGCGGGGCACGCCCTGCACTTCAAGACCGTAGGCAGCGTTGTCACGGACGCTGCGGTGGGGGAAGAGCGCGAAGTGCTGGAAGACCATGCTGATCTTCTTGGAACGGACCTCGCGCAACTCGCGGTCGCTGAGCTCGGTGAGGTCCTGGCCCCCGAAGCGGACGTGCCCGGCGGTCGGCTCCGACAGACCGTTGAGCATGCGCAGCAGCGTGGACTTGCCTGATCCGGACAGTCCCATGACCACGAAGATCTCGCCGGGCTCCACGGTGAAGGACGCGTCGATGACGGCGGCGGTGGTGCCGTCGGCGCGCAGTTCCTCCCGGACGTCCCCCTGGTCCTTGCGGACATCTTCCTGGCGCAGTCGTTCGACTGCCTGGTCCTGTTTCCTGCCGAAGACCTTGTACAGGTTCTCGGCCTCTAGTCTGGCTGACACGCTTACCTCTTGGCTCGGGGGCAGGGACGGGGCCCAAAGCTCCCCTAACAGTTGAATGCATCAACCAGCTTCGGCCCGGCTGCGCGCCTGCCCCGATCTTTATGTGCCAAACATTTGAGTGATTCAGTTCACAGCTCCTCCGTCACTCACCCCCACCACCTGCGGCATGATGCGAGGCGTGACCGGACGACTGATGCTTCTCGACACCGCCTCCCTCTACTTCCGCGCCTACTTCGGCGTGCCGGACTCGGTACGGGCGCCCGACGGCACGCCGGTGAACGCCGTGCGCGGCCTGCTGGACTTCATCGACCGCCTGGTGCGGGACCACCGCCCCGACCAGCTGGTGGCCTGCATGGACGCGGACTGGCGACCGCACTGGCGGGTGGAGCTGATCCCCTCCTACAAGGCGCACCGGGTGGCCGAGGAACGCCCGGCCGGCCCCGACGAGGAGGAGGTGCCCGACACACTGTCCCCGCAGGTGCCGGTCATCGAGGCGGTCCTCGACGCGCTCGGCATCGCCCGCGTCGGCGTGGCCGGATACGAGGCGGACGACGTCATCGGCACCTACACCGCCAGGGCCACCGGCCCGGTGGACATCGTCACCGGCGACCGCGACCTCTACCAGCTCGTCGACGACGCCCGTGGCGTGCGCGTGCTCTACCCGGTCAAGGGCGTCGGCACGCTCAACCTCGTCGACGAGGCCGCGCTGCGCGAGAAGTACGGCGTCGACGGCGCGGGGTACGCCGATCTGGCGCTGCTGCGCGGCGACCCGAGCGACGGCCTGCCCGGCGTGCCCGGCATCGGTGAGAAGACGGCGGCGAAACTGCTCGCCGAGTTCGGCGACCTGGCCGGGATCCAGGCCGCCGTCGACGACCCGAAGGCGAAGCTCACCCCCTCGCAGCGCAAGCGGCTGACCGAGGCCGGGCCGTATCTCGCGGTCGCCCCGAAGGTCGTCCGGGTGGCGGACGACGTGCCGCTGCCGGACACCGGCACGGCGCTGCCGCACGGCCCGCGCGACGCCGAGGCGCTGGAGGCGCTGGCGGCCCGCTGGGGGCTCGGCGGGTCACTGCAACGGCTGCTGACCACGCTCACCGCCTGAGCGGAGGCACGCGGTACCCGCTTCCATGAGCCACCGACAGGCTCGGGATGCTAGCTTAGGTATACCTAACTCAGGGAACCGCACGCAGGGAGCAGGGAGGCCGTCATGGCAGACCGTCCGGCACGCAAGCCGCGCAAGCCGCACACCGCGCAGGTCGTCCGCACCGAGCGGCTGACCCCGCACATGCAGCGCGTGGTGCTCGGCGGCGAGGGGCTCTCCGCGTTCGCGGCGGACACCTGCACCGACCACTATGTGAAGCTGCTCTTCCCCTCCGGGGGCGCGACCTATCCGGAGCCCTTCGACATGGAGCGCATCCGCGAGGAGTTCCCCCGCGAGCAGTGGCCGGTGACCCGGACGTACACCGTGCGCCACTGGGACGCCGAGCACCGCGAGATGACGCTGGACTTCGTGATCCACGGCGACGAGGGACTGGCCGGGCCCTGGGCGAAGCGGGTGCGGCCGGGCGAGACGATCCACTTCATGGGCCCCGGCGGCGCCTACGCCCCCGACCCCGCCGCCGACTGGCACCTGCTCGCCGGTGACGAGAGCGCGCTGCCCGCGATCGCCCGCTCCCTGGAGGCGCTGTCCGACGGCGCCCGCGCCTTCGCCTTCGTCGAGGTCGAGGGGCCCGAGGAGGAGCAGAAGATCGACTCCGACGTGGAGGTCGTCTGGCTGCACCGCGCCGGCCGTCCGGTCGGGCAGGCCCTGGTCGAGGCCGTGCGCGCGCTGGAGTTCCCCGAGGGCCGGGTGCACGCGTTCGTCCACGGCGAGGCGGCCTGCGTGAAGGACCTGCGCCGGTACCTGCGGCTGGAGCGCGAGATCCCCCGCGAGGACCTGTCCATCTCCGGCTACTGGCGACTCGGCCACAACGAGGACGGCTGGCAGGCCTCCAAGCGGGAGTGGAACGCCCGCATCGAGGCCGAACAGGAGGGCGCGACGGCAGCGTAGCGGCCCGCCGCCTCTTTCCCCGCACGCACGGCGGGCCCCGGCGCCCGCCCCGCCTCCTCGGCCCCCGCACACGCACGGTGCCCGGCGCCCGCCCCGCTCACGTGCCGACGCACACCGCGCCACTGTGGCGCGTCGCCCGCACGCACGGCGGGCCCCGGCGCCCGTCCCGGGACTCCGGCCCCGCACACGTGCGCGTGCCGGCGCACACCGTGCCACTCCGACGGCGCGACGCCACGCCCCGGACGCCGCCCCGGCCAAGCCCGCGCCCGGAGCCGCCCGCTCCCCCTTGGGCCGGCTCCCCGCATCCCCCTGCACCGCCACCCGCGGCACCGCCCCTGCCCCCACCGGGCCCTCACCGGGCCCTGGCAGCCCCACAGGCCACGAACCCGTCAGCCGCCGCGTACGCACCCGTGCGGGCGCATGTCGCCACCGACCCCAGGAACGAAGGGGCAACGCCCCGGCCCTCAGCGCCCTCCCCGGCGAACCCGGCGCGGAAACCGGCCCCGCCCGCGCGGCACCGCCCCTGACCAGCCCCCGAGCTACGAACCCGTCAGTCGCCGCGTACGCGTGCGTGCAGGTGCATGTCGTGCCAGCCGTCCGCGTGCAGCAGGGCGCTGCGCTTGGTTCCCTCCAGGGCGAAGCCCGTCTTGTCGGCGACGCGGCACGAGGCCTCGTTGGCCACGGCGTGCGAGAGTTCCAGGCGCTGGAAGCCGATCTCGTCCAGGGCCCAGTGTGCGAGGGTGCGGGTGGCCCGCGCGGCGACGCCCCGGCCGCGGGCTTGCGCCGTCGTCCAGTACGCGACCTCGGCCACCCCGTCCCCGAGCACCCACTCGCGCAGCGCGACCCGGCCGAGCAGTCGGCCGTCCGCCGCGTCCGTGACCGCCCACTGGGCGCCGGACTCCGCTTCCCAGGCCCGTTGCCACTCGGTGATCCAGCCCCGCACCTCCTCCTCGGAGTCGGCAGCGCGGACGTGCCACCGGCGCAGCACCGGGTCCTGGAAGGCCGCGTGCACGGCGGGCGCGTCCTCGGTGCGCCAGGGGCGCAGCACCAGCCCGTCGCTGGTGGGAAGCGTGGGCTGCGGGGTGCGGGAGAGGGTCCCGGCGGCGAGGACCGGGCGGGTCAGGTAGGGCATGGACGGCATCCTGCCAACGGGGCCGACCGGCGGCCCAGCGGTTTTCCGGAACGCTCACCTCTGCCTCGGTCCCCGGCGCAGGTCACCGCCTCGTACGCTGGCAGTGATGAGACGCCGTACCCCTCCCCCGCCCTCGCCCCTGCCGCAGCGCTACGGCATCGACGCGGTGCGGGTGCGGCTGCCCGCGGACGGGCCGTGGTCCACGGTGCGGGAGCACCTGACGGAGCGGCTGTCGGGCGCGGGCGCCGGTGTGGTCGACGGCATGTTCGACGCCGGGCTGTTCGTCGGGGCGGACGGACGCCCCGTGCCGGGCGACGCGCCGTACCGGCCGGGGATGTTCGTGTGGTTCCACCGCGAGCTGCCCCCCGAGACGCCGGTGCCCTTCCCGCTGGAGGTCGTGTACCGCGACGAGCACATCGTCGTCGTGGACAAGCCGCACTTCCTGGCCACCACCCCGCGCGGCGGCCACGTCACGCAGACCGCGCTGGCACGGCTGAGCCGGGAGCTGGGCGTCCCCGCGCTCGGCGCCGCGCACCGCCTGGACCGGCTCACGGCGGGGCTGGTCCTGTTCACCGTGCGCCCCGAGGAACGCGGCGCGTACCAGGGGCTGTTCGCCGACCGGCGGGTGCACAAGGAGTACGAGGCCGTCGCCCCGTACGACGCGGCGCTGGCCCTTCCCCGGACGGTCCGCAGCCGGATCCTCAAGGAGCGCGGGGTGCTCGCCGCCCGCGAGGTCGACGGCGAGCCGAACGCCGTGACCCGCGTCGAACTGCTCGCCCACCGGCTGGACCGCGGCCTCGGCCGCTACCGGCTGGTCCCCGGCACCGGCCAGACGCACCAGCTGCGCGTGCACATGAACGCGCTCGGCGTGCCGATCCTCGGCGACCCCCTCTACCCCGAGGTGGCCGACCCCGTGCCGGCCGGTGACTTCCGGCGCCCGCTGCAACTGCTCGCGCGGGAGCTGGGATTCACCGACCCGGTCACGGGGCGCGAGCACCGCTTCCGCAGCGGCCGGTCCCTCGGCGCCTGGACGGCGTACGAGGACTGGGCGGCGTAGGCGGACCGGGCCGGGCCGGCCGTCAGTAGCCGCGCCACCAGCGCAGGAAGCGCTGCCAGGCACCGCGGGGCGGCGGCGGTTCCGCGCCGGGCACCCGCTGGGGCTCGGCGGCCGTGACCGACACGGGCTGCGGCTGCTGGGACGGCAGCGGCGGCTGCGTCCGCTCCTCCGGCTGCGGCAGGCCGACGTGCCAGTCGGCGCGCGGTGCCGGGGCCGGGGCGTGGCTCGGCTGCTGCATGATGTCCTGCTGCGCCCTGGGCTCGAACCGCACCGGCAGTTCCACCAGGTGCCGGGAGGCGATCGAGGACCGCCACCGCAGGTCGTCCTCGTCGCAGTCGAGCTGGACGTCGGGCAGCCGCATCAGCAGCGCGTCGATGCCGGCGTCGGCGATGGCCCGCCCGATGTCCTGTCCTGGGCACTCGTGCGGGCCGCCGCCGAAGGCGAGGTGGGCGCGGTTGCCCATCATGCTCGCGTCCAGGTCCGGACGGATGCGCGGGTCGACGTTGCCCGGGGCGATGCCGAGCAGCAGGCCGTCACCGGCGCGGATGCGCTGCCCGCCGAGTTCCGTCTCCTGCTTGGCGAAGTAGGCGAAGACGGTGCTGAACGGCGGCTCGTCCCACAGGGACTGCTCGACCGCCTGGGGCACCGTCATCTGGCCCCCGTTGAGCTGCGCGCGGAAGCCGGGGTCGGTGAGCACCACGCGCAGCACGTTGGCGATCAGGTTGACGGTCGCCTCGTAGGCGGCCAGCAGGACCACCCGCAGGTGTTCGCGGACCTCGTCGTCGGTGAGCCCGGCCGGGTGGGTGACGAGACGGCCGGCGATGTCGTCGGCCGGGTCGGCCCGGCGGGCGGCCGTGAGCCGGCCCAGTGCCTCCATGACGTAGGCGTGGCTGGCGATCGCCGTCTCGGTGCCCTTGAGGGTGTCGCGGGCCGCCTCCACCAGCCGGTCGTTGTACTCCTCGGGCATGCCGAGCAGATGGCACATCACGCCCATCGGCAGGTGCTCGGCGAACTGGCTGACCAGGTCGGCCCGGCCCTCCTCGCAGAAGCGGTTGACGATGCGCTGGGTGTAGCGCTTGATGTGCCGGCGCAGCTCCCGGTAGTCGAGGTCCGACATGGCGCTGGTGACCGCGCCGCGCAGCCGCTTGTGTTCGTCGCCCTCGGCGTGGGAGCAGATGGGCTGCCAGGCGATGTGCGGCATCAGCGGGTGGTCGGGCTTGACCATGCCCTCGTTGAGCGGGGTCCAGATCCGGCTGTCGCGGCAGAACTGGGAGGGGGTGCTCACCATGTGCAGGTTCTCGGCGTGCCCGAGGACCACCCACACGGGTACGTCGTCGTGGAGCAGCGCGGGCGCCACCGGCCCGTGCTGCTCGCGGAGCTTCTCGTACAGCTCCTCCAGGTCGTCCGCCGCGTGCAGCCGGTGCAGTCCGCCCGGCCCGAGGCCGTGCGCGGGGCAGCCGGGCGGTGGTTCGAGCAGGGGTTCGCCCGTTCCGGTCGGGGAGTGGCGTTCAGGCGTCACAGTCTCGCTCCGCAAGCAAAAGGTGTGGTCACGTCAAAGGCGGGGTGTGGGTGGGCGCGCGGTCAGGTGAGCGCGCCCTTCATGGCGAGGGCGTGCAGGAAGCGCATCAGGGTCATCAGGACGTCCCGGCTGGAGGCCCGGCGCCGCACGTCGCAGTCGAGGATGGGGATCTCCTCGGGCAGGTCGAGCGCGGTGCGCAGTTCCGTGACGGGATAACGGGGCGCGTCGGGGAAGGTGTTGACGGCGACGACGAAGGGCACACCGCGCTCCTCCAGGCGTCCCATCACGTCGAAGCTGACCTCCAGCCGGCGGGTGTCGACGAGGACGACCGCGCCGAGTGCGCCCTCGAACAGCCCGTTCCACAGGAACCAGAAGCGCTCCTGGCCGGGCGTGCCGAAGAGGTAGAGCACCAGTTCGTCGGTGATGGTGATGCGGCCGAAGTCCATGGCGACGGTGGTGGCCGTCTTGGAGGCGGAACCGTAGTTGTCGTCGACACCGATACCGGCCTGGGTCATCGTCTCCTCGGTGGTCAGCGGTCTGATCTCGCTGACCGAGCCGACCATGGTGGTCTTGCCGACTCCGAAGCCGCCCACGATGACGATTTTCACGGCGGCCTCGGCCGTGTGCGGCAGCCGGTCCTCGGTCCGGGGGCCCGGGATCGTGTCAGAGCTTTTGAAGTCCATGCATCACCGCTTCGAGGAGGTTTCGGTCGGCGACCTTCTGGCGGACGATCGGGGCGCGGGCCTGCACCAGTTCCGCCGCCAGCAGGTCGGTGAGCAGCACGGTCACCACACTGAACGGCAGGCTCAGGTAGGCCGACAGCTCGGCCACGGACAGGGGTGCGGCACACAGCCGCAGCAGGGCGGCCTGTTCCGGGGTGGCGGACACCGGGGGGTCGGCACGGGCCACGATCAGGGTGACGAGGTCGATGTCGGCGCGTTCGCCGCCTCCCTCACCGCCGATGACGAAGAGCCGCTCGGGGTTGCGGAGCTCGCCCTCCTTGGCGGGCGCGCCGTCAGGGGGCGGGGCGGCGGGCCGGTCCGGCCCGGGGGATCGCCTCTGGCGCCTGGGAGGAGTCATACGGTCTGCCCGTTGCGCCGTGCGGGACTGGTCAGGTGCGGGCCGATCCGGGCGACCAGGTCGGCCATGCTCAGACCCATCCGGCCGGGTTCGCAGCGGACGTCGGAGAGCACGGCGAGATAGGCGTTGGGACCGGCGGCCATCAGGTAGAAGTAGCCGCCGTTCATCTCGATGAGCACCATCTTCATGTCGCCGTCGCTGGTGGGGATCTCCTGGCTGACGGCGCTCGCCAGGCTCTGCAGCCCGGCGCAGGCGGCGGCGACCCGGTCGGCGGCGTCCGGGTCCCCGGAGTAGCGGGCGATGCGCAGGCCGTCGGCGGAGAGCACCACGATCATCTCGATGCCCGGGACGCCGTCGTAGAGGTCGCGGAGCATCCAGTCGAACTTGCCTTGCTGCTCGATCACTTGAGGTTCCCCTCGTCGTCTGCCGGGGCGTGGGCCGGCTCGCTGCTGCTGGACTGCTGGTGGGCCTGGGTGCTGCCCGTGTGCTGCTTGAGCCCCTCCCAGAAGGCGCCGATGAAGTGACCCGGCGGGAGGCCGCCCTGGTCCTTGTCCTGCGCGGGCTCCGGCTCGGCGGGTGCCGGGATGCCCTTGCGGGCGCGCTCGGCGGCCTGGCGGGCCTCGCGCTCGGCGTCCTCCCGCTCCCACGCCGCCTGCTCGGCGAGGCGCTGGCTGAGCGGCATCTTCACCCGGCTGCGGCGCTGCGGGAGCCCGCCCGCCGTCCACTCGGTCACCTCGGGAACGTCGTCCTCCAGGGAGACCGTCGCGGGGATCCGAGGGCTGGTGGGGCGGCGCTTCTTGGGCTTGCGCTGCGGTCCGGGCAGGGCGTCGGGGCCGGGCGTGGGGATCGAGGTGGCGCCGATGCCGTGGGCGAGGCCGACGCCGGGCTCGGTGGTCATCATCTTGCTGGGCACGATGAGGATGGCGCGGACGCCGCCGTACGCGGAGGCGCGCAGCGAGACGTCCATGCCGAACTGGGTGCACAGCCGGCCGACCACGGACAGGCCCAGGCGCGGGTGGTGGGCGAGGTCCTGCACGTCGGTGCCGCGCTTGGCCTGTTCGAGCAGGCCCTCGATGCGGGCGCGGGACTCCTCGCTGAGGCTGACGCCGGCGTCCTCGATCTCGATGCACACACCGCTCTGCACCTCGGTCGCGGTGACGTGCACCTTGGCCGCGGGCGGCGAGTAGCGGGTGGCGTTGTCGAGGAGTTCGGCGGCGGCGTGGATGACCGGTTCGACGGCGGTGCCCTTGATGTTGACCTTGGCGATCGATGCCAGGTTGATCCGGCGGTACTCCAGGATCCGGGACATGGCGCCGCGCAGCACGCTGTACAGGGCGACCGGCTCGGGCCACTGGCGTCCGGGCCGGCCGCCGCCGATCACGGAGATGGAGTCGGCGAGGCGGCCGATCAGCGAGGTGCCGTGGTCGATGCGCAGGAGGTCGTCGAAGACCTCGGGGTTGCGCCCGTGGTCCTCCTCCATCTCGCGCAGTTCCTTCTGCTGCTGGTGGACGATCGCCTGGACGCGGCGGGCGATGTCGACGAAGGAGCGCTCGGCGGACTCGCGCATGGCGTCCTCGTGGTCGACGATCTCGCAGACCATGCGGACCAGCTTGCGCTGGGGCTCGCCGAGTTCGGCGTAGCTGGGGTCCACCTCGCCCAGGCGGTTCATCATCTCGCGGGGCGTGGCGCCCCGGCGCATGTACCGCAGGACGTTCGGGATGACTTCGGCGCCGAGGCGGACCATCTCCTCGTGGTGGTTCGCGGCCCGGTGTTCCAGATACGCGGTGTGACGGGCGTGCTCGGCGCCGAGGGCCCGCAGTGCCCGGCCGCGGCGCACCGCTTCGGCCGCCGCGGCGATCACCAGGACGGTGGCGACGGCACCGCACAGGCCGACGGCGAGCCGGGCCGGTTCCGTCACGAGGGCGACGGCGGCCCCGGTGGCCGCGGCCATCAGTATGGCCGGCAGCAACAGGGTTCGCGCGTAGGGAAGTTCACGGCGACCTGGAGGGGAATCAACACTCACCATGTAGGCCCTCTGAAACGAATCGGCGGGGATGGGGGAGCTTGCGGCGGGGTATGTCTGGGAGTTGTCGGGATCTTCGGCGCATTGGGAACAAGCGCGCGAATACACCTCAACTCGGTGCGCTGCGGGCGAGCTTAGTCCGGGGGGATCATCGCCGTGTCATATTCGGCAAGCACCTGAAACGGGCGCGGGGACTGGAGTATGGTCGGGCCCATTTGCACGCCAGGGAGTCATTCGAACACGTGGAGTAATGCCTCAAGGGTGCTCGAAAATCACTCACCGTGATGAGGGAAAGAGGCGCCGGAGCGCGCGAAGGCCCGGCGGGGTTCCCGCCGGGCCTTGGCCGTACTGGGGGTGGGGGGCTCAGCCCACGGACGAGTAGGCGACCACGCCGCGCAGCAGTTCGTCGACCGCCTTGCGCGCGTTCTTCGGGACGGTGGAGCCGTCACCGGGCGCGGCGGCCGAGATCTGGCCGAGGACGTCGATGACCTGCTTGCACCAGCGCACGAAGTCACCGGCCGGCATCTCCACCTCGCGCAGCACCTCGTCGAGGCCCTTGCCGGAGGCCCACATGTACGCCGCCCAGGCGAAGCCGAGGTCGGGCTCGCGCTGGCCGACCCCCTCGGTCTGGCTGATCCGGAAGTCCTCCTCCAGGGCATCGAGGCGGCCCCAGATGCGGACCGTCTCGCCGAGCGCGGCCTTCGCCTTGCCCGAGGGCACCTTCGGCGCCATCGCATCGTCGGCGGCCCGGGACTCGAAGACCAGCGCCGAGACGCAGGCGGCCAGCTCGGCCGGGGACAGCCCCTCCCAGACGCCTTCGCGCAGGCACTCGCTGGCGAGCAGGTCCAGCTCGCCGTAGAGCCGGGCCAGGCGCTTGCCGTGCTCGGTGACCTCGTCGCCGCGCAGGTAGTCCAGCTCGGTCAGCAGTGCGACGATCCGGTCGAAGGTGCGGGCGATGGTGTTCGTCCGGCCCTCGATCCGGCGCTCCAGCTGCGAGGTGTCGCGCAGCAGCCGGTGGTAGCGCTCCGCCCAGCGGGCGTGGTCCTCGCGGTCGTCGCAGCCGTGGCAGGGGTGGGCCCGGATCGCCTTGCGCAGCCGGGCGATCTCCCGGTCGTCGGCGGCCTGGGCTCGCTTCTTGCGGGCCCGCTCGGGCGGGATGTGCCCGGCCTTGGTGCGCAGCGCGGAGGCCAGGTCGCGGCGGGACTGCGGCGAGCGCGCGTTGAAGGACTTGGGGATGCGCATCCGGTCCAGCGCCTCGACGGGCACCGGGAAGTCGATCGACGCCAGCCGCTTGACCTGCCGCTCGGCCGTCAGCACCAGCGGGCGGGGCCCGTCGTGGTGGTCGAAGCCGCGGTGGCCGTTGGACCGCCCGGCGGGCAGCCCCGGGTCGAGGACCAGGGCGAGGCCCGCGTACTTGCCGGTGGGCACGTGGATGACGTCGCCCGGCCTCAGCTTCTCCAGCGCCACGGCGGCCTCGGCACGCCGCTGGTTGGCGCCCTGCCGGGCCAGCTCCTGCTCGCGGTCCTTCAGCTCGCGGCGCAGCCGGGCGTACTCGTCGAAGTCGCCGAGGTGGCAGGTCATGGAGGCCTTGTAGCCCTCCAGACCCTCCTCGTTGCGCTGCACCTGACGGGAGATGCCGACGACCGACTTGTCCGCCTGGAACTGCGCGAACGACGTCTCCAGCAGCTCCCGCGAGCGGTGCCGGCCGAACTGCTCGACCAGGTTGACCGCCATGTTGTACGACGGCTTGAAGCTGGAGCGCAGCGGGTACGTGCGGGTGCCGGCCAGCCCCGCGAGGTGCTCGGGGTTCATGCCGCGCTGCCACAGCACCACGGCGTGCCCTTCGACATCGATGCCGCGGCGGCCGGCCCGGCCGGTGAGCTGGGTGAACTCGCCGGGGGTGATGTCGGCGTGCTGCTCGCCGTTCCACTTGACGAGCTTCTCCAGCACGACCGAGCGGGCGGGCATGTTGATGCCGAGGGCGAGGGTCTCGGTGGCGAAGACGGCCTTCACCAGACCGCGGACGAACAGCTCCTCGACGACCTCCTTGAAGGTGGGCAGCATGCCCGCGTGGTGGGCGGCGATGCCGCGCTCCAGCCCCTCCAGCCACTCGTAGTAGCCCAGGACGTGCAGGTCCTCGCGGGGGATGGAGGCGGTGCGCTCGTCGACGAGGGCCCTGACCCGCTCCCGGGCGCCCTCGTCGTTGAGCCGGAGGCCCGCGTACAGGCACTGCTGGACGGCGGCCTCGCAGCCGGCCCGGCTGAAGATGAAGGTGATCGCGGGCAGCAGCCCCTCGGAGTCCAGCCGCTCGATGACCTCGGGCCGGCTCGGCGTCCACACCCGCGAGCGCTGTCTGCGCTCCCGCTCCCGGTCGGCCTCCTTCATGGCGCGGCCGCGCCTGCGGTCCTGGTAGGACGGGCGGCTGGCCTCCAGGCGCGCCATGCGCGTGAGGTCCGGGTTGACGGCCTTCTTGTGGCCCTCGGCCTCCTCGAACAGGTCGTACATCCGGCGCCCGGCCAGCACGTGCTGGAACAGCGGCACGGGCCGGTGCTCGGAGACGATCACCTGGGTGTCGCCGCGCACGGTGTCGAGCCAGTCGCCGAACTCCTCCGCGTTCGACACGGTCGCCGAGAGTGACACCAGGGTCACGGACTCGGGGAGGTGGATGATCACCTCCTCCCATACGGCGCCGCGGAAGCGGTCGGAGAGGTAGTGCACCTCGTCCATGACCACGTGGCCGAGGCCGAGGAGGGTCTGCGAGCCCGCGTACAGCATGTTCCGCAGGACCTCGGTGGTCATCACGACCACGGGGGCGTCGGAGTTCACGCTGTTGTCACCGGTGAGCAGGCCCACCCTGTCGCTGCCGTAGCGGCGGCACAGGTCGGCGTACTTCTGGTTCGACAGGGCCTTGATGGGTGTCGTGTAGAAGCACTTCCTGCCCTGCTGGAGGGCGAGGTGGACGGCGAACTCGCCGACGATCGTCTTGCCGGAGCCGGTGGGCGCGGCCACCAGCACGCCCTTGCCCGCCTCGAGCGCCTGACAGGCCTCGATCTGGAAGGGGTCGAGGCCGAAGTCGTACATCTCGCGGAAGGAGGCGAGCGCGGTGGCCTGCTCGGCAGCGCGCTGACGGGCTGCCGCGTACCGCTCGGCCGGTGAGAGATCCTCTGTCATCGTGCTTTCGAGCGTACCGGCCCGCACTGACAACCGGACGATCATTATCGGGATCGGCCGTGTGGGGGTTCCGTGGGGGCGGCGACGCCTGCCGTCACCGCCCCGGCGGTCCTCAGGTCACGTCGTCGTAGCCGTTGACCCGGTCCTTCGTGGCCTGCTCGGGCAGGGCACGGGCGGTGGTCACGGGCTCGACCTCGCCGATGTCCTCGGGGGTGAGGTCCAGGTCGGAGGCCTCGTCGTCGTCGGGTCCGAGGGCCTCGCGGCGGGCCTTGCGGCGGTCGTTCAGCAGGGAGACGGTGACCGCGGCGAAGTACAGGACCCAGATCGGCCCGGCCAGCATGAGCATGGTCAGCGGGTCCGTGCTGGGCGTGGCGATGGCCGCGAACAGGGTGATTCCCATGATCATCGCGCGCCACCAGCCGAGCATCCGCCTGCCGGTCAGCACCCCGGTGAAGTTGAGCATCACCAGCAGCAGGGGCAGCTCGAAGGAGAGACCGAAGACGAGGACCATGCGCGTGACGAGATCGAGCAGCTCGTCCAGGGGCAGCAGGTTGTCGACGTCGCTCGGGGTGAACTCGATCAGGACCTTCGCCGAGGTGGGCAGCACCGCGTAGGCGAAGTAGGCGCCGATGAGGAACAGCGGGGCGCCGGTGGCGACGAACGCGTAGGCGTACTTCTTCTCGTTCCTGTGCAGGCCCGGGGCGACGAACGCCCACAGCTGGTAGAGCCAGACCGGCGAGGCCAGCACGACACCGGCCGTCAGGGACACCTTCAGTGCCAGGGTGAAGGGGCCGAGCAGACCGTTGATGGTGATCTGCGCGCACGGCTCCGAGCCGGCCTTCGCCTGGGCCAGCTCGCCGAACGACTTCTCGCAGCCGACCGACTTGAGGATCGGTTCGGTGAGGAAGTTGATGATCTCCTGATAGAAGAAGGCGGCGACCACGGTGACGACGACGATGGCCAGCAGCGCCTTCGCGAGCCGGTTGCGGAGCTCACGAAGGTGCTCCGCGAGCGGCATCCGCCCCTCGGGATCCTTCTCCTTGTTGCGGGCAGGCTTCAGCAACCCACGTTCCCATCTCGTGCGGCGGGCCGGAGGTCACCGGCCCTGCGTCAGCGCTTGGTCGTGTCCGTCGGCTCGGTGACCGGCCGGGAGCTGGTCACGTCGCCGGGGGCGGCCTGGATGGTGCGCTGCGCCGCGGACTGCTCGGGGCCGGGCGGGTCGGCGGGGGCGGCCTCGTCGGACTTGGCCTCGCTCTTCATGGCCTTGGCCTCGCTCTTGAGGATGCGCGCCGACTTGCCGAGCGACCGCGCCATGTCCGGAAGCTTCTTCGCGCCGAACAGCAGGATGATGACGACGAGGATGAGAATGATCTCGGGGGCGCCGAGCCTTCCGAACATAAGTCTTTACCTTCTCACCGAGGCGGCTGGGTGGGGGTGCTGTCCGACCGGCCGGACATACGTCCGATCGATCGTCTTGTGCAGCGATCGTAACGCTCAGGGGTGAACGTGAGGCAATCCCCGTGCGTACTCCCGTCCGCGACCGGGCCTCGTTTTCCTGGCCGCGACCAGCAGCGTACCGCCCGGGGCCGGTGAGGTGACAGGGCGAAGTGCCCCAAAACGCAACTCACACCGGCCCGTCGGGTCACCGGCGCCACCTCGCGGCGGGACGCGGCCCGTTCACAAGGCGTCCACGGCACGGGCGGCGCTCTCGGTCGCCCGCTCCAGGTCCTCCGCGGCCCGGCTGATCCGGCGGGCGGAGTCCGTCACCTGCCGGCCGAGGCGCTCGGCCTCCACGAACACCTTCACGGCGAACACCGCGAGGACGGCGAGACCCAGGAAACCCACGGCAACCGCGAACATCGGCCAGAACATGACGTCGAGACTAGACGGTGGAATGAAGGCGCAGGGTCCTGACCCCGCCGCCGGTGAGCAGCTCCACGACCCGCTCCCCCGCCGGCTTGCGCACGGCCGACCCGCACTCGGGGCAGGTGAACGAGTAGAACGTGGTGCGGCTGGTGGCGCCGATGGCGAGCCGCAGCGCGCTCGCGGCGAGTTCGAAACGGCCCCGGCAGTCGGGGCAGCCCGCCTTGAAGACGACCGGTGACACGCGTCTCATGCCGGCGAACGCCGTCGCCGCCGACATGCCCGGCCCGGACGGCGGTTCGGACGGCCCGGACGGTCCCAGGGGGTCGCTCACAGTGCTCGCTCCTGCCTGTCGTGCTGCCCCTCGACCGCCCCGGCCCCGGCGCGCGCGCCGCTCGGCGCGACCGTCCCGGTCCCGCCGTGCGCCCCGGCCGCCTCGATCCCGTCGTACGCGGCCAGCGCCTCGCGGGCGGCCTGCCGGGCACTGTCGGCGAGCGCCGACGGGGAGACGATCCGGCCGTCGCGCCCCAGCCGCAGCGCCAGCCGCCGCAGGGAAGCGGGGTCGGGGGTGCGCAGGGTGATACGCAGTCCGCCGTCGGGAAGTTCATCGGCGCTGTCGTGCGGGTAGTACTCGGCGACCCAGCGGCCGCCCGGGCCGACCTCCACGACGACCTCGGGGTCCTCCGCGGCGGGCTGCACCAGGCCCTCCGACAGGTCCCGCAGCTCCACCTCCGGCGGCGCGGAGGGCTCGTCCAGGATGCGGATCTCGGCGACCCGGTCGAGCCGGAAGGTACGCCGCGCCTCTGAGCGGCGGCACCAGGCCTCCACGTACGTGTGCCCGACGCTGACCAGGCGGATCGGGTCGATCTCGCGCTCGGTGACCTCGTCGCGGGCCGGCGAGTAGTAGCGGATCCACAGCCGGCGGCGCTCGGAGATGGCCCGGTCGACGTCGGCGAAGACACCGCCCTCGGACTCGAAGGTGACGGACAGCCGCGAGCTGGCACCGGCGGCCTCGCCGGCCGAGGTCTCCACCTTCGCGGTCGCCCGCAGCAGCGCCTGCCGGTCGCTCTCGCGCAGCCCCGGCAGGGTCGCCACGGCCCGGGCGGCCACCAGCAGCGCGGTGGCCTCGTCGGCGGCCAGCCGCAGCGGCTCCGCGGCGTCCGCGCCGAGAGCGGCCGGGTTGTGCCACCAGATGCGCTCGCCGTCGGTGTCGATGTCGAGCAGGTCGCCGCCCCGGAAGCTGGTCCCGCACATAGGAAGCACGTCGAGGTCGGAGACCAGCTCGTCCTCGGTGATGCCGAAGGCGCGCGCCACGTCCTCGACCCGGGCCCCGGGGCGCTCACGCAGATACGTCACCAGGGACAGCATCCGTCGGGTCTGGTCGATGGCGTTCACGGGCCTGACCGGTTTGCCTGCCACTGTGTTGTCCGCTCCCCCTCAGCCCTTGGCCACGGCACGCAGCCGGTCCACCACGTCCGCACGCAACTCCGCGGGCTCCAGCACCACCACGTCCGGGCCGAACTCCACCAGCCAGGCGTCCAGGCCGTGCCCGTACGGAATCTCCAACTCGTCCCAGCCGTCACCGAGTTCTCGCACCCCGGTGGCCTTCGCCCGAAGGGGGTAACCCGCTCCCGTGCGCAGCCGGATCAGCGCGGAACGGTCGGCGGTCTCCCCCGCCCAGCTCGCGACCGTCTCCCGGACGGTGACGACGTCGGGCACCGGTGCGGTGAAGCGCGCACCGCGCGAACGCACCTTCCCCGTGATCCGCGACAGCCGGAACACCCGCTCGGCCCCCCGGTCGCGGTCGAAGCCCGCCAGGTACCAGTGGCCGCGCCAGCACTCCAGCGCCCACGGCTCCACGTGCCGGGGCTCGGGCTGGGCGGCGTTCGCCTTGCGGTAGTCGAAGACGACCGGCCGGCGGTCGCGGCAGGCCAGCATCAGCGGCTCGAAGGCCGCCTCGTGCACCGGGATGCGGGGCTCCAGCGCGCTGTGCGCCTCGTACGGGTCGACGTCCTCGGGCAGCCCGGCCGCCCGCAGCTTCTGCAGCGCGCCGCTGGCGGCACCGGCGAGCCGGGCCTGCTGCCACACCTTGGCGGCCAGCCCGAGGGCGGCGGCCTCCTCGGCGTCCAGGGTGATGGGCGGCAGCCGGTTGCTGTCCCGCCGGGCCAGGTAGCCGATCTCGCCGTCGAGGCTCTCCACGGTCTCGATGACCAGTCCGAGTTCGCGCAGGTCGTCCTTGTCACGCTCGAACATGCGGTTGAAGGAGTCGTCCGAGGCCGCTTCGAGGTAGGCCTCGACGGACTCGCGCAGCTCGCGCTTGCTGAGTGGCCGCCGTGTCCCGAGCAGACACAGCGCCAGGTTCATCAGCCGCTCGGCCTTGGCAATGGCCATCGACGCCCTTCTCCCTATGGTGCTTACGACGGATGACCGTACCGCCCCGCGGTGGCGCGGCAAAAGCCGAGGGTCCATGCCCGGACAGGCATGGACCCAGGATGACCGGCTCTGATCACCGTCCGTTCGGATGTCGGTCAGACTCCGAGCAGATCGACCACGAAGATCAGCGTCGAGCCGGGCGGGATCGCCGGAGTCGGGCTCTGGTCGCCGTAGGCGAGGTGCGCGGGGATGGTCAGCTGGCGGCGGCCGCCGACCTTCATGCCCTGCACGCCCTGGTCCCAGCCCGCGATGACGCGGCCGCCACCGAGCGGGAAGCGGAACGGCGCGCCGCGGTTCCAGCTGGCGTCGAACTCCTCGCCCGTGCTGAAGGTCACGCCCACGTAGTGGACGGTCACGGTCTGACCGGCCTCGGCAACCGGGCCGTCGCCCTCCCAGATGTCCTTGATCTCGAGGCCCGCCGGGGGCTCGCCGCCCGGGAAGTCGACCTCGGGCTTGTCGATGCTCACGTGTTCAGCTCCTGCTTGTCTGCGGAAAGGCAACGGCCCAAGTCTTACATCCCCGAGGCGTCACATCTTCGCGAGGATGTCCACGGAGAAGACCAGCGTGGAGTCCTTCTGGATACCGCTGCCCTCCGGCGGGCTGTCGCCGTAGCCCAGGTTGGGCGGGATGACGATGAGGACGCGGCTGCCGACCTTCTTGCCCGTCAGACCCTGCGCCCAGCCCTTGACGACCTGCTGCAACGAGAACGACGTCAGCTGCTTCCTGGCGTACGTGGAGTCGAACTCCTTGCCGCCGTCCCACAGCACACCCTCGTACTGCACGAGCACGCTGTCCTGGGCGCCGACCTCGGCGCCGTCGCCCTCCAGGACGTACTGGGCGGCGAGCTTCTTCGGCGGGTCGGTCTTCGGCACCTCGATGGAGGGCGCCTTGCCGTCGGTGTTGGTGCCGACCTTGGGCAGGGCGGCGTCGTCCTGCGCGACCTTCTTGCCGTCGGCGCTGCTCCTGGCGTTGAAGGTGTCCTGGATGTCGACCACGAACACCAGCGTGTCGTCGCCCTTGATACCCGCCTGCTCGTTGCCCTGCTCCCCGTACCCCCAGGTCGGCGGCACGGAGAACTGGACGCGGCTGCCGGTCTTCTTGCCGGTGAGCGCGTACCGCCAGCCGTCGATGATGCTGCCCTGGGCGAGCTGGATGACCAGCGGGGTCTTGCGGTCGTAGGAGTTGTCGAAGACCTTCGCGCTCTGCCAGACCTGGCCGAGGTAGTTCGCCGTGATGAAGTCGTTCTCCGCGACGGCCTTGCCGCCGCCCGCGATGACCGTCTTGACCGCGAGGTCCTTGGAGGGCTGGCCGCTGCCCTTGGCGACGGTCGGCTTCTCGTCGAACTTCGTCCCCGCCGTGATCGCCGGCAGCGGACCGTCGACGATCTTCGGCGGCGGTGGCGCGGAGGTGCCCGACGCCTGGGGAGACGCACTGTCGCTCGCGTTGCTCGATGAGCCGGAGTCGTCACCGTCACCGCATGCGGCGAGCGTGACCAGTCCCGCGGGGACGGCGATGAGGAGTGAGCGTCGGCGCACGGTGGGGGCCTCGTATCGGTATCGGGTCGGTCCTGTCGGCTGGCGTGCGCGCAACTCTACGGCGTGAGAAGGGCACCGCACGGCTAACGTACGGTGCCCGTGTGGCGTTCCGCCCTTTCGCGCGAAGACGCGTGTCTCACCCGTCCGGCCTCATACCGCCCGGATCACATCCGAACGACTCTGATCACATCCCGGCGATCAGCTTCTCCACCCGGTCGTCCACCGACCGGAACGGGTCCTTGCACAACACGGTGCGCTGCGCCTGGTCGTTGAGCTTGAGGTGCACCCAGTCGACGGTGAAGTCCCGGCGCTGCTCCTGGGCCCGCCGGATGAAGTCCCCGCGCAGCCGGGCCCGAGTGGTCTGCGGCGGAACGGACTTGCCCTCGAAGATCTTCAAGTCGTTGGCGACCCGGGCCGCCTGGCCCTTCTTCTCGAGCAGGTAGTACAGACCACGACGCCGGTGGATGTCGTGGTAGGCGAGGTCTATCTGCGCGACCCGCGGGTGCGACATGGTCATGTTGTGCTTGGCCCGGTACCGCTCCAGCAGCTTGTACTTCATGACCCAGTCGATCTCGGTGCCGATGCGGTCGAGGTCCTCGGCCTCGATGGCGTCCAGCGTGCGGCCCCACAGCTCCAGCACCCGCTCGACGGTGCCCGTGCGGATGCCGCGGCGCTCGCAGAAGTCCACGGCCTTCTCGTAGTACTCCCGCTGCACCTCCAGCGCCGACGCCTCACGGCCACTGGCCAGGCGCACCTTGCGGCGCCCGGTGATGTCGTGGCTGACCTCGCGGATCGCCCGGATCGGGTTCTCCAGGGTCAGGTCCCGCATCACCGTGCCCGCCTCGATCATGCGCAGCACCAGGTCGGTGGCACCGACCTTGAGCAGCATGGTCGTCTCGGACATGTTCGAGTCGCCCACGATGACGTGCAGGCGCCGGTAGCGCTCGGCGTCGGCGTGCGGCTCGTCGCGGGTGTTGATGATGGGCCGGGACCGGGTCGTCGCCGAGGAGACGCCCTCCCAGATGTGCTCGGCCCGCTGACTGACGCAGTACACGGCACCGCGCGGGGTCTGGAGCACCTTGCCCGCACCGCACAGCAGCTGCCGCGTCACCAGGAACGGAATCAGGATGTCCGCGAGCCGCGAGAACTCCCCGTGCCGGGCCACGAGGTAATTCTCGTGACAGCCGTAGGAGTTGCCGGCGGAGTCGGTGTTGTTCTTGAAGAGGTAGACGTCGCCCGCGATTCCCTCCTCGTGCAGGCGTCGTTCGGCGTCCACCAGGAGTCCTTCGAGAATGCGCTCGCCCGCCTTGTCGTGGGTGACGAGCTCGATCACGTTGTCACATTCGGGTGTGGCGTATTCCGGATGTGATCCCACGTCGAGATAGAGGCGGGCCCCGTTGCGCAGAAAGACATTGCTGCTGCGGCCCCATGACACGACACGGCGGAAGAGGTACCGCGCCACCTCGTCAGGCGACAGGCGGCGCTGTCCCCTGAACGTGCACGTGACGCCGTACTCGTTCTCCAGCCCGAAAATGCGGCGGTCCATGACTGAACATTACGCCTGATGACCCGAACTGAAACGGGGTTCGACGGCACGGTTTGGATCATTTTCCGATGAAGCCGCAACCACCGCTCCCCGCGCGGGAACTGCGAGGACCCGCCCGGTGCACGCCAGCACCAGCAGCGAGACGCACCCCGCCGCCCCCGGCACCGCGAAACCCCACAGCGCCCCGCCGTGCTCCACGACGGGCCCCGCGACGCCCGTCCCCACCGAGGCGCCCACGGTGAACGTCGTCACCAGCCACGAGAACGCCTCCGTCACCGTGCCGCGCGGCGCGTGCACGTCGACGAGCACGAACGCACAGGCGATGCACGGCGCGAGGAACACCCCCGCGAGCACCGTGAGCAGCACCATGGCCACCGCACCCGGCATCAGCATCAGCGGCAGGTAACAGACCGCCAGCAGCGCCACCAGCACCCGCAGCCGCCGCGCCGGCTCACCGGTCCACCGCCGCGCCCCGTAGACGGCTCCCCCGACCAGCGCACCGAGCCCCAGGGCGGCCATCAGCCACCCGTACACGGCGTCACCCCCGTGCTCGTCGGCGTACGGCACCGAGGCGACCGTGATGGACCCGAGCGCCATCCCGATGAACAGGAAGGCTCCCAGCAGCGCCAGCAGCCCGCCCGAACGCAGCGCGCCCAGCCAGTGCGCCTCCCGCGGCGCCGACCGCCAGGCCCGCGAAGGCGGCGACACCACCACCGACAGGGCGCCCAGCACACCGACACCGTTCAGCACCAGCAGCGCGGCCTGCGGCGACCACAGCGACACGCACACCGTCACCAGCAGCGGCCCGACGGTGAACATGACCTCCTGCGCCACGGCGTCCATCGCGTACGCCGTGTGCACCTGGTCCTCCTCGCGGAGCACACTGGGCCACAGCGCCCGCAGCCCGCCCTCCAGCGGCGGCGTGAACAGCCCCGCGGCTGCCACGGACAGATACGCGAGCACGGCCGTCCCGGTGCCCGCGAAGGCGAACACGGCCATCGCCAGCGCCGACAGCACCGCGGCCGGCAACTGCACCCGCGGCTGCCCGTGCAGGTCCACCAGCCGCCCCAGCACCGGCTGCCCCACGGCGTTGGCGACGCCGTACACCGCCGCCAGCGCCCCCGCGAGGCTGTACGAACCGCCCTCGGCCCGCACGAACAGCACGATCGCGATCGCCGCGGTGGCGTTCGGCAACCGCCCGACCAGCGTGCCGACGAGCAGCCGCACGGCATGCCGCGCCCGGAGGATGTCCAGATACCCGGCGACCACGACGTACCTCCTTTGTCCTCGCTCCAGCAAGTGTTACGTATAACTCCTGCCGCCATACGTACCATGTCGCCAGTTCAGCAGTCCAGACGAAAGCGCAGGCGAACGGTGGCACGAGGCAGCACCCGCCCCACGAGCCGGGACGTCGCCCAGGCCGCCGGCGTCTCCCAGGCGGCCGTCTCCCTGGTCCTCGGCGACAAGTGGCGCGGCCGCGTGTCGGAACCGACGGCCCAGCGAGTCCGCGACGCCGCCCTCGAACTCGGCTACCGTCCCAACCTGGCCGCACGCAATCTGCGCCTCGGACGCACCCGCACCGTCCTGCTGGTCGTCCCCGCGCTCACCACGGAGTTCTTCGCCGAGGTGTACACCGGCGCCGCACGCGTCGCCGCCGAGCACGGCTTCGGCGTGGTCCTCTACCCCTCACCCGAAGGCGTGGGCCCCGCCCGGGACCCCTTCGCCTCCGCCCAGGCCGCGCTGGACGGTGTCATCGCCTCCTCCATGGCCGCCGACGCCCTCTCCGCCATCCGCGGCGACCAACTCCCGCTCGTCATGCTCGACAGCGACCCGCACGGCAGCCTGGGCGCCGCCACCGTCAACCTGGACATCGCCGACGGCATCCGCCAGGTCACCGAACACCTGCTGTCCTTCGGCCACCGCAGCTTCCTCCACCTCGCGGCCGACATCCCCTCCTGGACCTTCGAGGTACGCGCCCGCGAACTGGCCTCGCGGCTCGCCGACGTCCCCGGCACCGAGCTGCGCACGATCCGGGCACCCATCTCGATCGAGGGCGCCCTGAAGGCCACGGAGGCCGCCCTCGCCGCGCCCGGACCCCGGCCCACGGCGCTGGTCTGCGACGACGACAAGCTCGCGGCCGGCGCGTACAAGGCGATCCGGCGCGCCGGACTCCGCGTCCCCGACGACCTGTCCGTCACCGGCCTGGACGACCTCGGCCTCGCCACCGCCATCGACCCCGAACTCACCACCGTCCGCCTCGACGCGGAGGCCTTCGGCGAACGGGGCATGCGCGCACTGCTGGCGGTATTGGAAGGCAGGCCCCCCGAGGAAGGGGACCTGCCGGTGAGCCTGGTGGTACGGGGGTCTACGGCCCCGCCGCGGTGAGGCGAGGGTGAGGTGTGCGCCTACTCCTCGTCCGACCCGGAGTCGCTCTCGGCCTCGGTCTCCGCCTCGCCGTCCGCCGACGCCGCACCCGCACCGGCCTCCAGCAGCCGCGACAGCTGGCCGCCCACGATGCGCTTGAACTTGCGCTTCTGCGGACGCGTCCGGTCCAGCACCGCGACCTCCAGCCGCTCCGCCGGAATCTCCCGCTCACTGCCGTTGGTGTCGCGGGACAGCGCCTGGACCGCCAGCTTCAGCGCCTCGGCCAGCGTCATGCCGTCCCGGTGCCGCTGATCCAGATAGCCGCTGATCTGCTCCGCGTTGCCCCCGACCGCCACAGAACCGTGCTCGTCGACGATCGAACCGTCGTGCGGCAGCCGGTAGATCTGGTCACTGTCCGGACTCTCACCGACCTCGGCGACGACCAGCTCCACCTCGTACGGCTTCTCGGCCTGGCTGGAGAAGATCGTGCCGAGCGTCTGGGCGTACACGTTGGCCAGACCACGTGCGGTCACGTCGTCACGGTCGTAGGTGTAACCCCGCAGGTCGGCGTAGCGCACCCCGCCGATCCGCAGGTTCTCGTACTCGTTGTACTTGCCGGCGGCCGCGAAGCCGATCCGGTCGTAGATCTCGCTGAACTTGTGCAGGGCACGGGACGGATTCTCGCCGACGAACACGATGCCGTCGGCATACTGCAGCACGACCAGGCTGCGACCACGCGCGATGCCCTTGCGGGCGTACTCCGCCCGGTCGGCCATCGCCTGCTGAGGAGATACATAGAACGGCGTCGACACCGGTTATCCGTCCCTTTCTGTCGAAGTCACTGGACCACCTGACAACACGAAGACCGGCTCCCGCTACAGCAGCGCGGCCCGCGGACCGTCCGGCTGCTCCAGCCGGGCCTGCAGCACCGCACCGGCCAGCTGGGCGGCCTCGTCCTCGCCGAGCCGGCGGAAACCGTCCTCGGTGATCACAGTGATGATCGGATAGATCCGGCGGGCGACATCGGGACCACCGGTCGCCGAGTCGTCGTCAGCCGCGTCGTACAGCGCCTGCACCACGAGGGTCGTGGCCTGCTCCTCGGTCAGGTCGTCACGGAACAGCTTCTTCATCGCACCGCGCGCGAAGACCGAGCCCGAACCCGTGGTCGCGTAGTTCCGCTCCTCGGACCGGCCACCCGTCACGTCGTACGAGAAGATGCGGCCCCTGCCCCGGTCCACGTCGTACCCGGCGAACAGCGGCACCACGGCCAGCCCCTGCATCGCCATGCCCAGATTCGACCGGATCATCGTCGACAGGCGGTTCGCCTTGCCCTCCAGGGACAGCTGCGCGCCCTCGACCTTCTCGAAGTGCTCCAGCTCCAGCTGGAACAGCTTCACCATCTCCACGGCCAGGCCCGCCGTGCCGGCGATGCCCACCGCCGAGTACTCGTCGGCCGGGAAGACCTTCTCGATGTCCCGCTGGGCGATCATGTTGCCCATGGTGGCCCGCCGGTCACCGGCGAGCACGACACCACCGGGGAACGTGACCGCCACGATCGTGGTGCCGTGCGGTGCCTCGATGACGCCCTGCACCGGCGGCAGCTGCCGGTTGCCCGGGAGCATCTCCGGCTGGTGCTCACCGAGGAAGTCCATGAAAGAAGAGGACCCGGGCGTCAGGAAGGCAGCTGGTAGACGCCCGGTGCTACGAGTGTTGGCTTCCACGCGTTTCCTTCCAGGTAGTCGGCAGCTCGGTACATCGCGTCGGGGTCATCCCTCAACAGACCGAGGCCTGAATTGCAGTTGAAGCACAGTACGCCACGGACCCTACCCGTCTTGTGACAGTGATCCACGTGCACGGCCGGAGCCTTCAGACAAATCACGCAGAGCCCCATCTGAGAGGCGACAATCGCGTCCCGCTCAGTCTCGGTAAGCCCGTAGTGACGCATGAGGTGGCGTGCACGCCCCGCCACAGACCGGCATGCTTTGCAACGTGCCGACAGCCCGTCCAAGGCCGCGGCGTTGCGATGCCACTCACTCCACGGCTTGACCTCGTCACAACTCAGGCAGTGCTTGTGCCCCTCGGGCACGTCCACTCGGCGAACCTTCTTGCCCTGAGCCTCCCGGCGGCGCCGGTATGCCTGGGCGCCGCATTCGCGGCAACGGTCCTGAAGCCTGTCAAGCTTGGACCTGTTCGCCGCGAATGCACTGGTAGGCAAAGTCCGCTTGCATGCCGAGCAATCCTTCTCGGCATCCAAATTGGACATTTAGTCCTATTCTCCACCTTTTTGGACAAATGACCGCACGAAGTCCTCGGCGTTCTCTTCCAAGACATCGTCGATCTCGTCCAAGACGGAGTCCACGTCGTCGTTCAGCTTTTCCTGGCGTTCCTTGAGGTCCTCCGATGCCTGCGCGTCCTGCGCCTGCTCCTCGACCTCCTCGGTGGACCGCGTGGCCTTCTGCTGCCCGCCGCCGGTGTCCTTGGTCGCCATAACCCTCACCCCGCTCGGTTCGCCCGACACAGTTGCTCGGTCAAGATCAGACCCTACAAGTCTGGTCCGACATCGACCCCGCACTTCCTCCAACGTACGGGGACCATCTCCATGGTTCCCGGACCTGGGATATTCCACCCTGTCCGGCTGCTTACTCCCCGGTACCCGCTCGGCCGCTCACCCGCCGGACAGGACCCTGACCAGGTCGTCCGCGGTGCGGCAGCGGTCCAGGAGCTCCTTGACGTGATTACGCGTTCCGCGAAGCGGTTCCAGGGTTGGGACCCGCTGGAGCGAGTCCCGGCCCGGCAGGTCGAAGATCACCGAGTCCCAGGAGGCCGCCGCGACGTCGTCCGCGTACTGCTCCAGGCAGCGCCCGCGGAAGTAGGCCCTGGTGTCCTCGGGCGGCTTCGTACGGGCCCGCTCGACCTCGTTCTCGTCCAGCAGGCGCTTGATGCGGCCGCGGTCCACCAGGCGGTTGTAGAGGCCCTTGTCGGGCCGTACGTCGGCGTACTGGAGGTCGACGAGGTGCAGCCGGGGGGCGTCCCAGTCGACGTTGTCGCGGCGGCGGTAGCCCTCCATGAGTTCCCGCTTGGCGACCCAGTCCAGCTCGCCGGCCAGGCTCATCGGGTCGTTCTCGAGCCGGTTGAGGGTGTCCTCCCAGCGGCCGAGGACGTCCTTGGTCTGGTCGTCGGCGTCCGCGCCGTACCGCTCCTCGACGTATTTGCGGGCCAGCTCGTAGTACTCCATCTGGAGCTGCACGGCGGTCAGGGTGCGGCCGCTGCGCAGCGTGACGAGGCGCTTGAGCGTCGGGTCGTGCGAGACCTGGTGGAGGGTGCGTACGGGCTGGTCGACGGCCAGGTCGACGGCGATGAAGCCGTCTTCGATCATGGACAGGACCAGGGCCGTGGTGCCCAGCTTGAGGTAGGTGGAGATCTCCGACAGGTTCGCGTCACCGATGATCACGTGCAGGCGGCGCCATTTCTCGGCGTCCGCGTGCGGTTCGTCGCGGGTGTTGATGATGGGCCGCTTCAGCGTGGTCTCCAGGCCGACCTCGACCTCGAAGTAGTCGGCGCGCTGGCTGAGCTGGAAGCCGTGTTCGTGGCCGTCCTGGCCGATGCCGACGCGGCCGGCGCCGGTGAAGACCTGGCGGGAGACGAAGAAGGGGGTCAGGTGGCGCACGATGTCCGAGAAGGCGGTTTCCCGCTTCATCAGGTAGTTCTCGTGCGTGCCGTAGGAGGCGCCCTTGTTGTCGGTGTTGTTCTTGTAGAGGTGGATGGGCTGGGCGCCGGGCAGCTGGGCGGCGCGCTCGGCGGCCTCGGCCATGATGCGTTCGCCGGCCTTGTCCCACAGGACCGCGTCGCGCGGGTTGGTGACTTCCGGAGCGCTGTATTCGGGGTGGGCGTGGTCGACGTAGAGCCGTGCACCGTTGGTGAGGATGACGTTGGCGAGGCCGATGTCCTCGTCGGTGAGCTGGCTGGAGTCGGCGGCCTCGCGGGCGAGGTCGAAGCCTCGCGCGTCCCGCAGCGGGTTCTCCTCCTCGAAGTCCCAGCGGGCCCGGCGGGCCCGGTGCATCGCCGCCGCGTAGGCATTGACGATCTGGGACGAGGTGAGCATGGCATTGGCGTTCGGGTGGCCGGGGACGGAGATCCCGTACTCCGTCTCGATGCCCATTACTCGCCGTACGGTCATGCGGCCCTCCTTGCCCGGCAGCGCCCGTAGTGGGCGCTGCTCAAGTACCGCTGGCGCTCCGATGCGTGTGCGGTGCCCGTCCCCGCACTGCGCGACTCGGCGGTATGGAAGAGCCTAGAACGCCTTGGCGCTGGCGGGGAGATCATTTGCGTCATTGCCTTGCTCCAGCCGGGGCTCCGGAAAACAGTCGGCTGCGGGTACCCACTGAGGGGACCCGCAGCCGCCCCGCCTTTTACAGGTACTGACCGGTGTTCGCCACCGTGTCGATGGAGCGTCCGGTGTCCGCGCCCTGCTTTCCGGTGACGAGCGTACGGATGTACACGATCCGTTCGCCCTTCTTTCCGGAGATGCGGGCCCAGTCGTCCGGGTTGGTGGTGTTGGGCAGGTCCTCGTTCTCCTTGAACTCGTCCACGCAGGCCTGGAGGAGGTGGGAGACGCGGAGGCCCTTCTGGTTCTTGTCCAGGAAGTCCTTGATCGCCATCTTCTTGGCGCGGCCCACGATGTTCTCGATCATGGCGCCGGAATTGAAGTCCTTGAAATAGAGGACTTCCTTGTCGCCATTGGCGTAGGTGACTTCCAGGAAGCGGTTCTCCTCGGATTCGGCGTACATCTGTTCCACCGCCGTCTGGATCATGCTCTGGACGGTGGCCGCCTTGTCCTTCTCGTGCTCCGCGAGGTCGTCGGAGTGGAGGGGGAGGCGTTCGGTGAGGTACTTGCCGAAGATGTCCTTGGCCGCTTCGGCGTCCGGACGTTCGATCTTGATCTTCACGTCTAGCCGGCCGGGCCGCAGGATGGCGGGGTCGATCATGTCCTCGCGGTTGGAGGCGCCGATCACGACCACGTTCTGCAGGCCTTCCACGCCGTCGATCTCGGCGAGCAGCTGCGGGACGATGGTGTTCTCCACGTCCGAGCTGACGCCGGAGCCGCGGGTGCGGAAGAGGGATTCCATCTCGTCGAAGAAGACGATGACGGGGGTGCCCTCGCTGGCCTTCTCACGGGCCCGCTGGAAGACCAGGCGGATCTGCCGCTCGGTCTCGCCGACGTACTTGTTGAGCAGCTCGGGGCCCTTGATGTTGAGGAAGAAGCTCTTGCCGGCGGCCTGGCCGGTGACCTCGGCGACCTTCTTGGCCAGCGAGTTGGCGACGGCCTTGGCGATGAGCGTCTTGCCGCATCCGGGAGGCCCGTAGAGCAGGACGCCCTTGGGCGGACGCAGCTCGTGCTCCCGGAACAGGTCGGGGTAGAGGTAGGGGAGCTCGACCGCGTCGCGGATGGCTTCGATCTGTCCGCCGAGGCCGCCGATCTGCTCGTAGCCGATGTCGGGAACCTCTTCGAGGACGAGTTCTTCGACCTCGCTCTTGGGGACGACCTCGTAGACGTAGCCGGATCGGGGTTCGAGCAGGAGGGCGTCGCCGGGGCGGATCGTGAGTCCGCGCAGGGGCTCGGCGAGCCGTACCACCCTTTCCTCGTCGGTGTGGCCGAGCACCAGGGCGCGCTCGCCGTCCTCGAGGATCTCCTTGAGGGTGACGATGTCGCCGACGCTCTCGTACTCCATGGCCTCGACCACGTTGAGTGCTTCGTTGAGCATCACTTCCTGGCCGCGTCGGAGCTCGTCTAGCTCGACGCTCGGGCCGACGTTCACCCTGAGTTTGCGGCCGCCGGTGAAGATGTCGGCGGTGCCGTCCTCGTTGGCCTGCAGGAAGACACCGAAGCCGGCGGGTGGCTGGGCCAGCCGGTCGACCTCTTCCTTGAGGGCCACGATCTGGTCGCGGGCCTCGCGGAGTGTGCCGGCGAGTCGCTCGTTCTGGGCGGACACGCCGGCCAGGTTGGTCTGCAGTTCGACGATCCGCTCTTCGAGAATTCTCGTGTGTCGCGGAGATTCGGCGAGCTTGCGTCGCAGGACGGCGATCTCCTGCTCAAGGTAGGCCACCTGCCCGGCCGGGTCCTCGGACCCGCGTCCCGGGCGGATGCCGCGGTTCATGTCGTCGTCGTGGGCTGCCACGGTCCTCACCTCCTCCAAGGGGAGCTGGACGCTTCCAGACCCTACCTGGGTGGGTGTCGATTGAAACCCCTAGATCACAAAGACTGTCGGGGTGTGTCCGATCTTCACCCTTGCGCTCTCCCTCACGCCAGGGGAATACCCACGGAACGTGGCGGGAACCCAGGCGGGGGTAGGGTCGAAGTGTTCAACACCCGTCAGAGCTGGCCGGATTCCCGAACGGCTCGACGCAGGAAACGGCAGGAGAGATGAGCGTGCAGCAGGAGGCCGGAGTCGACGGCGAGGCTCTGGAGGTCTGGATCGACCAGGACCTGTGTACCGGCGACGGCATCTGCGCCCAGTACGCGCCCGAGGTGTTCGAGCTGGACATCGACGGTCTGGCCTATGTGAAGGGCGCGGACGACGAGCTGCTGCAGGCCCCGGGGGCGACAACGCCGGTGCCGCTGACGCTTCTCACGGATGTGGTGGACTCCGCGAAGGAGTGTCCGGGCGAGTGCATCCACGTGCGTCGCGTTTCGGACAGGGCCGAGGTCTACGGCCCGGACTCAGAGTGACCAAAATGTGACTTGGCGCGTACGTTCCGTGACCACTGTCTGGTGTGTCACACCCCCTGTCCCCCGGGGGTGCCGGTCAGACGGTGCGTGCCTGTGAGGGCGTGTCGCTGACGAACGCGCCGTTCTTCCACTGCCACTTCACGTCGTCGGTGACGTCGGGGCAGCAACTGGGCACGTCGGCCGTCGAGTAGCCGAGGAGGGTGGCGCGGACGACGCCGTCGCGCACCGCGAGTTCGGTGGCCGTACGGCGGTCCTTGGGGTCCACGAGGGTGGCCACGACGCGGGACTTGCCGCCGTCGGTGCCCCGTGTGATGACGTACACGCCGTCGGGGGGTGTGCCCATGGGTGCGTCGCAGTGCACGACGGCCACGGTTTCGGGGTTTCCGTCGCCGTCGAGGTCGCCGGAGGCCTTCTTCTGCACCACGGCCTTGACCGGGCCGCATTCCAGGGGGAAGGCCACGGTGGCCGGATCCGGCGGCGCGATGTGGGCCGGTGCGCTCTTGGGAGCGGGGGCGGCGGCCTTGTCGGCGCTCTGGGCAGCGGTCGCGGCGTCGGGCTGGAGGACCGAGGACAGCGCGACGACGCCGGCGACGGCCGTGGCGGTGGCGACCCAGTGGATCGGCCGGGTGTGGGTGTGCGAGAGGTCCGGAACGGCGGGGTGCTGCACGAGGAGTGTCTCCTGTGAGGGCTGTGCCGGTGGGGGTGGCCTGCATCGTGCCACACGTCACAGTGCGGGGGAACGGCGGGGTGGGTACTCGTTACGGTTCCCGCGCGGCCGCGTTCTCCCGTCGGGTGGCCGCCGTCAACGCGTCGACGCCGTGGTGGAGTTCCCGGAGTGTCCGGGAACTCCACCACGGCGTCTGTGCGTTGTACGCGGCACGGGCCGCCTCAGCGGCCGGAGCCTCCGCCGGCGTTGGGGCCGTCGTAGTCCTCGCCGTAGGCGCCCTTGGCGGGGCGGCGGCGGCGCATGGGCGGCTCGACGCCGTCGGCGAGACGGCGGGCGGTGAGCAGGAAGCCGGTGTGGCCGATCATCCGGTGGTCGGGGCGGACGGCGAGGCCCTCCACGTGCCAGTTGCGGATCATCGTCTCCCAGGAGGTCGGCTCGTTGAAGCAGCCGATCTCGCGGATGGACTCGACGGTCCGGGCGAGCTGGGTGGTGGTCGCGACGTAGCAGCACAGGATGCCGCCGGGCACGAGCGCCTTGGAGACGGCCTCCAGGCATTCCCACGGGGCGAGCATGTCGAGGATGACGCGGTCGACGTCGGCGTCGGACAGGTTGTCCTGGAGGTCGCCTACGGTGAGCTGCCAGGCGGGGTGCGGGCCGCCGAAGTAGCGCTGCACGTTCTGCTGGGCGATCTCGGCGAAGTCCTCGCGGCGCTCGTAGGAGTGCAGCATGCCCTGGTCGCCGATGGCGCGCAGCAGGAAGCTGCTGAGGGAGCCGGAGCCCACGCCGGCCTCCACGACGCGTGCGCCGGGGAAGATGTCGGCGAAGGCGAGGATCTGCCCCGCGTCCTTCGGGTAGACGACGGCTGCCCCGCGGGGCATGGACAGGACGTAGTCGGGGAGCAGGGGGCGCAGCGCGAGGTAGGCGACGTTCCCGGTGGTGCGGACGACGCTGCCCTCGGGAGCACCGATCAGTTCGTCGTGGGGGAAGGAACCCTTGTGGGTGTGGAAGTTCTTCCCGGCCTCGAGCGTGAACGTGTAGTGGCGGCCCTTGGGGTCGGTCAGCTGTACCTGGTCCCCGACCTTGAAGGGCCCGCGCCTGCGGGCGGCACCGGTCGGTTCGGACATGTGACCAGCCTACCGGTCCCGGGCGGGGCCGCCGACCACGGCCGTGGGCGTGCGGTGGTCAGGAGGGGCGGGCCATGGCCTTGACGAAGGCGCGCTCGACGTCGGCCGCGGACAGGACGCCGTAGATCTCGCCGGTCTCCTCGACGACCAGGTACTCGGTGGCCGGGTTGGCGCGCAGGGCGTCCAGGAGTTCCTCGCCGGACAGCTCGGCGGAGACGCGCATGCCGTCGGTCAGGTCCTGGGCGAGGGTGCTGACCGGTACCCAGGGGCGGCGGTGCTCGGGTACGCCGACGATGGCGGCCTCGCGGACCAGGGAGGCGGGGGCGCCCTCGCCGTCGACGACGACCAGGGCGCGGGCCCCGGAGGCGTTGGCGCGGCGCAGGGCCTCGGAGAGGGGGGTGTCGGCCTGGACGGGGACGGCACGCCGGGTGAGGGCGCGGGCGCGCAGCTCGGGGAGGTGTTCGCGCAGGCGGGCCATGCGGAGGCTGTTCCCGGCGCCGGTCCAGATGATCGCGGCGAGGATGGCGGCGAGCAGGGCGTCCATGACGGTGTCCATGCCGACGTCGTCCGCGGCGTCGCTGCCGAGTGACTGGGTGAGCAGCGGCAGGCCGATCAGTACGGCGATGGCGAGGGCGCGGCCGACCCAGGCGGCGGCGATCGTTCCGCTCATGGGCTTGCCGGTGAGCTTCCAGACGACGGCGCGGAGCATGCGTCCGCCGTCGAGGGGGAGGCCGGGCAGCAGGTTGAAGACGGCCACGATGAGGTTGGAGACCATCAGGCCGGCCAGCAGCACCCCGGCGACGCTGTCGGGCTCCACGGGCAGCAGGGCGGCGTAGAAGACGCCGGACAGGACGAGGGAGAGCAGGGGGCCGACGAAGGCCAGCACGAATTCGCGGCCGGGGGTCTCGGCTTCCTTCTCGATCTCGGAGACGCCGCCGAAGAACTGGAGCTGGATGCGGCGGACGGGGAGCTTGAAGCGGAGGGCGGCGACGGTGTGGGCGAGCTCGTGGACGAGGACGGAGGCGTAGAAGGCGACGGCGAAGAAGAGGGAGACGAGGTAGCGGGCGGCGCCCAGCTCGGGCAGGACGCGGTCGAGCTGGCCGCCGAACACCCAGGTGATCAGGATGGCGACCAGGAACCAGCTGGGGGCGACGTACACGGGCACGCCGAAGGGCCGGCCCATCAGCAGCCCGCCCCCGGGTTCCGGTCGGCGCTGCGGGGGTCGGCCCGGGCCGTCGGTGTGGGCCTCGGTGCGGTGGCGTGGGGCGTCGGCGCCGGTGTGGTGAGCGGCGTGCCGGGGGCCCGCGGCCGGTGCGGGGGGCTCGGTGGGTCCGGGGGGCTCGGCGGGTCCCGAGGCGTGCTCGCCGTCCGACGGCGGGTTCGGCCGGGCGCCCGTGTCGCCGGCGGCGCCGGTGTCCGGGTCCGGTGTCCCGGGCGGCGTGTCCGGTGCGGCCCGGACGGGCTCGTCGCGTGCGGCGGGGGTCTCGTCGGGGCCCGGTGTGGCGGGCGGCGGCGACTGCGGACCGGGCGTTTCCGGTTCCGGTGCTCCGGGGCCGGGCGCCTGGGGCCCCGTGGCCGTCGGGCCGGTGGGCTCCCCCGCTGCGGAGTCGGCGGGGTCGGCGGCCGGGGCCTTGGGATGTGCCTGGGGCTCGGCCGACTCGTCGTTGCCGGACCGCGGCTGCCCGCTCCCGCCGCTCACGTCCACGGTGTCCCCTCGTTCGAAGCGTCTCCCGCCCTGCCGGACGAGAGGGTCTCGTGTCGATGGTATGCGTCCGTCGCCGCCCGTTCCGCCCCGGCACCCCTGTGCTTCCCATCCGTCGCACAGGTCACGCCCGCGGGCTGGGTCGCTGTCAGTGCCCGGCCGTAAGGTCTGTGGACATGGAGACGAGTACCGAGGATGTCGCGGAGGACACCGGCGGGCCTGCCCGCCCGGCGGCGACAGGGGTGGACCGGGCGGACGCGGCGGTGGAGTCGGCGACCCCGGCTGCGGCGCCGGCGGCCGACCCGACGGCCGCGGCCCCCTCGCCCGCGCCCGTGTCGATACCGCCCACCTCGCTCTCGCCCTCCCGGGCCGGCGACTTCATGCAGTGTCCGCTCCTGTACCGGTTCCGGGTCATCGACCGGCTGCCGGAGAAGCCCAGCGAGGCGGCGACCAGGGGCACCCTGGTGCACGCGGTGCTGGAGCGGCTCTTCGACGCCCCGGCGGCCGAGCGCACGCCGCCGAGGGCGAAGGCGCTGGTCCCCGGCCAGTGGGACCGGCTGCGGGAGAGCAGGCCGGAGGTCGGTGAGCTGTTCGCGGACGATCCGCAGGGCGAGCGGCTGGCGCGGTGGCTCACCGAGGCGGAGCGGCTCGTCGAGCGCTGGTTCACCCTGGAGGACCCGAGTCGGCTGGAGCCCGCCGAGCGGGAGCTGTTCGTCGAGGCCGAGCTGGACTCGGGGCTGCGGCTGCGCGGCATCATCGACCGGGTCGACGTGGCGCCCACCGGCGAGGTGCGGATCGTCGACTACAAGACGGGCAAGGCGCCCCGGCCGCAGTACGCCGAAGGCGCGCTGTTCCAGATGAAGTTCTACGCGCTGGTGGTGTGGCGGCTGAAGAAGGTCGTCCCGCGGCGCCTCCAGCTGGTCTATCTGGGCAGCGGTGACGTGCTCACGTACGACCCGGTCCTGGCCGACCTGGAGCGGGTCGAGCGCAAGCTGCTGGCGCTGTGGGAGGCGATCCGGCTGGCGACCGAGACGGGTGACTGGCGGCCGCGTCCCACCAAGCTGTGCGGCTGGTGCGACCACCAGGCCCACTGTCCGGAGTTCGGCGGCACTCCCCCGCCCTACCCGCTGCCGGTGAGGGCGGCCGACTCCGGCGCCGTCGAGCAGGGCAGAATGGGGCCGGACTAGCGAGAAGGAGACTTACGTGGCCATCCGCGTCCTACTGGTCGACGACCAGCCGCTGCTGCGCACGGGCTTCCGGATGATTCTGGAGGCCGAGCAGGACCTCGCGGTCGTCGGCGAGGCCGGAGACGGCCTCCAGGCGCTCGACCAGGTGCGGGCGCTGCAGCCCGATGTGGTGCTGATGGACATCCGCATGCCGCGGATGGACGGAGTGGAGGCGACCCGGCAGATCACCGGGCCCGAGCGGGACGGCCCGGCGAAGGTGCTGGTGCTGACCACCTTCGACCTCGACGAGTACGTGGTCGAGGCGCTGAAGGCGGGGGCCAGCGGCTTCCTGCTCAAGGACGCCCCGGCCAATGAGCTGGTGCAGGCGATCCGCGTGGTGGCGAACGGCGAGGCGATGCTCGCGCCGAGCATCACCCGGCGCCTGCTCGACAAGTACGCCACGCACCTGCCCTCCGGGGACGAGCCGGTGCCGGACACCCTGCACACGCTCACGGACCGTGAGGTCGAGGTGCTGAAGCTGGTGGCCCGCGGGCTGTCCAACGCGGAGATCGCCGCGGACCTGTTCGTCAGCGAGACCACCGTCAAGACCCATGTGGGGCATGTGCTGACCAAGCTGGGCCTGCGGGACCGGGTGCAGGCCGCGGTGTACGCCTACGAGAGCGGTCTGGTGCGTCCCGGCGCTCAGTAGCCGCCGGCTGCCCGCGTGGCGGCTCGCTGCCCGCGGCACGTGCCGTGCACGACGCGAAGGGCGCCTTCCTCCGAGCGGGAGGAAGGCGCCCTTCGCGTTTGTCCGGTGCCGGCGTCAGCCGTCCGGGGTCGGCGTCAGCCGCTCACGCCCCGGCCCAGCTCCCAGAGCTGGAGCGAGGAGGAGGAGTTGAGAAGGTAGGCCGTGCCGGTGACGTCGTCGCGGGTGGCGACGTACTGCTTGCCCTGCCAGAGCGGGATCAGCGGGACGTCCTTGGCGGTGATGTCCTGGATCTCGGTGAGGGTGTCCACCGCGGAGAGCCGGTCGGCCTCGCCGCGGGAGGCGGGGATCAGGTTGTTGATGATCTCCGGGTTGGAGTACGGGATGTTGAGGGTGTTGCTCTTGTCGAGGAACGGCGCGATGAAGCTGTCCGCGTCCGGGAAGTCGGGGAACCAGCCCATGCCGAAGACGTCGTACTCGCGGTTCCGCTCCGCCTTGTGGAATTTCTCCCAGGGCGTGCCCTTGATGTCGACGTCGAACAGACCGCTGTCGTTGAGCTGCTTCTGGAGGTGCTCGAACTCCGGCTTGGTCGCGGCCCCGTAGTGGTCCGTCGTGTAGTCCAGCGTCAGCTTGACCGGCGTGGTGATGTCCGCGTCCTCCAGCAACGCCTTCGCCTTGGCGACACTGGGGTCGCCGTACTTGTTGAAGAACGAGTTGGAGTGGCCGGTGATGCCGGCCGGAACCATCGAGTAGAGCGGTTCAGCCTGGGATCCGTAGACCGCCGAGACGAGTTCGCTGCGGTTGATGACCTGGGCCATCGCCGTACGGACGGCCTTGTCCTTGACCGTCGAGGCGTCCGTGTTGAAGGCGAGGTAGCGGATCTCGAGACCGGCCACCTCGACCAGGTCGACGTCGCCGTCCGTGGCCTTGGACAGGCTCTGGATCTGTTCCGGTGTCATCGCGCGGGTCATCACGTCGATGTCGCCCTTGTCGATGGCGTCGCCCATGGCTTCGGCGTCGGCGAAGGACACGAGTTCGACCTTGTCGTTGTTCACCTTGAGACTCCCCTTGTAAGTGGGGTTCTTGGTGAACACGGCCTTGGTCATCTGGTCGCCCTTGACCTCGGCCTTCATCGTGTACGGGCCCGAGCCGGTCAGCTCGAAGCCGTCGCGCAGCTTGTCCTTCTCGTAGTCGTTCGGGTTGACGATGCCGGCGACCGGTGTCGACAGCTTGAACGGGAAGGTGGCGTCTGCGGTGTTGAGGTGGAAGATGACCTCGCGGTCGCCCTTCGTCTCGACGGTGTCGACCGTGGAGAGGATGGAGGCCACCTCCGTGTCGGCGTTGATCTTCCGGACACGCTCGATGGAGTACTTCACGTCCTCGGCGGTGACGGGGTCACCGTTGGCGAATTCCAGGCCGTCTCGCAGGGTGCACGCGTAGCGCTCGTTGCCGGTGTCGGTGAATCCGCACTGCTGGGCGGCCTCGGGCACGGGTTCGCCGTCACCGCGGGGCAGCACCATCAGCGTCTGCGAGGTCTGGCGCATGATGTTCCAGGCGCCGACGTCGTAGGCGTACGCCGGGTCGAAGGGCGCGGTGATCTCTTTCGAGACGTTGAACCCGTCCGTGGTGCCGACGGCGATCGCGTCCCCGTCGCCGCTGCCGCTGTCCGATCCGCCGCAGGCGGCGAGCACCGGCGCGAGCAGGCCGACGACGGCCGGCAGCACCAAAGTCTTGCGGTTCATGCTCGAGTTTCTCCAGAGCTGTCGGTCCGTGTATCCGGCATGCAGGGGTGTCGCGGCGGATCACGGGGGTAGTGGCCGATGTTCTCGCGACGAGATTAGTCCGCGCCCGCACGGGCGCTCGCAGCCACCGGAGTTGAGGGCTCATCACGGAGCGAAACCGGGTGTGGACACACCGAAAACCCGACAGGGGAAGGATTCGTGCAGGCTTTCACCAATCAGGACACAAGGGCCCCTCGACAACGTTCGCCAGGCCGGAAGCAGCACACGTCCGCACCCCTGTCGACCCTTGACAGCGTGGCGAACATCACAGTCTGACTTCGGTCGCTCCTGCCGGAATTCGGCCATCCGAAGCGGCGGAAATGGACCGTGAACATCCCCCGGCGTCGCGCCGGGCGGCCCTTCCCGGAATTGCCGCGCCGACGCCGTCCCACGCTTGGTGAACGCCTAGCGCATTTGTGTCATCAGACCGCGCAGAAATGCCAGGTCGACCTCTTCCAGGGAGGCGACCACCGTGCGCCGGGCGGCCGGGGTGATGGGTGCGACCGAGGGCACTGCCACGACGTGGCAGCCGGCGGACTCCGCGGCGGCGACACCGGTCGCGGTGTCCTCGACGACGGCGCACCGGGCCGGGTCCACGCCGAGTCCGGCCGCGGCCGCCAGGTACGGGTCGGGGTGGGGCTTGGTGCGCGGCACCTCGTCGCCCGCGACGGTGAGGGCGAAGTGCTGGGGGCCGAGCGACTTCAGGACGCGGTCGATGATGCGCCGGTGCGAGGCGGAGACCAGGGCCGTGGGGATCTCGTGCGCGGACAGCTCCGCGAGCAGCCGGGCGGCGCCGGGCATGAGCGGCAGGTCACGGCCGATGCGCTGCTCGAAGCCGTCGTTGAGCAGGACGCTGAGTTCGGCAAGGGTGATGTCGGCGCCGGTGGCCTCGATCAGGAAGCCCGCGCTGCGGGTCATGGGGCCGCCGACCACGACGTGGCGCCAGGAGTCGTCGAGGGTGTGGCCGAGGGAGGCGAAGACCTCCGTCTCGACGTCCCACCAGAAGCCCTCGGTGTCCACCAGGGTGCCGTCCATGTCGAGGAGCACGGCCTGGAGGGCGGAGCCTTCGGCCGTACGGGTTCCGAGCGCGGGGACCGTACTGGTCATCCACGTACCTCCTTGAGGGACGATCAGGCCGGCTCCCACGAAAGGAGCCGGCCTGCGGTGGACCGACCAGTGTACGTCGTGCGGGACGCGAACGCCTGGTGTGGCCGACGGGGCGGGTACGGAGCGCCTAGCGGGCGTTGAAGTACTTCGCCTCGGGGTGGTGGATGACGATGGCGTCGGTGGACTGCTCGGGGTGGAGCTGGAACTCCTCGGACAGGTGGACGCCGATGCGCTCCGGCTCGAGGAGCGCGGCGATCTTCGCGCGGTCCTCCAGGTCGGGGCAGGCGCCGTAGCCGAGGGAGAAGCGGGCGCCCCGGTACTTCAGGGCGAACATGTCCTCCATCTCGGCCGGGTCCTCCCCCGCGAAGCCGAGTTCCGAGCGCACGCGGGCGTGCCAGTACTCGGCGAGGGCCTCGGCGAGCTGTACGGACAGGCCGTGCAGTTCGAGGTAGTCGCGGTAGGCGTTGGCCTCGAACATCCGGGCGGTCTCCTCGCCGATGCGGGAGCCGACGGTGACGACCTGGAAGCCGACCACGTCGACCTCGCCGGACTCCTCAGGGCGGAAGAAGTCGGCCAGGCACAGGCGCCGGCCGCGGCGCTGGCGGGGGAAGGTGAAGCGGGTGCGTTCGTTGCCGTCGTCGTCGAGGACGATCAGGTCGTCGTCCTTGGAGACGCAGGGGAAGTAGCCGTAGACCACGGCCGCCTCCAGCAGGTTCTCCCTCTGGAGCCGGTCGAGCAGGCCGCGCAGCCGCGGCCGGCCCTCGGACTCGACCAGTTCCTCGTACGAGGGTCCCTCGCCGGTGCGGGCCTGCTTGAGGCCCCACTGGCCCTTGAAGAGGGCGCCCTCGTCGAGCCAGGAGGCGTACTCCTTGAGCTGGATGCCCTTGACGACGCGGGTGCCGCGGAAGGGGGGCTCGGGGACGGGGTTGTCGGTGGCGACGTCGGAGCGGACGTGCCCCTCTTCGGGGCGCTCGTCGATCTCCACGGTGGCGGCCCGCACCCGGCGCTGCCTCAGCTCGGGCAGCTTGGCGCCGGGCACTCCCCGCTTGATGCCGATCAGGGCGTCCATCAGGCGCAGGCCCTCGAAGGCGTCGCGGGCGTAGCGGACCTCGCCGTCGTAGATCTCGTGGAGGTCCTGTTCGACGTAGGCCCGGGTGAGGGCCGCGCCGCCGAGGATGACGGGGTAGTCGGCGGCCAGTCCCCGCTGGTTGAGCTCCTCCAGGTTCTCCTTCATGATCACCGTGGACTTGACCAGGAGGCCGGACATGCCGATGACGTCGGCCCGGTGCTCGTCGGCCGCCTCCAGGATCGCGGAGACCGGCTGCTTGATGCCGAGGTTGACGACGGTGTAGCCGTTGTTGGACAGGATGATGTCGACGAGGTTCTTGCCGATGTCGTGGACGTCGCCGCGGACGGTGGCCAGCACGATGGTGCCCTTGCCGTCGTCGTCGGTCTTCTCCATGTGCGGTTCCAGGTGGGCCACCGCGGTCTTCATGACCTCGGCGGACTGGAGCACGAACGGCAGCTGCATCTGGCCGGAGCCGAACAGTTCGCCGACGACCTTCATGCCGTCGAGCAGGGTCTCGTTGACGATGTCGAGCGCCGGACGCTCTTGGAGCGCCTCGTCCAGGTCCTGCTCCAGGCCGTTCTTCTCGCCGTCGATGATGCGGCGCTTGAGGCGCTCCTCCAGCGGGAGGGCGGCCAGTTCCTCGCTCTTGGAGGCCCTCAGCGACTTGGCGGTGGCGCCCTCGAAGAGGGCCATCAGCTTCTGCAGCGGGTCGTAGCCCTCGCGGCGGCGGTCGTAGATCAGGTCGAGGGCGGTGGTGACCTGCTCCTCGTCGAAGCGGGCGATCGGCAGGATCTTGCTCGCGTGCACGATCGCCGAGTCCAGGCCCGCCTTGACGCATTCGTCGAGGAAGACGGAGTTGAGCAGGATGCGGGCGGCCGGGTTGAGGCCGAAGGAGATGTTCGACAGGCCGAGCGTGGTCTGTACGTCCGGGTGACGCCTCTTGAGTTCCCGGATGCCCTCGATGGTGGCCAGGCCGTCCTTGCGGGACTCCTCCTGACCGGTGCAGATGGTGAAGGTCAGGCAGTCGACGAGGATGTCGGACTCGTGGATGCCCCAGTTGCCGGTGAGGTCGTGGATCAGCCGTTCGGCGATCTCGACCTTCTTCTCGGCGGTGCGGGCCTGCCCCTCCTCGTCGATGGTCAGCGCGATCAGCGCGGCGCCGTGCTCCCGGGCCAGCTTGGTGACGCGTGCGAAGCGGGACTCGGGGCCGGCGCCGTCCTCATAGTTGACGGAGTTGATCACCGCACGGCCGCCGAGCTTCTCCAGGCCGGCCTGGATGACGTCGACCTCGGTGGAGTCCAGCACGATGGGGAGCGTGGAGGCGGTGGCGAACCGGCCGGCCAGCTCCTCCATGTCGGCGACGCCGTCCCGGCCGACGTAGTCGACGCACAGGTCGAGCATGTGCGCGCCCTCGCGGATCTGGTCGCGGGCCATCTCGACGCAGTCGTCCCAGCGGCCGTCCAGCATGGCCTCGCGGAACTTCTTCGAACCGTTGGCGTTGGTGCGCTCACCGATGGCCAGGTAGGAGGTGTCCTGGCGGAAGGGCACGGTCTGGTAGAGCGAGGCGGCGCCGGGCTCGGGGCGCGGGTCGCGTGCGGTGGGGGCGGTGTCCCGGACCCGCTCGACGACCTGGCGCAGGTGCTCGGGGGTGGTGCCGCAGCAGCCGCCGACCAGGGACAGGCCGTACTCGCGGACGAAGGTCTCGTGTGCGTCGGCCAGCTCGGGGGCGGTCAGCGGGTAGTGGGCGCCGTCCTTGCCGAGGACGGGCAGACCGGCGTTGGGCATGCAGGTCAGCGGGATGCGGGAGTGGCGGGCGAGGTAGCGCAGGTGCTCGCTCATCTCGGCCGGTCCGGTGGCGCAGTTCAGGCCGATCATGTCGATGCCGAGCGGCTCCAGCGCGGTGAGCGCGGCGCCGATCTCCGAGCCGAGCAGCATGGTGCCGGTGGTCTCGACGGTGACGGACACGATGACCGGCAGGTCCAGGCCCAGGGCGTCCAGGGCGCGCCGGGCGCCGAGCACCGAGGCCTTGGTCTGGAGCAGGTCCTGCGTGGTCTCCACAAGCAGCGCGTCGGCGCCGCCGGCGACCAGTCCCTCGGCGTTGCGCTGGTAGGCGTCGCGCAGGACGGTGTACGGGGCGTGGCCGAGGGTGGGGAGCTTGGTGCCGGGGCCCATGGAGCCCAGCACCCAGCGCTGGCGGCCGTCCCGGGCGGCGAAGTCGTCGGCGACCTCGCGGGCGACGCGGGCGCCGGCCTCGGACAGCTCGTGGACGCGTTCGGGGATGTCGTACTCACCGAGGGCCGAGTGGTTGGCGCCGAAGGTGTTGGTCTCGACGCAGTCGACGCCGGCCGCGAAGTACTCCTCGTGCACGGAGCGGACGATGTCGGGCCGGGTCAGGTTCAGGACCTCGTTGCACCCCTCCAGCTGCTGGAAGTCGTCCAGCGTGGGGTTCTGTGCCTGGAGCATGGTGCCCATGGCGCCGTCGGCGACCACCACGCGGGTGGCGAGGGCCTCTCGGAGGGCGGACACGCGGGTGCGGGTGTCGGCGGGCGGGGTGGATGGCGACGAGGCCATGAAGGGGCTCCCTAGGATGCGACGGCTGTCGGCTTTGCGTCTGCCCGGTGCCGTCCGTCGTGGACGCCCCCGGGGACAACGCACGTCGCCAGGGTAGCCGGGACCGGGGGCGGATGGTCAGGGCGTCCACGAGACGGACGAGGATGGCGGGGCGAATACCCGCCGAACGGATGAGCCGCCCGTCCCGGAACGTCACCGCGACCGCGGTGGCCCGCGCGGTGCGCGGTCCGGTGCGCGGTCCCGGTGCGGGCCTCCGTGGTCACCGGGAGGTGGCCGAAGTGCAACAGTTGCCCGCCGACCATTAGCGGGAGGTCGACATCGACCGGTAGTGTTCGGCATTGCCGAACGACGTCAGCGACGGCGAGGTCGGCACTCGAAGGGGACGGAGGCAGTACGTCGATGGCACGGAACATCCAGTCGCTCGAGCGGGCGGCCGCGATGCTGCGCCTGCTCGCGGGCGGCGAGCGGCGGCTCGGCCTGTCGGACATCGCCTCGTCGCTGGGTCTGGCCAAAGGCACCGCGCACGGCATCCTGCGCACCCTCCAACAGGAGGGCTTCGTCGAACAGGACGACGCATCCGGGCGCTATCAGCTGGGCGCCGAGCTGCTGCGCCTGGGCACGACCTACCTGGACGTGCACGAGCTGCGCGCCCGCGCCCTGGTGTGGACGGACGACCTGGCCCGCTCCAGCGGCGAGAGCGTCCACCTGGGGGTCCTGCACCAGCGGGGCGTCCTGATCGTGCACCACGTCTTCCGGCCCGACGACAGCCGGCAGGTCCTGGAGATCGGGGCCATGCAGCCGCTGCACTCCACGGCCCTGGGCAAGGTGCTGTCGGCGTACGACCCGGTCGCGCACAGCGAGGCGCTGGAGGCCGACCGCAAGGCGTTCACGGACCGGACCGTCTGCGAGCCGGACAGCTTCGAGCACGTCCTGGACATCACCCGCGCGCGCGGGTACGCCGCCGACGTCGAGGAGACCTGGGAGGGCATCGCCTCCGTCGCCGCCCCCATCCACGACCGCCGGCGCATGCCGGTCGGCGCGGTCGGCGTCACCGGGGCCGTGGAACGGCTGTGCCGGGAGGGCGAGCTGCGGCCCGAGCTGGTCGCGGCGGTACGGGACTGCGCCCGCGCGGTGTCGCGGGACCTGGGCGCCGGGCGGTTCTAGGGCAGGATCGACACGGGCCGGGACACCGAGGGTGTTCCGGCCCTTCGTGTTTCCGCGGAACCGGCGTCGCCGCGGATCGATAGTCCCTGACGATCAATAACGATCGTGCTTTCGATAACACAGCTCTTGACGCACGCGTGACACCGAACGAGACTCGCGTCCATCGGTCGGCATTGTCGAACACCTACCGGCAATAAGCGTTAGAGTGTGACAGTGCCAAGGGCCGCCATCGCTCTCATACCGAGGGCGCCGGAACACCCGGAGGGACCCGGGGGTTCGGCTTCCCCTGGACGAAGGACAAAGGAGTCGCGGGTGTCCAGCTCCGACATCTTCATCGGCGAGACCATCGGTACCGCCCTGCTCATCCTGCTCGGCGGCGGCGTGTGTGCCGCCGTCACACTCAAGGCCTCCAAGGCACGCAACGCCGGCTGGCTCGCCATCGCCTTCGGGTGGGGCTTCGCCGTCATGACTGCGGCGTACATATCGGGTCCGCTCTCCGGAGCCCACCTCAACCCGGCCGTGACGGTCGGCATCGCGATCAAGGACGGCGACTGGAGCAACACGCCGACCTACTTCGCCGGCCAGCTCCTCGGCGCCATGATCGGCGCGGTCCTGGTCTGGATCGCCTACTACGGCCAGTTCCAGGCCCACCTCACCGACCGCGAGATCGTCGGCGGTCCCGGCGCGCAGGACCCGACGGCCAAGTCCGTCGAGGCGCAGGAGAAGGGCGCCGGCCCCGTGCTGGGCGTCTTCTCCACCGGCCCCGAGATCCGGAACACGCTCCAGAACCTCGCCACCGAGATCATCGGCACCTTCGTCCTGCTCCTCGCCATCCTCACCCAGGGCCTGAACGACGAGGGCAACGGCCTCGGCGTCCTGGGCGCCCTGATCACCGGGTTCGTGGTGGTCTCCATCGGTCTGTCGCTCGGCGGCCCGACCGGATACGCGATCAACCCGGTCCGCGACCTCGGCCCGCGCATCGTGCACGCCCTGCTGCCCCTGCCCAACAAGGGCGGCTCCGACTGGTCCTACGCCTGGATCCCGGTCGTCGGTCCGCTGATCGGCGGTGCGATCGCCGGAGGTGTCTACAACGTCGCGTTCGCCTGAGCGGCCCCCCGCTCGGCGATCATCGAGCCGCAGACCACGCGCCGTACGCACCGGCCACCCACCACGGAACCCCAGGAGCACACTGTGACCGACGCCCACAACGCCGGAATCGCCTCGCACGGCCACGGGCCGTTCATCGCCGCCATCGACCAGGGCACGACCTCCTCGCGCTGCATCGTCTTCGACCGCGACGGGCGCATCGTCTCCGTCGACCAGAAGGAGCACGAGCAGATCTTCCCGAAGCCGGGCTGGGTCGAGCACGACGCGACCGAGATCTGGACCAACGTCCAGGAGGTCGTCGCCGGAGCCGTCGAGAAGGCCGGCATCACCCGCGACGACATCAAGGCCATCGGCATCACCAACCAGCGCGAGACCACCCTCGTCTGGGACAAGAACACCGGTGAGCCCGTCCACAACGCCATCGTCTGGCAGGACACCCGCACCGACGCCCTGTGCAGGGAACTCGGCCGCAACGTCGGCCAGGACCGCTTCCGCCGCGAGACCGGCCTCCCCCTCGCGTCCTACTTCGCCGGTCCCAAGGCCCGCTGGCTGCTCGACAACGTCGACGGACTGCGCGAGCGCGCCGAGGCGGGCGACCTGCTCTTCGGCACCATGGACACCTGGGTCATCTGGAACCTCACCGGCGGCGTCAACGGCGGCAAGCACGTCACCGACGTCACCAACGCCTCCCGCACCATGCTGATGAACCTGCACACCATGGCGTGGGACGAGAAGATCGCCGAGTCGATCGGCGTGCCGATGCAGATGCTCCCGGAGATCCGCTCCTCCGCCGAGGTGTACGGCGAGATCACGGGCGGCCGCCTCGGCGAACTGCTCGGCGGCATCCCGGTCGCCTCCGCGCTCGGCGACCAGCAGGCGGCCCTGTTCGGCCAGACCTGTTTCTCCGAGGGCGAGACCAAGTCGACGTACGGCACCGGCACCTTCATGGTGATGAACACCGGTGACAAGCTCATCAACTCCTACTCGGGCCTGCTGACCACGGTCGGCTACAAGATCGGCGACCAGGACACGGTCTACGCCCTGGAGGGCTCGATCGCCGTCACCGGTTCGCTGGTCCAGTGGATGCGCGACCAGATGGGCCTGATCTCCACCGCCGCCGAGATCGAGACCCTGGCGATGCAGGTCGAGGACAACGGCGGCGCCTACTTCGTACCGGCCTTCTCCGGTCTGTTCGCCCCGTACTGGCGCTCCGACGCCCGCGGTGTGATCGCCGGCCTCACCCGCTACGTCACCAAGGCGCACCTCGCGCGTGCCGTCCTGGAGGCCACCGCCTGGCAGACCCGTGAGATCGCGGACGCCATGACGAAGGACTCCGGTGTGGAGCTGACCGCCCTCAAGGTCGACGGCGGCATGACCTCGAACAACCTGCTGATGCAGACCCTCGCCGACTTCGTGGACGCGCCCGTGGTGCGCCCGATGGTCGCCGAGACCACCTGCCTCGGCGCCGCCTACGCCGCCGGTCTCGCCGTCGGCTTCTGGAACAGCACCGACGACCTGCGCGCCAACTGGCGGCGGGCCGCCGAGTGGACCCCCCGCATGGACGCGGACACCCGCGACCGTGAGTACAAGAGCTGGCTCAAGGCCGTCGAGCGGACCATGGGCTGGCTCGAGGACGAGGAGTAAGAACCACCATGACCACCCAGTCCACCCTGCAGTCCGTGCCTGCCCTGGGGACGCACCCGGCCTCCGGCTCCAACCCGAGCCGGGCCGAGACCCGGGAACAGCTCTCCAAGGCGTCGTACGACCTTCTCGTGATCGGCGGCGGCATCCTGGGCATCTCCACCGCCTGGCACGCCGCGCAGTCCGGCCTCAGGGTGGCCGTGGTCGACGCCGGCGACTTCGCCGGCGCCACCTCCTCCGCCTCCTCCAAGCTGCTCCACGGCGGGCTGCGCTACCTGCAGACCGGCGCGGTGAAGCTGGTGGCGGAGAACCACTTCGAGCGCCGTGCGGTCTCCCGCCAGGTGGCCCCCCACCTGGCGAACCCGCTCACGTTCTACCTCCCCGTGTACAAGGGCGGGCCGCACGGCGCGGCGAAGCTCGGGGCAGGCGTCTTCGCGTACTCGGCGCTGTCCGCCTTCGGCGACGGCGTCGGCCACCTGCTCTCCCCGGCCAAGGCCGCGCAGGACGTGCCGGAGCTGCGCACCGACAACCTCAAGGCCGTGGCCGTGTACGGCGACGACCAGATGAACGACGCCCGCATGGCCCTGATGACGGTCCGCGCGGCGGTCGAGTCCGGCGCGGTCGTCCTCAACCACGCCGAGGTCACCGGACTGCGCTTCACCAACGGCCGGGTGACCGGCGCCGAGCTGAAGGACCGGCTGTCGGGCGACGAGTTCGGGGTGAACGCCCGCCTGGTGCTCAACGCCACCGGCCCCTGGGTCGACCACCTGCGCCGCATGGAGGACCCGGCCGCGGCGCCGTCGATCCGGCTCTCCAAGGGCGCGCACCTGGTGCTCAAGCGCACCGCGCCGTGGAAGGCGGCACTGGCCACCCCGATCGACAAGTACCGGATCACCTTCGCCCTCCCCTGGGAGGACATGCTGCTGCTCGGCACGACCGACGAGGAGTTCGAGGGCGACCCGGCGGACGTCGCGGTCAACGAGAAGGACATAGCCCAGATCCTCGACGAGGCCGCGTTCTCCATCCGCGACCAGCAGCTCGACCGGGACCTCATCACGTACTCCTTCGCGGGGCTGCGCGTGCTGCCGGGCGGTCCCGGCGACACCGCGAAGGCCAAGCGCGAGACGGTCGTCACCGAGGGCCGGGGCGGCATGCTGTCCGTCGCGGGCGGCAAGTGGACCACCTTCCGCCACATCGGCCGTACGGTGATGAAGAAGCTGGAGGCGCTGCCGGGCCACCCGCTGGGCGACGACTTCGAGCCGATCTCCTCGCTGCCGAAGAAGCTGCCGCTGCCCGGCGTCGCCAACCCGCGCGCGGTCGCCCACCGGCTGCTGGTGGACGGCTCGGCGCCCGGCCCGCGCATGGCGGCGGACACCGCCAGGCACCTGGCCACGCACTACGGCTCGCTCGCCTTCGACATCGCCCGGCTCGCGAACGAGAGCCCGGAGCTGGCCCAGCGCGTCCACCCGGACGCCCCCGAGATCTGGGCTCAGGTCGTGTGGGCCCGGGACAACGAGTGGGCCGAGACGGCGGACGACGTGCTGCGCCGCCGTACGACGCTGACGATCCGCGGTCTGGCCACGGACGACGTCCGCGCGCAGGTCCAGGACGTGCTCGACAAGAAGTAGGGCCGGCGTTCCGGCGCCGGACGGCGGGTGTCCGGACCCCGGGGACGGGGCAGTGATCCGTTCACTGCCCCGTGCAAGGGGGCTGCGGGCGGTCCCTCGGCACGCCGTAAGGTTGGGGGGTACGCGAGGGCACGTCGGAAGGAGGCGCTGGGTGATCGAGCTCGAGGGGGTTCCCGAGCTGGTCGACCCGGTCATGGTGGCCGCGTTCGAGGGCTGGAACGATGCCGGTGACGCCGCCTCCACCGCGGTCGCGCATCTCGACAGGGAGTGGAAGGGCGAGGTGTTCGCGGCGCTGGACGCCGAGGACTACTACGACTTCCAGGTCAACCGTCCCACGGTGTTCATGGAGGACGGCGTCCGCAAGATCACCTGGCCGACGACCAGGCTGTCGGTGGTCCGCGTCGGCGGCGACAAGCCGCGCGACCTCGTTCTCGTCCGGGGCATCGAACCGTCCATGCGCTGGCGTTCGTTCTGCAACGAGCTGCTCGGCTTCGCCCACGAGCTGGGTGTCGAGCTGGTGGTCGTCCTGGGCGCCCTGCTGGGCGACACCCCGCACACCCGTCCGGTGCCGATCAGCGGGACCACGTCGGACACCGACCTGGCGCGGCGCATGGACCTGGAGGAGACCAAGTACGAGGGGCCCACGGGCATCGTCGGCATTCTCCAGGAGGCGTGCACGCACGCGGGCGTGCCTGCCGTGTCGCTGTGGGCGGCGGTGCCGCACTACGTGTCGCAGCCGCCGAACCCGAAGGCCACGCTGGCCCTGCTGAACCGGCTGGAGGATCTGATCGGCGTGCGGGTCCCGCTGGGCGAGCTGCCCGAGGACGCGCGTGCCTGGCAGGTGGGCGTGGACCAGCTGGCCGCGGAGGACTCCGAGGTCGCGGAGTACGTGCAGTCGCTGGAGGAGGCCCGGGACACGGCGGAGCTGCCGGAGGCGTCGGGCGAGGCGATCGCGCGGGAGTTCGAGCGGTATCTGCGGCGGCGGGACGGATCGGGGCCGGGCGGGACCGGTGGTCCTGGTGGGCATGCCACGGCGGACGGCGGCGACGGGCCGGCCGGTACGCCGTTCCTGCGGGACAACCCGAGCGGCCGGAACCGGCCGCCGAAGCCGCCGAAGGCGAGCGGGGACGACGAGGAGTCGTCGGAGGACTGAGCAGAACTGAGCGGAATGGACCAGGGGCCGCTTCCCGGGAAGCGGCCCCTGGTCCATTCCGTGCGCCTTTTACAGCGCCACGCCCAGCAGCGCGTCCACCGCCCGGGAGACAACGCCCGGGGCGCCGATGTCCGTGCCGCCGGTTTCCTGCTGAAGGGCGGCCCAGCGGTCGACCGCGGCGAGGGCGGCCGGCGAGTCCAGGTCGTTCGCGAGGGCCTCGCGGATCTGCTCCACCAGGGCCTCCGCGGACGGGCCGTCGGGGCGGGAGACCGCGGCGCGCCAGCGCTCCAGCCGGGCGAGCGCGCCTTCCAGCACCTGGTCGGTCCACTCCCAGTCGGAGCGGTAGTGGTGGGCGAGCAGGGTGAGCCGGATGGCGGCCGGGTCGACGCCCTCGCGGCGCAGCTGCGACACGAAGACCAGGTTGCCCTTGGACTTGGACATCTTCTCGCCGTCGAGGCCGACCATGCCGGCGTGCACGTACGCCTTGGCCATGGGGAACTCGCCGGTGAGGGCCTGGGCGTGCGAGGCGCCCATCTCGTGGTGCGGGAAGGCGAGGTCGGAGCCGCCGCCCTGGACGTCGAAGCCCATGCCGAGGTGGTCGAGGGCGATGGCGACGCACTCGATGTGCCAGCCGGGCCGCCCGCGGCCGAGGGTGCCGCCGTCCCAGCTGGGCTCACCCTCCCGGGCGGCCATCCACAGCATCGGGTCGAGCGGGTTCTTCTTGCCGGGCCGGTCGGGGTCGCCGCCGCGCTCGGCGGAGAGCAGCCGCATCGCGGCGGCGTCGAGGTGGGAGACGCCGCCGAAGTGCGGGTCGGCCTCGACGGAGAAGTAGATGTCGCCCTCGAGCTCGTAGGCCGCGCCGGCGTCGCGCAGCCGCTCGACGAGCGGGACGATGCCGGGTATGGCCTCGACGGCGCCTATGTAGTGCCGCGGCGGGAGCATCCGCAGCGCCGTCATGTCCTCGCGGAAGAGGGCGGTCTCCTGCTCGGCGAGGGCGGTCCAGTCGACCCCGTCGCGCACGGCCCGCTCCAGGAGCGGGTCGTCCACGTCGGTGACGTTCTGGACGTAGTGGACCTGCCGCTTGGTGTCGAGCCACACGCGCTGCACGAGGTCGAACGCGTTGTAGGTCGCCGCGTGCCCCATGTGGGTGGCGTCGTACGGCGTGATGCCGCAGACGTAGATACGGGCGACGGGACCGGGGTCGAGGGTGACGAGGCCGCCGGTCGCGGTGTCGTGGATCCTCAGGTCGCGGCCCTGACCAGGCAGGGCGGGGACCTCGGAAGCGGGCCAGGCATGCATGTCATGAGCCTAACCGGACGGATGTTCCGTACACGAACCGGACCGGTCCGGATGGCCGGTAAGGCGCTCTTGCGCGGTACCGGCCATTGTGCTGATCAAGGCCTCCGGGTCCTCACACGGGCGGCCAGGGGATGGCCGGCCACTCGCCGCTCGGTTCGGGGTGCTTGCCGGAGGCCAGCAGGGCGTCGACCCGCGCGCGCGTGGCGTCGAGTTCGGCGGGGGTGATGAGCGCGGCGAGCCGGGTCGCCAGGGTGCCGCCGTCCTTCAGCGCCGCTTTGAGGACGTCCAGCGCCTCCAGGGCCTCTCCGGTCAGCGGGTCGCCCGCCCAGCCCCACAGGAGGGTGCGGAGCTTGTTCTCGACGTTGAAGGTGACGCCGTGGTCGATGCCGTACAGCCGCTCCCCCGCCGCGGGCAGCAGGTGGCCGCCCTTGCGGTCGGCGTTGTTGATCACGGCGTCGAGTACGGCGAGCCGGCGCAGCCGTTCGTCGTCGGCGTGCACGAGCAGCGCGGTGCGGCCCTCGCCGACCTCGGCGAGGGCGATTCCCTTCCAGCCGGGACCGGGTTCCTCCTCGTCCACCAGGGCGAGCAGTTCCGTCTCCGGCACCGTCTCGATCCACAGCTGGACCATGCCCTCGCCGTACGGGCCGTCGCGCAGCACGGTGGGCGGGACCAGGCCCCAGCCGGTGGCCTCGGAGACCTCGTAGGCGGCGACCTCGCGCTGGGCGAGGGTGCCGTCGGGGAAGTCCCACAGCGGGCGCTCGCCGGCGACCGGCTTGTAGACGCAGGCCGCCTCGCGTCCCTCGTGCGTCACCGTGCAGTACAGCGCCGCGTTGGACGCGTCACGGATGCGTCCGCGTACGGTCAGTTCGCCCAGGGCGAGCAACTCGGCCGCCGCCGCGTCGGTGGTCACGCTCCGCGGCGGTATCCGTTCTGGCGCGGACATACGTGTCCTTCCGGGTCGAGCGGGAGGCTGCACAGCGGGCACGGCGGCCGCCCGGCGTTGACGACGTCGAGGGCGCGCTTGGCGAAGGCCCTGGCCTGCGCGCCGGTGAGGCGGACCCGCAGCATCGGCGGGCCGTTCTCCTCGTCCTGGAGGAGCCGTTCCTCCGCCTCCGCCAGGTCCTCCTCGGACTCGGCGTCCAGCTCCACGAGGGCCTGCGCCTCGACGATCATGCGCTGGTCCTCACCGTCCCAGGCCAGCGCCATGGTGCCGACCCTGAACTCCTCCTCGACGGGGGTGTCCAGCGGCGCCGTGTCGGCGGGCCCGGTGGGTGCCGTGGCGGGGACGACGGTGCTGCCGCCGCTGCGCCGTACGACTTCGTCCAGAAGCTCGTCCATGCGCTCGGCGAGGGCGGCGACCTGGGTCTTCTCCAGGGCCACGCTGGTCACCCGGGAGCCGGCGGAGGCCTGGAGGAAGAACGTACGGCGCCCGGGCAGCCCGACCGTACCGGCCACGAAACGTTCCGGTTGGTCGTAGAGGAACACCTGACGGGACACGTCCTGTCTCCATGGAAGTCGGGGAAAGCGGAAGATCGGGATCGGGGGCACAGCCGCGACCGGTTCACCCTACTGCGGCGGACGATCACGGTGCGCCCGCACCACCCCCGACCGGGGCCTCGTCACCGGACGGCTCCTCGCGCGGGGCCAGGGAGGCGAAGTCACCGGTGTCGCCGAGGCGGACGAGGAACGGGCGCAGCCGGGTGTAGCGGATCGCGGTGACGGAGCAGGGTTCGACGGAGATCCGCTGGAAGAGGTCGAGGTGGAGGCCGAGTGCCTCGGCGACCAGGGACTTGATGATGTCGCCGTGGGAGCACATGAGGTAGACGGCGTCGGCGCCGTGGTCGCGCTCCACGCGCGCGTTCCACTCGCGTACGGCCTCGGCGGCGCGGGTCTGCATGGCGCGCATCGACTCGCCGCCGGGGAAGGCCGCGGCGGAGGGGTGCGCCTGCACCACCTCCATCAGGGGCTCGTCCTTGAGTTCGGCGAGCTTGCGGCCGGACCAGTCGCCGTAGTGGCACTCCCCGATCCGTTCGTCGGTGTGGGGCCGCAGTTCGGGGCGGGCGTCGAGCAGCGGCCTGATCGTCTCCTGGCAGCGCTGGAGCGGGCTGGTGACGATCTCGGAGAGCGGCAGGCCGGCGAGCCGCCCGGGGAGCGCGGCGGCCTGCGCGGCGCCGCGCTCGTCGAGGGCGACGCCGGGCGTCCAGCCGGCGAGCAACCCCTCGGTGTTGGCGGTGGAACGTCCGTGCCTAACGAGGATCAGCGTGGGCATGCGGCCAGGGTAGGCGTACGGCGCGGAACAGGGGCGCCGGGTCGAGGGGAGAATGGGTTCGGTGATCGTCGACTGCGCCATCTACCGGGACGGGCACCGCACGGACGGGCCCGAGGACTTCTCCGACGCGCTCGGTGAGGCGCGGGAGGCCGGCGGCTTCGTCTGGATCGGCCTGCACGAGCCGACGGAGAAGGAGTTCGAGCTGGTCAGCCAGGAGTTCGGGCTGCATCCGCTGGCGGTGGAGGACGCCCTCAAGGCGCATCAGCGGCCCAAGCTGGAGGTGTACGACGACTCGCTCTTCGCCGTCCTCAAACCGGTGGTGTACGAGCCGGACAGCGACGCCGTCTCCACCGGCGAGCTGATGATCTTCCTGGGGGACGCCTTCGCGGTCGTCGTCCGGCACGGCGAGGGCTCTCCGCTGAAGGCCGTGCGGCAGCGTCTGGAGCACGAACCGGAACTCCTCGGCAAGGGCCCCACCGCGGTGCTCTACGCGATCGCGGACGCCACCGTCGACCACTACCTGGACGTGGCGGTCGAGCTCCAGACCGACCTGGAGGAGCTGGAGGCGGAGGTCTTCTCGCCGGACGGCGGCGGTTCCCGGCACACCGCGTCGCGGATCTACACGTTCAAGCGGCAGGTGCTGGAGTTCCGGCGGGCGACCGGTCCGCTCGCGCCGCCGCTGTCCCGGCTCGCGGGGACGGGCGCGTACGGCGGCGGTGTGCCGTTCGTGAACGACAGGGCGCGGCCGTTCTTCCGGGACGTGAGCGACCACCTCACGCGTGTGAACGAGTCGGTGGAGAGCCTGGACCGGCTGGTCTCGGACATCCTGTCGGCGCACCTGGCGCAGACGAGCGTCCGGCAGAACGACGACATGCGGAAGATCTCCGCGTGGGCCGCCATGGCCGCGGTCCCCACGATGGTCGCGGGGATCTACGGCATGAACTTCGACCACATGCCGGAGCTGCACTGGGTAGGGGGCTATCCGGCGGTGATCGCGCTGATGGCCGTCCTGGAGTGGCTGCTGTACCGGCAGTTCAAGCGCCGGGGCTGGCTGTAGGGGCCGAGGGCTCAGGCGACCTCGGGGGCCGCGGCGGCGGGTCCGCCGAGCGCGTCGCGCCGTTCGGGCGCCCGCAGCGTCACCATGCGCCGCCAGCCGGCCAGCCGCTCGGCGGCGTACATCGCGTGGATGCCCGCCGCGAGCAGCGCCGACCTGGCGCGGGACCAGCCGAGCAGGCGCCCCATGCGGGCCATCACGGCGAGGCTGACGTCACGGTGGACGCGGATCTCGGCGTGCGCGCACTCGCGCAGGGTGCGCCGGATGTACGGGCCGTGCCCGGCGGCGGCGTAGCGCAGCAGTTCCTCGTGGGAGTAGGCGAGGTGGTTGTCCTCGTCGGCCGAGATCATCCGGACCGCCCGGCCGAGGTCGGGGTGGTCCGCGAAGTACTTGACGAGCATCGCCATCTGCTCGGCCGCGCGCTGCTCGGTGACCCTGCTGTGGGCGAGGTAGGTGATGATGTCCCGCACCGTGAGGGGCTGCTCCGCCTTGAGCTTCTCGTGGGCGAGGCCGATGCCGTGCCGCTCCAGGAGCATCGTGTAGTCGGTCTCGGGCGGTACTTCGACGGGTTCGAGGCCGCGCTTCTTCAGCAGGGCGTTGAAGATCCGGCCGTGCTTGTCCTCGTCGGCGCCGTGCCGGGTGATCTTGGGGGCGAGGGCGCGTTCGCTCTCCGGCACCAGCGCCGCGATGCGCGCGTTCTCCCAGCCGCCCTGGGTCTCGCCGCTGGCCGCGATGGAGCAGAAGAGACGGAACGACTCGTCGTTGTCGAGGATCTCCTGGAAAAGGCTCTTGGCCGAAAGCATCGGGGGCACCTCTCTGCCGCTGCGTGGTCCGCGGGTTCCGCACACTCCGCAGTGCACGAGTCAAGTGCGGGCGAGAGGTCACGGCAACAGGTGCGGCGGACGGCTCCGCCGAAAGAGGGACGGCCGGGAACGGCCGGAGGCGTAACCCCGCGCGCGTGGGCGCGTTGTTCCCCCTGACGGCCGTGGCGGGGAAGACCCCCGAGCCCCCACCACGGCCGCAGAACTTCCTCGGCGGTGCCTACGCCAGTCCGGCGCGCTCCAGGGCCTCGGTGCCCGCGCGGAGCGCCGCGAGCCGCTCGTCCAGGGTGAAGCCCGCGGGGGCGAGGGTCAGGGTGGTGACACCGGCCGCGGCGTACGCCTTCATCCGGTCCGCGATGCGGTCGACGGAGCCGAGCAGGGTCGTCTGGTCGATCAGCTCGTGCGGTACGGCCCCGGCGGCGCCCTGTTTGTCGCCGGAGAGGTACTTGTCCTGGATCTCCGCGGCTTCCCGCTCGTACCCCATGCGCTGGGCGAGCTGGTTGTAGAAGTTCTGCTTGCGGCTGCCCATGCCGCCGACGTACAGCGCGGTGTAGGGGCGGAAGGTGTCGGCGAGGGCGGGGACGTCCTTGTCGTCGCCGAGGGCGAGCGGCAGGGTCGGACACACGTCGAACCCGTCGAGGGTCTTGCCGGCCTTCTCGCGTCCGGCGCGCAGGTGCTTGACGGCGGTCTCCTCCAGGTGGTCGGCGGAGGGGAAGATGAGCAGGGCGCCGTCGGCGATCTCGCCGGTCTGCTCCAGGTTCTTCGGGCCGATCGCGGCGATGTACAGCGGGATGTGCTCGCGCTCGGGGTGCACGGTCAGCTTGATCGGCTTGCCGGGGCCGCCGGGCAGCGGCAGCGTCCAGTGCTGCCCCTCGTAGGACAGCCGCTCACGGGTCATCGCCTTGCGCACGATCTCGACGTACTCGCGGGTGCGGGCGAGGGGCTTGTCGAACTTGACGCCGTACCAGCCCTCGGAGACCTGCGGTCCCGACACGCCGAGGCCGAGACGGAAGCGGCCCTTGGACAGGGAGTCCAGGGTGGCGGCGGTCATCGCGGTCATCGCGGGCTGGCGGGCCGGGATCTGGAAGATGGCCGAGCCCACGTCGATGCGCTCGGTCTGGGCGGCGACCCAGGTCAGCACGGTGGCCGCGTCGGAGCCGTAGGCCTCGGCGGCCCAGCACACGGCGTATCCGAGCCGGTCGGCCTCCTGGGCGACGGCCAGGTTGTCCGCGTCCATTCCGGCACCCCAGTAGCCGAGGTTGATCCCGAGCTGCATGGCCGATTCCCCTTACCGATCAGTAACGTGGCTGGTGCCCCGACCTTAGCGCGCGGAATTCGGTTGTCCACAGGCCCCCACAGCACAAGCCGTGGCCAGTAATGTCGGCGTTCATGGAGCAGAGGCATCTCGGCCGCACCGGCCTGCGCGTGTCCCGCATCGGTCTCGGCACCCTGACCTGGGGCCGGGACACGGACGAGCATGACGCCGCGGACCTCTTGAAGACCTTCTGGGAGGCGGGCGGGACGCTCGTCGACACCGCGGACGTCTACGGCGACGGCGAGTCGGAGTACCTGCTCGGCCGCCTCATGGAGGGCCTGGTGCCGCGCCGGGACCTGGTGATCTCGACCAAGGCCGGCAGCGTTCCGGATCCCGACCGCCGCTTCGACGGTTCGCGCGCCCATCTGCTCTCCGCACTGGACGCCTCCCTCGCCCGCCTGGGCACGGACCACGTCGACGTGTGGCACCTGCACGCCTTCGACCCGCACACCCCGCTGGAGGAGACGCTGCACGCCCTCGACGTGGCGGTCAGCAGCGGCCGGGCGCGCTACGCGGGGGTCTCCAACTTCTGCGGCTGGCAGCTGGCCAAGGCGGCGACCTGGCAGCTCGCGGCGCCCGGTGTGCGCAACCGGGTGGCGAGCACCCAGATGGAGTACTCGCTGCTCCAGCGGGGCGTCGAGCGGGAGGTGCTGCCGGCCGCCCTGGACCTGGGCGTCGGGCTGCTGCCCTCGTCCCCGCTGGGCCGCGGAGTGCTCACCGGCAAGTACCGCAAGGACGCCACGCCGCCGGACTCGCGGGGCGCCTCGGACCATCTGGCCCCGTTCGTCGAGCCCTACCTCGACGACGCGGCCGGGCACATCGTGGACGCGGTGGCGACGGCGGCGGACGGACTCGCGGTGACCCCGCTCCAGGTGGCGCTGGCCTGGGTCCGCGACCGGCCCGGGGTGGTCGCCCCGATCATCGGCCCTCGCAACGCGCAGCAGCTCACGGCGGCGTTGTCAGTGGAGACCCTTAGTCTTCCTGACGAGATCTGCCGGGCGCTCGACGACGTGTCGGCGCCCGTGCACCGCTATCCCGATCACGACTGGAGCACGCTGTGAGCACGGAGCCCGAGCCCGCCACCGAGGACACCACGGACGCCGTGGACACCGGGCCGGAGACCCCGGGCACCACGCAGGCGGCGGAGTCCGCCCCCGGCACGCGCTCGGGTGAGCCCGCCGGGGACGGGCCGGACTCCGGGGACGCGGACGGGGCGGCCGCGCGGGTGTCCGAGGTCGAGGCCGAGCTGGCCGCCCAGCGGATCGAGCGGGAGCGGATCGAGCGGCGGAAGGCCGAGAAGCAGGGGCCGATCGCCGCCGGGGGCAAGCTCAGCGGCACGGCGGCCGATCTGCTGGCCGCCGTGCGCGCCGTGGAGAGCGGTGAGAAGCCGGCGGCCGCGGTCTTCGGCGACCCCGAGCCCGTGCGCCGCCCCGCGCCGGAGCCGGCGCGCCCGCCCCGGCCGGCGCCCGCCGAGCGGGCCACCGCAGCCGCAGGGCCCGCGGGGCCGGCACCGGAGACCGTGGAGTCGGTGCGGCGCGTACTGGCGGAGGGCGGCGCCCCCGAAGCGCTCGCGCCGCAGACCGCGGCGCTCCTCGGTGAGGGCGCGGGGGACGCGCTGCGCGCGGACCCCTGGCAGTTGCTCCAGGTCGCCGGGGTGCGGCCGGAGCAGGCCGACGGGTTCGCCCGCGCGCTGCTCGGCGCCGAGTGCGGGCCGGACGACGAGCGTCGCGGCCGTGCCGTCACCGTGTGGCTCCTGGAGCAGGCGGCCCTGGCCGGGCACACCGCGCTGGAGCTGCCGCGGCTCACCGCCACGCTGGCCCAGCGCGGCGTGCCGGATCCCGACGCGGCCGTGCAGAGCACGCTCGCGGAGGGCGAGGCACTCGCCTTCCAGGACGCCCTGGACGAGCCGGGCGCCCGCCCGGAGCGCGCGGCGAGCGGTGCGGAGGGCACGGAGGCGGAGGGCGGGGAAGGCGGCGAGGAACGCCCCGTCCGGGTGCTGATCGGTCTGGAGCGGTACGCGCTCGCCGAGGAGAGCCTCGCCGACGGGCTGGCCCGGCTGGTCAACTCGGCGCCCAAGCAGGACGGCTCCGCGGCGGACTGGGAGCAGGCGGCCGCCTCCGCGCAGGGCTCCGGGGGCGAACTGATCCGCGCCGTCGCGGGCCACGGGCTGGTCCTGCACACCGGTGGCGAGGCGTCCCTGGCCGAGCCCGCCGCCCTGCTGCGCGCGGCGCACGCCCTGGGCCTGCGGGCCTGGGCCGCCGCGCCCGGCCCGCTCGGCCGCGACCGCTTCGCCGCCCTGCTCGGCGCCCCGTCGGCCGAGCCGCCCTCCTCGGGACCGGCCGCTCCCGCCGCCGTCACCGTGGCCGGGCTGCTGACCGGCGACGAGGGGCCGGGGCGGGACGCCGACGGGGCGCTGGACCTCGACCTGCTCGTCGTGCTCGACGCGCCGCAGCTCGACGTCGAGGCGGGCGCCCTGCTCGCGGAGTCGCTGCCGGACGGCGCCCGGCTGGTGCTGGCCGGGGACCCGGCGGTGCTCTGGTCCGTGGGCCCCGGGCGGGTCTTCGCGGACCTGCTGGCGGCACGGGTCTGCCCCCAGGTCGCCTCGCGGCGCCCGGACCCCGGTCCGCTCGGCGAGCTGGTCTCCGGCATCGGCGTCGGGGAGCTGAGCCAAGTGGAGGCGCCCGGCAAGGAGGTCGTGATCGTGCCGGTGCGGGACGCGGGCGAGGCCGTGCACCGCACTGTCCAGCTCATGGCGGACTCGGTGCCGCGCGCGATCGGCGTCCCGGCCGAGGAGACCCAGGTGATCACGCCGGGCCACGGCGGTGCCGCGGGCACGCGGGCGCTCAACGCCGCGCTGAAGGAACGCCTCAACCCCGGCCCCGGCCGCTTCGGCGGCTTCGACCCCGGTGACCGGGTCGTCCACACCCCCGCGCCGGGCCGGGTGCTGCCGGGCCGGGTGGTCACGGCCGACGCCGAGGGTCTGCACCTGTCGTGCGCGGGCGGAACGGTGGTCGTGCCCAGGGACCGGGTGGAGGGGTCCGTACGGCACGGCTGGGCGCTGACCGCCCACCAGGCGCTGGGCGGCCGCTGGCCCGCGGTGGTCGTGGTGCTGCCCGGCGATGCCGTGCAGGCCCTCAGCCGTCCCTGGATCTACACGGCGTTCGGCCGGGCCGCCCGGCACCTGTCCGTGGTGCACGGCGTGGAGCAGGCCCTTCCCCGCGCCGTGGCGGAGATCCCGGCCAAGCCCCGCACCACCCGCCTGCCGGTACTGCTGGCCCCCCAGATCCCGGTCACCGACTGACCGACGGGCACCCGGCCCGGCCAGGTCACGCACGACCTGGCCGCCGGGCTCCCCGAAGACCACCTGCCGCCGGCAGCCGCGCCCGTCTGCCACCCGCCCGACCGCCCGGTGGCCCAGGAGCCCGGCAGGGAGGCGGCACTGTCCCGAGCGTGGCCGACGGCCCGGTCGAGACCGCCCACGGCCCGGGCAACGGGACTGATCGCGCCGCCGATACCGGCCGCCGACCGACCACGGGCACCCCGCACCCGGCGCAATCCCGCCGGACGCAGCGGGGGCACCGCGCTCGCGGCATCGCCGGGCCCCGGCCAAGGCCGCCCCGGGTGGCTACGAGTGCGCAGGGCGGGCGGGTCGGGCCCGACCGGCCTGGCGCCCGGGTCGGGTCGCCGCGACGGCCGGCTGTCGTCGGGGGCTTCCCGTGACCGCCGTCACCCAGCCGTCGGGCCGGTCGGCGTGGCGTGGCCCGTGCCGCTCAGCGGTCCGCCTCCAGTCGTGCCGGTTCGCCGTCCTCGTCGAGGTCGGTGTCGAGGTCCGGGTCCAGGTCGGTGTCGAGGTCCTCGTCCAGGTCCGCCAGGTCGGCTTCGCCGTCCTCACCGTCCTCGTCGTCGCCGTCGTCAAACTCCTCGTCGAAGACCGCGCTGACGTCGAAACGGCAGACCACCCGCTGCGGGTCGACCTGCTCGAACGGAGCCTCCAGCCACTCGCCGGGCTCGGCACTCTCGTCCGCGGCCGTCACCCAGAGCGTGGAGTCGCCCTCCTCAAGACCGAACTCCTTGTGCCGGGAGGCGATCTCGTCCGGCTCGAACTCGCCGAACAGGAGGCCGAGCGCACCGTGCACCGTGCCCGAGGCCTCCCTGCCGGGCCCCTCCTCGTCCGCCGCCTCGACCCGCCTGGCCTGGGCCATCAGCCGCTGCGGCTCGGCCACCGAGTAGTCGCGGCGGATCAGGACACTCAGCGCGCTGGGTTCCTCGGGGCCCGTGTACGGCGGCAGCGTGTCCTCGCCGGGGATCTCGAAGGGTGTGACCTCGTCGTACCGGTCGTAGAGCAGTTCGTCGTACGCCTCGGCGGCCGCGGCCAGCTCGTTGAACGCGTCGTAGACGGCCGGGTCTTCCTCCCCCGACCGGCGTTCGACCGCGGCAAGGTGGCGGTCGAGCGCGGTCTTGACCGCCTCGGCGGCGGCGCGTACCTCGGCAGCGGTGGGCTGCGCAGCATCAGACATAGTGCAGACGCTATCCGTACCGGGCCCCAGCCCGCACAATAGATTCGATGCCGGAATACGAATTTGTCGATGTGTACCTACCGCGCGGGGTCACCCGCAAGGAGGCGGCACGTCAGCTGACGGACCATGCCGAGTACGGACACTGGGAGTTGTACCGCCTGACCCTGCTGCGCGACGGCAGCCGCAAGGTGCGGTTGCGGCGGCGGATCATCCGCCAGGTGCGCGCCACCTGGTGACGGCGGTGGAGACGGAGCGGGCCCCGCCGGTGCGGAGCCCGCTGCGTGTGCCGGTGCGCCCGTCTCACGCCGAGGCGCGCGCCTTGCGGTAGAGCACCGTGCCCGCGAGCAGCGCGCCGGCGCCCACCGGCAGGGCGAGGCCCAGCGGCAGGTCGCTGCCGGTCTCGGCGAGCGCCGCGTCGCCGGCGGGCTGGGCGACGGTCTGGGTGCCCGGCTGGTTGCCCTCCGTGGAGTCGCCCGGCGTTTCGCCCTCCGGTCCGGACGGCTTGTCCGGAGTGTCGGGCTTGTCGGGGTTATCCGGCTTCTCCGGAGGCGTCTCGTGGTCGCCGGGCGGCGTCGAGTGGCCTCCGCCCCCGTTGGCGCACGCGTTGCCCATCGCTGGGTTGAGGATGCCGACCACGTCCACCGTGTTGCCGCAGACGTTCACCGGCACGTGCACCGGGGCCTGCACCGTGTTGCCGGACAGAACGCCGGGTGAACCCGAACTCGAACCGTGCGCTCCCGAGTCCGCGTGGGCGGCACCGCCCGCGGCGGCGATCACTCCGGTGGCCGCCGCCATCGTCATCAGGCCCTTGCGGGTGACCTGTCGCATTTCCTGAATCCCTGCCTTGTCTGGTCCCGTGGTACCGAGAATGCCGAGAGTGCCGTAACTCCGGCGTCGCTGTCGTTCCTCCGCCTCGAATGTCCCCCGAAAGGCCGTCGGCCCCGGAGCGCATGGCGTGCACTCCGGGGCCGACGGAATCAGACCCTCACGGGGCGAGGCCCAACGTCACTTGTTGATGCAGACGTTGCCGAAGGCGGGGTTCAGCAGACCGATCACGGAGATCGTGTTGCCGCAGACGTTCACCGGCACGTGCACGGGGACCTGAACGACGTTGCCGGAAAGGACGCCGGGCGAGTGCACGGCGGCACCCTGGGCCCCGGAGTCGGCGACGGCCATGCCCGCGCCCGCGAGAACCAGACCACCGGTGGCAGCCGCGGCGGCGACGACCTTCTTGAGCATTGTTCCTCCTAGTTGGCAAACGCGATCCCAAATTGCCGATCGCATCACCTGTAACGAGGAGGGAGTAATGAGGCTACGAGCTTATGAGCGCATTCACTCGTCCCGGTCGCCCCCCGCACGCACGGGCGAATTCAGGACGCGTCGATGAAGCGGTCGAGCACTCGCACGCCGAACTGGAGTCCCTCCACCGGCACCCGCTCGTCAACGCCGTGGAACATGCCCGCGAAGTCCAGCTCCGGGGGCAGCTTGAGCGGCGCGAAGCCGAAGCCCCGGATGCCGAGTTCGTCGAAGGACTTGGCGTCCGTGCCGCCGGAGAGCATGTAGGGGACCGCCTTCGCGGCCGGGTCCTCGGCCACCAGGGCGGACTGCATCGCGTCGACCAGCGCTCCGTCGAAGGTCGTCTCGACGGCCTTGTTGGCGTGCACGTCCTCGCGCCGCACGTGCGGTCCGAGGATCCGGTCGACGTCGGCGAGGAACTCCTCCTCGTATCCGGGCAGGAAGCGCCCGTCGACGTGCGCGGTGGCCTCGCCGGGGATGACGTTCACCTTGTAACCCGCGCCCAGCTGGGTCGGGTTGGCGGTGTTGCTCAGGGTCGCGCCGATGAGCTTGGCGATGCCGCCGAGCTTGGCGAGGGTGCCCTCCATGTTCTCCGGGTCCAGCTCGGTGCCGAGCGCGTCGCCCAGTTCGTCGAGGAAGGCCCGGGTCGTCTTGGTGACCCGGACGGGGAACTTGTGCCGGCCCAGGCGTGCGACGGCCTCGGACAGCTCCGTGATGGCATTGTCGCGGTGGATCATCGACCCGTGCCCCGCGGTGCCGGCCACCGTCAGCTTCATCCAGTGGATGCCCTTCTCGGCCGTCTGGATCAGGTACAGGCGGCGCTGCTCGCTCACGGTGAAGGAGAAGCCGCCCACCTCGCTGATCGCCTCGGTGACGCCCTCGAAGAGGTCGGGGTGGTGGTCCACGAGGTGACGGGCGCCGTACGTGCCGCCGGCCTCCTCGTCGGCGAGGAACGCCAGCACGATGTCCCGCGGGGGCTTGCGCCCGCTGCGCAGCCGGTCGCGGACGACCGCGAGGGTCATCGCGTCCATGTCCTTCATGTCGACGGCGCCGCGCCCCCACACGCAGCCGTCGGCGATCTCCCCGGAGAAGGGGTGGTGGGTCCAGTCGTCCGCGTTGGCCGGGACGACGTCGGTGTGGCCGTGGATGAGCAGCGCGGGCCGGGACGGGTCCTCGCCCTCGATCCGGGCCACCGTGGAGGCGCGTCCGGGGTGGGACTCGAAGATCTTCGGTTCGAGTCCCACCTCGGCGAGCTTCTCGGCGACGTACTCGGCGGCCTTCCGCTCGCCCGGCCCCGAGTGGTCGCCGTAGTTGCTGGTGTCGATCCGGATCAGCTCGCGGCAGAGGTCGACGACCTCTTCCTCGCCGGTGACGCTCCTGGCCGTGCCCGAGTCGCTCACGTGGTTCCTCCCGCTGTCACTGCCGATGTCAGTGCCGATGTCACTGCTGGTGGGTCCCCCTCATCCTCCTCCCTGGGCCGTCCGGGCCCAAGGAGGGGGTGATCGGCCGCCCCGGAAAGCCTGGTAATGTTTACGTCGTCGCCAAGGGGGATACCCCGCGCGACAGACACCTTGTCCGGGTGGCGGAATGGCAGACGCGCTAGCTTGAGGTGCTAGTGCCCTTTATCGGGCGTGGGGGTTCAAGTCCCCCCTCGGACACCAGCTGAAACCCCTGCTGAGCAGGGGTTTTCTGCTTTTCCTCTACAGTGGTCGCCATGACCAGCCCCTCCTGCCCCTGCGGGCGGCCCGAGCCGTACGCGAGGTGCTGTGGCCGTTTCCACGCCGGGACCGCCGCCGCGCCGAGCGCCGAGGCCCTGATGCGCTCGCGCTACAGCGCCTTCGTGAAGGGGGACGCGGGCTACCTGCTGCGCACCTGGCACCCAGGGACACGCCCCGCGCGGCTCGATCTCGACCCGGGCATGCGGTGGACCGGCCTGGAGATCCTTGACACGGCCGACGGTTCCGCCTTCCACGCCTCCGGCACCGTGACGTTCCGGGCGTCCTACCGCGGTGGCTCGCTGCACGAGCGGAGCCGCTTCGGGCGGGTGGACGGGGCGTGGGTGTACGTGGACGGGGAGTTCCTCGACTGACCTCTCCCCCCGTGACCTCTCCCCCGGCGCCCTACGGCGCCAGGATGTCCAGCTCCTGGAGCGCGCCCTCGGTGATCTCCCGGGTCAGCCGCTCCGCGCGCTCCGCGTCACGGGCGCGGACCGCCTCGGCGACCTGGACGTGCAGGGTGACGGCGGCCGGGTCGGGGTCCTCGAACATCACGTCGTGATGGGTGCGGCCGGCCAGCACCTCGGCGACGACGCCGCCGAGGCGGGCGAACATCTCGTTGCCGGAGGCGGTGAGGATGACGCGGTGGAAGGCCACGTCGTGGAAGAGGTACTCCTCCAGCCGGTGGCCGCGTGAGTTGGCGACCATGCCGAGCGCGCACTCGGTCAGCTCGGCGCACTGCTCCGCCGTGGCGTGCCGGGCGGCCAGGCCCGCCGCGACCGGTTCGACGGCCGACCTGAGGACGGTGAGGGAGCGCAGCTGCCGGGGGCGTTCGGAGCCGGCCAGGCGCCAGCGGATGACCTGCGGGTCGTAGACGTTCCACTCGCACTCGGGCAGGACGGTGACGCCGACGCGGCGGCGCGACTCGACGAGGTGCATGGACTCCAGCACCCGGACCGCCTCCCGCATCACGGAGCGCGACACCTCGAACCGCTGCGCGAGCTCGTCCGTGCGCAGAACACTGCCCGCGGGGTATGCGCCCGCTGTGATCGCGGGGCCGAGGGTGTCCAGTACGCGGCCGTGCAGCCCCCGGCCCGGTGTGCTCATGCACTCAGCGTACGGGGCACGTCACCAGAACAAAAAGTCAGACTTATATGTCACAGCCTCTTGAATTCGTCGTACCTAATGAGTTTCAGTTGCGTCGACATCAGGTGTCGACGAAGACAGCAGACAGCGAGAGTGCGATGCAGCAACTGCACACCCCCCACGTGGTCGTGGTCATGGGCGTCGCGGGCACCGGGAAGACCACCATCGGTCCCCTGCTCGCGGCCCGGCTCGGCGTTCCCTACGCCGAGGGCGACGACTTCCACCCACCGGCCAACATCGCCAAGATGACGGCCGGCACCCCGCTCACCGACGAGGACCGCTGGCCCTGGCTGGACGCCATCGGCGGCTGGGCGCACGGGCGTGCCGGGCTCGGTGGGGTGGTGAGCAGTTCGGCGCTGAAGCGGTCGTACCGCGACCGGCTGCGGGCCGCCGCTCCCGGTGTCGTCTTCGTGCACCTCACGGGCAGCCGTGAACTGATCGAGGACCGGATGTCGCACCGGCAGGGCCACTTCATGCCGACGGCCCTGCTCGACTCCCAGTTCGCCACGCTCCAGCCGCTGCAGCCGGACGAGGCGGGAGTCGCGGTGGACGTCGCCGGCACCCCCGAGGAGATCACCGAGCGGGCGGTCGACGCCCTGAAGGACCTTCCCGAGCCGGTCCGGTAACCCCCCGCACCCACTCCCCCGGGGCCGTGCCGCCGTCCACGCGTGCGGCCCCGAACTCCCCCCAATCCCCATCACCGCAAGGGAACCACCGTGACCAGACTCAGCGTCGAGATGCTGGCAGCGGACCCCGTCGAGCCGATCACCTCGGCGGGCCACGCCCAGCTGGGCATCGCCGTGCTCCTGGGCATCGCCGTCATCGTCCTGCTCATCACCAAGTTCAAGCTGCACGCCTTCCTGTCGCTGACCATCGGGTCACTGGCGCTCGGCGCGTTCGCCGGCGCGCCCCTGGACAAGGTCATCACCAGCTTCACCGCCGGGCTCGGCTCCACCGTCGCGGGCGTCGGCGTCCTGATCGCCCTCGGCGCGATCCTCGGCAAGATGCTCGCCGACTCCGGCGGCGCCGACCAGATCGTGGACACCATCCTCGCCAAGGCCACGCCCCGCTCGATGCCGTGGACGATGGTGCTGATCGCCTCGGTCATCGGACTGCCGCTGTTCTTCGAGGTCGGCATCGTCCTGCTGATCCCGGTCGTGCTCATGGTCGCCAAGCGCGGCAACTACTCGCTGATGCGGATCGGCATCCCGGCCCTGGCCGGCCTGTCCGTGATGCACGGTCTGGTCCCGCCGCACCCCGGCCCGCTGGTCGCCATCGACGCGGTGGACGCCAACCTCGGTGTGACCCTGGCGCTGGGCGTGCTGATCGCGATCCCGACGGTGATCATCGCCGGTCCGGTCTTCTCGAAGTACGCGGCCCGCTGGGTGGACGTCCCGGCCCCCGACCGCATGATCCCGCAGCGCGCCTCCGAGACGCTGGACAAGCGTCCCGGCTTCGGCGCCACGCTGTCCACGATCCTGCTGCCGGTCGTGCTGATGCTGCTCAAGGCCCTGGTCGACATCATCGTCGACGACCCGGAGAACGGGGTGCAGCGCGCCTTCGACGTCATCGGCAACCCGCTGATCGCCCTGCTGGTCTCCGTGCTCGTCGGCATCTTCACGCTGCTGCGGCCCGCCGGGTTCGGCAAGGACCGCCTCTCCGGCCTGGTCGAGAAGGGGCTGGCGCCCATCGCCGGCATCCTCCTGATCGTCGGCGCGGGCGGCGGCTTCAAGCAGACGCTGATCGACTCCGGTGTGGGCCAGATGATCCTGGAGATCTCCAAGGACTGGTCGATCCCGGCGCTGCTGCTGGCCTGGCTGATCGCGGTGGCGATCCGGCTGGCGACCGGTTCGGCGACGGTGGCGACCGTCTCGGCGGCCGGTCTGGTCGCGCCGCTCGCGGCCGACATGTCGACCGCGCACACCGCCCTGCTGGTCCTGGCCATCGGCGCCGGCTCGCTGTTCTTCAGCCACGTCAACGACGCCGGCTTCTGGCTGGTGAAGGAGTACTTCGGGCTGAACGTCGGCCAGACCATCAAGACCTGGTCCGTGATGGAGACGATCATCTCGGTGGTCGCCGGTGCCCTGGTGCTGCTGTTGTCCCTGGTCATATAGCCGGCCACACAACCGCACCACGCACCAGCCGGAAGGAACGGAAGTACGACGATGACGGCCCACCCCCTCTTCGACATCGGCGGGCGCACCGCCCTGGTGACCGGCTCCAGCCGGGGCATCGGACTGGCGCTGGCCCGGGGCCTCGCGGAGGCCGGCTGCCGGGTGATCCTGAACGGACGCGACGGCGACCGTCTCGCGAAGGCCGCCGCCGGGCTGCCCGGCGAGGTCCACACGGCGGTGTTCGACGTGACCGACGGTCCGTCCGTGGCCGCCGGGATCGCGGAGGCCGAGGAGCGGGTGGGGCCGCTCGACATCCTGGTCAACAACGCCGGGATGCAACTGCGGGCACCCCTGCTGGAGTTCACGGACGCGGACTGGCACCGCGTCCTGGACACCAACCTCACCAGCGCCTTCCTGGTGGGCCGGGAGGCCGCCCGCCGGATGACGGAACGCGGCCACGGCAAGATCGTGAACATCTGCTCGCTGCAGAGCGAGGTGGTCCGCCCGGGCATCGCGCCCTACGCGGCCACCAAGGGCGCGCTGAAGATGCTGACCAAGGGCATGTGCGCCGACTGGGGCCCGCTCGGCGTCCAGGTCAACGGGCTGGGCCCCGGCTACATCGAGACCGAGCTGACCCGGCCGCTCGTCGAGGACGAGGAGTTCAGCGCCTGGGTGCGCGGCCGCACTCCGGCTGGCCGCTGGGGCCGTACCGAGGACCTGGTGGGCGGGCTGCTGTTCCTCGCCTCGCCCGCCGCGGACTTCGTCGGCGGACAGATCCTGTACGTCGACGGCGGAATGACGAGCGTCCTGTGAGCGCCGGGGAGGGTGCCGCGGGGGCCGTCGTGCCGGGTTGTGTGATCCACAGCGCGGGCGACCTGCGGGTCGAGGACGTGCCCGTCCCCCGCCCGGGCCCGGGTGAGGCGCTGGTCGCCGTGCGCTACGGCGGGGTGTGCGGCTCCGACCTGCACTACTGGCGGCACGGCGGCGTCGGCGACTTCCGCCTGCGCGAGCCGATGCTGCTCGGGCACGAGGTGGTCGGCACGGTCGTGGCGTACGGCTCCCCGGACACCCGCGGTCCGGCGGCCGGCACGTCCGTCGCCGTGCACCCGGCGACCCCGTGCGGGGTGTGCCCGGAGTGCGTGGACGGGCGGCGCAATGTCTGCCGGGACACCCGGTACCTGGGCAGCGCGGCCCGCTTCCCGCACGTCCAGGGCGGCTTCGCGGGGCGGATCGTCGTCCCCGCCGGGCAGCTGCGGCCCCTCCCGGCCGGCCTCGGTCCGCGCCGCGCCGCCCTCGCCGAGCCGCTCTCCGTCGCCCTGCACGCGGTGGGCCGGGCCGGTGATCTGACCGGGCGTCAGGTGCTGGTCACCGGGGCCGGGCCGATCGGCTGCCTGGTGGTCGCGGCGGCGAAGGCGGCGGGCGCGGCCCACGTGACGGTGACGGACCTGCTGCCCGCGGCCCTGGAGTACGCGCGGGCCGCCGGTGCCGACACCCTCGTACGGGCGGACGACCCGGGCGACCCCGGTTGGCCGGTGGACGTCGACGCGGCGATCGAGGCCTCCGGGGTGGCCGCGGGGCTCGACACCTGCTTGCGGCAGGTGCGGCGCGGCGGCGTGGTCGTCCAGCTCGGCATGCTGCCCCCGGGGCAGAGTCCGTTCGCGGGGAACCTGCTGGTGAGCCGGGAGATCGAGCTGCGCGGGGCGTTCCGTTTCGACGGCGAGTTCGACGCGGCGCTGCGCCTGCTCGCGGCCGAGCCCGCGTTCGACGCGCTGGTCAGCGCGGTGGTGCCGGTACGGGACGCGGCGTCGGCGTTCGACCTGGCCGCGGAACGGAGCCGGTCGTGCAAGGTGCTGCTGGACTTCGGCGCGGCCCCGGCCGCCTGAGCGGTTTGGGGCCGGGGCCCGGACGCGCGTCCGGGCCCCGGCCCTCCCTCTTTCCCGGACCGGTGTCAGGAGGAGGCGGCCTTGTCCAGCTGGAACGCCTCGTTGCCCTGGCCGATGCGGGCGTGCCGCTCGGGGGCGCGGGAGCGCAGGAGCAGGCCCTGCACCACGCCGGCGACCGCGGCGAGGCCGATGATGCCGGGCAGCGCCCAGCTGAGGGCGGAGCCGGGTCCCGCGCCGACGAGGACGTCGAAGTCCTTGACCGTGTAGCCGGCGATCACCAGCAGTGCGAGGCCCGCGACGGTGGAGGTGGCCAGGCGCACGCCCTGGGCCCCGGCGGCGCCGCGCTGGACGAAGAAGGCCACCACGGAGAACGAGGCGGCGGCCATCAGCACGATCACGCCGAGGGCCCCGATGTTGCCGCCCCAGGTGAACAGGTGCAGTACGGGCTCGGTCGGGTCGCCGTGCGGCTTGTCGTCGGCGATCGCGAAGCCGATGACGACGACCGCGGACACGGCGGTCTGGAGCAGCGAGCCGGTACCGGGCGCGCCGCTGGTGCCGCTGGTCCGCCCGAAGGCGGCGGGCAGCAGCCCCTCGCGCCCCATGGCGAAGGCGTACCGGGCGACGACGTTGTGGAAACTCAGCAGCGCGGCGAACATGCCGGTGACGAACAGGACGTGCAGCACGTCGGTGAAGGTGCCGCCGAGCCGTGACTCGGTCAGGAAGAAGAGCAGTCCGGCGCTCTGTTCCTGCGCGGTGCCGACGATCCTGTCGGGGCCGGTGGCCACGGTCAGGGCCCAGCTGCTGAGCGCGAAGAAGACGGCGACCCCGCCGACCGCCAGGAACATGACACGCGGAACCAGCACGTGCGGCCGGCTGGTCTCCTCGGCGTACACCGGCGCCTGCTCGAAGCCGAGGAAGGCGGCGATGCAGAAGCAGAGCGCGGTGCCGACCCCGGCGCCGGTCAGGGTGTCCGGGTTGAAGGCGTGCAGCGACAGTCCCTGCGCCCCCGGGTCGGCGACGGCGGCGATGTCGAACGCCACCACGAGCGCGACCTCGATGAGCAGCAGGACGCCCAGCACGCGCGCGTTGACGTCGATCTTCAGCCAGCCCAGCGCGCCGACCGCGAGGACGGCCAGCAGGGCCGGGATCCACCAGGCCACGTCGAGGTCGGCGTAGGTGGACAGCAGGCCGGAGACCTCGAAGCCGAAGATGCCGTAGATGCCGACCTGGAGGGCGTTGTAGGCGACCAGCGCGACCAGGGCGGCGCCCGCGCCGGCGGTGCCGCCCAGTCCGCGGGAGATGTAGGCGTAGAAGGCGCCCGCGTTGTGGACGTGCCGGCTCATCTCGGCGTACCCGACGCTGAACAGGATCAGCACCACGCCCAGCAGCACGAAGAGCAGCGGCTGTCCGACGATGCCCATGACCGCGAAGGTGGTGGGCATCACGCCCGCGACCACCATCAGCGGGGCGGTGGCGGCGAGCACGGACAGCAGCAGCCCGCCCGTGCCCAGCCGGTCGGCGCGCAGGGCGCGCTCCTCGCCCTTGAAGGTGCTGATGGCGCCACCGCTCGCGGATCTGCTCGTGCTCGAACTGTCCGTGGTCATCGCAGGACGTCCTTCTCTCATGTGGGTGGTGTGCGTCGGGTCGTCGGCGGTCAGCCCGTGCCGAGGGCGCCGGCGCGGGCGGCCCGGAAGGCGGGGAACGGGTCGCGGTCCGGGTACGACCACGGGGCCGGCGTGGCGTGTTCGCCGATGCGGTGGAACAGCGCCGCGGCCTCGGCGCCGCGGCCCTCGCAGGACTTGGCGTGGGCGAGGAAGTTGAGGTCGATCAGCCGGCGCGGGTGGCCGTCCTGCTCCCACTCCAGCCACCAGTCGAAGGCCGCCTTCATCACCAGCCGGGCGCGGCGGCACACCCAGTGGCCGGAGGCGGCCGGGTCGGGGGACTCGTGTCCGGCGGCGGCGAGCACGCGGTAGCGCTCGGCGTGCGCGACGACCGGGAGGATGGCCAGCGGGGAGTCGGCGGGGGCCTGCTCGGCGGCCCAGTTGGCGAAGTCGTACACCTCGTGCAGCGGGTCGGGGCCGCCGCGCTCGGCGAGCCGGGCCACCATCAGGTGGTGCGCGTGGTGGTGGTCGGCGTACCGGCCGCGCACCTCGTCGAAGACACGGACGACGTCCTCGTCCGCGCCCAGGGAGCGCTCCAGCATGAGGAGCCCGAGCCAGGGCGTGGGATCGTCCGGCACCAGGGCGGCGGCGTCCCGGCACACCTCGCGGACCCGGGCGGGCTTCTCCCGGCCCCGCAGGGCCCGGTGGACCAGGGCGAGGGCGAGCAGCACCGAGGCGTCGGCGGAGTCGGGTTCGGCCAGCAGCCACTCGCGGGCCCAGGCGGCGCAGTGGGACTCCTTGGCGAGCACCGTCACCCGGTGTCCCCGGCGGTCCCAGTCGTCACCCGTGTGGACCAGCAGGGAGCGGACGGACTGCCAGCGCCCCTGAGCCAACGCGGTGCGTGCGGCGGCCAGTTCGGCGTCGTCGAGGGCTTCGTCGAAGGCCTGGGCCGCGCGTTTGCGGCCGCGGCCGAGGGGAGGCGGGGGTGGGGACACCGCGGGAAACTCCCTCACGCGACGCGACAGGTCGTCGTAGCCGGATTGCCATGAACTGATCACGCACAGCAAAGCGGCAGCCAAGGCTTGACGTCAAGAGGAATCAGGTTGTTACACGCGTCAACTCACGTGACTCCAGGGGCACTTGTTGCGACGGCGGCCACCGTCGCCGTCCCGGCCGGCCGCCGCCGCTTCGGTTCCCGAATGCGCCACTCGCCCGGCATCCGGCGCCCACCCGCACTAGAGTCGGCCCCGACGCCCCCGTGACCCGACTGATGATCGAGGTACGCAGCGTGTCGGTTCTCGTTCTGGTTCTCGCCGTGTGCGCCGCGTGCTGTCTGGGTTTCGGTTTCGTCCTCCAGCAGAACGCGGCCCAGCGCGCCCCGCTGGGCGACTTCCTCTCGCCCCGCCTCCTGCTCGACCTCGTACGGGTGCCGCGCTGGCTGGCCGGCATGGGGCTGATGGTGGCCGGTATGGCGCTGGGCGCGCTCGCGCTGGGCGGTGGCGAACTGACCCTCGTCGAACCGCTGCTGGCGACCAACCTGCTCTTCGCCCTCGCCCTCTCCCGCATCCAGACCCGGCAGCCGCTGGGCCGCCAGGGCTGGGCCGGGCTCGCGCTGCTGGCGGGCGGGGTGACCGCGTTCATCCTGGCGGGCGAGCCGCGCGGGGGCAGCGCGGTGACCGACCCGCTGCGGCACTGGCTGATCGTCGGCGTGATGCTGGGCCTGGCCCTTCTGCTCACGCTGAGCGCCGGCCGCCTGCGGCTGACCTGGGGTCCGACGCTGCTGGCCCTGGCCGCCGGTCTGCTGTACGGGGTGCAGGACGCGTTGACCCGGGTCAGTGGCCGGCGCTTCTCGGCGGGCGGCCTCGCCGAGCTGCTGACGGGCTGGCAGCCGTACGCCGTGGTCGTGCTGGGCGTCACCGGTCTGGTCCTGGTCCAGAGCGCCTTCGAGACGGCGCCCCTGCGCAGGTCGCTGCCCGCGCTGACGGCTGCCCAGCCGCTCGCGGGCATCGCCTGCGGGGTCGGTTTCCTCGGCGACCGGCTGCACACCGACGCCGGAGCGCTCGCGTGGCAGGCGGGCGGCCTCGCGTCGGTCGTGGCGGGCATCGTCCTGCTGGGCCTGCACCCGGCGATGCCGCAGGGGACGGGCTCGGGCGAGAGCGGGCGCGAACCGGCGCTGGAGCGGCGCTGAGGCCCGCGGCGGCTGCTTGGATGGGCAGATGAGCTCTGCTGACGAGATCTTGGACGTCGTCGACGAGAACGACCGTGTCGTCGGGCGGGCCCGGCGCGGTGACGCGTACGCCCGGGGGCTGCGGCACCGGTGTGTGTTCGTGTGGGCCCGCGACCCCGAGGGGCGGGTCTTCGTCCACCGTCGCACGGCGACGAAGCTGGTGTTTCCCGGGCTGTACGACATGTTCGTCGGCGGGGTGGTGGGCGCGGGCGAGTCCTACGACGAGGCGGCGCTGCGCGAGGCGGAGGAGGAGCTGGGGGTGAGCGGGCTGCCGCGGCCGGAGTTCCTGTTCAAGTTCCTGTACGACGACGGGGCCGGGCGGACGTGGTGGTCGGCGGTGTACGAGGTGCGGGTGACAGGGGCGGTGTCTCCACAGGTGGAGGAGGTGGCGTGGTACGGGTTCCTGCCGGAGGCGGAGCTGGAGGGACGGCTCGGGGAGTGGGAATTCGTGCCCGACGGTCTGTCGGCGTATGCGCGGCTGCGAACTTGGCGGGACGTGCACTGATCCGGCGTCCCCTCGGCACCCGGCGTGAGTGTGGGCGCCCCCCCGGCACGGCCCCGACCCACCCACAACGCACCGCGCACCGCGCACCCCCACCGAACCCGCACAGGCCGCCGCAGGCACCCCGCACCGCGAACCCCCACCACCCCGCACAGGCGCCGCAGGCACCCCCCACCGGAGCCGCACAGGCGCCGCAGGCACCCCGCACCCCCCCCACCGCCCCGCACAGCCCGCCGCAGTCACCCGCGACGGAGGCCGGATAGGGTCCCCGGGTGATCGATTTCGTGCGGAGCGTTCGGCTGTGGTTCGTGCCTGCGAAGGTGCGGCAGGAAGGGGGCACCCCCGACTACCGGTTCTCGCTGGCCAATGAGCGTACGTTCCTCGCCTGGCTGCGTACCGCCCTCGCGCTGATCGGCGGCGGGTTCGCGGTGGACCAGTTCCTGCCCGACCTGCGCTGGGGCTGGCGGGTCGGGCTCGCGCTCGCGCTGCTCGCCGCCGGTGTGCTGTGCTCGCTGCGGGCCGTGAACCACTGGGCGCGCTGCGAACGCGCCATGCGCCGGGGCGAGGACCTCCCCGTCTCCCGCTTCCCGGCACTGCTCAGCCTGGTCGTGGCCGTGGTCGCCGTGGTCATGGTCGTCGTGGTCCTCACCGGCTGGGAGGGCTGAGCGTGAGCGGCGCCGACGCGGCCCCGGCGGACCGCGATCCCGGGCTCCAGCCCGAGCGCACCCGGCTCGCCTGGCGCCGTACCACCCTGTCCGGCACCGTCGTCGCGGTACTCGCCGCGAAGACCGCGCTGCACGGGGGTGCGACGACCGTCTCGGTGCTCGCCGCCGCCCTGTGCTGCGTGCTGTGGCTGGCCTTCCTGCGGATCGCCCACGGCCGCATCGGCACCCTCGCCGCGGCGAACAGGCCCCGCGCCCTCACCCCGGCCCACGCCGCCGCGGCGGCCTTGTGCACGCTGGCCCTCGCCGCCTGCGGGGCGTTGCTCGTCCTCTGAGGCCCCCGAGCCCCCCCGGCCCCCGAGCC
>JODU01000003.1 GCA_000720845.1 Kitasatospora aureofaciens | reverse complement strand
GGACCGTGGCGGCACTCGCCGAGGTCGTCACCGAGACCGGCACCACCGTCACGGAGGAACCCGGCGCCGGCATCGGCGACGTACCCCTGACACCGATCATGCGGTGGTTCCTCGAACGCGGCGGTCCGGCCGACCAGTTCAACCAGTCCCGGCTGGTCCAGGTCCCGGCGTCGCTGCGCCTGCCGGACCTCACGGCCGCCCTCGGCGCCCTGCTGGAGCACCACGACGCACTGCGGGCACGGCTGACGGACGGACCGGAACGCCGACTGGAGATCCGCGGGCCGGGGTCGGTCGAGGCCGGCTCCGTCGTCCGCCGGGTGGACGCCGCCGGTCTGGACGACGACGCCCTGCAGGACCTCGTACGCGTGGAGACCGTCGCGGCGCGCGAGCGCCTGGACCTCGGTGCGGGGCGGGTCGTGCAGTCGGTCTGGTTCGACCGCGGGGACACCCGGCCCGGCCTGCTGCTGCTGATCGTCCACCATCTGGTGGTCGACGGGGTCTCCTGGCGGATCCTCGTACCGGATCTCGCCGAGGCGCACCGTGCCGTGGCGGCAGGACGGCCGGTGGAGCTCCAGCCCGTGGGGACCTCGCTGCGCCGCTGGGCGCAGCGCCTCACGGAGGTGGCGGTTGATCCGGCCCGCACGGCGGAGGCGGACTGGTGGCGGTCGGTTCTGCGGCCCGCAGACCCGCTGCTGGGGCGGCGGCCGCTGGACACGTCGCGGGACACCTACTCCTCCGCCCGTCACCTCACCCTGACCCTGCCGGCGGCGGTGACCGAGCGGTTGCTGACCCGGGTGCCCGCGGTGTTCCGGGCCGAGGTGAACGACGTCCTGCTGGCGGCGTTCGCGCTCGCCTGGGCCCGTCGCGGGGGCGGCCGGGGAACCGGGGTGCTGCTGGACCTGGAGGGACACGGGCGCGAGGAGGAACTGGTCGGCGGCGCGGACCTGTCCCGCACGGTGGGCTGGTTCACCAGCCTGCATCCCGTGCGGGTGGACGCGGGGCCGGCCGACCTCACCGACGCGTTCGCGGGCGGACCGGCTGCCGGCGCCGTCGTCAAGCGCGTCAAGGAGCAACTGCGTGAGGTGCCCGAGAAGGGCATCGGGTACGGGCTCGTACGCCATCTCAACCCGCACACGGCGCCCGGCTTCGCCGGGCTGCCGACACCGCAGGTCGCCTTCAACTACCTCGGCCGGTTCACCACCGCGGGTGTCGAGAACGCGGGCAGTGAGACGGTCCCCGACTGGACGGTGCTGGCCACGGCGTCCGGTGTCGGCGGCACCGACCCCCGGGTGGCGCTCGCCCACCCGCTGGAGCTCAACGCCCGTACCAACGACGGGCCGCGCGGGCCCGAGCTGTCGGCCACCTGGTCCTGGGCCGGCCCAATCCTCGACGAGGACGAGGTGCGGGAGCTGGCCGAACTGTGGTTCCGGGCGCTCGAGGCACTGGCCGACCACGCGGAGAACCCGGAGGCGGGCGGGCTGACCGTCTCGGACGTGTCGCTGAGCCTGCTGGACCAGAGCGAGATCGAACTGCTGGAAGACGAGTGGAGGAACCTCTGATGACGAAGCAGTCCGGACTGCAGGACATCCTGCCCCTGGCTCCGCTGCAGGAGGGCCTGCTCTTCCACAGCGTCTTCGACGAGAAGGCACCCGATGTCTATCTGGTGCAGCAGGCCATCGATCTGGAGGGCGATCTGGACACGGCGGCGCTGGCCGCCGCCTGTCGGACCCTGCTGCGGCGGCACGCCAATCTGCGCGCGGCCTTCCGCTACCAGGGACTGAAGCGGCCCGTGCAGCTGATCCCGCACCAGGTGGAGCTGCCGTGGGAGGAGACGGATCTGTCCCGCCTCCCCGAGCCGGAGCGGTCGGCGGCCGCGGACCGGCTGCTGGAGGAGGACCGGCTGCGCCGCTTCGACCTGGGACGCCCACCCCTGATGCGCTTCACGCTGATGCGTCTCGGGGACAGCCGGTACCGCTTCGTGCTGACCAATCACCACATCCTGCTCGACGGCTGGTCGCGTCCCATGCTGGTGCGGGAGCTCCTGGCGCTCTACCGGACGAAGGGCGACGACAGCGCGCTGCCCCGGGTCCGCCCCTTCCGTGACTACCTCCAGTGGCTCGCCGGGCAGGACCGGGACGGTGCGGTCGCCGCCTGGCGGGAGGTGCTCGCCGGACTGGACGGGCCCACCCTCGTCGCCCCGCAGGCGGGCGACCGGACGCCGGTCGTGCCCGGTCGCCTGGAGACGGAGCTGGCCGAGGCCGACCACTCGGCGCTGACCAGGCTGGCCAGGGAGCGCTCCCTCACCCTCAACTCCCTGGTGCAGGGGGCCTGGGCGGTGGTCCTGAGCGGGCTCACGGGACGGGACGACGTGGTGTTCGGCACGACCGTCTCCGGGCGGCCGCCGGAGGTCGCCGGGATCGAGACCATGGTGGGGATGTTCATCAACACCCTGCCCGTGCGGGTGCGGTTGCGGCCCGACGAGCCGTTCCTGGACGCGGTGCGCCGCACCCAGGACGAACAGACCCGGCTCCAGTCGCACCAGCAACTGGGCCTGGCCGAGGTGCAGCGGCTGGCGGGCGAGGGCGAACTCTTCGACACCACCATGGTGTTCGAGAACTATCCGGTCGACATCGGTGCCGAGCGGGACGAGCCCGGCGGCATCGGCGGGGTGACCGTCACCGGCACCCGCAACCGGGACGCCACCCACTATCCGCTGGCGCTGGTGGCCGTGGGCCGCGACGGTCTGCGGCTGCGTCTCGACCACCAGCCCGACCTGGTACCGCCGAAGGCGGCCCGGGCCGTCCTGGAGCGGTTGGTGCGCGTCCTGCGCGGGGCGGCCGCAGAGCCGCACCGCACCGTCGGACAGCTTGAGCTGCTCTCCGCCGAGGAGCGCGGCGCCGTGCTGTCCCTCGGCCGTGGCACGGAGACGGGCCCCGCCGACGAGACGCTGCCCGCTGCCTTCCGTGCCCAGGCTGCGCGCACGCCGCACGCGGATGCCGTCCGCTGCGGTGCGACCGCGCTGGACTACGCCGAACTCGACGTCCGGTCCGACCGGCTGGCGCGTGCCCTGGTGGCGTACGGGGTGGGGGCCGAAACCCCGGTGGGGCTCCTCATGGACCGCTCCGAGCACCTGATCGTCGCGCTGCTGGCCGTGCTCAAGGCGGGCGGCGCCTATGTGCCGCTCCGGCAGGGCGACCCGCTCGACCGACTGCGGCAGGTCACCGCACTGGCCGGTGTCTCCCATGTCCTCACCGACGCGGAACACGCCCCCCGGGCGCAGGAGCTGGGCGTGACCGCCGTGCGGGCCGACGCGACGGACGCCCCGGCCGGGGGTGCCGAACTGCCCTCCGGTGCCGGGCACGCCGACCGGCTGGCGTACGTGATGCACACCTCCGGCTCGACCGGGATGCCCAAGGGGGTGGCCGTCACCCACCGGGACGTGGTCGAGCTCGCCCGCGACCGGTCCTTCGCCGGCGGCGCCCACGCCCGCGTGCTGGTCCACTCCCCGCACGCCTTCGACGCCTCCACGTACGAGGTGTGGGTGCCCCTGCTGTCCGGCGGGACCGCCGTCGTCGCCCCGCCGGGGGACCTGGACGCGGACACCCTGGGCAAGGTGCTGACCGAGCACGAGGTGACCGGACTGTGGCTGACCTCCGGGCTCTTCCAGCTGGTCGCCGACGAGGCGCCCCACCACCTGGCGGGGGTACGGGAGGTGTGGACGGGCGGCGACGTCGTCCCGGCGGCCGCGGTCCGCCGGGTCCGGGAGGCCTGTCCGGGCACGGTCGTCGTCGACGGGTACGGGCCCACCGAGACCACCACGTTCGCGGTGCGCCACCGCATCCCGGCGGATGCCCCGGTGCCGGACACCGTGCCCATCGGCACGCCGCTGGACAACACGCGGCTGCTGGTCCTCGACACCGCCTTGCGCCCCGTCGCCCGGGGTGTCGCGGGTGAGCTGTACCTCGCGGGGGCGGGGCTCGCCCGCGGCTACTGGCGACGGCCGGGCCTTACCGCGGAGCGGTTCGTCGCCGACCCGCACGGCCCGGCGGGCACCCGCATGTACCGCACCGGCGACCTCGTACGGTGGACGCCGGACGGCACCCTCGAGTACCTGGGGCGCGCCGACGAGCAGGTCAAGATCCGCGGATTCCGCATCGAACTGGGCGAGATCGAGGCCGTGCTGGGCCGGCACTTCGAGGTCGCCCAGGCCGTCGTCACGGTGCGCGAGCCGCGCCCCGGCGACAAGCGGCTGGTGGCGCACCTCGTGGCGGAGGAGGGCGGCGACCCTACGCCCGCCGCCCTGCGGGCCCACCTCGCCGCCGAACTGCCCGACTACATGGTCCCGTCGGTCTATGTGACCCTCGACGCGCTGCCCCTGACCGGCAACGGCAAGATCGACCGCAGGGCGCTGCCGGTGCCCGACCTCACCACCGCCGACGCCACCGTCGAGAGCCGGGCTCCGCGCACCCCGCGGGAGGAGATCCTGTGCGGGCTCTTCGCCGAGCTCCTCGGCATGCCGCGGGTCGGCGTCGACGACGACTTCTTCGCCCTCGGCGGGCACTCACTGCTCGCCACCCGGCTCGTGGGCCGGATCCGCTCGGTCCTCGACGCGGAACTGACCGTGCGGCAGCTGTTCGACACGCCGACGGTGGCGGCCCTGTCCCGCGCCCTCGACACCGCGGGTGCGGCCCGTCCGGCCCTGCGTCCGGCCGATCCCCGCCCGGAGCGCATCCCGGCCTCCCCCGCGCAGCGCCGGCTGTGGTTCCTGCACCGCTTCGAGGGCCCGAGCCCGACGTACAACATCCCCTTCGCGCTGCGGCTCACGGGCGACCTGGACCGGTCGGCGCTGCGGGCCGCGCTGGCCGACCTGACGGACCGGCACGAGAGCCTGCGGACGGTGTTCGCCGAGGACGCCGAGGGACCCCGGCAGATCGTGCGGCCGGCCGCCGAGGCCCGGCCGGAGCTGACCGTCGTCCCGTCGGTGCCGTCGGACAGCCTGGAGGCGGAGATCACCCGGGCGGCCTCGCACTCCTTCGACCTCACGGCCGAGATCCCGTTGCGCGCCTGGCTGTTCGAGACGGGCGAGCGGGAGCAGGTGCTGCTCCTGCTGGTGCACCACATCGCCGGCGACGGCTGGTCGGTGCCCCTGCTCGCCCGTGATCTGACCACCGCGTACACGGCCCGTCTCGGCCAGCGCGCGCCGGAGTGGCGCCCGCTGCCCGTCCAGTACCCCGACTACACGTTGTGGCAGCGCGAGGCGCTGGGCTCGGAGGACGACCCCGGCAGCCCCGCCGCTCAGCAGCTCGCCTACTGGCGTGAGGCTTTGGCGGGGCTGCCGGAGGAGCTGGCGCTGCCCGCCGACCGGCCGCGTCCGGCGACCGCCGGGGGGCGGGGCGGCCGGGTCCTCTACGAGGTTCCCGAGGAACTGCACGCCCGCATCGTGACCGTGGCGCGGACGTGCCAGGCCAGCCCCTTCATGGTGGTCCAGGCGGCTGTCGCCGCTCTGCTCACCCGGCTCGGCGCCGGCGAGGACATTCCGCTGGGCACCCCCGTCGCCGGACGCACCGACGATGCCCTCGACGGCCTCGTCGGCTTCTTCGTCAACACCCTGGTGCTGCGCGCCGACACCTCCGGCAATCCCGCCTTCCGTGACCTGGTGGCCCGGGTCCGCGAGACGGACCTGGCCGCGTACGCGCACCAGGACGTGCCCTTCGAGCGGCTCGTGGAGGTGCTCAACCCGAAGCGCTCACCGGCACGGCATCCGGTCTTCCAGACCATGCTGACCTTCAACAACACGGACCGGCGGCCGGGCGACGGCCTGCGTCTGCCCGGCCTGGACGCCGAGTCCCTGTCAGCCGACACCGGCACCGCCAAGTTCGACCTGCTGTTCTCCTTCGCCGAGCGGCACGACGCCGAGGGGCGCCCGGCCGGACTCGGCGCGGGTCTGGAGTTCAGCACCGACCTGTTCGACGCGGACACCGCCGAGACCCTCGTCGCCCGGCTGCTGCGCCTGCTGGACGCGGTGACCGCGGCACCGGACCGTGCCATCGGTGAGGTGCCTCTCCTGGGCGAGGAGGAACGCGCACGCGCCCTGTCCGCCTCTCTCGGGCCGGCACGCGCACGGGTCGGCGGGTCACTGCCGGAGCGCTTCGCGGCGTCGGTCGCGCGGGCCCCGCACGCCGTCGCGGTCGAAACGGCGGACGGCGTGCTGACATACGCCGAGTTGAACACCCGGGCCAACCGGCTGGCCCGGCTGCTCGTCGAGCGCGGGGCGGGGCCCGAGAGCCTGGTCGCGGTGGCCATGCACCGGTCCGCCGAGCTGGTCACCGCGTGCCTGGCGGCCCTCAAGGCGGGCGCCGGATACCTGCCGGTCGACCCCGAGTACCCGGCGGACCGTATCGCGTACATGCTCGACGACGCGCGGCCGGCCTCCGTCCTGACCACCCGGGACCTCGTCGGCGCGCTTCCCTCCGGACCGGCCGGGACGCCGCTCGTGGTGGACGACCCCGCCACCGTGACCCGCCTCGGCTCCCTGTCCGACGCCGACCTGACCGACGCCGAGCGGACCTCCCCGGTCGGCCCGGCCCATCCCGCGTACGTGATCTACACGTCCGGCTCGACGGGACGCCCCAAGGGCGTCACGATGCCGGTGCGCGCGCTGGCCAACCTCCTCGACTGGCACGAGCGGACTCTGCCGGGCGGGCCCGGCACCCGGGTGGCGCAGTTCACCGCGGTGAGCTTCGACGTCTCGGTCCAGGAGATACTCTCCGCGCTGCTGGCCGGCAAGACCCTGGTCGTCTGCCCCGAGGACGTCCGCCGCGATCCGGAGCGGCTGGCAAGGTGGCTGGGAGAGCGGCAGGTCCAGGAACTGTACGCGCCCAACCTGGTCATCGACGCGGTCTGCGAGGCGGCCGTCGCCGCCCGCCTCGATCTGCCGCACCTCACCGACCTGGTGCAGGCCGGGGAGGCGCTGACGCCGCACGGCGCCATGCGCGCCTTCTGCGCCGCTCGCCCCGGCCGCCGCCTGCACAACCACTACGGTCCCGCCGAGACCCACGTGGTGACCGCCCACCGGCTCCCGGCCGACCCGGCCGGCTGGGGCCCTTCCGCCCCGCCGATCGGCCGGCCCGTCGACAACACCGCCGTCCGGCTCCTGGACCCGTGGCTGAACCCGGTTCCGCCGGGTGTCCCGGGTGAGCTCTACATCAGCGGGGACGCGCTCGCCCGCGGCTATCTGGGCCGGGCCGGCCGTACCGCCGAACGGTTCGTCGCCGACCCCCACGGTGCGGACGGCGCCCGCATGTACCGTACGGGCGACCTCGCCCGGCTCACCGCCGACGGGATGCTGGTCTACCTGGGCCGGGCCGACTCGCAGGTCAAGATCCGCGGCTTCCGCATCGAACCCGGTGAGATCGAGGCGGCGCTCACCGCACACGCCTCGGTGACGCAGGCCGCCGTCGTGGTGCGGGAGGACCGGCCGGGGGACCGCAGGCTGGTCGGATACGTGGTGGCCGCTCACCAGGAGGCCCCCGACTCCGTGCGGCTGCGCGAGCATCTTGCCGGGCGGCTGCCCGCCCACATGGTGCCGGCCGCGTTCGTCGTCCTCGACGCACTCCCCCTGACCCCCAACGGCAAGCTGGACCGCGCCGCGCTGCCCGTGCCCGAGTACGCGGCGGGCGGCGGGTCGAGGGCGCCCAGGACGCCCGCGGAGCACCGGGTGTGCACGCTCTTCGCCGAGGTGCTGGGCGTCGAACGGGCCGGTGTGGAGGACGACTTCTTCGAACTGGGCGGGCACTCCTTCCTGGCCGCCCGCCTGGTGGCACGGCTGCGCGAGGAGTTCGGCCAGGACCTTCCCGTCCGCACGGTCTTCGACTCCCCCACGCCGGAGGGCGTCGCCGCCGTGCTGACGGGGACGGCCGACGGCTCCCCGGGGCGCTCCTCCGAGGGCCTGCTCCCGCTGCGGGCGCGCGGCACGGCCGCCCCGCTGTTCTGTCTCCACCCGGGCGGTGGCTTCAGCTGGTGCTACGCGGGGCTCGTCCGCCATCTCGGCCCGGACGTCCCGGTCTACGGCATCCAGGCGCGAGGTCTCGACGGGAGCGGCCCGCTGCCCTCGTCGATGGCGGAGATGACCGCGGAGTACCTGGCTCTGATCCGTTCCGTGCAGCCGAGCGGTCCCTACCGGCTGGCGGGGTGGTCGTTCGGCGGCATCGTCGCGCACGCCCTGGCTACCGCGCTGCGCGCCGAGGGCGAGGAGGTGTCCCGGCTCGCCCTGCTGGACGCGTATCCGCCGGGCGAGAACGCGGACACCTCGGAACCGGTCGAGCACGAGGTGGTCGCGCACAACCTGCGGGCCATGGGCTTCGAGTTCGACATGGCCGAGCTCATAGCAGACCAGGAAAGCGTCCTGCGACGTTTCCGGGAGTTCCTGCAGTCTGGTGACCAGGCTCTGGCACAGCTGGAGGCCCGGGACATACTCGCACTGAAGGACGTGTACGTGAACAATGTCCGGCTCATGCGGAAGTTCACACCGGAATTCTTCGACGGTGACCTCCTCTTCGTCTCCGCCGAGCGGAAATCCGCGGACGACCGGGAGGGCCGCCTGAATGTCAGCTTGTGGCAACCGTTCACGGGTGGTTCGGTCGAGGTGTGCGCCATAGACTCGACGCACGGAAACCTGATGACGGATGCCCGTCACATGGCCCGGATCGGCCAATTCCTCGCGGACCGTCTGTGACCTTTCACGAGATACCCGACACACCGTCCCAGAGAAACAGTCAGCGCTGAGAAGGAGCGATGGAATGAGCAGCAATCCCTTCGAGGACCCCGAGGGCACCTACCTGGTCCTGGTCAACGACGAGGGGCAGCATTCGCTGTGGCCGGCGTTCGTCGAGGTGCCCGCCGGCTGGCGGACCGTCCTCGAGGAGAGCAGCCGGGACGCGGCGCTCGAGTACGTCAACACCCAGTGGACCGACATGCGTCCCAAGAGCCTGGCCGACGCGATGGACGGAGCCGCCTGATCCGAGCGCCGCACGACCCGCGGCCCCGGGCGTCCGGGGCGCGGGTCGCCTGCGTGTGCGGTCGCGTACCGCACGACCACCACGAGAGGGGAGAGGCACCATGCCGGTCATTCCCGTGAACGGGATTCGGCTCAGCTACGACGAGGCCGGCACCGGCGACCCGGTGGTGATGATCCAGGGCACCGGTGGCGGCCGTACCGTGTGGCAACTGCACCAGGTACCCGCGCTCACCGCGGCCGGTCTGCGTGTGATCACCCTCGACAACCGGGGCGTCCCCCCGTCCTCCGAGTGCCCCGAGGGGTTCACCCTCCAGGACATGGTCGCGGACGTGGCCGGGCTCATCGAGCGTCTGGACCTCGGTCCCACCGCCGTCGTCGGCACCTCCATGGGCGCGTTCGTCGCCCAGGAACTGGCACTGGCGCGTCCCGACCTGGTCGGCCGGGCCGTCCTGATGGCCACCCGGGGTCGCACCGACTTCCTGCGCGCCGAGCTGACGCGCACGGAGATCGACCTGTACGACTCGGGAGTACGGCTCCCTGACCGCTACGCGGCCGTCCTGCGCGCCCTGAAGTCGCTGTCGCCTCGGACGCTCGACGACGACGCGGCCATGGCGGACTGGCTCGACCTGTTCGAGCTGACGTCCGCGCCCGGTCCGGGGCAGCGGGCGCAGATGGAGGTCAGCCGGCTGGAGAACCGGCTGGCCGCGTACCGGGGCATCCGTGTCCCCTGCCAGGTCATCGCCTTCGCCGACGACCTGGTCACTCCGCCCCGGCTGGGCCGCGAGGTCGCCGACGCCGTCCCCGGCGCCCGCTTCGACCTCGTCGAGGGCTGCGGGCACTACGGCTACCTGGAGGATCCCGAGACGGTGAACAAGCTGCTCGTGCAGTTCCTCACCGGTCCCTGAGGGCCCGCACGGTGGAGGGGCCCGGCAAACGCCGGGCCCCTCCACCGTGGTGTCAGGCGCTCGGCGCGAGGGAGGCCGCGTAGCCCTTCAGGTAGGCGTTGGGGTACTGGAGCCCGTTGGCCCACAGGGTTCCGTCCGCCGTCGGGTACAGGGCCGTCACCTCGGAGCCGGGCGTCGCCCCCGGGGCCGCGGCCGTCTCCCACGTGGAGCCGTTCCAGCGGGCCAGGCCGCGGTCCTTGGCGCGATGCGCGTACAGGCCCGCCCACACGGTTCCGTCGTGGACGGCCAGGGCCTGCACGGACATGCGGTCCTCGGACGCGTCGCCGGTGGGCGCGGGCACCGGCACGTAGGTCGTCTGCCAGTCCGTGCCGTTCCCGTGCAGCACGAACGCCCTCGGTGTGCCGCTGTCGGTGTAGATGTTGCGGTCGGTGCCGCCGATCCACACCTCGCCGTTCCGCACGGTCACCGCGTTCGCGGTCGCCGAGAGCCCCGACAGCCGGGGCAGGGCCACCTCCTGCCAGGACATGCCGTCGTAGTGCGCGGCGTAGAGGCGGCCGCCGCCCGAGCCCACCACCCAGACGTCGTGGGCGGACGCGACGTGCACGGCCTTGATGTTGGTCCAGGCGTCGGGCGCGCCGAGCTTGGTCAGCGTCCAGGCCGAGCCGTTCCAGTGGGCGACCGCGCCGGGCACGTCCCCGTCGCTCTCCCGGTAGTTGCCGACCGCCCACACATCGGTGCGGGAGACGGCACGGGCCGCCAGCACCTCGAAGTCCGGGACGGTCCGGTCCGTCCACCGCGAGCCGTCCCAGTGGTACTGCCCGAAGTCCCGCTCGCCCCGGCCGAGGGCCCACACGTCGTTCGGGGCGGTGCCGGTGAGCACGTCCGTGGAGGCACCGGCGGGAGGCAGCGGGAGGGCGCTCCAGGCGCCGGCCTGCCGGGTCCACAGCGTGTGCTCGTACTCGCAGGGCAGGCAGGTGGTGCTCGTCTGCACCGTGCTGCGCGCCACGGCCGAGGTCGCGTCGAAGGGGACGTACGCGCTGAGGCCGGACGCGGCGGGCGGCGGCACGGGCTGCCATCCCGCGGCGGCGTGGCCCTGGGCCGCCGCGGTCAGGCCCATCAGGAGGGCCAGGAGCAACGCTCCCGCCCCGTACAGCGCCGCCCGTAACCGGTTCGGGGGTCTCTGTTCGATCCGCATGCTCACTCCGTCGAGGTCGGTGGTGTCGGTTGCACCTCCACCGTCGCCGCGGGACGGGCCGGGCGGGCCGCGTTGGCAGCTAGTTGCCGGGCACGGCGTCGCGTGCACGGCGGCCGGGCACGCGAAAAAAGAGGAAGGAGGGCCGTCTCCGTCCGGGGGTGACGGGCGACCCTCCTTCCTCGCCGGAGGGACCTGGCTCTACTGCTCGTAGTAGCCGGGTCGCGAGGCGTCGTGGCGGTACGGGCCGGGCTGCTGGTGTCCGCCCTGCTGGTAGGGGTCCTGGTAGGGACTCTGATGGCCGCCCTGGTGGTACGGCTGCTGGTAACCGCCCTGCTGGTAGGACTGCTCCTGGTAGCCGCCCTGCTGGTAGCCGCCCGGCTGGTGGTGCTGCTGCGGAGCCTGCTGCGCGGACGGCTGCCCGTACTGCTGCCCGGCGGCGAACCGCGCGTACTGGGGCTGCTCCTCGGCGTGGCGGCTGCCGGGCTCGGCCTGGTCCGGGAGGGAGGCCGGTCCGCCGGGGCCGCCGGCGACCTTGCCGGGCCACCAGTTCCACTTGCCCAGCGCCGTCATCAGGGCCGGCAGCACGTAGATCCGGATGATCACGGCGTCCAGCAGGATGGCGGCCGCGAGACCGACGCCCAACTGCTTGAACTCGACCATGCTCAGGGTGCCGAAGATCGCGAAGACTCCGACCATGACGATCGCGGCGCTGGTGACCACGCCCGCGGAGCGGGTGATGCCCTCACGGACGGCGGTCTTGGTCGTGGCGCCCGCGAGGGCTGCCTCGCGGATCCGGCTGACCACGAAGACGTGGTAGTCCATCGACAGCCCGAACAGGACCACGAACAGGAACAGCGGCAACCAGGAGACGACGGCGCCCGAGCTGTGGAAGTCGAGGAAACCCTCGGCCCAGGTGTTCTGGAAGACGGCGACCAGCACACCGAAGGCGGCCGCGGCGGAGAGCAGGTTGAGCAGGATCGCGGAGAGCGCCACGGCGATCGACCGGAAGATCATCACCATGGTGACGAAGGTCAGCAGCAGGACGAAGCCCACCACCCAGGGCATGCGCTCCTCGAGGTGACCCGTGAAGTCGACGCCCTGCGCCACCTTGCCTCCGACCGCGCTCTCGGCGTCGGGCACGTCCGCCATCGCCTGCGGCACCCACTCGCGCAGCAGGTCCAGGGACTCGCGGGCCCCGTCGCTCTTCGGCTGGTAGGGAGTGCCTACGTCGACGGTGTGGACCCTGCGGTCCTCGGACACCTCGATGGCGGGGGTGGAGTCGTGGGCGAAGAGTTCGTCCTTCGCGGTGCGCTCCAGGAGGCCGTTCAGCGCGGTCTTCACGTCGTCGGCCCGGTCGGCGGGCGCCCGGACGGCGACCTGGTGCACGGTGCCCTTGCTGGGGAAGTGTTCGGTGAGCCGGTCCATCGCCTGCACCACGGGGATGTCCCGGGACAGGTCGTCGGAGCCCGGCTGCTTGAGCTTCATGTCGAGGGCCGGCACCGCCAGCAGCAGCAGCGCGCCCACGGACACCACCAGCGTGATGAAGGGCTTGGACAGCGCCGGACGCAGCAGTGCGGGCCACACCCGCGACTCGCCGGAGCGCATGGTGAGGCGCCACAGGAACGGCACCTTGGGCTTGTCGACCCAGCGTCCCAGCTTGGCGAGGAGGGCGGGCAGCACGGTCAGCGAGGCCAGTACGGCCACCGCCACCACGATGATCGAGCCGGTGGCCAGGGAGGCGAAGGTCGCCTCGTTCGCCAGGTAGAGGCCGGCCATGGCCACGATGACGGTGGTTCCGGACACCACGACGGTGTGCCCGGAGGTCTCCGCCGCGACCTCGATGGCGTCGACGTGGGACTTCCCCGCGCGGCGTTCCTCGCGCTCCCGCTTCAGGTAGAAGAGCGAGTAGTCCACGCCCACGGCCATGCCCATGAGCAGGATGACGTTGCTGACCGCGCTGGTCTCGGGCAGCACGTGGGAGGCGAGCGTGGACAGTCCGATGGCGGCGCCCACGCACGACAGGGCCAGGACCACCGGCACGCCTGCCGCGATGATCGCTCCGAAGACCACGAGCAGGATCAGCAGGGTCAGCGGCAGGCTGATCAGCTCGGCCTTCTTGAAGTCCTCGCCGAGCGTCTCCGACAGGCCCTTGGCGGTCGAACCGGTGCCCACCTCGTCGACCCGCAGGCCCTCGTGGGCGTCCTGGACCGACGCGCTCGCGTCGAGCAGCGGTTGCACACGCCGGTCGGCGTTCTCGGTGTCGCCCTTCATGGTCACGGGGACCAGCAGGGCCTTGCCGTCGGGGGCGGGAACCGGGTCGCCGACGCCCTCCACCTCGTCGAGGGCCTTCATCCGCTCGACGACGTCCGCGGCGGCCTCACGGCCGGCCGCAGGGTCCAGCTTCCCGCCGTCCTCGGCGGTGATCAGCACGTTCTCCTCGGCCTTCTCGGGGAAGTCACCGGAGTGAACGATCTTGCCTGCGCGGCCCGACTCGCGGACCCCCGACTCCTCGTCGCTGATCGAGTTCGTACCTGCCGCTCCGCCCAGAACGAGGCACGCGGCGACGAAGACGACCCACAGGCCGATGGCGGACCACGGGTGCGTGGCGCTCCATCGCGCAATCCGTACCGTTGCCGGCTTCTTTCGCACCTTGCTTCCTTCCGTTGCTGCAGGTCCGGCCCTGGAAGCCGGTCGGGTTCTCGACGAGAAGAACGCTAGATCCACCGGCGGCCGCGGGGATACGAGGTAAACCGTCGTGCTGACCGTTGCTTTCCGCAGGTTCACCGTACGGAAAGCCGCAGGTTCCACCCTGCGGGAAACCGCAGGGTGGAACCTGCGGAAAACCGTAACGACCCTTGGAATCCTTGACCATTAAAAGCCGGACGGTTACGTTCGGAGCGCGAATTGACCGGCACCCGCAAAAGGGTACGCAATAGCTTCCTGCTTGAAGTGTCGGCTGAGCGCGGATCGTAGTTCATGGAATGGCAGACGCATATTCCTTGGCAATTAGCTGCCGAGGTGCGACGACAATCGAGGGGAGAAAATGGAGACCACGGTCCTCACCCGGCAGCATGTTGCCAAACTCGTCAAGGAGAGCGGCAACGACCGCTTCATGGACCGGATGATCGTCCGGCTCCAGGAGGCCTTCACCGCTCCGGACAAAGGCGTGAGCCCCACTCGGGACGGTTTTCTCCGCGGCCCGGGGAACGCGGCCATCCTCGAGTGGATGCCGCACCATGATCCGGGGCGTTCCATAACGATCAAGACGGTGGCCTACACACCGTCGAACCCCGGTGTGTTCCAACTGCCCACCATCATCGGATCCCTCACGCGTTACGACGACGTGACGGGCCGTCTGCTGGCGGTGTGCGACGGCATCCTGCCCACCGCGATCCGCACCGGAGCCGCCTCGGCGATCGCCAGCAGGCTGCTGGCCCGTCCCGACAGCCGGGTCCTCGGTCTGGTCGGTGCCGGCGCCCAGGCGGTGACCCAGGCGCACGCGCTGAGCCGGGTGTTCCCGCTGGAGCGGATCCTGGTGCACGACATCGACCCGGACCACGCGCGTTCGTTCGCGGACCGGGTGGACTTCCTGGACCTCGACATCGAGGTCGTGGAGCCGGCCGAGCTGGAGGCGGCGGCGGACATCATCTGCACCGTCACCTCCGTCGGTGTGGGCGACGGCCCGGTGCTGAGCGGCGCGAACCTGCGGCCGCACGTGCACATCAACGCGATCGGAGCCGACCTCATCGGCAAGTTCGAGGTCCCGGTGCCAGTCCTGAAGTCGGCGTTCGTGACGCCGGACCACCTGGCGCAGGCGCTGCGGGAGGGAGAGTGCCAGCAGTTGGAGGAGGGCGACGTCGGTCCCGATCTCATGACGCTGTGCGCCGACCCGGAGACCGCGGCGCGGCACCGGGACGGTGTCACGGTCTTCGACTCGACGGGCTTCGGGCTCGAGGACCACGTGGCCCTCGACGTGCTGCTCGAACTCGCCGAGGAGGCCGGCATCGGCGACCGCGTCCAGATCGAGCACCTGCCGGACGACGCGCTGAACCCGTACTCGTTCCAGTGACGGGTCCGAGTGACCGGTGAGCCGTCCAGCCGGTGACGACGACGTGCCGGGCGACGGGGACGACCCGACGCCCGGCACGTCGCGCGTCAGGACTCCAGGTACCGCAGTACGGCCAGGATCCGGCGGTTGTATCCGGAGGCGTGGGCGAGTTCGAGTTTGTCGAAGATCATGTTGAGGTTCTTCTCGACGGTGCTCATGGAGATGTGCAGCTTCTCCGAGATCGCCGCATTGGTGTGCCCCTGCGCCAGTGTCTCCAGGACGCTGCGCTCCCGAGGGGTCAGCCGGGCCAGCGGGTCGCTGTGTGTCGTACGGATCACCAGTTGCCGTACGACCTCCGGGTCGATGGCGGCGCCGCCCGCCTCGATCCGTTCCAGCGCGTCGAGGAACTCCTCCACCTGGGCGACCCGGTCCTTCAGCAGGTAGCCGACCCGCTCCGCGTTCGACGTGAGCAGCTGCGCCGCGTAGTTGCGCTCTATGTGCTGGGACAGGACGAGCACCCCGACGCCGGGCCACCGCTTGCGGATCTCCAGCGCGGCCCGCAGTCCCTCGTCCGTGTGGGTGGGAGGCATCCGGATGTCCACGACGACCATGTCCGGCCGCAGCAGCTCGATCTCCCGCAGGAGGGCGACGGCGTCTCCCACCGCGGCCAGGACCTCATGGCCCTCCTCGCTGAGGAGGCGGACCAGCCCCTCCCGCAGCAGGGTCGAGTCCTCGGCCAGCATTACGCGCACGGCAGCTCCGCGGTGATCGTGGTGGGCCCCCCTGAGGGGCTGTGGACGTGCAGACGGCCGTCGAGGGCGCCGACCCGGCTGTGCAGCCCGGTCAGTCCGCTGCCCTCCGGCCTGGCGCCGCCGACGCCGTCGTCCTCGACCTGGACGACGAGGACCGGTCCGTACTTGCGGACGCTCACCTGGATCTCCGTGGCGGCCGAGTGCTTGGCGGCGTTGGTCACCGACTCCGACACGACGAAGTACGCGGCGGTCTCCACGGAGGCGGGCAGCGGCTCGGCGAGCGCGAAGTCGGTCCGGATGGGGATGCTGCACCGCTCCGACACCCCGGCGAGCGCCTCCTGGAGCCCCAGGTTGTCCAGCGCCGTCGGATACACCCGCCAGGCCACTTCCCGCAGTTCCGTCAGGACGTCCTGTGATTCCTTGTGGGCCTGCTCCAGCAGGCTGCGCGCCTGCTCGGGCGTGCGGCCGCCGCGACGGGCCCGCCCGAGGAGCATGGCCAGCGCGACCAGACGCTGCTGCACGCCGTCGTGCAGGTCCCGCTCGATGCGCCGGCGCTCGGTGTCGACGGCCTGGAGCACCGCCGCCCGGCTGGTGGCCAGCTCGTCGATGCGCTGCTGCATCAGCTCGCGCTCCGAGGGCCCGAAGCACTCGCGGGCCATCCGCGCGTCGAGCGCCTCCAGCGAGAACAGGCCCTGTACGTCCAGGAAGAGCAGCACCCCCCCGAGCAGGACCTGGGTGACCAGTTCCCGGCCGTCGAGGGTGCCCCGGGCCAGACTCGCGACGAGCAGGCCCGCGAGGACGGCGCCGAAGGCGAGGAGGCCGAGTACCACGCCGGTGATCAGGCCGGCGTAGGTACGGGCGGCGAGGTAGCGCAGGATGCGCTGGTCGGGCACGGGACGATCGGGGAACGAGTCCCCGAAGAAGACCGAGCGGCGCCACCGTTCGAGGGCCGTCAGCCGCCGGGCTCCGGAGGTGAGGACGACGAACGCCTGGCGCCGGGTGCGCGGCCACAGCAGGAGCGGGCCGAGCGGGACACCGGCGACGACGAAGTACAGCAGTCCCAGCAGCGCGGTCAGGCAGCCGAGGAAGACGCCCGCGGCGCGCAGGGGCAGCGCCGGGGCGGGCTTGGCCGCGGGCTCGCCTCCCGGCAGTACGGTTCCGGGCACCGTCGGGAGGGGCTGGCCGGTCGTGTCCGCTGAATCCCCCTGCACGCTCGCTGAGCCTAGTGGGGCGGCGCAGCCGGGGCAAGATCGCTCGGTCCGGGTCAGGACGGGACCGGTCAGGACGGGGCCGGTCACGACGGGCGGCGGTGCTGGGCGGTGCCGCGCGAGCGCAGCCGGACCACGATGTAGAAGGCCAGGGCGAGGACCACCGCGACCAGGACGACCTTGCTGAGCACACCGACGTAGTCGCCGACCTTGTCCCACTGGTCGCCCAGCCAGTACCCCGACATGACGAGCACGGTGTTCCACATCAGCGTGCCCAGGCCGGTGAGGAGCAGGAAGGTCGGCAGGGGCATGCGCTCCAGGCCGGCCGGCACCGAGATCAGGCTGCGGAAGATCGGCACCATGCGGCCGAAGAAGACGGCCTTGGTGCCGTGCTTGGCGAACCACTCCTCCGTCCGCTCCAGGTCGGAGGTCTTGACCAGGGGCAGCTTCGCCCAGATCGCGTACATCCGCTCGCGGCCGACCAGTGCGCCGATCCAGTAGAGGACCGCGGCACCCACCACGGACCCGAGAGTGGTCCAGAAGAGGGCCGCGAACAGGCTGATGACTCCCTGTCCGGCGGCGAAACCGGTCAACGGCAGGATGATCTCGCTCGGCAGCGGCGGGAAGAGGTTTTCCAGGGCGACAGCGAGGCCGGCACCGGGCGCGCCCATGGCGTCCACCAGGTCGGCCGCCCATCCCGCGATGCCGTCCGCGGGCTCCTGTGGCAGCGCAAGGGTGATGTGGTCCATTCGAAGTCTCCAGGTACGAAGCGCACGCCGCGGGCCGGTGCCGCGATCCGTTGACCACGCTAGAAGTGCCAGCTCAGTGCCGGTATGCGGATAGCCGTCGAACTTGTGCGGTTTCCCCCACCCCGGACCCTGCGGTTTTCCGCAGGGTCCGGGGTGGGAGCGGGCGAGGAATTGGCAGCAAGGTGCCAGCGGAACGGCATTCGTTGGACGCGCAATTTCCGGTCTGGTTAACCTCGCCCCCCGTGCCCCTCAAGTCCCCTTGGACAAGCCGGACTTGACTTCGCGCTCATCCGGACGAACGGCGTGACCATGCAGCTGACAGTCGCTCCCGCCACCGAGCTCGTCGTGGCACCGGTGACGATCACTCCGACCAAACCCCTCACCCCCACTCACGTCAAGGGCCTGCTGTGGACCGACGTACTCGTCAAGGCGAGCGCCAGGGCCGACGCGGTGCGGCTGGTCTGGAACAACCGCATGGCCACCGTCACCACCCAGGCGACGGCCTTCTGGCATCATCTCGAGCTGACCGAGCCGCACACCGACTGGAGCCGCGAGTCGGAGACGGCGATCGGCGACCGGTACGTCCGCTTCCACGGCGAACGCAGGACGGCCGACCCCGGGGCGGTGGGCGTGCGCCTGGCCCGCGCCGACCGTGACGGCTGGATCCACCCGGCCGGGCTCCGCATGCTGCAACTGTGGCAGGCCCAGCTGGACCTGCTGGGCGTCGGCGGTCTCGGACTCACCGCCGACCGTCCGCTCGCCACCACGGCCGGGACCATGCTCGACACCCTCGCCGCCCGGGGCCTGCTGATCGACCACCGGCGCTACGGCGGCCCGGTCCACCTCGACGGTCCCCGCTGGGGCCTGCCGCTGCGCCAGTTGGTCGGCGCCGACGGCCACCCCAACTACCTGCTGCCGATCCTGCGCGAGCTGATCCCGATGATCGGCCCGCGACGGCGGTTCCTGCTGATCCACGACGACGGCATCACCGCCGACTACCTGCTCCTGGAGCGAGTCCTGGCCGAGTTCGGTGCGCGCACCGCGCGTCTCTCCCTGAGCAGGGTGCCGGTGGGCGGGACGGTGCGCTCCAGCCGGTACGGCGGCTGGCGGGGCTCGACCCTCGGCGACCTGTCGGCCACCTCCGGTTCCGCGGACCGGGCGGCCTACCGGCTGGGCATGCGGCTGTACTTCGTCGGTACCCTGCACCGGCGCTCCGCCCAGCCGTTCCGGATGGGGCTGCTGCGCCGCTGTGTGGGGCGCGCGGCCCGGCTGCTCGACCGCGCGGCCGCCGGCGACGCGGACCCGAGCCGGTGGGGCGCCGCCGATCTGCCGACCCGGCTGCGGGCACCGCACGGATACGTCGACCCCTACCGGCTGACGGCGTCCCTGCTCGGCCGGCCCGGCGTCCCGCCCTCCCCCGCGATCCGGGCGATCTACACATGAGCGCTCCAGGGGCCCTGTGTCCCACCGATGCCGAGGTGCTGGCCTCCGCGGCGCGGGCCAGGCTCAAAGCGGTCCACGCGGGGCTCGCGGGCGGCGACCTCTCGGCCCCGCGGGAGCTGACCGCGGTCGTCGTCGTGGACGACATCGACCCGGCCGGGTTCGTCGCCGGCGCTGCCTCGTTCGCGCTGGCGCTGGAGCCCGGCGAGCGGGCGGGCTGGTACCGCGCGTTCACCCGCACCGTCTTCCTCGCAGGGCGGCCGGGCAGCGTCGCCGGCCGTCATCCGCACCGCCGTCTCGCCCCCGGCGGCGGCCTCGCCTGGTACGGCCCGGCCACCCGCCGCGAGCTGTCCGCCCTGTCGCGGATGCTGCGTACCTTCCAGGGCCCGTTCCCGGTCGACGTGCCCTCGGGGCCGCTCGCCGTGCGCGTTCCCGGGCGGCCCTCGGGACACCGGGTGGAGATGACGGTGGCCACCGGCGGGGTCCGCAGCGACGCGTACCTGGTGCACGTCCACCACCTGGTCACCGAGGCGGTGTTGCGGGGGCTGCTCGGGCCCGGCGACGCCGTCCGGGTGGAACACCGGGACGTACTCGACCCCCCGGACTTCCGTGCCGCCCTCGGCCCGGGCCGCGCCGACACGGTCCAGACCCGGATCTCCCGCGACGGCACCGACCACGACCGGCTGCGCCTGTACGGCGTACTCATCTCGAACCGTGACCGAGGAGGCCACTGATGGAGGCCGCACGCGTACAGGCGGCGCACCGCCGGCTCCTGGACAGCCTGGACCGTCCCGAGGAGACGCAACGCGAACTGCTCACCCGGATCCTGAAGCACAACGCCGGCACCGCGTTCGGCCACGAGCACGGGCTGTCCGGCGTCCGTACCGTCGGCGAGCTGCGCCGGGCGGTGCCGATCCGCACCCATGAGGAGCTGATGCCGTGGATCGAGCGGGCGATGGACGGGGAAAAACGCGTGCTGACGGCCGACGACCCGGTGGTGTACTTCTCCTCCAGCGGCAGCACAGGCCGCGAGAAGCACATCCCGGTGACCCGCACCTACATGCGGGAGGTCTTCCTGCCCTTCTACCACGCCGCCTTCGCCCCGCTGCTCGGCACGCTGCCCGGCTCGGCCACCGCGCCGGACGGAGTGCTGAACCTGTGGCAGGACCCGACCGCGCCCGCGGCCCGCACCCGCAAGGGCCAGCCGCACATCGGCTCCAGCCAGGTCGACTACCGGCGGTTCGGCGAGGACTCGGCCGTCGGACCGGGCAACGACGCCTCTTGGAGCCGGATCCCCGAGGCGCTCGCCTCGGCCGACCCCTGGGAGCGCGCCTACTTCAAGCTCCGGCTCGCCGCCGCGCAGGACATCCGCGCCGTCATCGGCATCAACCCCGCGATGGTCGCCGCCCTGCCCTACCAACTGCGCACCTCGTGGCCCAGGCTGGTCGAGGACATCCGGGCCGGCACGCTCGGCGGCCGGCCGCACACCTCGCCCGACCCGGAACGCGCCGACGAGATCGCGCGGTACGCCGCGACGTTCGGCACCGTGCTGCCCCAGCACCTGTGGCCGCGGCTGACCGCCGTCCTCGTCTGGAACAGCGCCCTCGCCTCCCTCTACCTCCCCCGCGTACGGGAGACCTACGGGCCCGGTGTCCAGCTCTTCGCGGCGCCCGTCGCGTCCTGCGAGGGACCGGCCGCCGTGCCGGTGGACCGGCATCCCAGCGGTGCGCCGCTCTACCTGCCCGGCTGCGTGTACGAGTTCGTCCCGGCCGACGGCCCCCTGTCGGCCGACAGCGAGACCCTGCTGCCGACCGAACTGGAGGAGGGAGCCGACTACCACCTCGTGCTCAGCCACATCGGCGGGCTCTACCGGTGCGCCGTCACTGACGTGGTCCGGGTCGTCGGCCGGGTCGGGCGCACCCCGCGCGTCGAGTACGCGGGCCGGGACGTCGTCCGGTCCGCCGCCGGCGAGCGGCTCTCGGAGGCCGTGGCGGTCCGCGCCCTGGGCGCCGCCTGCCAGGACACCGGGGCGGAGATCCGCAACGCCACCTGTCGCCTGGCCCCCGGCCGGCCGGGCCGCTACCAGGTCGCGGTGGCCTTCGCGGGGCCTCCGGTGGCGGACCTGGCGGGCGCGCTGGACGCGCGGCTGGCGCAGCACTGCCCCGGATACGGGGCCGGCCGCCGGTCCGGACGGATCGCCCCCGTCGAGGTGATCACCGTCCACGAGGACGCCTTCCTGCTCGAGTGGGAGCACACGGTACGCGGCGGACAGCGACCGCCCCGCGTCAAGGACCGGGTCTTCCAGCCCTCCGACGAAGCCTGGGCGCGCATCACGTCCACCCGGCCGCAGGCGGCCTGATGCAGACGCCGACCCACGAGACGGGGGACGAGGGACATATGAGCGACGTCGTTCCGGGCCGGGGACAGTACTCCGAGGAGGCCCGAAGGCAACGGCTGAGCTGGCTGCGGGAGCGCGGCGGCACCGCGCTCGCCTCGCTGGAGAGCACCGGGCTGGCGGCCCGGAACCTGATGGGCAACGTGGAGAACTTCGTCGGCTCCGTGGAGGTGCCGGTGGGTCTCGCCGGCCCGCTGCTGTTCGCCGGGGACGCGGCCCGGGACAGCGTCGTGGCCCCGCTCGCCACCACGGAGGGCGCGTTGGTGGCCTCCACGTCCCGGGGCGCGCGGGCGCTGACCGCGTCCGGCGGCGTACTGACGAAGGTGCTGTCGCAGCGTATGACCCGGGCACCCGTCCTGGAGTTCGACGACCTCAACGCCGCGCACCGGTTCACCGGCTGGCTGCGGGAGCGGCGCGGCCTGCTGGAGGAGCAGGTCCGCATGGTGTCCCGGCACACCCGGCTGATCGACGTGGAGCCCTACCAGATCGGCCGCTATCTGCACCTGCGCTGTGTGTTCGAGACGGCCGACGCGGCCGGCCAGAACATGACGACGGCGGCCACCTGGCAGATCCTGCGCCGGCTGACCGAGGCCGTCGCCGACGACGAAGGCATGCGCCCGGTGAACTCCCTGCTGGAGGGCAACCTGAGCGGTGACAAGAAGGCGGCCGTCACGTCCCTGCTCGCCGGGCGCGGAACCCGGGTGACGGCGGAGTGCCGGGTGCGCCGCGACGCGGTGACCGGCGTTCTGAAGACCACGCCGGAGGCCATGGTCAAGAGCCATGTGGCGACGGTCCTCGGGGCGCAGCAGGCCGGGATGGTCGGCTACGGCGTGAACGCGGCGAACATCGTCGCGGCCCTGTTCCTCGCCACGGGCCAGGACGCGGCCTGCGTCCACGAGTCGGGCACGTCGATCTTCTCGATGGAGACGGACGGTGACGATCTCGTCGCCACCCTGCTGCTGCCCAATCTGGTGGTGGGCACCGTGGGCGGCGGCACCGCGCTGCCGCACCAGCGCGACTTCCTCACCCTGCTGGGGTGCGCGGGCACGGGTGGAGCGCGTCGGTTCGCGGAGATCGTGGCCGGGTTCGCCCTCGCCCTGGACGTGTCCACCATGGCGGCGGTGGTCAGCGGCCAGTTCGCGGCCGCCCACCAGCGCCTCGGCCGGGCCCGGCGCGTCGACTGGCTCCAGCCGGGCGACTTGGACGCCGCCCTGTTGCAACCCCTGCTCGCACAGGGCACCGGCGACCCCCGGCTGCACGTCACTCGCGTGACCGAGGGGCCCATGCTGCGGGGCGACGGCATCTCCAGCGAGCTGGGCGCGCTGGCCGAGCGGCGCAAGCTGACCGGCCTGTACCCGCTGAGCGTCGGCTGGAACGCGGCCGACGGGTCCACCGGCGCCGAGCTGGTGGCAAAGGTCAAGTCGCGCGGGGACGAGATCGTCGGCGGTGTGGCGAAGCTGTTCTCGGTGTGCGGGCCGGAGCTGGACGCGGCCTGGCAACGCTGGGGCGCCGACACCGTGTTCACCGATGCCCACCGCCGGGAACTGGCCGTGTACCGGCGCGGGGAGCCCGTCCTGACGGACTTGCTGCCGCGCTGTTACGGACTCCTGGAGGACGACGAGCGCGAGGCGTACGTCATCCTCATGGAACGGCTGCCCCACGACGGTGGGCGGTGGGACGCCGCCCGGACCGACCAGGCGCTGCGTGCCGTCGGCGCCGTCCACGGGCACTGGCTCGGCCGCGACCAGGAGGTCCTGGCCGAGGGCTGGCTGCACCACGTGCCCGATCCCCCGCAACTGGCGAAGGCACGGGAGCTGTGGGCGGCGCTGGTGCGCCATGCCGCGGACGAGCTTCCCGAACTGCTCGGCGCCCACCGCCGGGACGTCCTGCTCGGCGTGGTCGAGGACGCCGAGCGCTGGACGCAGGAACTGCACGCGATACCCCGCACCCTGGTCCACAACGACTTCAACCCGCGCAACCTCGCGGTAAGGGAGGGGAGGATCGTGGCGTACGACTGGGAACTGGCCACCGTCGGACCGCCTCAGCGGGACGCCGTCGAACTGCTGGCGTTCACCGCCGGCCCGCACGTCACGGCGGAGGAGGTGGACCGCTTCCTCGACGTGCACGCGCGGGCGGTGGCCTCGGTGTCGCCCCGGGCGGCACGGCTCGTCGCGGACTCCGACTGGAGGCGTGGACACCGGCTGGCGCTGCGCGAGTTCCTGATGACCCGGCTCGCGCTCTACGCCGCCGGGAGCACCCAGCGGGAGTTCGCGTTCCTGCCGAAGGTCGTGGCGACCGCGTTCCGGCTGTGGGACATCGAAGAGACCCGGGACGGTGGGTGAGGTGCGCGTCGCCCTCGTCGGCATCGACGGAACCGGGAAGACGACGGTGCTCCGCCGCCTCCGCGAACGGGACGGCGTCGGGGTCGTGCACGCCGTGCGGGGACACGAGAACCCGGACAATCCGGGCACCGAGCTGTCCGCGGCGCTGGCCGGCGCCTCCTCCGCGGCCGACGAGGTGGGCCGCGTCCAGCTCAAGGTCTGTGTCCTGTACCTCCAGCTGTGTCTGTTCGGTCCGGCGGAGCGGCACGTGGCGGCCGGCGGCCGGACCGTCCTCGCCGACCGGCACCCGCTCGTCGACCCTCTGGTCTACCTGCCCCTGTTCGCCCGCGCCCGGCAGGTGGTCGAGCCCCGTACCGACGTGGACGCCTGGTGGCGCAAGCAGGACCCGGACGCCGCACGCGCGGTGCGCGACTGGCTGCGGACCCGCACCGGGGGCACGGACGCCTGGGCGGCGGGCACGGAGGTACTGCGCTGGGGCGCCCTTCCCCCGGACGTCCTGTCCACCACCCTCGCCCGCCACTTCGGCGTCACCCTCCCGGACGGCCTCCTCCTCCTCGACCTGCCCGTCTCCGAAGCCCTTCGCCGCACCGGGGAACGCCCCCGCGGGGGTGAACTCCACGAGACCGAGGCGTTCCTCGCGGCGACCCGGGAGCGCTACGACGCCGTGCTGGGGCACCTCTCCCGCACCCGCCCCCGCCTGGCGGTGCGCCGACTGCACTGCTCGGGGCGTTCCGTGGACGAGGTGGCCGCCGAGGTGCGCGACGCCGTCGCGAACTTGTCCTCGTAGCCCTTCCCAGGAGGGGCCCTCCACCGGAGGCCGGCCCCGCGGCCCGCACTCATCCGCGTCCGTGCTCCGGCCGGTCCGTCCCACATCAGGAACGGCCCCCCGGGGGGAATGCCGTGTACCACCGGCGCGGCCCGTCGCCGTCACCCGCAGCGCAGGCCGGTCAGTTCCTCGGAGCGTTCCCAGATCCGACGGGCGTCGTCCGTGCTCCGCAGGCGGCTGTAGAGCTTCTGTCGTGCGGGCGGGCCGCCCAGCCGGCCCGGGCCGCCGGGGCCGTAGAACGCCCCCCGTTCGGCCTGCGGCGACGTGGCGGCGTACAGCGCGGGGAGCTGCGCGGTGCGGACCGTGCCGAGGAGGATGCCGCGGGCGGACAGGACGCGGATGACCCGTACGCCCAGGGTGTCCCGGGCGCGGCCCACCTCGGGGCGGGCGGCGAGCAGGTTGGTGGGGGCGACGCCCGGGTGGGAGAGGTTGCTGGTGATGCCCCAGTCACCGGCCGCGCCGCGGCGGTCGAGTTCCAGGCCGAAGAGGCCGAAGGCGATCTTCGACTGGCTGTAGGCGCGCATGCCGTCGTAGGAGCGTTCCCAGTTCAGGTCGTCCCAGTTGATGGCGTTCCGGTTCGCCGCGACGCTGATCTGCGAGGTCACCCGTGCCCGGCCGGCCCGCAGCAGCGGCAGCAGGCGGGCGACGAGGGCGAAGTGGCCGAGGTGGTTGGTGCCGAACTGCAGCTCGAACCCGTCCGCGGTCGTCTGCCGCGCGGGCGGTGTCATGACGCCGGCGTTGTTGACCAGCAGGTGGATCGGGCGGTCCTCCGCCAGCAGCGTCTCGCCGAGCGCCGCCACGGAGCCGAGCGAGGACAGGTCGAGCGAGCGCAGGGACACCTCCGCGCCCGGCACCCGCGCCCGGATCGCGTCGAGCGCCGCCTCGCCCTTGCGCGGGTTGCGGACCGGCAGGAGCACCTCGGCACCGGCGGCCGCGAGGCGGGTGGCGATGCCGAGCCCGAGGCCGTCGCTCGCGCCGGTGACGACCGCGCGCCGGCCGGTCAGATCGGGGACGGCGATGTCGAAGTCGGTGCGTGGCATGAGCGTGCTCCTGGGGGTGTCGTTGCCTGCCTCGTCGTGTCGTCACGTCCACCATGACCGGATCCGGTGACGGGATGCAGGGCCTGCCGATCCCCTGATCGCACGGCCGAGGCCGGCGCTGCCTTCCATCCCCGCGCAGGCCGGCGCCCGCTCACGGCCCTGCCGGAGCCGGTCCGGGCGCCGGAGAGGGGGATCGGCGATCCGTGGCTGCGCCGCCGCGACGGCGATAGAAAGGGGGGAAGCGGTACAGGAGGAGAGGGCCTCATGGAGATCGACCGGAGCGGGCTCGCCGCCTTCCTGCGGCGCCGGCGGGAGCTGCTGCAGCCCGAGGACGTCGGACTCCCGCGGGGAGCGCGCCGCAGGACCAGTGGCCTGCGTCGCGAGGAGGTCGCGGCGCTGTGCCACATGTCGACCGACTACTACGCGCGACTGGAACGGGAGCGCGGCCCGCAGCCCTCGGCCCAGATGGCCGCCTCGATCGCCCAGGGACTGCACCTGTCCCTGGACGAACGCGACCACCTCTTCCGCCTGGCCGGACACAATCCGCCCGTGCGCGGCTCGGCCGGCGAGCACGTCGGCCCGGGCCTGCTGCGCATCCTCGACCGGCTGGCCGACACTCCGGCCGAGATCGTCACCGAACTCGGGGAGACGCTGCGCCAGACGCCGCTCGGCGTGGCCCTGACCGGCGACACCACCAAGTTCACCGGCCCGGAACGCAGCATCGGCTACCGCTGGTTCACCCGGCCGGCCACCCGCGCCCTGTACGCGCCGGAGGACCACGACCTGCTCTCCCGCATGTTCGCGTCCGGACTGCGCCAGGTCGTCACGCTGAGGGGGCCGGGCTCCCGGGCCGCCCACTACGCCGGCCTCCTCCTGGAGCGCAGCGAGGAGTTCCGCGTCCTGTGGGACACGCACGAGGTGGGCGTCCGTCCCGGCCGGGTCAAACGCTTCCGCCACCCCGAGGTCGGGCTCCTGGAGTTGGACTGCCAGACCCTCCTCGACCCCGACCAGTCGCACCTGCTGCTCGTCTACACCGCCGCCCCCGGTTCCGAGAGCCACGACAAGCTGCGTCTGCTGTCCGTGATCGGCGTCCAGCCGATCGGCTGACCGCGCCGCGTACGCGAAGGCTCTGTACGAACTCCGTTTCCCCGTTGTATGACTTCTCCCTATGTGATGGCGGAGGCGTCTACCCGGGGCGCACGCCTCGGATGTTGCTTGACAACGTTGTCCACAGGGAGAGGGTCCGTGCTCGTCATGCCTGACAGATCCAAGAGACCGCCGATACGGCCGTCGTCCCGCCCCCGAGCCCTGCGGACCACGCTCGCCGCGGTGCTCGCCGGGGCGCTCGGCCTGGCCGCGCTGACGGGCGGCGGCACCGCCGTGGCCGTACCCGCCGCCAAGGACTCCCCTCCGTCGGGCTCGGCCGCATCGTCCTCCGGCGGGACGGACTACACGAAGCTCGTCGACCCGTTCGTGTCCACTGCGGGCGACGACGGCAACGACCTCCCCGGCGCCCAGGCACCGCACAGCCTGGCCAAGGTCAACCCGATGACGGTCCCGGGCCGCAACCACTCGGGGTACGACTACGACGAGGACCACATCGCCGGGTTCACCGCCACCAATCTGGACGGCGTGGGCGGTTCGGGCGGCGGCGGCGACCTGCTGGTCGTCCCGACGTCGCAGCAGTACGACAAGCGCCCGGCCACGAGCACCTACGCCCACCCCTACAGCCACGACGACGAGTCGGCGTCGCCCGGCTCCTACCGGGTGGGCCTCGGGTCCCCCGCCGGGACCATCGACGCCGAGATGACCGCGACGACCCGCACGGCCCTCGAAAGGTACCGCTTCCCGGCCGGTTCCCGGCCCCAGCTCGTGCTCGACCTGGCGAACAACTTCACCAGCCGCACCCGCGCGACCCTGGAGGCGACCACGCTCAAGGACGGGACCACCGCGATCAGCGGACTGGTCGCCGGGTCCTTCAACGGCGCCTCGTACCGCCTGTACTACCACGCCACCACGAACGCCCCCGTGACCTCGCTGCGCAGTTGGGGCGACGACGGCACGCTGAGCGACGCGACCGCGCAGGACGGCACCGACACCGGAGCCGTGCTCGGGTTCGACGAGGCCGACGGCGACGACATCGAGCTGCGCGTCACACTGTCGCCGATCAGCGCCGAACAGGCCGCCACCGACCAGCACCACGAGGTGGCGGGCCGCAGCTTCGCGGACGTGCGCGCGCGGACGAAGGCGGACTGGAACCGCACGCTCGGCGCCGTCGCGGTGAAGGCCTCGAGGAAGGCCGACCCGGACTCGACGCTCACCAGGCAGTTCTACACGCACCTGTACCGCATGTACGCGCTGCCGGTGAACGCCACCAGCACCAGCGGCACCTACCGGGGCGTCGACGGCGCGGTGCACCGGGCGAACGGCTTCACGTACTACGACGGCTGGTCCACCTGGGACGACTTCCGCAAGTACTCGGTCGAGGCCTACATCGACCCGTCGACCTACCGGGACATGGTGCAGTCCGCCGTCATCCTCTTCGCCGACGCGCACACCTCGGGCAAGAGCCTCGGCAGCCTCACCCACTCGGTGCCGACCGTGCGCTGGGAACGCTCGGCCGTGGTGATCGCCGACGCGCTGTCGAAGGGGTTCAAGGACTTCGACCGGCTCGACGAGGCGTACCCGGCGCTGAAGTCGTACACCGGCTACTACACCGGAACGCAGCTGCGGCAGGGCTACATCGCCGGTGACCCCGGTACGACGGTGCAGCGCGGCTACGACCAGTGGGCGCTGTCCGTCATCGCCGACGCGCTGGGCGAGGACGCGGACGCGAAGAAGCTGCGCGAGCAGGCGACGATGGCGATCGACAACCTGGTCAAGCCGGGCGCCTGGACCGCGGCCGACGGCACCGAGGTGGGCCTGCTCACCCCGCGCGACGGTGAGGGCGACTGGCAGGGCGTCGACTACGAGAAGTTCGAGGAAGCCAGGCTCTACCAGGGCACCCTCTGGCAGTACCACTGGTACGACGCGTACGACATGGGCGGCCTGATCGAGGCCATGGGCGGCGAGCAGGCCGGCCGGGCCGCGATCCGGCACATGTTCGGCGAGGACTCCGACGCCGACGACGGCTCCACCATGCTGCACTCCAACGCCAACGAGATCGACCTCCAGGCCCCCTACCTCTTCAACTACGTCGGTGAGCCGAACCTGACGCAGAAGTGGGTGCGCGCCATCTACACCGGCGAGACCTGGAACCGGTACATCGCGACGGGTTCCACGGGCGAAGCCCCCAGCTCCGGCGGCGAGTTCAGGCCCCCGGTGAAGACCAAGGTCTACGAACTCGCCCCGGACGGCTTCCTGCCGACCATGGACAACGACGCCGGCACCATGTCGACCATGTTCGTCGCCGCCGCCCTCGGGCTGTTCCCGGTGACCGCGGGCTCCAGCCAGTTCCAGATCGGCAGCCCGTTCTTCGACTCGACGACGATCCGTTACGCCAACGGGGCCAGCTTCACGGTGCGGGCCGACGGAGTCTCACCGAGCGACTACTACGTGCAGCGTGCCACGCTCAACGGCAAGCGGTTCTCCAACACGTGGCTCGACTACTCGCAGATCGTCGCCGGAGGCACCCTGACGTTCGACATGGGCTCCAAGCCGTCGGCCTGGGGTTCGCGCACCGAGCCCGCGTACTCGCTGAACACCGACACGGGCGACAGCGGTGACGGCGGCAGCGGGTCCGGCAAGGGCACGACCGTCGTCTCCGCCCGGCCGGAGACCGTCGAGACCGCCGCCGACGGCACCGTCGACGCACGAGTCGAGCTGCGCCTGTCCGGTCGGGCGACGTTCACGGCGCGGAAGGGCACCAGCCTCACCCGGACCGGCGCGGCGAGCGTCACCGGCCTCCCGGACGGCGTCGAGGCCGACCTCGGGGTGACCGGCAGGCGTACGGCCTCGCTGAAGCTCACCGGCACCACGAAGACCGACGCGCGATTCGGCATCACCTTCCGCGACCGGGCCTTCCCGCACGGCGTTGAGGCCGCCACGGTGACCGGCACCGGCGTGTCCGTGACCGACCCGCTGGTCGTCTCGGCCGCGGCGGTGCACCGCGAGAGCCTCGCCGCCCTGGCCGACGAGGCGTCCCTGGTACGCGAGGGCAACTACTCCGACGGCTCCTACGGCATCTTCCGGGCGGCGCTGGAACGCGCGCGGACCGTCCTCGCGGACCCCGCCTCCCCGACCGGCACGCTGATGGCCGCGCACGACGCACTCCGGTCCGCCGCCGACGCGCTCACCCTGGACGAGGGCGGTTACGCCGTGCTCCAGGCCGAGGACCCCGACCGGATGGAGGGCCCCAGCCTCGCGAAGGAGGCGTACTACTCGGACGGCGACCTCGGCGGTGTCACCGAGGGCGCCTGGGAGCAGTACACGGACCTCGACTTCGGCGGGGTCGCCCCGCGGAGCGTCTCGGTGCGCTACGCCAACGCGCAGGCCACGACCGCGCAGCCGAGCAGCGTGGACATCCACGCCGGGGACGCCGAAGGACCTGTCGTCGCCACCGTCCCGCTGCCGGGGACCGGCGGCTGGCAGTACTACACCACCGTCCAGGCGGCCGTCACCGACCCGGAGGCGCTGCTGGAGGCGTCGGGCGCGACGTTCGTCTTCCACGCTCCCTCGGGGCGGCAGTGGGTGTCCAACTTCGACTGGTACCAGTTCTCGCCCCGGTCCGCCCCGTCGTCCTCCCCGGAGACGACGCTCGCCAGGCTGACCGCGGCGAACTCCACCGCGACGGGCGGCGGTTCGCTTCCGCTGAAGCTCTCGGGCGGCCTCTTCGAGAACGTGACGGACGGCGCGTGGGCCCAGTGGCGGGACACCGGCCTCGGTGACGGCGCCGACACCGTCACCGTGAGCTACGACAAGCCGCGTTCCCGCGCCGCGTCGGACTCGCACATCGAACTGCGCCTGGGCGCGAAGGACGGCCCGACGGCCGTCGAGATCCCCCTCGACTACACCGGCTCGGGCTGGGGAACCGTGGCCACCACGAGCGTGCGGCTCGCCCTTGACACCTTCCGCGGCGACCAGGACGTGTTCGCCGTCTTCGTCTCCAGCACCCAGACCGACGCCCAGCCCTACGTCGCCAACGTGTACGCGCTGACCCTCACACGCCAGGCGGACGCCCCGGTGGTGTTCGACGCCACGGCCTTCGAGGGCAACAGCGGCGGCGGGCTCAAGAGCGAGCCGGCCGGCTGGAGCGACGCGGGCTCCGCCACCAGCCTCGGCGGCACCTACGACGGCGCCTGGCTCGACTACGGCGACATCGACTTCGGCGACTCGCCCAAGAACACCGTCACGCTCACCTACGTCAACAACTCCGCCCGCTGCGGCACCGGTTCGGCCGTCCAGCTGTACCTGGACTCCTTCGACGCGGACGCACCAGGTACGCCGTACGCGACCGTCCCCCTGCCGGTCACCGGCAGCGCGTGGTCCTCGGGCGGCACGACCAGCCTGACCCTGCCGAAGGCGATCACCGGCACACACGCCGTGCACCTGCGGCTGACGACGAACGCGGACTCCGCGCACCCGTACGTCGCCAACCTCGGCCGGCTCACCTTCGGTCACGTCGAGGCGCCCGCGGAGACGGACCTGTCCGCCCTGCGGAAGGCGATCGAGCAGTACGAGGGTCTCGCCGACGACGCGGCCCGGTACGGCACGATCGACTTCGGGGTGTTCCGGCGCGAACTCGCCGCCGCCCGCGGCCTCCTCGGCGCCCGGGACGCGACACAGCTGGAGGCCGACCTGCGGACCCGGAGCCTGACCCTGGCCGCCAACCAGCTGGTGCCGCTGCCGAGGCTGAAGCTGGAGAACCTGGTCTCCACCGCCTCCACCCTCGGCAACGAGCGCTACACGGACACCTCGTGGACGGCGTTCAGCACGGCGCTCACCGCGGCCAGGACGGCCCTGGCGGACGACGCGGCCACGGACCGCACCCTCACCGAGCGGTACACGGCCCTCGACCGCGCCAGGTCCGCGCTCACCACGAAGCGCAGGACGGTGCCGGCCGCTCCCGGCGCGGTGTCGGCGACCTCGTCCGGCACCGCCGTGAAGGTCACCTGGTCCGCGCCCGGGGACGACGGCGGTTCACCGGTCACCGGCTACGAGATCACGCTCGGCGGCGGCCACCAGGTCGAGATCGCCGATCCGGACAGCCGGAGCACGGTGTTCACCCGGCTCGGGGACGGCAGGTCGTACACGGCGCGGGTCCGGGCGGTCAACGCCCTCGGCGACTCCCCCTGGAGCGCGACGACGCGGCCCGCCGTCACGGGTGACGCCAGGCCGCAGCCGCCGACCGTCACGGGCGTGGTCACCGACGGCGAGCGGGTCCGGGTGAGCTGGCGGGCCGCCGGCGACGGCGGCTTCCCGGTCGTCGGCTACACCGTGGCCCTCGACGACGGAACGACGGCGCACGTGTCCGGCACCGCCGACACCGCGCTGCTCACGACCGGGAACAGGGCGGCGAAGGCGCACACCGCCACCGTGACCGCGGTGACCCTGGCCGGCAGCTCGGACGGCCCCGGTACGAGGGCCGCGGCCACGGCCGCCTCCGACCCGGCGGACTACGAGCCGTCCCCCTTCCCGGACGACGTGCTCGACGCCGCCTACGCGTCGGACGCGTGGCCCGCGACCGGTGACGGGAGCGACTACTTCAACCAGCTCCTCGGCGGCTTCGACGACCTGGGCTCCGACACCCTCGGCGCCAACGAGAAGTGGACCGCGGGCACTTCACTCACGGCCGAGAACGACAGGATCACCGTCGACGTCAACAACGCGGCGACACGGCAGCAGGTCGACCGGGCCGAGGTGGACGCGTCCAACAGCGCCACCGTCACGATGGCCGACGGCCTCGGCTCCCGGCTCGGCCCGCTGTACGGCGAAGCGCTGAAGGAAGGCCGACTGCCCAAGACGAGCGCGCTGTTCGGCCGCGTCACCAAGAACCTCGACACCCACGACGCGGCGAAGAACCACTACCAGTACCTGCGCCCGTACGTGCGGCTCGGCTTCGCCGGGGACGGCGGCGCGATCTACGAGTCGCAGGGCAGCTCGTACAGCGGCCTCGCGGGCCAGGGCTCCTACCCGAGCGGCCACACCTACGGCGGCTACGAGGCCGGGACCGTCCTCGCCACACTGCTGCCCGACCTGGCGCCGTCGATCCTCGCGCGCACCTCGGAGTACGGGGACAACCGGATCGTCCTCGGATTCCACTACCCGCTCGACGTCATGGGCGGCCGTGTCACCGCGCAGGCCACCGTGGCGCACCGCTGGGCGGACCCCGAGTTCGAGAAGCTGCTCATGCAGGCCCACACCGAGATCGAGAACGTGCTGCTCGCGCGGTGCGAGGAGGAGGGCTACGGCGACACCCTCACGGCCTGCGCGGGCGACCCGTACGCCGGGCTGAGCACCGCGCAGGACGTGGACCTGTACACGCGGCGCCTGACCTACGGCTTCTCGCGGACCGGCGAGGCCGGGCAGGCCCTCGACGCGCCGTCCGACGCGGCGGCCCTGCTGATCACCGCATTCCCGGACCTCACCGCCGAGCAGCGCGCCCAGGTACTGGAGCAGACGGCGACGGACTCCGGGTACCCGCTCGACCTCACCGGGTCCGGCGGGCCGGCCTGGCAGCGGATCAACCTGGCGGCGGCGATGGCGGCGGACGTGGTCGTGAACACCGACGGGTCGGTCACGGTGACCGACTTCCCGGACGCCACGAAGGCCAGTGCGGCCGAGGCCTCCGCCCTGACGGTGGGGGGCGCCGCGCTCGACGGGTTCGACCCGGAGGTGGGCACGTACGTGGTGGACTGGCCGGAGCACGCGAGGATCCCCGCCGTCGGCGCCGTGCCGGCGGAGTCCGGTGCGCGGGTGAAGGTCACCGACGGCAGTGCCACCGTCTCGTCGTCCCGGTCCCGCCTGACCACCCGCACCGTCACGGTGACCTCGGCCAACGGCGCGTACACCCGGACCTACACGGTCGGCTTCCGGCAGACGGCGGACGACCACCCGCACCGGTGGACCGCGGCCGGCGGCCGGGGCGCCGTCGGCGGGGGCGGTGACGGTGGCGCGGGCGGCACCGGGCTCTGGTCGCCCGCCCGGGAATGGGAGGCGACACGGGGCGTGGCGTGAGCGGGGGCCCGGCTGCCGGGCGAGAGCACCCGGCAGCCGCTGAACCACGAAAGGCGTACGACCACCACCGCCGCGCGGCGGTGGTGGTGGTCGTACGTGACGGTGGTGGTGCGTGTCGGTCGAAATGGGTGCCGCACCCGATGGACCGGGTGCCGTGTGTCGTCGACGCTGCTGCGGTGTCCTTGTTCTGGAGAATCTCCCTGTTCAACTCGGTGGTGCTGGTCGCCGCTACCGCACTGCTGCTGGGACCGGCCACCGTGTCGACGCCCGTCCTGCTCACCGAGGCCGCGACCCTCACGGCGGGCCTGGTGGTGATCCTGGTCGCCAACGTGCTGCTACTGCGGATCGGTCTCGGGCCGCTGCGCCGGCTCGCGCACGCCATGACCACGACCGACCTGCTGCGCCCGCGGGTCCGTCCCAAGGTGGACGGCGACGGCGAGATCGCCGAACTGATCACCACTTTCAACACCATGCTCGACCGGCTGGAGGCCGAACGCGCGCAGAGCGCCGCCCGCACGCTGAGCGCGCAGGAGTCCGAACGCCACCGGGTCGCCCAGGAGCTGTACGACGAGGTGGGGCAGACCCTCGCCGCCGTGCTGCTGGACCTCAAGCGGGTCGCGGACCAGGCGCCCGACGAGGTGCGCGAGCAACTGGCGCAGGTGCAGGAGACCACCCGGGCCAGCCTGGACGAGATCCGTCGCATCGCCCGCCGTCTGCTCCCCGGCGTCCTGGAGGAGCTGGGTCTGACCAGCGCCCTGAGGTCGCTGTCGGACGAGTTCACCGGGCCCTCACTGACCGTGCGCCACGAGATCGCCTCCGGCCTGCCCGCCCTCGGCGACAACGCCGACCTGGTGCTCTACCGCGTCGCCCAGGAGGGCCTCACGAACGCGGCCCGGCACTCCGGCGCCCGCCTGGTACGGCTCACCCTGGCCCGGGCGGGCGACGGCGTCGAGCTGCGGGTGCGCGACGACGGCCGGGGCCTGGACGGCTTCGGCGGGGAAGCCGAGGGAGCCGGGATCCGCGGCATGCGCGAGCGCGCCCTGCTGATCGGCGCCGACCTCGTCGTCGGCCCGGCGCGCGGGGGCGGCACCGAGGTGAGGCTGACCGTGCCCGCCGGCGACCGGGTGGCCGACCGGATCGGGTGAGGGGGCGGGAACACACCGGGCGGGCGCACTGTTGCCCCCGATGCGGAACGGAGGCGGAACGGTGCACGGTGAATACAAGATCCCCGGCGGCAAGCTGGTCGTCGTGGACGTGGAGGCCGAGGACGGCGTGCTGCGGCACGTGCGCGTGGCGGGCGACTTCTTCCTGGAACCGGACGAGGCGCTGGACGCCGTGAACCGCGCGCTGGAGGGCGCCCCCGCGGACACCGACGCGGCGGGACTGGCCGCCCGGATCGACGCGGCCGTGCCCGAGGGCACCGTCATGTACGGGCTGACCTCGGAGGGCGTCGGCATCGCCGTGCGCCGCGCGCTGGCGCACGCCACGGACTGGACGGACTACGACTGGCAGCTCATCCACGAGGGCCCGCAGTCCCCCGCCCTGCACATGGCCCTCGACGAGGTGCTGACCGCCGAGGTCGCCGCGGGCCGGCGGCCGCCGACGCTCCGGGTGTGGGAGTGGGGCGCCCCGGCGGTGATCATCGGCAGTTTCCAGTCCCTGCGCAACGAGGTGGACCCCGAGGGCGCCGCCCGGCACGGCATCGAGGTGGTGCGCCGCATCTCCGGCGGCGGCGCGATGTTCGTGGAGCCCGGCAACACGATCACCTACTCCCTGTCCGTGCCGGAGGCGCTGGTGCAGGGCCTCTCCTTCCAGGACAGCTACGCCTACCTCGACGACTGGGTGCTCGGCGCACTCGGCGAGATGGGCATCCGCGCCTGGTACCAGCCCCTGAACGACATCGCCACCGACCAGGGCAAGATCGCGGGCGCCGCCCAGAAGCGCGTCGTGGGACCCGGGGGCGGCCCCGGCGCCGTACTGCACCACGTGACCATGTCGTACGACATCGACGCGGACAAGATGCTTCAGGTGCTGCGGATCGGACGGGAGAAGATGTCCGACAAGGGCACGAAGTCCGCGAAGAAGCGGGTGGACCCGCTGCGCCGGCAGACCGGACTGGCGCGCGGGGCCGTGATCGAGCGGATGATCTCCTCCTTCGCCGGGCGGTACGGGCTGACCCAGGGCAAGGTGACGGACGAGGAGCTGACCCGGGCCCGGGAGCTGGCGCGCGCCAAGTTCTCCTCCGCCGAGTGGACCGCCCGGGTGCCGTGAGGCCCTTGGGCCCACTAGGCCGTGCCGCGCACCGCGACCAGGCCCGACTCATAGGCGAACACCACGAGTTGGGCGCGGTCGCGGGCGCCCAGCTTGGTCATCGCGCGGCTGATGTGCGTCTTGGCGGTCAGTGGACTGATCACCATGTGGGCGGCGATCTCCTCGTTGCTCAGGCCGCGGGCGGCCAGCGCGGTGACCTCCCGTTCCCGGCGGGTGAGGGCGTCCAGGCCGGGTGCGGTGGTCCGGTCCGGGGGCCGGGCGACGAACTCGCCGATCAGGGTGCGGGTGACCGACGGGGAGAGCAGCGCCTCGCCGTGCGCCACCACGTCGATGGCCTGGAGCAGGTCGGCGGGCTCGGTGTCCTTGAGGAGGAAGCCGCTGGCGCCCGCCCGCAGTGCCTCGAAGACGTACTCGTCCAGTCCGTAGTTGGTGAGGATGACGACGCGCACGGCGGCGAGGGCGGGGTCGGCGGCGATGCGGCGGGTCGCCTCGATGCCCGACATCACCGGCATCTGCACGTCGACCAGCGCCACGTCGGGCACCTGGGCCCGCACCAGCGCCACGCCCTGTTCCCCGTCGGCGGCCTCGCCGACCACCTCGACGCCCTCCTCGGCGTCGAGCAGCGCCCGGAAGCCGGCCCGCATCAGTGCCTGGTCGTCGACGAGGGCGACCCGGACGACTCCGCTCATACCGTCTCCTCCGCCAGCGGGAGCCGTGCGCGCACCGAGAATCCGCCCTCCGCGCGCGGGGCGGCGCGCAGGGTGCCGCCGAGGGCGCTCACGCGTTCGCGCATGCCGGTCAGGCCGGTGCCGGGCACCGGCGGGCGGGCCGGGTCGGCGACTCCGTCGTCGTCCACGTCGATCGTCAGTTCCCCCACGGACCGGCCCCTGTCTCCCCCGTTCCGCCCCGTGCTGCGCGTGCCGTAGTCGATGCGGACCCGCACCTTCGCCGGGCCGGCGTGCCGGGCCGCGTTGGTGAGGGCCTCCTGCACGATGCGGTAGGCGGCGCGGTCGAGCGCCCGGGGCAGCGGACGCTCGTCCCCGGTGACGGTCAGGTCGACGGCGAGTCCCGCCGCGCGGGCCCGCTCCACGAGCAGCGCCGGCGTGCCGGCGGGTTCGTCGGCCCGCAGCACCTGGAGGGCGGAACGCAACTCGCGCATCGCCTCGCCACTGGCCTCCTGGATGGCGAGCAGCGCGGGCGGCACCTCGTCGCCGCGTTTGCGGGCCAGGTGGACGGCGACGGTGGCCTGGAGTTTGACGATGGAGATGCTGTGTGTCAGGGAGTCGTGCAACTCACGGGCGATCCGCAGCCGTTCCTCCCCGGCGCGGCGCAGGGCCGCCTCCTCCCGGGTGCGTTCCGCCTCCAGCGCCCGCTGTTCGGTCTGGCGCAGGTACGCCTGCCAGTTCCGGTCGGCGAGCCCGGTCACGACGGCGCACAGGAACCAGCCGGCGAGCAGTCCGGCCCGCTCGGCCACGTTCTGGGTGCCGGGTCCGGTGGCCACGTATCCGGCCAGGAACACGGCGCTGCCGGCCGCCGCGACACCCCGGTGGCCGACCCGGGCCGCGGTGTGCACGGCGCCCAGGACGGGCAGCGCGGACAGCGGGCCGGGGTGCGCGTGCACGACGTACGCCGTGCCGAGGACGGTGGCGACGGCCAGCACCGCGCGCGGGGCAGCGCGGTGGAAGGCGAGCGCCGCCGAGGCGAGGACGACGAGCACGTGGTCGAGTGCCGTGGTGTCCTCGTCGAAGGCGGCGACCGCCGTGCCGAGCACGCCGACCACGGCCGCGAGGACCACGTCGGCGAGCCGTTCGCGATCGATCCGACGCCCACTCATGCCCGCACCCTATGCGTCGCCGTGGGCCGCCGCGTCGGCCCTGTGGACGGCTTGCGGACTACTCCCGGCGAAGTAGTCGGCCGCCCGACCGGCCCGGGCGGCGCAGCGTCGAACGCATCCGGCCGTACGACGACCGAGGGGGCCCCGGCGGCGCAGGCTGCTGTCCATGCCCACACCCTTCCGTCACACCGAACCGCTGCCCCCGAAGGCGGCCACCGGCCGCGTCGCCGAGGTCTACGCACAGGCCGCTCGGGACTTCGGCATCCCCGAGCCCGCCCCCTTCGTGGCCCTCTCCTCGGCACCCGCGCTCCTCGCCCCGGCCTGGGCGCTGATGCGCGAGTCCCTGCTCGCCGGCCCCGGCGACCGGACCGGCAAGGAGGTCGCCGCCTTCGGGGTGTCGCAGGCCAACAAGTGCCGGTTCTGCGTGGACGCGCACACCATGCTGCTGCACGCCACCGGCGACCACGCCCTGGCCGAACGGCTGGCCCGGGGGCAGGAACCGGCGGACGAGCGGCACGCGCGCGTGCTCGACTGGGCGCGGCGCACCCGTGTCCCGGGCGCCGCGCGGGAGCCGTATCCGTTCCCGCCCGAGGAGGCTCCCGGCTATCTCGGCACCGTGCTGGCCTTCCACTTCATCAACCGCGTCGTGTCGTCCCTGGTGACCGAGAGACTGCTGCCGTGCGACGCGCAGCGGCTGCGTCCGGTGCGGAGCCTGGCGGGCCGGTCGCTGTCCCGTACCGTGCGGCGAACCGCCGTGCCCGGCGCCTCCCTCCCCCTGCTGGACGACCCCGGCCGGGGACCGGCATGGGCGGCGGGGACACCGGTCGGCCCCGCGTACGCGGCGCTCGGCGCCACCGCGCCGATGGGCGCCGGTCTCCTGGACGCCGACGACCAGGACCTCGTACGCGCCACCCTGCGCGACTGGGACGGCTCGCACCCGCCCCTCGCCCCCGACCCGTTCCCCGACCGGCGGGAGCGGCCCGGCGCACGGCTGGCGCTGCTGGCCGCGCTCGCGCCGTACCGGATCACGGACGCGGACGTCGCGGCGTGGCGGCGTCCCGAGCACACCGACCACTGCCTGGTGCACCTCGTCGCATACGGCGCGTTCGCCGCCGTCCACCGCATCGAGACCGCCCTGACCGCGCCCGCCGACCGCCCCACCCTTCGGGAGAAGTCATGACCCCCGCCGCAAACTCCCGCCAGGCCGAGGTGTGGAACGGCCCGGTCGGCACGCACTGGGCCGTCCACCAGGCCCGCTACGACGCGATGCTGGCCGGGGTGAACGACGCCCTGTTCGGCGCGGCGGCCGTCGCGCCCGGCGACCGTGTCCTCGACGTCGGCTGCGGGGCCGGCGCGACGACCCGGATCGCGGCCCGCCTCGCCTCCCCCGGGCACGCGGTGGGCGTCGACATCTCCGCGCCGCTGCTGGAGCGGGCCCGTGCGAGCACCGCCGCCGAGGGTGTCGCGAACGCGGCGTACGAGTGCGCCGACGCGCAGGTGCACCGGTTCCCGGCGGAGGGGTACGACGTGGTCGTCAGCCGGGGCGGCGTGATGTTCTTCGAGGACCACGTCGCCGCCTTCCGCAATCTGGCGCGGGCCCTGCGCCCGGGCGGGCGGCTCGCGTTCGTCTGCCCGCAGCCGCCCGGACAGCACTCCCAAGAGGCCCGGACGCTGGGGCTGTTCGCCCGGCTCGTCGACGAGGACGCCGGCCCCGGCGAGGTCGCCGCGCAGGGCGCGATGGCCTCGCTCTCCGACCCCGAACGCGTCCGCGAGGTCCTCTCCGGGGCCGGGTACCGGGAGGTGTCGGTCACCCCGGTCGCGGTGGAGGCGGTGTGGGGCCGGGACGTCCGGGACGCGGTCGACTTCCTGCTGTCGCGGTATCCGGGCCGTCCGCTTCCCGCGGGACGGCTCGCCGAGCTGGAGGCGGTGCTGCTCCCGCACGCCACGGACACCGGCGTACGGATGCGGGCCGGCGTGTGGCTGGTGGCGGCCGTGCGGCCCTGAGGAGCGCCGTCCGTCTGCGTCACCGTGCGGCCACGCACCGAGTTCGCCCTTCCGCCCCACCAGGACTCGTGTGACACTGGCGTCCCGTCCGCAGTGCGGGCACCCTCCGCACCGTCCCCCACGAGAAGTGCGCCGTGCGTTCTCTTCCTCTGCCGCTCGCCCTGACCGCCCGTCTGGCGCCGGTCGCCGTGCTCGCCACGGCGGGCTGGGCGCTGTCGTCCGGGCCGGACACGTCACCGGCCGCGAAGGACAGGACGCCGCCCGACACCACGAACAGATCGGCCTCCGCACCGGCGACCCAGGCGGCGACCAAGACCTACGCCACCGCACCGGCACCCTGCGAGGCCCTGGCCGGGAAGACGGCCACCTCGCTGGTGCCCGGCGCCAAGGCGGCCGGCAAGGAGATCCCGTCCACGGACACCGCGGTGCGCCGCACCTGTTCCTGGAACGCGCTCAAGGGCTACGACTACCGCTGGCTCGACGTCTCCTTCGAGGTGATGCAGACCGACGAGGCGGCGCGGAAGTCGTACCAGGAACGGGTCGCCGACCGCAGCGGCGGCGGTGCCGTCCCGGGCCTCGGCGACAGCGCCTACTCGGTCGTGAACCTCACTACCGAGGACAAGCAGCAGACCCGCGAGGGCACCGTACTGGTCCGCGCGGCCAACGCCCTGGTGATGATCACGTACAACGGCAGCGACTTCGAGTCGAAGAAGGCCCCCGGCACGACCGAGATCAACAAGGGTGCCATCAAGGCGGCCAAGGAGGCGGTGGCCGCCTTGCGGGACGGTCAGGGCTGAGCGGCGGGGCCGACCGCGTCGGCACCGGGCCGGGTCGCGGGCAGCAGCATCAGGGCCAGGTAGAGGACCAGCGACGTGCCCAGGCCCACCGCCCAGCCGTAGTCGGCCAGGGGTTCGAGGAAGGGGACGGGGCGGCCGTCGATCAGGGGGTGGAAGTCGGCCCCGCCGATGGCCAGGACGCCGCCGACGGCGAAGGCGAGCACCGCACGCCAGTTCCAGCCTCCCTCGTACCAGTAGCGCCCGCCCCTGCGGTACAGGTCGACGAGGTGCAGACGGGCGCGGCGCAGGATCCAGTAGTCGGCGATCAGGATGCCGGCCACCGTGCCGAGGAGCCCGCCGACCAGGCCGAGCCAGGTGAAGATGTAGCCCTGCGGGTCGGAGTACAGCTTCCACGGAAAGATCAGCACGGCCAGGACGGACGTGATGAGCGCGCCCGCCCGGAAACTCACCTTGCGCGGTGCGACGTTGGAGAAGTCGAAGGCCGGTGAGACCAGGTTGGCCGCGATGTTCACGGACAGGGTCGCCACCAGCACGGTCACCAGGGCGAAGAGCAGGCCCACCACGTTGTCCGTCTTCGCGGCGAGCTGCACCGGGTCCCAGATCGGCTCGCCGTACACGGCCTGCGAGCCGGAGGTGACCATCACGGACAGGAAGGCGAAGAGGGTCATCGTCGTCGGCAGGCCGAGGGCCTGTCCCCGGGTCTGGGCCTTCTGGCTCTTCCCGTAGCGGGTGAAGTCCGGGATGTTGAGGGACAGTGTGGACCAGAAGCCGATCATGCCCATCAGGGAGGGCCAGAACAGCTTCCAGAAGTCGCCGCCCCAGCCCAGCTTCGAGGGCTGGTCGAAGAGCGGGCCGAAGCCTCCCGCCTTGTCGGCCATCCACCACAGCATCACGAAGGCGCCGACGAGGACGAAGGGCGCCGCCCAGTTCTCGAAGCGGCGGATGGTCTCCATGCCCCGGTAGATGATGGCGACCTGGAGCGCCCAGAAGATCGCGAAGGACAGCCACATCGTCCAGGCGTGGCCGCCGACCGTCGCGGCGCCGGTCCAGCCGTCGCCGATCAGCTTGCCGGCCAGGAAGTAGATCGCCTCGCCGCCGATCCAGGTCTGGATGCCGAACCAGCCGCATGCCACCAACGCTCGCACCACGGCGGGCAGGTTGGCGCCCCGGATGCCGAAGGAGGCACGGGCGAAGACCGGGAAGGGGATGCCGTACTTCGGTCCCGCGTGCCCGGTGAGCAGCATCGGGGCGAGGACGATCAGGTTGGCCAGGGCGATGGTGAACACCGCCTGCTTCCAGTCCATGCCGACCGCGATGAGACCGGAGGCGAGCGTCCAGGAGGCCGTGTTGTGGGCCATGCCGACCCACAGGGCGGAGAAGTTGTACGTGGTCCAGGTGCGCCCCTCGACGGGGACCGGCAGCAGGTCCTCGTTGGCGTAGGGGCCGCTCGGCGGCGGGGAGCCCGGGGCGAGCTCCACGCGCCCGTCGGAGAGGGTGACTTGGGCGGACGGCGGTATGGCCGTGGGCGCGGTGTCGGTCATGGGCAGGCCAATCATGCGAGAGGACGGGAGAGGCCGTGCGGGCGGTGCCGAGGGGGGTGCGCGGGTGCGCCCAGGGCCCGCCCGCCCCGGAGCGCGGGGCGGGCAGGGTGGGTCAGGCGTTGACGGCCGGGATGACCTTGGTGCCGTAGGTGTCGATCACGGCTTCCTGTGCGTCGTGCATGTCGTAGAGCGCGAACTGGTCGACGCCGAGGGCGCGCAGGGCGGTCAGCTTCTCGATGTGCTTCTCGACCGGTCCGATCAGGCAGAACCGGTCGACGATCTCGTCCGGCACGAACTGGGTGTCGGGGTTGCCGCTGCGCCCGTGGTGGGCGTAGTCGTAGCCGTCGCGGGCCTTGATGTAGTCGGTGAGTTCGTCGGGCACGGCCCCGGTGTGGGCGCCGTACTTGGCGACCAGGTCGGCGACGTGGTTGCCGACCATGCCGCCGAACCAGCGGCACTGCTCGCGCGCGTGGGCGAGGGCCTCGGGCGAGTCGTCGGCGGTGACGTAGGCCGGGGCGGCGACGCAGACCGTCACCTCGGAGGGGTCGCGTCCGGCGGCCTCGGCGGCGTCCCGGACGACCTTGACCATGTACTCGGTGAGGTAGAGGTCGGCGAGCTGGAGGATGAAGCCGTCGGCCTCCTCGCCGGTCATCTTCAGGGCCTTGGGGCCGTACGCGGCCATCCACACGGGGACTTCGGCGCCGGGTCTGATCCAGGGGAACCGGACGACGGTGCCGCCGCCGAGGTCGGCCTCCTCTCCCCTGCCCAGCGCGCGGATGACCCTGATGGCTTCGCTTATCCGGGCGAGGGTGTTGGGCTTGCGTCCCGCGACCCGCATCGCGGAGTCGCCGCGGCCGATGCCGCAGACGGTGCGGTTGCCGAACATGTCGTTGAGGGTGGCGAAGGTGGAGGCGGCCACCTCCCAGGTGCGGGTGCCCGGGTTGGTGACCATCGGACCGATCTTCAGTGTGCTGGTGTGGGCCAGGACCTGGCTGTAGATCACGAACGGTTCCTGCCACAGCACGGCGGAGTCGAAGGTCCAGCCGTGGGTGAAGCCGTTGTGCTCGGCCCGTTTCATCAGGTCCACGACGCGGGAGGCCGGGGGGTCGGTCTGCAGGACGAGTCCGAAGTCCATGGGCACCACTCCTAGTTCAGGTACTGACAGGTGGCGCGCGGGGTGTAGACGCCGTGGCCCTTGCGCCCGGTGTACTCCCGCTCGGTGACGACCGGTTCGCCGCGCGAGAGCACGGTCTCCACCCGGCCGGTGATCCGCCGGCCCTCGTAGGCCGAGTAGTCGACATTCATGTGATGGGTCTCGGCGGAGACGACCTGCTCGGTGTGCGGGTCGTAGACGACGATGTCGGCGTCGGCACCGGGCGCGATGGTGCCCTTCTTCGGGTAGAGGCCGAACATCCGGGCCGGGGTGGCACAGGCGATCTCGATCCAGCGGCGGCGGCTGATGTGCCCGTCGACGACGGCCTGGTGGAGCAGGTCCATGCGGTTCTCGACGCCCGGCATCCCGTTGGGGATCTTGGAGAAGTCGCCCCGGCCCAGTTCCTTCTGTCCGCTGAAGCAGAAGGGGCAGTGGTCGGTGGAGACCACCTGGAGGTCGTTGGTGCGCAGGCCCCGCCACAGCGCCGCCTGGTGCTCCCTGGGCCTGAGCGGGGTGCTGCACACGTACTTGGCGCCCTCGAAGCCGGGCTCGGCGAGGTTGTCGGTGGACAGGAACAGGTACTGCGGGCAGGTCTCGCCGAAGACGGGGAGGCCCTCGTCGCGGGCCCGGGTCAGCTCGGCGACCGCCTCCGTCGCCGAGACGTGCACGACGTACAGCGGCGCCCCGGCGACCTGGGCGAGCCGGATGGCTCGGTGGGTGGCCTCGGCCTCCAGGAGGGCCTTGCGGACCTCGCCGTGGTAGCGGGGGTCGGTCTCGCCGCGGGCGAGGGCCTGCTCGACCAGGACGTCGATGGCGATGCCGTTCTCGGCGTGCATCATGATCAGGCCGCCGTTGTCGGCGGCGCGCTGCATGGCCCGCAGGATCTGGCCGTCGTCGGAGTAGAAGACGCCGGGGTAGGCCATGAACTGCTTGAAGGAGGTGACGCCCTCCTCCACGAGCAGGTCCATCTCCTTGAGGGTGTTCTCGTTGACGTCGGAGACGATCATGTGGAAGCCGTAGTCGATGGCGCAGTTGCCCTCGGCCTTGGCGTGCCAGGCGTCCAGGCCGGAGCGCAGGGAGTGTCCGACGCTCTGGATGGCGAAGTCGACGATGGTGGTGGTGCCGCCCCAGGCGGCGGCCCGGGTGCCGGTCTCGAAGGTGTCGGCGGCGTAGGTGCCGCCGAAGGGCATCTCCATGTGGGTGTGGCCGTCGACACCGCCCGGGATGACGTACTTGCCGCTCGCGTCTATCACCCGCTCGGCATCGAAGGCCTCGGCCGCCTGGGTGCCGGTCGCGGCGAGGGCGGCGACGCGGCCGTCCTCGATCAGGACGTCGGCGTGGATCTCGTCGGACGCGGTGATGACGAGGCCGCCGCGGACGACGGTACGGCTGCTCATGCTGCTGTTCCCTCCTGTCAGGGGCCCCGGTGGGTCAGGGCGCGGTCAGCGGGGAGTAGGCGCCCGGTGCGCGGTCGCGGTAGAACTGCCAGCGGTCGCGGACCTCGCGCAGCTTGGCCATGTCGAGGTCGCGGACGACGAGTTCGGTCTCCTTGTCGCTCGCGACCTCGCCGACGAACTGGGCCTCGGGGTCGACGAAGTACGAGGTGCCGTAGAAGTCGTTGTCGCCCAACTCCTCGACGCCGACGCGGTTGATGGCGCCGACGAAGTACTCGTTGGCGACGGCCGCGGCCGGCTGCTCCAGCTGCCACAGGTAGCCGGACAGGCCGCGCGAGGTGGCCGACGGGTTGAAGACGATCTCGGCTCCCTCCAGGCCCAGCGCCCGCCAGCCCTCGGGGAAGTGCCGGTCGTAGCAGATGTAGACGCCGACCTTGCCGACGGCGGTGTCGAAGACCGGCCAGCCGGAGTTGCCGGGGCGGAAGTAGAACTTCTCCCAGAATCCGCGCACCTGGGGGATGTGCGTCTTGCGGTACTTGCCGAGGTAGGAGCCGTCGGCGTCGATGACGGCGGCGGTGTTGTAGAGGACGCCGGGCTGCTCCTCCTCGTACATGGGGAGCACCAGGACGATGCCGTGCTCGCGGGCGAGCCGCTGGAAGCGCTCCACGGTCGGGCCGTCCGGGACGCGCTCGGCGTAGGCGTAGAACCCGGGGTCCTGGACCTGGCAGAAGTACGGTCCGTAGAACAGCTCCTGGAAGCACATGACCTGTGCGCCCTGGGCGGCGGCGTCGCGCACCGCCTGCTCGTGGACCTGGGTCATCGATTCCTTGTCGCCCGTCCAGGCGGTCTGGAAGAGCGCGGCACGGATCACTCGGCTCATCTTCGGCCTCCACTCGCTCGGTGTACGGCGAGACTAGGGAAGCCGGTTGGCCGAAATGAGTGGCACGGTGTCACGTCTGCGGGGGTCGGGCATTGCACGGTGTCACCCCTGTTGTGCGTCGTGGGCGAGGAGCGCGATGTGGACGGAGGCGGCCTGCTCGAAGTCGTCGAGGTCGACGCCGAGGCGGCCCTGTATGGCTTCGAGGCGGCGGTAGAGCGCGGGCCGGGAGACGTGGTGGAGCTGGGCGGTGCGGGACTTGTTGCGGCCGGTGGCGAGGTAGGTGCGCAGGACGGGCAGCAGGTCCTGGTCGGGGCCGCGCAGCAGCCCGTCCAGCTCGCGTTCGGCGAAGGACTGCACGTGCGGGTCGTCGCGCAGCAGCCGCACCAGCCCGCGCAGGTGGATGTCGCGCAGGCGCACGACGGGCGGCAGGTCCAGGGCGGTCGCGGAGTCAGCGACGGCGTCGGCGACGTGCTGGGCCTCGCGCAGTCCGGCCGGCACGTCGGCCCAGTCGGGGCGGGCTTCGGCGGCGGCGACCACGGCGTGGCGGGAGTCCGGTTCCGATCGCAGCCGGGTCGCGAAGTGGGCGGTCAGGGCCCGGGCGTCCTGGTCGGGGGCGAGGCTGAGCAGGACGGCCACACGCTCGTCGGCGAGCCCGGCGGCGAGCCCGGGCAGCCCGAGCCGCCGCAGTACCCGGGCGGGCCGGGCGGGGTCCCGCTCGCGGACGACGAGGGGGACGAAGACGCGCCGGTTGACCGGCAGCCCCGCGGCGCGCGCCCGGGGCAGCAGCTGCCGCGCGGGTACCGCCCCGCTGACCAGGTCGGTGAGCAGGCTCCGCGCGGAGTGTTCCTCCCAGGTGTCCCGGGAGCCGCCGGTGCCGTGGGCGTGGGTGCCGTCACCGGCGAGCATGCGGTGCAGCACGAGGGCCTCGGCGGCCCGGTCGGCGAGCAGCCGTCCGGCGGCGCGGTCCCCGCCGTAGCCGCACAGCACCAGGCGGCCCCAACGCTCCCCGCGGCAGCTCAGTTCGGCGCGGATCCAGCCGTCGGCGGACCCGGCACCGGCCTGGCGGGCGATGCGTTCCCAGTCCCGGAGCACGTCGTCGACGGCCGCCCGCTCCCCGGCCGTGGCGAGGACGCGGTGGGCGAGGTTGGTGACGACCACCGGGCAGACGGCGTGCCGGGCCACCTCGTCGAGCAGGCGCTGCACCGGGGCGCCCGCGGTGATCAGGCCGGTCAGCTCGGTGCGGACCGCCTCGGAGAGGCTGACGGCGGCGAACTTGCGCCGCAGCAGCCGGGACTGGACCTCCTCGGTCAGTTCGGCGAAGGGGAAGGGCCGGTGCAGGACGACCATGGGCAGCCCGCAGCGCTCGGCCGCCCTGCGCATCACGTCGGGCGGGGCGGGGAAGGCGCGGCCGAGGCCGAGCACGACGGCCGCGGCCTCGGCACGGTCCAGGGAGCGGACGTACTCGCCCTGCTTGTCCTCGTCACCGGCGAGGAGCACGCCGGTGGTGAGGACCATCTCGCCGCCGGTGAGCATCACGCCGACGTCGGCGGCCTCGGCGACGTGCACCCAGCGCACCGGCCGGTCGAGCCGGTGGGCACCGGCCACCACCTCGGGCTGTCCGGCCTGCACCCGTTCGAGGCCGAGGACCTGACGGACCGAGAGAGCCGGCTCCCAGGGCTCCCGGGGCTGCTGGGCCGGGGTCTGCGAGGTGGTGGTCATGGCAGCGCCTCCTGGGCTCGGGACGCGGCGGTCAGATGCTCCGCAGGGCGCGTTCGAGGATGGCGGCGCCCTCCTCGGCCTCCGCGACGGTGAGGGACATCGGCGGGGCGATGCGCAGGACGCTGGTGCGGTGGCCGCCGCCCTTGCCGACGAGCAGCCCGCCGGCGCGGGCCTCCTCCAGGACGGTGGACGCCGCCTCGGGGGCGGCCTCGTCGGTGCCCGGCCGGGTCAGCTCGACGCCGATCATCAGCCCGCGCCCGCGCACCTCGCGCACGTGCGGCACCTGCGCGGCGGCGGCCCGCAGGCGTTCGATGAGCAGGCCGCCGACGCGCCGGGCGTTGCCCTGGAGGTCGTGCTCCAGGAGGTGGTTGAGGTTGGCGAGGCCCGCGGCCATGGTGACCTGGGTGCCGCCGAAGGTGGAGATGCTGTTGGCGTCGAGGCAGTTCATGATCTCGGCGCGGGCGATGACGCCGCCGATCGACATGCCGTTGCCGATGCCCTTGGCGAAGGTGACGATGTCCGGCGGGCCACTCCGCCCGTGCGCCTGCCAGCCCCAGAAGTGCTCGCCGGTGCGTCCCCAGCCGGTCTGCACCTCGTCGGCGATCCACAGGATGCCGCGCTCGTGCAGCACCTCGCGGAAGGCCGCGTACAGGCCGTCCGGCGGGGAGGTGAAGCCGCCGACGCCCTGGACGGGTTCGGCGATCAGGGCGGCGGGGGCTCGGGTGTGGCCGAGCAGGTCCTCGAGGTCGTCCACGCAGGCGTCGATGAAGTCCCGGTCGTCCAGGTGGGCGTAGGGGCCGCGGGTGCGGACGCCGCCGTGCACGTAGAGGGTCTGGAGCGGGGAGAGGGAGGTCGGGGACCAGCCGCGGTTGCCGGTGATGCCGACGGCGCTGAAGGAGCGGCCGTGGTAGCTGTTGCGCATCGCCAGGATCGTGTTGCTGCGCCGGTGGGTGGTGGCGAGCAGCAGGGCGGTGTCGTTGGCCTCGGTGCCGGAGGTGGTGAAGAAGACGCGGGCGTCGGGGATGCCGGACAGCTGGGCGACGCGTTCGGCGAGTTCGACCATCGGGCGGTTGAGGTAGAGGGTCGAGGAGTGGATGATCCGGCCGGCCTGTTCGGCGACGGCCTTGGTGACCTCGGGCAGGGCGTGTGCGGTCATCGTGGTGAGGATGCCGCCGAAGAAGTCGAGGTACTTGTTGCCGGCGGCGTCCCAGACGTGCCGGCCCTCGCCGTGGGTGATCTCCAGCGGGTCCTCGTAGTAGAGGGCGAGCCAGTCGGGCAGGACGGCGCGGTGGCGGGCGAAGAGGTCACGGGTCACGGCCGCACCAGCCCCTCGTAGGCGTCGGGGCGGCGGTCGCGGTAGAAGGCCCACTGCTGCCGGACCTCGTCGATGAGGTCGAAGTCCAGGTCGCGGACGACCAGCTCCTCCTTGGTGTCGCTGGCCGTCTCGCCGACGAACTGCCCGCGCGGGTCGACGAAGTACGACGTGCCGTAGAAGTCGTTGTCCCCGTACTCCTCGACGCCGACGCGGTTGATGGCGGCGACGAAGTACTCGTTGGCGACGGCCGCGGCGGGCTGCTCCAGCTGCCACAGGTGGGCGGAGAGGCCGCGGTGGGTGGCGGACGGGTTGTAGACCAGCTGGGCGCCGCCGAGGCCGAGTTGGCGCCACCCCTCGGGAAAGTGACGGTCGTAGCAGATGTACACGCCGACCTTGCCGACGGCGGTGTCGAAGACCGGCCAGCCGAGGTTGCCGGGGCGGAAGTAGAACTTCTCCCAGAAGCCCTTGACCTGCGGGATGTGATGCTTGCGGTAGGTGCCGAGGACGGTGCCGTCGGCGTCGATCACGGCCGCGGTGTTGTAGTAGAAGCCGGACTGCTCGACCTCGAAGACGGGGACGACGAGCACCATGCCGGTCTCGCGGGCCAGCTCCTGCATACGGCGGGTGGTGGGGCCGTCGGGCACCGGCTCGGCCCAGCGGTAGTGCTCGGGGTCCTGGACCTGGCAGAAGTAGGGGGCGTTGAACACCTCCTGGAACCCGATGACCTTGGCACCCCGCCGGGCGGCCTCGCGGGCATGCTCCTCGTGTTTCGCCACCATGGACTCGGTGTCGCCGGTCCAGGTGGCCTGGACGAGAGCGGCACGTACGACGTTGGCCATGAGCTGCTCCTTCGACACGACGTCAGAGCCTCTACGCCCGTAGAGCAGGCCGTAGAGGGACGAACGTAAGCCTGGCCGGAGGGGCTTGCCAAGACCATCGTCGTCAAGGCGCGGTGTCGATCGTGTTTCGCACTCCTGTGGGTGAGTGCCGCCGCCTCAGGCCGGCACGGGCGCGCACCTGCCCACCAGCTCGTCCATGGACAGCCCCAGCGCGCCGGCCAGCGCGGCCACCGTGAAGAACGCCGGGGTGGGCGCCCGGCCGGTCTCGATCTTGCGCAGCGTCTCGGCGGAGATGCCGGCCTGGGCGGCGACCGCCGTCATGCTCCTCTCGCCGCGGGCCGCGCGGAGCAGGCGCCCGAGCTGCTCGCCGCGCTCGCGCTCTTCGGGGGTCAGAGGGGTGCGTACCATGTCGTCATTCTAATACCGGCTTCCCATACCGGTCCCGCCCCGCGGGCGATCCGTCGCCACCGCGCGCGAACCCAATTAAAATACCGGTATAGTAATTGGCATGGTGGAACTCAAGACGGACACATCGATCGACGCCATGCACGCGGCCGGACAGGTCGTCGCGCGCGCCCTGACCGCCGTACGGCAGGCCGCGGACGTGGGCGTGTCCCTGCTGGAGCTGGACGCGGTGGCGCACGAGGTACTGCGGGAGGCGGGCGCGGGCTCGCCGTTCCTCGGCTACCGCCCCTCCTTCGCTCCGACACCCTTCCCGGGCGTCATCTGCGCGTCGGTGAACGACGCGATCGTGCACGGCATCCCGGACGGCTACCGGCTGCGCGACGGGGACCTGGTCTCCATCGACTGCGGCGCCCTCCTGGACGGCTGGGCGGGCGACTCGGCGCTCAGCTTCGTGGTGGGCACCCCGCGCCCGGCCGACCTGGCGCTGATCGAGACCGCGGAGCGGGCCCTGGAGGCGGGCATCGGGGCGGCCGTCGTCGGCAACCGCATCGGCGACATCGCGCACGCCATCGGCACGGTCTGCCGGTCGGCCGGTTACGGGATCATGGAGGACTTCGGCGGCCACGGCATCGGCCGGCACATGCACGAGGACCCGGGGGTGCCCAACGAGGGCCGCCCGGGACGCGGGCTCCCGCTGCGGCACGGCATGGTCCTCGCCATCGAGCCCATGCTGACCGCCGGCGGCCGCGACGACTACCACGCGGCTCCCGACGGCTGGACCCTGCGCACGAACGACGGCTCCCAGGCGGCGCACGTGGAGCACACGGTGGCGATCACGGAAAGCGGCCCACGCGTCCTGACATCGAGGGACGGCCTCTGAGAGACGGCGCGACGGGGGACCGGGACCCGGTCCGGGTCCGGGTCCGGGTCCCGGACCGAGAGCCGGGCAAGGGCCCGGGCGGCCGCAAGCCCGAGCCCCGGACCGCGCCGCGAGCCCACCCGGGGGCAGGCCGTGTACTGGGCCGGGGCCGCGAGTCGGGGCCAGATCGACAGACCCGCCGGAATCGCGAACCGCAACCGAGCGAAGGCCCGGGCCAGGACCCCGAACCGAGACCCGAGTCGCGAGCCCACCCGGCGACCAGACCGTGAGCCAGACCGCGGACCGAGCCCGGATCGCAGGCCCGGCCCGGGAGCCGGGTAGTGGCCCGGGCCGGTGGTCGGCTCGGGGCTCGGGGCTCGGGGCTCGGGGCTCGGGGCTCGGGCGAGGGTGCTGGTTCCGGCCGGGCTCCGGATGTGCCCGGTGGAACAGAACGTGTCATGTTGGGCATGACCGCACGCCTGCCGGGTTACCCGGCCCCGGCACGTCGATCAGCGATGCAGCGGAGGTCCGTACACCATGACCAGCGGCTACATGGGCCCGGAGGGCGACCCGTTCGCGGAATTCCTGGCACGCTTCTTCGGCGGGCCCAGGCCCCGGCAGATCGACATCGGCCGGCTGCTCAGCCAGCCCGCCCGGGAGCTGGTGCGCGGCGCCGCCCAGTACGCCGCCGAGCACGGCAGCCGCGACCTGGACACCGAGCACCTGCTGCGGGCCGCGCTCGCCACCGAGCCGACCCGGGGGCTGCTCAGCCGGGCCGGTGCCGACCCCGACTCGCTGGCCTCGCAGATCGACGAGCGGACCGGCCCGGTACAGCACCCGCCGGGCGAGGTCCCGCCGCCCACGTCGCTCTCGCTCACCCCGGCCGTCAAGCGCGCCCTGCTGGACGCGCACGAGCTGGCCCGCTCCACCGGCACCGGCTACATCGGCCCCGAGCACGTGCTCAGCGCCCTGGCCGCCAACCCGGACTCGGCCGCCGGGCACATCCTGAACGCGGCCCGGTTCGCCCCCTCGAACCTGCCCACGGAGACGCCGGAGGCCGCGAAGGGCCGCACCGAGAGCGCCCGGACCACGAACACCCCCACCCTCGACAAGTACGGCCGTGACCTCACCGATCTGGCCCAGCAGGGGCGGATCGACCCGGTGATCGGGCGCGAGGAGGAGATCGAGCAGACCGTTGAGGTGCTCTCCCGGCGCGGCAAGAACAACCCCGTCCTGATCGGTGACGCCGGTGTCGGCAAGACCGCGATCGTGGAGGGCCTGGCACAGCGCATCACCGACGGCGACGTGCCCGACGTGCTGATCGGGCGCCGGGTGGTCGCCCTGGACCTGACCGGCGTGGTCGCGGGCACCCGCTACCGGGGCGACTTCGAGGAGCGGATGAACAACATCGTGGGCGAGATCCGCGCCCACTCCGACGAGCTGATCATCTTCATCGACGAGCTGCACACCGTCGTCGGCGCCGGCGGGGGCGGCGAGAGCGGCTCGATGGACGCCGGGAACATCCTCAAGCCGGCCCTGGCCCGCGGCGAGCTGCACATCGTGGGCGCCACCACGCTGGAGGAGTACCGCAGGATCGAGAAGGACGCCGCCCTCGCCCGCCGCTTCCAGCCGATCCTGGTGCCGGAGCCCACCACCGCCGACGCGATCGAGATCCTGCGCGGACTGCGCGACCGCTACGAGGCCCACCACCAGGTCCGCTACACCGACGAGGCACTGGTCGCGGCCGTGGAGATGTCCGACCGCTACCTCACCGACCGGCGGCTGCCCGACAAGGCCATCGACCTGATCGACCAGGCGGGTGCCCGCGTCCGGCTCCAGTCGCGTACCAAGGGCACCGACGTGCGGGCCCTGGAGCGCGAGGTCGACCAGCTGGTCCGGGACAAGGACCAGGCGGTCGCGGACGAGCAGTACGAGCAGGCGACGCAGCTGCGGGACCGGATCGTCGAGCTGAAGCAGCGGATCACCGAGGCCACCGGCGACGGCGAGGCCGACGAGGGACTGAACCTGGTCGTGGGCACCGAGTCCATCGCCGAGGTGGTCTCCCGGCAGACCGGCATCCCGGTCAGCAGCCTCACCCAGGAGGAGAAGGACCGCCTGCTGGGTCTGGAGTCCCACCTGCACGAGCGCGTGGTCGGCCAGGACGAGGCCGTACGGGTCGTCTCCGACGCCGTGCTCCGCTCCCGCGCGGGGCTGTCCAGCCCCGACCGGCCCATCGGCAGCTTCCTCTTCCTCGGCCCGACCGGCGTCGGCAAGACCGAGCTGGCCAGGGCGCTGGCCGAGGCGCTGTTCGGCAGCGAGGACCGGATGGTCCGCCTCGACATGAGCGAGTACCAGGAGCGCCACACGGTCAGCCGCCTGGTCGGCGCCCCGCCCGGCTACGTCGGGCACGAGGAGGCCGGTCAGCTCACCGAGGTGGTGCGCCGCCACCCGTACTCGCTGCTGCTGCTCGACGAGGTGGAGAAGGCGCACCCGGACGTCTTCAACATCCTGCTCCAGGTCCTGGACGACGGACGGCTGACCGACTCGCAGGGCCGCACCGTGGACTTCTCCAACACGGTCGTCGTGATGACCAGCAACCTGGGCTCCGACGTGATCACCCGGCGCGGCGCCGGGATCGGCTTCGGCGCGGGCGGCGCGGAGGCGGACGAGGAGGCCCGGCGCGAGCAGGTGCTGCGTCCGCTGCGGGAGCACTTCCGGCCCGAGTTCCTCAACCGCGTCGACGAGATCGTGGTCTTCCGCCAGCTCAGCGGCGAGCAGCTGCGGCAGATCACCAGCCTGCTCCTGGAGCAGACCCGCCGCATGGTGCACGCGCAGGGCATCACCGTCGACTTCACCGACGCGGCCGTGGACTGGCTCGCCGAGCGCGGCTACCAGCCCGAGTACGGCGCCCGCCCGCTGCGCCGCACCATCCAGCGCGAGGTCGACAACGAGCTGTCCCGGCTGCTGCTCGACGGGCGGGTCGCGGACGGCGGCCGGGTGACGGTCGACGTCGAGGACGGGCGGCTGGCGTTCCGCACGCCGCAGCGGCCCGTCCCCGAACTCTGACTACTTCTGTCGCACCGGCCGGACCACCATGGCCGAGCCGCCGCCGCGCCGTTCCTTCTCCGCGGCGGCCAGCCACTCGCCGTTCGCCAGTCGCTGCACGGCGGTCGCGGCGCCGATCTCGGGGTTGGGTTTGAAGGAGTGCCCGATGCCCTCCAGCTCCGCCCGTACGCCGCTGTCGTAGAGGCCGGGTTCCAGCTCGGTCTGGGCGGCGTTGCGCTGGCTGGCGCGCGGGGCGGCGATCGCGTCGACGAGCGGGAGTCCGCGGTCGAGGAAGCCGGTGAGGGTCTGGAGCACGGTGGTGATGATGGTGGCGCCGCCGGGCGAGCCGAGCGCCACCACCGGCTGGTGGTGCCGGTCCAGGACGATCGTCGGAGCGATCGAGGAGCGCGGGCGCTTGCCGGGGCCGGGCAGGTTCGGGTCGTGGACGGCCGGGTCGGCCGGGGCGAAGGAGAAGTCCGTCAGCTCGTTGTTGAGCAGGAAGCCGCGCCCCGGCACGGTGATGCCGCTGCCGCCGGTCTGCTCGATGGTGAGCGTGTAGGCGACGACGTTGCCCCACTTGTCGGCCACCGTCAGGTGTGTGGTGTTCTCACCTTCGTACGTCGTCGGCGCGGCCGTGCCGCCGTCCGCGCAGGAGGCCGGGTGCCTCGGGTCGCCGGGGGCGAGGGGGCTGGTGAGCACCGCGTCGTCCTTGATCAGGCAGGCGCGCGAGTCGGCGTACCGCTGCGACAGCAGTTCCTTCGCCGGTACGTCCTCGAAGGCCGGGTCGCCGACCCAGCGCCCGCGGTCGGCGAACGCGATGCGGCTGGCCTCGATGTAGCGGTGCAGGTAGCCGGCCTTGTCGGCGGTGGAGAGGTCGCTGCGCTCCAGGATGTTGAGGGCCTCGCCGACCGTGGTGCCGCCGGAGGAGGAGGGTGCGATGGAGTAGACGTCCAGGCCGCGGTAGGAGGTCTTGGTCGGCGCCTGGAGCTTGGCCTCGTAGGCGGCGAGGTCCTTGGCGGACAGGTCGCCGGGGCGGGCGTTCCAGCCGGAGTCCGGGTCGACGGGCGGCTCGTTGACGGTGTCGACGATGTCCTCGCCGAGTTCGCCGCGGTAGACCGCGCCGACGCCCTCGCGGCCCAGCTCCTGATAGGTGCGGGCCAGGTCCGGGTTCTTGAACGTCGAGCCGACGGCGGGGAGTTCGCCCCCCGGCAGGAACAGCTCGGCGGTGTCCGGGAAGTAGCGGAACCGCTGCTCGTTGGAGGCGGTCTGCGAGCGGAAGGTCTCGTCGACGGTGAAGCCGTGCCGGGCGAGGCGCTCGGCGGGCTTCAGCACCGAGGAGAGCGTGCGGCTGCCCCACCGGTCGAGGGCGGTCTGCCAGGTGGCGGGTGTGCCCGGGGTGCCGACGGCAAGGCCACTGGTGACGGCGTCGGCGAAGGCGAGCGGCTTCCCGTTCTCCGTGAACAGCTTGTCGTCGGCGGTGAGCGGCGCGGTCTCGCGGCCGTCGATGGTGCGTACGGTGCGGGACTTGGCGTCGTAGTAGACGAAGTAGCCGCCGCCCCCGACCCCCGCGGAGTAGGGCTCGGTGACGCCGAGGGCCGCGGCGGTGGCCACGGCGGCGTCGACGGCGTTGCCGCCCTTGCGGAGCACCTCGATGCCGGCGGCGGAGGCGTCCTGGTCGACGCTGGCGACCGCGCCGCCGTACCCGACGGCCACCGGGGTCTTGGGGGCCGCGGGCCCGCTCCGGGGCGTGGGCGGCGCGGCCGCCCCCACCGACACCACCACGGCGGCCGAGACCGCCAGGACCGTCAGATTCCGTGCGACAGGGCGACGCATCCGCACCTCCAGGGAAGGGCCGTCCGGGCAGCTTAGTTGATCGTCATGACCGCGTCAGGAACACCGGGAAGCGCGTGTCGGGCGCACGGTCCGCCCGCACACCGCTGCCCGTCGAACACAGGTACGTGGACGCCCGCTAGCATGCGCGCACATGACTGACGACGTACGCAACATCGTCCTGGGTGTGGTCGCGGCGGGCATCAGCGCCACGCTGGGCTGGCTCGCCCGCACCTACCTGTGGAAGCGGAGACTCCGCCGCAAGCAGGCGTTCTTCGGGCTGCCGGACAGCTCCGAGTCGCTGCTCGTCGTCAACCGGGACCCGGCCGCGTCCGAACCGGCCGTCCACCGCTTCGACGTCTTCGCCCTGCTGGAGCTGTCCGCGCTGATCAAGGACTGCGGCGCGCACGCCCAGGTGGTCACCCAGGACATGGTCGGCCAGGGCTTCGGCGAGCGCACGGAGTTCTGTGTCGGCGGCCCCGGTTCGAACCGGCGCATGGCCGCCCACATGGCCGCGATGCTGCCCGGGGTGCGGGTGAACGTCGATCCTGAGCCCGGCCCGGACCGGGGCGCCTTCCAGATCGGCGGCGAGCGCTACCGGCTGGAGGCGGGCGTCACCGAGTACGTGCTGCTGGCCCGCCTGACCGCCGGGGACCGGCGCGAGGCCCGGCCCGCGTTCCTGTTCTGCGGCCAGCGCGCGATCACCAACCAGGCGGCCACCCGCTACCTCGCCCGGCACCACGAGAAGCTGGCCCGCAAGCACGGCAACAACTCCTTCGTGCTGCTGCTCAAGGTGGTCAACTCACAGGCCTACGGCCCGGACGTGGTGGAACTGGTCGGCGATGTCACCCGGGCGGCGACCAGCCCGCTGCCGGCCCCGGCAGCGGCCTCCCGCACCTCCCACCGGGCCTGACCGGGCGGCGTGCGCGTGGCGCTCAGGACCGGCGTCCCGCCGGGCCGCCGGCCGCCGCCGTACTGGCGCGCACCACCAGCACGGGCTCGACGGAGGCGGGTTCCGGTGCCGCGTCCGGGTCCGCGATGTGCCGCAGCAGGTGGGCGACCGCGAGGGCACCCATCTCGGTGAACGGCTGGGCCACCGTGGTCAGCGAGGGCGAGCAGTACTCGGCGAGCGCGATGTCGTCCACCCCGACGACGGAGATGTCGCGCGGCACCCTGCGGCCGGTTTCGTGCAGGGCCCGGATCACACCGAAGGCCATCTCGTCGCTGGCCACGAACACCGCGGTGACGTCGGGGATCTTGCCCAGGACCAGCCCGTTGCGATAGCCGGATGCGGGTGTCCAGTCCCCCTCCAGCACCGGCGGCACGGACAGTCCCGCCTCCTCCAGGGTGTCGCGCCAGCCGGCGCAGCGGCTTGCGGCGTCGAGCCACTCCTGGGGCCCCGAGACGTGCCAGACGGTCTCGTGACCCAGCTCGATCAGGTGCCGGGTCGCCAGGCGGGCCGCCAGGGTCTGGTCGACGGCGACGATCTCGGTGGCCGGTGTCCTCGATCCGTCGACGGTGACGGTCGGCACCGAGCGGGTGAGCCGCTCGATCCCCGGGCTCACGTGCACCAGCGGCACCGAGAGGATGACCCCCTCGACGTCCTGCTCCGCCAGCCGGGACAGGGCGCCCTCGATGGCCGCGGTGTCCAGGGACGCCGTGGCGGCGGTACTGACCGCGTACCCGGCCTCGCGCGCCGCGGCCTCGATGCCGAAGAGCAGGTTCGCGCGGGAGTAGTAGGTGGTCCGCAGCGTCACGACGCCGATCGTCCGGCTGCGCCCCGAGGACAGCATCCGCGCCGCGTTGTTCTTGCGGTAGCCGAGTTCCTCGACGGCGGCCAGCACCTTGGCGCGGGTGCTGTGCTGGACGTTGGGATGACCGGCCAGGGTGCGGGACACGGTCTGCGCGGAGACCCCGGCGAGCCGCGCCACGTCGGTCATGCCGGGCTGCCGGGCTGCGGCGTCGGCCGTCCGCCTGCTCACGGGCGTCCGGTCGGCCGCCGGCGTTTCCGATGACATCGCTCGCCTCTCCACGAGAACCGCGGCTCCGGGCCGCCGTCGCGGGTGATGGTCCTGCCTCGGAGTCTAGCCAGGCGCGACCCATTGGCATCGATAACATACTCTGCCATAGCTCCAGCTAACGCGGACCTCGCGCGGATCGACGGGTTCGGGTACCTGGGCCGGCAGAGCGGGGGCCGGAACGGACGCGTCGCCGGCTACGAGGTCGCCGTGTCGGACGACGGCGAGGACTGGACGACGGTGGCCCGTGGCACGCTGAAGGACGTCCCGCAGACCCAGCGCGTGTCCTTCGACCGGGTCCGCGCCTCCTACGTGCGGTTCACCGCGCTCGACGCGCTCGACGGACAGCCCTGCGCGGCCGCCGCGGAGAGGCGCGTGTACGGCGTGCCCGTGGACCTTCCCACGGGCTACCCGCCGGGGGAACGGCCCGCCGACGTCCGCTGAGACACCGGCCGGGTGCGGCCCGCCTCCCCGAGGGGCGGGCCGCACCCGGCTGTCCCGCTCAGGGCGTCAGCCGAAGGTCTCCACGTACTCCTCCGACGGCCCGAGGCCGGGGCGGTCGTGCAGGGCGACTCGGTCACCGAGGCGTTCGAGTTCCAGCACGGTCAGGGTGTTGTCGCCGGGGCCGAGGAGCGGCCCCGGCAGGTAGAGCGTGGTCTGGGGGCCGATCTCCCAGTAGCGGCCCAGCAGGGTGCCGTTGACCCAGAGGAATCCCTTGCCGAACCCGGGCAGGGCGACGAAGGTGTCCGCGGGCTCGGCCACGGACAGGACCGCGGTGGCGAAGCCGGCCCGGCCGTCCGGGGGCGCCGCCGTCGCGGCACGCGCCGTGTCGCGCCGCGTCCACGCGTCGAGCGGCAGCGGACGCATCGTCCAGCCGTTCACCAGCCGGCGTTCCACCCGGACGCCGCCGAGGATGCCCTTGCCCTGGCCGAGCAGCGGGCCGTAGTTGATCCGCCCCTGGTTCTCCACCAGCAGCGCCAGCCGGACCCGCGTTCCGCTGCCGGTGACGGTGAACGAGGCGCTCTCGCGGTCCAGTACGGCGACGGGCGTGTCGTCGACGAACACCTGGGCGCGGTCGTGCAGGCCGGTGACGGTCACCTCGTGGTCGCCCGGGGGCAGCAGCGGTTCGGCCTCGTAGAGCACCAGGCCGGAGGCCAGGGACAGTTCCTCGAAGCTCAGCGGCAGCGGTGCGGTCACCGGCCCGGCCACCGCGCGCAGCGCGTCGAGCAGGGCCGCCTGCCGGGAGACCGGCAGCTCGCGGGGGGCCAGCAGTGGCGGGTCCGCCAGGAGCGGGGGCCGGACCGCGGCGCCGTCGAGCGCGGTCAGCCGGTCCCGCAGGGCGAAGAACTTCGGGGTCAGGGCGCCGCTCTCGGCGATCGGGGCGTCCGAGTCGTAGCTGGTGACGGTCGGCTGAATGGCGTCGCCGTCGTGGTTGGCGCCCGCCCACAGCCCGAAGTTGGTGCCGCCGTGCGCCATGTAGAGGCTCACGGAGCCGCCCTCGTCGAGGATGCCGCCGAGGTCCTCGGCCGCGCTCGCCGCCGACCGGACGTGGTGCTTCTCGCCCCAGTGGTCGAACCAGCCGTTCCAGAACTCGGCGCAGAAGAACGGTTCCCCGCTCCGGCGTGAGCGCAGCAGCGCCGCGGCCTCGGCGGGACGTGAGCCGAAGGTCGCCGCCGCCAGTTCGCCGGGCAGGGCTCCGCCGTCCTGCATCAGCGGGGTCGGTCCGTCCGCGGTGTAGAGCAGTTCGGTGATGCCCCGGGCGACGAGGGCGTCACGGATGTGGCGGACGTAGGAGTGGTCGTCGCCGTAGCTGCCGTACTCGTTCTCGATCTGCACGGCCACGACCGGTCCGCCCCGGCCGGACTGGAGGTCCGCGACGCGTGGGATCAGCTCGTCGAACCAGCGGTCGACCGCTTCGAGGAAGGGGCCGTGGGACGTGCGCAGCCGCATGCCGGGGATGCCGGTCAGCCAGGCGGGCAGACCGCCGTTGTCCCACTCGGCGCAGATGTACGGGCCCGGCCGCACGACGACGTCCAGCCCCTCTTGCCGGGCGAGCCCGACGAAGCGGGCCAGGTCGCGGGGGCCGTCGAAGCGGATGTCGCCCTCGGTGCGCTCGTGGAAATTCCACGGGACGTAGGTGTCGACCGTGTTCAGACCGAGGGCGGCCAGCCGCCGGAGCCGGTCGGCCCAGTGTCCGGGGTGGACCCGGAAGTAGTGCAGCGAGCCCGCCAGGATGCGGTGCGGGTGCCCGTTGCGCAGCAGGGTGCCGTCGGCGTAGGTGAGGGTGGGTCGCTGCACAGTGCCTCCTTGACAGCGGTGGCGCGGGGAAACCGGACCGGCCATCGGTAGGTGCGACTATGGCAGATGATGTTATCGATGCCAATCGCTCGACTGATGAGATCAGCGAGCGCCTTGAAAGACAGCTCGGAGCACCTGGCATCGCTATCACGCTCGCGGACGACCGGGACCCGGTCGCCATGCCGCCGACGGCCCGCCCTCGGACCGCAGCGTCCGGGCCACCACCGGTCCGGAAGGGCGCGGGTCGGCGTACGCTCCTTCCGGTGCGTACGCCGACCTGTTGTACCCAGGCGCCGGGTCCGGTGGTCGAGATCCGGCGGTGCGGCGGTTCAGCAGGCGCCGAGGTCCTCCCAGACGCCCCATTCGCCGGTGGTGCCGGGCTCCTCGCCCGTCACCCACCACTTGGCACGCCAGGTGTGGCCGTCGTGGGAGACGGTCTCGCCGCCGTTGTAGACGCTCCCGGCGTTCCAGGCTCCCGCGACGCAGTCGCCCGGCTGGTCGCCGCCGCCGTCGTCGCCACCGCCGTCATCCCCGCCACCGCCGCCCCCACCGCCGACGTTGACGTCGATGCAGGCGTAGAAGGCGTTGGCGGTGTCCGCGATGTTCCAGACGGCGAGCACCTTCTGCCGCCCGCTGAACCCACCGAAGTCCAGCTGGTGACTGACCGAGGCGGGCGGCAGGGCGCCGTGCCCGTCGAACTGGGCGATCTTCTGATTCCCGATGAAGTACTGCCAGTTGCTGGTGGCGTGCCGTGCCTCGATGGTCCAGGTGAAGGTGTGCGTGGTGCCGATCGGTGTGACCCGCCAGCCCTTGCCGTCGTCGTCCAGGTCGGCCCACCGGGCGTCCCCGCCACTGCAGTTGCGCAGCCCCTTCGGACCCTCGACACTCGCCGGTTCCCACTTGATCTGACCGCACTCCACCACTCGGTTGGCACACTGGTCCTGCCGGCTCCCCGGCGAGACCACCCAGCCGTGGGCGCTCGCCGTGGGCGCCGGCAGACTCAGGGCCACCACGGGAGCGACCAGCGCACCCACTGCGGCGGCCACCCTTCTTTTCATGCGCATGACATCACTTTTCCCTTCGGTCCACGTCGAATCAGCCTGCCCCGGCTTACGACGTTGCCGATCAGGCAACCCTCGCAGCGCAGGTCTAGACCTACGCATGCAGGTCTAGACCTTAGCGAAGGAGCGAGGGCCGTCAAGGGGTCGCACACCACCCCAGGCGCCCGGTCGCGCGCGCCAACTGCCCCGGCCGGGAGCCCTCTTGTGCCGGGCGGTCCCGTGTAGTGGGCTGTCCGCCATGAAGAAGAGAAGCATGGCGGCCCTGACCGCAATCCTGGTCGTGGTCCCCCTCGTCGCGGCGGCACCCGGTCAACGGGCCGGGGCCGCCGAATCCGGACCCGGCGACACGGCGCGATCCGCCGAGTCGACGCTGGTCGGCGGAGTCGACCTCGACACCGTGACCATCCCCGAACTCCAGGCCCGCATGAACCGCGGATCGCTGTCCTCGCTCAAGCTGACCCGCGCCTACCTGCGGCGGATAAAGGCCGTCGACCCGAGGATCAACGCGGTGCTGCGCACCAGCCCGACGGCCCTGCGCCAGGCCGCCGCCAGCGACCTGAGGCATCGCCTTGGCAAGACCCGCGGCCCGCTGGACGGCATCCCGGTCCTGCTCAAGGACAACGTGAACACCCGCGACATGCCGACCACCGCCGGATCGCTGGCCCTCGCCGGGAGCCCGCCGGACACCGACGCGGACCTGGTCCGGAAGCTGCGGGCTGCCGGCGCGGTGATCCTCGGCAAGACCAACCTGTCCGAGTGGGCCAACTTCCGCGCGGCGAAGCCGACGTCGGGCTGGTCGGCGGTGGGCGGGCAGACCAACAACCCGTTCGTCCTGGACCGCAACCCCTGCGGCTCGTCCTCCGGTTCGGCCGCTGCGCTCGCCGCGTCGCTGGCCCAGGTGGCGATCGGGACCGAGACGGACGGCTCCATCGTGTGTCCCGCCGGGATGAACGGCGTGGTCGGCCTGAAGCCCAGCCTCGGCGTGGTCAGTCAGTCGGGCGTCGTGCCGATCTCCGCCGAGCAGGACACCGCAGGACCGATGGCCCGCAACGTGATCGATGCCGCGCTCACCCTCTCGGTGCTCGGCGGCCGTGACACCGTGCGGGCCGACGGCGCCGCGAGCCTCACGGACGCGGCCGGCCGTCCCGGCACCCTGCGCGGCAAACGGATCGGCCTGTGGCGCCTGCCGTCCCTCGGCGCCGAGGTGGACGCCCTCATGACCCGTACGGCCGAGCGGCTGACCGCCGCGGGGGCCGAGGTCGTCGAGGTGAGCATGCCCTATCAGGAGCGGCTGGCCGAACTCGAGTTCCCGGCGCTGCTGAGCGAGTTCCACCGGGACATCGACGCCTATCTCCCCACACGCGGCGGGCCGCAGGACCTGGCCGGGCTGATCGAGTTCAACCGCGCGCACCCGCGGGAGCAGACCTGCTTCGCCGGCCAGGAGCTGTTCGAGCAGGCGCTGGCCGCGCCGCCCACCACCGACCCGGAGTACCGGGCGATGCGCGCGGAGTTGACCGACCTGTCCCGGCGGTCCATCGACGAGGTCATGGCCGCGCACGACCTGGACGCCATCGCCTCCCCCGCGAACCCGCCCGCCTGGACCACCGACTGCGCGCGCGGCGACAACGACGTGATCCCGTCCTCCACCCCCGCCGCCGTCGCCGGGTACCCCTCGCTGTCGGTGCCCGCCGGCTTCGTCGGCGAACTGCCGGTCGGGCTGCTCCTCATGGCCGGCGACCGCCAGGACGCCGAACTGCTGTCCCTGGGGGCGGCGGTGGAGCACCGGCTGGACGCCTGGCGGGCGCCCCGGTATCTGTCCTCGACTCCGTCCGGGACCGCGCGCTGAGCCGACCGGCGGGCGCCAAGTCGTCGAGTGGCGTCTCGACGCGGTCGCTCGCCGGTATGCAGCTGACCTTCTCCTCGCCCGCGAGCAGTGATCTCCGGCTGCACCCTGCGTAGTCCCCCGTGCGTTCGTGTCGGCTCCGACCACCGCAACGTATCGAGACAAACGTCGTGAATACCGCCGACACGCACCTTCGGTCATTACCCCTATTTAAGGCGGGGCTTCACGACCGGGGCCGCGAGGGCGGAGGCTCGGTTCATGCCTCGGCGACCTCGCCGTACAGCTGCGAGAGTTCGGGCACGCCGTCCTCCGCCCACGCGTGGCCGCTCGCCACCACGTCGAACTCCCGGCCGGAGGCGAGCCGGACGACCGGCTGCCCGTCGGACCGGATGGTCCAGACGGCGCCGGGCACGGTGCGCACGATCACGGTGCCGAGGTACAGACCGGCGTCGTTGCCGAGCCAGGTCAGGATCTCCTCGTCGCTGCGCCAGCGGGGCAGCACCTGGTCCAACTGCTCCAGGGAGAGCGCGGAGTCGTCGAGCCCGACCCCCTCCCGCAGCGCCTGCGCGCGCAGCAGATCGCACTCGGCGAGCAGGTCGCCGATGCCCTCCGCGTCATGCGCCCGAGGATCTTCGCGCCGCTTGCCCAGGAAGGGGAAGTTCATACCTCCAGACTGTCATTCGTACCGCCATGTGCACCACAGGGCACGCGGACGGCGTGCGCGTGCGGTGTGCGCGGACGGCGTGCGAGTGCGGCGTGCGCGGACAGCGTGCGAGTGCGGCGTGCACGACGGGGCCCGTGTGGACGACTACAGGTCCAGGTCCACCACGACCGGCGCATGGTCCGAGGCGCCCTTGCCCTTGCGCTCCTCGCGGTCGACGTAGGAGTCGGTGACCGCCTTGGCGAAGGGCTCGTTCCCGTACACCAGGTCGATGCGCATGCCGCGGTTCTTGGGGAAGCAGAGCTGGCGGTAGTCCCAGTACGTGAAGGGGTGGTCGTACTTGAGTGGGCGCGGGACCACGTCGGACAAGCCGGCGCCGCGCAGGGAGGCGAGGGCGGCGCGCTCGGCGGGGGTGACATGGGTGGCGCCCTCGAAGGCCGACCGATCGTAGACGTCGTCGTCCGTCGGCGCCACGTTGTAGTCACCCATCACGGCGAAGGGCCGGCTGCCGGCGGCGTCGCTCTCCACGGCGGCGCGCAGGGCCTCGAACCACTGGAGCTTGTACGCGTAGTGGGGGTGGTCCACCTCGCGGCCGTTGGGCACGTACACGGACCAGACTCGGGCCGGTCCGCAGGTGGCGGAGATCGCGCGGGGCTCCTGGACGCCCTCGTAGCCCGGATCGCCGGGCAGGCCCTTGACCACGTCCTCAAGGCCGACGCGGGAGAGCACCGCCACCCCGTTCCACCGGCCGGTGGCGTGGACCGCCGCCTCGTAGCCCGCCTCGCGCAGCTCGTCGAAGGGGAACTGCGCCTCGGCGACCTTGGCCTCCTGGAGGCAGAGCACATCGGTGCCGCTGCTCTCCAGCCAGGCGAGCAGCCTCGGCAGGCGGGCGGTGATCGAGTTCACGTTCCAGGTCGCGATGCGCATGTCCCACAACCTACCGGGCGGGACTGGCAACCGGTCCCGCCCGGGGTCCGGCCCCGGGTCTCACACCCGCGCGGAGTCGCCCGGCGTCAGCCGCAGGTGCTCGGAGCCGCCCAGCTCGCCGATCTGACGGTCGTAGATCGGGCGGGCGAGGTCGGTGAGGAGCGCGTCGTGGATGTCGTAGGCACGGCGCGGCCCGACCTCGCGGACGTACTCGATGACCTCGGCGATCTTGTTCCAGGGGGCCATGACCGGCAGCATCAGGGTCTCGACCGGGTGGTCGGGGACGGTGAGGGCGTCGCCGGGGTGGAAGACCTTGCCGCCGTCCACGAGGAAGCCGACGTTGGTGACGCGCGGGATGTCCGGGTGGATCACCGCGTGCAGCTCCCCGTGGACCTGTACGTCGAAGCCGGCGGCGGTGAAGGTGTCGCCGTGGCCGACGGTGTGGACGCGGCCCGGGAACGCCGCCGAGATCTTCTCCGCGACCGACTTCAGCGTCCAGATCGCGGCGGCCGGGTTGTCCTCCATGGCGGCGCGCAGCCGCAGCTCGTCGAAGTGGTCCGGGTGCTCGTGGGTGACGAGGATCGCGTCCGCGCCGAGGGCGGCGTCCTCCTCGCTGAACCCGCCGGGGTCCAGGACGAGTGTCTGCCCGTCCTTCTCGAGGCGGACGCAGGCGTGCGACTTCTTGGTGAGCTTCATGCCCTCCATCCTGCCGCCGGGTGCCCCCTCCAGGCCCGCCGGGCTCACTCCGGTGGTGTCGTCTCCTCGCGGATGACCTGCTGGGCGACCCGGAACGCCCCGTTCGCGGCCGGCACGCCGCAGTAGACGGCCGCCTGGAGCAGTACTTCCTTGATCTCGCCCGGGGTGAGGCCGTTGCGCAGGGCGGCCCTGAGATGGGGCGCCAGCTCGTCCAGGTGGCCGCCGGCGACGAGGGCGGTGAGGGTGACACAGCTGCGGGAGCGCCGGTCGAGGCCCGGCCGGTCCCAGACCTCGCCCCACGCGTACCGGGTGAGGAACTCCTGGAAGTCCCCGGAGAACTCGTCCGCCTGCGCGAGCGCCTGGTCGACGTGCCCGTCGCCGAGGACCTCGCGGCGCACCTTGAGCCCCGCGTCGTACGGATCGGGCCGCCCCTGGGCCTGCGGCGGTACGACGGGTGCCGGGGCGATCTCGGCGATGGGCGCCGTCTGCGGCGGCTGGGCCGCCACCGGCTGGACGGGCGCGGCGGCGGGCCCGGCGACCGGGACCGGGTGTGCGGCGGGGTGGACCGGGACGGGGACCTGGCCGGTGGCGGTGGCGTCGTGGGGCGTCTGCCAGGCGGTGGTGAAGTGCCGCACCAGCAGGTCGGTGACGGCCGCGGGCTGCTCGACCGGGACCAGGTGGGAGGCGCCGGGGACGACCGCGAGGCGGGCGTCGGGGATGCCGGCGACCAGGGTGCGGGCCTCGGCGGGGCCGGTGACCTGGTCGTCGGAGCCGACGAGGACCAGGGTGGGGACGCCGACCCGGCCGAGTTCGCCGCGGACGTCGAAGGCGGCGAGGGCCTCGCAGGCCGAGATGTAGCAGCCGGGGTCGGTGGTCCGCACCATCTGCACGGCCCACTCGGTGATCGCGGGCTGGGCGGCCGCGTACCCGCCGGTGAACCAGCGCTCCGGGGAACTGCGGGCGATGGGGTCGAGCCCGTTGGTGCGCACGATCACGCCGCGCTGGCGGAACTCGTCGGCCGTGCCGAACCGGGGCGAGGCGGCGATCAGCGCGAGCGAGGCCACGCGCTCCGGGTGGCGCAGGGCCAGCTCGATGCCGACGGCGCCGCCGAACGCGCAGCCGGCGTACCCGAAGCGCTGCACGCCGAGTCCGTCGAGGGTGGCCAGCAGACGTGTGGTGAGTTCCGCGACGGAGCCCGCCGGGTGGGCCGGGGCTCCACCGTGTCCGGGCAGGTCGTAGCGGAAGACCCGCCACTGCTGAGCCAGCTCGGGCACCTGCCGGTCCCACATGTGCCATGTGGTACCCAGTGAGGGACCGAGGATCAGGACCGGTGCGTCTTCTGGCCCGTCGAAGCGGTATTGCAGGGTGTTCGGTGGCGTCTCACTCACGCCCCAGACCCTCTCACGTATCACAGACGGTCCTGAAACGCGGGGGTGCGGGGCACCGGTCTGACCAGGTTGAAGACCTCGCGGGCGGCGTATCGCTCAAGGCATCGGATGCCCTCACGTCGGGTCTGCCCTCCCGGTGCGGCATTCGTAGTACGCCTGGGTGCGCGGGTCGTGGCGCGGCCGGGGGACGACGATGCGGTGCGTGGTGCTCGACGAACCGGGTCAGGCGTTGGTTCAGCTCATTGATCTGCGCGGCGAGCTGTTCGATGCGCTCGGCCAGCATGCGCAACGTCATGTGGGTGGCCTGGGCCACTTCGTCCTCGTCTCCCCCTCTGTTGGGTGGGCCGAGGCGCGCGCAGGGGGGAACAGCTCGGCGTTACCGAGGCTCGACATTCGTTCCGGCAGGGCGGGGTCGGCGATGACCAGGACGGCCTTGAGCTGGTTGATCGCCTGGGTGCGGGCCTTGACCGCGGAGTCCTTGGCGAGCTCGGGTACCCGCCCCGGCGCACATCCCACATCTGATGGCCTCCAGCAATCCCAGGGCCGCCGCCCACCGAGCCCGGTCAGGGATTCCAGTAGACGGTGCTGAAGGTACGGTCGAAGCGACGGGCCTCCAGGTCCGCGCGCTGGATTCCCCACTGGACGTCCGCGCCTTCCCGATCACTGATGTGCGGGTTCCAGTGGGCCAGCAGGACCCAGTCCTCGACTGCGCCCGACACCGGCTCATCGCCGCCCCAATGCCCCCGGTTCGCCTGTCGGACGGCGCAGCTCGCGACGATTTCCAGCGGGTCCGGGTCGGAGTCCTCCTGGTCCGCGTATCCGCCGATCTGCAGATGCCCTCTTCTGTCAGAGGTGTCGCACCAGACGGTGACCAGCTCGTCTGCGTGCGGAAACCCGGGAAGTGAGTGGTACGGCAGGTCTGGTTCGGTTCTGGCTCTCAACTCGCCCTGCGGGTACGAATCAACGATCTTCTGGTAGTGGTCGTCGCCGGGGTAGCCGTTCCAGGTGTTCTTGTCGCGTTCCTCGACCGGTGTGCCGGCCGGGACGTAAATGGCCTGGCCGCAATTGCCGTCGCCGTCCGTTTCATCGAGTGAGGCGAAGAGCAGCAGGCGTCCGTCGGGCGGCAGAGGGAGGTCCGTCGCGTCCTTCGGCAGGGCGGCGAAGTCGACGGAAGCGAGGTACGGGTGCTCGGGGTCCGGGATCTCGGCGGGCAGCAGCAGCGGCCCGCCGAACCTGCCCGCGACCGGTCCGTCTCCGCCGCTGGTGAGGACCGTGCAGGGCCGGACGTGGCCGATCCACCGGTCCACCTCTTCAGCCGGCAGCGGGTCTATGTCCTCCCACGGGTACCCCTGCTCAACTGCCCGCGTACGAAAGGGAAGCAGCATTCCTCGAAGCTCGTCATCCGTCACACCAGCGACTGTAGCTCCCGCCACCGACACCCCGTGGCCCCCGTGACGACGAAGGCCGCTCATCATGAGAGGAACCGCTCTGCCTGTTCATGGCACCGGAATCGGCGACGGGCTGGCAGCGGTTGACGGAATCTTCACCACGGGTACCTCCACGATGGTGGATCTGTCGCGCGGCGAGAGATGCGCTGTCGTACGCGATCGACAGCAATGGCGCCAAGGCCCCGCTGGCGGCGGGCACTTCAGCAACGGCGACCGGCCTGCTCGCCCTCCGCACCGTATGACGCGCTCGCAACCATGGCGCGGTACCGGTTGGTCGCATACACGATTCAGTGCCGGAAAATGCTGTGACACCTCCGGCTTCACGAAACTTCCACGATCGCGTTCGGTGCGTACTACAGTTTCCCGCGCGACCCGTCACTTGTGTCGCGCAAGAGACAGATGGGCTGGAATTCTTCGCATGCCCAGGGTGCGCCGGGTTCAGGGGGCTTTGTGCAGGAAATGATCATGGGTTCGAACGTGGCCCTGGCGGACCTGAGTGACGACGTCGGTTCAGTGATCGTCAGTCTGGGCTGGGCCAGCCCTACCGGTGAGGGCGACGCGGATGTGTCGGTCCTGCTACTGGACGCGAACGGCAAGGTGCGCAGCGACGGCGACTTCTACTTCTACAACCATCCGGTGGCCGCCGACGGGAGCGTGCAGCTCCTGGGCAAGACGCCGACGGCGGACGGAAGTGAGGACCGAATCAGTTTCGACCTCACCGCCGTGCCGTCCGGGATCGACCGGATCGTCGTCGCCGCGAGCAGATACGGCGAGGCCGGATTCGGTGAGCTGGACGACGTGAGGATCACGCTGGCCGACGCGGCCGGTGAGGGCCTCCTGCGGTTCGCCGTCGCCAACGTCGGCTCCGTGACGGCAGTCATCTTCGGTGAGCTGTACCGGCGGGGTGAGGGATGGAAGTTCCGTGCCGTCGGGCAAGGCTACGAAACGGGGCTTGCCGGGCTGGCCACCGACTTCGGGGTCGACATCGAGGACGACGCGGCTGCAGAATCCGAAGCGACGCTCGACGGCACGGAGGCCGGCGAGCAGGCGGATGCGACGGCTCTGGCGCCGCCCGAGAAGCCGACCGAGAAGCCGGACAGGCATGCGTCGCTGGAAGCCGTCCCCGCCCCTCGCCGACCTGAGGACGGAACCCGCGAGCCGAAGAAGCCGGCCGCCCGTCCTCGCACCGCCAAGAAGAAGGTCACCCTCCCCAAGACGGTCAAGAAGACCCTGGCGGAGAACGACTCCTGGAAGTCGGCCAGGCTCTTCCCGGTCTCGGTGCTCAAGAGCGACCGGGACCGTGAGATGCGCGCCACCTCGGTACTGCTGTCGGTTATGGCGCAGGTGCCGGAGTTCAGCAGAAGGCTCACCGCTGGGTTCGGGGCTCCGGCGGGCCGTATGGAGACGTTCACGGAGGTCTCTCTGCCGCATGGGGACAGTCCGCGGCGCCCGGACGGGGTGGTCCGGGTGGAGCGGGCCGGCAAGCTGTGGACCGCGCTGGTCGAGACGAAGACCAATGGCAACGCGCTCAAGGGCGACCAGATGCAGGCGTACATGGACATCGCCGCGCGCCGAGGTTACGAGGCCGTGATCACGCTGACGAACGACGTCGCGCTGGAAGGCAGCCCGCTCGTAGACGTCAAGATCGACAAGCGACGCAAGCACAAGGTCGCCCTCTGGCACCTGTCCTGGGCCGAAGTCGCCCACCAGGCGCAGATGCTGATCAGGCACGAGGGCGTGAGCAACGCCGCGCACGCCTGGCTTCTGCAGGAGCTGCTGCACTACCTGCAGCACGAGAATTCAGGCTGCCACGGCTTCCAGAACATGGGGCCCGCATGGGTCCCCGTGCGCAACGGGATCGACGACGAAACCCTTTGCCAGGGCGACGCCCGGGCACTGGAAGTGGTCGAGAACTGGGAGCGGCTCATCCGCCAGGTCTGCCTGAGGCTCGGCGGCGAACTCGGGCAGAAGGTCCTGCCCGTCCAGCGCGCCAAGCGCGGAACGGACCCCAAAGAGCGCCGAAACCGCCTCGCCGACCAGCTCTGCCTCAACGGGCGGCTCCAAGCGGACCTGCGCATCGACGGCACCCCCGGCGTCCTGACCGTCAGCGCCGATCTCCGCACCGGCAAGCTGCGCACAGGCATCGACATCCCGGCCTCCGAACAGGGCTACCCCCTGAGCTGGGCCAAGCGACTCATCCGGCGCCTGGCCGAGGCACCGGCGGACCTGCACGTCGAAACCCTCGTCGACAGCGAAGCCGCAGGCCCCCGCGGAACCCTGGAGCGGCTGCGCCCCGAGCCGGCGGACCTGCTCCCCAAGGACAACAACGCCAAGATCACTGGGTTCCGTCTGTCCCTGCTCAAGAGCATGGGGAGCGGCCGCGGCAACGCCGAGACCGGCTTCATCCGAAGCGTGGACGATGCCGTGCACCGCTTCTACACCACCGTCGTCCTCCACCTGGACGCCCCTACGACACGCCGGACGCCGCCCAAGGTACGCACGGCGGCCGGATGACACCCGGGTGCAGATGGCAGCAACGCCGCCTGTGCCCGCCGTGAGCGTCCTCTTGCACAGGCCCGCCCTCCGACCTCCGCAAGAGGACACTCACGGGACGTCGAGGCTCCTCAGGGCCGGCCGACGGCACTGAGCCGTGCGACTTCGCCGTCGGTCGGCGAGATGTGTCGAACGGGCCCACCTGCTGCACCTCACCCAAGCCCAGGAGGGCTCCGACGCGCTCGCCCGCCCGGCCCCGCGCGGGCGGCAAGCAGCGCGAGCCGCCCGAGAGTCTTCTGTGGACCCTGGACGCCGTCACCGCCGGGCCCGCGTTCGTCGTCGTCACGGCACCGGCACCGGCACCGGCACCGGCACCGACAGCAAACGCTTCCACCACTCCGTCGTCGGCGACCTCACCCTCTCCTGGCACGGCTCGGCCGTCGACGCCGAGCCCGGCCTCACCCTGCTGATCCATACCGCCGAGCCCGGCTCGCCGTCCGAGGAGGGCCTGCGCCTGCCGGCCTCCTGGGCCGCCTCGCAGGCCGCGGACTCCCTCGACGAGCGGCTCTCCAGCCGCTGAGGCGAAGCCCCCGATGCGAGCCCGTGGCCGACGAGGGGCGTGACAGCGCGGCACTGCGCCGGTACGGGGCGGTCTTCCCGCTGTGACCGGGGCCACCATTGAAACCCCGGATTAATTCATATTTAATGGCTGCGCTTGCCGCTTCCGGCTACGTCCCCGGCCTGCCCCGGGCCCAGGAAGGAACTTCGATGAGCACAGCCCCCGGCGCGCCGACGGTGTCGCGCAGCGCGCTGCCCTGGGTGGAGCGCATAGGCATCCCCCGCCCCCTGATGTGGGGATATGTCGCGGTCCTGATCTTCATGATCGGTGACGGCGTGGAGTCCAACTACCTGGAGCCGTACCTCCGCGACAGCGGCTTCACCTCCTCCGGCGCGGGTCTCGTCATCAGCGTCTACGGCGCCTTCGTCGCCCTCGGCTCCTGGCTCTCCGGCGCCCTGTCCAACGTATGGGGACCGCGCCGTGTCATGCGGATCGGCGCGGTGCTCTGGATCGTCTTCGAGGTCCTCTTCCTCACCCTGGCCCTCCCCAGCGAGAACCAGGTACTCGTCTACGTCTTCTACGGCCTGCGCGGCATCGCCTATCCGCTGTTCGCCTACGCGTTCCTGCTGTGGATCCAGCTCACCGCCCGCAGGGAACTGCGCGGTTCCGCCGCCGGCTGGTTCTGGTTCGCCTACAGCGCGGGGCTGCCCACCATCGGCTCCGCCATCGCCGCCGTCAGCATCCCCCTGGTCGGGGCCTATTCCACCTTCTGGCTGTCCCTGGGGCTGGTCGCGGTGGGCGCGGCGATCGGCTCCTTCGCCGTCAAGGAAGCCCGCGGCACCCGGCCGATGGTCGACACCACGGCACCGGACTTCTCCTTCCGGTCGGAACTGCTGCGCGGAGTCAGTGTCCTCAAGCGCCATCCGCGCATCGGGATCGCCGCGGTGGTCCGGATGATCAACACGACGCCGTACTTCGGGTTCTTCGTCTTCCTGCCGTCGTTCTTCACCGACGACATCGGCATCAGCGAATCGAAGTACCTGGCCCTGGTCACCTTCATGGGCGTCATCGGCATCCTCGCCGACCCGTTCTTCGGCCGGATCAGCGACCGGCTGGGCTGGCGCTCCACCATCGCCTGGGCCGGCGGCGTCGGCTGCGCGCTCGGCGTGGCGCTCGTCTACTGGGTGCCCCAGCTCGCCCCCGGCAACTACGCCGTCGCCCTGCTGGCCACGGTCGTCTACGGCATCATGCTCGCCGGGTACATCCCGCTGTCCGCGCTGCTCCCGTCCCTGGTACCCGAGGAGGACAAGGGCAACGCCATGGGCATCTACAGCCTCGCCGCCGGACTGTCCACCTTCGTCGGGCCCCTGACGTACTCCGTCGTCGACCCCCTCGTGGGCCACACCGGCGTCGTCATCGTCTACATCTGCATGTACCTGGCGGGCGCCCTGCTCACCTGGCGCTACCTGGACGTGCCCGAGGACCCCGGGTCGCGCCGCACCGGTGGCCCCGCGCCGGCGGTCTCCCTCGCGCCGAAGGACCTCCAGGCGTCCTGACCGGCCGCGCCCCCTCCCCCGACACTCCGTACCCGAAGCAACGAGGAACGACATGAGCACAGCCTCCAGCACCGCCACGATGACCGGCGCCTTCCTGCCGGGGGACGGCACCGTCGACCTGCGCGAGACGCCCCGGCCCCGGGCCGGCCACGGCCAGGTCGTCCTGCGTACGCGCGCGTCCGGGATCTGCGGCAGCGACATCCACTACATCTACAACGGCCACATCGGTGAGGGCGGCGCCCGCTACGACGACGTGGTGGCCGGGCACGAACCGGCCGGCGAGGTCGTCGAGGTGGGCCCCGGCTGCAAACGGCTCCAGCCCGGCGACCGGGTCGCGGTCTACCACATCTCCGGCTGCGGCCAGTGCGACGAGTGCGCACGCGGCTACTTCATCGGCTGCACATCGAAGGCCCGCGCCGCCTACGGCTGGCAGCGCGACGGTGGCCATGCCCCGTACCTCCTCGCCGAGGAGAACACCTGCGTCCCGCTGCCCGAGCCGCTCACCTACGTCGACGGCGCCTTCATCGCCTGCGGCATCGGCACGGTCTACGAGGCGCTCTCCCGGATCGCGCTGAGCGGGGCGGACCGACTGCTGGTCACCGGGCTCGGCCCGGTCGGCGCCGCGGCCGCCATGGTCGCCCGGGCCTTCGGCGTACGCACCGTGTACGGCGCCGAGGTCGTCCCCGAACGGATGGAGTGGGCCCGCTCGCTCGGGCTGTTCGACGAGGTGCTCGACTCCTCCGCCGAGCCGCTGGAGCGGGTGCTGGAGCTGACCGGTGGCACCGGTGTCGAGGCGGCCGTGGACTGCTCCGGTCACCCCGCGGCCCGCTCCCTCGCCCTCAAGGCGCTGCGGGTGCGCGGCCGGCTCGCGCTCGTCGGCGAGGGCGGGCAGATGACTCTCGACGTCTCGGACGACGTCCTCCACAAGCAGGTGCTGATCTCCGGTTCCTGGGTCACCTCCGTGCAGGGCATGACCCGGCTGGCCGAACTGCTCGCCCGGCAGGAACTGCACCCCGAGCGGCTGGTCAGCGACCGCTTCCCGCTCACCGGGGCAGAGCGCGCCTACGAGGCGGCGGCCGGTCGCGCCGCCGGCAAGGTCTGCCTCGTCTTCGAGGACTGACCGCACGCGCCGCGGCATCCTTTCCCACCGCGCGGCCCGGACGGCGGTGACTCCACTGCCGTCCGGGCCCGTTCTCCGAGGAGCACCTCCGTGAGCAGTACACCCGCCCACCGAGATCGCCAGGGCCGGGTCAGCGCCGTCCGGCGGGCGCGCGCCGGACACGAGATCGTGGAGGTGGACAACGGCCTGGTCCGCCTGCTGATCGCCCCCGCGCTGGGCGGCCGCCTCCTGTCGGCGGTCCTGGACGGCCGCGAGTTCCTGCACCGGGACCCGGAACTCCTGGACGACGCGCTCAACGCCCGTGACCCGCGTGCCGTCGGCCCCCACGACGGCCCGATGTCCGCCTGGCACAACTGGGGCGGCGACAAGACCTGGCCCGCCCCGCAGGGCTGGTCGGGGCCCGGGGAGTGGGCGGGCCCACCGGACCCCGTCCTGGACTCGGGGGCGTACGCCTGCGAGGTGGACGTCGCCGACGACGGCTCGCGCGCCGACATCACGCTCACCAGCGGCGACGATCCGCGCACCGGGCTCCGCCTGACCCGCCGGATCACTCTCGCGTCCGGCCGGTGCGACTTCGCGCTGCGGCTCAGCGCCCACAACGTCTCGGCACGGACCGTCCGGTGGGCGCTGTGGAACGTGACCCAGTTGCCGGGGTGTCCGGCCGACCGGCCGGGAGACGGGGTGTGGCTGGGGACGTCCGGGTCGGGCGCGCCGGCCACCGTGGACCTGGTCGCGGGCACCGGCCGGCCGCGGGTCGAGCGACACGGCGACGTCCTGCACGTCCCGGCGCAGGACGTGGTCGGCAAGGTCGGCTTCCCCGACGCGGCCGGGTGGATCGCCCACGTCGGCCCGGCCGGCACCTGGACCTACCGCTTCCCCGTCGACCCCTTCGCCGCTTACACGGACGACGGCTCGCGGGCCGAGGTGTGGATGGAACACCCCCTGGACGCGCCGCTGGAGCACTTGGGCGGCCTGCGTCCGCGCCACCGGATCGTGGAGTGCGAGGCGCTCGGTCCGTACCGCGAACTGGCGCCCGGCGACACCACCGCGCTGGACGGCACCGTGTCGCTCGGTCCCCGGCTCGGCGCGGTGACCTCGGTCGGCGCGCACGCCTGGTGGGGCGAGCCGCTCACGTACGCCGAGGGGAAGGTGACCGGCGTGTGCGTGCCGTCGGGCGGCGGCCCGGCGGCCCTGCTGGTGCGGGACACGGCCGGCCGGGTGCTGCGGCGGCTGCCCGTCGGTGCGTGCGGGGCGGGTACGCCCCTGGTCCTCGACACCCGGTTGCCGGCCGGTCCGGGCGCTGCGCGGGTGGAGGTGTGCTGCGGGAGGGACGTTCTGGGAGCGGTGGCGGTGCTGCCCGGCTGACGCCCGCCCCAAACGCCTGTGCCCGGCACCTCGGCGGACCCGAGGTGCCGGGCACAGGCGTTTGGGGCGTACGGCGGTCAGGTCGCCCTGGAGCGGTAGCCGGCCGTCGGCAGGCCGGGCACCTCCACCCGGGCGCGGAACACCGCCCCGTCGAGCGGTCCCGGGGCGGCCAGTCCCACCCGGGCAGTCGTGACGTAGAGGGTGCGTCCGTCCGCGCCGCCGAGGCAGACGCCTGCGGGCTGGGTCACCGGCAGGCCCAGTACCGTCGCCAGGGTGCCGTCGGGCAGGTAGCGGCGGACCTCGCCCGCGCCCCAGACCGCCGTCCACAGGGCACCCTCGGCGTCCACGGTCATGCCGTCGGGGCTGCCCTCGGTGATCCGGGCGAACTCCTCGCCCTCGCCGAGGCCGCCGTCCCGCGGGTCCACAAAGTGGCGCCGTACGAGACCACGCGCGCTGTCGGCGAGGTACATGGTGGTGCCGTCCCGGTCGAAGGCAGGGCCGTTGGGAACGGTGACGCCCCTGAGGACCCTGGTGACCGTGCCGTCGGGGCCGGTCCGGTACAGGGAGCCGGCGTCCGGTGTCCCGTCGTAGGCCATGCTCCCGGCCCAGAAGCGGCCGTGCGGGTCGGCGCAGCCGTCGTTCATCCGCATCGCGGTCGGCGCGGCCCGCTCGGGGTCGGCCAGCCACTCGGGGTCCGTGCCGGGGGTGAGCAGGCAGATGCCGGTGCCGGCGGCCGCGATCCAGGTGCCGGGCCGACCGGCGACGGGGGCCACCGCGCCGAGCGGTACGTCCAGACGGGCGAGGGTCCGCAGCCCGGCGGTGCCCTCGCCGTCCGCGGTGAGCAGGCGGCCGGTGAGGATGTCGACGCAGACGAGCCGGCCGTCGGCCCAGCGGATGCCCTCGCCGAGTTCCAGGCGGTCCGGTGCGCCCAGAGGCGACAGATCGGTCATGGTGGGGCGCTCCCGGTGGTCGTGGACGGGTCAGCGGATCGTGGTGCCCGGGGCGGCGGAGAGCAGCCCCAGTTCGTCCCGGCGGGGCAGGCCCTCCCAGTCGCCGTCCGAGGCGACGGCGAACGCGCCGAGGGTGTTGGCGCGGTCCAGGCGTCCGTTCGGGGGCAGTCCGTCGAGGAGTCCCGAGAGGTAGCCGGCGCAGAACGCGTCGCCCGCTCCCACCGTGTCCCGTACGGGCACCCGCAGGGCGGGGACCGTGTGCCGGGAGCCGTCGCGGTCCCGGAGGGCGGCTCCCTCGCCCCCGCGTTTGACGACCACTTCCCTGACCCCGGCCGCCAACAGCGCGTCGACGGCGGCCTCCTCCCCCTGCGGCTGCTCGGCGAAGGCACCGGTGACCACGGGGAGTTCGTCGTCGGAGGCGATCAGGACGGTGACGTGGTCCAGCAGGGGCAGCAGTGCCTTGCCCGCGTCCTCGGCCGTCCACAGGCGCTGCCGGTGGTTGACGTCCAGGACGACGGTCCGGCCGCGGTCGTGCGCGTGGGCGGCGGCCTCGCGCACCGCCTCCAGCGGGCCGGGGCCGAGTGCGCAGGTGATGCCGGTCAGGTGCAGGACGCGGGCGCCGGCGTCCAGGGCGGGCACGAGGTCGACCGGGGTGAGCAGGGAGGCGGCGGAGTGGCGGCGCCAGTAGTGGACGCGGACCAGGTCGGCCACGCGTCGCTCACGGAGCATGCCGCCGGTGGGCGCCTCGGGGCGGACGCCGGCGTGGGAGGTGTCGACGCCTTCGCCGCGCAGTGTGCGCAGGATCAGCCGGCCGGGTTCGTCGTCGCCGACCAGGCCGGCCCAGGCGGCCCGGTGGCCCAGGCGGGCCAGGCCGATGGCCACGTTGGACTCGGCACCGGCGATGGTGGTGCGGGCCTCGGCGCCGATCGCGAGCGGTCCGGGCAGTTGCGCGGCGAGCATGGTCTCGCCGAACGTGAGGACGTCCGCGGCGACCTGCCCGGTGTCGGGGCCGGTGCTCATGCCCGCCCCCGCGCGGGGTCGGCGGCGCAGAGCGCGACGAAGCGCCGGGCGCGCTCGCGCAGGGCGTCCAGGTCGCCGCCGCGCGCGGCGTCGCCCACCAGCGGGGAGCCGACGCCGACCGCGACGGCGCCGTGCGCGAGGTACTGCTCGGCGCCGGTCAGGTCCACCCCGCCGACCGGTACGAAGGGCAGGTCCGGGAAGGGGTCGCGGAGGGCCTTGAGGTAGGCGGGGCCGCCGGCCGAAGCGGGGAAGAGCTTGACGGCGTCGGCTCCGGCACGCCGGGCGGCGACGGCCTCGGTCGGAGTGAGGGCTCCTGCCAGCACCGGCAGTCCGACGCGGACCGAGGCGGCCACGGACTCGGTGAGCGCGGGGGTCACGATCCAGCTCGCGCCGGCCTCCCGGGCGCGGACGACGTCGTCCTCGGTCAGCACGGTGCCCGCGCCGACGAAGGCCGTGGGGCCGGCCTCGGCGACGGCCCGGCGGATGACACCGAGGGCGTCGGCCGTGTTGAGCGAGACCTCGACGAGGGACACGCCCTCGTCGAGCAGGGTCAGGACGGTGCGCAGCGCGGCGTCGGCATCCGGGCCGCGCACGATGGCGGCCAGCCGGGTGCGCCGCAGCACGGCGGAGAAGCTGTCGGTGGCGCGGGACTGCGGGGCGTTCATGGTCACGTCCAGGAAGGTCGGGGTCGGGCGGGGGCGCCGGGCGGGGTCACCACTCGGCGAAGGAGCCGTCGGTGTGCCGCCACAGCGGATTGTGCCAATCCGCGGCGGTGCCGTCGGCGGCGCGGACCGCCTTCTCGTCCACCTCGATGCCGAGGCCGGGGGCGGTGGTGCGCAGCAGGTGGCCGTCGTGGAACCGCAGCGGGGTGGTGTCGACCAGGTAGTCCAGCGGACCGGCGCCCACGTTGTAGTGGATGCCTATGCTCTGCTCCTGGATGAGGAAGTTCGGGGTGCCGAAGGCGACCTGGAGGCTGGCGGCGAGCGAGACGGGCCCGAGCGGGCAGTGCGGCGCCATGAGCACGTCGAAGGTCTCGGCGAGCGCGGCGATCCGGCGGACCTCGGAGATGCCGCCGGCGTGCGAGAGGTCGGGCTGGAGGACGGCCACTCCGGCGGTGAGGGCAGGCAGGACGTCGGTGCGCGAGTAGAGGCGCTCGCCGAGGGCCAGCGGTACGGGGGACGAGGCGGTCAGGTCCCGCAACCGGTGGGTGTACTCGGGGAGTACGGGTTCCTCGACGAACAGCGGGTTGTACGGGGCGAGGTGCGGCAGCAGCTTGGCGGCGTTGGCGACCGTGAACCGGCCGTGGAAGTCGACGGCGAAGTCCCGGTCGTCGCCCAGGGCCTCCCGGGCGGCCGCCGCACGGGAGACGACCTCGTCGACGTCCCGGACGGTCGCCAGCCGGTTCATCCGGCCACTGGCGTTCATCTTGACGGCGGTGAAACCCGCCTCCACCTGCTCCCGGACGGCCTCGGCGATCTGGCCGGGCTCGTCGCCGCCGACCCAGGTGTAGGCCCGCACCCGGTCGCGCACGGGGCCGCCGAGCAACTGGTACACGGGAGCGCCGTACACCTTGCCGGCGATGTCCCACAGGGCCTGGTCGAGTCCGGCGACCGCGCTGGAGAGAACGGGACCGCCGCGGTAGAAGGACCCCTTGGTCATGGTCTGCCAGTGGTCCTCGATGCGCATCGGATCCTGTCCGACGAGGAGTTCTGACAGCTCTCGCACGGCGGTGCGGACGGTGGCCGCACGGCCCTCGACCATGGGCTCGCCCCAGCCGACGACGCCTTCGTCCGTCTCTACACGGCACAGCAGCCAGCGCGGCGGCACGGCGAACGTCTCGACGCGGGTGATCTTCATGCTTCTCCTTGGTGCGGCCGGGCACCGTCGGCCGGTCGCGACACCGGACACGGGCGTCCTCCGCGGGGCGGGCACGGTTCAGGAAGAGGTCTTGTAGGCGCTCCAGCCGCCGTCGACGACCAGTGAGGCCCCGGTGACGAAGGACGCGTCCTCGCTCAGGAGGAAAGCCGTGGCCCCGGCGACCTCTTCGGGACGGCCGAGGCGCGCGGCGACGGTCTGCTCGGCGCTGCGCCGCCGGTCCTCCTCGCCGATACCGTCCCAGGCGCGCGTGAGCACGGGCCCGGGCAGCAGCGCGTTGACCCGTACGTCGGGCCCGTACTCGACGGCCAACTGGCGGGCCAGTCCGGTGAGTCCGGCTTTGGCGGAGGCATAGGCGGGGCGGCCCGGCAGTCCGACGAGGGCGTGGACCGAGGAGACCAGGACGGCGCTGCCGCGGGTGGCGCGCAGATCGTCCAGGCAGGCACGGAAGCCGAGGAAAGCGCCGGTCAGCGTGACGCCGAGCTGTTGGTTCCACTGGTCGAGCGTGGTGTCGTGGGCGGGGGCGACGCGCACGGCGTAGGCGTTGGAGACGAGGGCGGAGACGGGGCCGTAGGCGCCGCGGACGGCGTCCAACGCCGCGGCCCAGGACCCTTCGTCGCTCACGTCGGTCCGGTGGAACACGGCCTCCCCGCCGGCGTCCCGGATGGCGCGGGCCGTGCGCTCCCCCTCCGCCGTGTCGATGTCGGCGACGAGGACGCGGGCCCCCTCGTCGGCGAGCCGTCGGGCCACGGCCGCACCGATTCCCCCGGCCGCGCCCGTGACCACGGCGACGCGTCCGTCGAAACGGGGCCGGGCCCCGGAAGGCGGCGGGTGCATGGACGGCATGAGCGGCTCCGGAGGCTGCGGCGCGGACGGGACGGTCGGGGCCGGCGGCCATGACCGCCCCCTGGAGTTATTAAATATGAATTATCGAGTGAGGCCAAGGCGTCCCGGCGAGGCACCGATCACACACGGGGGCCGCGCCGCCCCGGTGAACCGGTGCCGGCCGCCCGCCCGGCGACCTGGTCCAGGTCTTCGACCGCCTTCGCCAGGAGATCGAGCATGGCGAGTTCGGCTCGGGGGGCGTCACCGTCGCGCACGGCATCGAGGACGGCACGGTGGCTGGGCACGGGGTCCCCGACGGACGCATGGGCATGGACGAGGCGGTCCCGCTCCCGCAGGCCCGGTTCGAGCAGCATGTCCATGCGGGCCAGCATCTCGTTGCCGGTTGCCACCAGCAGCGCGCGATGGAAGGCCGCGTCGGCCTCGGCCGCGTCGGACGAGTCCGTTCGGGCCCGCCCCATGAGGCCGAGCGCCGCCTCCAGGGCGTCGAGGTCGGCGTCGGTCCTGTGCAGGGCGGCACGGTGGGCGGCGGCGGGCTCGATGATGGACCGGACATCGGCGAGGTCCCGCATCAGATCCTCGCCGGCGCCTCCTTCGACGCGCCACCGGATGACATCGGCGTCGAGCAGGTTCCAGTCCTTGCGCGCCCTGACGAAGGTGCCTCGCTTCTGCCGCGCGTCGACGAGCCCCTTACCAGCGAGGACCTTCAGCGACTCCCGCATGACGGTCAGACTGACGTCCAGCTCCTCCCCCAGCGCCCGTACGTCGAGCGTGGTGCCCTCGGGGACGGCGCCACCCACGATGCGCGCTCCGAGCGACTGGACCACCTGTCCGTGCACGCCGCGGGTGCTGTAGGCCGCCATGCCGCCATCTCCTTGACATCGGGCGCGCGAGGCGCGCGGTGGTGGGCGCCGCGGGCACGGACGCGGGCCCATGGTAACGCCGCGCATTATTTATTAATACATCTTGACAGCTCCCTGAGCAGCACCGTCACGTACGGGCGGGACCCCGGGCAGCTACATCGCCTGCTCCCACCAGCCGCGCGTGTCGACGTCCGCGGCGTCCGCCAGCGCCTCCAGTTCGGCGATCTCCTCGTCGCCCAGCTCGACGCCCCGAGCCCGGACCAACCCGTCGACGTGAGCCGCCTTCGTGACCCCGACGATCGGGGTGGTCCCCTTGGCGACGGCCCAGGCGGTGGCGACATCGGCGGCGGACGCGCCCCGGTCCCTGCCGATCGCCTCCATCCGGTCCGTCAGCTCCCGCAGCCGGGGCAGGACGCCGTTGTACACGGCCGCCCGGCTGCTCCCCTCCGGCAGCGGGTTCGCCGGGCTGTACCTGCCGGTCAGCGCTCCTTGCTCGAGGACCATGTACGAGAAGAACCGCACGTCGTGCTCGCGGCAGTGGTCGAGGATGCCCGCGCGCTCAGAGCCCCGGTACAGGAGGCTGTAGTGGTTCTGGACCGCCTCCACGCGGAAGCCGGCCTCGCCGAGGATCCGATCGGCGAGAGCGATCTGGGCCACGTTGTGGTTGGAGACGCCGATGTGCTTGATCTTTCCGCTCCTGAGCAGCGGGATCACGGACGGCGTCCATCGAGCCACGTCGGCGGGATTGTGGATCCAGAAGAGATCCACGTAGTCGGTACGCAGTCGGTCGAGGCTCTGGTCCAGCATGTCCGCGACCGGATCGTCGCCGTCGCCCGCCAACTGCGGGGTGAACTTCGTCGACAGCTGGTACTCGCCGCGGGGAAGTCCCGACAGCGCCCGGGCGAGGACGCTCTCCGACCGGCCCAGGCCGTACGCCACGGCGGTGTCCCACAAGGTGAACCCGTTCGACTGCGCCTTCTCGACGACCTCCCGCAGCCCGGACTCGCTCAGCCGGCTGCCGAAGTAGCCGTCGCCGGCCTCTCCGCTGTCCCCCCAGGCCCATGTGCCCAACGCCACCGCCGGCACCGTCAGCGCCTTGCTCGTCATGTCTTGCCTCCGCTGTTCGCTCTCACGACCGTGTCGGAACGGCCGAACCCCAGGAGACCGCGGTCGCCACGACCGGAGAAGGCCGTGTCCATGGGGGGTACAAGCTCGACCCCCCTCACGCCCTGACCGGCGATTAGCATGCATGACATGGACCAGCAGCCCGGGAACCGCGGCGACGTCCGGGACTTCCTCGCCGGCCGGCGTGCCAGGATCACCCCCGCGCAGGCCGGACTGCCTACCAACGCCCGCCGCCGGGTCGCCGGGCTGCGGCGCGAGGAGGTCGCCGTCCTCGCCGGCGTTAGCACGGAGTGGTACACGCGGCTGGAGAAGGGCCACATCGGCGGCGTGTCCGAAGACGTCCTCGACGCGGTCGCCCGTGCCCTGCGGCTGGACGACGACGAACGCGCCTACCTGTTCGAGCTGGCCCGGTCGTCGCGGCACGCGCATCGCACACCGTCGCGTCGCAGGGACGTCGAGGTCCCGCGCCGGGTCCAGTGGCTGCTCGACTCCATGACGATGTCCTCGGCGTTCGTACGCAACGGCCGCACGGACATCGTCGCCGGCAACGCCCTGGCCCGAGCCCTGCTCGCGCCGCTGTTCGACAGCGCCACCACCGACGAGCGCGGCCGTCCCAACATCGCCCGCTACATCTTCCTCGACCCCGGTGCACTCGACTTCTTCCCCGACTGGGACGCCGCCGGTGCCGCCACCGCCGCCCTGCTGCGCGCCGAGACCGGGCGCGAGCCCCACGACCGGGCACTGCGCGAACTCGTCGGCGAGCTGTCCACCCTCAGCCCCGAGTTCCGCGGCCAATGGGCCGCGCACGACGTCCTGATGCGCCACGACGGCGTCAAACGGCTCCAGCACCCCCACGTCGGTCACCTGGAACTGACCTTCCAGTCCCTCGACCTCCCCCTGTCGTCCCGAGCCGTGCACGACCTGATCGTCTACACGGCCGAGCCCGGCACCCCGTCCGAGGACCGGCTCAAGATCCTCGCCAGCTGGGCGGCCACGCGATCCCGGACGGCACGGCCCACCCGCCGTTCTCCTTGGACCGGGCCGCTCTGATCCGTCGCGGTCGCCCCGGCCGGGTTCATGCCGGCGGTCGCCTCCGGCCCCCCACGACGGGGCGAACCGGCACACCGCGTCATTCCGGACCGACGCGGAACTCGAATTCCGGGCGATCCCACGGCACGGCCGGCGGGCTCGCCCGTACGGTCCCGGTCCGCACCGCGCCCGCGCGGTGGTAGAAGCCCTCGGCGGGAGGATGCGACACGACCTTGACACGGTCGAGCCCGGCGGCACGGGCCTCGGACTTCATGTGCGCGACGAGCAGCCGTCCGATCCCCCTTCCCTGCGCTCCGTCGGCGACGAACAGCAGGTCGAGCTCGGGCGGTGCGAGGACGAGCGAGTAGAACCCGAGGACCCGGCCTCCGCCCTGGTCGGCGCCGACGGCCACGAAGACGCGGTGGGCCTCGATGTAATCGGGTCCGACCCGGTAGTCCACGACCGCGGCAGCGTACTCGTCCGCGTAGGCGCCCGAGTCACGCACGAGCCGCGTGAGCCGCCTGGCATCCCGTGCGACGGCCCTCCGTATCGTGACCGCCCGGCCGGCCGGGGAAGTCCGTGACCTCATCGGGAGAGTATTTCGTACCGGCTTGTGCCGTCGTGCGGCGGGTCGGCTGCCCGGCCGGCTGCCCTCCGGCCGTCGGAGGTCACCACCGGACGCAGGACGTCACCCCTGTGCGTGCGGGCGGACGCGCACGGGAAGCGAGGCCCAGGAGCGCGGGGTGTTGTTGAGGTGTCGCCTCGGCTCGCCGGCGAGTTCGAGGTGCCCGACGCGGCGGGCGAGCGCGGCCAGCAGGGACTCCGCCTCCGGGCGGGCGACGTGCCGGCCGACGCACTGGTGGATGCCCATGCCGAAGCCGACGTGACCCGACGGATCGCGGGTGAGGTCGAAGCGGTCGGGGTCGCTCCAGCGGTCCGGGTCGCGGTCGGCGGCCGCCCGGATCCGGGCGCCGAAGCCGTCCTCGCTCGACGCCTCGCGGGCGCACTGGGCGTTCACCCAGGCCGACAGGTCCCCGACCCGGTGCGCGTCGGCTTGGACAAGGGCGTTGCGCGGTCCGAAGGCGTTGAAGGCCGTGTCGCCGTAGGGCAGCAGGTTCTCCCGTGCGGGCCGAGGCCGACGGCGTCGGGGAGGGCCCGCAGGGGGAACGCGTTCGCGAGGGCCTCGAAGGCGTCGTCCGTCGTCGGGTCAGGCCGCCGCCCCGATGTCCGCGGTGTCCGGGCATGACGCTGCTGACCGCGGACCGTCCGCCGACCGCCGTGATGACGGGCGCGGACGTCGCCGCGCTGGGCGTCTACCGCGCCGCGCACGAACTCGGCCTGCGCATCCCGCGGGACCTGTCGCTCGTCGGCTACAACAACACCGCGCTCGCCGCCCTGGCACCCGTGCAACTGACCAGCGTGGACCAGGCGGGACACACCATGGGGTCCGCCGCCGCCCGGATGCTCGTCGAACGCGTCGAGAGCCGGAGGGACCGGCCCATGCAGACCACGATGACCCCCCGCCTGGTGGTGCGCTCCACCACCGGCGCGCCGCAAGGGCGCCAGGCGCCCTGACCCGCGGGGCTGTCCGCGCGGCTGACCGGTGGCCGGCCGCCGAGTGCGGTGTGGCGGCGGGATGAAGGGGACGGCACGGGGAACGAGCACGGCGAGACTCCGGCCGGCGGTACGGGGACAGGGGCCCCGGGGACGAGGATCGTCCGGCTGCCGGAGAAGACGTCGAGCGTGAACGGCGCCGACGGGCCCTGTCCGAGCATGCGTCCTGCCGGGCGCCCTGCCCACCCCTGCCGCCATTCACCTTGCGGATGGAATCCATCCGTCCTGTGGATGACGTCCCTGTTCACGTGCGCCGGGCGTCGTCCACGTGCGGCGGGCGCCGCTCACCCCCGGGCTCGTCCGCCATCCGTCTGCCGACCCGCGCGGCCGTCTCACGCAGCCAGATGTGGGCCGCGTCGTGGGTGTGCACCGGGTGCCACCACAGCGCCTCCCGCAGGGGCACCGCCTCGTAGGGCGGCTCCACCACGCGTACGGCGGCGAGCGGCGCCAGGAGCCGGGCGAGGCGGGCCTGGATCAGGCCGATGCGCCGGGTTCCGCTGACCAGCAGCGGCATGATCTGGAAGCTGTCGACGGAGACCTCGACGCGGGGCTCGATGCCCAGCATGCCGAGCTGGCGGACGGCCGGGGCGTCGTAGGTGCGCTGGTAGGTGACCCAGGGCAGCCGGGCCAGGTCCTCCCGGGTCAGCCGGTCGTCGACGCTCGGGTGGTCGTCGGCGACGAGGAAGACCCACCGGTCCTGGTAGAGGTCGGTGGCGGGGAAGTCGCTGATGACGCCGTGCGGCATGAGCAGACCGTCGGTGGCGCTGAGCAGGGTGTCCGTGGCGTCCACCACGGTGGTCGGCGTCTGGGCGAAGCGCAGCCGGATGCCGGGGGCCTCCTGGTGCACGACCCGGGCGAGTTCGGCTCCGAAGACGGCGACCGCGTAGTCGGACGCCACGAGTTTGAACTCACGGCTCTCACTGGCGGGGTCGAAGTCCGCCTGGCTGGCGAAGAGGCGTTCCAGCAGCTCGTAGGCGGTGGAGGCGCGGTCGAGGAGGACCTGTCCGAGGGCGGTGAGTTCGTAGTGGCCGCCGACCCGGGCCAGCAGGTCGTCGTCGAAGTGCCGGCGCAGCCGGGAGAGCGCCGCGCTCATCGCCGGCTGGCTCAGGCCGACGCGCTGCCCGGCGCGGGTGACGTTGCGCTCCTCCAGCAGGGCGCGCAGGGCGACGACGAGGTTGAGGTCCAGGCGACTGAGATTCACGGCGGTTTTCCTAGCTGTCCTGCGACGACCTGCACGAATTCGGCGGATGGATGGCCGTCATCCACGGAATCTATTTCCCTGATCACGGGTGGCGAGTCCACATTAGTGCCATCGCAATCAGGAGGACATGTCCGTGAAACCTGAAGCCGCGTCCGCCCCCTTCGCCGGACCCTTCGCCCTGGCCACCCTTTCCGCTCCCGAGGGCCCCGCCTTCCCCGCTCTCGTCACTCCCGACGCCCAGGTGATCGATCTGCGGTCCGCCCTGGGCGACGCCTCGCTGACCGTGCGGGGGGTCCTGGACGACTGGGACGCGGTGCTGCCGAGGCTGACCGCACTGGCCGGCGCCGCCGGCCCCGTACGCGGGCCGCTGGCGCAGTTCCGGGCGCACGCTCCGGTGGAGCCGCGCCAGGTGTTCCAGTCGGGGGCCAACTACCGGCAGCACGTGATCGACCTGCACGTCGCCCACCGGGCCCCGGACGACGACCGGCCGGAGGAGGAGCGGCGCGCGGAGGCGGCTGACATCATGGACCGGCGGGCCGCCGAGGACCTGCCGTACGTGTTCATCGGGCTGCCGAGCGCGATCACCGGGCCCTACGACGACGTCGTACTGCCCACCTGGGCCGAGAAGCCCGACTGGGAGCTGGAGCTGGCCGCGGTCATCGGCCGCCCGGCCCACCGGGTGTCCGTCGAGGAGGCCCTCGGCCACGTCGCCGGCTACACCATCGCCAACGACCTCACCGACCGCGCCACCGTCTTCCGCCGGGACATGCCGCAGATCGGTACCGACTGGCTGCGGAGCAAGAACGCGCCGGGATTCACCCCGCTCGGCCCCTGGATCGTGCCCGCCGCCTCCCTCGCGGACCCGGGCGACCTGCGCCTCACGCTGAAGCTCAACGGCGAGACCATGCAGGACGAGTCCACCAAGGACATGATCTTCAACGTGGCGCGGATGGTGTCCTACGCCTCGCAGACCGCCCGGCTGCTGCCCGGCGACCTGGTGCTCACCGGCTCCCCGGCCGGCAACGGCATGCACTGGGGCCGGCTGCTGCGTGACGGCGACGTCATGGACGCCTCCATCACCGGGCTCGGCGCCCAGCGCACCCGCTGCGTGGCGGAGGTGACCCGGTGACGCCGGACCGCACCGACCCCGAGGGCTCGATCGCCCGGACCGCGAAGGCGTGCTCCAACTGGAACCGCTGGGGCGAGGACGACGTGCTCGGCACGCTCAACTTCCTCGACGGGACCAAGCGCCGCGAGGGTGCCGCACTGGTCCGGCGGGGCGTCAGCTTCTCGCTCTCGCAGCGCTTCGACATCGACGGCCCGCAGAAGGGCTGGCGCCGCCGCACCAACCCGGTGCACACCATGCTGGACACCGGCACCGACGCCGCCCTCGGCAACCAGGGCCTGCCGCACGGCATCGGCGGCGCCGACGACGTCATCGCGATGCCGCTGCAGTGCTCCACCCAGTGGGACGGGCTCGGCCACATCTTCGACCACGGCAAGGCGTGGAACGGCCGTCCCGCCGAGCAGGTCGTCACCTCCGACGGCGACCTGGTCACCGGCATCGAGCACATGGCCCCGCACGTCGCCGGACGCGGGGTGCTCCTGGACGTCGGCCGGGTCGTCGGCGAGGACGGGGAGCTGCCGGACGGCTTCGCGATCACCGAGGAGCACCTGACCGCGACGGCCGAGGCGCACGGTGTGCGGGTAGGGCGCGGCGACATCGTCCTGGTCCGCACCGGCCAGCTCGCCCGGGTGCGCCGCGACGGCTGGGGCGACTACGCCGGAGGGGCGGCCCCCGGCCTGTCGTTCACCACGGCCGGCTGGCTGCACGGCAGCGAGATCGCCGCGATCGCCACCGACACGTGGGGCTTCGAGGTCCGACCGAACGAGTTCGAGCACGCCTTCCAGCCGCTGCACCAGGTCGCCATCCCGCACATCGGCCTGCTGATCGGCGAGATGTGGGACCTGGACGCGCTCGCCGCGGACTGCGCCGCCGACGGTGTGTACGACTTCTGGCTCACCGCGGCTCCCCTGCCCATCACCGGGGCCGTCGGCTCACCCGTCAACCCGATCGCCGTCAAGTAACCAGCGGAACAAGGGAGTTCCCCATGAGCAAAGCCCGTAAGGTCCTGGTGATCGGCGGGGGCGCGGCCGGCAACGCCGTGACGGTCCTGCTGGACCGGGCCGGCCTCCAGGTGGACCTGATCGAGGCCAAGGACGACTGGAACGCCACCGCGGGCTCCGGCATCACCCTCCAGGGCAACGCCCTTCGCGTCCTGCGCGAACTCGGGGTCTGGGAACAGGTGGAGGCGTCCGGTTTCGGCTTCGGCTCGGTCGGCATCACCGCCCCCGACGGCACCGTCCTGCACGCCCAGGACGACCTGCGCACCGGTGGCGACGACCTGCCCGCCACCGTCGGCATGCAGCGCCCGCGGCTCCAGCGGATCCTCATCGATGCCGTGCGGGCCGGCGGCGCGTCGGTCCGGCTGGGTACCACCGCCGAGATCCTGGACCAGGACGCCGAAGGCGTCTGCGTCCGCTTCAGCGACGGCGCCGAGGGCCGCTACGACCTCGTGGTCGCCGCCGACGGCCTCGGTTCCGCCACCCGCGCCGCGATCGGCATCACGGACAAGCCCGAACCGACCGGCATGGCCATCTGGCGCATCGCCGCCCCGCGCCCCGCCGGCGTGACCCGCACCGACCTCGCCTACGGCGGCCCGGCCTACATCGCCGGCTACTGCCCGACCAGCGAGACCACGCTGTACGCGTACGTCGTCGAGGCCAACCGCGACCGCGCCGCGATACCGCCCGAGTCGTACGCGGACGAGATGCGCCGCCTGACCCGGCACTACGGCGGCTGCTGGCCGGAGATCACCGAGCACATCACCGACCCGGCGAAGGTCAACTACACCTGGTTCGACCGGCTGCTGGTCGAGGGGTCCTGGCACCGCGGCCGCGTCGTTCTCGTCGGGGATGCCGCGCACTGCTGTCCGCCCACCCTCGCCCAGGGCGCCGCGCTGTCCCTGGAGGACGCCTGGGTGCTCGCGCAGATGCTGACCGGGTCCGACGAGTGGGACGACGCCCTGTTCCAGGCGTACCACGACCGGCGGATCGCCCGCGTCCGCCCGGTCGTCGAGGCGTCCGTGCAGATCGGGCAGTGGCAGCTCGACGGGGTGCGCGACGCCGATGTGCCCGGCCTGATGGCCCGCACCATGACCATGCTGAGGGAGCTGCCGTGACCGCAGTGGACACACCCACCGTGGACGTGCACGCCCACGTCCTGCTGCCCGAGGTCGAGGCGCTGGTCGCCGGTCTGCCCGGACACGCCGAGGCCAAGGAGCTGGACGCCCGGCGCAACGGCCCCGACGCCCTCGCCGTCAGCGGCCCCATGGTGCGCGAGCGCATCCCGAGGCTGACCGACCCGGCCGTGCGGCTGGCCGCGATGGACGCCCAGGGCGTGGACGTCCAGCTGGTCAGCCCTTCCCCCTCGCACTACCACTACTGGGCCGACGAGCACACCGCCGAGAAGCTGTACCGGCTCGCCAACGAGGCCACGGCCGCGCACTGTTCGGCCGCCCCCGAGCGGCTGCGCGGACTCGGGCTGGCCCCGCTCCAGCATCCGGAGCAGGCGGTCCGCGCCCTGGACCACGCCCGGCGCCAGGGCCTGGCCGGGGTAGAGATCTCCAGCCACGCCCCCGGCCGCGAGCTGTCCGACCCGGCCTACGAGCCCTTCTGGTCCCGGGCCGAGGAGACCGGCGCGCTCGTCTTCCTGCACCCCTTCGGCTGCACCCTCGACGAGCGGCTGGACCAGTGGTACCTGTCCAACACCGTCGGCCAGCCCACCGAGAACGCCGTCGCCCTCTCCCACCTGATCTTCTCCGGTGTCCTCGACCGGCACCCGGGCCTGCGGCTGATCGCGGCGCACGGCGGCGGCTACCTGCCCACCCACATCGGCCGCTCCGACCACGCCTGGTCGGCCCGCACCGACGCGGGCGCCGGGTGCGCGCACCCGCCCAGCAGCTACCTGAAGCGGCTGTACTTCGACTCCCTCGTCCACGACCCGCACGTGCTGCGGGAGCTGGTGCGGGCGGCCGGGGCCGACCGGGTGCTGCTCGGCTCGGACTTCCCCTTCGACATGGGCACCGAGGACCCGCTCGGCGCCCTGCGCGCCGCACGACTGCCCGAGGCCGACTTCCACGCCGTCCGGGGCGGCAACGCCGCCGCCCTCCTCCGGAAGGACTGATCATCATGCGTCTGCTCACCCACCTGCGGCACGTCGACCTCGCCGTGCCCGACTACGACAAGCAGCTCGACTTCTACGCCGGAGTCTGGGGCCTGACCAAGGTCGCCGAGGACTCCGGCATCTCCTTCCTGGCCGCCGAGGGCTCCCCGGAGCAGTACGTCGTACGGCTGCGCAAGGCCGAGGAGAAGCGACTCGACCTCGTCTCCTACGGCGCCGCGAGCCCGGCGGACGTCGACACCCTCGCCGAGCGGCTGCTGGCCGGGGGCGTGCAGTTGATCTCCCGGCCGGGCAAGGTCGACACCCCCGGCGGCGGTTACGGCTTCCGCTTCTTCGACGTCGACGGCCGCACCATCGAGGTCTCCGCCGACGTCGAGGTCAGGCAGCACCGCAAGATCGAGGAGAAGGAGTCCATCCCGGTCAAGCTCTCCCACGTCGTCCTCAACTCCCCCGACCTGAACCGCACCCGCGAGTGGTACGAGCGGCACCTCGGCTTCGCCCTCTCCGACACGCTCAGCTCGCCGCACATGGGCGAGGTCATGCACTTCATGCGGATCAGCAACCAGCACCACTCGATGGCCATCGCGCAGGGCCCGCACACCGCCCTGCACCACGTCTCCTTCGAGATGCGCGGCCTCGACGAGTACATGCGCGGCTCGGGCCGGGTCATGCGGGCGGGCTTCAGGAAGATCTGGGGCCCCGGACGGCACATGGCCGGTGACAACACGTTCACGTACTTCCTCGACCCGCACGGCAACACCGTCGAGTACACCACCGAGCTGGAGAACCTGGACGAGGACACCTGGCACCCGCACGTCTACGACTTCTCCCAGCCCGAGGTCACCGACCAGTGGGGCACCGCCAACCCCATGAACGAACTCGTCGCCAAGGAGTCCTTCAACGACCCCGACCGCGGCGTGTTCGTCGCCCCGCCGGTCTGAACCACCCGGCCGACTCCGGGGACGCGGCCCGCGGTCCTGCCCCGACGCGCGCTGCCGCGTCCCCGGTATCCGGCGGCGAGACCGGCGGCAGGCCACGACCTCACGCGCGTCCCACTCCCCTGATCACACTCCGCTGGAGCCGCACCATGCGTTTCGCCGCCTACGAACACCGAGACCGTCACCGGGTGGCCGTCGTCGAGGAGGACGGCACCCTTCTCCCCCTGCCGGGCGTCACTTCCCTCACCGCACTGATCGAGGAGACCGACGGGCTCCCCGGGCTGCTCGCCGCCGGCGCCGCGGCCCTGGACGTCCCCCCGGGCCCGCACGTCTCCCAGGTCCGCCTGCTGCCTCCGCTGCGGCCCGCCTCGGTGCGGGACTTCGTGACCTTCGAGGAACACGTGGAGGGGGTGCGCCGGTCCGTGGAGGGCACCGGCGGCGTCCCCGAGCAGTGGTACGCGGCGCCGACCTTCTACTTCACCAACCCGCACGCGATCTACGGCCACCGGGACGGCATCCCGGTGCCGCCCGGCTCGGCCGTGCTCGACTTCGAGCTGGAGGTGGGCGCCGTGATCGGCCGGGAGGGCCGGGACCTCACCCCCGAGCAGGCCCGCGACCACATCGTCGGCTACACCGTCTTCAACGACTGGTCCGCGCGAGACCTCCAGGGCGCGGAGATGAAGGTCGGCCTCGGCCCCTGCAAGGGCAAGGACACCGCCACCACCCTCGGCCCCTGCCTGGTCACCGCGGACGAACTGGAGCCCTACCGGGACACCGACGGCTTCCTGCGCCTGGCCCTCACCGCCGAGGTCAACGGCGAGAAGGTCGGCGAGGACCTGCTGTCCCACATGAGCTGGACCTTCGAGGAGATGACCGCCTACGCCTCCCGCGGGACCCGCGTCGTCCCGGGTGACGTCCTCGGCTCCGGCACCTGCGGCAACGGCGGCTGCCTGGCCGAACTGTGGGGGCGCCGCGGCGAGCAGACCCCGCCGCCGCTGAGGCCGGGCGACACCGTCACCCTGACCGTCGAGGGCATCGGCACCCTCGTCAACACCGTCGTCCCCGGCGTCGATCCCGTCCCGCTCCCCGCCGGCCGGCGCCGCTCCCGGGAGCGGCCGTGAGCGGCCCGCACCCCAAGAGGCTGCTCGGCAAGGTCGTCGTCGTCACCGGCGCGGCCCGGGGTCAGGGCGCCGCCGAGGCCGAGGCCCTCACCCGCGAGGGCGCCCGCGTCATCGCCACCGACGCCACCGAAGCGCCGGGCTGCCGGCGCCTGGACGTCACCGCCGAGCGGGACTGGGCGGAACTCGCCGCGGAGCTGCGGGAGTCGTACGGGCAGGTGCACGGCCTGGTCAACAACGCCGGCCTCACCTGGCGGGCCCGCCTCGGCGACGTGCGCCCCGAGGACATGGCCCGCGTCCACGCGGTCAACGTGACCGGTCCGCTGCTCGGCATCCAGCACCTGGCGCCGCTCATGCCGCCGGGCTCCTCGGTCGTCAACGTCGGCTCCTCGGCGGCCCTCACCGCGCACTACCCGGTCGCCTACACGACCAGCAAGTGGGCGCTGCGCGGCCTGTCGAAGACCGCCGCACTGGAGCTGGGCCCGCGCGGCATCCGCGTCAACACCATTCACCCCGGCTACATCGAGACGGAGATGACCGCCTCCGCCGCGCCCGCCTTCCGCAAGGCCAACATCAAGGAGACGCCGCTCGGCCGCACCGGCACGGTCGGCGAGGTGGCGCCCCTCGTCGTGTTCCTGCTGTCCGACGACGCGTCGTTCATCAGCGGCGCGGAGATCCCGGTCGACGGGGGCATGACCGCGCACGGCGGCGTCAAGTCCGTCTCCGACGCCCTGCGGGAGGCGGCGCCGTGAAGCGACTGACGGGCAAGGTGACGCCGATCTCCGCGCAGACCCAGAACCGAAAGGCAGTTGGCACGTGAACAAGGTCCGTCCCGGCGCCGCCGAAGCGGTCGCCGACATCCCCGACGGCGCCTCGCTCGCCGTCGGCGGCTTCGGCCTCAGCGGCGTCCCCGAAGTCCTGATCCGCGCCCTGTACGAGCGGGGCACGAGCGGCCTGGAGGTCGTCTCCAACAACTGCGGCGTCGACGGCCGCGGTCTCGGCGTCCTGCTCCGCGCCGGCCGTATCGCCCGCGTCACCGGCTCCTACGTCGGCGAGAACAAGGAGTTCGCCCGCCAGTACCTCGGCGGCGAACTCGAAGTGGAACTGACACCGCAGGGCACGCTCGCCGAGCGGCTGCGGGCCGGCGGCGCGGGCATCCCCGCCTTCTACACCCCGGCCGGCGTCGGCACCCAGGTCGCGAACGGCGGGCTGCCGTGGCGCTACGCGCCCGACGGCACCGTGGCCGTCGCCTCCCCGCCCAAGGAGACGCGCGACTTCGGCGGGCGCGCGCACGTCCTGGAGCACGGCATCACCACCGACTTCGCCCTCGTCCGGGCCTGGCGCGGCGACCACCACGGCAATCTCGTCTTCCGCCGGGCCACCGCCAACTTCAACCCCCTCGCCGCCATGGCCGGCCGCGTCACCGTCGCCGAGGTCGAGGAACTCGTCGAACCGGGCGCGCTGCGGCCCGACGAGATCCACCTGCCCGGCATCTACGTCCAGCGGGTCGTCGCCCTCACCGCCGGCCAGGCCGCCGACAAGCCGATAGAGAAGAGGACCGTACGCCCGTGAGCTGGACCCGCGACCAGATGGCCGCCCGCGCCGCCGCCGAACTCACCGACGGCTCCTACGTCAACCTCGGCATCGGCCTGCCCACCCTGATCCCCGGCCATCTCCCGCCCGGCGTCCACGTCGTCCTGCACTCCGAGAACGGCATCCTGGGCACCGGTCCCTACCCCACCGAGGACGAGGTCGACCCCGACCTGATCAACGCCGGCAAGGAGACCGTCACCGTCCTGCCCGGGGCGTCCTTCTTCGACTCCGCGCTCTCCTTCGGCATGATCCGCGGCGGCCACATCGACACCGCCGTCCTCGGTGCCATGCAGGTCTCCGCCCGCGGCGACCTGGCCAACTGGATGATCCCCGGCAAGATGGTCAAGGGCATGGGCGGCGCCATGGACCTCGTGCACGGCGCACGGCGCGTCATCGTCCTCATGGAGCACACCGCCAAGGACGGCACCCCCAAGATCCTGGACGAGTGCGCTCTCCCCCTCACCGGCGAGCGGTGCGTCCACCGGATCATCACCGACCTCGGGGTCCTCGACGTCACCGACCAGGGCCTCGTCCTGGTCGAGACGGCTCCCGGCGTCACCGTCGAGGACATCACCGCCCGGACCGGCGCCCGATGCCACCGCACTCCGCTCCGTGGCCCGGACACCGCCGACGACGGCAAGGACTGACCGGCGTCCCCGGCGGCGACGGTCCGAACGTGCCCACCCGTCGCCGCCGGTGTCTCACACGGTCCGTTCGGGGAGCGTCGGGAGCACCTTCTCGGCGATGCCGAGCAGGGCGCCGTCGTCCGGGAGGGCTCCGGACGTGCTCCACACGGTGATGTCGTAGTAGCCGCCCCGGTCCTTCGCGTCGAAGGCCACGGACAGGCTCCGGGCCAGGGGGCCCTGTTCGACCGGTCCGCCGGAACCGCCGCTCCCCAGGGCGATCTCGATCCTCATGGTGTGGTCCGAGGCGAGGACCGCGGGCCGGCCGAGGACGGAGAGCGTCCTGACGTCCGTCTCCTCGCCGTACTTCATCAGCTTGACGTACTGGGCGATCGACAGCTTGTTGTACGTGGCCGAGACGTTCACGGTGTACGTGTCGAACTGGACCTCGGCCTCCGGCTGGGCGATCTTCCCGTCGGTCAGCGGGGCGGTGTTGCTGGTGCCGGATGCCACGGTCACGGTCTCCGCGGGCGTGCCGAGGAGTTGGGCCAGGTCGGACCTGTTGAGCGCCCTGCACAGCTCGTCGCCTGTCACGGCCCGGGGCGTCTTCTTGTAGGCGCCCGGCAGTTCCTCGTCCTCCCCGCTCGGACACGAGGCGGCCTGCGGTGTGCTGCCGTCGTCGGAGGGCAGCAGCTTCGGGCCCAGCCACAGTGCGGCGCCGAGTGCCGCGAAGACGGCCACGGCCGCGACCGCCTGACCCCACGCGTTGGGTTCCTTCTCCGGGGCGGCGGGACGCTGCTCGGCCGGACGCTGCCGTTGCGGTTGCGGTTGCGGCTCGGCGGCGGTGCCGTCCGCCGTCTCGTCCGGGGCGGCCGCCGGGCCGGGGGCGCGGCGTGCGCGCAGGGCCTTGACCACCGTGTGGACGCGGGCCGCGGTGGCCAACAGGAACACCAGGCCGATACCGGCCGCCAGCCATTCGCCGTCGCGGTGGGCGAGGTACATGATGCGCACGCCGAAAACCGACCCGACCAGGATGAGCAGGGGCTCACGGACCCAGAAGGGCAGCAGACGGACGAGGAAACCGAGCATCCGGCGATCTCATCAGGCCAAGATCGCGTGTGCTGTGACGGAAGCCATAGTTCCGGCTCGCTACCCAACCGTGATGGAAGGGGGCACGTGGGGCCGGGCGCTCCCCTCCCGTCGCCCCCGCCCCGTTGCGTATCTGACTGGCACGTCAGTCAGATACTCAATGTACCCGCGCTTCAGCGGTTTTTCCTGGCGAGTGCGTTGAGTTTTTCGCAATACGCGCCTAAGGTCGTGGCCCGTGGAGACCGACGACGCACCCGACGACGTCCCCGGCGGCGCACCGACCGCCGACACCGCCGCCCGCGCCCGCGTCCGCGTCCGCGAGGTCATCGCGGCCGCGGGCGTCAGCCAGCGCGAGTTCGCGCGCCGTGTCGTCATGGACCCGTCCAAGCTGTCGCGTTCCCTGAGCGGCACCCGCCGCTTCACGGCCGCGGAGCTGGCGCGGATCGCCGACGAGGCGGGGGTGGACGCGGGCTGGCTGCTCGGCACCCGGTCCGGTGGGAAGACCACGGCGCCGTCCGCCGGGGTCGAGGGCGGGCGGCCGCTGCAGATCGTCCGCGAGACGGTCCGGCTGATCGCGGAGCACGGCTTCCACGCGGTGCGGGTCGCCGACATCGCCCGCGCCTGCGCCACCAGCAGCGCCGCGATCCACTACCACTTCCCCGGCCGCGCCGAACTCCTGGAGGCGGCCGTGCGCTGGTGCATGGACGAGGACACCGCGCGCCGCGCCGCCCGTCTCGCCGAGGCGGACGACGCGGCGGCGGAGCTGCGCCAGCTCATCGCGCTGCAGACACCGCGCACCGCACAGCAGCGCCGCCAGTGGGCGGTGTGGCTCGACCTGTGGGCCGAGGCCGCGCGCTCCACCGCGGTGGGCCGACTGCACTCCGAGTACTACCGGCAGTGGCGGGAGACCGTCGCGGACGTCGTACGCCGAGGTGTCGCGCAGGGCGTGTTCCGCGCCGGGCTCGATCCGCGGGCGGCGGCGCTGACGCTCACCGCGCTGATCGACGGCCTGGCGACGCACGTCCTCTCGGTGGGCGGACCGTCGGCCGACAGTGCCGCGGACGCGATGCACGCGGCGCTGACCACCCATGTCACCGAGACGATCCTGGCCCCCTAGACCGGAAGCGGGCCCAGCAGCGACACAGACCCCGACCACGGGAGTTCCCGCATGCCCATGACCGAGAACGTCATCATCACCTGCGCGCTCACAGGCGCCGGCGACACCGTCCGCAAGAGCCCCCACGTCCCCGTCACCCCGGAGCAGATAGCCAGGAACGCCGTGGAGGCGGCCGCCGCCGGGGCGGCCGTCGTCCACATCCACGTACGCGACCCGGAGACCGGCGACCCGTCCCGCGACCCGAAGCTGTACCGGGAGGTCGTCGAGCGCGTCAAGGAGACGGGCACCGACGTCGTCATCAACCTCACCGCCGGCATGGGCGGCGATCTGGTCATCGACCCGGACGACCCGCTCACCCACCTCCCCGGCACCGACCTCGTCAGCGGTCTGGAGCGGCTTCCGCACGTCGAGGACCTGCTTCCCGACATCTGCACGCTGGACTGCGGTTCGCTCAACTTCGGCGACGGCTCGGACCTCTACGTCTCGACGCCCGACATGCTGCGGGCGGGCGCGCGGCGGATCCAGGAGCTGGGCGTGCGGCCCGAGCTGGAGATCTTCGACACCGGTCAGCTCTGGTTCGCCAAGCAGCTGCTCGCGGAGGGCCTGCTCGACGAGCCGACGGTGTTCCAGTTGTGCATGGGCATCCCGTGGGGCGCGCCCGCGGACCCCGGAGTGCTCCAGTCGATGGTCCACATGCTTCCCGAGGGTGCGCGCTGGGCGAGCTTCGCCCTGGGGCGGATGCAGATGCCGTGGGTCGCGCAGTCCATCCTGCTCGGCGGCCACGTCCGCGTGGGCCTGGAGGACAACCTGTACCTCGGCAAGGGCGACAAGGCCACCAACGCCCAGCTCGTCGAGCGGGCCGTGACCCTCACCGAGTCGATGGGCGCACGCGTCGCGACGCCGGACGAGGCCCGCGCCACCCTCGGCCTCAAGCCGCGCGAGTAGTCCGCCGGTCCGCCCAGACGACGAAGGGTCCTTCCCCCATGAACCCACCCGAGACGGCCTCACCCGAGACGACTTCCCCCGAGCCCAACTCACCCGAGAACGTCCGCCGCGTCGCCTGCGTCGGCGCCGGAGTCATCGGCGGCGGCTGGGTCGCCCACTTCCTGGCGCGCGGCTACGACGTGACCGCCTGGGACCCGGCGCCCGACGCCGCGCGGAGGCTGCGCCGCCTGGTCGACGCGGCGTGGCCGACGCTCACCCTGCTCGGCCTCGCCGAGGGCGCGTCGGCAGACCGGCTCACCGTGACCGACACTCTCGAACAGGCCGTTGCCGAGGCCGACTTCGTCCAGGAGAGCGCTCCGGAGAAGCTCGGCCTCAAGCGTGAGCTGCTGGCCCGCCTGGACGCGGCGACACCGCCCGGTGTCGTCATCGCCTCCTCCACCTCCGGCTATCCGATGACCGACATGCAGACGGCGGCCGCCGACCCGTCGCGCCTGGTCGTCGGGCACCCGTTCAACCCGCCCTACCTCATCCCGCTGGTCGAGGTCGTCGGCGGCGAGCGCACCGACGCGGCGGCGGTCGCCTGGGCCTCCCGCTTCTACGAGGTCGCGGGCAAGTCCGTCATCACGATGGACAACGAGGTGCCGGGGTTCATCGCGAACCGCCTCCAGGAGGCCCTGTGGCGCGAGGCGCTGCACATGGTCGCGAACGGTGAGGCGACGGTCCGGGACATCGACCTGTCGATCACCGAGGGCCCGGGACTGCGCTGGGCGGTGATGGGGCCGATGCTGACCTTCGCGCTCGCGGGCGGCGAGGGCGGCATGGCGCACATGCTGGACCACTTCGGCCCGTCCCTGAAGTCGCCGTGGACGCGCCTGGAAGCACCGGAGCTGGACAAGGAGTTGTACGACGCCGTGGTGGCGGGCTGCGACGAGGCGGCGGACGGCCGTACCCTCGCGGACCTGGTGGCCGAACGCGACCGGGGCGTCGTCGAGGTGCTGCGCGCCACCGGCCGCCTGGACCGCGGGGAGGAGCCACGGTGACGAGGCTCCCCCTGTTCCGCAGCACGGTCCGCCCGGAGTGGGTCGACTACAACGGCCATATGAGCGAGGCCTACTACGTCCTCGTCTTCGGCCACGCCACGGACGCGCTGATGGCCGCGACGGGCCTGGACTCCGGCTACCGCGGGAGAACGGGCTGCTCCCTCTACACGGTCGAGTCCCACGTCCGCTTCCTGAGGGAGGTCCCCGAGGCCTCGCACCTCGCCGTCCGTACCCGGGTGCTGGGCGCGGCGGCCCGCAAGGCGCGCTTCGCGCACGAGATGTACGTGGTGTCCGGACCGGGGGCGGGGCCGTCGTCCGGCGCGGTCCCGGTGGCGACGACCGAGCTGCTCGGGGTCCACGTCGACCGGCGGTCGGGCCGGGCCGCCGCGTTCCCGGACGCGGTCCGGCGCCGCGTCACGGACCTGACCGAACCGGCTCCGGATTGGGCGGGCCGCTCGATCCCCGCGGTGGCCTAGACCTATTTTGTCTAGACCTCTTGCCCGCCCGTGACGCGCAGGCTACGTTTCCCGCTGTTCGGAGTCCTCCAAATTTCCTTCAACTCCCTTGACGTGCAAGGCTGGAAGGAGCATGTCCGCATGCAGGACCGGAGTCTGTCCAGACGGACCGTTCTCGCCTCCGCGACCGTGGTCGCCGCGAGCACGGCGGGCGCCGTGGGGGTGACGGCCACCCCCGCGGCCGCGCACGGGCGCGACCACCGCCTCAAGAAGATCATCTCCAGGATGAGCACCGAGGCGAAGGTCGGCCAGCTGTTCGTCCCCTACTTCTACGGTACGTCGGCGACCTCCCCCAGCCAGTTCGACCAGGACCGCAACCTCAGGGAACTCGGCGTCCGCTCCGTGGCCGAGCTGATCGCCAAGTACCACATCGGCGGTGTCATCTACTTCTCCGGCTGGGCGAACAACATCCAGGACCCCCGCCAGGTCGCGGACCTGTCCAACGGTGTGCAGCGGGCCTCGCTCGCCCTCCCCACCCCCGTGCCGTCCCTGATCTCCATCGACCAGGAGCACGGGGCCAACGTCCGCATCGGCAGCGGCGCCACCCAGTTGCCGGGTGCGATGGCGCTCGGCGCGGGCCGCTCGCTCTCCGACGCGCGCGCCGCCGGGCGCATCTCGGGCACCGAACTCGCCGCCCTGGGCATCCATCAGAACTTCGCCCCGGTCGCCGACGTCAACGTCAACCCGGCCAACCCCATCATCAACGTCCGGTCCTTCGGCGCCGACGCGCGCGAGGTCGGGCGCATGGTGGCGGCCCAGGTGACGGGCTATCAGCAGACCGGCGTGGTGGCCTGCGCCAAGCACTTCCCCGGCCACGGCGACACCGGGCAGGACAGCCACACCGGACTGCCGGTGATCACCCACACCCGCGAGGAGTGGGACCGCGTCGACGCCCCGCCCTTCCGGGCCGCGATCGCCGCCGGCGTCGACTCGATCATGACCGCGCACCTCCAGGTCCCCGCGCTCGACCCCAGCAACGAGCCGGCCACCCTGTCGCCCGCCATCCTGAAGGGCGTGCTGCGCGGCGAACTCGGCTTCGACGGCGTGATCGTCACCGACGCCCTCAACATGGCCGGCGTGCGCACCAAGTACGGCGACGACCGCGTGCCCGTCCTCGCCCTCAAGGCCGGCGCCGACCAACTGCTGTTCCCGCCCGACATCGACGTCGCCTACCACGGCGTCCTGGCCGCCGTGCGCAGCGGGGAGATCACCGAGGACCGGCTCGACGAGTCGGTCCTGCGCATCCTGCGGATCAAGGACAAGGCCGGCCTGTTCAGCGGCAGCCCCTACACCTCCCGCGAGGAGGTCGACCGGGTCGTCGGCGCCCGCGGGCACCGGCTCGCCGCCGCCCGGATCGCCGAGCGCACCACCACCCTGCTGGTCAACGAGGACGCGGCGCTCCCGCTGCGGAGCAGACAGCGGAAGCTGCTCGTGACCGGCGCCGACCCGGCCTTCCCGACCGACGACACCCGCACCACGGTGCCCGAGCTGGCCCGGGCGTTCGAGGAGCTGGGCTACCGCACCACCCACCTCGCCACCGGCCGGGAGCCCGACGCGGCGAAGATCGACGAGGCCGTGGCCGCCGCACGGGGACGGGACGCGGTGATCGTCACCACCGACAACGTCGGCCCCACCAGTGCCCAGCGCACCCTGGTGTCCCGGCTGCGCGCGACGGGCGTCCCCGTCGTCCACCTCGCGGTGCGCAACCCCTACGACATCGCCCACCTCGGCGACGTCCCGGCCTCCCTGGTCTCCTACTGCTGGACCGAGGTCGAACTGCGGGCCGCCGCCCGGGTGATCGCCGGCCGGGTCGAGCCGCGCGGCAAGCTGCCCGTTCCCGTCCAGCGGGCCGACGACCCGACCCAGGTCCTCTTCCGCTCCGGACACGGGCTGTCGTACGACGACTGACGCCGCCCGCTCCGTCCGCGCCGCGACCGCGGGACCGTCAGCCGACCGGGCGTTCCAGGGCCGACTCCGACCCGGTCCCGGTGCTCTCGCCCTCCGAGGCGGACTCGGTGCTCTCGCCGAGGAAGCCGCCGGACTGGTGCTGCCACAGCCTGGCGTAGGCGCCCTGAGCCGCGAGCAGTTCATGGTGTGAGCCCTGCTCCACGACGCGTCCGCGGTCCAGGACGACGAGGCGGTCCATGCCGGCGACGGTGCTCAGGCGGTGCGCGACCACGAGGGCCGTGCGTCCGTCCATCAGTCGCCACAGGGCGTCCTGGACGAGGAGTTCGCTCTCCGAGTCCAGGGCGCTGGTCGCCTCGTCGAGCAGCAGGACCGGAGCGTCCCGCAGGACCGCCCGGGCCAGGGCGACACGCTGACGCTGGCCGCCGGACAGCTTCACCCCCCGCTCCCCGACCAGCGTGCCGAAGCCGTCGGGGAGCTGTTCGGCGAACTCCGTGACGTGCGCTGCCGCGGCGGCCGCGTGGATCTCCTCGTCGGTGGCCCCCGGCCGGGCAAAGGCGATGTTGTCCCGCAGGCTGCGGTGGAACATGGCGGGTTCCTGCGGGACGTAGGCGATCAGGGAGCGCAGGTCGGTCTGGCGCAGCCGGCTGATGTCCTGACCGCCGATCAGGATGCGTCCGTGGTCGATGTCGGACATCCGCAGCAGGAGCCGGGTGAGCGTGGTCTTGCCGCCGCCGGACCTGCCGACCAGGCCGATCCGGGCGCCCGCGGGCACGTCCAGGGCGAGTCCCTGGAAGATCGGCTTCGCACCCGTGTGGGCGAAGGTCACCGCCTCGAAGCGGATGCCGGTGTCCCGCGGCGCGAGGGGTTCGGGCGCCTCGGCGTCCAGCACGGTGGGCGGGTCCAGGAGCAGCTCCGTGAACTGGGCGGCCTCGGTCATCGAGCTTTCCAGCCGCCGGTAGATCTGGTTGAACTCGAACATGATCTGGGTGGCGTTGGAGTAGTAGGTGAAGGCGACGACGACCTCCTCCACCCCCTGCCCCGGGCCGCCGAAGGCGATGGCGACCAGCAGGCCCAGCACGTTGGTCAGTACGGACATGGGTGCGATCAGGGTGTCCACGCGCAGGTTGCCGTAGTCCCACGACCTCAGGGTCAGGCGCCGGGAGTCCGCGACCCGGCTGCGGTGTTCGTCGGCCTCCCGCCGCTCGGCCGCGAAGGCCCGGATGGTCTCCATGTTCATGAGGCTGTCGGCGACATGGCCGGAGACCAGGGCGACAGCGGCCTCCCGGGCGTTGACGAGCCTCTGCCGACGGCGGATCAGCGGGGTCGCGGCCGCCGCCGTCAGCGCGATCATGACGAACAGGCCGACGACGAGCATCGGTTCGTAGCTCCAGAGCACGACGGCACCGAACACCAGGGGGACGAGACTGCCCACGATCCGGTACGTCAGGGTGTCGACGAAGTCCTCGAAGCGCTTGCCGTAGCTGAGCACCCGTTTGGTCAGGGAGCCCGCGAAGTTGTCGTGGAAGAACGCGGCGTCCTTGGCGAGGAGTTCGTCCATGCCGCGCACGTACAGGTGCTCCATGCCGAGGGCCTCGACGCGGTTCAGACAGTGCTGCCCGATCCGCCAGACGGTCTCGGCGAGCAGCAGCGTCACACCGAAGCCCAGCACGTACGGCAGCGCCGGGCCCAGGGCGAGGCCGCCCTCGTCGGCGGCCTGTCCGGCCAGCTTGGCGATCAGCAGCGGAGCGACGTAGCGGATGCCGATGTTGCCCACGGCCGGCAGCAGCAGCGCGGGCAGGGCCAGTCGTCGTAGTCGCAGCAGTTCCCGGCCGTAGTGGCGCAGCGCCAGGACGACCGCGCTCCTGCCCGGCGCCGGTCCTCGCGTATCTGTTGTCCCCATCACACCCCCGGAGGTTCGGAAGCGGGAAGTTTCCCGTCGGACGGGGGTCACAGTCCAGGCAATTACCGCGCACCGTCGAGAACCGGACACCGCGGGATCACCCCGGACGGGCTACGCAACGTGACATTGTATAGTGAGGGGTCGTTGGCTGGACGGACGCAGGAGCACGGATGCCGCACCTCACCTCGCGGGCGATCTCCGTCCAGACCCATCTGCGCGATCAGGTCGCCGACGCGCTGCGGGCCGCCCTCATCGCCGGTGACCTGCGTCCCGGTGTGGTCTACTCCGCCCCCACCCTCGCCGCCGAACTGGGCGTCTCCGCCACCCCGGTGCGCGAGGCCATGCTGGACCTGGCCCGGGAGGGCCTGGTCGAAGCGGTGCGCAACAAGGGGTTCCGCATCACCGAGATGACCGAGCGGGACCTCGACGAGTTCACCGAGATCCGGACCCTGATCGAGGTTCCCACCGTGGGCCGCGTCACCGCGACCGCGACCGCCGGGCAGTTGGAGGCGCTGCGTCCGCTGGCGCAGCAGATCGTCACCGCGGCCCGGGAGCACGACGTCCTCAAGTACCTCGAAGCCGATCACCGCTTCCACCTCGAACTGCTGGCCCTGGCCGGCAACCACCACCTGGTGGAGGTGGTGGCCGACCTTCGCAAGCGTTCCCGCCTGTTCGGGCTGGGCAGCCTCGACGAGGCGGGGCGGCTGGTGGCTTCCGCCCAGGAGCACGTCGACCTGCTGGACCTGATGGTGGCCGGCCGCGGCCAGGAGGCCGAGGAGTGCATGCGCACCCATCTCGCGCACGTCCGCACGCTCTGGGCGGACGGCACCGCCGGGTCCGTCAGAGGGTGAAACCCGCCGGGTAGGGGTCCGAGGGGTCGAGCAGGTACTGCGCGGTCCCGGTGATCCAGGCGCGGCCGGTGACGGACGGCAGGACGGCCGGGCGGTCCCCGACCGTGGTCTCCCCCAGCACCCGCCCGACGAAGCGGGAGCCGATGAAGGACTCGTTGACGAAGTCCTGACCGGCGGGCAGCAGACCGCGGGCGTGCAGCTGCGCCATCCGGGCGCTGGTGCCCGTGCCGCAGGGCGAGCGGTCGAACCAGCCCGGATGGATCGCCATGGCGTGCCGCGAGTGCCGGGCGGTCGATCCGGGGGCCTCCAGGTAGACGTGGTGGCACACGTCGATCTCCGGGTTCTCCGGGTGGGACACCGGGTTCTGCTTGTTGATCGCGCCCATGACGGCCAGTCCGGCGTCGAGCAGCGGCTGCTTGTGTGCCCGCCCGAAGGGGATGCCGAGGTCGTCGGTGCGGACGAAGGCGTAGAAGTTGCCGCCGTAGGCGATGTCGTACCGCACCGCACCGTATCCGGGGACGTCCACGACCTGGTCGAGTGCGTGGCAGTACGAGGCGACGTTCTCCAGGGTCACCGACTCGGCGTGGCCGTCGCGCACCCGCACCCGGGCCGTGACCAGTCCGGCCGGGGTGTCGAGCCGCACCAGGGTCTCCGGCTCGGTCACCTCGACCATGCCGGTCTCGACGAGGACCGTCGCGACCCCGATGGTCCCGTGCCCGCACATCGGCAGGCAGCCGGAGACCTCGATGAAGAGCACGCCGTAGTCGGCGTCGGGCCGGGTGGGCGGTTGCAGAATGGCCCCGGACATCGAGGCGTGCCCGCGCGGTTCGCACATGAGCAGGGTGCGCAGGTGGTCGCGTTCGGCGACGAAGCGCTGCCGTTTCTCGAACATCGTCGCGCCGGGGAGGACGCCCACCCCGCCCGTGATCACGCGGGTGGGCATTCCCTCGGTGTGCGAGTCGACGGCGTGGTAGCAGACCGTCGAACGCATCGTCAGTTCACCCCGGCGTCGACGAGGGCCTGGGTGGCGGCGCGCACGACGGCCTCGGTCTCCGGGCCGAGCGGCTGTCGCGGCGGGCGGCAGACACCACCGCGGCGGCCGGTCATCTCCTGGCCGAGCTTGATGGCCTGGACGAACTCCGTCTTGCTGTCCCACCGCAGCACCGGGTGCAGTTGACGGTAGAGCGGCAGCGCCGTCTCCAGGTCGCCCCGCACGGACGCCTCGTACAGGGCGAGACAGGCCCGGGGGAAGACCTGCGGGTACCCGGCGACCCAGCCCTTGGCCCCGGCGACGGCCACCTCCAGCACGGTGTCGTCGGTGCCGATCATGAGGTCGAGGCCCGGGGCCAGCTCGGAGATCTCGTAGCAGCGCCGGACGTCGCCGGAGAACTCCTTGACCCCGACGATGAACCCTTCGGCGTACAGCTTGGCCAGCAGGTCGGGGCGCAGGTCCACCTTGGTGTCGATGGGGTTGTTGTACGCGGTGACGGGCAGACCGGCCGAGGCCACCCGCTCGAAGTGTTCGAGCACCGCGCGGTCGTCGGCGCGGTAGGCGTTGGGCGGCAGGCACATGACGGCCTGGCAGCCCGCGTCCTTGGCGAACCTGGCGTGCCGCTCGGCCTCGCGACCGCCGTAGGCGCCGACGCCCGGCATGACGGTGAACCCTTCGGGGGCGTTGGCGAGGGCGGTCTCGACCACGCGGTCGCGCTCCTCGTAGGTGAGGGTCTGGTACTCGCCCAGTGAGCCGTTCGGCGCGACGCCGTGCATCCCCTGCTCGGCGAGGTGTGCGACGCTCTCGCCGTAGGCCGCGAAGTCGACCGAGAGGTCGTCGTTGAACGGCAGGCTGGTCGCGACGATGACGCCGTGCCAGGGCTTGCGGGTCTCGCTCATGAACACTCCTTGTCGGTTTCACCGTTGTCCGTCGACGCGGGCGGTGCCGTCGATGCCTGCGGTGCGGTCAATGCCTGTGGTGCGGTCGGTGCGGTCGGTGCCGTCGGTGCTTCGTCGAGGTCGGCGAGCGCCCCGAGGGTGACGGGCGTCGCGACGAGTCGTTCCGCGGGCTCGTACGCCCGCCGCCCCGCCGTGAGGCAGTGCACGGCGGGCCCGCACATCCGGCCCTGGCACCAGCCCATGCCGGCCCGGGTCAGCTGCTTGACCTGCCGGTGGTCGTGGGCGCCGTCGGCGCGGGCGGCCCGGATCGCCCCGGCGGTCACCTCCTCGCAGCGGCACACGACCGTCTCGTCGGTCAGCCACGAGGGCCAGGCGGGAGGCAGCGGGTGGGCCAGCGCCATCGCCCGGGCGAAGGCCCGCTGCCGGGCCACCGCCGAACGCACCGCGGCCAGGCGCCTGTTCGCCGGTACGGGGGTGGCGCCGGCGTCGGCGAGGACCGACTCCGCGGCCAGGCGGCCCTCGTTCACGGCGAGCGCCGCCCCGCCCACACCACAGGTCTCCCCGGCGGCGTAGAGACCGGGGACGGTGGTGCGCTGGCCGCCGTCGACCGCGGCCACCACGTTGCCGTCCGCCGAGTCGGTGAGGGCACAACCGAGGGTGACGAGCAGGTCGAGCTGCGGTGCGAAGCCCCAGCCGACGCCGACCGCGTCGACCTCGACGCGTCGCTCGGTACCCGGGCGCGGGCTGCCGTCCGGCGCCAGCGCGGCGATCCGCACCGAGGTCACGCGGGCGCCGCCCTCCGCCGCGACGATCGCCGTGCGCGGGCGGACGGGGACGCGGTGGCGCACGAGCGCGGCGGCGTACCCGGCTCCCTCGGCCCACTTGCCGGGATTGCGCAGCAGCGCGCCGGGGTGCCGCAGCCACGCCCGCGGGTGGGCCGCCTCGCACACCGCGACGACCTCGACGCCGCGCGCCGCGAGTCCGGCGGCGACCGGCAGCAGGAACGGTCCGGTGCCGCCCAGCGCCACCCGGCTTCCGGCCGCCACTCCGCCGCCCTTGAGCAGCGCCTGCAGTCCGCCGACGGTCAGCACCCCGGGCAGGTCCCAGCCCGGGAAGGGCAGTTGACGGTCGTAGGCGCCGGTGGCGGCCAGGAGCCTGGGCGCCCGCAGGACGAGGGCGGTCTCCCGCGGCGCCTCGCGACGGTCCACCGCGTGCACCGCGAACCCGTCGCCCTCTCGGACGGCGGACCAGACGTGGTGCCCCAGGCGCAGGTCGAGCCGGCCCGCGGCCCGGCCCGCCGCCAACGCCTCGCACAGGGCGCGGTACCGGCGCAGTCCGTGGTGCAGGTCGTCGGTGGGGATGGCCGCGCGGGCGCGCTCCGGCGGGTGCCGCCAGTACTGGCCGCCGACGGCGGTGCCGGAGTCCACCAGGACGACGCGCAGTCCCCCGGCCAGCGCCGTGGCCGCCGCGGCCATACCGGCCGGGCCCGCGCCCACGACGACGAGGTCCGCCGGCTCACTCATCGTCGCCCTCCCGGGTCGTGACGGTCATGCCGGGCCGGGCCGGCACCAGGCAGGCGCGCTGTCCGCGGGCTCCGTCGACGGTGACGAGGCAGTCGAAGCAGACGCCGATGCCGCAGAAGACGCCACGCGGGCGGCCTCCGACGCGGGTGGTGCGCCAGGCGAGGCGGCCCGTGGCCACCAGGGCCGCGGCGACGGTCTGTCCCTCGACGAACGGCAGGGGCTCGCCGTCGACGACGATCTCGCTCACTGGGGCGCACCTCCGGGGGTCAGGAAGCGGTCGGGGAGAAGGCCGGTGTGGGCGGCCGGATCGGCGCCGCGCCAGGGGCGGCCGAGCAGGTGGGCCGTCACGAGCGCGCCGGTCGCGGGGGCGAGGCCGATGCCCGCCCCCTCGTGACCGCACGCGTGCAGGACGCCCGGCACGCGCGGGTCGGGGCCGACCACCGGCAGGTGGTCCGGGCAGTACGGCCTGAACCCCCGGTAGGCGCGCATCAGATGGACTCCGCGGAGGAAGGGGAAGAGCCGGCACGCCTGGGCCGCGAGCCTGGTGACCACGGCGGTGTTCATCGTGGTGTCGAAACCGACCCGTTCCCGGCTGGCGCCGATGAGGATGGTGCCGCCGCGCGTGCCCTCCACGACGCACGAGGTCTCCAGTCCGGCGTCAAAGGAGGCGACATTGGCGACGTAGTCGGCGGAGTAGACCTTGTGGCGGACCATCGGCGGCAGCGGTTCGGTCACCAGGACGAAGCCGCGGCGCGGCAGCACCTCGACGGGAGCACCGAGCCGTCGCCCGACCTCACCGCCCCAGGTGCCGGCGGCGTTGACGACGGCGTCGGCGGGCAGCACGTCACCGGCGGCCGTCCGGACGCCGGTGACCCGGCCGTCCCGGCCGGTCACCGCCCCGGCCACCTCTCCCGGGTTGAAGCGCGCGCCGCGCCGCACGGCGGCTCGCAGCAGCGCGGCCGCCGCGAGCACCGGCTGCACCTGCGCGTCCTGCGGGTAGTGGACGCCGCCGGGAATGTCGGGCGCGAGGTGTGGTTCGAGGTCCCGCACCCGGTCGACCTGCTCGACGCGGACACCCGCCGCCTCCTGCCGGGCGGCGAACTCCTGGAGCGTGGCGAGGCCTTCGGGACCGCTCGCGACGACCAGGCCGCCCTTCGCCTCCAGTTCGAAGGTGTCGGGGCCCAGCTCCCGGCCCGCCTCGTCCCACAGTGTGCGGCTCAGCCGGGCGAGGTCGAGTTCGGGGCCGGGTTCCTTGTCGGAGAGGAGGACGTTGCCCTCCCCGCGGCTCGTCGTCCCGGCGCCGACGGGTCCGCGGTCGGTGACCGTGACGTCCAGGCCCGCCGAGGCGGCGTGGAAGGCACAGGCGGCTCCGACGACTCCGGCGCCCACGACGACGACCTTCAGGGTCAACGGCTCCTCCTCCGCGCACGCACCTCACAGTGCAATGTCACATGCCATGGGTGAGGTTATACATCCGGCAGGCGGAAGACAACGCCCACTTCGTGCCCCGCGGCCGGAGCGCGGTCAGAGATCGACTCGGGTGCCCAGGCCGGTGAGGGCGCCGACCGGGTCGAGGTCGGGTGTGCCGCGCGGCCACCAGTCCTCGCGGCCGGGCTCCGACTCGTACGCGAACCAGAGCCCCACCCGGCCGAGTCTGAGCTGGACGTGTCCCCTGGGGTGGGTGAGGCGGTTGCGCCAGGGGCGGAAGGCGGGGAGGTCGGCGGCGAGCAGCAGGGGGCGGGCGCGGTCGAAACGGCCGGCCGGCGGGTCCCAGGGCTCCTCCAGGACGTCGAGTCCCTCAGGTCCGCCCTGCCGCCAGGCGGCGACGGCCCGCGCCAGCTCCGCCGTGTCGCGCCCGGCGGCCGAGGCGAGGGACGCGTAGAGCGCGCGGGTGCCCGCGGTGAGGCCGGAGCCGGGGCGGGCGGCGGCGAGCCGCACGGCGTCCTGCCACAGCGTCAGTCCGCCGACGGGGTCCCGCCCCGTGGTGAGCAGGGCGTGGGCGCGGGCGGCCGCGTCGGTGGCCAGCTGGTCCAGCGCGAACGGGTCGGGGCCGCCCGGGGCGGCCGGGTAGGCCGGTGGCTGTTCGGGGTGCGGGGGTGCGGGCAGCGGCGCCGGGAGGGGCGGCAGGGCGCGCGGGGTCAGCGCCTCTCCGGCCCGGACGCCGGGCAGGGGCGCCGGTCCGCGGTCCTGGGCCGCGCGTGCGGCGCGGGCCGCGTTCCGCCGGGACAGGGCGTCCAGCAGCGCGCGCTCGCCCCGCCCGCGCAGCAGGAGCAGGACGAAGGGGTCGGCGTCGAGCAGACGTGCCGTCTGGTAGCAGAGGGCGGCGGCGTGCTTGCAGGGGTGGCCGGAATCGGGGCAGCTGCACTGCGGGGTGAGGTCGCCCGGGCCGGGCAGCAGCGGGACGCCTCGGTCGGCCAGGTCGGCCAGGGAGTGCGGGAGTTCCTTGTCGAGGAGGGCGGCGATGTGTCCGGGACGTTCGACGGCGGCGTCCAGGAACCGGTCCCAGTCCGCGTCGCCGAGCGTCCGCAGCCGCACCTGGACGCGGTACGGCCGGGCACGGCTGCCCTGTACGTAGGCGAGGGCCAGACCGGGCGTCACGGTGATGGCGTCGACACGCCCCCGCTCCGCGTATCGCCGCCCGCGCTCCAGCCGGGCGGCGTCCAGGGCGCCCTCCTCCAGCGCCGTCACCCACGCGTTTCCCCACCACGTCCCGGCGAAGCCCTCGTCCGCGGCCTTCCGGGGCGGCAGCGCGGGGAAGGTGCGCCGGAGATCGCCGTCACGATCCGGGGCGGCCATCGAACGGGGCGCGCGAGGCTGCGCGGGCGACGGTGCGGCGAAGGCCCGGCGGCCAGCCGCGGACGGCTGCTGCGGCCGCCGGGACCCCCCGGCGTCGGGCTCCGGCCCCTCCGGACGCGACGCGTACCCGGCCCGGAGCGCGGCGGAAGCGGCTCCGCCGACAAAATCCCCACCGGGCACCCCCGACGGCTGCCGCGAGCGCCGGGCCCACTCGGCATCGGAGCCCTGGCCGTCCGGCCCAGGTCCCGCTTCGGGGGAGGCGGAAGCGGCCCCGTCGGCAGGGCCCATGCCGGGCACCCCCGACGGCCGCTGCGGATGCCCCGACCGCTCGGCATGGGAGTCCGGACCTTCCGGGTGCGACGCACGCCCGGCCTCAGGAGAGGCGGGGGTGGATACGGCGGCAGGGCCCACGCCGGACACCTCCGACGGCCGCTGCGAGTGCCCCGACCGCTCGGCATCGGAGTCCGGGCCTTCCAGGTGCGACGCGGGTCCCGCTGCGGGAGAAGCGGGGACCGCGCCCGGCGAGGGGGCCTGCTCCTGGTGCGCGGTCGCTCGGCCCTGGGCGGCGGCCGCACCGGGCGACTCCCCGGCGGGCGGGGCCTCCTCGGCCGGGTCCGCCTCCGGGGGCAGTCGGAAGGCACCCGCGGCGAAGTCCCGTACGGCACGGGCGCGGGCGTCGGAGGTGCCCGAACCGCCCGCCCGGCGCTGACGACCGGCCGGAGGTGACGACCGCCGTGCGTGAGCGGCGCTCTTGGCCGACCCGCCCTCGGAGGCCGCGTCCGCCTTCGCCTGCCGACGCGCCGCCCGCAACGCCTCGCGCGCCACGTCCGCCGGCCGGGCGGACCCGGCGCCCACGGAGCCGGGGAGTGACACCCCGTCGGGATCACCCGGGCCGCGCGAGCCGTCTGCGTCGGCCCTGTCGTCGCACCGGCCGGTCTTCTCGCCAGGAGCGGCGGGCTCCCCCACGGGCCCCCGGTCTCCCGAGCAGGTCGGTTCCCCCGGGACTCCGCGATCTCCCTGGGCCGCCGAACCGGCCGGCTTCGCACGATGCTTCGGGCCCGCCGGGTCCGCGGGGCTCTGCCGCTCCTGCGGCGGCACCTCGGCGGCGTCGGGCTCGTCGGGCGGCGTGCCCGGCAGGTCCGCAGCGCCATGCGCCCCCGCCTGCCGCGCGGTGCGTGCGCCGCGCAGTGCGGCGCGGGCGATGTCCCCGGGGCGCGGCGGGGTGTGCTCCGCCGGCTCCCGGCCCGGATCGTCCTCCTGCCCCTGTGCCGGGGCCGACGGCGACGACGGGGGCGGGGGCGGTGATGTCGACGCCCCGCGGTCCCCCTCCCCCTCCGCGTCCGTCGTCTCGCCGCGCTCGCGTGCCTCCCGCAGGGCGCGGCGGGCCTCGTCGGCGGGCCGGGGGGTCATGACGGCCTCCGCAGGGACACGAGGTCGGACAGTTCACGGGCCGTCAGTTCGGTGAGGGCCGACTCCCCGGAGCCGAGGATCGCGTCGGCGAGGGCCCGCTTGGACTGGAGCATCTCGGCGATGCGGTCCTCGACCGTGCCCTCGGTGATGAGCCGGTGGACCTGGACCGGCTGGGTCTGTCCGATGCGGTAGGCGCGGTCGGTGGCCTGCTCCTCCACGGCCGGGTTCCACCAGCGGTCGACGTGCACGACGTGGCCGGCGCGGGTGAGGTTGAGGCCCGTACCGGCGGCCTTCAGGGACAGCACGAGGACGGGGATCGCCCCGCTCTGGAAACGGTCCACCATCCGCTCGCGCTCCGGCACCGGCGTACCGCCGTGCAGCAGGTCGACCGGGACCGCGCGGGCGGCGAGGTGCGCGGTGATGAGGCGGGCCATGCCGACGTACTGCGTGAAGACCAGCGCCGAGCCGTCCTCCGCGAGCACCGTGTCCAGCAGCTCGTCCAGCAGGGCGAGCTTGCCCGAGCGCGCGGTCATCCGGTCGGCGCCGCCCGGCGGGTGCTCCTCCTTCAGGAACAGCGCGGGGTGGTCGCAGATCTGCTTCAGCGAGGTCAGCAGCTTGAGGACGAGACCGCGGCGGCCCATGCCCTCGGCCTCCTCGATGGCGAGCATCGACTCGCGCACCACCGCCTCGTACAGCGCGGCCTGTTCACGGGTGAGCGGGACGGGGTGGTCCGTCTCGGTCTTCGGCGGCAGCTCGGGGACGATGCCCGGGTCGGACTTCCTGCGGCGCAGCAGGAAGGGGCGGATCAGCCGGGCCAGGCGCTCCACCGCCTGGTCGTCCTCCCCGTTCTCCACCGCGCGCGCGTGCCGGGCGCGGAAGGACTTCAGGGGGCCGAGCAGCCCGGGGGTGGTCCAGTCGAGCAGCGCCCACAGCTCGGAGAGGTTGTTCTCCACGGGGGTGCCGGTCAGCGCCACCCGCGCCGGGGACGGGATGGTGCGCAGGGCCTTCGCCGTCGCCGAGTACGGGTTCTTGACGTGCTGGGCCTCGTCCGCGACGACCATGCCCCAGGGCTGTTCGGCCAGGGTCGTGGCGGCGGACCGCATGGTGCCGTAGGTGGTGAGGACGAATCCGCCGGTCAGGTCGTCGAGGGTGCGGTCGGCGCCGTGGAAGCGGCGGACGGGGACGCCGGGCGCGAACCGCTCGATCTCCCGCTGCCAGTTGCCCAGCAGGGAGGCAGGGCAGACCACCAGGGTCGGTTCGGTCCGGTCCCTCTTCAGGTGCAGGGCGATGACGGTGACGGTCTTGCCGAGGCCCATGTCGTCGGCGAGGCAGCCGCCGAGGCCGAGCGAGGTCATGAGGTCGAGCCAGGCGAGCCCGCGCAGCTGGTAGTCGCGGAGGGTGGCGTGCAGGCCGGGCGGCGGTGCGGCGGGGCGCACGCCTGCCGTGAGCCGGTCGCGCAGGGCGGCCAGCGCGCCGACGGGCACCACGTCGACCGTCTCGCCGTCGGCCTCCGCGCTGCCGGTGAGGGCGACGGAGAGGGCGTCGACCGGGTCGAGCAGGCCGAGGTCGCGCTTGCGGGCCCGGCGGACGAGCGCCGGGTCGACCAGCACCCACCGGTCGCGGAGCCGGACGACGGGCCGGTGGGCCTCCGCGAGGGTGTCCATCTCTGCCTCGGTGAGCGGGTCGCCGCCGATCGCGAGCTGCCAGCGGAACTGGAGGAGGTCCTCGCTCTCGAAGAAGCCCGTGCCGTCGGTCGCGGAACCGGGCGCGGTCCTGATCACCGCGGTCGCGGTGAGGTCCTGGGCCAGGTCGCGGGGCCAGTGCACGGCGACCCCGGCGGCGGCGAGCCGGCCCGCCGCCACCCCCAGCAGGTCGGTGACCTCCTCCTCGGACAGGGCGAGCACGTCGGGCACGTCCTGCTCGGTGAGCCGGTCCAGCGGCGGCCAGACCCGGGCCGCGCGCCGTACCGCCAGGGCGGTGTCCACGCGCGCGCGGGCCCCGAACGCCGCGTCGGCCGCCCCCGACCACAGGTCCGCCGCGTCGGCGACGAGAGTGGGGTCGGCGAGGCTGTGCACCTGGACGACGGCCGCTCCGGCGTGGCGCACACCGCCGCCTCCCCCGCCCCCCGGCACGTCCTCCTCGCCCCGGTCGAACAGGTCGTACGCCGACAGGTCCAGGCGGAGCGAGATCCGCACGCCCGCGTCCATGCCGGCGGCGACCTCCGCGGCCCAGTCGTGGGCGTCGGGCAGGTGCTGGGCCGTGCGTGCGGCGAACGACCGGCCCGCGGCGTGGGGTGCGGCGGGGGTGCGGGGCAGGGTGTCGGCGACCGCGTCCAGGAACGCGCGGACCAGCGCTTCCGGCTGCGGCAGCCGGATCGGTCCCGGGCCGTCGAGCGGGACCGCGTGGCCCTCCGGAGGCAGGGCGGCGGCCACGGACCGCAGGTGCGCGATGTCGTCGGGGTCGAGCGGGCCGGCCCGCCAGGCGTCGTGTCCGGTCGCGGTGAGGCCGGGCAGCAGCCGGCCTCGCGCGGTGAGCCGCAGGGCGTGCAGGGCCGCCGCGCCCCAGCAGGCGGTGGCCGGGTGCGCGGCCGGATCGTGCCGGGCGCGCACCAGCAGCGGCAGCGCCTCGGCGAGTGGCAACGACAGCGCGGGGGCGGTCCCCCGCCGCACCCCGGCGCCGTGCCGCCGCACGACGGTCAGCTCCGTCGGGCCGCCGGGCCGGTCGCCGTCCGTCTCTCCGGCGACGGCGTCGACCGGGCCGCCGTCGGGGTCCCAGAAGGCGACCCGTCCCTCGCGCGGGAGGGGCGCGGGCAGGAAGACGGCCGCCAGCCGCACGGGGACGGACACGGTCGGCGCCTCGGCCCGCACCGTCTCGGTCACGGCCACGTCACCCATACGTCCTGTCACCTCCCGCCCGTCTGCCCGATCAGCTGTCTTCGACTCTACGGGCGGGGTCCGACAATCGGCTCCGACGGCCTGTTGCCGGGCCCCGGACCGCCGGACGCTACGGAACGGTGTGCGAGACGACGTACACCATCGGGTAGTCCGGGTCGGCCATGTTCACGACGACGTCCTGGGTCGGCGCCGGGTTCTCCTGCTCGTTGACGACGCCCCACCAGGAGCCGGACCCGCCGAACTCCCAGCCGGTGACCCGCTGGGCGCGGTCGCTGATCGCGATCCTGTCCTTCTTCAGCGCGTCCCGGTCGACGCCCAGTCCCGCCAGGAAGACGTCGAGACCGGCGGCGGTGGTCTCGAACTGGACGTAGAGCCGGCTGGTCTTCCAGTTGTTCGTCTCGTAGTACGCGACCTCTTCGGCCGGCACCGGGACGGGCACCTCGTAGATGCGGCGCTGCAGCTTGGAGGGCCAGCCCTCGGTCATGCCGGTCGCCGCGTACTTCGCCTCCTTGTCCCGGCCGCTGTCGCGGCTCTGGCTGGCGGAGATCGCGAGGTAGCCGGCCGGGACGCCGATGAGCAGCACGATGGTGAGCAGGGTGAGCGCCCGCCGGCGGATCATGTGCCGGCGGCCCTCCGCCGCGGGCCCGGTCGCCTCCGTCGGACCGGGCTGGTGGGGCAGGGATTCCGTCACAACGACTCCTGGGACGTGCGGCGGGCCTCGGCGTACCGCTCGTAGCGCTCGTAGCGCTCCACCCGGCGCCGCTTGGCCCGGCGGAACCGGCGGGCGACCAGGCGGGACAGGTCGGCGGCGCCCACCATGCCGGCCTCCGGGCCGAGCTGGGCGCGGACGATGCGGGCTTCGGGCCGGTAGCCGCGGCCGGTGAGCTGGCGCTTGAAGGCGTCGCGCGCGGGGCCGATCAGCAGGTCGTCGGCGGCGCTGACCCCGCCGCCGATGACGAAGCAGGACGGGTCGAGGGCAGCGGCGAGGTTCGCGATGCCGACGCCGAGCCACTGTCCGATGTCCTGGAGCAGCTCGACGCACATGGCGTCGCCCTGGCGAGCCAGCTCGGTGATCATCGGGCCGGTGATGTCGCCGATGCTGCCCTTGACGTGCTCGATGATCCCGTAGGCCACCGGCGAGTCGGCGGCGGCCAGCTCGCGGGCCTCCCTGACCAGGGCGTTCCCGGAGCTGTACTGCTCCCAGCAGCCGCGGTTGCCGCACGGGCAGCGGTGGCCGCCGGGGACGACCTGCATGTGCCCGAACTCGCCGGCGACGCCGTACTTGCCGCGCTTGACCTGGCCGTCCTCCAGGATCGCGCCGCCGATGCCGGTGCCGAGCGTGATCATGACGAGGTGGTCCTCGCCGCGGCCGGCGCCGAAGCGCCACTCGGCCCAGGCGGCGGTGTTGGCGTCGTTGTCCACCAGGACGGGGACCGCGAGGCGGCCGGCGATGCGGTCGCGCAGCGGTTCGTTGCGCCAGGACAGGTGGGGGGCGAACAGCACCCGGTTGCGGTCGGCGTCGACCCAGCCGGCCGCGCCGATGCCCACGGCGTGCACGTCGTGCCGGTCGGACAGGTCCAGGACCAGCTCGACGATGGTGTCCTCGACGACCTTGGGGCTCTTGGACTTGTCCGGGGTCTCCGTGCGGAGCTTCTCCAGGATGTTGCCGTCCGCGTCGACGACGCCCGCCATGACTTTCGTGCCGCCGATGTCGATGCCGACCGTCGGCACGCGGGGCGCCGTGAGGTGCGAGCGGCGTTCCCTCGTGCCCACGGTGCGCAGGACCGGGGCGCGGCGGGAGCCGATGGGGGCGGTGAAGTCGCGGTAGGTGCTCATCGGGTGCGATTGTGCCGCACGGGTGTGCCGGGTGCCGAATGGGACAGGGGCGGGGTGGTTCCCTTGTTCGCCGGGTGCGGGTGCGTTGTGGCTGGTCGCGCCCGCGCGGCGGAGCCGCAAATCAGCAGAGTCCCGCGCCCCTAGCGGCGTTCCAGTTCGTGGCGTAGATCGTCCAGCTCCGTTCCACCCGCCATCTGCCTCGTCAGCTCGTCCAGGGTGATGTCTTCGCGCTCGTGGTTGCCCACCATCGTGCCGCGCTTCAGCAGGACGAACCGGTCCCCCACCAGGTACGCGTGGTGTGGGTTGTGGGTGATCAGCACAACACCGAGGCCCTGGTCGCGTGCCGCCGCCACATATTTGAGGACCACACCCGACTGCTTCACGCCAAGTGCCGCCGTCGGCTCGTCCAGCACCAGGACCTTGGCGCCGAAGTACACCGCGCGGGCGATCGCCACGCACTGGCGCTCGCCGCCGGAGAGGGTGCCGATGGGCTGGTCGACGTCGCGGAGGTCGATGCCCATGCGCAGCAGCTCCGCGTGGGTGGTGCGGCGCATGTGGTCGACGTCCATGCGCTTGAACGGGGCGACGCCCTTGCGCGGCTCGGAGCCGAGGAAGAAGTTGCGCCAGACCGGCATGAGGGGGACGACGGCCAGGTCCTGGTAGACGGTGGCGATGCCGCGCTCCAGAGCCTCGCGCGGGGAGGACAGCCGGGTCTCCTCGCCGTCCAGGCGCACCGTGCCGCCGTCGTGCTGGTGCAACCCGGAGATGATCTTGATGAGGGTGGACTTGCCCGCGCCGTTGTCGCCGAGGACGCAGGTGATCTCCCCGGCCTGGACCTCCAGGGACACGCCTTCGAGGGCGCGTACGGTGCCGTAGTTCTTGCTGACTCCGGACAGCTCCACGAGCGCCGTACGGCTTTCGGTCTGCGTCACTTGGTGGCCTCCGCGCGCTTGCGGACCCAGGCGTTGAGCAGGGTCGCGAGGAGCAGCATCGCTCCGAGGAAGAACTTGAACCAGTCGGGGTTCCACTCGGCGAAGACGATGCCCTTGCTGGTCATGCCGAAGATGAACGCGCCGACCGCCGAGCCGACGGCGCTGCCGTAGCCGCCGGTGATCAGGCAGCCGCCGATGACGGCCGCGATGATGTAGATCAGCTCGTTGCCGACGCCCTCGCCGGACTGGACGACGTCGTAGGAGAAGAGCAGGTGCTGGCCCGAGATCCAGGCGCCGAAGCCCACGCCCATGTAGAGGCCGATCTTGGTCTTGGTGACCGGGACGCCGACCGCGCGGGCGGCGTCCTTGTTGCCGCCGACCGCGAAGATCCAGTTGCCCGCGCGGGTGCGCAGCAGGATCCAGCTGGCGACGGCGACCAGGGCGAACCACCACAGGATGGTCACCTTGAAGCCGACGCCGCCGATGGTGATCGTGGAGGCGAAGACGTCGCGGGCGGAGGGGAAGCCCTCCATGTCGGCGATCGACTTGGTGGAGACGGTGCCGTCGATGAGCTTGGTGAACCCCAGGTTCAGGCCGGTCAGCATGAGGAAGGTCCCCAGCGTGATGATGAAGCTGGGGAGCCTGGTGCGGGTGAGCATGAAGCCGTTGAAGGCGCCGATCGCCAGGGTGACCAGCAGCGACACGCCGACGCCGACCCAGACGTTGGCGGTCATCTGGTAGCTGAACATCGACGACACCAGCGCCGAGGAGGTGACCATGACGCCCGCGGACAGGTCGAACTCGCCGCCGATCATCAGCAGCGCCACCGGGACGGCCATGATGCCGATCGTGGAGGCGGCGTAGAGGACCGTGCTGAGGCTCGAGGCGCGCAGGAAGCTGTCGGCGAAGAACGCGAAGAAGACGAAGACGGCGATCGCGCCGACGACGGAGCCCAGCTCGGGGCGGCCGAGGAGTTTGCGCAGCGGGGAGGTCCGCAGAAGCCGTTCGTCGGCCTCCTTCACCTGCGTGGCGTTCATCGGGTGCCCCGCTTCGTGTAGTCGGCCAGCGCGGCGGCGTCGTCCTTGGTGATGATCTGCGGACCGGTGAGCACCGGCCGGCCGCCGCCCAGGACGTCGGCGTTGTACTTGTACAGCCACAGCAGGTCGACGGCCTCGTAGCCCTGGAGGTAGGGCTGCTGGTCGACGGCGAAGCCGAGGGTGCCGTCCTCCAGTCCGGCGGCCACCTTGGCGTTGAGGTCGAAGGTGTCGATCTCGGCCTTGCTGCCGGCGCCCTGCTTGGCCTTGACGGCGGTGTCGGCGTAGGGGGCGCCGAGGGTGACCACGGCGTCGACGGACTTGTCGGTCTGGAGCTTGGCCTCGATGGCGGACTGCACGTCGGGCATGCTGGTGCCGTTGACGTAGAGCCGCTGGACCTTGCCGTCGAAGGTCTTCTCCACTCCGTCGCAGCGCTGCTCGTGGCCGACGTTGCCCTGCTCGTGGAGCACGCAGATCGCCTGCTTGCGGCCCCGCTCGTTCAGCTCCTCGCCCACGGCCTCGCCCGCGATCGTCTCGTCCTGGCCGACGTGGGTGAGGGCGCCGAACTCCTTGGACTCCTGGGAGCCGGAGTTCACGGTGATCACCGGGATGCCCGCCTGGTGCGCGCGGGCGAGGGCGGACTTCAGGGCGTCGGGCTTGGCGAGCGTGACGACGATGCCGTCGACCTTCTTGTCGATGGCCGCGTTCACCAGCTGGGCCTGCTGCTGCGCCTCGTCGTCGTGGGAGTACAGGAAGTTGATGTTGTCCTTGACCGCGGCCTGCTCGGCGCCGCTCTGGACGATGTCCCAGAACGTGTCGCCGTCGCCCGAGTGTGTGATCATCGCGAAGGTCCAGCGGGGAGTGTTCACCGCCGCCCTGCCCTCGGCCGACGCGGCCTTGCGGGCGTCCTCGGCGCGCTTGCCGCCGGTGCTGCTGCACCCGGCCAGGGACACCGACAGTGCCCCAGCCAGCGCGATGCCCACCCATGTCCGAAACCGTGCCACGAGGCCGTGCCCTTCTTGCTGTGCCGTGCTGTGCGTGCGGGGGTTTGTCACAACCCCGGCCGGGTTCTGGAAACCCCAAACGCCCCATTGTCCGACACACAAGCGGAGCGCGTGCCTCCGGGGATCGGCCGACGGTCACATTGTCCGGACATTGCGACGAACCCGCACGGCGGGAGCCCTCGGTGGCAGCCGCCGGTGGGAGCCGCCACCGCAAGGGCCGCTCAGGGCCGCACGAGCAGCTGGAACTCGAAGGAGTAGCGGGACGGCCGGTAGGTGTGGGTGCCGAACTCGACCGCGCGTCCCGTGTCGTCGAAGGTGGTGCGCTCCATCGTGAGCAGCGGGGCGCCCGCGTCCTCGCCGAGCCGCTCGGCCTCACCGGTGGTGGCGGCGCGGGCGCCGATGGACTGCCGGGCACTGTGCAGGGTGATCCCGGCGGCGCGCATCAGCCGGTAGAGGCCGGTGGCCTCCAGCTGCCCGGTGTCCAGGTCGACGAGGCCGGGCGGCAGGTAGTTGCACAGGTACGCCATCGGCTCCCCGTGCGTCAGCCGCAGCCGCTCGATGCGGTGCACGTCGCTGTCCTCGGCCACGCCGAGCGCGGCGGCGATCTCCGCGGGCGCGGGGACGACGGTGTTGACCAGCACTTTCGTGGCCGGGCGCTGGCCCGCGGCCTCCAGGTCGTCGTAGAGGCTGCTGAGTTCCAGCGGACGCCGGACCTTGCTGTGCACGACCTGGGTGCCCACACCGCGGCGGCGCACGAGCAGGCCCTTGTCGACGAGCGACTGGATGGCCTGGCGGACGGTGGGCCGGGACAGACCGAGCCGCGCGGCCAGCTCGATCTCGTTGCCCAGCAGGCTGCCGGGCGTCAGCGCGCCGTGCTCGATCGCCGCCTCCAGCTGCTGCGACAGCTGGAAGTACAGCGGCACGGGGCTGCTGCGATCCACGCTGAGGTCCAGCGACACGGTGGGGTCCACTTCTGGTTTCGGCACGGGCCGAGCGTAGCCGCGTGCGCAGATGACGGGAAGTTGTGTAGTTCGATTGTCCGGACATACGCATTGACAGGCAGCGGCTGTGCGCCCACTTTGATTCCATGCGCATCGGGGTCATCGGAACGGGCCGCATCGGTACCGTTCACGCCAACACGCTCAGCCGCCACCGCGACGTCGGATCCCTGATCCTCACGGACGCCGACATCACCCGGGCCCAGGACCTCGCCCACCGGCTGGGCGAGACGGCGGCACCGGGAGTGGACGAGATCTTCCAGTGGGGTGTGGACGCGGTGGTGATCACCACGGCGACGCCGGCCCACGCCGAGCTGATCGGCCGGGCGGCCCGCTCGGGGCTGCCGGTGTTCTGCGAGAAGCCCATCGCGCTGGACCTGCCGGGCACGTTACAGGCGATCGCCGAGGTGGAGGCCGCCGGGACGATCCTCCAGATGGGGTTCCAGCGCCGCTTCGACACGGGCTACAGCGGGGCCCGGGAGGCGGTCCGGTCCGGGCGGCTCGGCCGGCTGCACACCGTCCGGGCGGTGACGAGCGACCAGACCCCGCCGCCGGCCGGGTACCTGCCGCAGTCCGGCGGGCTCTACCGGGACACGCTCATCCACGACTTCGACATCCTGCGCTGGGTGACCGGCCGGGAGGTCGTCGACGTGTACGCGGCCGGGTCCGACGCCGGTCCGCCGATGTTCCGCGCGGCGGACGACGTGGACACCGGCGCGGCGCTGCTCACGCTGGACGACGGCACGCTGGCGACCGCGACGGCGACGCGGCTGAACGGGGCGGGCTACGACGTCCGCATGGAGCTGGCCGGGGAGCTGGACCAGATCGTCGTGGGCCTGGACGACCGTACGCCGATCGCCTCCACCGAGCCGACCGGGCCACCGGCCGCGGACAAGCCGTGGACGGGCTTCGTGGAGCGCTTCGGGCCCGCCTACGAGGCAGAGCTGACCACCTTCGTGCAGGTGGTGCGGGGCGAGCGGGCCAACCCCTGCGACGGGCGCGAGGCGCTGCAGGCCCTGCGGATCGCGGAGGCCTGCGACATCTCCCGGCGCGAGCGCAGACCCGTACGGCTCGCGGAGGTCCCCGAGGCGCTCGCCCCTTAGCGGGTCCCGGGGCGCTCACTCCTCGGGGCGCGTCGTCCTGATGGTCGTCTCTCAGGGCGCATCGTCCTGATGGTCGTCTCTCAGGGCGCATCGTCCTGATGGTCGTCTCTCAGGGCGCATCGTCCTGATGGTCGTCTCTCGGGGCGCGTCGTCCTGGTGGTCGTCCCTCAGGGCGCGTCGTCCTGGTAGTCGTCCAGGAGCCCCGCGTCGTACGCCAGCAGGGCGATCTGGACCCGGTTGTCCAGACCGAGCTTGGCCAGGACGCGGGAGACGTGGGCCTTGACCGTGGCGACGCTCATGAAGAGGTGGGCCGCGATGTCGGCGTTGGCCATGCCCCGGCCGACCGCGACGGCGACCTCGCGTTCGCGGTCGTTGAGGGCCTCCACGCGGGCACGCGCCCGCGTGTGGCGGGCCTGGCGCGCGTCGGGGGCGGTGCCGGCCGCCTGCTCCATCAGCCGCCGGGTGACGGCGGGCGACAGGACGGGGTCTCCGGCCGCGACCCTGCGCACCGCGTCGAGGATCTCCGCGGGCGGCGTGTCCTTGAGGACGAACCCGGCGGCACCGGCGCGCAGGGCGCGCAGCACCTGTTCGTCGGCGTGGAAGGTGGTGAGCACGACGACCTGGGGCGCGTCCGCGCGGGCGCGCAGCCGCTCGGTCGCCGTGAGGCCGTCCGTCCCCGGCATCCGGATGTCCATGAGGACGACGTCGGGGCGGGTGCGGTCGACGAGCGCCCCCACCTCGTCACCGTCGGCGGCCTCGCCGACGATCTCCACGTCCTCGGCGCCGCCCAGCATGAGGGACAGCCCGGCCCGCACCAGCGGGTCGTCGTCGACGAGGAGCAGTCTGATCGCAGTCATGCGTCATACGTAATCACGGTCGTCGCCGGCCATCCGGCGGAAGTTCAGCCCCACGGCAGCCTCGCCCGTACCTCGAAGCCGCCGCCGGGTGTCGGACCGTGCTCCAGGGTGCCGCCCGCGAGCGTGGCCCGCTCGGTCAGCCCGATCAGGCCCTGCCCGGAGCCGGGCACGTGGGGCACCTCGCCGCGGGGCGGGGCGTTGCGCACCGACAGGGCGAGTCCGTCACCCGGTGCTCCGGTGACCGAGACGGTGACCTCGGTGCCGGGGGCGTGCTTGCGCGCGTTGGTCAGCGCCTCCTGGGCGATGCGGTACGCGGTCCGGCCGACGGCGGCGGGGACCGCTCCGGGGTCGGGCACGCGGTCGGCGAGGGTGACCTTCATGCCGGCCTCCCGGGACTCGGCGACCAGCGCGTCGAGTCCCGCGAGCGTCGGCTGGGGGCGGCCCGCGTCGTCGGAGTCCCCGGCCCGCAGGACGCCGATGATCTGCCGAAGGTCCTGGAGGGCCTCGTGCGCGCTCTCCCGGATGACGCCCGCCGCTCGCGCGACCTCCGCCCGGGGCGCGTCGGGCCGGAACTCCAGGGCGCCCGCGTGCACGCTGAGCAGCGTCAGCCGGTGGGCGAGGACGTCGTGCATCTCGCGGGCGATGGCCTCCCGGGCCAGCCGCTGCGCCTGTTCGGCCCGCAGCTCCGCCTCGGCCTCGGCGTGCCGGGCGCGGTCGCGCAGGCTGAGCAGGAGCTGGCGCTTGGCGCGGACGAGCATGCCCCAGCCGAGCACCGTGGCCGCGAGCAGGAGGGCGATGACGAGGGAGGCGAGGAAGGGCAGCCCGGGCTCCGGACGCATCCAGTAGTACAGGGGCACCACGGCGAGACTCGCGCCGCCGATCCAGGCCACGTACCGGAAGGGCCGGTGCACGGCGAGCGTGAACAGGGCGGCGAGGACGGCGCCGCCCGCGGTGGCCGAGACCAGGGAGACGGGCACCATGGCCACGGCCAGCCCGACCGGCCACCGCCGACGGAGCCAGACGGCGGCACAGGCCAGGGCGCCGATCAGCTGGTCCGCGACCGCCATGGCGGGTGGGAGGCCGGGCTCCTGGTCCAGCGTGTCCGCGGCCAGCAGGCCGATGGTGACCGCCAGCAGGAAGCAGGCGAAGTCGACGGCCCAGTCGCGTGCGGTGCGCCGGGGCCGGCCGCCGGGCCGCCGGGGCTGCGGGTACAGGTCCTCGACCAGCGCCGCCGGCAGGACCCAGCGCCGTTTCGCGAAGGCCCAGGGCACCGTGTCCCGCTCATCACTGTTCACAGTCGACAAATCTACGCAGGGGTGGCGGCCGGAACGGCCGGTCGGGCGGGACCGTCGACCAAAGTCGCGCGGGCGGCGACTTTGGTCGCGCGGTACGTGCGCGCGGAAGCCTCCCGTCGGGCAGGACTCGCCCCGCGGCCGATGTGTGTGGGGGGACCGCGGGGCGAGAGTCGGGATCATGAAGAAATTGCTGGAGTTCCTGGGCCTGCTCGCCGTGCTCCAGGGCGCGATGGGCCTGGTGCACGAGTTCACCGACTGGAACACGGGGCTGGTGCAGCGGATCGGTTTCCTCGACGGCTACGAGGTCTACGCGAGCGTGGCCCTGCTCGCTCTCGGCGGCGCGCTGTTCGCCGCCGCCGAGAGCCGCAAGTCCGGGTGAGTGGGGGGTCCGGACTCGGCGGGCGGGGCCTCAGCAGCCGTAGTCGACGAGGTCGAACGACGCGTAGTGGTCGGCCGTGTAGTAGTCCTCCTGGTTCTCCTCACCGGTGACGATCCGGCGGGCGCCGCGTGTGTCGGAGCCCGGCGTGATCACGGTGTACTCGTGGTAGTACCCGGTGGTCCGGCTGGGCAGGATGCCCTCCCGGTTCTGGAAGACGGTCCCGTCCTGCTCGAACGGATAGGGACCGCCCTGCTCGATCAGGTCGAGCGTGTCGTGCGCCTGGGAGGGCAGGTCGCTGTAGCAGATCTCGCCGACCGCCGCGGGGGCGGCGCCGGCCGTGGTCGCGGAGACGGTGCCGCCCACGAGGAGGGCGGACAGGACTGCGGCTGCTGCGCCGAGCCGAGCGGCGCGTGGGGGGAATCGCATGCGCTCATGATGACGCGCGTAGACAGTGGCATGTCAATGACAAGACCGTGGAGTTTCCCGGGACGTCCCATGTGTTTTCCGCGTGTTCACACCACTGTTCGACGCGCGCGGCGCGCGGCTCAGGTCGACGTCCGTTCACCGCCAGCGCGGGCACGGCGGCCCGGCTGGGATGGACCCATGAACACGAACACGCACACCAACCCACTGGCCACCGCCGCCACCCCCCTGACCGGCCGCACCGCCCTCGTGACCGGCGGCAGCCGGGGCATCGGCGCGGCGAGTGTCCTGCGACTGGCACAGGAGGGCGCGGACGTGGCCCTCACCTATGTGAACGGCAAGGACGCGGCCGAGGACGTCGTACGGGCCGCCCGCGCCCTGGGACGCCGGGCGGTGGCCCTGCGGGCCGACTCCGCCGACGCGGACGAGGCGGCGGGGGCGGTCGAGCGGGCCGCCACGGCGCTCGGCGGCGGCCTGGACGTGCTGGTCAACAACGTGGGCCTCGGCCTGCTCGGCCCGCTGGAGAGCCTCTCCCTCGCCGACGTCGACCGGCTGCTGGCGGTGAACGTCCGCGGCGTCTTCCTGGCCTCGCAGGCGGCCGCGGCCCGCATGACCGGGGGCGGGCGGATCATCACCGTCGGCACCTGCATGACCCAGCGGGTGCCGGGGCCGGGCGGGACGCTCTACGCCATGAGCAAGTCGGCGCTGATCGGGCTGACCAAGGCGCTGGCCCGGGAGCTGGGGCCGCGCGGGATCACGGCGAACATCGTGCACCCGGGGCCGATCGACACCGGCATGAACCCGGCGGACGGCCCCTACGCGGACGCGCAGGCGGCCATGACGGCGCTGGGCCGCTTCGGCACCGCGGACGAGGTGGCGTCGGCGGTGGCGTACCTGGCCGGTGCCACCTATGTCACCGGCGCGGAGTTCGCGGTGGACGGCGGCCACGCCGCGTAACCCCGCCCGGGCATGCGCGCGGGGCGCACCGGTGCTGTCGGGCCGGTGCGCCCCGCGGGTCCTGACCGGGCGGCGGGGTCAGCCGCCCAGTTCCTGGTGGCGGGCGGCGAGGTGGGCGGCGCCGTCCTCGGTCAGGGAGCCGAACAGGCGCAGCCGGGAGATGCCGCCGTCGGGGAAGATGTCCACGCGCGCGTGGGTGCCGACGGCCGCCTCCGGCAGGACGAAGCGGTGGTTGGTGTCGGGCTGCATCCGGGTGCGCGGGAGCACCTCGCGCCACTCGCCCGCCTCGCCGTCCTTGACGGAGACGGACGCCCAGCCGGCCGAGTTGCCCTTCAGGTACGCCGTGTCGATCTCGATCGCGCGGATCCGGGCGCGGTCCACCAGGCGGTACTGGATCCAGTCGTTGCCCCGGTCGCGGCGGCGGCGGGTCTCCCAGCCGTCGTCCATCTTGCGGGAGCGGCCCGGCTGGATGGTGTTGGTGGCCGGCGAGTAGAAGAGGTTGGAGGCGTCCTCGACCTGGCCGCCGTTCTCCAGGGCGACCACGTCGAAGGTGCCGAGGGCGGTGAGCCAGGCGGGGTCCGGGACGACCTCGCCGTACACGCGCAGGCGGGCGATCCCGCCGTCGGGGTGCTGCTTGAGGCGCAGGTGGGTGAAGCGCTGCTCGGCCGAGACGGCGAAGCCGTTGGCCGCGTGGCCGCCGACCGCGGTGCGCGGGACGAGGGTCGTCCACTTCACGTCGTCCGCGAGCAGCTCCTCCGGGGAGGGCGAGCCCGCGACCGAGGCGCCCTCGACGGAGACGGCCTGCGGGTAGTTGCCGCGGAAGTGGGCGGTGTCGACGACGATGCCGCGGATCACGCCGGGGGCGCCGAGGCGGATCAGCGCCCAGTCGTGGTCGTCCTCGGTGGGCCAGGGGTGCTCGGCCGAGGCACCGCGGCGCCGGCGGGTCTCCCAGCCGTCCATGACCTTGCCCTTGTGCCCGAAGTGCTCGGGGTCGAACTCGGCGGGCTCGGGCACCAGCAGGTTCTCGCGCTGGGCGAAGAACTCGTCGTTGGCGGCGACGACACCCGCGCCGAGCTGCCGGTCGGCAAGGTTGGCGTACTGGGTGAAGGGAAGGTCGGCGGTGCGGTAGTCCGCGTACGGGTCGCCGCCTCCGTAGGGGTTCGCGTCTCCGGTGAAGCTGGCCAACGAGGGGTTCTGCTGGGCCGTCACGGTGATCAGGTGTTCCTTTCGGGGCCGTTCGGGATGGACTGGGTTCAGGGGGTCCGGGGCGTCAGGCCCGGTCGAGGAGCTGTCCCTTCGGGTCGGTGAACGCGCCGTCCGCCACGATGCGCTCGCCGCGCAGCCAGGTGGACTTCACGACGCCGTACAGGGTCTTGCCCGCGTACGCGGTGACGCGGTTGCGGTGCTGGAGGGCGGCCGGGTCGACGGTGAAGGCCTCGTCGGGGGCGAGGACGGCGAAGTCCGCGTCGTGGCCCGGCGCGATGGCGCCCTTGCGCGCGTCGAGCCCCACCAGGGCGGCCGTGCGCGCCGACATCCAGCGCACGATGTCCTCCAGGCCGAGGCCCCGCCCGCGGGCTGCGGTCCACATGGCCGGCAGGCTGAGCTGGAGGCCCGCGATGCCGCCCCAGGCGGTGGCGAAGTCGTCGGTCTTGAGGTCGGCGGTGGACGGGGAGTGGTCGGTGACCACGCAGTCGATCGTGCCGTCCGCCAGCGCCTGCCAGAGCAGGTCCTGGTTGGCGGCCTCGCGGATCGGCGGGCAGCACTTGAACTCGCTGGCGCCGTCCGGCACTTCCTCGGCGGTGAGCGTGAGGTAGTGCGGACAGGTCTCGACCGTCACCTTGACGCCGTCGGCGCGGGCCTCGGCGATCAGCGGCAGGGCGTCGCTGGAGGACAGGTGCAGCACGTGCACGCGCGCGTTGAACCGCTTGGCCTGCGCGAGCAGGGTCGCGATCGCGGTGTCCTCGGCGTCGCGCGGGCGGCTGGCAAGGAAGTGGGTGTACTTGGGGCCGCCCTGCTGCGGGGCCGCGGCCAGGTGGTGCGGGTCCTCGGCGTGCACGATCAGCAGGCCGTCGAAGGCGGCGATCTCCGCCAGGGACCGGGCGAGCTGCTCCTGGTCGAGGTGCGGGAACTCGTCCACGCCCGACGGCGACAGGAACGCCTTGAAGCCGAAGACCCCGGCCTCGTGCAGGGGACGCAGGTCCTTGACGTTGTCCGGCAGGGCGCCGCCCCAGAAGCCGACGTCGATGTGCGCCTTGTCGGCGGCGACCTCGCGCTTGGTGCGCAGGTTGTCGACCGTGGTGGTGGGCGGGATGGAGTTGAGCGGCATGTCGACGAGGGTGGTGATGCCGCCGGCGGCCGCGGCGCGGGTGGCGGTCCAGAAGCCCTCCCACTCGGTGCGGCCGGGGTCGTTCACGTGCACGTGGGTGTCGACCAGGCCGGGCAGCACGACGTGGTCGCCGACGTCCTCCAGCCGGGCGCCGTCCGGGACGGGGGCGTCGTACGGCAGGACCGCCGTGATCTTCTCGCCGGTCACCGCGATCGACGCGGCGCGTGTCCCCTCGGGGGTGATGACGCGCGTCGAGCGCAGCACCAGTTCAGCTCCGGACACCCGAAACCCCTCTTTCTGCCGCCGAGTTTTTTCAACGTTCTGTTGAAGTCTCCTGTCGAAGGAGTCTTCATTCCCGCTTCCGTGCCGTCAAGAGGCACCCTTTGTGCGGGCATGCCCACGGCTCAGCCCTGGACGTTTCCACAAAGCGGAATTAGAATTCCAGCAAGCAGAACGTAGCTACGTACAAGCCGGTAGTCAACCGGCCGCCGGGTACGCTTCTTTCCTCCCGCCAGCCCCGAAAGGAACGTGCCGTGCCGACGTCCAGCGCCAGCACCACCGACTCCGCCAGGTCCGCCACCGGAGGCGTCCAGTCCCTGGAGCGCGCCTTCGACCTGCTCGAACGGATGGCGGACGCGGGGGGCGAGGTCGGCCTGAGCGAGCTCTCGGCGAGCAGCGGACTGCCGCTGCCGACCATCCACCGCCTGATGCGCACCCTCGTGGCCTGCGGATACGTGCGCCAGCAGCCCAACCGGCGCTACGCGCTCGGCCCCCGCCTGATCCGCCTCGGCGAGTCCGCCTCCCGACTGCTCGGCACGTGGGCCCGCCCGCACCTGGCCCGCCTGGTCGAGGAGACCGGCGAGACGGCGAACATGGCCCTGCTCGACGGGGACGAGATCGTGTACGTCGCCCAGGTGCCGTCCAAGCACTCGATGCGCATGTTCACCGAGGTCGGCCGGCGTGTCCTGCCGCACTCGACGGGCGTCGGCAAGGCGCTGCTGGCGAGCTTCCCGGCGGACGAGGTGCGGGCCCTGCTGAGCCGTACCGGCATGCCGGCCGCGACCGACAAGACGATCACCACGCCGGACGGCTTCATCGCGGCGCTGGAGGACGTGCGGCGCCAGGGTTACGCGATCGACGACAACGAGCAGGAGATCGGCGTCCGCTGCCTGGCCGTCTCGGTGCCGGACTCCCCCACCGCCGCGGCCATCTCGATCTCCGGCCCCGCGGGCCGCGTCACCGAGGCCGCGACCGACCGGATCGTGCCCCTGCTCCAGCAGGTGGCGGCGGAGCTGTCCCAGTCCCTGCTGAACTCGAACGGCTCCAACGGCACCCCCGCCGCCTGAGGCATTTTGCCGGGCAGGGGACTCAGCGGCGCGGCGGGTCCCCGAACAGTTCCACCGCGTGCCGGACCTCCGTCAGCCCCGGCCCCAGGGCGCTGACGGAGCCGATCGCGCCGGCTATCAGCAGCAGGGAGCGGCGCAGCCGTGGCGCCTCCGGCACGCCGTGGCCCGCCATGGCGGCGAGGTCGGCCAACTCGTCCTCCGCGATCGCGCGGTCCGGGAAGTCGGCGGGCAGCAGGGCGAGTTGACGGCGCAGCCGGGACACGGCGGTCCGCAGCGCCACCACCCTGACGTCCTCGTCGCCGACGGTCACGTGCCTTTGCCCCAAGCTCCGCAACACAGCCCCTCCCCCTCGCACCCCGTTGTGCGCGGGCCAGTAAACGCCACCCCGCGCCACGCGCGCCACCGCACAGACCGAAATTCAGTCTTCGGAAAGTGCCCGGAAACCCCGCGCACGCCCAGGTGTTTGGCGGGCGGTCAGGTATGCAGGGGGCATGAGAGACCACGAGGGACCGGCAGAAGACCAGGTGGGCGGCCGGGTGGCGGGGCTGCTGCTGGCCGCCGGGGGCGGCCGACGGCTCGGCGGCCGCCCCAAGGCGCTGCTCGAACATCACGGACACCCGCTCGTCGAACACGCGGTCGACACATTGCGCGCGGCCGGCTGCACCCGCGTACACGTCGTCCTGGGGGCGCGCGCCGACGACGTACGCGCGCGAGCGGCGCTCGACGGCTGCGTTCTCGTGGACAACCCCGACTGGGAGCAGGGCATGGGGTCGTCGCTGCGGGCCGGGCTCGGCTCACTGGCGGGGACCGGGGCCCGGGCCGCGCTGGTCTGCCTGGTGGACCAGCCCGGCATCGGCGCGGAGGCGGTGGCCCGGGTGCGCGCCGGATACCGGGACGAGACGTCACTGGCCTCGGCGGCGTACGCGGGCGTGCGCGGGCATCCCGTGCTGCTCGGCGCCGCGCATTGGGCGGGGATCACGGCGACCGCCACCGGCGACCGGGGTGCCCGCGCCTATCTGAGGGAACACGAGACACAGATCGCGCTCGTCGAGTGCGGGGACGTGGCACGGCCGTACGACATCGACACCCCGGCGGACCTGGTCCACCTTGAGTGAGGGAGGTGGCACCGAGCGCCACCTTCCCTCGACCCGGAGAATCTCGACATCAACAAACCATTGAAGTTCCACGATGAGGAAACTACTATCCACTGACCAGAAGCACTCCGCTGCACGGCGAGTGCGTAATGCCCCCTACGCACCCTCTGGCACCCGGTGCCACCGCTGAAGGAAGTGACAGCTCATGTCCGCACCAGCGCCGTCCACGCTGGCCATCGTCGACGCCGAGCCCCTGCCCCGGCAGGAGGAGGTCCTCACCGATGCGGCGCTCGCCTTCGTGGCCGAGCTGCACCGGCGGTTCACGCCCCGGCGTGACGAGCTCCTCGCCCGCCGTGCGGAGCGCCGCGCCGAGATCGCCCGCACCTCCACGCTCGACTTCCTCCCCGAGACCGCCGCGATCCGCGCGGACGACTCCTGGAGGGTGGCTCCCGCTCCGGCCGCGCTGAACGACCGCCGCGTCGAGATCACCGGCCCCACCGACCGCAAGATGACCATCAACGCGCTCAACTCGGGCGCGAAGGTGTGGCTCGCGGACTTCGAGGACGCCTCCGCCCCGACCTGGGAGAACGTGGTCCTCGGCCAGCTCAACCTGACCTCGGCCTACACCCGCACCATCGACTTCACGGACGAGCGCACCGGCAAGTCCTACGCCCTGCGTCCGGACGGCGAACTGGCGACGGTCGTCATGCGCCCGCGCGGCTGGCACCTCGACGAGCGCCACCTCCAGGTGGACGGCCGTCCGGTCCCCGGCGCCCTGGTCGACTTCGGCCTGTACTTCTTCCACAACGCGCAGCGCCTCGTCGACCTCGGCAAGGGCCCGTACTTCTACCTCCCGAAGACCGAGTCCCACCTGGAGGCCCGCCTCTGGAACGAGGTGTTCGTCTTCGCGCAGGACTACGTCGGCCTCCCGCAGGGCACGGTGCGCGCCACCGTCCTGATCGAGACGATCACCGCCGCGTACGAGATGGAGGAGATCCTCTACGAGCTGCGCGACCACGCCTCCGGGCTGAACGCCGGGCGCTGGGACTACCTGTTCTCCATCGTCAAGAACTTCCGTGACGGCGGCGCCAAGTTCGTCCTGCCCGACCGCAACGCGGTGACGATGACCGCCCCGTTCATGCGGGCGTACACCGAACTCCTCGTGCGCACCTGCCACAAGCGGGGCGCGCACGCGATCGGCGGCATGGCGGCCTTCATCCCCTCGCGCCGGGACGCCGAGGTCAACAAGGTCGCCTTCGAGAAGGTCCGGGCCGACAAGGACCGCGAGGCCGGCGACGGCTTCGACGGCTCCTGGGTCGCCCACCCGGACCTGGTCCCGATCGCCATGGAGTCCTTCGACAAGGTCCTCGGCGACAGGCCCAACCAGAAGGACCGCCTGCGCGAGGACGTCGACGTCAAGGCGGCCGACCTGATCGCGATCGACTCCCTGGACGCCAAGCCGACGTACGCCGGCCTCGTCAACGCCGTGCAGGTCGGCATCCGTTACATCGAGGCGTGGCTGCGGGGCCTGGGCGCCGTCGCCATCTTCAACCTGATGGAGGACGCGGCCACCGCCGAGATCTCCCGCTCGCAGATCTGGCAGTGGATCAACGCGGAGGTCGTCCTCGACAACGGCGAGCAGGTCACCGCCGACCTGGCCCGCAAGGTCGCCGCCGAGGAACTGGCCAGCATCCGCGCCGAGATCGGCGACGAGGCCTTCGCGGCCGGCAACTGGCAGCAGGCGCACGACCTGCTGCTCACGGTGTCGCTCGACGAGGACTACGCCGACTTCCTGACGCTGCCGGCGTACGAGCAGCTGAAGGGCTGACGCCGCACCCGCTCGACGAGTCCGCGCCCCCGGAGCCGAAGCACGGCACCGGGGGCGCGGGCGTGGGTCAGCCCAGGTGCACGGACCAGTCCTGCTCGGCGGGCGGCTTGCCGTGCAGGTCCGGGACCCGCTTGAGCCAGTCGGGGCGGCCCCGCTGCGTGCGCGCCGCGCGGGCGGCGTTCTCGGCGGCCAGCTCCTCGCGGCTCGGGAAGCCGGTGGGCAGCCACTGCCGGGAGGCCCGTACGCGCGCGTGGAGGTAGTCCACGTAGGCGGCGCGCACCTTCTCCGCCGTGTCGAGGTCGCCCTCGCAGGTCAGCCACGCCTCGGGCACCCGGCCCACCACCTCGCGCAGCAGCTCCTCCGTCACCTTCGGCGCCAGCTCGGCGTCGGCGGCCGGGACGTCGGGCGTGTAATGGCCGAGGGCGTGGTGGCGGAAGTCGTACGCCTTCTCGGGCGGGGAGGCGCCCCAGCGGTGGTGGAAGACGAGGGCCGCGCCGTGGTCGATCAGCCACAGGCGCGGGGGTGCGGTGCCCAGGGTGGGCCAGACCATGAGGTTGGAGCTGTGCACCGTCCGGTCGACGTTCACCGTGAGGGCGTCCAGCCACACCACGCGCCCCGCCTCCCGCGCGTCCACCGGGAACACCTCGGCCAGCTCGGGCGTGAAGTCGGCGCCGCCCGACAGGTAGTCCATGCCGAGGTTGAGCCCCGCGCTGGCGTGCAGCAGGTCCCGCACCTCCTGGTGCGGCTCGGCTTCGGCGATCGCCGGATCGAAGTGCGCGAGCACCAGCTCCGGCACCCGCAGCCCCAGCTCCCGGGCCAGCTCCCCGACGACCACCTCGGCTACCAGCGCCTTGCGGCCCTGCGCGGAGCCGGTGAACTTCAGGACGTAGGTGCCGAGATCGTCGGCCTCGACCACGGCGGGCACGGAGCCGCCGGAGCGCAGGGGCTCGACGTAGCGGGTGGCGGTGACTTCGGTGAGCATGGGACGAGCATATGGACGCGCCCGAGCGTGAAGAAACGACGGCGCCTCGGCCGGCCCGGCGGACCTCACGCCGTCCCGCAGCGGCCGCGGAGAGTTTCCACCCCGTCCCCTTCCAGATCGTCGCAGTACGTCGCGCGTCCGGTCATGGCCATCACCAGGGCCACGGTGGGGCCTGACACCAGGGGCCCGGAACCGGTCGCGAAGGGGCCGTCGTCCGCGACGATCCTCAGTCCCACGATGCGCTTCCTGGCGACGACCACGAGGTCCGAGCCCTGGTAGTACTCGGCCACCCGTGTGACGACGTCGACCGGGTAGTCGTGCCGGATGCCCAGCGGACGCCGTATGTCCTCGCCGTGCACCAGGGTCTCGCCCAGCACGGCGACGACGGGCAGGGCCGGCTTGGTCGTGCTCGGCACGACGCCCCTGAATCGCGCGAGGGTCTCGGCCGGGTCCGTGCCCAGCTGCTCGGCCAGCCGTACGGCGACCTGCTTGTCGAAGTCGAACCGGCAGCGGATCACCCCCGCCAGCCAGCGCACGGTGTTGAGACTCGCCCCCGCGGTGAGGTGCGCCAGTACCTCGCGCACCGTCAGCCCGGCGCACAGCGACGGCGTCGCCCACTGCTCGTCGGTCAGATCCGCGAGGTCGGAAGCCAGCGCCGCTCGCTCCGTACGGATCAGGGGCCAGACGCCTGCCTGGCGGCGGCGTTCCGCGGTCAACTCCGGATCAGTCATGCGGGAAGGTCTCCTGTCGTCGGCGTAGGGCGGAAAGGTTCGTGAAGGAGACTCTCATCCCCGCGCGAAGTCATCGCCCGCGAGCGACCTTTTTCCACGCGGCGGCAGAGCCGGTTCCGCGCGGACCGTTGTGCCGACGGGTACGCGGCCGAACACGCCCCACCGGTCCGCCGGCGCGTCCACGAGCGGCAGTCCGCCTCCGTGCTCGGCCTCCGAAGCCCCCGTGACCGTCGGACGGCGCTCACCCCGGCTGTCCGAGACGTCGGTCCGCAGCGTGCACGCGTCCAGCCGCAGCAGCACCTCGCACCCCGCGCCACTGTTTCGGATCTCCCCGGCTCGTCGGCCGGGGGCCGGCTCAGCTCGACGCGTCGCCCCGTCGCCGCTCGTCGCCGGCCGCGGCGGGGACGGCGTTGTCGATGAGGACCGCGGCGATGGCGGCGGCGGTGGGGAAGGCGTCGGCGTCGAGGACCCGGGTGCGGGCCGCGGCGCCGTCGAGGAGCAGCGCGAGCTGCTCGCCGAGCTGTTCGGGGTCGGCGGCGCCGGCTTCGCGGGCGGTGTCGGCGAGCCGCGCGGCGACGGCCCTCTTGTACTCGCGTGCGTACCGGGATGCGGGATGCTCGGGGTCGTGCAGTTCGACCGCGGCGCCGATGTAGGGGCACAGCGGGGTGGTGGGGGGGACGTCGAAGGCGGCGAGGAGCCGTTCGCGGGGTGTGAGGTCGGTGCGGTCGAACACGCCGGACAGAACGGTGGGGTCGAACCGGCGCAGGTACTCGGCGACGAGCTCGTCCTTGCCGGCGAAGTGCTGGTAGGCCGTGCGCTTGGACACCTCTGCCGCCGCGCAGAGCTGGTCCATGCCCGTGCGGTTGATGCCCTGCTCGCGGAACAGCCGCTGGGACGCGCCGAGGATGCGCTCGCGAGCGCCCCGGCCGCGGCGGCGGCCCGTGGGGCCCTTCTCCAACTCCGTCATGGGAGTCATCGTACCCGAATCCGGTAACGACCGGTGTACATAACTTGCGCCCCGGCCACCCGCCCCGTACGTTAAGCACACGGGTCGGTGTACTTAACGCTGCCGCCCCGGCCACACTCGGCACCACCGACCCAAGGGAACGACCATGGGAAAGCTCGACGGCAAGGTCGCGGTCATCACCGGCGGCACCACCGGCATGGCGCTGGCAGGCGCGAAGCTGTTCGTCGAAGAGGGAGCGCACGTCTTCATCACGGGCCGCCGCCAGGACGCCCTGGACGAGGCCGTGAAGCAGATCGGCCGCAACGTCACCGGCGTCCAGGGCGACGCCGCCGACCTGGACGACCTCGACCGCCTCTACGACACCGTCAAGCGGGAGAAGGGCAGCCTCGACGTACTGTGGGCCAGTGCGGGCGGCGGCGAACCCGCCCCGCTCGGCGAGATCACCGAGGCACAGTTCGACACCTGGTTCGGACTCAATGCCCGCGGCACCCTGTTCACCGTCCAGAAGGCGCTCCCGCTGTTCAACGACGGCGGCTCCATCCTCATGACCGGCTCCAACGCCTCTCTCGGCGCCTTCCCCGGCTGGAGCGTCTACGCCGGCAGCAAGGCCGTCCAGCAGGCCTGGGCCCGCGTCTGGCTCAACGAACTCAAGGACCGCCGCATCCGCGTCAACGTCCTCACCCCCGGCCAGGTCGCCACCGCCAAGCAGGCGGAACTCTTCGACGAGGCCACCAAGCGCCAGTTCGAGTCCCTCATCCCCCGCGGCCGGATGGGCCACCCCGACGAAATCGCCACCGCCGCCCTCTTCCTCGCCTCCGACGACTCCAGCTACGTCAACGGCATGGAACTCGTCGCCGACGGCGGCACCACCGCCGTCTGAACCGGACAACACACGACCAGGGCAGGACATCTCATGAGCAGCATCAGCATCATCGGCACCGGGAACATGGCCCGTACCCTCGGCGCGCGGGCGACAGCGGGCGGCAACACCGTCGAGGTCATGGGCCGCGACCGGGCCAAGGCCGCCGCCCTGGCCCGGAGTCTCGGCGGCGGCGCCACGACCGGAGAGTGGGGCACCGCCCCGGCCGGGGACATCGTCGTCCTGGCCCTGCTGCACAACGGCGTCGTGCCGGCCGTCACCCAGTACGGAGACGCCCTCGCGGGCAAGGTCGTCGTCGACATCAGCAATCCCTTCAACTCCACGTTCGACGGACTGGCCCACCACGAGGAGACCTCGATCGCGCAGGAAGTCGCCAAGGCGGCCCCGGCGGGCACCAGCGTGGTGAAGGCGTTCAACACCGTCTTCCGCCACGTCCTGGAGAAGGGCCGACCCGACGTGTTCATCGCCGGCGACGACGTTCCGGCCAAGGCAACCGTGGCGGCGTTCGTCGAGAGCCTCGGGCTGCGCCCGCTGGACGTCGGCGGCCTGAAGATGGCGCACTGGCTGGAAGGAGCGGGCGTGGTCACGGTGGGCCTCGCCAACCACGGGGTGGGGAACCTGGACTTCTCCCTCGGCATCACCGCACTTCCCGCCTGACGAGACGGGGTGGTGCCACCGCACGACGGAACGCTCCGCCCCGGAGATCCTCCCGGGCGGAGCGTTCCGTCGTGCTCCCCGGTCAGCCGTCCGCCGCGCTGCCCCGGACGACACAGGACCGGCTGTTCTCCCAGCCCCACCCGTCACCGTCGGGGTCCGAGGCGCTGCCGTTCACGCAGTACGGGTACCCGTTGGGCGCCGTACCCCCAGTGCTGCCACCGTCGCCGCCGCCGTAGACCGTCGCCCTCTTGGACGTGGCCGCGATGCCGTTGCTGCCGTTGAAGAAGCGGTCGCCCCAGCTGGTCAGCGCGTTCGGGTCGAAGCCGTTGACCATGTCGAGGTACTCGACACCGCCGCCGTTGCCGCTCCAGGACCAGCCGATGTAGCCGACGCCGAGGGACTGGGCGGTCGCCATGATGGCGTCCTCGTCGGGGTTGCCGTCGCTGTGCTGGTTGCCGAACTCGCCCACGACGATGGGCAGTTTGTTGCCGACGAAGGCGTCGAGGTAGTCCCGCACCTCGGCGGCGGTGTCGTAGACCCCGTACATGTGGATGGAGAAGACGGTGTTGCGGTCGGGGTCGGAGGCGAAGACCGAGGCGGCGTTGGAGCGCATCGTGCCGGACCAGTCCTGACCCCAGTTGGGCGCGTCGACCATCAGGGCGTGGTCGATGCCGGCACCCCGGATCCTGGCGATGGCCGACTTGGTCGCGTCGGTCCACGCGGCGTAGTTCGTGTTGCCGAAGGGCTCGTTGCCGATGTTGACGACGACGTAGTCCTCCTGGCCCGCCAGCGCGCTCTTCACGCTGATCCAGTAGTCGGCCGCCTGGTCCAGGCTGGTCGCGGCGCCGTCCTCGCCGTACCCGGTGGTGTCGTGCACCTCCAGGACGCAGATGACCTTGTTGGCCTTGCACTGGCCGATGAGCGCGGAGACCTGGGTCGCGCTCGTCTTCGTCCAGCGGCCGCCGCTGCCGAGTACGACGCGGACGGTGTTGGCGCCCTTGGCCGCGATGTCGGCGATGGAGCTGGTGCGGTCGGGGTACCAGGTGTACGCGTGGTTGACCCCGCGCATGACGAACGCGTTGCCGTTGCCCTCGACGACGCGTCCGTCGCTGACGTGGATTCCGCCGGCCGCGGCCTGCGCCCTGCCGGTGGAAGGACCGGCGAGGGACAGGAGCAGTCCGAGGACGGCGGCGAACGCCAGCCCCGCGGTCGTGATCAGCGTGCTTCTCGACTGCCGCATGAGTCTCCTTCTGCGATGGATATAGGCATGAACCTGACAACGTTGTCCTGCTGCAAGCCCGCCTTGACCGGTTAACCGATACGGAACGTAGAGGGGGCCGAGACACCTGTCAATCGTCTCGTCAGGGTGAACTGCACAGGTGGGCGCCGTGAATGGAAGGCTTGTCTGTGCTGGTCAGCCGGTTTAGCGGTTTAGTGGACGAGGGGGCGCGGCATCACACCGCGCCCCCTCGACCGACCGCGTCCCGCCGCCCCTACGACGGAGGCGGGGCGGTCGACGCCCGCGGCACCAGGGACGGCGTCGCGACGGGCTGGGACGTCACTTCGTGGCCCGCCAGCACCTCGAACAGCACCCGCGCGACCTGTGCGCCGAAGCCGTGCACGTCGTGGCTCATCGCCGACAGGGTCGGATGCGTCAGGCGGCACAACTGGGAGTCGTCCCACGCCAGCAGCGACAGGTCGTCCGGCACGGAGACGCCCATCTCGGCGGCGACACCGAGACCGGCGACCGCCATGATGTCGTTGTCGTAGAGGATCGCCGTGGGCCGCTCGGCGGACAGCAGCAGGGAGCGGGTGGCGCGCGCGCCGTCCTCGCCGGAGAACCCCGTCTCGACGTGCGGCCCGCGCTCCAGGCCGACCGCGGCCATGGTCTGCTCGAACGCGGTCGTCCGGATGGCGCTGTGACCGAGCCCCCGGGGGCCGCCCACGTGGGCGATGCGCCGGTGCCCCAGCACCGCCAGGTACCGCACCGCCTCGGCGACTGCGGCGGCGTCGTCGGTCCACACCGACGGGAACCCGCCGGTGAGGGACGGGTGACCGACCGCCACGGCCGGGAGGCCGATGCGCCGCAGCGGGGCGATCCGCGGATCCTCGCGATGGAAGTCGACCAGGATCGAACCCCCTATCTGCCGCTCCCGCCACCAGCGTTCCTGCAACCCGATCTCCTCGTCCAGCGAACCGACGAGGCGCAGCAGCAGGGAGCAGTCGCGCTCGGCCAGCACACTCTCGATGCCGGAGACGAACTCCATGTAGAACGGCTCCAGGCCCAGCAGCCTGGCCGGCCTGCAGATCGCCAGCCCCACGGTGTCGACGGACCGGCGCGACAGGCTGCGCGCCGAGGAGTTCGGGGCCCAGCCCAGTTGCCGGGCCGCCGCGAAGATCCGCTCACGGGTGGCGTCGGAGACCCCGGGTTTGTCGTTGAAGGCGAGGGACACCGCGCCCTTGGACACACCGGCGGCCGCGGCGACGTCCTTGATGGTGACCCGCACGGAGGGTGCGCTCACGCCGGTTCCACGCAGAACAGTGCCGCGCGCACGGCGTTGGCCCCGGTCTCTGCCGCGCCCGTGACCCGCAGCCGGAGCTGCTCGCCGGGCAGCAGGGTGCGCAGTCCGGTGTCGCAGACAGCGTCCGGTCCGAGCCGGTCGGCCTGCAGGAGGAGGTCACGGACGAGGGTGTGTGCGGTTACCACGACCTCGACATTACCCGTCCCGGCACCCACCGGGGACTCCACGGCCACGTCGTAGCGCGGTACCGGGTAGGCGAAGTCCCGGTCCGTGACGGAGAAGTGCACGCTCCGCAGGTCCTCGCTGTCGGCGACGAGGAACTCCTTGGCCGACCGCGGTGCGGGGGCCAGGTCCTGCGGCACGGCCCGCCGGTGCACGGAGCGGGCGGCGACGGTCACGTCGAGCACGTGCTCGGCCACCTCGACGCCGTCCGCCCGCAGCCGCCGCAGGGTCACGCGCGTCTGCCAGGGCTCGGCCGCCTGGTTGACGACGGCGAGTACGGGGCCGTCGTCGCCGTCGCCCGGCTGGAGCGTGAGGAGCCGGTCGGCGTAGACCCGGCGCAGCTCGTGGTAGAGCGGCTTGAGCCGGCCGTCGCCGTCGATGGCCGCCCAGGAGCTGACCGGCCAGCAGTCGTTGATCTGCCAGACGACGGTGCCGGCGCACACGGGCCAGTGGGAGCGCCAGTGCTCGATCCCGGTGGCGATCGCGCGGGCCTGCACGACCTGGGTGAGGTAGTGCCAGCGGTCGAAGTCGTCCTCGGGCAGCACGAAGTGGCGTTCCAGGCCCCGGTTCAGCTTGCCGTTGCCGTCTTCGGCCTTCTGGTGGTGCAGCATGCCGGGCGAGTCGGGCGCGAGACGCTCGCCGGGCAGCGCACGTCGCAGGGTCGCCATCGCGGGCGGTGCCTGCCAGCCGAACTCCGACACGAAGCGGGGCACCGAGTCGCGGTACTCGGCGTAGTCCCGGCGGTTCCAGACCTCCCAGGAGTGATACGTGCCGTGGGCCGGGTCGTTGGGGTGGTGGTCCCAGGAGCCGGACCAGGGACTGCCCGCGCTGTAGGGGCGGGTGGGGTCGAGTTCGGCGACGATCCGCGGGAGCAGGTCCAGGTAGTAGCCGCCGCCCCAGGAGTCGCCGCCGAGTTCGGGCTCCCAGTCCCAGTCACGGAAGCCCCAGAGGTTCTCGTTGTTGCCGTTCCACAGGACGAGCGAGGGGTGCGGCATGAGCCGGACAACGTTGTCGCGAGCCTCGGCCTCCACCTCGCCGCGCAGCGGCTGCTCCTCGGGGTAGGCGGCGCAGGCGAAGAGGAAGTCCTGCCAGACCATGAGGCCCAGCTCGTCGCACGCGTCGTAGAAGGCGTCGTCCTCGTAGATGCCGCCGCCCCAGATCCGCACCAGGTCCACGCCCGCGTCGGCGGTCTGGCGCAGCCGGGTGCGGTAGCGCTCCGGGGTGATCCGGGACGGGAAGACGTCGTCGGGGATCCAGTTGACCCCGCGCGCGAAGATCCGTTCGCCGTTGACGACGAGGGTGAAGCCGGTGCCGTGCCGGTCCGCCGAGCGGTCCAGTTCCACGGTCCGGAAGCCGATGCGCCGGTGCCAGGAGTCCAGGGGCCGCTCCTCGGAACCGGGGCCGGCCTCGACGAGTGCGAGTTCCAGGTCGTACAGGGGCTGGTCGCCGTAGCCGCGGGGCCACCACAGGGCGGCGTCCGGCACCTCCAGCGTCAGTACGGCGTGCGTCCCCTCCACCTCGCCGCGCGCCACGGCGAGGCCGTCCCCGACGGTGGCCCGCACGGCGAGCGAGCGGGCCGTCCCCTGCGCGGTCCGCTCGACCTCCACGCGTACCTCGACGCGGCCGGTGCCGCGGTGGACCGTCACCAGCGGGCGTACGTCCGCCAGCCGGGCCGTCGACCACCGCTCCAGCCGGACCGGGCGCCAGATGCCCGCGGTCACCAGGGTCGGTCCCCAGTCCCAGCCGAAGCTGCACGCCATCTTGCGGATGTACTGGAACGGCTCCGGGTAGACGTTGGGGCGCTCCCCCGTCAGTGCCCGCACCGAGGCGGCCTCGTCGTAGGCGGAGGCGAAGTCCACCGCCAGGAGCCCGTGGTGGCCGGTGACGTCGAAGCGGTGGCGCCGGTGCATGTTCCGGGTGCGGCCCAGCTCCCGCCCGTCCAGGGTGATGGTCGCGGCGGTGTCCAGGCCGTCGAAGACCAGGTCGGTCCGCTCGAACCGCTCACCGGCGGTGTCGGCGGCCCCCAGGTCGCGGACGTAGGTCCAGGCCCGCCGCCCCACCCAGGCCACGTCGGGTTCGTTGACGCCGAGGAAGGGGTCCGGGATCAGCCCGGCCGCGATCAGATCGGTGTGGACGCAGCCCGGGACCTGGGCGGGCAACAGGTTCTCGCTGTGGCAAAGGCTCCAGCCCTCGGCGAGCGGGACGACTTCCTTCATGTACGGCTCCTTCGGCGGGACGGGCCCGGTGTCGTAGGCAACGCGGCTCAACCTAACCCCACAGAAGTGAACCGGTCTAGCCCTCTTTGATCGACAGAAGCCCTCGCGCGGGCGCAGTCACCGCACGGATATCTTCGCGCCACCTCTCACCTCAGGTAACGATTGAGTATCGCGGAGGATGAGGAAGCTTTACCGGTTCACGAGCGGCTGACATAGTCGCCGTCAGCCACCACCGGAGCCCGAGCCGTAATCCTTGGAAAGGAGCTGGGCACATGGGGAAGAGGACGCTGAGCGTCGCACTGCTCGCCACCGCGATGCTGACCGTCGCGGGGTGCAGCGGAGGGGGAAGCGCGGACGCCGGCGAGACCGCCGCCGCGCCGGTGAACCCGGACGGCGTCTCGGGGGACATCACCGTGCTCACCAATCGCACCGACCTCGTCGAGGACGGGACGATGAAGAAGTACGCCGCCGAGTTCAACAAGACCTACCCCGAGGTGAAGGTGAAGTTCGAGGGCCTCACCGACTACGAGGGGGAGGTGAAGATCCGCATGAACACGGAGGACTACGGCGACGTCCTGCTGATCCCGTCGGCGGTCGCCAAGGGTGACTACCCCAAGTTCTTCGCTCCGCTGGGCGAGACCTCGTCGATGAAGAGCACCTACCGCTTCACCGACAAGACCGAGGTCGCGGGCAAGACGTACGGCATCGCCACCTTCGGTACCGCCAACGGCCTGGTCTACAACAAGGCACTGTTCAAGAAGGCCGGCATCACCGACTGGCCGACGACGACCGAGCAGTTCCTCGACGACCTCAAGGCCGTCGAGGACAAGACCGGGGCGACCCCGTACTACACCAACTTCAAGGACGGCTGGCCGCTCGAAAGCCCCTGGACCAACGGCGTCGGCTCGATCAGCTGCGACACCCAGGCCTCCGACAAGCTGGCCTCGATGGACAAGCCCTGGGCCGAGGGCAACGACCTCAGCACCCTCGACACCCTGCTCTACGACATCGTCCACCACAAGCTGTCGGAGAAGGACCCGGCCACCACCAACTGGGAGAGCTCGAAGACCCTCCTGGCCAAGGGCAAGGTGGGCAGCATGATGCTCGGCTCCTGGGCCGTCAACCAGATGCGGGACGCGGCCGAGACGGCCGGGCGGAACCCCGACGACATCGGCTTCATGCCGGTCCCGTCACAGAAGGACGGCGCCTTCTGCGCCACCCTGGTCTCCGACTACCAGCAGGCCGTCAACATCCACTCGGACCACAAGGAGGCCGCCCGGGCGTGGATCGACTGGTTCACCGAGAAGTCCGGCTACGCGGCCAAGGAGGGCGCCGTCTCCGCCCTGAAGGCCGAGGGCATGCCGGCGACACTCAAGGATTATGTTGACAACGATGTCAAGCTGATCGAGCGTTCCGAGGCGAAGACGGCCGACGTCAACGCCATCGACAACGCCTCGGAGATCGGACTCAACAAGCCCGACTACCGCAAGAAGCTCATCGACATCGCCCGCGGCGCCACGGACGGATCACTCGAGGACTACTTCGACGACCTGAACAAGCGCTGGTCCGAGGCCAGGCAGACCGTCGGCTCCTGACCCGGCACCCGTCTGAACCCAGCACCCGCCGGGTCCCCTCCCCCGCCTCCGCGGCGAACGGGACCCGGCACCCAGTGCCCTCAGCGGACGACGAAAGGCCCTGGCTCCGCAATGACCCGAACCGCATCCACCGCTTCACCACCCGCTCCGGCCGCCGGGCCGGAGGGGGTCGGCGAACGACCCTCCCGGCACCGCGCACGGACCGGCTCCTCCTGGCACGACCGGCCGCTGCGCAAGCTCACCCCGTGGCTGTTCCTGCTGGCGCCCCTGGCCCTGCTGATCACGTTCACGTACGTGCCGGTGGGCAACATGATCTACTACAGCTTCACCGACTGGGACGGTGTCAGCCCCGCCCGCAACTACGTCGGCACGGAGAACTACACCGAGATCTTCACCCGCCCCGAGCTGCTCCGGGTGTTCGCGGTGAGCTTCTACTACCTGGCGGCGTCCGTCGTACAGATCGTCATCGCCCTGTACTTCGCCGCCGTCCTCAGCTTCGACCTGCGCTTCAGGAACCTGTTCAAGGGCATCCTGTTCTTCCCGTACCTGATCAACGGCGTCGCGATCGGCTTCGTCTTCCTCTACTTCTTCCAGGACGGCGGCACGCTCGACTCGGTCCTGTCCTGGTTCGGCGTCGGCACCGACCACGCCTGGCTGGGGACTCCGGAGTCGGCCAACGCCTCCATGGCGGGGGTGTCCGTGTGGCGCTTCACCGGTCTGAACTTCGTGCTGTTCCTCGGCGCGATCCAGTCGATCCCCGGCGAGCTGTACGAGGCCGCCCAGCTGGACGGCGCCGGCCGCTGGAAGCAGTTCCGGCACATCATCGCGCCGAGCATCCGACCGGTGCTGAGCCTGAGCGTCATCCTGGCGATCTCCGGCTCCCTCTCCGTGTTCGAAATCCCGTACATCATGACCGGCGGCGCGACGGAGACCTCGACGTTCGTCATCCAGACGGTGAAGTTCGCCTTCCAGTTCAACAAGACCGGCCTGGCCTCGGCCTGCGCGGTGGTGCTGCTGGCGATCATCCTGCTGATCACCTGGATCCAGCGCCGCCTCGTGCCCGACGAGAAGGTGGATCTCGTATGACCCTCACGGCCCCCGCCCGCCCGCAGGAACGGCCGCGCCGCCGTCCGCGCGTCAGCACGGCGCTGACGTACGTGTCACTGGTCGTCGCCTCCGCCGTGGTGCTGCTGCCGCTGCTCGTGATCTTCCTGACCTCGCTGAAGTCCTACGGGGAGATCTCCGACGGCCAGGGCGCCCTGGCGCTGCCCGACGACTGGCTCAACTTCTCCAACTACGCCACGGCCTTCACCGACGGCCACCTGCTCCAGGCCTTCGGCAACACGGCCTTCATCCTGCTGTTCTCCATCACCGGCACCGTGATCATCGGCTCGATGACGGCGTACGCCATCGACCGCTTCGACTTCCGCTTCAAGAAGCTCGTCATGGCGCTGTTCCTGATCGCCACGCTGGTGCCGGCCGTGACGACGCAGGTCGCCACCTTCCAGGTCGTCAACAGCTTCGGGCTATTCAACACCCGCTGGGCTCCGGTCCTGCTGTACATGGGCACCGACATCGTGGCCATCTACATCTTCCTTCAGTTCATCCGCGGCATCCCGAGGTCCCTCGACGAGGCCGCGCGGCTCGACGGCGCCAACTCCTTCACCATCTACCGGAAGATCATCTTTCCGCTGCTGAAGCCCGCCGTCGCGACCGTGGTCATCATCAAGGGCATCACGACGTACAACGACTTCTACATCCCCTTCCTCTACATGCCCTCCGAGGACCTCGGGACCATGTCGACGGCCCTGTTCCGGTTCAAGGGGCCCTTCGGCGCGCACTGGGAGAACATCTCCGCCGGGGCCGTCCTCGTCATCGTGCCGACCCTGGTGATCTTCCTGTTCCTCCAGCGCTACATCTACAACGGCTTCGCCCAGGGGGCCACGAAGTAGCCCGCCGGTCACAGCCCCGCGAGGAGGTCCGCGAGCGGGGCCGGTGGCCGTCCGGTGCCGAGGGCCTCCACCAGGAGGCCGCCGTAGCGGATCTTGCGGCCCTTCTTGGTGCTGAGGAAGCGGCGCAACTGCTGCTGCCGGGTGCGGTCGTGCTGCGCGGGCTGGCCCAGGAAGGTCTGCCAGGGGCGCAGTTCGCCCTCGGCCCGTATGACCTCCTCGACCCGCGCCGTGCCGAGGGCGCGGATCATCTCGTCCTCCAGGTCGGCCACGCAGACGTGGAAGTCCCGCGGGGCACCGGCCCGCTGCCAGCCCCGGTCGTAGAAGGGCTCCTCGCGGGCGTCGCAGAGGCCGGTCAGGCGCAGGCCGAGGCCGGGCGGGCCGAGCAGACCGGCGAAGCGGCCGACGCTCATCGCGCCGCCCATCGACACCACGGCCACGCCTTCGGCGGTCAGCTCGCGGTCCTCGCGGGCCGCCAGCGCCTCGACGGCGGCGAGGTCGCTGGGGCCCTCCAGCAGCACCGCCGTCCGCAGTCCCAGGTCCGCCGCCAGCTGTGCCGCCGAGTCCCCGGCGCCGCCCGCCGCCCAGCGGGCCAGCTCGTCCCGGAACGCGTCCATGTCCGCCATGCGGTGAGTGTGCACCACCGGGGTGCGCTGCGGCACGGGATTTCCGGGCGTCGTGAAGGGCCGCCGCTCACGCCCCGCGCAGCGGGTTGGGCAGGGGGCGGTAGCGGGCGTCGGCGCCGTCCGCGCCGGTCCAGCGCAGCAGGAGGTTGGTCTTGGCGGGGAGGGTGGGGGCGGTGAGCAGGGCGGGGATCTCGGGGAGGTCGTGGCGGGCCAGTTCGCGGCGGACGGCGGGCCAGGGGTCGAGGCCGGGGTGGTGTTCGGCGAGGGCGGCGGCGATCTCGTACAGGTGGTTGACGACCAGGCAGTAGACCAGGCGCTCCCAGCCGGCCGCCCGTGGGGTGTCCGGCAGGAGCTTGACGCCTTCCGCGTCCCGGAACAGGGCCTGCACGGGGGTGCCGGCCGGGTCCACGGCGACCAGGGTGTTCTGCAGATGCGCCTCCAGGACGACGCCGTCGTCGGCGAAGGCGGTCAGGACCGGCGGGACGACGGCGGCGAGGTACGCCTGCCACCAGGCCGCCGGGTCCGCGGTGGCCGTGAGCGGGCTGCCGGGAAAGCCCTCCACGAGCGCGGCGGCCAGGAGCGGGGTCGCGCCGGGCAGGAGGTGGTCCCGCACGCCGTCGCGGACGACGACGGCCAGTTCCTCGAAGGCGAAGTCGGCGGTGCGGTGGCCGCGGTCGCCGAGCCAGGCGGCGGGGGGCCCGACGGAGGCGAAGGCCTCGCTGACCGCCGTGTCGGTGCGGCGCAGTCTCATCAGGTCGTGGCGCCACAGACGGCGGATGTCGTTGGTGACCCGCACGTCGAGGCTGAACTTCAGGAACAGGTCCCGTCCGGGCAGGTACTCGGGCGCGTAGACCGTGCGGATCGCGGCCGTCGGCCAGGCGAAGAAGCCGGTCGTGCCCACCCGGACGAGCCGGCCGTCGGCGAAGGCGGGGGCGAGGGCCGGTGCCGTCAGCTCCAGCTGCCAGGGGTGGGCGGGCAGCAGCCGGTAGCCGGGCGGGGCCTTGCCGAGGGCGTCCAGAGCGGCGGTGTCGCCCTCGTCGACGACGGTGTCCTCGCGCGCGGCGAGCAGTGTCAGCGGGAAGCGGGCGTGCGCCTCGGGCGCGTACGGCAGCCACCCGGCGTGCGGACCGCCGCCGCGGGCCTTGGGGGCGGGGTGGTGGGTGTGGCCGGTGAGCAGGCCCTGCTCGGAGCGGAGGTACGGGTCCGCGGGCGGGGTGGCACGCGCGCGTGCCGTCAGCAGCGCGGCCACCGCGTCCCGGCTGTCGGTCATCTCGGTGGGCAGTTCGTGATTGCTCACACCGGTGTGCCGGCGCAGGGCCTCGGCGACCAGCTTCACCAGCTCGGCGTGGTCGACGCGGTGCCACCCGTGCGCCGTGCGGACCTCGGGTTCGGCGGGCCGGCGGCCCCCGCGCACCCGCAGCAGCCTGCCGCCGGGCAGCCGGTAGACGGGGCGGGCGCCGGGGCCCGGCAGGGGTTCGGCCACCTCGCGCAGCAGGCAGTTCAGCAGCGGTACGGCGGCGTGGGCGTCGGCGCGGCGCGCGATGTCGTCCCGGGAGTCGGCGCCGGTGGGCGGGGGCAGGAGATCCACGCGTTCCACTCGTTCCCTACGGTCGGTCCATGGCGGAGAGGACGGAGACGATCAGTATGTCTCTCGTCGTGTGCGTCGTACGTCGCTCGTCATGCCCCTGTCGGCCCTGAGCCGTGCCGCCGTGCCCGCACTCGTGGCCGTACCCGTACCCGTACCCGAGGAGCCAGCCCGTGCATCGTCCCCCCAGCGCAGCGGCCGCGGTCGCCGACGAGGTGGCGGCCGTCCGTCCCGCTCTGGCCGCCCGGTTCTCTGCCGAGCGGCCGGGGGCCCGCGCGGCCGTGCTGTCCCGGCTCTGGCGTGCGCTCGCCTTCGAACCGCTGCCGTGGATCGAGGGGCGCGAGCGGTCCGGGGACGGACTCGTCCTGCGGCTGCGGGACGGCCGCCGGCTGACCGGACCGGCCGCAGACCCGTACCGCACGGACGCGTACGTCACGGTCGTCCGGCTGGACGAGGCCGCTTACGAGGACCCGGAGCGGCTGATGACCGACCTCGCCGTACCGCGGTCGGCGGAGTTCGCCGCCGAACTCGGGCACAGCGCCGCGTCGTTGGCGCTGTCACGGGCGGCGCAGTCCCGGACCGTGCGGGAGGGGGCGCGGGAGAATCACCCGGACGAGTGGCCGGACAGCGACTGGGGCTGGGAGCGCCGGGTGGTCGACGGTCACCCGTACCACCCGGGCTGCCGTGCGCGGCCGGGTTTCTCCGTCGCGGAGCAGCTGGCGTACGGGCCCGAGCACGGGCCGGTGGTGGAGCTGGGGCTCGTGCCGGTCCCGGCGGCGGAGTGCCTGGTGACGGGGGTGTGGCCGCGGGAACTGCGGGACGGGGCGCGGCTGCTGGTCCCGGTGCATCCGTGGCAGGCCGCGCATGTGCTCAAGCGCTCGTGCGAGGCCGGGCCCGCCGCCCGTCCGCTGATGTCCCTGCGGACCCTCGCCGTGCCCGGCTCACTGCACGTGAAGACCGCGCTGAGTGCCCGGCTGACGTCCTCGGTGCGGGACATCTCGGTGGCCTCGGTCGCCGCCTCGGCGGACCTGTCGGCGTTCGGGGAGCGGCTGGCGGCGCGCCTGGACGGCCTGCTCCACGTGACCCGCACACCGGGTGCGGCCACCGCCCACTCCCCCGACCTGGCCGCCGTACTGCGCGAGTCGCCCCGGGTGTACGCCGCGCCCGGCGAGCACGTCGTCCCGGTGGCGGCGCTGGCGACCACCGGGCTGCCGCGCTCCGCCGCGTGGCTCGCCGCCTTCGCCCGTCTCGCGCTCACCGTCGGGCTGCGCGCGCTGGAGCTGGGCGTGGCGCTGGAGGCCCACGGCCAGAACCTCCTGGTCGTGCTGTCCGCGACGGGCGACCCGCTGCGCCTGGTCTACCGCGACCTGGCCGACATCCGCGTCTCCCCGGCCCGCCTGGCCCGGCACGGGATCGCCGCCGCCGGTCTGCCCGCCCGGATCCTCACCGACGAACCGGTCGCGCTGCGGCGGAAGTCGTTCGGTTCGCTGGTGGGCGGCGCGCTGGCCGCGACGGCCGGTTCGGGCCCGGCGCTGCGCGAGGCCCTGGAGACGGTGGCAGCCGAACTGCCCCGCACGCAGGACACCGTGGCCCTGCGCGAGGAGCCACTGCCGGTGAAGGCGCTGACGGCGATGCGGACTTCGCCGGCAAGGACCGGGGATCTGTGGACGGAGCTGCCCAATCCGCTGCGGTGGGGGTGAAGTCGGGGCGTCGGCGCGGTTCGTCGGCGCGGTCTCGTTTTGGAGCCCGGCACCACTGATCAATAAGATCCGCCGATGATCACAAGAACACGGCTGGCGGCGGGTGCCTGTGCCCTGCTCGCCGCGCTGGCGGCCGGGACGGCGTTCCCGGCCGGGGCGAGCGCCGGTGAACCCACGGGTGAGGACGCGCCGAAGGTCGACCTCGTGCTCGACGTCAGCGGTTCGATGCGGACGCGGGACATCGACGGCGGTACGCGCATGGCGGCGGCGAAGCAGGCGTTCAACGAGGTGCTCGACGCGACGCCGGAAGAGGTGCAGTTGGGCATCCGGACGCTCGGCGCGGACTACCCGGGCGACGACCGCAAGACCGGCTGCAAGGACACCGCGCAGCTCTACCCGGTCGGCCCGCTGGACCGCACCGAGGCGAAGACGGCGGTGGCGACCCTGTCGCCGACGGGCTGGACGCCGATCGGGCCCGCGCTGCTCAAGGCGGCCGACGACCTCGACGGCGGCGACGGTTCCAAGCGGATCGTGCTGATCAGCGACGGCGAGGACACCTGCGCCCCGCTGGACCCGTGCGAGGTGGCCCGCGAGATCGCGGCCAAGGGCATCGGGCTGACCATCGACACGCTGGGCCTGGTCCCCAACACCAAGATGCGGCAGCAGCTCAGCTGCATCGCCGAGGCGACCGGCGGCACGTACACCTCGGTCGAGCACACCGAGGAACTGACCGACAAGGTCAACCAGTTGGTGGACCGGGCGGCCGACCCGGTGGTGACGCCGGTGGCCACCGAGGGCGCGGACGCGTGCGCGAAGGCGCCGACGCTCGAGTCGGGGCTGTACACCGACCGCGAGGAGTTCGGACAGCAGCGCTGGTACCGGGTGGACGTCGAGCCGGGGCAGGAGCTGCGCGCCTCGGTGAGCGTGGGCGCCGACCGGGCCGTGAACCCGTCCTACGGGGTGCTGCTGCGGGCGGTGACCGTGCACGGCCGGGAGATCGTGCGCGGTGAGGCGGCGGGCAACGGCCGCACCGACGTGCTCTCGACAGGGCTGCGGTACCCGAAGGCGGAGAGCGACGACGACGATGACGCGACGGCCGAGGCCGTGTGTCTTCAGGTGACCAACTCCTTCTCCGTCGCCTCCGGTGTGAAGACCACGCCCGGTCTGCCGCTGGAGCTGACCGTCGACGTCGTGGACGGTCCGGGCGACTCCGACGACGTGGCCGCCTTCGGCCTCGGCCGCGGCTGGTGGCTGCTCGGACTGCTGGTGCTGGTCGGCTTCGTCGCCGGTCTGCTGTGGGGCTGGCTCTCGCGCTGGCGGTTCGCGATCTGGAGGACCAACTGATGCGATTCACCCGAGCGTTGAGCGCGGCCGTGGTGCTGCTCGGCCTCGCCGCGGCTCCCGCGGCGGCCGACTCCTCGCCCTCCGCGAGCCCTTCGGGGGACGGTGACGCGCCGACCGCGGCGGGCACGTCCTTCCGTACGGCGGCCGAGTTCGAGCAGGGGGAGGTGGCCACGGCGCACGGCGCCGCGGGCGACTACCTGTACTGGTCGTTCCCGGCCGACGCCGGGCAGCGGCCCACCGTGAAGGCCACGGTGAAGCTGCCCGAGACGCACGCCGCCCAGACCTGGCGGGTGGACGTGTACGACGGTCTGCGCCGCCGCCAGGCCTGCCAGTGGGGCGCCCAGGCCCGCACCGCGCGGTCCGGCACCTCCTCCGTCGAGCTGGCCTGCGTCCTGCGCACCGTGCGCGCCTGGACCGAGCCGTGGGCCAACGACCCGCTGCCGGGCACCTATTACGTCCGGCTGACGGCGGTGAACGTGCCGACCTCCGACCTCGGCGTGCCGGTCTCCGCCGAGGTCCGGGTGGACTCCAAGGACATCGGCGGCGCCGCGGCGGTGGACGGTTCGCTGGCCGAGCCGCTGGTGCCGGGCATCGCGGTGACGTCCGGCGCGGGCGAGGACGGCGAGGAGGAGCGCGGTGCCGTGCTGTCGGCCATCGAGCCGGACGACGGCTGGTCGTCGGGCTGGTGGTCGGACCGCTGGGTGTGGAGCGGGATCGGGGCCGTGCTGGCCGCGCTCGCGGGCATCGGCGGTTACGCGCTGACCCGGGGTTCGGGACGGCCGTCCCGGGTGCCGCCGGGCGCCTGACCGGTTCCCGCGGGGCCCGCCCGTCCCGCCGGGCGGGCCCCGCGGCGTTTCAGCCCTCCCGCAGCGCCTTGGCCGCCGTGCCGTCACCGGTCACCTCGACGCGGCCGGCGCGCACCGCCTCCCGCAGGCCGATCTCGCCGCGCCCGAGGGCCGCGCACGTCGCGGCGTCCAGCACGAGCCGGGCGTCGGGCTCCCCGGGCGCGGCCCCCTCGCCGTACACGGGCCCCTCCGCCGGGCCGTCCGCCGGGCCCGCCGCCGCGGCGGCGTACAGGTGGAACTCCCCCTCCTCCAGCCTGACTTCGACCAGCCCCTGCCCCGCCCCCGCCTCCCGCAGGGCCCGCAGCAGGGGCAGGGCGAACCAGTGCGCGCGTACGGCGTCCGTGGGCCGCCGCTCCTCCAGCTCGCCGGCGCCCCACGCGCCCAGCGCCTCCAGCACGGGCAGCAGACCGCGTCCCCGCGCGGTGAGTTCGTAGACGTACGCGGCGCCGGGCGGGGGCAGCCGGCGCCTGGTCGTCAGTCCCTCGCGCTCCATGTCCTTGAGCCGCGAGGCGAGTACGTCCGTGCTGACGCCGGGCAGGTCGGCGTGCAGGTCGGTGTAGCGCCGCGGACCGGCGAGCAGCTCCCGGACGATCAGCAGGGTCCAGCGGTCGCCGACGGCGTCGAGCGCGCGGGCGGCGGAACAGTACTGGTCGTAGCTACGGCGAGGGCGAGGTGACATGCGACGCAGTGTAGACAAGTTGTTGGACTTTCCAAGCTGCTACTTGGTAAAACCAAGCAACACCAGATTCCGGAGGGGAAGCCGCGCATGGAGTTCCGGCAGTCGAACAAGCTCAGCGAGGTCTGTTACGAGATCCGCGGCCCGGTCATCGAGCACGCCAACGCGCTGGAGGAGGCGGGGCACAGCGTGCTGCGCCTGAACACCGGCAACCCCGCCCTCTTCGGGTTCGAGGCGCCGGAGGAGATCGTCCAGGACATGATCCGCATGCTGCCGCGGGCGCACGGCTACACGGACTCGCGCGGCGTCCTCTCCGCCCGCCGCGCCGTCGCCCAGCGCTACCAGGCCCTCGGCCTGGAGGTGGACGTGGACGACGTCTTCCTCGGCAACGGCGTCTCGGAGCTGATCTCCATGGCCGTACAGGCCCTGCTGGAGGACGGCGACGAGGTCCTGATCCCCGCCCCCGACTTCCCCCTCTGGACGGCGGTGACCACCCTCGCGGGCGGCAAGGCGGTGCACTACCTCTGCGACGAGCAGGCGGAGTGGTACCCCGACCTGGCCGACATGGAGGCGAAGATCACCGACCGCACCAAGGCGGTCGTCATCATCAACCCCAACAACCCCACCGGCGCCGTCTACCCCAAGGAGATCGTCGAGGGCATCCTCGACCTCGCCCGCCGGCACGGCCTGATGGTCTTCGCCGACGAGATCTACGACCAGATCCTGTACGACGACGCCGTGCACCACTCGGCCGCGTCCCTCGCCCCCGACCTGGTGGTGCTGACCTTCTGCGGCCTGTCCAAGACGTACCGGGTGGCGGGCTTCCGCTCCGGCTGGCTGGTGGTGACCGGGCCGAAGCAGCACGCGAGGGACTACCTGGAGGGCCTGACCATGCTGGCCTCCATGCGCCTGTGCGCCAACGCGCCCGCCCAGTACGCCATCCAGGCCGCGCTCGGCGGCCGCCAGTCCATCCGCGAACTGACGGCCCCCGGCGGACGGCTGCACGAACAGCGGGACGTGGCCTGGGAGAAGCTGAACGAGATCCCCGGCGTCTCCTGCGTCAAGCCCAAGGGCGCGCTCTACGCGTTCCCGCGCATCGACCCGGCCGTCCACAGGATCCACGACGACGAGCGGTTCGTCCTGGACCTGCTGCTGCGGGAGAAGATCCAGGTCGTCCAGGGCACCGGCTTCAACTGGCCGAGCCCGGACCACTTCCGCATCCTGACGCTGCCCCACGCGGAGGACCTGGAGGCGGCGATCGGCCGCATCGGGCGCTTCCTGAGCGGCTACCGGCAGTAGCCGGGCCCTCGGTCGTAGCCTGGGGGCATGGGTGATCTTTTTCTGGTCCGGCACGGTGAGACCGAGTGGTCGCGCTCCGGGCGGCACACCGGGCTGACGGACGTCCCGCTGACCGAGAAGGGGCGGGAGCAGGCTCGGAGCCTGGTGCCCCTGATCCGGTCGCACCGGATCGGGGCCGCCTTCGTCAGCCCCTTCCAGCGGGCCCGGGAGACGGCCGAGCTGATCGGGCTGCACGAGGTGCGTATCGAGCCGGACCTGCACGAGTGGGACTACGGCGGCTACGAGGGGATCACGACCGTCGAGATCCACCGCAGCCGGCCGGACTGGTTCCTGTTCACGGACGGGGTCGCGCCCGGACCGCCGGACCACCCCGGGGAGACCCCCGAGCAGGTGGGTGAGCGGGCCGACCGGGTGCTGGCCACGGTGGAGGCCGCGTTCGCCAACACCGAGGGGTGCGTGGTGCTGGTGGCGCACGGGCACTTCCTGCGGGTGCTGACCGCCCGGCACCTGGGCCTTCCGCCGTCGCAGGGGGCACTGTTCCAGCTGGGCACGGGCACGCTGTGCCGGCTGGGCACGGAACACGGGCGGCCGGTGATCGCCGCCTGGAATGTCAGACCCCCGTCGTAGTCTTCTGAGGTGGCCTTCGAAGCGGCCGCGCGGGAGAGCGCCGGGGGAAGGAGGGACGCCGTGGCACTGTCGCCCACCGCCGCGCAACGGCGTGTCATCGACGCCGCCGATCCCGTCACCGGACGGCTGCGGGGTACGCCGGCCCAGCTCGCGGCGCTGGTGAAGCGGGGGCTCGCCTTCCGGCATCCGCGCCCGCCGCACGACCACTTCCTGACCCCGGCGGGGCACCGGATCCGGGAGGCGGCCGACGCGCCGGAGGAGCCGAAGGCACCGGAGCCCGCCGGAGCCCCGGCCGCCGAGGGTGTGTTCGCCGCGCGGGTCGGCGGGGAGGACACCGCCCCGGGCGACGCGGGCCCCGCGCGGCTGCGGGAGGTGCGCGGCGCCTGGGAGGGGCTGCTGGAGCTGCGCCGGATGACCCACCCCGACGGGAGCACGGACCGGCCGTGCGCGTGGGAGCGGTCGCATCTCGTGCGGGCCGCCGCGCTCGCCCTGGAGGCGGCCGGGCACCGTCCGGCCGGACCGGACGGCGACGACGGATACCGGGTGCGGGCGACGCCGCAGCCCGAGGCGGTCGCCGTGTACGAAGGCGACGGCGCCGCGCTGCGGGAGTGCGCGGCCACGCTGGAGCGGGCGGGCTGGCAGACCGGGGAGCACACCGAGCCGCGCACGCGGGCCCGTTACCTGCTGGCCTCCCCGCGGAAGGTGTGACGCCCGCATGCCAGGATCGGTCCGTCCGTACGTGTGCGAGGAGAGGCAGCAGCCGTGAGCGAACCGTTCTCCGTTCCCGTGACCGTCCGCGGGTACGAGACCGACACCCAGGGCCACCTGAACCAGTCCGTGTACCTGAACTACGCGGAGCACGCCCGCTGGTCGCTGCTCCAGGCGGCCGGTATCCGGCAGGCGGACCTGGTGGCCCGCGGGCTCGGACCGGTGGCCCTGGAGACGACCATCCGGTTCCGGCGGGAGCTGCTCGCCGGTGACGAGACCACGGTGACCTGCGCGTTCGAGTGGGGTACGGGCAAGACCTTCCGGATCCGGCAGCTCATCACCAAGACGGACGGCACGCTCGCCGCCGAGGTCGAGGGCGTCGGCGGGCTGATGGACCTGACGGAGCGCAGGCTGGTGCCGGACCCGAGGCAGCGCTTCAAGGAACTGGCGGCGCGGCCCGAGCTGTTCGGGCTGTAGCCCCGGTACGGCCGCGTCAGGCGTCGGTCAGCTCCGGGGCTGGCGCCCGGTGTCAAAGGCCGCGCGCGCATCGGCGATGTAGTGCCGGTTTGCGCTCGGCCCAGTCCGTCAGCTGTTGTGGCCCCGACCGGGACCGCGCCGGCAGGGCCGAAGCACGGTGCCCGGCGAGACCGCGGCGCACCGGACCGGGGGCGCGGGCAGGGGGCCGGTGTCTCTGTTCGGAGGTGCCGGCCCCCTGCCCGCGGTGGCGCGTCGGACGCGTGGGTCACGGCATCGCGGCGGCCCGGGAGGACTCGGTGATCTCGTCGCCCGCCTCCATCGGGTGGGTGACGTCCTCGGCGTCGCGTTCGCGGCCGCCGATGTGGTTGAAGACGAGGTTGAGCAGGACCGCGGCCACGCAGCCGGTCGAGATGCCCGAGTCGAGGATGATCCTCGCGTTCTCCGGGAACGAGTGGTAGAACTCCGGCGCCGCGATCGGGATGATGCCGACGGCCAGGGAGACCGCCACGATCAGTACGTTGTTGTCCTTGTCCAGGCTCGCCCGGACCAGGGTCTGGATGCCGCTGGCCGCGACCGAGCCGAAGAGGACCACGCCGGCGCCGCCCAGGACCGGGCGCGGGACGACGGCGATCAGCGACGCCGCCATCGGGCACAGGCCCATCAGGACCAGGAAGCCGCCGCCGACCGCGACGACGTAGCGACTGCGGATCTTCGTCATCGCGACCAGCCCGATGTTCTGGGCGAAGGCGCTGCACATGAAGCCGTTGAAGACCGGGCTGAGGGCCGAGCCCAGGGTGTCGGCGCGCAGTCCGGCCGCGATGGTCTTCTCGTCGGCCGGGCGGTCCACGATCTCGCCGAGGGCGAGCATGTCGGCCGTGGACTCGGTCATCGAGACCACCATCACCACGCACATGGAGACGATCGCGGCGATCTGGAACTGCGGGGCGCCGAAGTGGAACGGCGTCGGGAAGCCGACGACGTCCGCGTCCGCGACCGGACCGAAGTCCGTGACGCCGAACGGGATGGCGACCAGCGTGCCCGCGATCAGGCCGAGCAGCACGGCGATCTGCTTGACGAAGCCGCGGGTGAAGCGGCGCAGGAGCAGGACGATGACGAGCGTGATGGCGGCCAGGCCCAGGTTGGTCGACGAGCCGTAGTCGTCGGCCGTGGGGCTCGGGCCCTGTGCCCAGCCGAAGGCGACGGGCAGCAGGGATATGCCTATCAGGGTGATGACGGTGCCGGTGACGACCGGCGGGAAGAAGCGGATCGCCTTGCTGAAGAAGGGGGCCGCTATGAAACCGAGAAGTCCGGCGACGATGACGGCGCCGAAGATGATCGGCAGCGCGTCGGACTTGTCGTCGGTGGAGGCGACGACGGCGGTCATGGGGGCGACACCGGCGAAGGTGACGCCGTTGACGAAGGGCAGCCGGGCGCCGATCTTCCAGATGCCCAGCGTCTGGAGGAAGGTCGCCAGGCCCGCGGTGAACAGGCAGGCGCCGGTGAGGAAGGTCAGCTCGGTGGCGCTCAGGCCGATGGCCGCGCCGACGATCAGGGGCGGGGCGACGACCCCGGCGTACATGGCGGCCACGTGTTGCAGGCCGGTCGTCGCCATCTTGAGTGGCGGGAGTTTCTCGTCAACAGGGTGGTCGGCCACGGCGGCGTTCCTCCGGTCGTTTACACGTCGACTCTGACGTGGGTGTCAGGGAGGTGGTGCAGGTGCTGGTCGTGCGGGACCGGGACGGTCCGTTCGGGGGAACGGGCGACCGCTCCGGGGCGTGCGCGCAGGGGCGCACGCCCCGGAGTAGGCCACCGTGGACCCCGCTCGGGTCCACGGTTACCGGCCGGGAGCCGTCCCTCCCGGCCGGAGATCAAGTGGTGTTCTGTTGTACGGGTGTGGCGCGGCGCTCAGCCCGTCGCGGCGATCCGCGCCAGCCGCCGGGCCTCGTCCCGGGTGGAGCGGGCGAGGGCGTCCTCGTCGACCGTGAGCAGCCTGCCGTCCTCGACGATCTGCCGTCCGTTCACGAACGACGCCGTGACCGGGGCGGGGGCGCCGAAGACCAGGGCGGTCACCGGGTCGGCGATCGAGGAGTGGGCGAGGGTGTCCATCCGCCACAGCACCAGGTCGGCGAGCTTGCCCGGCTCCAGCGAGCCGGTCTCGGCGGCCCGGCCCAGGACCCGGGCGCCGCCGTGGGTGCCCAGGCGCAGCGCCTTGCGGGCGTCCAGCGCGGCCTCGCGGTGGGCGCCGAGACGGTTGATCAGCAGGGCGCCCCGCAGCTCGGTGTGGAGTTCGCCGGACTCGTTGGAGGCGGTGCCGTCGACGCCGAGGCCGACCGGGACGCCGGCGGCGAGCAGGTCGGGGACCCGGGCGATGCCCGCGGCCAGGCGGGCGTTGGAGGAGGGGCAGTGGGCGACGCCGGTGCCGGTGCGGGCGAAGGCGGCGATGTCGGAGTCGTTCATGTGGACGCAGTGCGCCATCCACACGTCCTCGCCGAGCCAGCCGGTGGACTCGAAGTAGTCGGTCGGGCCCATGCCGAACAGCTCGTGGCAGAACTTCTCCTCCTCCACGGTCTCCGAACCGTGGGTGTGCAGCCGCACCCCGAGCCGGCGGCCCAGCTCGGCGCCCTGGCGCATCAGTTCGGTGGAGACGGAGAAGGGCGAGCAGGGCGCGACGGCGACCTGGGTCATCGCGTCGAAGGAGGAGTCGTGGTGCTCCCTGACGGTGGACTCGGTGGCGGCGAGCGCGTCGTCGAGGCTCTCCACCGCGAAGTCCGGCGGCAGCCCGCCGTCGGACTCGCCGCGGTCCATGGAGCCGCGGGCGAGGGTGAAACGGACGCCCGTCTCGCGGGCGGCGCGGATGATCGCACCGGACAGGTCGCCGGCGCCGCGCGGGTGGATGTAGTGGTGGTCCGCGGCGGTGGTGACGCCGCCGCGGGCCATCATGGCGAGGGAGCCCTGGGCCGCCGTGTACGCCATCGGCTCGTCGATGCGCGCCCAGGTCGGGTACAGGGCGACCAGCCAGTCGAACAGGTTGTGGTCGGTGGCCAGGCCCCGGGTGAGCCACTGGTAGAAGTGGTGGTGGGTGTTGATCAGTCCGGGGGTGACCAGGTGTCCGGTCCCGTCGATCCGGCGTACGACGTTCTCCAGGTCCGCGGGTGCCCCGCCCGCGCCGACGGACTCGATGCGGTTGCCGGCGAGCACGACGTGGCCGGAGGCGTACTCGGTGCCGTCCGCGTCCACGGTGGCGATCGCACAGTTCTCGATGACGGTGCGTCCGTCTGCCGATGCTGCTGCCATGCTGCTTCCTTGCCTTTCGGTGGGGCCCGTGGGCGGGGAGTCGGGTACCCACGGGGAGGGCACGGCAGGACCCTAGGAGGATTTGAGTGCCGGAACCGTGCCGCGGCTCCGGGTGCCGAGGTGGTGGAAGAACAGGTTGAGGGCGACCGCGACGATCGCTCCGGCGCTGATGCCGGAGCCCAGTACGGTCTGCGCCCAGGCGGGGAACTCGGCGTAGAAGGTGGGGGCCGCCAGCGGGATGATGCCCGCGCCGAGCGCCACGGCGACCAGGATGATGTTGGAGCTGTCGTCGAGTCCGGCCTCGGAGAGCGTACGGATGCCGCTGACGGCGATCGAGCCGAAGAGCACGATGCCCGCGCCGCCCAGGACCGGCATCGGGACCAGTGAGACGACCGCGCCGAGGACCGGGAAGGCGCCGAGGACGAGCAGGGTGGCGCCGGCGACGGCGACGACGTAGCGGCTGCGTACCCGGGTGAGGGAGACGACGCCGACGTTCTGGGCGAAGGCGGAGGTGGGGAAGCCGCCGAAGACGGGGCCGACCAGCGTGGCGAGGCCGTCGGTGCGCAGCCCGCGGGTGATGACCTTGGCGTCGGCGCGGCGGTCGCAGATCTCGCCGAGGGCGAGCATGCCGGCGCTGGACTCGGTCATCAGGACCAGCATCACGATGCACAGCGACAGGATGGCCGCGGGCTGGAACTCGGGGGCGCCGAAGGCGAAGGGCGTGGGCAGCGCGGCGACCGGCGCCGACTTCAGGGCGCCGAAGTCGGCCATGCCGAAGGGGATGGCGGCCAGGGTGCCGATCAACAGGCCGAAGAGCAGGGCGACTTGCTTGACGAAGCCCTTGCCGAAGCGCTGGATGACCAGGATGACTGCGAGGGTGAAGGCGGCGAGCGCGAGGTTGCGCATCGAGCCGAAGTCGGCGGCGGTCTTGTCGCCGCCTTGGGCCCAGCCGACCGGGACCGGCATCAGCGTGACGCCGATGAGGGTGATGACGACGCCCGTGACCAGCGGCGGGAAGAAGCGCAGGAGTCTGCCGAAGAACGGACCGACGGCGAGGCAGAAGACACCGGCGACCATCACCGCGCCGTAGACGGCGGGGAGTTGGCTGCCCTTGGCGTTGGTCTCGACGATGGCGAGGATGGGCGCGATGCCGGCCGAGGAGGCGGCGTTGACGAACGGCAGGCGGTTGCCGACGAAGCCCTTGACGCCGAGGGTCTGGAGCAGGGTGGCGACGCCCGCGATGAGCAGCGAGGCCGCGATCAGCCGGGTGCGGCCCTCCAGGTCGAGTCCGCAGGCCTGGCCGATGATGAGCGGAGGAGTGACGACGCCCGCGTACATGGCGGCGATGTGCTGGAGCGCGGCGGGGACGAGCCGCGAGGGGTGGAGCTTCTCGTCCACCGGATGCACGGACGTGACGGCGTCCTCGGTGTGCACGGGTGGGGTGGAACGCGGGCCTGTGGCGGGCCCTTTCGCAGGCAGTGCCATGGTGTTTCCTCCGGTGTGGCGCGCCACCGGCCCCGGGGGGACCGGTGGCGCGCGTCCCGCGTCAGAGGTTGGTCATGTCGACCGGGATGAGTTGCTCGGCGCCGTCGCGCAGGATGGTGGCCTCGATCAGGCCGTAGGGGCGGTCGGCGGCGTAGTACACGGCGCCGTCCTTGGCCTCGTTGTCGATCCCGAAGGGCGACAGGTCCGAGCGGAAGTGGTGCTTGTTGGGCATCGAGAAGCGGATCTCGTCGACCTCGTCGCGGGAGTTGAGCACCCGCACACCCATCTCGAAGAGGGTCTGCTGGAGCGAGTACGAGTAGGTCTCGGCGAACGCCTGGAGCGCGTGCTTGCGCACCCCGCCGTAGGAGCGGTCCCAGTCGGGGGCGTGCGAGTCGATGCCGTCCCAGTTGTGCCGCCACCAGGTGGAGACGGTGGTGGCCAGGATGCGGTCGTGGTCCTCCGGCAGGGTCGTGTACTTGTCCTTGAGGAAGCCGAAGAACTCGGAGTTGGTCGAGTTCAGGACGGTCAGGTCCTTGAAGCCGGAGAGCACCTGGATGCCGTGGCCGTCGTAGGTGATCTGCGCGACGCGGGTCTCCTGGCCGGTGCGGACGAAGGAGTGCGCGATCTCGTCCGCGCCGACGAAGCGGGCGCCGCCCTTCGACGTCTCGATCCGCTCCCAGCCGTACTCCTCGATGCGGATGCGGGCCCGGTGGATCGGCTCGTTGTTGTCCACGAAGTGGCGGGCGAGCTTGACGCCGAGGTCCTCGGCGCTCTCGATCCCGTGCTCCTTGGCGAAGGCGAACACCGTGTTCTTGGTGGTGTCGGTCGGCAGGACGTTGGCGTTGGAACCGCTGCGGTGGACCTCCTCCATGTCGCCGGACAGGGCGACGGAGACGTTCAGGTCCTTGATGTGGTGCGTGTCGCCGTCACGCGTGATCTTGACGACGCGGTTCTCTGCCTTGCCGTACTGGTTCTGTCCCAGGACGAAACGGGTCATGGTGTCGGTCAGCTCCCTCGGTAAACGGAGTAGCCGAACGGGTTGAGCAGCAGCGGAACGTGGTAGTGCTCGCCGGGCACCACCGCGAAGGTGATGGTGACCTCGGGGAAGAACACGGGCCGGCCGTTCTCGCTGTCCCGGAGCGCGGGGGCGTCCTGCTGGGCCGCGGCTTGTTTCTTGGCGAAGTACGTCTCGGTGTCGAAGTCGAGCCGTACGTGGGTGGTGCCCTCCGGCAGGGCCGGGAGGTCCTTGCACCGGCCGTCGGCGTCGGTCGCGGAGCCGCCGAGCGTCTGCCATTCCCCCTCGCGGCCCGTACGGGCGGCGAGCTGGACGGAGACGTCCCCGGCGGGGCGGCCGGCGCTGGTGTCCAGGATGTGCGTGGACACGGAGGCGGTGGTGCTGGTGCTCATGGTCGGGCGTCCTGTTCGACGAGTCGGGTCAGGCGGATGCGGTTGATCTTCCCCAGTTCGGTGCGGACGATCTCCCGCTCCTGCTCGGGCGAGTTCCCGATCCGCTCCTTGACCGCGTCGCGCATCTGCTCCCCGGTCCGGCCGGTGGCGCAGATGAGGAAGACGTGGCCGAACTTCTCCTGGTAGGCCAGGTTCAGTTCGAGCATCTCCGCCTTGAGTTCCTCGGCGGCGCCGGCCATGCCCGCCTGTTCGCGGGACGAGGTCGGGTCGCCCGGCTTGGGGCGGCCGATCGGCGGGTGTCCGGCCATGGCCTCGGCGAGGTCCTCGGCGCTCAGCCCGGCCATGGCGGCGTCGCTGGCGGCGTACAGGTCCTCGGGGGTGGCGAAGGGGCGGGCGGCGAGCAGTTGCCGGGCCCACGCCGTGGAGGCGCACGCCTCGTGGAGTTCGGCGCGTGCCGAGGACTCCTCGAGGGCGTTGAAGCGGGCCAGGCCCGACGCGGAAGTGGACGTCACGGGAGCCTCCGTGGCCTTGTGCTGAGCGGGCGTGCCGATAGCTAACGCGCTCGGAAACAAGCCGTCAACACTTTGTTGAAAATTCGGGGTCAGAAAAGCCGCCGCCCGGTTACCGGACGGCGGCTTCACACGCGAAGGAACCGTGCAGGTCAGGTGCCCTTCTCGCGGTTGAGGTAGTTGTACACCGTGAAGCGGCTGACGCCGAGGGCACTCGCGACGGTCTCCACGCCGTGTCGCACGGCGAAGGCGCCGCGCGCCTCCAGGGCCCGGACGACCTCCTGCTTGGTACGGCGGTCCAGCTCGGCCAGCGGCCTGCCCCGCCGGCGCTCCATGGCGGCCAGGATGTGGTCCAGGGAGTCGGCGAGCTGGGGCAGGCGTACGGCGACGACGTCGACGCCCTCCCAGGAGAGCACGACGTCCTCCACACCGGCCTCGTCCGGCGGCAGCATCTCGCCGCCCATGGCGTCGACCAGCGGCTTGACGGCGGCGATGAACGGCTCCTCGGCCGGGCCGGTCACCGGCCGCCCGCCCCTTCGGCGTCTTCCCCTCCGGCACCGTCCCCGACCACGTTGACCTGGAGCGAGATCCGGGTGGCGCCGGCCTCCAGGGAGCGGCGCAGCAGCGCGTCCACGGCGGTGAGCACCCGGTCGGCACCGCCCTCGGCGGTATTGCCGAACGGGCCGACGTCGACCGCGTCCAGCTCGGCGGCCTCGACGACCTCCCGGGCCACCACCGCGTGGGCGGGCGCCTCGTCCAGGTCGAAGGGCTCGGTCGTGAACTCCACTCTCAATCGCACGCGGTCAACCTAACGCGGGGTGACCGCATTGCGCCGCCCCCTCTTGACAAGGCCCGCACTCCCCCGGCAATCTTCCATTAAGCAGAAACAAACTTCCGTAATACGGAAACACCTTCGAGCGGAAGGGAGCGCGGCACCCGATGGGATTCGCAGACCAGCGCTTCAACGTCAACCTGTCGATCCTCTACACGGAACTCCCGCTCCTGGAGCGTCCCGCGGCCGCCGCCGCGGCCGGCTTCACCGCGGTCGAGCTGTGGTGGCCCTGGATCGACTCGCCCACCCCCGAGCAGTCCGATCTCGACGCCCTGAAGTCGGCCATCGAGGACGCGGGCGTCCGGCTCACCGGCCTGAACTTCTACGCCGGGCGGCTGCCCGGACCCGACCGCGGCGCGCTGTCGATCCCCGGCGAGGAGTCGGACCGCTTCCGCGCCAACATCGACGTGGCCGCCGACTTCGCGCAGTCACTGGGCTGCACGGCCCTCAACGCCCTCTACGGCAACCGCGTCGAGGGTGTGGACCCGGCCGACCAGGACCGGCTCGCGCTGGAGAACCTGGTCCTGGCGGCCCGCGCGGCCGACCGGATCGGCGCGATCCTCCTGATCGAGGCGCTCAACGAACCCGAGTCGCCGCTGTACCCGCTGGTGTCGGCGCCGGCCGCGATCGCGGTCGTGGACAAGGTCAACGAGGCCACCGGGCTCGGCAACGCCAAGTTCCTCATGGACCTCTACCACCTGTCCATGAACGGCGAGGACCTGCCGCAGGTGATCGACGCGTACGCCGCGAAGACCGGCCACGTGCAGATCGCCGACAACCCCGGCCGCGGCGCCCCGGGCACGGGCTCCCTCCCGCTGGAGGACCTGCTCGACCGCCTGGGGAAGGCCGGCTACGACGGCTGGGTCGGCCTGGAGTACAAGCCCGGCGACGACCCCAGCGGCCAGTCCTTCTCCTGGCTGCCGGCCGAGGCCCGCGCGGCCCGCTGAGCGCCACCCCGCAGGAATTCTTCACAGATTTTCAGAGAGGCACCCATCATGAGCACGCTCCCCAAGGTCGCCTGGGTCGGTCTCGGCATCATGGGCTCCCCCATGTCCGAGAACCTGATCAAGGCGGGATACCAGGTCACCGGCTTCACCCTGGAGCAGGAGAAGCTGGACCGCCTGTCCGCCGCCGGCGGCACCGCGGCCGGCTCGATCGCCGAGGCCGTGCGCGACGCCGACGTGATCGTCACCATGGTGCCCGCGTCGCCGCAGGTCGAGGCCATCGCCTACGGCCCCGACGGCATCCTGGAGAACGCCAGGTCCGGCGCGCTGCTGATCGACATGTCCTCGATCACCCCGCAGACCTCGGTGGACCTCGCGAAGGCCGCCGAGGACAAGGGCGTCCGCGTCCTGGACGCCCCCGTCTCCGGCGGCGAGGCCGGCGCCATCGAGGCCGTGCTGTCCATCATGGTCGGCGGTGAGCAGGCCGACTTCGACGAGGCCAAGCCGCTCCTGGAGGCGCTCGGAAAGACCATCGTGCTGTGCGGTCCGCACGGCTCGGGCCAGACCGTGAAGGCCGCCAACCAGCTGATCGTCGCCGTGAACATCCAGGCGTGCGCCGAGGCCGTGGTCTTCCTGGAGAAGTCCGGCGTGGACCTGAAGGCCGCGCTGGACGTCCTCAACGGCGGCCTGGCCGGCTCGACCGTGCTGACGCGGAAGAAGGACAACTTCCTGGCCCGCGACTTCAAGCCGGGCTTCCGCATCGACCTGCACCACAAGGACATGGGCATCGTCACCGACGCCGCCCGCAACGTCGGCGCCGCGCTGCCGGTGGGCGCCGTGGTGGCCCAGCTGGTCGCGTCGCTGCGCGCCCAGGGCGACGGCGGCCTGGACCACTCGGCGCTGCTGCGGGCCGTGGAGCGCCTCTCCGGCGCCCAGGTCTGACGCACCGCCCCTGGATCTCCGGGTGGCGCCGCCGCTGACACCTGTCCTGTCGCGCCCGAGCGGCGGCGCCACCCGGAACCACGTCAACCCGCTTCAACAAACTGTTGACGTGCCACTGTCTCAAATCTAGGCTCCACGAAGCGGAAACAAGTTTCCGCTGAACCCTCGCTCAGCAGGTCACGGAAGGTCCACGATGTCGCAGCGCGTGCTCACCACCGAGTCCGGTGCCCCGGTCGCCGACAACCAGAACTCCGCTTCCGCCGGCATCGGCGGCCCGCTCCTGATCCAGGACCAGCACCTCATCGAGAAGCTCGCCCGCTTCAACCGGGAGCGCATCCCGGAGCGCGTGGTGCACGCCCGCGGCTCCGGCGCCTACGGCCACTTCGAGGTGACCGACGACGTCAGCGGCTTCACGCACGCCGACTTCCTGAACACGGTCGGCAAGCGCACCGAGGTCTTCCTGCGCTTCTCCACGGTGGCCGACTCCCTCGGCGGCGCGGACGCGGTCCGCGACCCGCGCGGCTTCGCGGTGAAGTTCTACACCGAGGAGGGCAACTACGACCTCGTCGGCAACAACACCCCGGTGTTCTTCATCAAGGACCCGATCAAGTTCCCCGACTTCATCCACTCGCAGAAGCGCGACCCGTTCACGGGCCGTCAGGAGCCGGACAACGTCTTCGACTTCTGGGCGCACTCGCCCGAGGCCACGCACCAGGTGACCTGGCTGATGGGCGACCGCGGCATCCCGGCGTCCTACCGCCACATGGACGGCTTCGGCTCGCACACCTACCAGTGGACGAACGCCAAGGGCGAGTCCTTCTTCGTCAAGTACCACTTCAAGACCGACCAGGGCATCCGCTGCCTGACCGCGGACGAGGCCGCGAAGCTCGCGGGCGAGGACCCGACCTCGCACCAGACGGACCTGGTGCAGGCGATCGAGCGGGGCGTGTACCCGTCCTGGACGCTGCATGTGCAGCTGATGCCGGTGGCCGACGCGGCGAACTACCGCTTCAACCCGTTCGACGTGACCAAGGTGTGGCCGCACGCCGACTACCCGCTCAAGCGGGTGGGCCGGCTGGTGCTCGACCGCAACCCGGACAACGTCTTCGCGGAGGTCGAGCAGGCCGCCTTCTCCCCGAACAACTTCGTCCCGGGCATCGGACCCTCGCCCGACAAGATGCTCCAGGGCCGTCTGTTCGCCTACGCGGACGCCCACCGCTACCGCCTGGGCGTCAACCACACCCAGCTCGCGGTGAACGCCCCGAAGGCCGTGCCCGGCGGCGCCGCCAACTACGGCCGCGACGGCCTGATGGCGTCCAACGCGCAGGGCCGGCACGCCAAGAACTACGAGCCGAACTCCTACGACGGCCCGGTCGAGACCGGCCGTCCGCTGGCGGCCCCGCTCCCCGTGTCCGGCCACACCGGCACCCACGAGGCGCCGCTGCACACCAAGGACGACCCCTTCGTACAGGCCGGTGCGCTGTACCGGCTGATGAGCGAGGACGAGAAGCAGCGGCTGGTCGCCAACCTCGCCGGCGGCCTGTCCCAGGTGTCCCGCAACGACGTCGTAGAGAAGAACCTCGCGCACTTCCACGCCGCCGACCCCGAGTACGGCAAGCGCGTGGAGGAGGCGGTCCGCGCCCTGCGCGAGGACTGATCCACCGGCTCGCGCACGGAACCCGGCGGGGAGGCCGGGGCCGTGTGCGCGGCCCGCGCAGGCACCGGAGCGGCCCGGATGAGGGGTGACCGCCAGGTGCCGGCGCGGGCAGGGCGAGGACCGCGGCGGCCTGCGAGCCAGTGCGGTGGTGAAGGGCACGGACGCTCCTCCTACGACCTGAGGGGAGGAGCCGTTCCGGCCCGTCGCACCGCCGCGGTCCCAGCCACCCGCCTCTTCGTGGAAGAGGCCCCCAAGACCCCGTCCGGCGGCGCGAACGACCTGTCGCGCCCAGCCTCGCGCCGCCGGACGGACACCACGTGAGGTGCTCCCACCGAGAACCTTCACCGGCCGAGCAGCGCCGGATGCGGACGGTCCCGCATCCGGCGCTGCTCGGCGTTCACCGGGTGCGGATTCCGCTCCCGCGCAGCAGCCTGGAGGCATGGCAACGGCACACCCACCCGAGCATCCGCACATCGTGGTCCACTCCCCCGCCCTGGACGGCTCCCGCCGGGTCACCTCCGGTGAGGAGACCCTGGGCGTCGCCTCGCACATCGACGACGTCGCCGAACTGCTGCGGCTGGCCGACCTGTACGTCACCGACGTGGAGGACAGCGACCTGGTCGAGTGGCAGGGCGGCGGCCCGGAGGACTGGCCGGGCCTGCACGAGCACCACGAGCACCACGGCGACTGAACGCGCGTAGGAGTCCCCCGCAGCGGGCACAACCCCGGCACAACACGGGGCGCACGGGGGGTGGTGTCGTGGACGGTGGCACGGACATCGAGTGGGAGCCGCACCAGATCGCACTGCTGGGCGGCGGACCACCGGCCGCCGTGACGGTGGCGCTGGTAGCCCTGCACCTGCTGGGCGCCGTCGAGAACGGGCCGCGCAGGACGCTGATCGCGTCCGGGCCGGAGCCGGAGGACCTGGGGCCGTTCGAGGGGACCGTGCTGGACTGCCTGCACGAACCGCTCACCGCCCGGGAACTGGTCCGGCACCCGGACGTGCGCCTCGCCGTTGCCCTGACGCGCATCCCGCTCGCGGAGGGCGGGCTGCTGGGGCACCCCTGGCTGAGACCGACCCGCGGCGCCCGCCGGCGCGTGGAGCTGTGGCGGGAACGGCACCCGCTGCCCGCCGCCAGGCACGGGCTGACGGACGACGACACCCTGCTCGCGGTCGCCCTGCACGGCGACGCCGCCCTGCGCCTGCTCCTGCCGCGCTTCGCGCTGCGCACCGGGCTGGCGGCCCCGGACGGCGCGCCGTCCGGGGGAGTCCGCTTCTCCCTGGGCCGCGGCAGGTTCCCGAGATGGCGCGACGAGTACGAGGACTCGGTCTCGGGCGCCTGGGGCGGCGGCACGGACCACGGCGACCACGTCGGCGGCGGCTCGGGCGGGGGCGGCGGCACCGACTGAGCCCGCGCACACGAGAGCGGCCCGCCCCGTGGAGGGGCGGGCCGCTCTCGACGCTCAGCGAGCCGAAGGGGTCAGACCTTCAGCGGCTTGATCGCGGTGGGGGCGTGGCCCGGTTCGGTCGCCACCTCCTCGAACTCCACCACGTTGGAGATGTCGTTCGTGCCGGACATGGAGATGTTGGTGACGCGCTCCAGGATCGCCTCGACGACGACCGGCACCCGGTGCTCGGCGGCCAGCTTCTTGGCCTGCTCCAGGGCCGCGCCCAGCTCGTTCGGGTCGGTCACCCGGATCGCCTTGCAGCCCAGGCCCTCGGCGACCTTGACGTGGTCGACGCCGTAGACGCCCAGCTCGGGCGAGTTGATGTTCTCGAACTCCAGGTTGACCTGGAAGTCGATCTCGAACGCCCGCTGCGCCTGGCGGATCAGGCCCAGGTAGGAGTTGTTGACCAGCACGTGCACGTACGGGATCTTGTGCTGCGCGCCGACGGCCAGTTCCTCCAGCATGAACTGGAAGTCGTAGTCGCCGGAGAGCGCCACGACCTGGGCGTCCGGGTCGGCCTTGGCGACGCCGAGGGCCGCCGGGACGGTCCAGCCGAGCGGTCCTGCCTGGCCGCAGTTGATCCAGTGCCGCGGCCGGTAGACGTGCAGCATCTGGGCGCCGGCGATCTGGGAGAGGCCGATGGTGGAGACGTACCGGGTCTCCGGTCCGAAGGCCTTGTTCATCTCCTCGTAGACGCGCTGCGGCTTGATCGGGATGTCGTCGAAGTGCGTACGGCGCTGGAGGGTGGCCTTGCGCTCCTGGGCGGAGGCGGCCCACTGAGAGCGGTCGGGCAGCTCGCCGGCCGCCTTCAGCTCGCGCGCGACCTCGACGAACAGCTCCAGGGCCGCCTTGGCGTCGGAGGCGATGCCGTAGTCCGGGGCGAAGATCTTGCCGATCTGGGTCGGCTCGACGTCGACGTGGACGAACTTGCGGCCGGCCGTGTAGACGTCCAGCTTGCCGGTGTGGCGGTTGGCCCAGCGGTTGCCGATGCCGAGGACGAAGTCGGACTCCAGGAAGGTCGCGTTGCCGTAGCGGTGCGAGGTCTGCAGGCCGACCATGCCGGCGTTCAGCTCGTGGTCGTCGGGCAGGATGCCCCAGCCCATCAGGGTCGGCACGACCGGGGTGCCGGTCAGCTCGGCGAACTCCACGAGCAGGTCGGCGGCGTCGGCGTTGATGACGCCGCCGCCGGCCACGATCAGCGGGCGCTCGGCCGCGTTGAGCAGGCCGATCGCCTTCTCGATCTGGGCGCGGCTGGCGACCGGCCGGTAGACCGGGAGCGGCTCGTAGGTCTCCGGGTCGAACTCGATCTCCGTCGTCTGGACGTCGATCGGCAGGTCGATCAGGACCGGGCCGGGGCGGCCGGAGCGCATCAGGTGGAAGGCCTGCTGGAAGACGCCGGGGACCTGCGCGGCCTCCAGGACGGTGACCGCCATCTTGGTCACCGGCTTGGCGATCGAGGCGATGTCGACGGCCTGGAAGTCCTCCTTGTGGATCACCGCGGTCGGCGCCTGGCCGGTGATGCACAGGATCGGGATCGAGTCGCCGGTCGCCGAGTACAGACCGGTGATCATGTCGGTGCCGGCCGGGCCGGAGGTGCCGATGCACACGCCGATGTTGCCGGGGTGGGTGCGGGTGTAGCCCTCGGCCATGTGCGAGGCGCCCTCGACGTGCCGGGCGAGGGTGTGCTGGACGCCGCCGGATGCCTTGAGCGCCGCGTAGAAGGGGTTGATCGCCGCACCGGGCACACCGAACGCGTCGGTGACGCCCTCGCGCTTGAGGATCTCAACTGCCGCTCGGGCAGCGGTCATACGAGCCATCGAGTACTCCTGATCCGGCTGTCGGATTCGCACTCCCGTCGCGCCCCGCGGTGAGCTTCGTCCGTAGCAACTTCCGTATAGCGAAATTTGTTTTCTACGATCTGGAAGTAATGTAAGTGGGCGGCCGGGGACCGTCAAGAGAGGACGATGGGGGTCATGTCCGAGACCATCTCGGTGTGCTGCACCGCCTGCGGGCGCCGGCACCGCTACACGGCACCGTCGTATCCCTGCGCGTGCGGGGCGCCCGTCGCCCCGGAGCTGGATCCGCGCGGGGACGCGACCGCGGTCACCCACCGGGCGTGGGACGAGGAGTGGATCGGGGTGCGCTGCGCGGCCTGCGGGACCGAGAGCCGGTGGCCGCGGCCGGAGCTGGGCTGCCCCTGCGGGACGGTGCTGTGCGTGCCGGTGGACCCCGCCGCCACCGGCCGGTCCGGGCGCACCCCGGGCTCACGGGTCCCGGCGCACCGGGCCGTCGTGATCCGCACCGCCCGCGACGCGGTCACCGCCGCCGTCCTGTATCTGCGCGGCCTCGGCCACCGGGACGTGCGCCGCGCCGACCAGCGTCCCCTGTCCGGCATCGGACTGGCCGCGCCCGGCATCGTCGTCCAGGTCGACCCGACGGTGGGCCCGGCCTCGGTGCGGGACGTGGAGTGCCTGTGGCTGACGGCCATGGCGGAGTCGGCGCGGGCCGTGTACTTCTCGCTCGCCGGGTACGCCGAGGCGGCCCGGGGCCGTGCCGACCTGCTGCACGTCGCGCTCTTCGTGCTCGAACCGTCGGGCGTGCCGCGCCCGGCAAACGCGCCGGCCGTGGCGCTGGACGCCACGGCCGGCTGGGAGGAATCAGGCTGAGCGACTACCTCGCCGCGTGCCCGAAGGCCGTACCGGCGGCCGGGAGGCCGCCCTGACCCGGCTGGTACACGGTGGGCGCGGCATTCGGCTCACCAAGGGTCACGTTGGACATCGGCAGGGCGTACAGCGCGCCGGTGGCGGTCGGACCGTAGGGCATGCCGACGTACAGGTGGGTGCCGGTGAAGTGGATGCTCGAGCCGAGGCGCTGGTTGGCGCCCGGTGCGCCGGGAATGCCGTCTCCGTCGCCGGACTCGATCCACTTGTCGTTGGCGCCGGGCGAGCCCAGCATCGAGAAGACGTGCACCGCGCCCGCCTTGGCCGCCGAGCCCAGGGCCTCGTCCGGGATGCCGACGGCCATCTTCATGGTCGCCGCGGTGCTCACCGCACGCGGCGCGGTGTTGACGGCGGTCAGCGTGGACCCGAAGTGGTCACCGGCCTCGGAGGCGCCGGAGACGTCGTCCTCACCGGTACCCGAGGAGTATCCGTCGAGCTGCGTGTAGGTGCCGGCCGCGGTGACCCGGAAGGTGGTGACGCCGCCCGTCTCCGCCTTGCTGACGCCGTCCACGTTCAGTGCCTCGCCCGGAGAACCGACCGCGAGGATCGACTCGTCGGCGCGCGCCGCCCCCGACGGGCGGTACGGGGCGAGGGCCAGGGCGGCGCCGAAGCGGTCCCCGGCCTCGGCACCGCCGGAGACGGTGTCCAGGTCCTGGTCGAGACCGAACAGCGGGGTGGGCCGCTTCTCGCTGTTCAGCGTGTGCGAGAAGACCACGAGGTTGCCGGCGGCCGCGTCGGTTCCGATGGCCTCGTCGGGCGCTCCGATGGCGAGGTGGTTGGCGTCGGCGGCCAGCACGGCGCCGAAGCCGTCGTTCGCCTCCACCGCGCCGGGGACGTCCAGCTTGTCCTGGTGCACGGAGACGTTGGTGCCGCCTCGCACATAGAACGCCTCGCCGGCCCCGGCAGCACCGCTCAGGCCCTCACCGGGCACGCCGATGACGACGAAGGGCTCGCCGGCGGCCGTGGTGCCGGCGACCATCGCCTGCCCCATCAGGTCACCGTTCTCCGGCGTGGAGGCACTGATGGAGCCGTTGCCCGTGGCCTGCTGGAAGTGGGCGTTCTTGACGGCGCCGGTGCCGATGCCGCCGGGTGCGCCGTACAGGACGTCGGCCATGCCCGCGTCCGCGGCGTCACCGAGGTCCTCCCCCGGGGTGCCGACGGCCAGGTCCGTGCAGCCGTCCTCGTCGTAGTCGACGGTGTCGATGGACTGCCCGAAGAGGTCGTTGGCCTCGGCGCCGCCCGGCACCCAGTCGAGGTCCTGGTCGATCTGGGCCGTGCCCCTGCCCCCGCCGTAGACGACGCGGACCAGGCCCGCCTTGGCGTCGCCACCGACGGTGGCCTCCGGGTCGGCGACGGCTATGTCCTCCACGCCGTCGCAGTTGAAGTCGGTGATCCGGTTGGCCCCGGCCTTGGACGCCACCCAGGAGCCGAGGTCGTCGACGCGGGAGACCACGCCTCCGGTACGCGTCTCGGCGGCGTCGATGCCGAAGCAACCGCCCTGGTATGAGCGACTGCTCAGGGCGGCCAGCTGCTGGGCGCCGTTCACGGTGCGCACCAGCGGACCACCGGTGTCGCCCATGCACGCGGCCGCACCGTCCTTGCCGGTGACCGTCGCGGTGGTGGCGGAGGAGGCGTCCACCGAGAAGACCCCGGTGTGCAGGTTCAGCGGAGCCCACTCGGTCTTGCTGCGGCCGTAGCCGGCCAGCGTCAGTTCCTCACCCGTGGTGGGCGCGGCGGTGGCCAGTGCGACCGGCGTGACGTTGGTGACCGGGCGGTTCAACCGGGCCAGGACCACGTCGCGGTCGGTGCGGGGCACCAGCTCGACGACCGTACGGACGGCGCCGCCGGTGCCGGTGAGGTCGGCGCGGCCGATGGTCGCCGTGGTGGTCAGGGCGGGCTTGCCGGCCGGCACGGTAAGGCTCTCGGCGGGGTTCTCGGCGAAGCAACTGGCGGCGGTGAGCAGCCAGTCGCTGTCGACCAGGACGCCGGAGCAGCCGCGGTCGTGGTCGCCGACGATGATCTGGGCGGCGTAGGCGTGGGTCGTGTCGGAGTCGGAGGCCGCCGGGCCGGTCACGGCAGCCGCGGGGCCGGCGGTCAGCGCGATCGGTCCGGCGGCCAGGACGGCGGCGAGTGCGGTGAGACGCAAGGGTCTGGGATGCGGCATGGGTCGGCTCCTTGCTCGAGTAGCTGCGGGGCAGGGGGGCTGATCGCTCGTCACTGCTGGGGTTTCGCAGGTCACTACTTGGACGTCCTGATCTCCACCAGCATGTGCGGGCGTCCCTGCTCGTCGGCGCTCTCGCCCACCGCCTTCCACGAGTTGGCCGGGACGTCGACGGACTTCTCCTCCTCGCCGACGGTCAGGTCGACCTGGGTCGCGTACTCGTTCGTCTTCACGCCGTAGACGGACGGGATCTCCATCGTCAGCCAGCCGCTGTCACCGGTGACTTCGAAGCAGACGCTCGACGCCTCGCGCGAGTAGACCTCCAGCTGACCGGTGCCCGGCGCGCAGGAGGCCAGCACGATGTGCCCGTCGCCCCGCTTGAGGACGATGCCCTGCTCCTCGAGGACCTTGTCAGCCTGCGGATAGGCGAAGTCCTCGACGGCGTAGCCCGGAGCCTCGTCGGCGACCGCGCGCACGGAGGCCCCGCCCCGCTCGGCCGAGTCTCCCCCGCCGACCACCACCACCGCCGCCAGTGTCCCCGCGGCGACCGCGACGGCCGCGGTTCGCGCCAGGAAACGCCCCTTGGACCATGAGGCCCCGATTCGTGATCTGCTCTTCATTACCGTCCTACGGGTCGATGCGAACGCAATGTCCGGTACGCGTGGCGGAAAGGGCGGCACGGGACGGCTTCAACTCGCCCTCAGAACCCCCTGATGATTCCGCCACCGGACCGCTTGAAGGGGTTCCGGGACGCACCCGCACCCCTGCGGCCCCCCGATGGAAGTCGGCCCGAATAGTTTTGTCCAACCCTTCAACCACCACAAAAAGGTCACCCCGAACAACCCCATCGTGACCTGCATCACCCAAGAAAAGGTTGCCTTCTCAATTATGAAGATCCTGTGACCTTCTCATGGAGCAGAGGTGGCTATCCCTCAATCTGTACGCCGAACCGCTATCTCGGAATTACAATCCGTCAATTTTTTCCCGACGGAATAAGGGTGGCGATCCGGTGACGGACAGGTAATGTTTCGCCGCGCAACATGTGAAGCTGACGAGAAGTCAGTTTTGCTCTCCTGTATCAGCGTTGAGCGTTTCGTCCGCCAACACACTCGCGTATCCCGTACGGGAAGGATGCTCACTTTGTCAGCGTCACTGTGGAGCAGACGCCGCATACTCACCACCATCGCCGCGACGAGCGCCGTACCCGCCCTGCCCGGCGTGACGTTGCTCGCCGCCGGCCCCGCCGGGGCCGCCGAAGGCGACTCCGGCGACACCGACACCGATCTGCCGGACACCGATCGGGGCAGGGCGGTGTGGCAGTACAAGATCGGTGGTGTCGCCGTCCGCGAGGCGGCAGCCGCCGCCCTGACCGGGTCCCAGGCCGCCGTCTCCGCCTTCCTCACCAGTGAACTCCCCGTCGCCCAGGCGGAGGACAACCGCTTCGCCGTGCTCACGGGTCTCCCGCACGCGGGCAAGTCCGCCCAGCAGTCCGCCGAGGCCGCGCTGACGGCCGGCGACGCCGCCGTCACCGCCTACCTGACCGACGGATACGTCGAGCCGGTGACGACCGACCTACGGGTCTCGGTGCTCACCATCCTGAACAACAGCGGCCCCGCAGTGGCCCGCGAGGCCACCAAGGCCCTGGACGCGGGCACCTCCCAGGCCATGCGCACCTTCCTGGACGAGACCCAGTACACGGCCCAGGCCGAGGACGAGAGGGTCGAAGTCTTCACGATCCTCAACACCGCCTCCCCCGAGGTGAAGAAGTACGCCGAGCAGGCCCTGGCCGACGGGACGCCCGAAGCCATCCACCGCTTCCTGGTCTCCGGTCAGTTCATCGCACGCGCCCGCGACGAGGAGAGCGCGACCATCGAGCAGCTGGTCGCCGTGGTCGAGCGCGAGGGCAAGCAGGCGAGCCTGAAGTCGGAGCAGGCCGTGGCCGCTTCGGACCGGGCCAAGAAGGCCGCCGAGGAGGCGAAAGCCGCTGCTCAGAAGGCGGCCCAGGAGGCCCTGGCCGCCAAGGAAGACGTCCGCAAGTCGGCGCGCGCGGCCAACAACGCCGCCAATGCCGCACGGGGCGCGGCCAACGCCGCCAACACCGCGATCGCCGCCTCCCGCACGGCTCAGGCCGCCTCGGGCCGGGCCGCGCGGGCCGCCCAGGCCGCCGCCGCTGCCGCCGCCGCCGCCGGCAACGCGGCCTCCCGCGCCTACGGTGCGGCCATCGCCGCGTCCAAGGACGCGTCCAAGGCCTCCGCCGCGCGCAGTGCGGCCGAGGGCGCCCGGAACGCCGCTCGCCGCGCGCGCAGCGCCGCGACGGCCGCCGACCACGCCGCGGCGGCTTCGCGTCAGTCCTACGCCGCCGGAGCCGCCGCCGCGGGCGCGGCGCAGAACGCCGCCGTCGCTGCGAACGAGGCCGCGAACGCCGCCGCTTCGGCAGGCGTGGCCACGTCCCAGGCCGCCGCCGCCCGGCAGGCAGCCGCCGAGGCCAACGCCGCCGCCGCGCGCGCCACTCGGGCCGCCGGTACCGCCCGAAACCTCTCCGACCGGGCCGCAGCCGCGGCGGCGGTCGCACGGGACGCCGCCAACAGCGCCGCCGACCACGCCGACGCGGCCGCGGACGCGGCCGACGAGGCGGCCGAGCACGCCGGTGAGGCGGTCGAGTACGCCAAGCGTTCCACCGCCTACGCCGAGGCCGCGGTCAAGGCCGCGACCACGGCCGCCGACGCGGTCGAGGAGGCCAAGGCCGTAGAGGCCGCCGCGCGTGAGGCGGAGACCGCCCGCATCACCCAGGACACGGAACTCGGCGTCCTGGAGGCCAGACTGAGGGCGCAGGCCGAGATCGACGACGCCAAGCAGGCCGACAACCGGCGCACCCTGGCGGACCAGACGGCCACGGAGACGAAGAACGCGATCGCGGCGGCGGAGGCGGCGCTTCTGGCCGGCGACACCGCCCAGGCCGTTGCCGAGGGCCGCAGGGCCGCCGTACGGCTCCTGGACTCCGCCGGCAGCTGGACGCGTGCCGCAGCCGAGTTCGCCCTCGCCGGCGCCGACCAGGACGTTCTCAACTGGGTCGGCGCCGACCGGCTGCTCGCCCAGCGCCAGGACGACCGCGAGACGGTGCTGACCGTCGCGGAATCGGCGAAGCCCGCCGTCGCCGAAGCAGCCCACCGGGCGCTGGCCGACGAGAACGAGGACGCCCCCACCGAGTTCCTCGCGACCGGCGTCCTCGAGGCCGCGGCCACGGACAACCGCGTCACCGTGTTCTCCGTCCTGAACGAGGACCCGGGCCAGGCGGTCAAGGCGAAGGCCGAGGCGGCCCTCGCAGACGGCAGCGCCCTGGCGCTGCACCGCTTCCTCAACGTGGAGCTGGCGGAGGCCGTCAAGCAGGACGACCAGGTCGAGATCTTCCGCCTCCTCGACTCCGGCGGCCCCTACATGAAGTCTGCCGCGGAGATCGTGCTGGAGGGCTCCGCGCGCATGCGGCGGTACTTCGTCGCCCGTGACAAGTTCTACATCGCCCGGCTCGACGAGGACCACGCCACCCACGTGGCCGCCATCCGCGCCGCCATCGCCCACGCCGCGAAGGTCGCGGCGAAGGCGCTGGAGGACGCGGCGCTGGCGTCGAAGGCGGCCGCCGAGGCCCGGCAGGCCGCCGAGGAGGCCTCCGACTGGGCGGCGAAGGCGAAGGACCACGCCGCCGACGCCGCCGACGCCGCCGCCGAGGCCAAGGCCAACGCGGACGCCGCCGACCAGTCCGCGTCCGACGCGGCCAAGTCCGCCGCCAGCGCGTCGCAGGCGGCGACCGTGGCCCGCGGAGCGGCCCGGACGGCGAACTACTCCATGCGACAGGCTGCGGCGTCCGCCCGGGCGGCCGTCGCGTCCGCCGCCGAGGCGCAGGCCTCCGCCGCCAGCGCCCGGGCCGCGAAGCTGCAGGCCGGTGCCGACGCGGCGGCAGCCGCGGACGCCGCCAGCGAGGCGAAGGCTGTCGTGGCGGCGAAGCGGAAGGCGGAGGCCGCCGAGAAGGCGCGCCAGGCCGCGGAGAAGGCGGCGCAGGACCAGGAGAACGGGTCGAACCCCTCCCAGACCTCCGACCAGGACAAGCCCTGGTACTACGACTGGGAGCTGTGGCCGGAGGACATCGGTTCGGCCAAGCAGTGGGCGACGGTCACCGGGCACTGGAGCACCATCGCGGGCGGCGCCGGCGTCGTCCTCGGTGTGGGCGCCCTGCTCTTCCCGCCCGCCGCACCGGCCCTGCTGGCGGCGGCCGGCGCGGTCGGTCTCGTGTCCTGGGGACTGCAGGGGACGAGCGCCCTGCTCCACGGCATCGCCGACAACTGGCAGGGCAGCGACTTCCACAGCGCGCTCGGCATGTTCGCGGTGGGCGGCATCTTCCTCGGCAAGGGGAAACTGCTCAGCAAGTTCGGCGGCCTGGACGACGTAGCGGAGAACGTCGGCGCGAAGGTCTCCGGGGCCGTGAGTGACGCCACGACCACGGTCGTCAGCTGGCTGACCTGGTAGCGGACGCACGCAGCCGGCAGGGGTGGGACGGGATATGATCCCGTCCCACCCGAATGCCGCCGTCCCAGCGGTCCGCGGCGGCCCGGAAGAGGGAAGTGCCCATGCTGACGCCCGACATGTCCGTCACCCAGTGGTGGATCATGGCTGTCGTGTCCGGCATCGCCCTCGCCCTGGCCGCGCAGTCGCTGGCCACGAAGAGGTGGCAGCGCATCGCCGCGGTACTGCCGCCACTGGCCGGCGCCGCGGTCATCGGCGGGCAGACCCTGGCCCGGGACGGCGATGTGAAGCAGGCGCTCTTCCTGTTCACTCTGGTCGCTCTCGTCCTGGTGGTGCTGAGGCTGGTCTACGCCAAGTACTTCGCCCGCCAGCTCGCCCTCCACCGCGCGGGCCGGCCGGCGGACGAGGTGACGAAGGGTCAACTGGCCGTCTTCCTGCTCGCCTTCGTGGCGACGACGGCGCTGGTGGCCCTTCTCATCGGCTGAGCCGCCCTGCCCGGCCGTGTGACGGCCTCCCCCGCCTTCCCGACAGCTGAGGACCGCCCGTGCTCCTTCCGCTCGCCGTGTTCGCACTCCTGGTCTGCGACCTCGTCCTCACCTGCGTGCTCCTGCGGTGGCTGCCCGAGCGCCGGGAGCGGTGGATCGCCCTCGTGACGCTCCCCTGCGCGGCCGTGCTGACACTCGTCCTGTGGGCCGGTGCACGGCTGCCGTGGCAGGCGGCGTGCACGGCGTGCGCGGGTTTCCTGTGCGGGACGGCTCTGGCGCTGCTGCCGTTCCGGGGATGGGTGTCGTCGTGGACGCTGCCCGTGGCGGGGCCGGCACGCCTGCGCTGGTCCGAGGTGCTGCTGGTGCTGCTGGGTTCGCTGACCCCGCTGTCGACGAGGCGCACGGACGCGGCCCAGCGCAAGGCGTTCGCGGTCCGCGCGGTGGCGCGGGAGCGCGGCCCGTTCCCCCTTCCGATGGGCGCCGCCCTCCTCGTCCTGCCGGTGCTCTGCGCCGTGGGCGCCGGGTGGGCGGCCGGCTGATGCCGGCGGTGGACGGGCGACGGGTACGCGGGCGACGGACCCGGACTGCGGCTCCCCGGCCGCCGGGACGGCCGGACGTCCGTCTCCCGACCGCCCCGGTGAGGCGGATCAGTGGTTTCGCGGGGGCTCGGCGGTGCCGTACCGCTCCCTCAGCTCCACCTTGCGCACCTTCCCGGAGACGGTCATCGGGAAGGAGTCGAGGAGCTGGAGGCGGCTGGGCACCTTGTAGTGGGCCAGCCGCCCCTCGCAGTAGGCGCGCAGTTCCTCCAGGGTGAGCGGTTCGGCGGCGTCGCGCGGGACGACGCAGGCCAGCACCTCCTCGCCGTAGCGCTCGTGCGGCACTCCGACGACCTGGACGTCCGCGATCTTCGGGTGGGCGTACAGGAACTCCTCGACCTCGCGCGGGTAGATGTTCTCGCCACCCCGGATGATCATGTCCTTGATCCGGCCGACGATCTCCACGTACCCGTCCTCGCGCATCACCGCGAGGTCCCCGGTGTGCATCCAGCGGCCCGGGTCGATGGCCTCGGATGTCTTCTCCGGCTCCTCCCAGTAGCCGAGCATCACGCTGTAGCCGCGGGTGCGCAGTTCGCCCGCCTCGCCGCGCGGCAGGGTCACGCCGGTGACCGGGTCGACGACCTTGACCTCGATGTGCGGCAGGACGCGGCCGACGGTGCCGGTGCGGTGTTCGAGGTCGTCGTCCATGCGGGTCTGCAGGGAGACCGGGGAGGTCTCGGTCATGCCGTAGCAGATGGAGACCTGCTCCATGTGCATCTCGGCGACCACCCGTTTCATCACCTCCACCGGGCAGGGCGAGCCGGCCATGATGCCGGTGCGCAGGGAGGTGAGGTCGTAGGAGGCGAAGTCCGGCAGGTTCAGCTCCGCGATGAACATGGTCGGCACGCCGTACAGGGACGTGCACCGCTCCCGCTGCACCGCCTCCAGCGTCGCCGCGGGCTCGAAGGACGGGGCGGGGATGACGATGCAGGCGCCGTGGGAGGTGGCGCCCAGGTTGCCCATGACCATGCCGAAGCAGTGATAGAAGGGGACCGGCAGGCACACCCGGTCCTGCTCCGTGTAGCCGACCGTACGGCCCACCCAGTAACCGTTGTTGAGGATGTTGTGGTGGGAGAGGGTGGCGCCCTTGGGGAAGCCGGTGGTGCCGGAGGTGTACTGGATGTTGACCGGGTCGTCGCAGCTCAGCTCGGCGGCGAGGGCGTCCACCCGCTCCTGCGGCACCGACGCGGCGGCCGCGGTGAGCGCGTCCCAGGACGGGTCGCCGATGTAGACGGTCTCGCGCAGCGCGGGGCACCGGCCGCGGACCTGCTCCACGATCGCCCGGTAGTCGCTGCTCTTGTGGGCGAGCGAGGCGACCAGCAGGGTGATGCCGGACTGCTTGAGGACGTACTCCAACTCATGGGCGCGGTAGGCCGGGTTGACGTTCACCATGATGACGCCGATGCGGGCGGTGGCGTACTGGACGAGGACCCACTCGGGGCAGTTGACCGCCCAGATGCCGACCCGGTCGCCCTTGGTGACGCCCTTGGCGAGCAGTCCCCGCGCCACCTCGTCGACGGCGGCGCCGAACTCGGCGTAGGTCCAGCGCCGGCCGGACGGGACGTCGACCAGGGCCTCGCGGTCCGGGTGGGCGGCGATCGCGCGGCCGAGGTCGGCGCCGATGGTGTCGCCCAGCAGCGGGGTGGTGCTGGTGCCGTGGGCGTAGGACGGTCCGGTCACCGGAAGTCCTCCTCGCGGTACTCGCTGACGGAACCGGCCGCCGTGGCCTCGCGCAGCTCGATGCGGCGGATCTTGCCGGAGACGGTCTTGGGCAGCTCGCCGAACTCCAGGCGGCGCACCCGCTTGTAGGGGGCGAGGGTCTGCCGGGAGTGCTCGAAGAGCACCTTCGCGGTGTCGGGCCCCGGCTCCCAGCCGGCCGCCAGCACGATGTACGCCTTCGGCACCGCGAGGCGCAGCTCGTCCGGGGCGGGCACGACCGCGGCCTCGGCGACCGCCTCGTGCTCCAGCAGGGCGCTCTCCAGCTCGAAGGGGCTGATCTTGTAGTCGGAGGCCTTGAACACGTCGTCGGCCCGGCCGACGTAGGTCAGGTAGCCGTCCTCGTCCCGCGCGCCGATGTCGCCGGTGCGGTAGTAGCCGCCGGCCATCGCCTCGGCCGTGCGGTCCGGGTCGCCGTGGTAGCCGGTCATCAGGCCGACGGGACGCTCGGACAGGTCCAGGGCGATCTCGCCCTCGTCGGCGCCGGGCGCGCCGGACACCGGGTCGAGCAGCTCGACGCGGTAGCCGGGGCTGGGGCGGCCCATCGAGCCGGTCTTCAGCACCTGGCCGGGGCTGTTGGAGACCTGGACGGCGGTCTCGGTCTGGCCGAAGCCGTCCCTGATGGTCCTCCCCCACAGGCGGCGGACCTGCTCGATCACCTCGGGGTTGAGCGGCTCACCGGCGGCGACGACCTCGCGCGGCGGGGCGGCGAGCCGGGTGAGGTCGGCCTGGATGAGCATGCGCCACACGGTGGGCGGGGCGCAGAAGGTGGTCACCCCGGCCCGGTCCATCTCGGCCATGAGCCGGGGCGCGTCGAACCGCGTGTAGTTGTACAGGAACACGGTCGCCTCCGCGTTCCACGGCGCGAACAGGTTCGACCAGGCGTGCTTGGCCCAGCCGGGCGAGGAGATGTTCAGGTGCACGTCCCCGGGCTTCAGGCCGATCCAGTACATGGTCGCCAGGTGCCCCACGGGGTAGGACACGTGGGTGTGCTCGACCAGTTTGGGGCGGGCGGTGGTGCCGGAGGTGAAGTACAGCATCAGCGGGTCGTCGGCGGCGGTGGGGCCGTCCGGGGTGAAGGCGTCCAGGGCCCCGTACACGTCCTCGTAGGGCCGCCAGCCGGGTGCCGTGGCGCCGCCGCCGACCGCGACGCGCGTGTAGTCGCCGGGCACCTCGTCGAACTTGCCGGTGTCCTCGGCCCGCGCGATCACGTGCTTGACCCGGCCGCGGTCGACGCGGTCGCGCAGATCGGCCGGGCCGAGCAGGGTCGTGGCCGGGATGACGACCGCGCGCAGCTTCATCGCGGCCAGCGCGGTCTCCCACAGCTCGGCCTGGTTGCCGAGCATCACGAGGATGCGGTCCTCCGGGCCGACGCCCCACTCGCGCAGGCGGTTCGCCACGCGGTTGGAGCGGGCGGACATCTCGGCGAAGGAGACCCGGACCTCGCGGCCGTCCTCCTCGACGATGTGCAGGGCGGTGCGACCGTTGCCGTCGGCGATGACGTCGAACCAGTCCAGCGCCCAGTTGAAGGCGTCGGGGCGGGGCCACCGGAACCCCTGGTAGGCGGCGGTGTAGTCCTCGCGGTGTTCCAGCAGGAAGTCCCGTGCGCTGCGGAACAGCTCCGTGGCCGTCGTCATCTGTCCTCCTCGGTGCCGGACCTTGCCGGGCGGCTCGGTGCCATCGTCTAATCCGTGATGTGGGTCTCACTACCCCCGAACGGGGGTGTGCGTCCCGGACGGCGGTCGCGAGGGAGGACGGGACGAGTGGCGGTGGACGCGGCGGACGCGGCTCAGATCCGCAGCGCGCTGGCGCGGCTGCGGCGCACGACCGGGCTGCCCGTCGCCTTCGGCGGGCTCGTGGAGTCCGGTCGGCGCCAGGTGCGCATCAGCGAGCTGAGCGGCACGGCCACGACGGCGCTCAGCGCGCTGGCGGTGACGGCCGGCAACGGGCTCGGCGGCCGGGCGGTGGCACTGTCGCGGCCGTGCGCGGTGACGGACTACTCCGTCTCCCGGCAGATCAGCCACGAGTACGACCTGCCCGTCGCCGCCGAGGGCCTGCGCTCGGTCCTGGCGGTGCCGGTGGTCGTACGGCGCCGGGTGCGCGGCGTGCTGTACGGCGCGCTGCGCACGGCCCAGCCGCTGGGCGACCGCACGCTGAGCGCGGCCGTGGCGGCGGCGCGAGACGCGGAGCAGGCGCTGGTGCTGCGGGACGAGGCGGACGAGCTGCTGGCGGCGGCCGCGCCGCCCGCGCCCGGTCCGGCGGGCGGCGCGGGTGGCGCGGCCTGGGAGCAGGTGCGGGAGGCGCACGCGGCGCTGCGGGCGCTGGCGCCGAGGATCACGGACCCGGCGCTGCGGGACGAGCTGCTGCGCGCGTGCGGCCTGCTGGTGGCGGGGGACGGTCCCGCCCCGGGGCCCCGGCTGGCACCGCGCGAGGTGGACGTGCTGGCCTGCGTGGCCGCGGGGGCTACGAACGGGGAGGCGGCCGGGCGGCTCGGGGTGGGTCCGGAGACCGTCAAGAGCTACTTGCGCTCGGCCATGCGCAAACTGGGCGCCCGCACCCGCACGGAGGCCGTCGCCGCCGCCCGCCGGACGGGGTGGCTGCCGTAGTCCGCGGTCCGGGTGCCCCGGGGCACCGGCCGGGCGTTTCTCACCCGATCTTGGTCTTGGGTGGGCTCGGGTTTGTTGTTCGGGTCACCTCGCCGTCCCCCGTCACGCGATGCGCGGTTGCCTAATATTGGCCCGGACACGACACACGGAGGGGAGCGGTCACCGTGCCACGGGACTTCGCGGACGCTGCCGGATGCCGCTCCGACCTGGTCATCGGGCGGGAGGAGTCGTTCGCCGCGGCGCGTGAGCAGCTCTCCCGGGGCGGCAGCGTGCTGCTGCACGGGCCCGCCGGAATCGGGAAGTCGACGGTCCTGCGCACCCTGGCCGCGGAGTACGCCCGCACGGCGCACACCGTGTTGCGCTGCTCGGCCACCGAGTCCGAATCCCATCTCCCCTTCCTCGCCCTCGCCGACCTCCTGGGCCAGGTCCTCGACGAGGTCTCCCCCGCGCTGCCGGCCGCCCAGCACACCGCACTGGAGTCCGCGCTGACCGGCCGCGGCGAGTCCACCCTCCAGCGCGACGGCCTCGCGCTGCGTCTGGCCGTGCTGTCCGCGCTGCGGGCCCTCGCCGCCGCGGGGCCCGTCCTGGTCGTCGCCGACGACCTCCAGTGGCTCGATCCGGCCAGCACGGAACTCCTCGGCTTCGCCGCCCGCCGCCTGGGCGACACCCCGGTGCGGCTGCTGTGCGCGGTGCGCACCGAGGGGCCCGAGACCCAGGACGCGGAGTACGACCGTCATCTGCGCACCTCGCCCCCGGACACCCGTGCGGTGCGCCTCGGTCCGCTGACCCGCGCCCAGGTCTCGACGCTGCTGGACCAACGCGGCTACTCGGGCCTGCACCGTTCCACCGTCCGCGACATCCACCGCACCAGCGGCGGCAATCCGCTGTTCGCCCTGGAGCTGGGCCGGGCCCTGGCCGAGAGTCCCGCCGCACCGCGTCCGGGCGAGCCGCTGCCGGTGCCGACCTCGCTGCGCGCCCTGGTCCTGTCCCGTCTGGAGATGCTGTCGGACGAGGCCCGCCGCACCCTGCTGGTCGCCAGCGCGGGCGCCCGCCCCACCCCGGCGCTGCTGCACGCGGCCGGCCGGGAGAACGCCGAGGCGGAGACGGCGCAGGCGGCGGCGCTCGGGCTGCTGGCACCCGACCCGGAGGGTCCGACCGTACGGTTCGCGCATCCGCTGATCTCGGCCGCGCTGTACGCCGAGGCCCCCGCGCCGGAGCGGCGGGCCGCGCACGCCGCGCTGTCCACGGCAGCCTCCGACCCGATCGAGCGCGCCCGGCATCTTGCGCTGGCCACCATCGGCACCGACCCGCAGGTGGCGGCCCGGCTGGCTCAGGCCGCGGCGCTGGCCCGGGACCGCGGGGCGCCTTCGGTGGCCGCCTCGCTGGGGCTGCTCGCCGCCCACCACACCCCGGCGGACAGCACTCCGGGCCCGGACGAGCGCCGGCTGACGGCCGCCGAGGACGCGATCACCGCGGGCGAGCAGGACCTCGCCCGCGACGTCGCCCGCGAGGTGCTGACCGGGGCCACCGCGCCCGGCGAGCGGGTCCGGGCCTGGATGGCGGTGATCGAGGCGGCCGGGCAGGCCATCGGCGAGGTGGACGCCGTCTTCCCGCAGGCCCTGGCCGACGCGGGCGACGACCCGCGGCTGCTCGCCCTGGTCCACTACCAGCTGGCCTGGCGCTCCCTGGTGGTGCAGGGCGACTTCGCCCAGGGCCGCGAGGAGGCCGCGCACGCGGCCCGGCTGGCGGCGCGGGCCGGGGACCGCCGCACCGAGCTGCTCGCGCTCGCCTTCCAGGCGCAGTCGGAGACGCTGATGGGCCACCCCGACGCCCCGGCGACCATCCAGCGGGCGCTCCAGGAGCCGCAGGACCCGCGGGTGGCGTGCCACCACAACGGGGCGGGCTCCTCCCGGTTCCGGTGGCTGGTGATGAGCGACCGGCTGGCGGAGGCACGGAGCACCGTCACCGCGCTGCTGCGCGAGGTGCGCCGGCGCGGCATGGCCGAGAGCGAGGTCCACTACCTGCGTTTCCTCGCGGAGACCGAGTTGCACTCCGGCCACTGCGGCCGGGCCCTGGAGCTGTCCCGGGAGAGCCTGACCCTGGCGCGCGACGCGGGCATCGGGGAGGGCGCGGGCGCGATGCAGGCCGCGCTCGCCGAGGCCGCGGGCGGCGACCCCGGCCGGGCCCTGGAGCTGGCCCGGGAGGCGGTGCGGCTGGCGGAGGGGGACGGCGACGCCGTGTACCTGCCGCGGGCGCTGGCCGCGCTCGGTCACGCGCACCTGGCGGCGGGCGACGCGGCGGCGGCCGTACGGGTGCTGCGCCGGGTGCGGGAGCTGGAGGCCGGCGCGGGCATCACCGACCCGGCGCGCGGCCGGTGGCAGGGCGATCTCGCGGAGGCCCTGGTGCGCACCGGGGAACCGGCCGAGGCCATGGACGTCATCGAGGTCACCCGGGCGCACGCCCTGCGGCTCGGACGCCAGAGCGTGCTCGCCGTCCTCGACCGGTCCGAGGCGCTGGTGCGGGCGGCGCGGGGCGAACACCGGGCGGCCTTGGCCCGGTTGACGTCGGCGCGGGAGCGGCTGGCCGGGCTCGGGTTCGGCCTGGAGGAGGCCCGGGCGGTCTTCGCGCTGGCCGAGCTGCACGCCGAACGGCCGGGCCGGGCACCGGAGCCGGCGTCGTACGACGAGGCGGCGCGGCTGTTCCGGCGGTGCCGGGCGCTGCCCTGGCTGGGGCGGGTGGAGGCGGCCGTCGCGGCGCGGGCGGCCGGGGCACCCCCGGTGCCGGCCGCCGAGCCGGACGGTCTGGCGGGACTCGCCGCGATGGAGCGTCAGGTGGCCGCGCTGGTGATGGAGGGCGCGACCAACCGGGAGATCGCCGCCCGGCTGTTCGTCAGCGTCAAGACCGTCGAGGCGACCCTGACCCGGGTCTACCGCAAACTGGGGATCAGGTCCCGGGTCGACATCGTCCGGCTGGCGGCGGGCCGGCGAGCCGACTGAGGACGGGCGTCCGGCGACGGCCGGGTTTACCGGCGGTGAACCGAGGGTTTTCCCTGCCCGGCGTCCCCTAGGGGGTTCCCTCATTGGGTGGCCCGGACCACCGGTTCTAGCGTGAGCACGTGCCGCTCGCCCGGGCATACGGGGATCTGTCCCGAGATCCCCGTGCAACCCCCCACGCCCGTGCGACCCCCCACCGGCAACCGCCTGAGGAGACTCATGTCCGTGCTCACCCGTTCCGGGCCGGCCGCCGTTTGACCCCCTGAGGACCCCTCAGGCGCAAGACCAGGGGGCGTTGCGGGCCTCCACGAGCGGCCCGCAACGCCCCCTCTCCATGCCTGCCGCCCGCACGGGCTCGCGGGTTCAGCCGCGTACGGTCCCGAAGCGGATGTCGTACGCGGTGCCGGCGTGCAGCGTCGCGAGCATCCGCTCGCCCTCGGCGGCGATCTCCTCCCGCCGCGTCTTCGAGGGGCGGGCGAAGGCCTCGACGACCAGGGCGTCGTCCTCCAGCTTCCACAGTCCGGCCACGAAGCCGTCGACGAGCAGGACGCGGTAGGCCTGGTTCTTCTTCCAGGTGCGGCCCTTGTGCTCGGGCGGGACGACGCGGGCGCGGTCGGCGTGGGAGAGGAGCAGGTTGTCGAACTCGGGCAGGAAGCGCGGCGGGGCCGGGGTGTCCGGGTCGGGGCGCGGCGCGTCGGGGAGGTCGAAGAGTTCGGTGCCGTGCGGGTCCCGGAAGGTGACGAGGCGCGGACGGAGCCGTTCGAAGGCGTCCCGGAGCCGGGTCAGCCCGGCCCAGGTCTGCATGTCCTTCACCGACGCGGGTCCGAACGCGGCGAGGTAGCGCAGCACGACGTCGTCGGGAGCGGGCGCCGGCCGCGCGGGGCGTGAGAACCAGTGCTCGGCGGTGGTGAGCGCGACCTGACCGCTGCGCCCCCACAGTCCGCGCGGCGTCACCTGGACGAGCGGCAGCCGGCAGCGGGCGGCCACGGACAGGGCCTGCGGGTCGGCGTCGGGCCACTCGGCGCCGAGGGCCTCGCGCAACTGCCCCATGGTGCGCGGCTCGGCCTCGACCAGGTCCCGGGCCAGGCGGGCCAGCCGGTCCAGGTCGACACCGGTCAGGCCCGCGCGGAACATCCTCAACTCCCGTTCCCGGGCGGCCTGCACCAGCGGGCGCAGAGTGAGGCAGTCGTCGGCGGTGTGGGTGTGGATGGTCGAGCGCAGGGTGACGAGCCGGGCGACGCGGCGGTCGGCCATCGGCGCGGACAGGTCTTCGGGGGCGAACCCGTCGAGGCGGGCGGCGAGCGCGTAGTACGGGGGCTTCACGTTCTGCGCCTGGAGCCCGACCAGGTGCGCGACGGCGGCCTCGGCGGTCATCACCGCACGGCGCAGCAGCAACTGGCGGGCCAGGGTGGCGCGGTTGAGGGCCCGGATGCCGAGGACGGGGGCGGTCGTTCCTGCCTTGGTCGTCATGCGGGCACGGTAGCGGGGATCGAGGACGGATCCTGTCCGCGATCGCCGACCGCCGCGATCCCCCACCACCGGTCCCCGGCCCCCGACCACCGGTCACCGGTCACCGGTCACCGACCACCGGTCCCCGGCCCCCGGTCCCCGGTCCGCTCGGCCGTCGCCCCGGGTGGTCGGACGCTGACCGGACCCGTCCGGCCGCCGTCGCGGGGGTTGCCGGGCCCCCTGCGGGGCACCCGGGGGCACTGTGCACGAACCGGACAAGATCCTGGTGACCGGCTGGTTCAGCTTCCTGCACGGGGAGGCGACGGCCGGGGACGTGCTGGCGCTGGAGCGGGTGGAGCGGGTGCTGCGGGACGCGGGGCTGGCGTACGACGTCGTGTGGAGCCCCGGGTTCCGCGCCGACGGCACGCACTTCGACGACGTGGACCCGGCGGCGTACTCGCGGTTGGTGTTCGTGTGCGGGCCGGTGCACGGGCGGCGGGTGGAGGAGTTGCACCGGCGGTTCGCGCACTGCGTGCGGATCGCGGTCGGGGTCTCCGTGGTCGATCCGGACTCCCCCGCCGTCACCGGCTTCCACCGGGTGCTGGCCCGTGACGGCGCCGGGACCGGTCCGGGCGTGGACCTCGCGGCCCGCGCTCCGGCGCTCCCCGCGGTGCCCGTCGTCGGGGTGGTGCTCACCCACGGGCAGCACGAGTACGGGGGCCGACGGCGGCACGAGGAGGTCGCCGCCGTGCTGACCCGCTGGCTGGCCGGCCGGGACTGCGCCCGGCTGGAGCTGGAGACCCGGCTCGACGCCCACGACTGGCGGCTGTGCGGCACGCCGGCCCAGCTGGAGGCCGTACTGGCCCGCCTCGACCTGGTCGTCACCGACCGGCTGCACGGGCTGGTGCTCGCGCTGCGGGCCGGTGTCCCGGTCCTGGCGGTGGACCCGGTCGTGGGCGGCGCGAAGGTGACGGCGCAGGCCCGCGCCTGTGGCTGGCCGGCGCTGGTGGCGGCCGAACGGCTGGCCGGGGAGCGCACGGAGGTGGAGGGGGCACTGGAGCGCTGGTGGCGCTGGTGCTTGACCGACGGGCGCGCGGTGGCGGCGCGGATCGGCGCGGGGTTCCGGGCGGCCGACCCGGTCCCGGACGCGGCGGACGGCCTGGTGGCCGCCTTGCGGGCCGCGGCGGAGGGCGGGGGCGCCGGGGCTGCGCGGGACGGTTAGCCGCGGAACGGCACGGGCACTCGGCGGGGGTCGGTCCGCCCCCTCCGGGAGGAGACATCGTGTCCATCGGCCGGCTCCCCGAACACGAGCAACGCATACTCGACGAGGTCGAACGGGCGCTGCGCCGCGACCGCCGACTCGACCGGCGCCTGCGCACGCTGCGGCTCCACCGCCGCCCCGATCCCACCCGTCTCGCGGCGTACCGCCCGCGCACCCCCACCGTGCTGCTGCTGCTCGCCGTGTCGGTGACGCTGATGGTCGTCGGCATCGTCACCTCCGCGCCCGGGGTGATCTGGGCGTTCGCCGGGGTGTGGCCGGTGACCCTGTTCGCGGTGTTCCGGCTGCTGTGCCGGTGGACGGAGGGTTAGCCCGCGCGTTTCCCGCGGTGTCAGCCGGTGTAGCTGCGGGCCGTGGAGCCGCGCTGGGCGGGTTCCAGTGCGCGCAGCCGCGCCTCGACCTCCGGCGGCAGCACCCGGCGTTCGCGCAGCACCCACGGCAGGGCGGCCGTCGCCTCCGCGAAGGCGCGCAGGGACGCGGTGTCGCGGGGGACGGTGCGGGCCAGGTGGAGGGTGCGGCGCAGGGCGGGGCCGACCGGGCGGCGCAGCCAGGTGAACCACAGGGTGTTGCGGATGCCGTGCGCCCGCCGCACGGTCGAGTCCCTCACCCCGGACGGCTGGTGATGGATCGTCAGGTCGTCGGCGTACGTCAGCCACCAGCCGTTCGCGGCGAGGTCGGCGGCGAGCAGCTCCTCCTCGCCGCCCAGCCACAGCCGGGGGTGGAAGCCGCCCGCGGCCCGGAAGGCGTCGGTGCGCAGGACGGTCGCGGCGGCCAGGAAGGAGCCGAGCGCCGGACCCGGGAGCCAGTCGGGGCGGGGCACGGGCGAGTCGCGCAGCTCCTCGACGATCGGGTCCTCGGTGCCGTCCGGCTCGACCAGGATGCGGGCGGTGACCGAGCCGACCGCCGGGTACCGGTCGAGCAGGTCCGCGGCTCCGGTCAGGGAGCCGGGCGCCCACCAGGAGTCGTCGTCGCAGAAGGCGACGTAGGGGGTGGTGACCTGGCGGACCGCCAGGTTGCGGCCGACGGCGCCGAGGTTGCGGCCGGGGCGCAGCAGCCGTACGCCGGGGTGGTGGCGGGCGACGGCGGTGGCCGTGCCGTCGGTGGAGCCGTTGTCGGTGACGATCACCGGGGGTTCTTCGGGGAGTTCGGCGAGCCGGTCCAGGGTGCGCAGGAGTTCGGGGCACCGGTTGTGGGTGATGACGACGACGGTGGTCCGGGGGTCCGTCATGAGGCCGCTCCGTCGGCTTCGTCGAGGAGGCGGGCGGCCCGTTCCACGTGCGGGGGCAGGGGCCTGCGGGCGCGCAGGGCGGCGGGCAGGCGGGTGAGCGTCTCGCGCAGGGCGTGCCGGGCGTGCGGGTCGTGGCGGGCGTCGGCGGCGAGGGCGCGGGTGCGGGCCAGGGCGTGCGGGAGGGGGCGGCGCAGCCAGGCGGTGAGGAGTTCGTTGCGGCGTACGACGGCCGGGCGGCCGGTGCGGGGGCGGGGGTCCGGGTGGTGGTGGGCGACCACGTCGGGGCAGTGCGTGACGCCCCAGCCGCGGGCCGCGAGGTCGTAGGCGAGCAGGGTCTCCTCGGCGCCGAAGAAGAGCAGCGGGTGGTAGCCGCCCGCGTCGAGGTAGGCGGTGCGGCGGGCGACGGCGGCGCAGCCGAGGAAGCCGAGCACCTGGGTGCCGGGCAGGTCGGTGGCCGTGCCGAGCGGGGAGCCGGCGAGCAGGTCGTTGAGGGGGTCGGCGGCGTCGGCGGGGCCGACGAGGGTGCGGGCGGAGAGCAGGCCGAGCCGGGGGTGCTCGTCGAAGTGCCGGGCGGCGGCGCGCAGGGAGCCGGGCGCCCACCAGGAGTCGTCGTCGCTGAACGCCACGTACGGGGTGTCCAGGGCGCGGACCCCGTGGGTGCGGGCGAGGGCGCCCCGGTTGACCGGCAGGGCGAGGACGCGGACCTGGGGGAAGTCGCGGGCCAGCATGGCGCGGGTGTTGTCGGTGGAGGCGTTGTCGACGACGAGGACCTCGGGCCGCTCGGGCAGGGCGAGCAGGTTCCGCAGGGTGACGGAGAGGCTCGCGCGCCGGTTGCGGGTGGCGATGACGATGCCGACGGGGGCGGGCTTCGTGGGCTCGGGGCGGGCCCGCTCGCGGGTGGCCGTCGGGCCGTGGTGCGCGGGGTGGTTCATGGTCCCTCTTCCGGGGCGTCCGGGGTGTCCGGGGCGTCGAGTGCGTCGATCGCCTCCAGTACGGCGTCGGGGGTGATCCGCAGCAGCGCGGGGTCGGTGCGGCGGCCGTGCGGGTCGCCGTCCGGGCCCGGGTGCCACAGGGCTCGGTGGCGCGGGTGGGGCGGCGGGCCCCACCGGCTGGGCGGGACCGGGCCGAAGAGGGTGACGGAGGGGGCGGCGTGGGCGACCGAGAGGTGGGCGATGCCGGTGTCGCCGCTGACGACGGCGCGGGCGCCCGCGACCAGGGCGGAGAGCCGGTCGTACGGCAGGCCGCCGCCGAACACGTCCGTGTCGGGCAGCCCGGCGTGCTTGGCCAGCCGGGCCACCAGGTCCGCCTCGTCCGCTCCCCCGGTGACCACGACCCGGTGCCCCCGGGCGCGCAGCGCCTCGGCGACGGCCGCGTACCGCTCCACGGGCCAGCAGCGGGCAGGGGCGCCGGCGCCGGGGTGCACGACGACGGCGCCGGGGGCGGGGGACGGCGCGTCGGGGCGCGGCAGCCGCAGGTCGGTGGGGTCGGCGTCGATGCCGTACGCACGCAGCAGCCGGCACCACCGCTCCCGCTCGTGCTCCTCGGCGTACCAGGGCGGGCCGTCCACCTCGGGGGTCTCGGGGTGCGCGAACGCCAGCAGCCGCCGCGGGCGCAGCCGGGTCAGCAGGCGGTGACTGGGCGGCCCGTTGCCGTGCAGGTCGACGGCGACGTCGGGGGGCGGTCCGGTCCAGTCGAGGGTGCGCGGGACGGCCCGGCCGGGTGCGGCGGCGGGCAGCACCCGGTCCACCGCGCCGGTCGCGGCCGCCACGGGTGCCAGCTCGGCGGGGGTGGCCAGCACCAGCTCGTGCCCCGGATACGCCCGTCGCAGCGCCCGCAGGGCGGGCACCCCGGCCAGCAGGTCCCCGAGACCGAGGGCCCGGAGAACGAGTACGCGGGGCGCGCCCCCGCCCTCGTCCCGCGCCGGTTGCCCGCTCCGTGCCGTCGGCGGATGCACGGGGTCCCCGGTGACGGGCCCGCCGGCCGACCCCGGTGCCGGGAGGTCGCCTTCCCGGGCTCCCTGGGCTCCGGGGCTCATCGGGCTCCCTCCGCCGCGCGGGCCAGCAGGGCGGTGGAGGAGCGGCCGTCGAGGTAGGGGAGCAGGACCGCCTGGCCGCCCCACTCCTTCAGGAGCGCGGCCTCGGGGAGGTCGGCCCCGGCGTAGTCGCCGCCCTTGACCCAGACATCGGGGCGCAGGTCGCCGAGGAGGCGTTCGGGGGTGTCCTCGTCGAAGACGGCGACCGCGTCGACGCAGGCGAGGGCGCTGAGGACCCGGACGCGGTCGGCGAGGGGGTTGACGGGGCGGCCGCCGCCCTTGCGCCGCCGGACGGAGGCGTCGGAGTTGACGCAGACGACCAGGCAGTCGCCGAGCCGCCGGGCGGCCTGGAGGAGGCCGACGTGTCCGGCGTGCAGGAGGTCGAAGCAGCCGCCGGCGGCGACGACCGTGCCGTGTTCGGCGCGGATCCGGGCGGTGAGGGCGCCGGGGTCGTCGGTGCCGGGCGGCGCGGCGGGGGCCGGGCCGGAGCCGGCCGGGGGCACGGCGGCCGCGCCGCCCGCGGCGACGAAGGCGGTGGCGGCGCTCACCGCGCCCTCGACGGCCTCGCCCACCAGCGCCCCGTCGGCGAGCAGCCCGGCCGCGGTGGCCGCGAACCGGTCCCCCGCGCCGCAGGAGTCGCCGTGGTGGGCGGCGGACGCGGGGACGAGGAGGGGGTGCTCGCCGTAGGACAGAAGGGCGCCGCGCGGGCCGAGGGTCACCGCCACCGCGGCCGCCCGCCAGTCCCGTACGAGTGCGGCGGCGTCGAGCGCGGCGGCGCGCAGTCCGCCGCCCGGGTGGTCCCGGTCCGGCGCGAAGCCGTGCGCCTCCTTCTCGGCGGGCGTCACCAGGCGGGTGCCGGGGACCGGCGGCCCCCCGCGCGGGTGCGGGTCCCAGACCAGCGGCGGCCGCGCGGCGAGCACGTCGCGCAGGGCGTCCGCCGCGCCCCGGCCGTAGTCGGAGACCAGGACGGCGCGGGCGGAGCGCAGCGCGTCGCGGGCCTCGTCCGTGGCCTCGCGGACCCGGCCGCCGCCCCGGTCGAGGCGGACGACGGGGCGGTCCTGGGCGAGGACGCGGGTCTTCTCCGGCACCGTGCCGGTCAGCGGAAGCGGGATCAGGGTCAGCCAGGGAGCGAGCAGTTCGCGCAGGGCGAGGCCGGCCGGGTCGTCGCCCATCCCCGCGATCAGCGTGACCTCGCGGCCGTCGCGGGCGGCGAGGTACGCGGCGAGGGCGGCGCCGCCCGGTCGGACGCGTTCGGCGCACTCCGAGACGACCGGGACCGGGGCGTCGGGGGCGAGCCGGTCGGCGGAGCCGGTCAGGTCACGGTCGAGCAGCGCGTCGCCGATCACGACCAGCGGTGTCCTGTCAGCCATGGCGGCCATGTCTGCCGTCACCTCCGCTTCCGCTGCGCCGCGCGTCCCGCGCGTCCCGCACTCCCCGCGGCCCGTGCGCCGGGTGCGCCGCGCTCCAGGGCCGCGTCGAAGGCCGCGCAGATCATGTGGACGGCGACCAGGTGGATCTCCTGGACGGTGGCCGTCGACGGCGCGTCGACGCACAGGGACTCGTCACTGCCCGCCATGAGCGGGTTGGGGGCGCAGCCGGTGAGCGCCCAGACCCGTACCCCCGCCGCGCGGGCCGCGTCGGCCGCGGAGAGCAGGTTGGCGCTGGCGCCGCTGGTGGACAGCAGCATCAGGACGTCGCCCTCGCGGCCGTGGGCGCGGACCTGGCGGGCGAACACCTCGTCGACGCCGTAGTCGTTGGCGATGGCGGTGGTGGAGGAGGTGTCGGCGTGGAGCGCGATCGCGGAGAACGGCGGGCGGTCGTCGCGGTAGCGGCCGACGAGTTCGGCGGTCAGGTGCTGGGCCTGGGCGGCGCTGCCGCCGTTGCCCGCGGCGAGCAGCCGGCCGCCGCCGCCGAGCACGGCCGCGAGCCGGTCGCCCCAGCGCTGGGTGATGTGCGCGGAGGCGCGGAACGCACCGAGCGCCTCCTGGAGTTCGTCGCAGTGCCCGACGACGGGCGGATGCACGGTCATGACGCCACCTCCGTCGACAGCGCGTGCTCGGACCGGGTCAGGCGGTACACCTGTTCCGCGCCGTCGGCGACGCGCGCCCAGGTGTAGTGCCGCAGCACGCGCTCGCGGCCGTTCCTGCCGTACTGGCGGCGCAGCCGCTCGTCGGCGAGGAGTTCGCGGGCGGCGTCCGCGACGGCCCCGGGGTCCTGCGGGGTGACCAGGCGGCCGGTGACGCCGTCGGCGACGGAGTCGCGGTGGCCGCCGACGTCGGTGGCGAGGACGGGGACGCCGCACGCCATCGCCTCCAGCGGCACGATGCCGAACGGCTCGTACACCGGGGTGCACAGCACCAGGTCGGAGCTGCGGAGCAGGGCGGGCATGTCGTCCGGGTCGACCGCGCCGAGCAGCCGGACCCGGTCGGCGACGCCGGCGCGGCGGGCGACGTCGGTCAGGCGCCGGGCCTCGGGCTCGGCCTCGACGGCACCGGCCGGCGGGCCGCCGGCGATGAGGAGTTCGGCGTCGGGGATGTGGGCCAGGGCGCGGATGGCCAGGTCGTAGCCCTTGCGCGGGACGAGTCGTCCGCAGGCGAGCAGCCGGTGCCGCAGGCGTCTCTCGGGGGTGCGGCCGGTGTCGGCGGCGGGGTGGAAGTGCTCGGCGTCCACTCCGCAGGGCACCACGGAGACCTGCCGGGGCGGGACGCCCATGTCGCCGAGTTCCACGACCTCGTCGGTGCAGGTGGCCAGGACCCGTTCGCAGGTCCGGCCGAGCTGCCGTTCGATGCCGATGCGCTCGTAGGGGCTGGTGTCCCGCATGCCCTGGTGGCGCCGCTTGACGGTGCCGAGGGCGTGGAAGGTCTGGACGAGGGGGATGCCGTGCGGGGCCGCGCCGAGCTGCGAGGCCATGCCGGACATCCAGAAGTGGGCGTGCACCACGTCGGGCCGCTCCCGGGCCCAGGCGCGGGCCAGGTGGGCGCCGAAGGCGGGCATGTGCGGGAACAGTTCGTCCTTGGGGACGGACACGGGTGGCCCGGCCGGTACGTGTTCGACGACCGCGCCGCCGGGCAGGGGCACCCGGTCGGGCAGGTCGGTGGCGTCCCGGCGGGTGTAGACCGTGACGTCGTGCCCGCGCCCCGCCAACTCCTCGGCGAGCCGGGCCACGTAGACGTTCTGTCCACCGGCGTCCACGCCGCCGAGCGCGGCGAGGGGGCTCGCGTGCTCGGACACCATGGCGATCCTCATCGGGTCACCTCCTTGAGCAGCCGCTCCCAGTCGTCCAGGAAGCGGGGCAGCCCGTAGTGGGCCAGGGCCGCCGCACGGGCCGCCTCGCCGACCGCCCGGGCGTGCGGCGGGTCGGCGAGGAAGTCGCGTACGGCGTCGGTCAGTACGTCGATGCGGTTGGACACCACCCCGGCGCCGGGCGGCACGGCCTCGGTGACCTCGGTGGTGGCGAGGGCGACCACGGGCATGCCCAGGTGCATGGCCTCCAGCAGGGACAGGCCCAGCGAGGTCCAGCGGACGGGGTGGACGTAGACGCGACGGCGGGCCAGCTCGGTGTGCAGTTCGCTCTGGGGGACGTCCCGGGTGCGGCAGCGGTCGGGGTCGACGCCGATGTGCTCGGCGAGTCGCTCGGTGCGCATGCCGAACACGTCGAGCGGGGCGGCCCGCGCGAACGCGGGGAGCAGGTCCGTGCCGGTCGTACGCCCGCGCCGGACCGGCTCGTTGACGACGACGGCGGCGCGTTCCAGCTCGCCGGTCCAGCGGTGGCCGGGGTCGACGATGCCGTGCTCGACGACGGTGGTCGGTGCCGGACCCGCGTCCCACATCAGCCGGTTGAAGTGGGTGACGTGGACGAGGGTGACACCCGGGATGTCCGCGGCCGGGTGGCGGGTGCGGGGCACGTCGCCGTCGGGGGCGTTGTGCTCCAGGTAGACCAGCGGCGGGCGGCGGCCCAGCCAGCGGTCGACCAGGCCGAGTTCGTGCGGGCGCTGGAGGATCACGAGGTCGATGTCCTCGTCCCGCAGCCGCTGCGGCGGTACTTCCACGACGGAGTCTGGCCAGTCCCAGGTGCGGGCGCGGCCGAGGCCGTCGGGGCCGCGGTCCTCGGTGACGGGGACGAGGTAGGTGTGCGGGCCCTGCACGAAGGCCGTGGTCCACGACCCGTGCACGTGCCAGATGAGGATCCTCATGCATCCCCCAGCAGTTTCTCGACGGCGGCGGCCACGTCGGTGGCCGTGACGGTGTTCAGGCAGGGGTGGCCGGGGACGGGGCAGTCCCGGGCCCTGCTGTCGGCGCAGGGCGCGTCCTGGTCGCCCAGCAGGACGTAGGGGACGCCGTACGGCCGCCAGCGCTCGGCGGGGACGACGGGGGCGAACAGGGAGACGACGGGGGTGCCGACGGCGGCGGCGAGATGGGCGGGCGCGGTGTTGCCGGTGACGACGACGGCCGCGCCCGCGAGGACGCCGGCCAGTTCGGGGGCGTCGGTGCGGCCGCCGAGGTCGGTGCCGTGCCGGCCTGCGACGTGTGCGGTGAGGTCGCGCTCGTCGGGGCCGCCGGTGACCAGCACGCGGTGTCCGGCGGCGGCGAGTTCGCGTACGGCCTCGGCGGCGCGCTCGGGGCTCCAGGCGCGGGCGGGGACGCTGGCGCCCGGGTGCAGCACGACGTAGGGGCCGGGGCCGGTGAGGGCGTCGGCGCGCGGCGGCGTGCGCACGCGCAGCCGTCCGTCGTCGGGCGCGGGGAACCCTGCCGCCTCGGCGAGGTGCAGCGCGGCCTCGGCCTCGTGGTCGTGCGGGGCGCGGTGGTGGCGCAGGTCGAGGAGCGAGCCGGGGTAGTCCACGCTGTCGGCGGCGATGTACCGGACGCCGGCGAGGCGCAGCACCAGGGCGGTGGGCAGCGGGGACTGGTGGAAGGAGGTGAGGATCAGCGCGGTGTCGGCGTCGATCCGGTCCACGAGCGCGTCGATGTCGTCCCGCCGCACCTCGGGCGGTGCGAAGCCGCCCCACGGCGCGTCCCACACGACCACCTCGTCGACGCCGGGCAGCAGCCGGGCGGCGGGCGCGCCGCGGGACCCGCACAGCAGGGTGACGTGGTCGGCCCGCGCGGCGACGGCCCGCACGGCGGGCCCGGCGAGCAGCACGTCGCCGAAGCTGTCGAGCCGGGTGACGAGCGCCTTCATGACGACCTCCCACGACTGTCGCCGGCGCCGGAGTCGCGCACCGGCCCGGTGTCCGGCACGGCATGCGTCCGCGCCACCTCGACGTCCGGCACCGCACGGCTGCGTGCCGCCTCGGCGGGGTCCGGGGCGCGGGTCTCGCCCGCGGCGGCGATCCGTCGGCCGGGCTCGTGCCCGCCCGGCTCGGCGACACCGGGAGCGCGGCCGTCGCTCCGGTCGCGGCCGTCGCCGTGGGCACGGCCGTCGCCGGGAGCGCCGCCGCCGGAGTCGGTGGGCTGCTTCACACCGCGTCCCGTGGGCCCGGCACAGAGGCCGTCCCGGCCGGAGCCGGCCCCGTCCGGGTGGTGTCCGGGGGGCGGCCGGTGGGCGGCGTGACCGGGGCGGAAGACGCCCCGTCCGGGGGCCGTGGCGAACGACGTCGCCACGGGACCGTGCCGGTCGTCGTGGTCGGCGACGGCGGTCCGCGGAACGGTGCTCTCCGGGCCCGGCCCGTACGCCGCCCCGATGGGCCGCTCGTTCACCAGGACACGGCCCGTGGGCGGGCCGTCGAGCAGGGCCCGTACGGCGGTGAGGAGGTCCGGGGCGACGTGGGCCGCGGCGGCCGTCTCCTGCGGGCGGGTGCGGTCGTTGGGGACCAGGACGCCGTGGGCGCCGGCGCGTTCGGCGGCCTCCATGTCCGCGCCGATGTCACCGATGACGACGCAGTCGGCGGGAGGGGCGCAGACGCGTCCGGCGGCCCACAGGACCATGCCGGGCTGCGGTTTGCGGCAGTGGCAGCCGTCGTCGGGGCCGTGCGGGCAGACGGCCCAGACGTCGAAGGGGCCGATCAGGTCGTCGATGCGGCGGTTGACGCGCCGGACGTCGCCGTCGCTGATCAGGCCCCGGGCCACGCCGGACTGGTTGGTGACGACGCCGACACGGATGCCGTGTTCGCGCAGCAGCGCCACCGCCTCGCGGGCGCCGTCGACGGGGCGGACGCGTTCCGGGTCGCCGTTGTAGGGGACGTCGTGGACCAGGGTGCCGTCGCGGTCGAAGAGGACGGCCTTCACCGGGCTGCCGCCGGGGCTCATGCCGCCACCTCCCGCCAGGCGGGGGCGTTCCGGTGCCGCCACAGTCCGCTGAGCCGGTGCCAGGTCGCGGCGGGCGGGATGAGCGCGCTGGTGACCAGCATGGTCGTGACCTCGTACCGGGTCCGCGGTCCGGGCGCGATGCGGGCCCAGGCGAACTCGGCGGTGCCCGCGGCCCAGCCGGCCCCGGCGACCGCGGCGGCCCGGGGGCGTCCGGCCGCCGCGAGGGCGAGGGCGGCGGCACCGGCGGCGGTGATCGCCGCGTGGCGCCGGATCCGGCCCCGGGGCGCGACCGCCTTGGCCCACCAGTCGGGGCCGTGCAGCCGTCGCATCAGGGCGTCGTCGGCGTTGCCGCGCTGCTGCTTCAGCGACACCCAGCGTGCGGCGGGGCGTACGGGGTGGCGGGTGGTGCGGCGGCCCCGCCGGATGCGCCAGCCCGCGTCGAGGACGCGCAGCGCGAGGTCGGCGTCCTCGCGGAAGGCGCGGGTGAAGCGTTCGTCGAAGCCGCCGACGTGTTTGAGCACGTCGGTCCGGTAGGCCATGTCGGCGGTGATCCACCGGGCCTGCGCGAGACCGGCGGTGCCGCGTTCCCAGTCGGTGGGGCGGCGCTCCCCCGGCAGCGGCACGGCGATCACGCCCTGCACGGCGCCGGTGTCGGGTGCCGCCTCGGCGAGGTCCTGGATCAGCTGGTCGCACCAGTGCGGGCCGACCTGGACGTCGTCGTCGAGGAACGCGGTCCAGGGCGAGGTGACCGCGCGGACGCCGGTGTTGCGGGCGGCGGCGGGCCCGCGGCCCCCGCTGCGCAGCACCACCGTGCGCTCGCGCAGGTCGCCGAGGACGGTCAGGGCGTGCTCCAGCGCGTCCGGGTCGGCGTCGGGGTCGGGCCGGTCGTCGACCAGGACGATCTCGTCGGGGTCGGGACCGTGCGCGGCGACCAGCGCGGCCAGGCAGTCGGCCAGCGTGTCGCGCACGAGGGTGGGGACGACGACGGCGTAGCCGGTGCGCGGGCCGCCGGTTCCGGGGGCGGTGCTCATGCGAACGCCCGTCCCCGGCGCACCGCGAAGGGGCCGATGGCCAGCAGGTCGACGGGCGCCGAGCCGAAGCACTCCAGTGCGTCGCGCGGGTCGTCGACCATGGGGCGGCCGGCGGTGTTGAGGCTGGTGTTGACGACGACCGGCAGCCCGGTGCGCCGTTCGAAGGCGGCCAGCATCCGCGCGACCAGCGGCTCGCGCCGCTCTTCGACGGTCTGGATGCGGGCGGTGCCGTCGACGTGGACGACGGCCGGGATCCGGTCGCGCCAGGCGGGGTCGACGTCGTGCACGAAGAGCATGTACGGGCTGGGGACCGGCCCGGTGAAGATGCCGGCGGCCCGGTCGGCGAGCACCATGGGCGCGACCGGGCGGAACTCCTCGCGGCCCTTGACGCGGTTGAGGCGTTCGAGGTTCTCCGCGCGGCCGGGGTGGGCCATCAGGGAGCGGTGTCCGAGGGCGCGCGGCCCGAACTCGCTGCGGCCCTGGAACCAGGCGACGACGCCGTCGCGGGCCAGTTCCTCGGCGACGGTCTCGGCGATGTCGTCCGGCTCCTCGTAGGGGATGGCGGCGGTCTCCAGCCAGGCGCGGATCTCGTCGTCGCCCCAGCCGCGGCCGAGGTCGGCGCCGGGCATCGGCTCGGGTGCGGCGCCCTCCTGGGCGGCGGCCACGTGCAGGGCGCCGCCGAGGGCCGTGCCCGCGTCACCGGCGGCGGGCTGCACCCACACGTGCCGGTACGGGCCGCGGGCGGCGATCTTGGAGTTGGCGACGCAGTTCAGCGCGACGCCGCCCGCCATGGTCAGGGCCTCGCCCCCGGCCTCGCCGTGCAGCCAGTGGACGAGTTCGAGGAGCAGTTCCTCCAGGACGGCCTGGGTGCTCGCGGCCAGGTCCGCGTGGTCGCGCGTCCAGTCCTCGCCCTTGGCGCGCGGCGGGGCCAGGGCCGCCCAGTCGACGCCGTGGGCGCGGAAGCCGCCGTCGCCGGTGGCGTGGACGTGCTCGCGCAGCCGGTCCACGAAGCGGGGGGTGCCGTAGGAGGCGAGGGCCATCACCTTGTACTCGTCGCTGCTGCGCAGGAAGCCGAGGTGTTCGGTGAGTTCCTCGTAGACGAGGCCGAGCGAGTGCGGCAGCGCCTGGGTGGCGAGGACGTCGAGCTTGCCGTCGCGGTAGCGGCCGGCCAGGTGGGAGGCGGACTCGCCGCGGCCGTCGAGGACGAGGACGTCGTTGTCCGGGTGCGGTGAGGCCGGTCCCGCGGAGGCGGCGTGCGCCACGTGGTGCGGCACGAAGACGACCTGGTCCGGGTCGAGTCCGGGCAGCGCCTCGGCGAGGAACTCGGGGGCCCGGCGGGCGTACTCGAGCCGCAGCGGGTCCCATGGGTCGTCCAGGCCCAGGTCGCGGGCGGGCCGGGCGAGCTTGGGGTCGAAGGAGTAGGCGACGGCGTCCAGGTCGCCGGGCCCTATCCCGGCGTGCTCCAGGCACCAGCGCGCGGACAGTTCGGGGACCTCCCACGCGGAGAACGGCACCGGGCGCTTGCCGTGCTTGCGCCGGCTGAACCGCTCTTCCTCGGCGGCCGCAACGGTCCGGCCGTCGACGACGAGCGCGGCGGCCGGGTCGTGGAACAGGGCGTTGATACCAAGGATGCGCATGGGGCGGACTCCTCTCTCGGCGTGGCGGGTGCCGCGGGCCAGTTGCCTCAAACACTTGGAGACAGGTCACTTCCGGAGATAAGCCGGATTGTCACCGTAAGTAACCTTTTCGGCCCGCCTCAGGCGGCGATGGCGTGCGCGAACCAGCCGATGGTCCGCTCCAGCCCCTCGTTCCAGCCCACGCTCGGCCGCCAGCCGAGCCGTTCCCGGGCCAGGGTGGTGTCCGGCTTGCGCCGGCCGGGGTCGTCGACGGGGCGTTCGACGAAGCGGATGCGGGAGCCGGAGCCGGTGAGGTCGACCACCCGGCGGGCCAGTTCCAGCATGGTGATCTCGTCGTCGCCGCCGATGTTCATCGGCCCGGTCTCCCCGGAGGCGGCGAGGGCCAGGACGCCCGCCACGGTGTCGTCGACGTAGCACAGGGAGCGGGTCTGGCCGCCGTCGCCGGCGACGGTGAGCGGCATGCCGTCCAGCGCCTGCGCGATGAAGGTGGGGACGGCCCGGCCGTCGCCGGTGCGCATCCGGGGGCCGTACGTGTTGAAGATCCTCACGATGGCGGTGTCGGTGCCGTGCACCTGGCGGTGGGCGGTGACCAGGGCCTCGGCGAAGCGCTTGGACTCGTCGTAGACGCTGCGCGGGCCGACCGGGTTGACGTTGCCCCAGTAGGTCTCGCGCTGCGGGTGCTCCAGCGGGTCGCCGTAGACCTCGGAGGTGGAGGCGAGCAGGAAGCGGGCGCCGTCGGCGTGGGCCCGCTCCAGGGCGTTGCGGGTGCCGGTGCTGCCGACGTCGAGGGTCTCCAGCGGCAGCCGGAGGTAGTCGGCGGGCGAGGCGGGGCAGGCGAAGTGCAGGACCAGGTCGAACCGGCCGGGCAGGCCGCGCAGGGCCGCCGGGTCGGTGGCGTCGGCCCGGACGAACCGGAATCCGCGCCGGCGTTCCAGGTCGGCCACGTTGGCGCGGGAGCCGGTGGCCAGGTTGTCGAGGCAGACGACGTCGGTGCCGCCGTCGAGCAGGCGGCCGCACAGGTGGGAACCGACGAACCCGGCTCCGCCGGTCACCAGGGCCCGGCGCCAGGTGCGTCCGTTTCGGGGGCCGGTGGTGGCCCCGGGGCTCTCGCTCACAGGCTTCTCCTCTCACCGTCACGTGTGTGCCGGTGTGAGTAGCCCGGTCGCCGCGCCACTATCTCGAACGGTCATTCGAGGGGCCGCTATGAACCGCGTATATACTCGCAGCGTATAGTCCTCGCATGCCTTCGCTGACCAGGAAGATGACGAAAACGGGGACCAGGTTGCGTGTGTTCGCGACCTTCGCGGCCGCGGCCTCGCTGACCCTCGCGCTGAGCGGCTGCACGAAGCTGGAGACGCACTCCCCCAGCTCCGTCCGCAACGCCGCCGACACCCAGGCCGACGCGGCCGGCACCGGGACCGGCACCGCCGGCACGGCCGGCACCCAGGCCCGCGCGGGCGGGCTCGGCACCGTGGACTGCGCGCACGCCAAGTGCATCGCGCTGACCTTCGACGCCGGACCGAGCGAGAACTCCGCCCGGCTGCTCGACATCCTCAAGGAGAAGCGGGTCCCGGCGACCTTCTTCCTGCTCGGCAAACGGCACATCGACACGTATCCCGAGCTTGTCAGGCGCATGGCCGACGAGGGCCACGAGGTGGCCAGCCACACCTGGACCCACAAGATCCTCACGGACGCCGAACCGGACCAGATACGCGAGGAGCTGGAGCGCCCCAACAAGGAGATAGAGCGCCTCACGGGCGAGCGCCCCACGCTGATGCGCCCGCCGCAGGGCCGCACGGACGACACGGTGCACGACATCTGCCGTGAGCTGGGGCTGGCGGAGGTGCTGTGGACCGTGACCGCCAAGGACTACAAGACGAACGACTCCGACCTGATCACCGAGCGGGTCCTGGACCAGTCGTCCCGGGACGGCATCATCCTGCTGCACGACATCTACGACGGCACCGTGCCCGCCGTGCCCGGCATCATCGACGCGCTCAAGAAGCGGGGCTACGTCTTCGTGACGGTCCCCCAGCTGCTGGCCCCGGGGAAGGCCGAGCCGGGCAAGGTCTACCGGTAGGACCGGCACGACCGGCACCGGCAGGACCGGCGGGCGCGTCGCCCGTTGCCTACGATCGTCCGGTGGCCGTCTTCTCGCTCGAACGCACCGTTCCGCTCGTCCCGGACGAGGCCTGGCGTCGCCTCACCCGGTGGGAGCGGCACGGCGACACCGTGCCGCTGACCCGGGTCACCGCCGAACCGCCCGGCCCCACCCGCCGGGGCACGGTGGTCGTGGCCCGCACGGGAGCCGGACCGGTCGTCTTCGCCGACCCGATGGAGGTGACGGTCTGGCAGCCCCCGCGGGAGGACGCCCCCGGCCGGTGCCGGCTGGTCAAGCGCGGCCGGGTGGTCCGGGGCTGGGCGGAGATCGAGGTCGGGACGGGCCCCGACGGCCGGGCACGCGTCGGGTGGCGCGAGGAGCTGGACGTCCGGCTGCTGCCGCCCCTCCTCGACGGCCTCCTCGGCCGCGCGGGGCGCCATGTCTTCGGCCGCACGGTCGACCACCTGCTCCGACAGCCGTGAACCGTGGGTTGCGGGCAGGGGACGGCTCGCGGACGAGATCGCGCCGCGCGCCGCGCGGACGCCGTTTCCCGCGTACCGTGCCGGCATGTCTCCCAAAGCGCGCACCTTGACCCAACTGTCCCTCGCGGGTGCTTTGTTGACCCTGGCCGTGGCGGCACCGCCCGCCTCCGCCACCGCCGGCCGGGGGCACTCGGTCCCGTTGCGCATCGCCACCTACAACATCCACGCCGGGGCGGGCTCGGACGGCGTCTTCGACCTCGACCGGCAGGCCGCCGCGCTGCGCGCCCTCGACGCGGACGTGATCGGCCTCCAGGAGGTCGACGTGCACTGGGGAGCCCGCAGCCAGGGACTCGACGTGGCCGGGGAGCTGGCCCGGCGGCTGGGCATGCGGGTGTCCTTCGCGCCGATCTACAGCCTCGATCCCGTGACGGCGGGCGGACCCCGGCGCGAGTACGGCGTGGCGGTGCTGTCCCGCTTCCCGGTCCGTTCCGCGGCGAACCACGAGATCACGCGCCTGTCCACGCAGGACGAGAACCCGGTACCGGCCCCCGCGCCGGGATTCGGCGAGGTGACGCTCAAGGTGCGCGGGGTGCCGGTGCAGGTCTTCGTGACCCACCTCGACTACCGGGCGGACCCGGCGGTGCGCGAGGCCCAGGTCGCCGACACCCGGCGGATCATGGCTCGGGAGCGGGCCGAACTGCCAGGCGCGCGCCAGTTCCTGCTGGGCGACTTCAACGCCGAGCCCTCGGCACCCGAGCTGGCGCCGCTGTGGAAGGAGCTGCGCGACGCGGGGCCCGGGACCCCCGCAACGTATCCGGCCGAGGCCCCCGTGAAGCGGATCGACTACGTGGCCGCTGACAAGGACGTACGGGTACGGAACGCCACGGTCCCGGCCGAGCCCACGGCCTCCGACCACCGCCCGGTCGTCGCGGACGTGTCCCTGCCCAGGAGGACCCCCGGCCGGGACTGAGGCACGGCGACGACGGACCCCGTGACTGGACCCCAGGGCTTCGGGCCACTCGACGGTGCCCCGGCCCGGACCACCTGACCGGACTCGCCCGAAAGCGGCGCGTACGACGGGGCACGGGACGCCCGAGCGGCCGGCGGACGGCGGACGGCGAGCCCGATGCCCTGGACCGGGCCCTCTCCGGCGCGGGCCCACGCCCGGGCCCGCGCCCGTCGCGGGATGCGTACCAGTCGGCGCCCCCTGGTCCTCCGGTCGCTACGCCACCGAGCCGATGCGTCCCGGCGGGGTCGTCGGCGCCGTCGGCTCGTCGTGGTGGATGGGGGTGTGGGCCCCGGTCAGGGAGGTGCCCGTGCCGCCGTGGCGGGTCGCGACGATCTCGGCGGCGATGGACAGGGCCGTCTCCTCCGGAGTGCGGGCGCCGAGGTCGAGGCCGATCGGCGACCTGAGGCGGGCCAGCTCCAGGTCGCTCGCCCCGGCCTCGCGCAGGCGGGCCTCGCGGTCGAGGTGGGTGCGGCGGGAGCCCATCGCGCCGACGTACGCCACCGGGAGGCGCAGCGCCAGCCGGAGCAGCGGGATGTCGAACTTGGCGTCGTGGGTCAGGACGCACAGCACCGTACGGGCGTCCACGGCGGTGCGCGCCAGGTACTCGTGGGGCCACTCGGTGACGATCTCGTCCGCCTCCGGGAAGCGGGCCGGGGTGGCGAAGACGGGGCGGGCGTCGCACACCGTGACGTGGTAGCCGAGGAACTTGCCGGCCCGGACCAGCGCCGAGGCGAAGTCGATCGCGCCGAAGACGATCATGCGGGGCGCCGGGACCGAGGACTCGACCAGCAGGGTGAGCGGTGCTCCGCAGCGCGAGCCCTGCTCGCCGATCTCCAGTGTGCCGGTGCGCCCGGCGGCCAGGAAGGCGCCCGCCTCGGCGGCGGCCGTGCGGTCCAGCTCGGGATGGCCGCCGAAGCCGCCGGTGCGGGAGCCGTCCGCGCGGACCACGAGCGCGCGGCCCACCAGCTCGGCCGGGCCGCTCACGATCCGGGCCACGGCCGTCGTCCGTCCGTGCGCGGCGGCGGCGAGCGCGGCGGCCACGGCCGTACGGACGGGATCGCCCGTCCGTACCGGGGTGACGAGGACGTCGATGACCCCGCCGCAGGTCAGCCCCACGGCGAAGGCGTCCTCGTCGCTGTAGCCGAAGCGCTCCAGCACGGTTTCGCCGTCCTGGAGCGCCTGTCGGCACAGCTCGTACACGGCGCCCTCCACGCACCCGCCGGAGACCGAACCGACCACCGTGCCGTCGGCGTCCACCGCGAGGGCGGCGCCGGCCGGCCGGGGGGCGCTGCCGCCGACGGCCACCACGGTGGCCACGGCGAAGTCGCGCCCCTGCTCGACCCACCGGTGCAGCTCTTCGGCGATGTCCAGCATCTTCCGGTCCTCCTCGGGCGACGGGTACGTGAAGGGTTCCCGTCGTGGCGCCTAGTGCACGCCCAGCCAGCTCTCGATCGGGTTGAGGGCGAAGTAGACGACGAAGATCACCGTCAGGGCCCACATGAACGCGCCGATCTCCCGCGCCTTGCCCTGCGCGACCTTGATGGCGACGTAGGAGATGACACCGGCGGCGACCCCGGCCGTGATGGAGTACGTGAACGGCATCAGGACGACGGTCAGGAAGACCGGGATCGCGGTGGCCCGTTCGGCCCAGTCCACGTGCCGGGCGTTCATCATCATCATCGCGCCGATGACCACCAGGGCCGCCGAGGCGACCTCCTGCGGCACGATCGCGGTGATCGGTGTGAAGAAGAGGCAGGCCGCGAAGAACGCGCCGGTGACGACCGAGGCCAGCCCGGTACGGGCCCCCTCGCCGACGCCGGTCGCGGACTCGACGAAGACGGTCTGGCCGGAGCCGCCCGCCACGCCGCCGATGGCACCGCCGGCGCCGTCGATGAACAGCGCCTTCGACAGGCCCGGCATGCGGCCCTTGTCGTCGGCGAGCTTCGCCTCGGTGCCGACGCCGATGATGGTGGCCATCGCGTCGAAGAACCCGGCGAGCACCAGCGTGAAGACGATCATGCCGACCGTCATCGCGCCGACCTCGCCCCAGCCGCCGAACTCCAGGTCGCCGAAGAGCGAGAAGTCCGGCATGGAGACCGCGCTGCCGTGCAGTTCGGGCGCGCCGTTGGCCCACTGCTCGGGATCGATGACCCCGGTGGCGTTGAGGATCGCCGCGACGATCGTGCCGGTGACGATGCCGATCAGGATGGCCCCGGGCATGTTGCGGGCCTGGAGCATGAAGATCAGCAGCAGGGTGCCCGCGAAGAGCAGGACCGGCCAGCCCGCGAGTTCCCCGGCCGGGCCGAGGGTGAGCGGGGTCGCCTTGCCCGCGTGGACGAAGCCGCCCTTGACCAGGCCGATGATGGCGATGAACAGACCGATGCCCATGGTGATGCCGTGCTTGAGGGCGAGCGGGATCGCGTTCATGATCATCTCGCGGAGCCCGGTGACCACGAGCAGCATGATCACCACGCCGTACATCACACACATGCCCATGGCCTGCGGCCAGGTCATCTGCGGGACGACCTGCCCGGCGATCACGCCGGACACCGAGAGCCCGGCGGCCAGGGCGAGCGGCACCTTGCCGACGAAGCCCATCAGGAGCGTGGTGACCGCCGCGGCGAGCGCCGTCGCGGTGATCAGGGCCTTCTGGCCCAGGGTGTCCCCGGCGGCGTCCTTGCCGGAGAGGATCACGGGGTTGAGCAGGACGATGTACGCCATCGCCATGAAGGTGGTGATGCCGCCGCGCACCTCACGCGCGACCGTGGATCCCCGGTGGGATATGTGAAAGTACCGGTCGAGCCAAGACCGTCCGCCGGGGACGCGGGAACCCGCGCCCGCGTCTTCCGCGGTGATCTTGGGCTCCACTGACTGCTGGGTCATGGGGCCGTCTCCCAAGGTTCATAGGTGCACCCGGCCGGCCGCTGGGGCGGCCGCGGGATTTGGGATATGCACGACCCGGGGGACGGCCCGAGACGAACGCATCTGTGGTGGCACTGGTGGTACTTCAAGTACCGCGAGCGGAGCGGGACTTGGTCGGTGCTCCGGGCGGCGCGGAGGGTGTGACGTTCCGTGCGCCGCCCGGAGGGTCCTGGGGGTGCCGATCGGAGCCCGCCGTGCCGGTGAGGTGTTCCGGCCGTACCGGCGTGCGGTCGAGCGCCAGCCCCGTCGCGTCCCGGATGGCCGCGAGGACCGCCGGGGTGGACGACAGGGTGGGGGCCTCGCCGGCGCCGCGCAGCCCGTAGGGCGCGTGGTCGTCGGCGAGTTCGAGCACGTCGACCGGTAGGGCCGGCGTGTCGAGAATCGTGGGGAGCAGGTAGTCCGTGAAGGACGGGTTGCGGACCTTGGCGGTCACGGGATCGACGACGATCTCCTCCATCACCGCGATGCCCAGGCCCTGGACGGTGCCGCCCTGGATCTGGCCGATCACGCTGAGCGGGTTCAGCGCCTTGCCGACGTCCTGGGCGCAGGCCAGCTCGATCACCTTGACCAGGCCCAGTTCGGTGTCGACCTCGACGACGGCGCGGTGCGCGGCGAAGGAGTACTGGACGTGGCCTTTGCCCTGGCCGGTGCGCGGGTCGAAGGGTTCGGTCGGCCGGTGCCGCCACTCCTCCTCGACCTCGACCGCCTCGTCCTCCAGGACGTCCACGAGGTCGGCGAGCACCTCGCCGCCGTCGGTGACGACCTTGCCGTCCTCCAGCAGCAGTCCGGCGGTGGCCCAGGCCGGGTGGTGGGAGCCGAACTTGCGGCGCCCGGTCTCCAGGACCCGCGCGCGCACCAGCTCGCAGGCGTTCCTCACGGCGCCGCCGGTGACGTAGGTCTGCCGGGAGGCCGAGGTGGAGCCGGCCGAGCCCACCCGCGTGTCGGCGGGCTGGATGGTGACCTGGGCGACGCCCAGCTCGGTGCGGGCGATCTGCGCGTGGACGGTGACACCGCCCTGGCCGACCTCCGCCATCGCCGTGTGCACGGTGACGACGGGCCGGCCGCCGGCGACCTCCATGCGGACCTTCGCGGTGGAGTAGTCGTCGAAGCCCTCGGAGAAGCCGACGTTCTTGATGCCGACCGCGTAACCGACGCCCCGCACGACGCCCTCGCCGTGGGTGGTGTTGGACAGGCCGCCGGGCAGCTGCCGTACGTCGGCGCCCTCGCTGGACTCCCACTGCCGCTCCGGCGGCATCGGCATCGCCTTGACGCGGCGCAGGAGTTCGGCGACCGGCGCCGGGGAGTCGACGGGCTGTCCCGTGGGCATGAGCGTGCCCTGCTCCATGGCGTTGATCCGGCGGAACTCCACCGGGTCCAGGCCGAGTTCCGCGGCCACCTTGTCCATCTGCGCCTCGTAGGCGAAGCACGCCTGGACCGCGCCGAAGCCGCGCATGGCACCGCAGAGCGGGTTGTTGGAGTAGAGGGCGAGGGCCTCGATCTCGACGTCGTCACACACGTACGGTCCGACCGACAGCGAGGCGGCGTTGCCGACGACCGCCGGGGAGGCGGAGGCGTAGGCGCCGCCGTCCAGGACGATGCGGCACTTCACGTGGGTGAGCCGGCCGTCCCGGGTGGCGCCGTGCTCGTAGTGGAGCCGGGCCGGGTGGCGGTGGACGTGGCCGAAGAAGGACTCGAAGCGGTTGTAGACCATCTTGACGGGCTTGCCGGTGCGCAACGCGAGGAGGCAGGCGTGGATCTGCATCGACAGGTCCTCGCGTCCGCCGAAGGCGCCGCCGACGCCGGACAGGGTCATCCGCACCTTGTCCTCGGGCAGGCCGAGCACGGGGGCGATCTGGCGCAGGTCGGAGTGGAGCCACTGGGTGGCGATGTAGAGGTCGACGCCGCCGTCCTCGCCGGGCACGGCGAGTCCGGACTCGGGGCCGAGGAAGGCCTGATCCTGCATGCCGAAGGAGTAGTCGCCCGTGACGATCACGTCGGCGCGCGCGGCGGCCGCCCCGGCGTCGCCGCGCACGATCGGCTGTCGGTGCACGATGTTGGGGTGCGGGACGTGGGGGGCATGGTGGTCGTCGCGGTGCTCGTGGAGGAGGACCGCGCCGGGGGCGGTCGCGGACGCCTCGTCGGTGACGAGGGGCAGCTCCCGGTACTCCACCTTGATCTTCGCGGCGGCGCGGCGCGCGGTCTCCGGGTGGTCGGCGGCGACGATCGCGACCGGCTCCCCGTGGTGGCGGACCTTGCCGTGGGCGAGGACCGGGGTGTCCCGGATCTCCAGTCCGTAGTGGCGTACGTCGGTGGGCAGGTCGTCGTAGGTCATGACGGCGTACACGCCCGCCGTGGCCAGCGCCTCGCTCGTGTCGACGGAGACGATCTCGGCGTGGGCGACGGTGGAGCGCAGGATCTGGCCCCAGAGCATGTCCTCGTGCCACATGTCGGACGAGTACGCGAACTCTCCGGTGACCTTGAGGACGCCGTCCGGGCGGAGCGTGGACTCGCCGATGCCGCCCTTGGTCCGGGTGCCCTGGGTGAGGCCGGTGGGTGCGCCGTTGGCGGTCATGTCCGCTCCCCCTCGGACCGGCGGGCCGCGGCCAGGCGGACGGCGTCCATGATCGTCTCGTAGCCGGTGCAGCGGCACAGGTTGCCCGACAGCGCCTCGCGGATGTCCTCGTCGGCCGGGTCCGGGTGGCGCTCCAGCATCTCGTCGGCGGCGACCAGCAGCCCGGGCGTGCAGAAGCCGCACTGGACGGCGCCGGCGTCGATGAACGCCTGCTGGATCGGCGCCAGTTCGATGCTCCCGCCGGTCTGGGAGTCGGTGCCCCCGGCCTGCCACCGCTTGGCCGCGTCCAGCGAGGCGCTCTCGCCGCGGCGGACGCCGGTGGTGGCGCCGCCCTCGGCGCGTCGCCGGGCGAACTCCGCCAGGCCCTCGACCGTGACGACCTCGCGGCCCTCGGCCTGTCCGGCCGCGACCAGGCAGGAGCACACCGGCACGCCGTCCAGGCGGACCGTGCAGGAGCCGCACTCGCCCTGCTCGCAGGCGTTCTTGGAGCCCGGCAGGCCCATCCGCTCGCGCAGCACGTACAGCAGGGACTCGCCCTCCCACACGTCGTCGGCCTCCTGCGGACGTCCGTTGACGGTGAAGTTGACGCGCATCACGCGGCTCCTTCCGTGGTGCGGCGGGCGCCGCGGTACGACTCCCAGGTCCAGGTGAGCGTCCGGCGGGCCATGACCCCTACCGCGTGGCGGCGGTAGCTCGCGGTGCCCCGGACGTCGTCGATCGGGTCGCAGGCGGCGGAGCACAGGTCGGCGAACCGCTTGACGGCGGACGGGGTGATGATCTTCCCGTTCTCCCAGAAGCCGCCCTCGTCGAGCGCCGCGTTCAGGAACTCCTCGGCGGTCGTGGCCCGGACCGGGGTGGGCGCGGCCGAGCCGATGCCGGTGCGGACGGTACGGGTGCCGGGGTGCAGGGCGAGGCCGAAGGCGCACACGGCGATGACCATGGCGTTGCGGGTGCCGACCTTGGAGAACTGCTGAGGTCCGTCGGCCTTCGCGACGTGCACGGCGCGGATCAGCTCGTCGGGCTCCAGCGCGTTGCGCTTCACGCCGGTGTAGAAGGCGTCGATCGGGATGCGGCGCGTGCCGCGCACCGACTCGGCCTCGACCTCGGCGCCGGCCGCCAGCAGCGCCGGGTGGGCGTCGCCGGCCGGGGACGCGGTGCCGAGGTTCCCGCCCACGCCGCCGCGGTTACGGATCTGCGGGGAGGCGACCGTGTGCGAGGCGAGGGCGAGACCCGGCAGCTCGGTGCTCAGGTTCTCCATGATCCGGGTGTAGGACACGGAGGCACCGAGCCGTACGGTGTCCGCTCCGACCTCCCATTCGGCCAGGTCGCCGATGCGGCCCAGGTCCATGAGGTACTCGGGCCTGCGGTGATCGAAGTTGATCTCGACCATCACGTCGGTGCCGCCCGCGATCGGCACGGCGGTGGGGTGCTCGGCCTTGGCGGCGAGCGCCTCCTCCCAGCTGGCGGGGCGAAGGAAGTCCATGCCCGGCTCTCTTCCTCGTGTGCGTGCGGCGGTGTCGGCGGGCGGCGGTCGTGGAGATCGAGCCAATCCCGTGGTCCGGGGTCCGGCTCGTTCATGTGTTGTTCACGTGGAATGGCCTCAGTACACCGTCGTGTGCTCCACCAGGGTCAGTCGCAGAAACCATGAAGGAGTTGGCTGGCCAGGGCGGGCATCTTGTAGATTCGTATGAACGGAGGTGCTCAATTGCCTCCCTGTTCTCCTCTGGAATCGGGCGACACAGCCGCGTGACCTGGAACACTTCGAGACAAAGAACGGCGGCGACGAGAATGCGGCTGCGCGCACTGCTGGACACCGACGCGCTGGGCCTCAAGCTGCTCGGCGGCGAGGACGAGCTGGACCGCACGGTCCGGGGCGTGATGACCACCGACCTGCGGGACCCCAGCCGCTACCTCTCCGGCGGCGAGCTGGTGCTCACCGGCCTGGCCTGGCGCCGCGACGCCGCCGACTCCGAACCTTTCGTCCGCCTGCTGGTGCAGGCCCAGGTGGCCGCGCTGGCCGCCGGCGAGGCGGAGCTGGGGAGCGTGCCGGAGGATCTGGTGGTGGCGTGCGCGCGGCACCGGCTGCCGCTGTTCGCGGTGCACGAGTCGGTGGCCTTCGCGACGATCACCGAGCACGTCGTGCGCCAGGTCTCCGGCGAGCGGGCGGGTGACCTCGCGGCCGTGGTGGACCGGCACCGCCGGATGATGACCTCGGGACCGGCGGGCGGCGGCCCCGACGTGGTCCTGGACCTGCTCGGCTCGGATCTCGACCTGCGGGCCTGGGTGCTCTCCCCCACCGGACGGCAGGTCGCCGGGCCGAAGGACGCGGAGCCCGCGCTGTCCGCCGAGGTCCGCGCCAAGCTGGCGGCCGAGCACCTCGCGGCCACCCGCACGGGCCGGCGCGCGCCGCACCGGGTGCCCCTGGGCTCCACGACGTACAGCCTCTTCCCGGTGCGCGGCCGGGGGCAGCCCCCGGTGACGCCCCCGGGGGCGCGGGCATCCCAGGGCGCGGGTGCGGGGCGGGACGTGCGCGAGACGGTGCTGTCCGACTGGCTGCTGGTGGTGGAGGCGGACGCCGGGGACTGGGCCGAGGAGCGCCTCGACCTGCTGTACGGCGTCACCCAGCTGATCGCGGTCGAGCGGGACCGGCGGGACGCGGCACGCACGGTACGGCGGCGCCTCGCCCATGAGGTCCTGGAGCTGGTGCAGACGGGCGCCGCGCCGGCCGAGATCGCGGCCCGGCTGCGGGTGGCGGCGCCGGTGCTGCTGCCGGGCCTCGGCGCGGCACCGCACTGGCAGGTCGTGGTGGCCCGGGTGGAGTGGGAGGACGGCGACGAGCAGACCGGCCGCGTCGCACAGACCCTGCTGGAGGAGATGCTCGTCGACCCGCACGCCACCGGACCCGAGCAGTCGGACCGCATCGCCGTGGCACACACCGGCGAGGAGGCGGTCGCCCTCGTACCGCTGCCGGCGGTCTCCAGCGAGCACGACGGCTCCGAGGCCGGAGTCCTCGCGGAAACGCTGCTGGAGTCCGTACGGGAGCCGCTGTCGGCGGGGCTTGACGGCGACGGGCGGGTCACGCTCGGCGTCAGCGCGGCCGTGCACTCGGCGGAGGGCCTGCGCGGGGCACTGGAGGAGGCCCGGCACGCGCGCCGGGTCGCCGCGGCGCGCCCCGGCCGGGTCTGCGCGGCCGGCCACCAGGAGCTGGCCTCGCACGTGCTGCTGCTCCCCTTCGTCCCCGACGACGTGCGGCGCGCGTTCACCGCCCGGCTGCTCGACCCGCTGCGGGACTACGACCGCCGCCACCGCGCCGAGCTGATCCCGACGCTGGAGGCGTTCCTCGACAGCGACGGCTCCTGGACGCGCTGTGCGAACCGGCTGCACCTGCACGTCAACACGCTGCGCTACCGCGTCGGGCGGATCGAGCAGTTGACGGGGCGTGATCTGTCGCGCCTGGAGGACAAGCTGGACTTCTTCCTTGCCCTGCGGATGAGCTGAGGCCCGGGGCGCGCGGAGGCCCCGGGCGGGCCCGGGGCGCTCCCAAACCTCGACGGTACGAAGTCCACGACTTTGTGAAATCTTTCACCCATCCCCTTGGCCGGGCCGCCGGATCCGTGCTGAGATGCGGCCACCACTCGAGAGCTCGATGGCGTGCTAAGGGGAGGGCGACGTGGCGCATTCCGCCATGGCTGGTTCTGGCTGGGGAACGACCGAAGGTGACGATCCGCTCCAGACCGCGGTATGGCGGTTGCGCTCGCGCGGCTGCTGGGCCGACGCGGCTGCCCTGCTGGAGCCGGTCACCGCGGACACCGCCCTGCAGCGGACCGCGCTGCTGGTGGAGCGGTGCCTGTACACGGAGCAGGGCTGGGCCGAGGCCGAGGACGCGCTGCGCACCGCGGAGGCCCTGGCGCACACCGACGACGAGCGCGGGGCCGCCGCCTGTGAACGGGGCCAGCTCGCCTACGCCGCCACGGTGCACGGGGTGCGCGACCGGGCCGACGAGGCGCGGGCCGCGCTGGGCCGGGCGGCGGCGCTGATCGCGCCGGGCGCCGGGGGGCGGGCGCTGCTGGACTTCCGGCGCGGGCTGCTCGCGGAGAACCTGACCCGCTCACCGCAGGCCGCCCGCGCGGCGTACCGGCGGGCCCACGCCGGCGCCACCGCGCACGCCGACCCGCTGCTGCAGTCCTTCACCTGGCGGCATCTGGCCGGACTCGCCCTGCGGGAGGGTGAACTGGCCGAGGCGCGGCACGGTTTCACCGAGTCGCTGCGGATCCGTGAGGAGCTGGGGTACCTCGTCGGTACGGCCCCGGCGCTGGCCTCGCTCGCGGACGCCGAGTCGGAGCCGGAGGCGTCCCGGCTGCGGGAGGAGGCGCGGCGGCTGTTCCGGCTGCTGGGCGGCGTACCGACGTGGCTGGCACGGCAGTTGGCGCCGCCGGCGGCGGGCGCGGCGACGGCGTGAGGGGCCCGCACCCGGCGGGCGTCACGGGAATCTGCTCCAGCGCGGGGCCGTGTTGGCCCAGGCCGCGTCCCACTGGGCGAGGTTGCGACGGTGCAGCACGAGGCCGGTGGCGGCGTGGGCCGCGAGGCCGGTGAGGACGACGCCCAGGAAGGCGAGGATCGCCCAGCCCATGGTGCGGCTGCGGATCTGCTCGGTGGTCAGCGGCGGCCCGGTGATCCGGCCCTGCGCGTCGACCCAGACCAGGACGGTGCTGTCGGCGGCCAGCCCCGGTGCGACCTCGGTCGTCACGGTTCTGCTCACCCCGTCGGGGCCGGTGTAGCGGACCGGGACGGGATAGCGGGCCTTCCTCGCCTCGTCCGACCCCGGCTCGGGGTGGCGCGGGGCGTCGTGGGTCAGCACCGCGGGACGCTGGTCCCGGCTCCGCGCCTCGTGCTCGGCGGTGTTCCGGTAGTGCCGGTAGGCGCTGTCGCCGACCCCGAACATCGCCGCCGGCGCCGCCACCAGCACGGCCAGCACGACCCCGAGCGAGAGCCACGCCCCCAGCCGGTCGCTCGGCCGCCGCAAGGGGTTGCGCCGCCACCGCCACAGCAGGAGATACGGGTGCCGCACGGGCTCGGGATCGGGAACGGCGGGTGGCGGCTGGGCCCGGGGAACCTCTCCGGCCACGGGGGGCCTCCTTCCGGCGGATCGGGTGGGGACGGGGGTGGGTAGGGGGCGCGGGGGTACGGCCGGCACCGGGGCGGGCGCCGGCCGACGGGGCGGGCGGGCACCGGCCGTACGAGCGGGGCCGGGGGCCGGTGCGGGGCTGGGGCGGGCGACGCCGGGCCGCCGGACACCGGAGTGACGGCGCCGCGCCCGCCCGGCCGGCATCCCGCGCCGATGCCCGGCCCGACAGACCCCGGGCCCGGCACCGTACGGCGGCCGGGACGGGCCCGTCCGCCCCGGCGAGGGACCGTCCCGGAACACCCGGCCCGACCACCACCGCACCGAACAGCACGACCGCACCCGGCCGACCGGACATCCCGAGCAGCCGTCGGGACGAGCAGTAGCCGCCCGCCCCGGCGAGGAACGGCACCGGAACACCCGGCCCGACCACCACCGCACCGAACAGCACGACCGCACCCCGCACCCGTGCCGGCCCCGGAAACCCGAAGCGGCGGCCGGGACGCGCGGTGCCCGTCCGCCCGGGTGGAGGCCGGAGCCGGGCACCCGAGTCCCGCCGCGCCGAACAGCCCGAACAGCGGGCGCGGGCATGCCCGTGCCGGGGACCGGCACCGTGGCCGTCGGGACGAGCGGTGTCCGTCCGGCCCGTCGGGGGCTGCTGCCGGGCCCGGGGTTCCGCCGGCGGCCCGGCACCGGGTCAGTGCGGGTGGCCGGACGGGGGGTCCGTGCCCGTGGTCGACGGGTGGGTGTGCGCGGCCTCCAGGAGCTTGGCTGCGCCGCGTACGGCCGCCGTGTGCGGTGCCGGCACCGCGCGCAGCGGCACGTGCAGGCGGTCGGCGAGGTGGCAGGTGATCTCGGGGCGCAGCGCGCCGCCGCCCGCCAGCAGCGGCCCCCGGGCGAGCGCGTCGACCGTGAGGGACGTCCCGTCCTGCCGCAGCATCGAGGTCGTCATCTCGGCCAGCGCCTCACCGATCCGCGCGGGCGGGGTCGTGTCGTCGATGTCCCCGGTGCCCAGCGCGGTGCGGCGGGCGTCGAAGACCGCGCCGTCCACCAGCAGCACCACCTCCGTGAGATGGGCGCCGATGTCCATCACGAGCAGCGGCCGGGACAGGTCGGCGCCCGCCGCCAGGGCCACCGCCCGCGCGCTGGGAACGGTCAGCACACTGCGCGGGCGCAGCACCTGAACGGCCGTACGGGCTTCGGTCCGGTAGGCCAGCCCGTCCAGCACCGGCGCGGTCACCACGACCACGGGCCGGGCGAAGCGGGGCAGCCGGTGCCCCAGCAGCCGCTCCAGCATCCGGGCCGTGCCCTGGGTGTCGACGATGGAACCGCGCTGGATCGGGTACACCGCGCCCGCGCCGGGGAAGGTCACCGTCGGCACGTCGAGGATCATCCCCCGCCCGGCGACCCAGGCGCGGGTGCGGGCGCTGCCCATGTCGAGGGCGACGCCGCCGCACTGCCGGCACAGCGGCCAGGGCCGGTGCCGGGACAGGGCGGCACGGGGCCGCCGGAGCAGGGTCATCGTCCGGCCTCCCGCACCTGCTGGCAGCGGGCGCAGTAGCGGGCCTGCGGCACGATCATCAGCCGGTCGCGGTCGATGGCGCGCCGGCACAGCTGGCAACGGCCGTAGCGGCCCTCGGCGATGCGGTCGAGTGCCGCTTCCACGTCGGCGAGGACCATGCGCGCGGAGGCCGCCAGCTTGACCCTGACCTCGGTCTGCGCGGCGGACCGCCGCTGGACCGGCTCGTCGGTGCGGGCCGGGGCCGCAGCGATCTGCCGCAGCTGGTCCTCGCGGAACAGCCGCTGCTCCCGGAGGTCCTCCCGGAGCGCGGCGAGGTCCTCGGGCGACAGGGGCGCCGGACGCGTGTCGCGGTCGCCGATGGTCTGGTTGTTCACCACTTCACCCCTTGGTCAGGGCGGGAGGGACGAGTTACGGGACTTGAAGGCGCGCGGTCAGGCGGCGGCGCGGCGCTGGCAGGCGACGCAGTACCGCGTGTAGGGGAGGATTTCCAGGCGCTCCCCCGGGACGGGCTTGCCGCAGCCCAGGCAGGCGCCGTAGGTGCCGGCCTCGACCCGGGCGAAGGCCTCGTCGATCTCCTTGAGCACCCGCTCGATCGCTGCCTTCTGTGCGGACATCAGCTGGTCGTCCGCCTGGCCGCTCTCGTCGAGGGCCTGCAGCTGGGTGATGCGGGTGTTGCGGGCGTGTTCGAGGCGCTGGCGCGCCTCGTGAGCGGTCAGCCGCTCGGGGCGGGGTTCGATGCGGGAGGCGTCGAGCGACACGGTGACTGGTCCTTTTCTCGGAAGGTGCTGCGGGTATGCCGAGCGCCGGGCCGATCGGGCCCGGTCGTCCTCAACCCTGGCCGGGCCGCCCGGGGAAACCCATCGGGCGCAGGACCCATTTGCCCGGGGGCGCGGGATCCACTCGGGGGTGTGCCGGGGCGGCCGTATGGGTGCGCCGCGAGCCGGAAATGGGGGTCGGGCCCCATCGACCGGACGGGTCCGGGAGGGGCACGCTGGTCGCTTGCTCGGTCGCTACCTGGGCCGCAGCTCCCACCGAGGGTGCGCGATGACCGACAGTAGAGGCGTACCAAGTCGACACGTCGCCGAAGGAGGCGTACCCCCGGTGTCCCTGTTCTGGCGGATCTTCGGGCTCAACGCGGTGGTGCTGGGCTTCGCCACGGCGCTGCTGCTGTGGGCTCCGGTGACCGTCTCCGTGCCGATCCTGCTGACCGAGGCGGTCGTCCTCGTGGTCGGCATGGGCGTCATGCTGGTGGCCAACGGCGCCCTGCTGCGCTGGGGGCTGGCACCGCTGGAGCGGCTCACCCGGCTGATGACCACCGTCGACCTGCTGCGCCCCGGCCAGCGGCTGCCGGTGTCCGGGGGCGGCGAGGTCCCGGAGCTGATCCGCACGTTCAACGCGATGCTGGACCGCCTGGAGAACGAGCGGGCCACGAGCAGTGCCCGCGTCCTGCTCGCCCAGGAGGCGGAGCGGCGCCGTATCGCGCAGGAGCTGCACGACGAGGTCGGGCAGAGCATGACCGCGATCCTGCTGGTCCTGGGACGGGCGGCGGACGACGCCCACGAGCCGCTGCGCGAGGAGCTGCACCAGGCGCAGGAGATCACCCGGGAGAGCCTGGACGAGGTCCGCCGCCTGGTGCGCCGGCTGCGGCCCGGCGTCCTGGACGACCTCGGTCTGATCAGCGCGCTGTCCTCGCTCACGCACGACTTCGCCACCCACACCGGTCTGCGGGTGGTGCGCCGCTTCGACGCCGACCTGCCGGCCCTGGACCACGAGACCGAACTGGTCCTCTACCGGGTGGCGCAGGAGAGCCTGACCAACGCCGCCCGCCACGCGGACGCCGAACGCCTCGAGGTGGGTCTGGCCCGCGCCGACGACGCGGTGACGCTCACCATCGCCGACGACGGCCGCGGCATCGAGGCGGCGCACGAGGGCGCCGGCATCCGCGGCATGCGGGAGCGGGCCCTGCTCATCGGGGCCGCCCTCGACATCAGCTCGGCACCCGGCGCCGGCACCCGCATCCGGCTCACCGCACCCCTTCCCAGGAAGTAGCCCCGACCATGTCCGACCCGTCCCTGTCCGAGCCATCCCAGCCGTCCGCACCGGCCGGACCTCCGGCGTACGGCCGGTCCGCACTGGCCGCCTCCGGCCCGTCCCCGGCGTCCGCCCCGGCGAAGATCCGCATCCTGCTCGCCGACGACCACGCGCTGGTGCGCCGCGGTGTGCGCCTCATCCTCGACCGGGAACCTGACCTGGAGGTGGTGGCCGAGGCCGGGGACGGCGCGGAGGCCATCGACATGGCACGGGCCCACGAGGCCGACCTCGCGGTCCTGGACATCGCGATGCCCCGCCTCACCGGTCTCCAGGCGGCCCGTGAACTGGCCGCGCTGAAACCGGGGTTGCGCATCCTGATGCTGACGATGCACGACAACGAGCAGTACCTGTTCCAGGCGCTGAAGTCGGGTGCCTGCGGATACGTGCTCAAGTCGGTCGCCGACCGGGACCTCGTCGCCGCCTGCCGGGCCGCGATGCGCGACGAGCCCTTCCTGTACCCGGGGGCGGTGACGGCGCTCATCCGCAACTACCTCGACCGGGTACGGCACGGCGAGGAGACCTCCGACCACATCCTCACCCCGCGCGAGGAGGAGGTCCTCAAGCTCGTCGCCGAGGGCCACTCCTCGAAGGAGATCGCCGAGATCCTCTTCATCAGCATCAAGACCGTCCAGCGGCACCGGGCGAACCTGCTGCAGAAGCTCGGCCTGCGCGACCGCCTGGAGCTGACCCGGTACGCCATCCGCGCCGGGCTCATCGAGCCCTGACGGTCCCCACCAACCGCCCGTGGCTTCGGCCGCCCACTCCCCGGCCGGAGCCCCGGGCTCTCCTCTCGGCCCGCTCACCCACCTCGGAAGGGAACGGTGCATGCGCCACCGCCTGGCGACGGTGCTCACGGTGCTGCTGGCCGTTCTGCTGCCCCTGGTCCCGGCCTGGCCCGCGGCCGGCGTCCAGGTGGGCCCCGGCGGCCCCCTCGCGGCGGCCGCCGCCACGGCCGTTCCCCATCCGGCCCTCGACCTCCACGCGGACGACGGCTGTACGCCGGTGTGCGCCGCCCAGCTCCGGGCCCGCCACGACCAGGTGGGCGAGCGCCCGGCGGCCCCCGACCAGCACGCGGCCACCGCGGCGCGCCACGCGGGTACCGCCCCCGGCGCCCGCGCGCGGACCTCGGCCGCGCCCGGTCCGGTGCCGGTCTCCCCCGGCCGCGCGAGCCACGACAGCGGCCGGGCGCCGCCCGTCTCCTCCGGCAGCTGAGACGCACACCCCGACCCCTGTCATCTTCTTCCGCCGCGGCCGCGCTCGGCCGCCGCCGCGGCGTGCCCGCCGGAGGCCCGTGTTGAAACGCACCCGTCCCCCTTCCCGCAACCGTCCCCCGTCCCGCAACCGTTCGCGGTCCCGCTCCCGTGCTCTGCCCGTCCGTGCGCTCGTCGCACTCGCGGTGCTGGCCGCGTCCGTGGCCATCGCCCTGACCATGCCGGTCCGCCTCGGGCTCGACCTGCGCGGCGGTACCCAGATCGTGCTGGAGACCAAGTCCACCGAGACCACCGAGGCCGACCGGGAGGCCACCGACCGCACCGTGGAGGTGCTGCGCGGCCGCATCGACGCCCTCGGTGTCGCCGAGCCGACCATCGTCCGCTCCGGCGAGAACCGCGTCGTCGTCGAGCTGCCGGGCGTACAGGACCCGGAGAAGGCCGCCGCCGTGCTGGGGCGCACCGCGCAGCTCACCGTCCACTCGGTGCTCGGCCCGGCGGAGAACGCCGGTGACGGGGCCGGGGGCGAGGACCGGCAGGCGTCCGGCGCGGACGGCGAGCGGGTGCTGCCCGACGAGTCCGGGCAGTCGCTGCGGCTGAAGGCGGCCACGCTGACCGGGCAGGACGTCAAGGGCGCCGACGCCCGCTTCGACCAGCAGGGCGGCGCGGGCTGGCACGTCACCGTCGACTTCGAGGACGCCGGCAGCGACCGCTGGGCCCGGGTGACCGGCGAGGCGGCCTGCCACCCGGCCGGCGATCCCCAGCGCCGGGTCGCCATCGTGCTCGACGACAAGATCATCTCCTCGCCGCAGGTCGACCCCTCCGTGTCCTGCGGGGCGGGCATCACCGGCGGCTCCACGCAGATCACCGGCTCCTTCGACGACGCCGAGGCCCGCGAACTGGCCCTGCTCGTCAAGGGCGGCGCCCTGCCCGTGCCGGTCGAGACGATCGAGCAGCGCACCATCGGCGCCACCCTGGGCGACGAGGCCATCTCGGCCGGGGCCTGGGCCGCCGTCATCGGCACCGCGCTGACCGCGCTGTTCATCATCGTCGTCTACCGGCTGATGGGCGCCCTGGCGACCGTGGCCCTGCTCTGCTACGGCCTGATCTCCTACGCCGCCCTGGCCGCGGTCGGCGCAACGCTGACCCTGCCGGGCCTCGCGGGCTTCGTGCTGGCGATCGGCATGGCGGTGGACGCCAACGTCCTCGTCTTCGAGCGGGCCCGCGAGGAACAGGCGGCCCGCACCCGTCCGAGCACGCGGTCGGCGCTGACCGCCGGTTTCCGCAGCGCGTTCAGCGCGATCGCCGACTCCAACATCACCACGCTGATCGCGGCCGCCCTGCTCTTCTTCCTGGCCTCAGGACCGGTGAAGGGCTTCGGCGTCACCCTCGGCATCGGTGTGCTGGCGTCGATGGTCAGCGCCCTGGTGATCACACGGGTGCTCGCCGAGTTCGCCGCGAGCCGCCCGGCGGTCTTCCGCCGCCCCCGCATCACCGGCATCTCGTCCACCGGCCCGGTCCGGGACGCGCTGCTGCGCCGCGATCCGTTCCTGATGCGCCGGCCGCGCCGCTGGCTGGCGGCCTCGCTGGCCGTCCTCGTGGTGGCGGGCTCCGGGATCCTGGTGCGCGGCCTGAACTTCGGCATCGAGTTCACCGGCGGCCGGCTCATCGAGTACTCGACCGCCACGCAGGTCGATCCCGAGCGGGCCCGGGACGCGCTCGCCGACGCGGGCTTCCCGCGCGCCGTCGTCCAGTCCTCCGGCGACGGCGACCTCACGGTGCGCACGGAGGAGCTGTCCGACGCCGAGGCGGCGACCGTCACGAAGGCCGTCGCCGGGCTGGGCGGCGAGACGGAGAAGGTCCGCGACGAGCTGATCGGCCCGAGCCTCGGCGAGGAGCTGCGCCGGGACGCCCTGATCGCCCTCGGCCTGGCGCTGGCCGCCCAGCTGGCGTACCTGGCGGCCCGGTTCCGCCTGCTGTTCGGCACCGCCGCGGTCGGCGCGCTCGCCCACGACGTGGTCATCCTGGTGGGCGTGTTCGCCTGGCTGGGGAAGCCGATCGACGGGGTGTTCCTGGCCGCGCTGCTCACCGTGATCGGCTACTCGGTCAACGACTCGGTGGTCCTCTTCGACCGGGTCCGGGAACTGCTGGGCAAGGAGCGGAAGACGCCGTTCGACCGGCTCACCAACGACGCGATCCTTCAGACCCTGCCGCGCACGGTCAACACGGGCATGGGCGCGGTGCTCATCCTCGCCTCGCTGGCGGTCCTGGCCGACGACTCGCTCACCGACTTCGCACTCGCGCTGCTGATCGGCGTGGCGGTCGGCACGTACTCCTCGGTCTTCACCGCCTCCCCTCTGGCCATCGAGTTGCACAACCGCGGCACCGGGTCCCGCCCCGGGCGTCGCACGGGCGCCAAGGGCCAGGGCACGGGGAAGACCGGGCCCCCCGGAAAGCAGTCGCCCGCGAGCCGCACGGAACGACAGGAGGTCCCGTGACGGAGAAAGCCCCGTAGCGGAGAAAGCCCCGTAGCGGAGGAAGGTCCCGTTAGCGGGGGAAGGTCCGCACGGCGTCGGCCCGGCGTCGGCGGGCACCCCGCCGGGCGGGCGGACCGGTGACGGCGGGTGATCCCACCGGGCACGGCCCCGCGACCGCGAGCAGCCCCGCCGGACGGGCAGCCCGCGGCAACGGCGGCTCCGCGCGGCAGGCAACCCCGCATCGGCAGGTGCGTCCCGCCGGGACAGGAGGAGGTGGCGGCGAACGGCCCCAGCCGGCGGCCGGCCCGCGAGGCGGACCCGCCAGGCGCCCTCGCGCAGGGGAACGCCCTCGGTCAGAGGGTGACCGTGAAGTGTTCCCCCACCAGGGTCCGCACCACGTCCGGGTCGCCGGCGATCAGCGCGTCCAGAAGGGCCGTGTGCTGGTGGGCGTCGGCGACCAGGTCGGCCCGGCCGCGCACGGGGGGCGAGCCGGCCGGCGGCCACTGGGCGCGGCGGTGCACGTCACCGGCGATCCGAATGAGCTGTTCGTTGCCGGCCAGCGCGAGCACCGCGCGGTGGAAGGCGCGGTCGGCCTCGGCGTAGGTGGCCGGACAGCCGGACGACGCGGCCCGGACGGTGGCCTCGGCGAGGGGGCGCAGCTCGGCCCAGCGCCCGGCGGGCACCGTACGGCCCAGCCGGAGCCACACCGGGGCCTCGATCAGGGCCCGGACCTCGGCCAGCTCGGCCAGCTCGCGGTCGCCGCGCTCGACGACGCGGAAGCCGCGGTTGGGGACGACCTCGACGGCGCCCTCCAGGGCGAGCTGCTGCATGGCCTCCCGCACCGGAGTGGCCGAGACGCCGAACCGCTCGCCGAGCACCGGCGCCGAGTACACCTCGCCGGGCCGCAACTCACCGGTGACCAGCGCGGAGCGCAGGGCGTCGAGGATCTGCCCGCGCACCGAGGAACGCTGGACCGGGGTCCGCGGGCGGGATACGGAGGGGTCGGGTACGGCGGGGCCGGGTACGGAGGGACCCGGCGCGGGCGGTTCGCCGTGGGTGTGCTCGCCGCGTGCCCCGCCGTCCGGCTCCCCGGCACCGCGCGCCCGGCCCCGGGCGATGTCCGCCGCTCGGGGCTGCACCGGGATCCGCACCGACTCGGCCGCCGCGGCCGTGACCGTCCCCGTTCCTGCGGCGCCCTGCGCGCGGTGCTTCACGGGTCCTCCTGCGGGACGTGTCGGTACTTGGGGTCATTACGACGGGTTGTCACCTGTCCGTCAAGCACCATAAGCGCAGGGGCCGCCAGTTCAAATCCCCGACAGCATGGGTAAGGTAAGGCTTACCTTTAAGCAGCCCGTTGTCCCGACGTGGATCGGTGGTCCCGCATGCCTGTCGCCCGTACGGCCTTCACGGACGCCTACACGCGCCTGACCGAGGTCCTCCCCGGGCTGGGCGTCACTGAACTGTCCCCGGCCGACGAGGTGCCGAGCGGCGGCGGCTGGGTCACGGCCGCCTCGCTCGCCGACGGCGGCGACGAGCTGGCGTCGTTCCTCGCCTGGGACGAGGCCCAGGTGCTGCGGGACTACGGACAGCGGGCCCGGCCCGACGTGATCGCGAGCTTCGGCCTGCACCGGTACGCGTGGCCGGCCTGTCTGCTGATCACCGTGCCGTGGTTCCTGCACCGCCGGGTGCCCCGCCACCCCGCGGCCCACGTGGCCTACGACCGCACGGCCGCCGGGCTCCCCCTCGGCCGGATGGCCGTACGCGCCACCTCCTTCGCCTGCCTCCCCGGCGACCCCGCCGCCGGTCTGCCCGGTGCCCGGGTGGTCGCCGACGAGGAGGCGCTGCGCGCCGAGGTGCGGGCCTCGGTCGCCGAGCACCTGGAGCCGGTCCTGGCCGGATTCGGCCCCCGGATGCGGCGGCGCGGGCGCGCCCTGTGGGGCATGGCGACCGACGAGGTCGTCGAGGGCCTGTGGTACGTCGCCCATCTGCTCGACGAGCAGGAGCGGGCACGGCACGAGCTGGAGCTGCTGCTGCCGGGCGCGACCAAGCCGTACGTCGGGGACGCGGCGTTCCGCGAGCTGAAGGGACCGGACGGCGAACCGCTGCACACCCGGGACCGGGCGAGCTGCTGCATGTTCTACACCCTGCGCCCCGAGGACACCTGCGCCACCTGCCCGCGGACCTGCGACGCGGACCGCGTCGGCAAGCTGCTCGCCACGGCGGGCTGAGCCTCCCCGGCCGCCGGCGTACGGCCGGCCGGGTGCTGACGGGTGGTCAGCCGGGCCAAGATCGTCGACTAGGATCGTCGGCGGCGTTTCACAACTTCCCCACCCGTCGCGGGAACTTTCCGTGGAACCACTCGTACGGGTAGTCTTATTCGAACTCAACTCCCGCCCCTCATGCGGCAGTTCGAGCAGAACGCCGCCTGGGCACCCCCTCTGCACTCCCTTGGCGGCCTCTTGCCCCGAAACCCCCTGAGGGCCGCTGGGTTTGGGCCACCATGGCGGGCGTTACGCCCTATCCCACTGCAAGGGACCCCTGATGAGATTGACCGACATATCGCTGAACTGGCTGCTTCCGGGCGCCGTGCTGCTCCTGGGCATGCTGGCGGCGGTGGCGGTGCTCGCGCGCGGCAAGCGTTCCCCGGGGAAGGACGCGGGCGCGGACGACTCGTGGGAGCGCATGGAGGAGCGCCGCCGGCGCAAGGAGGCCCTCTACGGCACCTTCTCCTACGTCCTGCTCTTCTGCTGTGCGGCGGTCGCCGCGGCGCTCTCCTTCCACGGTCTGGTCGGCTTCGGCGAGCAGAACCTCGGCCTGAGCGGCGGCTGGCAGTACCTGGTCCCGTTCGGGCTCGACGGCGCGGCGATGTTCTGCTCCGTCCTCGCGGTGCGCGAGGCCAGCCACGGTGACGCGGCGCTCGGCTCGCGGATACTGGTGTGGGCCTTCGCCTTCGCCGCCGCTTGGTTCAACTGGGTGCACGCGCCCCGCGGCCTGGGACACGCGGGTGCCCCGCACTTCTTCGCGGGCATGTCCCTGTCGGCGGCGGTGCTGTTCGACCGGGCGCTGAAGCAGACCCGCCGGGCCGCGCTGCGCGAGCAGGGTCTGGTGCCGCGTCCGCTGCCGCAGATCCGCATGGTCCGCTGGCTGCGCGCGCCCCGGGAGACGTACCGCGCCTGGTCGCTGATGCTCCTGGAGGGCGTGCGCAGCCTGGACGAGGCGGTCGAGGAGGTGCGCGACGACCGGCGCCAGAAGGAGGAGAAGAAGCTGCGGCGGCGCGAGCAGGAGCGGCTGGAGCGGGCGCAGCTCAAGGCGATCAGCCGGGGCCACGGCCCCCGCGGCTTCCCCGGGCGCGGCGGCCGTCAGGTCGAGGTCGAGGTGCAGCAGGTCGAGCGCGGCTCGGAACGCGCCACCGCGGAGCCTGCCATATCGGCCCCGGAGCAACTGCCCGCGGCGAGCCGGCGGCCCTCCCTGCAGCCCGTGCGCAGCGGGTCTGACCAGATGTCGGTGGAGACCGTCGACCTCACGGCGGAGGACGACACCCAGGCCCTCCCCCGCCTGGACTCCCTGGAGCGCAAGCTCAAGGACCTGGAGCAGCAGTTCGGCTAGGCCGACCACGGTGCACGCGACCGACTGATGATCTGAGGCGCCGGGCTCCCCGGCGCCTCAGGCCGCTTCCGCGCCCAGTTCGAACCAGACCGACTTGCCCGCCTCGCAGGGCCGCACCCCCCAGTCGTCGGCGAGTGACTCGACCAGGACCAGTCCCCTGCCGTTGGTGCTCTCCTCGCCCTGGGGTGGGCGCGGCCGGGGCTGCCGCCCGTGGCCCGCGAAGTCCCGTACCTCGACCCGCAGGGCGCGCGGTCCGACCGTCGCGGTCAGGACGGCGCCCTCCTCGGTGTGCACGAGCGCGTTGGTGACCAGCTCACTGGTGAGCAGCTCCGCGACCTCCGACCGGCCGGGCCCGCCCCAGTGCCGCAGCAGTTCACGCAGCGCCCGCCGGGCCTCGGGCACCGCCCGCAGGTCCGCCCGGCCGAGCCGTCGCCTGAGCTGTGGCACCGTCTGCTCCTTCATGTCCCCCGTCGGCGCGCTGATGTCGTCTCCCCCTGTCTGTCCCGCTACGGTCGAACATCTTCACGGGGAGAGCCTTGCCCGTTCGGACCCTCGGCAGTCATCCGGTTTCGGACCGGTTGCCCGTACGGTCACGGCCGGGGGACGTTGCGCAGGTTCGAACGGGCCATCTGGACCATGCGTCCGACGCCGCCGTCCAGGACGATCTTCGAGGCGGACAGGGCGAAGCCGGTGACCATGTCGGCGCTGATCTTCGGCGGGATGGACAGGGCGTTGGGGTCGGTGACGACGTCGACGAGGGCGGGTCCCTTGTGCTTGAACGCCGCCTTCAGCGCCCCCGCGAGGTCCTTGGGCTTCTCCACCCGCACGCCGAAGGCGCCGCAGGCCTCGGCGACGGCGGCGAAGTCGGGGTTCTTGTTGGCCACCCCGTGCGAGGGCAGGCCCGCGACCAGCATCTCCAACTCCACCATGCCGAGCGAGGAGTTGTTGAAGAGCACCACCTTCACCGGCAGGTCGTGCTGGACGAGGGTGAGGAAGTCGCCCATCAGCATCGTGAACCCGCCGTCGCCGGACATCGACACGACCTGCCGGTGCCGGTCGGTGAACTGGGCGCCGATCGCCATCGGCAGGGCGTTCGCCATCGAGCCGTGCGAGAAGGAGCCGATGATGCGGCGGCGGCCGTTGGGCGAGATGTAGCGGGCGGCCCAGACGTTGCACATTCCGGTGTCGACGGTGAACACCGCGTCGTCGTCGGCCATTTCGTCCAGCAGGGCGGCCACGTACTCGGGATGGATCGGGACGTGCTTGTCGACCTTGCGGGTGTACGCCTTGACGACGCCCTCCAGGGCGTCCGCGTGCTTCTTCAGCATCCGGTCGAGGAATCGGCGGCTCTTCTTCTCCCGCACCCGCGGGATCAGGCAGCGCAGTGTCTCCCGCGCGTCGCCCCACACCGCGAGGTCCAGCTTGGAGCGCCGCCCCAGGTGCTCGGGCCGGACGTCGATCTGGGCGATCTTCACGTCGTCCGGCAGGAAGGCGTTGTACGGGAAGTCGGTGCCGATCAGGAGCAGCAGGTCGCACTCGTGAGTGGCCTCGTAGGCGGCGCCGTAGCCGAGGAGTCCGCTCATGCCGACGTCGTACGGGTTGTCGTACTGGATGAACTCCTTGCCCCGCAGGGCGTGCCCGACCGGTGCCTTGAGCTTGCCTGCGAACTCCATGACCTCGGCGTGCGCGCCCGCGGTGCCGCTGCCGCAGAACAGGGTGACCTTGTCGGCGTCGTCGATCATCCGCACCAGCCGGTCGATCTCCTCGTCGCCGGGCCGGACGGTCGGCCGGGAGGTGACGAGTGCGGTCTCGGCGGCCTTGTCCGGGGCGGGCTCGTCGGCGATGTCGCCGGGCAGCGAGACGACGCTGACACCGCCCTGGCCGATGGCGTGCTGGATGGCGGTCTGGAGCAGCCGGGGCATCTGCTTCGGGCTGGAGATCAGCTCGCTGTAGTGGCTGCACTCGCGGAACAGCTGGTCGGGGTGGGTCTCCTGGAAGAAGCCGAGGCCGATCTCGCTGGACGGGATCTGGGAGGCGAGGGCGAGGACGGGGGCCATGGAGCGGTGGGCGTCGTAGAGCCCGTTGATGAGGTGGAGGTTGCCGGGGCCGCAGGAGCCTGCGCACGCCGTCAGCTTCCCGGTGATCTGCGCCTCCGCCCCGGCGGCGAAGGCGGCGGTCTCCTCGTGCCGCACGTGCACCCATTCGATGCCGGAGTGGCGGCGCACGGCGTCCACGACCGGGTTGAGGCTGTCCCCGACGACTCCGTAGAGGCGCTCGACCCCGGCACGGGTGAGGATGTCGACGAACTGTTCCGCGACGTTCTGTTTGGCCATGGCTCCAGCTATGCCACAGCGAGCGGCCTCACGCCTCCCAAACGGCGGCGGCCGTACGGTCGTCCGCGTATCCCTTGACCCGGACGCCGCTGTCGGCGAGGAACTCCCCCGGCCCGGGCGCCGGGCGGTCCGCCCATCGCCGCGCGAGGAGTTCGCCCAGCTCGGGCTCGTTCAGCAGTGGCTCGGCGAGGCCCGCGGTGCACATCAGGAGCACATCACCCGGGCGGGCTACGGAGGCCCGGAAGCGGAAGGGTTCGCGGGGCGGCTCGGCGGGCGGGCCGTCGTACGGGCCCGGTGGCGTGGTGATGCCGAGGTCCATGGTGAGCCGGTCGCCCTCGGGCGTCTCGCTCGGCGTGTCCGCGGGCGCGGAGCCGAAGCCGAGGACGGGCGCACCGGAGACCTCACCGGCGTCCGGCTCCATGTCCTGCCAGGCACCGTCGCGCAGGCGGAGCAGTCCGCCCGCGCCGACGCCGAAGAACACGCGCGTGCGGCACTCGGGGTCGGCGGGCAGCAGCAGACAGCGCAGGGTGGCCGCGTACTCGTCCGGGGCGAGGCCCTGTTCGGCGGCGCCCGCCCGGAGCCGGCCGAGGCTGCGGTCGGTGAGGCGGTGCAGGCCGGACTTCAGATCGCCGCGCCGGGCAGCCCGCAGGTCCTCGGCGAGCCGGGCGTGGCTGCGGCCCACGGCACGTCCGATCCACCGGCACACCTCGGCCGCCGCCCGGTGCGCCCCGGCGGTGGCGCGGGCGCCGGTCGCCATGGCCACCAGGACCAGCGCCTGCTCACCGGCGCCGAACCGGGCGACGAGCAGCGCGTCGCGCCGTGGCTCGCCCCGGTAACGTGCGGAGTCCCCGCGCACGGAGACGGCCCGCAGCGTGCAGGTCCCGTAGCGGGCGCCCTCCAGCACGGTGTCCGGGACCAGCCCGTCCAGCCCGTCGGGATCGGCGGGCGGCAGCGCGGTGGGCTCGGCGTCGTAGGTGGGCGGCCCGCTGCCGACGTAGTCGCGGTCGTCGCCGTCCGGCGCGCCCGACGAGGGCAGGAACGGCGGCGGCAGCGGGGGCAGGTCGGCCACGGTCCGGGGCGGCGGTCCCGCCTCGGGCGGCTCGCTGAGGTCGGCGGGCCCGATCCCCGAGGTGGTCAGCCCGCGCGGGCCACCGCCCTTGCGCCGGCCACCGGACCACGGAGCCGACGCGGGCGGGACGACACCGGGCCGCTCGCCGTCCGGCGACGGGCCGGCGGTCCCGTCCTTCCCGTCCTGCGACGAGGCGGCGCCGGGCCGCCCCGGCCGCCCCGGCGGAAAGCTCACCGGCCCCGTCGGTGTCGCGGGTGGCGGCTGCCAGGGTGCCCTGGGCGGGGGCGGCCCCGCGGGACGCGAGGGGCCGTCGCCGCGCGGGGCGTCGTCCCGACGTCCCCCGGAGCGCGGGGGCGACGCGAGCCCCTCCGCACCGGAGGTCCGCCCGGCCGCCCCGGCACCGGGCCGTTCGCCCCCGGGCGACGCTGCGCCGGACCGCCCCGGCGGAAAGCTCACCGGCCCGGTCGGCCCCGCGGTCGGCGGCTCCCAGGGGGGCCCGGGCCGGGACGGGGTGCCAGCCCTCGGGATGTCGTCCTCGGCGGGCGGCGGGACGACCGCGGGACCCGGAGTGACGTTGCCGGGCGGGGCATCCTCGGCACGTGACGGGCGCGCGGGACGCGACCCGTCGCCACCGGGCGGGCCGTGGTCCTCAGCCTCCGGCCAGCGCTCGGGCCTCGCCGGGGCGCCGGCGCGCGGGGCGTCGTCGTCGGTTCCAGCGGTGCGGGGGCCGGGGACGGCGGGCGGTTCCGTCCGGGACCACCAGGGCTGCCCGGGTGCGGGCCGGGCGGGGTCCGGGTGGGGCGGGGCCGTCGCGTCGCCGGTCCCGGGGGCCGGTCCGCGGGCCACCGTGCCGGACGCCGAGGCGAAGCGGTCGTCCAGGGAATCGGGTGCGGCCGTGGGGCCGGTGTCGTCGGTGGAGTCGTCGTACAGCTGCCCCCACCAGTCGTCCTCAGGATCAGTGGGACCGGTGGGCCTTCCCCCCTGCTGACTCATGCTCCTGATTGTCCACCGAGGGGGCCGGATGAAAACGGGGCATCGGGAAATTCGGGCGGACCCGCGTGCGCCGGGCGGCGTGTCGGGGGACGCGTCGAACAGTCCTCCGAGGTGGGTGGCCGAGCGGCCCCACCCCCCACGGGAGGACCGCTCGGCGACGCCACCTTGGCAGAGTGACCGCCGGTACGGCGATGATGTCCGGAGGCGGGTTTACGCCGTGGCCGTTTTCCGCCATGGACGTCCCCGTGACTGGAGATGATCATGGTTCTCGGGGAGGGGCGACGCCTGATGCTGGGAGTGCTGGGGCTGGAGGACACGCACGAGGCGGCGTACCGGGCGCTGGTGTCGGTCGGCGCGGCCGACGTACCCGACCTGGCGCGGCGGCTGGCGCTCGGCGAGCCGGACACCGAGCGCGCGCTGCGCCACCTGGAGCAGAACGGGCTCGCCGCCCAGTCCTCGGCCCGCCCGGGACGCTGGGTCGCGGCCCCGCCGGGCGTGGCGCTGGGCGCCCTGCTCACCCAGCAGCGGCACGAGCTGGAGCGGGCGGAGCTGGCGGCGGCGCTCCTCGCGGAGGAGTACCGGGCGGCGGCGGCCGAGCCGGCGGTGCACGACCTGGTGGAGGTGGTGACCGGCGCCGCGGCCGTCGCCCAGCGCTTCCTCCAGCTCCAGCTCGGCGCGAGCGAGGAGGTGTGCGCGCTGGTCACCGACAAGCCGGTGGCCGTGACCGGCATGGAGAACGACGCGGAGGAGCAGGCCACCGGGCGAGGTGTCCGCTACCGGGTGGTGGTCGAGCGGCCGGTCCTCGACCTGCCGACCGGCATCACCGAGCTGACCGCCGCGCTCGGCCGCGACGAGCAGGTGAGGGTCGTGGACCGGGTGCCGACCAAGCTGATCGTCGCCGACCGCTCCCTGGCCCTGGTGCCGCTCACCGCGCACTCCTCCGAGCCCGCGGCGCTGGTCGTGCACGCCAGCGGCCTGCTGGAGCTGCTGTCGGGACTGTTCGAGGCCGTGTGGCGGGACGCCCTCCCGCTGCGGCTGGGCGGTTCCGGAGTGACCGAGCACGGCCCGGACGCCCCCGACGGCACCGACCTGGAGATCCTCTCCCTGCTGCTGGCCGGACTGACCGACGCGAGCGTGGCCAAGCAGCTCGACCTGGGCCTGCGGACCGTGCAGCGGCGGGTGAAGCGTCTGATGGAGCTGACCGGGGTCACCACCCGGCTCCAACTGGGCTGGCACGCCTACGAAAGGGACTGGGTGGCCAGAAAGCCCTGAGAAGCCCCGCTGCGGGGGCCGTCCCGGGCCGCCTCCGGGCCGGACTTCTGCGGAGTGGGCCGGACTCCTGCACCCTGGACAGATGGGAGCGGGAGACCTCCTGCTGGCCGGCCTGGTCATCGTGCTCGGGCTATGCGGCGTCCTGCTGCCCGGCGTGCCCGGGTCGTGGCTGGTGTGGGCCGGGGTCCTGTGGTGGGCGCTGAAGGACCCGCAGCCGCTCGCGTGGGCGGTCCTGGTCGGCGCCTCGGTCACGCTGCTGCTGTCCCGGGCGGTGCGCTGGGCGCTGCCGACCCGCAGGAGACGCCGGGACCAGGCCATGCGCCGGCTGACGGCCTACGCGGGCGCGGGCGCCGTCCTCGGCTTCGTCCTGGTCCCCGTGCTCGGCGCGATCCCTGGGTTCATGGGCGGCATCTACCTCGCCGAGCGGCTGCGGCTCGGGCGGCACGGCGAGGCGATGGCGTCCCTGCGGACGGCGATGCGGCACGGCGGCGCCGACCTGCTGACCGAGCTGTTCGCCTGCCTGCTGATCACCGGGGCATGGCTGGGAGCGGTGCTGGCCGGCTGAGTGGGGCGCCCTCCAGCGACAGCAGCCGCGTCTTGCGTTCCAGCCCGCCCGCGTACCCGGTCAGGGAGCCGTCGGCACCGATCACCCGGTGGCAGGGCCGCAGGATCAGCAGCGGGTTGGCGCCGATCGCGCCGCCGACCGCGCGCACCGCCGGTCGCGAGGCCCCGATGCGCGCGGCGATCTCGCCGTACGTCGTCGTCACCCCGTAGGGCACCTCGTCCAGTGCGGCCCACACCCGCTCGCGGAAGGGGGTGCCCTCGGCGCGCAGCGGCAGCCGGAACCTGGTCAGTTCCCCGGCGAAGTAGGCGCCGAGCTGTTCCTCGGCCGTCCGGAAGGGCCCGGCGTCGTGCCGCCAGCCGTCCTGGACGCTCCGGCCGCCCTTCTGCCCGGGCACGGAGAGGGAGGTGAGCGCGCCGTCGGGGGCGGCGGTGAGGAGCAGCCGCCCGACGGAGCTGTCCACCTCGTACCAGTACGTCATGGTCGTCATCGGTCGTTCTCCCACTCTCCTGCTGCGCGCAGGTGGTTCAGTGCGTACGAGCGCCAGGGGCGCCAGGTGTCGGGGACGGCGGCGCCGGGCGGGGCGACGTCCGGGTCGCCGAGGGCGCGGGTGCGCACGACGGCGGCGGTACGGGCGTCCACGCCGGGCACGGCGAGCAGGGCACGCTCGGCGTCGTCCCGGTCGGCGCCCGGGTCCAGGCGTACGGCGCCGTCGGCCAGGGCGACGGCGAGCCCGCCCGGGGTGCCGTCCGGGGCGGCCTCGGCGAGGACGGCCGGTTCGGGGAAGAGGTGGGTGAGGGTGCCGCAGGGCGCGTCGAGCGCCTTGCCGTACCGCTGGACGAGCCGCTCGGCCTTGGCGCGTCCCACCAGCGCCCGCACCGCGAACTCCTCCGGATCGGCGGTGCCCGGTGAGCGCAGCCCGGGGCGGGCGGCGACCAGCGGAGCGAGCCGGGAATCGGCGCCGAGCCGCTCGTCGACGGCGTACGGATCGGCGTCGAGGTCGAACAGCCGCCGCAGCCGCTGCACGGAGGTGGTCAGGTCGCGCAGGTCGGTGAGGTGCAGGCGGGCCTCAAGCCAGCCGCCGCTGCCGGTGTCCGGCGAGCCCGGCCGTTCCTGGACGGCGACGATCCCGGTGCCGTACGGCAGGCGCAGGGTGCGCCGGTAGACGCGGCGGCCCGGCTCGCCGCCCACCTCCTCGATACCGGCGACGGCCTCCCGCTGGAGCAGGTCGAAGACGGGGCCGGGCTGGTAGGGGCCGCGGTGGGCGAGGCGCAGCGGGACACCGGCGGAGGGGGTGGCCGCGCGCCGGGCGGCCCGGTCCCGGGCCGGGGCGGCGGCGCGCAGTTCGCTGGGGGTGGCCGCGTACACGGCCCGGATGGTGTCGTTGAACTGCCGCACGCTGGCGAACCCGGACGCGAAGGCGATCTCGGTGACCGGCAGGCCGGTGGTCTGCAGCAGGACCCGGGCGGTGTGCGCCCGCTGGGCGCGGGCGAGGGCCACGGGTCCGGCGCCCACTTCCGCGGTGAGCTGGCGCTGCACCTGGCGGGCGCTGTAGCCGAGCCGGTCGGCGAGCCCGGCGACGCCCTCGCGGTCGACGACGCCGTCGCCGATCAGCCGCATGGCCCGGCCGACGACGTCGGCGCGCACGTTCCAGTCCGCGGAGCCCGGCACGGCGTCGGGACGGCACCGCCGGCAGGCCCGGAAGCCCGAGCCCTGCGCGGCGGCGGCCGTCGGGAAGAACCGCACGTTGCGCCGCTTCGGTGTGACCGCGGGGCAGCTGGGCCGGCAGTAGATGCCGGTCGTCTCGACGGCGAAGAAGAACGCGCCGTCGAACCGGGCGTCCCGGCTGCGCACGGCCTCGTACCTGACGTCCTCGTGCGGGTTCGCGTGTTCCGCGGTACGCGCTGTCTGTGGTGTCACGCTGTCCAGTCTCCGCCAGCCCGGCGGACCGGGCTGGCGGAAATCGGACATCGCGTCGGAACGACCGGCCCTAGCGCAGGCCGCCCCTCTTGGCCTCCATCGCCGCCTTGCCGATGGCGCCCCGGCGCTTGTACTCCTTGCGGATCTCGGCCCGCACCCGGGCGTCGGTCTTGGCGACGATGCGCTGGTTCTCCCGCATCAGCTTGCGGTAGCTCTCCAGCCGCCGCTCGGGCAGTTCACCGCTGTCGATGGCGGCGAGGACGGCACAGCCCGGCTCGCTCTCGTGGGCGCAGTCGTGGAACCGGCACTCCTCGGCCAGCTCCGCGATCTCGGCGAACACCTGGTCCACCCCGCTGCCCGCGTCCCAGAGCCCGACGCCCCGCAGCCCCGGGGTGTCGATCAGGACGCCCCCGCCGGGCACGGCGAGGAGGTTGCGGGTGGTGGTGGTGTGCCGGCCCTTGCCGTCGACGTCCCGGGTGGCCTGCACGTCCATGGCGTCCTCGCCGAGCAGTGCGTTGGCGAGGGTGGACTTGCCGGCGCCGGACTGTCCGAGCAGCACGGCGGTGCCGTCGGAGACGACGGCGGCGAGCACGTCGAGCCCTTCGCCCCGCTCGGCGCTGACGGGCAGCACCGGCACGCCGGGCGCGGCGGTCTCGACGTCCTGGACGAGGTGGGCCAGGGTCACCGGGTCGGGCACGAGGTCGGCCTTGGTGAGGACGACCAGGGGCTGGGCCCCCGATTCCCAGGCGAGGGCGAGGAACCGTTCGATCCGGGCGAGGTCCAGCTCGACCGCGAGCGACACGGCGACGATCGCGTGGTCGACGTTGGCGGCGAGGATCTGCCCCTCGGACCGCTTGGAGGAGGTGGAGCGCACGAAGGCCGTACGGCGGGGCAGATACGTGCGTACGTAGCGCGGGTTGCCGTCCGGTTCGACGGCGACCCAGTCGCCGGTGCAGACGACGCGCAGGGGGTCGTGCGGCGTGACGAACGCGGTGTCGGCACGCAGGACGCCGTCCGCGGTGACGACGTCGCACTGCCCGCGGTCGACCCGGACGACCCGGCCGGGCACACAGCCCTGCTCGGCGTACGGAGCGAACTCCTCCTCCCACTGCGCGTCCCAGCCGTACGGGGCGAGCGGGTGCGAGGAGGAGGAAGAAGAAGAGGAGAAGGAGGAGGAAGCGAGATTCAAGGGGGACCCTTCACAGGGCGGCCCCGGCGTCCGCGTGTCGTACGCGGGAAGAATGAGGTGTCAGCCGGAGGCCACGGAGGTGGACTTGACGAACTTCCGGATACGGGCAGCGCCCGTCGCAATGACAGTCATCAGTCACACCTCCTGCTCTCCGCTCGGCTGTGGCCACATCCTAGGAGCACCCGCGTCCCGGACGCCACTGAATATCGCTCACCCGCGGGCACTCCTGGGAGTGCGCCGGGTTCAGACCTCCACCGGCGCGTCCTCCGGCAGGCTGTCCATGAAGGAGCTGACCGAGAAGACCGCGTTGCCGGCGCCGGGCGGGCCGTAGCCGGGGGGCGAGGAGAGGCCGAAGTCCTCCATGGTCTGGCGGTAGGCCTGGAGCAGGCGGATGTGGTACTCCAGCGGGGCGCCGTCGGGGTTGGTCTTGCCGAGCGGGGTGGTGGGCTCGGGGCACCAGGTGGTGAAGCGGGGCGTGATGCCGTGCGACATGAAGAAGCGCAGGCCCTCGGTGGTGGACGCGATGGCCTCGTCGACGGTCTTGAAGCCGAAGGGCTCGGCCATCTCCACGCCCGCGACGAAGTTGGGGATGACGTTGCGGGCGCCGAAGACCTCGGTGGAGTCGAGGATGCGCCTGTGCCACTCGTCGCGGCCGACGTAGCGCTCCTTGCCGGGGCAGTACATCTTGAACAGGTACTCGTCCCACACCTCGAAGTTGGGGTGGTAGATCTGCACGCCGTAGTCCTTGAAGCGCTGGACGTCCGGCTTGGGCAGGGCCTGGGCGACGACCTTGCCGATCCAGCGGCCGGGGAAGTGCTCCTCGATGGCCTTGGCGTACCGCCCGTAGAAGTCCGCCTCGTCCAGGCCCTGGACCTTCGACGTGATCGCGCCGCCGGTGAGCGTGTACGCGGTGGAGATCTTGGCGGTGTCGTACTTGTCGATGATCTCCAGCGCCTCGAGGACCTCGTCGACGTCCTTCACGCCGGTGTACGGCCGCCCGGCCGCCTTGTGCTGCCGCCAGTTGTGGTTGATGTCGCAGTACTGGCACTCCTCCTTGGCGCCGAAGTACTGGCAGACGCGGAACGCGGTCAGGTAGATCAGGTAGCCCCACTGGATGGTCGGGGCCACCTCCATGACCGACTTCCCGTTGGAGAGCTTGTGCCGGTAGTACTCGGGCATGGGCGGCACGCCGACGTCGGCGATGCGCTTGCCGTCGAGGTAGAGACCGAGCTGGTTGTGCTCGTCGGCCGCCACGCGGTAGGGCGAGGCCGGGTTCACGCGCACCGAGACGACGGTGCGGCGCAGGTCGTAGGGGCCGCCGGTGAGGATGATCTCCTCGGGCGGGCGGCGCAGGGCGGCCTCGCCCAGCTCCGGCAGTGTGCCGTGGTCGAAGGAGAAGATGAAGTACGACTTCGGCTTGACCTCGCCGTCCTCGTTGTCACTGAGGGCGGAGGGGTCGAAGGCGACACCGCCGCGCAGCAGGTCCTCCTTGAAGACGGCCTCGCGCGGTACGTGCGGGAACCGCTCCATCAGATCCTCGACCAGCGCGGTACGGCTGTCCATCCCGTGTCTCCTCCCGGGTCCGGCGTTCGACTTCTCACGGTATGCCCCCGCCGGAGCGGCTTCCCGCGCGGGGCCCCTCCAGGCGCGCCGGGTAGGTTTCCGCGCTATGAGCGACATCACGGTGACCAACTGGGCCGGCAACATCACGTACACCGCCAAGGAGCTGCTGCGGCCGCGCTCCCTGGACGCCCTGCGGGCCCTGGTGGCCGACAGTGCCAGGGTGCGGGTGCTGGGCAGCGGGCACTCCTTCAACGAGATCGCCGAGCCGGGCGACGGGGGTGTCCTGCTGTCGCTGGCGGACCTGCCGTCCGAGGTGGACGTGGACACGGCGGGCCGTACGGTGCGGGTCGGCGGCGGTGTGCGGTACGCCGAGCTGGCCCGGCTGGTGCACGCGCGGGGCCTGGCGCTGCCGAACATGGCCTCGCTGCCGCACATCTCGGTCGCCGGGTCGGTGGCGACCGGCACGCACGGCTCCGGGGTGGCCAACGGTTCGCTGGCGTCGGTGGTGCGCGAGGTGGAACTGGTCACGGCGGACGGTGCGACCGTGGTGATCGCGCGGGGCGACGAGCGGTTCGGCGGGGCGGTGACCTCGCTCGGCGCGCTGGGCGTGGTGACCAGGCTCACCCTCGACCTGGAGCCGGCCTACGAGGTGGAGCAGCACGTCTTCACCGAGCTGCCGCTGGCCGGGCTGGACACGGCGACGTTCGAGACGGTGATGGCGGCGGCGTACAGCGTGAGCCTGTTCACCGACTGGCGGGCGCCCGGTTTCCGGCAGGTGTGGCTCAAGCGCCGTACCGACCGGCCGCTGGACGGCTTCCCGTACGCGGCGCCGGCCGCCGAGAAGATGCACCCGGTGCCGGGCATGCCCGCGGTCAACTGCACGGAGCAGTTCGGGGTGCCGGGGCCCTGGCACGAGCGGCTGCCGCACTTCCGCGCCGAGTTCACGCCCAGCAGCGGCGCCGAGCTGCAGTCGGAGTACCTGATGCCCCGGGAGCACGCCGTGGCCGCCCTGCACGCGATGGACGCGATACGGGAGACGCTCGCGCCGGTGCTGCAGACCTGTGAGATCCGCACGGTCGCCGCCGACGAGCAGTGGCTGAGCCCCTCCTACGGCCGGGACACCGTGGCCGCGCACTTCACCTGGGTCGAGGACACGGCGGCGGTGCTGCCGGTGGTGCGGCGGCTGGAGGAGGCCCTCGCCCCGTTCGCGGCCCGCCCGCACTGGGGGAAGGTGTTCACCGTCCCGGCGGGCGGGCTGCGTGCGCTGTATCCGCGGCTGGCCGACTTCGGGGCGCTGGCCGGGGCGCTGGACCCGGCGGGGAAGTTCTCCAACGCGTTCGTGCGCGGGGTGCTCGCGGGTTAGGCGGCCCTGAGCACCCCGCACGCCCTGCGGGTCCGGGCCGGGTCAGTGGTCGGCGCAGCAGGGGGTCGGGGCGGGGTCCTCGAACGGTACGAGGGTGCCGCCGGCCGCGGGCATGGCGGCCAGGACGAGGCGGCCGTCCCGCCAGTGCGGACGGACGTGGTTCCTGGTGACCAGCCGGGTGTCCGGGCCCGGCGCGTCCGGCGTGCCGAGGACGGTCACCCGGTCGATCGCTGAGCGGGCGAGCAGCTCGGCGAGTGTCAGGGTGCCGGTGAGACCGGCCGCGCCCGGGTAGAGGACGGCGCGGCCGGTCTCGTCCCAGGCTCCGTCGCGGACCTGGTACCCGCGGGCGGTGAGCCGGTCCCGGGCGGTGCGCAGGACCGGCTCCGCCCCGGCGGCGAGGGACAGGGCGACGCGCGGGCGGCCGTCCCGCACCAGGTGCGTGCAGCCGAAGACACCCTCGGGGAGGGCGAGTTCGGCCGCCAGAGCCTGGAGCAGGTGGTCCGCCTCGCGCAGGGTCGTCGCGTCGGTGTCGATGCCGAGGGCGTGGGGTGCGGCGGTCGGTGTCACGAGGGCAGGACCCAGACGGGGTTGGAGTAGAACCACAGGTCGCGCCACGGGTCGGCGTCGCCCACGACGTCGATGGCGGGACCGGCCGGGTCGACCTTGGCGCCCAGCGAGCCGACGGCCGACCGGTTGCCGTCGGTGCCGCGGGTGCGGAGGTAGACGGGGTGGTCGACGCGGCCGAGGTCGTAGGTGAGGCGGACGGTGCCGCGGTCCTTGTTCACCTCGTACGACTTGACGACCCGGGCGGTCGGCGCGGTGAAGGTGTCCTTGTCGGCGGCCGGGCCGGTCACGTCGCCCTGGATGACGTCCACGCGGGCCAGCTTGGGGACGAAGCCCGCCCAGTTGGGGCCGCCGGCCAGGGCGACGTCGATGGACAGGGTGACCCGGGTGCCCTTGCGGACGTGCAGGGCGCCGCCGAGCGTGGCCCAGCGGCCGCCGCCCGAGACGCGGACGTCGAGGCCGCTGACGAGCTGCCCGTGGTCGACCCAGACGCGTCCGGCGCGGATGCCGTCCATGACGGCGGCGTAGGAGAAGCCGTCGGAGCCCACGTGGGTGCGGCTGTACTGGCCGGGCCAGAAGTCGTTCTGGGTGATGTCGATCTGCCCGGCGTAGACCGGGTCGTCGTAACGGCCGTTGGCGTTGAAGTCGCCGCCGCCGCGGGCGCCGGTGTCGGCGTAGACCTGGTGGGAGTCGGAGTTGGCGGTGATCCACCAGGGGCGGCCCTCGGCGATGAGGCTGTCCCACAGGCCGCCGACGGTGGCGGTCATCCAGTCGAAGCCGCCCCAGGTGCGGTAGCTCTCCAGGGGGTATCCGGCGAAGGAGTTGGCGCTCGGGCTGCCGTCGTAGATGCCGCGGGCGCCGCCCGGACCGAGGGGCTTCGGCAGACCGCCCGCCTGATGGCCCGGGGCGCCCTCGAAGCCGACGGCGATCTGGTGGCCGCGGGAGGTGGCGTCGCGCCAGGCGCGGATCTCGTGCGGGGAGTCGATGCCCTTGCGCGCCGGGTGGTTGGCGAGCATCAGGGCGTCCTTGACCTTGCGCCGCTTGACCTGGTCGGCGAGGAAGGAGAGTCCGGCGATGGCGAGGGCCTCGTTGGCGGGGGTGGAGTCGGTGGCGCCCTTGACGCTGCCGTCGTAGTCGGTCTCGAACTGCTTGAGGACGGAGACCTCGTGCTGGCCGGGGTGGACGAAGACGGTGCCGTGCTCGGCGGCCGGGATGTTCCACTCCAGGCCCTGGAAGACGAGGGTGTCCTCGTGGGCGTCGCGGGCCTCGCGGATGTCCGGGTTGACCTTCTCCACACCGATCCTGGCGTGGGTGGCGCTGCCGTGGTCGGTGATGACCAGCCAGTCCATGCCGTGCCGGGCGCCCTGGCGGACCTGGTCGACGACGCGGTACTTGCCGTCGCTGCTGTACTGGGTGTGGATGTGGTGGTCGCCGGCCAGCCAGAGGAAGCCCTTGCCGCGGCGGCCGTTGCCCGCTGCCCGCGCGGGGGCGGCGGTGGCGGTCTGGGCGAGGACGGTGCCGGCGGCCAGTCCGGCGCCGAGCAGACCCGCGCGGCGCAGCAGGCCGCGGCGCGACTGCTGTTCGGGGCTCAGGGCCTCGTCGGGGACGCTGGTGTCGAAGGCGGCGGGCAGGTCCGGCGCGCTGTCGTGCCCGTGGTCGTGCGGGTGCCCGTGGTGGTGGCCGTGCGGGTGTCCGTGTCCGTGCCCCATGCGTGTCCTCCTGGATACCGCCGCCGTGCGCGGCTCCGAGGAGAATCGGCGTGGAAGATGAACGTTGAACGTCTTGCGGGTGATCCGCGACTGCCGCCCGTCCTGACCTAGCATGAAACCTAGGAATCCTAGGTTCTAGAGTGCGGGAAGGCGGCCCATGCCCCGAGCGGGTCTCAGCACGGAGCGCGTCGTCGCCGCTGCCGCCGACCTCGCCGACGAGTCCGGGTTCGACGCGGTCACCGTCTCCGCCCTCGCCCGGCGCTTCGGGGTGAAGGACGCCAGCCTGTACACGCACGTGCGCAACCTCCAGGACCTGCGCGTCCGGGTCGCGCTGCTGGCCGGCGGCGAGCTGATCGAGGAGATCGCCGGGGCGGTGGCCGGCCGGGCCGGGAAGGAGGCGCTGGCCGCCTTCGCCGGGGCCTACCGGGCGTACGCCCTGCGCCACCCCGGCCGCTACGCCGCCACCCAGATCCGCGTCGACCAGTCCCTCGTCACCGGCTCCCCCGCCCTGCGCCGCACCGCCGAGATCACCCACGGCATGCTGCGCGCCTACGGCCTGGCCGAGCCCGACCTCACCGACGCGGTGCGCCTGCTGCGCAGCACCTTCCACGGATACTGCGCGCTGGAGGCCTCCGGCGGCTTCGGCGCCCCGCGCGACGTGCAGGCGTCCTGGGACAAGGTGGTAGACGCCCTGCACGTGGCCCTGGAGAACTGGCCGCGCGCCTAGGGCAAAGCGGCCGGGCAGCGGTCAGCTCAGTGCGCGTACCTCGTCGTACGTGGGTGTCGTACCGTCCGGTGACCGGCCCGCCCGGATGCCGGCGGCCGTCTCCAGGGCTGCGCCCAGCGCCCGCCGGTAGAGCAGCGAGCCGAGGCTGACGCGGCGGACGCCGAGGTCGGCGAGGTGCGCGAGGGTGGGTCCCGCGGGCGAGTACAGGACGTTGAGGGGCACGTCGAAGTGGGCGGCGAGGGACGCGATGCGGGCGGGGTCGGTAAGTCCGGGGACGAAGACGCCGTCGGCACCGGCCTCGCGGTAGGCCGTCAGGCGCCGCATGGTCTCCGCGGGGTCGCCGTCGCCCGACCAGTAGGTGTCCGTACGGGCGTTGACGAACAGACCGGGCGCGGCCGAGCGGACCGCGGCGATCTTCGCGGCGTGCCGGTCGGCGGGCCCGAGGGCGTCCTCCAGGTTGAGGCCGACGGCGCCGACCGCCGCCAGCTCCCGCGCGAACTCCCCCACCTCGTCGGGGTCGTCACTGAAGCCGCCCTCCGCGTCGACGGAGAGCAGGAAGGGGGCCGAGCCGAGCGTGAGGGCCAGGCGCAGGGTCTCGTCGCGGGTCGCGGACACCCCGTCGGGCAGCCCGCCCGCCGCCGCGACGCCGAGGCTGGTCGTACCGACGGCGCGAAAACCCTGTCCCGCGAGGGCGAAGGCGGAGGCGTGGTCCCAGGCGCAGGGCAGCAGCAGGGGGTCACCGGCGCGGTGCAGGGCGGCGAAGGCGGTCCGGGTCACCGTCACGAGAGGTCACCCACCGCGTCGGCGTAGTACGCGGACTCCGCGAGGTGCGCGGCGAGTTCGCGGAAGCTCCAGCCCTCGCCGGGCGAATGGTCGAGCTGCTCGTCGGTGAGCGCGTCGAGGCGGTTGGCCCAGATCCGGGCGAGCCGGGTGAGGCGGCTGCGGGCCTCGTCGAGGTCTTCGGCGGTGAAGCGGGCGTGGTCCGCGTCCGTGGTGACCAGGGAGGCGTGCCAGTGGTCGGGCTGCGTCTGTTCGCCCGCCAGGCGGGCCTCCAGCTCCGCGAGGTGGTCGACCATGTGGTCGGCGACCCGCCGGACCGCCTTGTGCGGGGTGTAGACGCGGCCGTCGACGTGTGCGGGCGTCCCGTCCCAGCGGGTCCAGGTGGCGGCCAGGGCCAGGACGTGGTCGACCATGCCGGTGACGGCGTCGGCGGGTGCGGGTGCGGTGACGGTGTTCGTGTCGTTCATGTCCCGCACGCTATGGGCCCGTTGTTTCGGCCTCGGCCGAAGTGTTCCGGAGGTTCGGGGGTATCCGGTCCGCACCGGAACTTCCCCGTCTTCCTCAGGAGAGGTGACATGGCGAGCGCAGGCAGAGGCGACGACCGTCCGCGGCCGCGGTGGCAGGACAGGCTCTGGGCCATCGGGGCGATCGCGCTGGTCGTGGGCGTCGGGATACGGCTGCTCATGAACGGCGCGTCGGCGTGGCCGTCGGCCGTGGTGGGCGCGGTGCCGGCCGCCGCCTGGATCGTGTGGTGGGTGCGCCGTCGGCGGGTGCGCGACGCGGGGGCGGCCGGTGCGGAACCGGCGGACGTGCCCGGCATGGAGCGGCAGATCCTCAAGGGCGGAGCGGCGCCCCGGGACCCCGAACGGCGGCGGGCGATGGCGGCGCTGGTCGACTCGCGCCAGGAGCGGCTGCGGCGCCACCGCTGGTGGGCGTTTCCGATGCTGGCCCTCATCTTCTTCGGTACGTCGGCCCTGTGGTTCGCCTCGGGTTCGGTCGCCGCCGGGAGCCTGATGCTCGCCCTGGCCGTCGTGTTCATGGGCTGGCTGGCCTGGTACAACCTGCGTTTCGACCGGCGTCTGTCGCAGATGCGCAGCCGGTTGCAGGGCTGAGCGGCCGGTACCCGGGCGTCAGGTCACCAGCCCGTGGCGGTAGGCGAAGACGACGGCCTGGACGCGGTCGCGCAGGTCGAGTTTGGTGAGGATGCGGGAGACGAAGGTCTTGACGGTCTCGGGGCTGATCACCAGGGCCGCGGCGATCTCGCTGTTGGAGAGGCCGTCCGCGATCAGGCGCAGGACCTCCATCTCCCGGGGGGTCAGCGGGATGTCCCGCGCGGTGCCCTCGGCGGGGCGGATGCGGGCCGCGTACCGGCCGACGAGGCGGCGGGTCACGTCGGGGTCGAGCAGGGCCGCGCCCATGGCCACGGTGCGGATGCCGTGCAGCAGCCGGTCCGGCGGCGCGTCCTTGAGCAGGAAGCCGCTGGCGCCCGCGCGCAGTGCCTCGTAGACGTACTCGTCGAGGTTGAACGTCGTCACCACGAGCACCTTGACCGGGTTCTCCACCCCGGCGCCGGCCAGCAGACGGGTGGCCTCCAAGCCGTCGAGCACGGGCATGCGGATGTCCATCACCACGACGTCCGGGCGCAGTTCGCGGGCGAGGTCGACCCCGGTGCGCCCGTCCCCGCACTCGCCGACCACCTCCAGGTCGGGCTGGGCGTCGACGATGGTCGTCAGACCGGTGCGGATCAGTGCCTGGTCGTCGCAGATCACGACCCGGACCGGTGCGCTCATGACGTGCTGCCCCCGCTTCCCCCGGGTATCCGGGCCCGGACGACGAAGCCGCCGCCCGCCGGGCGTTCGGTGCTGAACTCGCCGCCCAGCACGTCGACCCGCTCCTGCAGACCGGCCAGCCCCCGCCCGCTGCCGCCGGGGGACGCGGCCCCCGTGCCGGAGCCGTCCGTGCCCACCTCCACCGTGATCTCCCGTTCTCCGTGACGCACCAGCACCGAGGTCCGGCCGCCGTGGTCGTACTTGAGGGCGTTGGTCAGGGCCTCCTGGACGACACGGTAGGCCACGAGGTCGGAGCTGCCGGTCGCCGCCGCCGGGGTGCCCTTTTCGGTGAACTCCACCGGCTGCCCGGCCCGGCGGGTCTGCTCGACCAGCGTGAGCACCCGGCCGACGGGCGGCGTCCTGGGCTCGGCGGTGCCGTGGTCGGGGTTGAGGAGGTCGAGCAGGTGCCGCAGGTCGGTGATGGCCCGCCGCCCGGTGTCGCTGACGGCGGCCAGGGTCTCGTCGAGCCGCTGGGGTGAGGCGGTCAGGTACCGGGCCGCCTCCGACTGCACGACCATCGCCGTCACGTGGTGGGTCACGACGTCGTGCAACTCGCGGGCGATGCGGGTGCGTTCGGCGTTGCGGGCGTCCTCGGCGACCCGGCTGCGGCGTTCCGCCTCCGCGGCGCGCGCCGAGCGCATCCAGGCCCCGACGCCCCACGCCAGGGCGAGGATCAGGTAGAACGTCACGTACTCGACCAGCGTCTCGTCGCCGCCGCGCGCGTTGAGCCCGACGGCCATGGCCACGTACGCCAGGGTGGCGGCGACCTGCGTGGCACGCCGGTACTTCTCCTGGTGGGAGCCCGCGTTGATCAGCACGATGGGGAGCGCGGCGCCCGCGAACAGGTGGTAGCCGCGCAGTTGGTCCAGGGCGAAGCCGAGCGAGACCAGGGCGAGGCAGACGAGGGTCCACCGCCGGCGCACGGCCAGGGGGAGGGACTGCAGGACTGCCGCCACCCCGGCCAGCGCGTCGGCGGAACGGGTCGGCAGGCCGCCGATCTCCGTGCCCTGGCCACGCAGCGACGGCAGCAGCGAAGCGACGAGGAGCAGCACCCCGAACGGGAGGTCCCGGACCGTGACGTCGAGCCGACGCCACTGCTCCAGGACCCGTCGGCGATCGATCACCGGGGAAGTGTAGCGGCGGAGTTGACGCCCGCGGCACGCCGCCGTGCGCCGAACCGCACGATGTTGCCGCGCCGGTGCGCCAGCCACAGGAACACCAGCGTCAGCAGCACCCCGAAGCCCACCGAGTACACGCTGCCCTCCGGACCGAAGTCGCCGCCGGTGAGCAGCTTGGGACCCGACATGGTGGCGTCCAGCAGGCCCTCGCTGTCGCCGTTGCCGGAGACGACGGTGCTAAACACGCCGCCCGCGGCGAAGTTCCAGCCGAAGTGCACGCCGATGGTCAGCCACAGGCTGCGGGTGGCGGCGTACGCGGCGGCGAGCATGAACCCGGCCTCGATGGCGATGGCGACAGCGCCCCACAGGGTGGCGTCCTCGTTGAGCAGGTGCGAGAGCCCGAACACCAGGCCGGTCAGCGCCAGCGCGAGGTAGGTGCCGATGTGCTCCTCGATGATCCGGAACAGCACCCCGCGGTACACGACCTCCTCCGTCGCGGCGGCCCCGGCCATGAAGCCGACCATCCCGATCGCGCCCTGCACCGAGCCCAGTCCGTCGACCTCGTAGTGCCCGGAGGTGTAGAGGTTCACGATGACGGCCGAGAACATCCCCACGCCGATCAGCGTTCCCCAGCCGAGCTTCGCGCCCGCGCCCTCCAGGGCCACGTCCAGGGCCTGCCGGCGTTCGGTCCGCCGCACCACCCACCCGTACACGAACAGAATCAGCGCCGCCGCCGTGAGGCCGACGACCAGGGTGAGCCAGTCGTTGTCCTTCACCGCGTTGATGGCGGCGCCGCCGACGGCGTACGCCGCCAGCACGGCCAGGAACTGCCAGACGAACCTCACGGGAACTCCCTCCTAGGGCCCGGGACCTGAGTGCCGCGGGCTGCACCGGACGCTACGGATCCGGCGGCCGGAGATCGTCACCTCACGGTGGACACCTGCGTGTAGCTCGCTCGGGGGACAAGGCCCCGGAGCGGCTGGGTACGTCGTAGCCTCGGAGGCGTGACCAGCGACGTGACCAGCGACTTCGCCGACGCCCTCTCCTCCGGCCCGCTCGTGCTCGACGGCGGGCTGTCCAACCAGCTGGAGGCGGCCGGGCACGACCTGGGCGACGCCCTGTGGTCGGCCCGGCTGCTCGCCGAGGACCCCGAGGCGATCACGCGGGCCCACCTCGCCTACTTCGAGGCGGGCGCGGAGGTGGCGATCACCGCCAGCTACCAGGCCACCTTCGAGGGCTTCGCCCGGCGCGGCATCGGACGGGAGCGGACGGCCGAACTGCTCGCCCTCAGTGTCGAGTCGGCGCGGGAGGCCGCCCGCCGGGTGCAGGTGGAACGCCCGGACCGGGTCCTGTGGGTGGCGGCGTCGGCCGGTCCGTACGGGGCGATGCTCGCGGACGGCTCCGAGTACCGCGGACGGTACGGCCTCGACGTGGCCGAGCTGGAGCGGTTCCACCGCCCCCGCCTGGAGGTGCTGGCCGCCGCGCGGCCAGACGTGCTCGCGCTGGAGACCGTCCCGGACACCGACGAGGTGGTGGCCCTGCTGCGGGCGGTGCGCGGACTGGGCGTGCCCGCCTGGCTGTCGTACACCGTCGCGGGGGACCGCACGCGCGCCGGTCAGCCGCTGGAGGACGCCTTCGCCCTGGCCACCGACGCGGCGGAGGTGGTCGCGGTGGGCGTCAACTGCTGTGCCCCCGAGGACGTGTCGGGCGCGGTGGAGACCGCGGCGCGCGTCACCGGCAAACCGGTCGTCGCCTATCCCAACAGCGGAGAGACGTGGGACGCGGCCTCCCGGAGCTGGCGGGGGCGTTCGTCGTTCGCGACCGAGCGGGTGCGGCGGTGGCGGGAGCACGGGGCCCGACTGGTCGGCGGGTGCTGCCGGGTGGGGCCGGAGACGATCGCGTCGATCGCCCGGGACCTGTCCCCGGAGTGACCGGACGGCTTGTGCCAAGATGGCCGTGAACAGGCGTTCGGGGGCGGCGACGGGTTCGGCGGGGGGGCACGGCATGGAACGCGGGGAGAGGACGGCACTCCGGGCGGCGCCGGGAGTGTGGCTCGCCGCCGGGGTGGTCGGGGCACTGGCCCTCGCGGCGCTCGCGCTGCGGCCCGCTCAGGGGTTGCTGCACTCCGGCAGGGGTCCGCTCGGACACTGGGGCCTCGTGGCGATCGGGGCGTCCGCCGTCTGGACGTTCGGTGTGTGGACGGCCGTGCAGAACCTGCGCCACCGCTTCGGCGCCGACCGCACGGCGCTGCCACCGGGTGAGGAGCGGCTGCGGGAGGCCGCCGCGCCCCTGCTGCTCGCGGCGACGGGAGTCATCGGTGTCCTGGCCCTGGTGCTGCACCGGTTCTCCACCGGCGACAGCACGTCAGGGCCTCCTCCGCCGCTCGCGACCGACCCGGTGCCCACGCCGACCCTCGTCCCTCCCCCGCCCCGGCAGCGCCACGGTTCGGGCGAGCACTCCTCCCTGCCGCTGAACCTGGTACTCGCGCTGCTGGCCGCGGTCGCCGTCGTGCTCGTCGTGGTGGCCGTCGTGCGGCGGCTGCGGCGGTTCGGACTGCGGCTGCCGCAGCACCGCGGCCTCGCGGGCTCCGCGACGCGGGACGACGACGCGCGGCTGCTCCTGTCCGCCGTGCACTCGGGCCGCCGCGCCCTGGCCGACACCGGCGAGGACGCCCGGGCGGCCGTCATCGCCTGTTACGCCGCCATGGAGGACGCCCTCGCCGCGTCCGGCGTGCCCCGGCACGCCTCCGACAGCCCCGCCGACCTGCTCTCCCGTGCCGCCGCCGCGGGCTTCACGCCGGGCCCGGCCGCGCCGCGCCTGACCGCCCTCTTCCGCGAGGCCCGCTACTCCTCGCACCCCATGGACGCCTCGCACCGCAAGGCCGCGGCGGACTCCCTGGAGGCGATCGCGGCCCTGCTCGGGGACCGCGACGACGACCGCGACAGGGACAGCGGCAGCGCCCCGCGCCCGAATCCGGAGGCCGGGTGATGAACCGTTCCGCGGCGGGGACCTCGGAAGAGGACGTGTTCACGCTGCGCCGGCTCGGGCTGCTCGGCGGCGCGGTCGCCGGCTCGGGCGTCCTGCTCGTCCTGCTGCTCGACGGCGCCGAGGCGGCCGGTGCCCTGGTGGCCCTGCTCGTCGCCGTGGCCCTGCTCGCCGCCCGGTACGCCGCCGGGGCGGGCGCCCTGGACTCCGCGTACCGGGACGAGGTGCGACTGCTGCGGACGCGGGCCCCGGGCATGGGCGAATGGCGGCGGAACGTGGGCACGTCCACCGGACCCGACGGCGCCCTCTACTACCGCGCGGTGCTCCGCACCGAGCTGCGCCACCTGTACGCCGCCGCGCTCGCCGAGCACCACCACGTGTCCCTGGAGCACCAGAGCGAGCGGGCCGCCGAGTTGATCGGTCCCGAGCTGTGGCCGTGGCTCGGCCCCGTACCACCGGGCACCGGACCCGACGGCGAGGTGCCCGTCGACGTGCTGCGCCGCCTCGTCGACCGGCTCGAAGCACTCGGCGCGCCCCGCACCCCCAGTACTAGTACCCGCACCCGCACCCGCAGCCCCCGTACCGGTAAGGACCAAGCGACGTGACGACTCCCTCCACGAACCGGCTCCGCACCGCCGAGCAGGTCGGCGAGCAGGCCGGTGCCGTACTGCGCGAGATCGGCCGAGCCGTCGTCGGCAAGCCGGACGCCCTCGAACTCGTGATGCTGGGCGTGCTGGCCGGCGGCCACGTCCTCGTCGAGGACCTGCCGGGGCTCGGCAAGACGCTCCTGGCGCGGTCCTTCGCCACCACGCTCGGCCTGGACTTCCGCCGGATCCAGTTCACGCCCGACCTGCTGCCCTCCGACGTCACCGGGACGCCGCTGTACGACCAGCGCACCGGCGAGATGGTGTTCCACCCCGGCCCCGTCTTCACGCACCTGCTGCTCGCCGACGAGATCAACCGGACGCCGCCGAAGACCCAGGCCGCACTGCTGGAGGCGATGGCCGAGTCGCAGGTGACCGTGGACGGCGAGACGCGGCCGCTCGCCGACCCGTTCCTGGTGATCGCGACGGCCAACCCGGTGGAGTACGAAGGCACGTACTCGCTGCCCGAGGCCCAGCTCGACCGGTTCCAGCTGCGGGTGCGGATGGGGTACCTGGCCGCCGAGGAGGAGCTGGCGATGCTGCGCGCCCGGATCGACCGGGCCGCGCCGGAGGCCGTGCTCGAACGGCTCGCGGGGCCGGACGACGTGGTGGCGTGGCGGGCCGTCGTGGAGCGGGTGGAGATCGACGACGACCTGCTGGAGTACGCCGTCGCGCTGGTCGGCGCGACCCGCGGGCACCCCCAGATCAGCATCGGCGCCTCACCGCGCGGCGGACTCGCCCTGGTCCAGCTCGCCCGCGCCCGTGCCGTGCTGGACGGCCGCGACTACGTCGTCCCGGAGGACGTCAAGGACCTGGCGGTGCCCGCCCTCGCCCACCGGGTGTCGCTGCGGCCGGAGTTGTGGGTGCGCGAGATGTCCACGGACGACGTGCTGCGCGAGATAGTCGACGCCGTCGGTACGCCCACGACGCGGCGTACGGCCGCCGTCTCGTCGTGACCGCGCCCGCGCCCCGGCCGGAACCCGTGCCCCGGCCGAGCGCGGCGGTGGTCCGCGCCCTGGAGGGGCGCACCTCCCCGACGCAGCCACCGCCACCGCCGCCCGGCGGCCCGCGGCCGGGCGAGCGCACGCTGCGCCTGCTGACCGTCGCCGTCGTGGCGCTGGCCGCCGCGCTGCTCACCGGCCGGGCGTGGCTGCTGGCGCTCGCGGCGGCACCGCTGGTGCTGCTCACCCTGGCCCTGCCCCGCGCCCACGCCCGCCGCGTCGAGACGTCGACGACCGTCGAGCCGGGGCGCTGCTTCGAGGGCGACACGGTCACCGTACGCATCGCGGTGGCCCACGACGGCGAGGCCGTGCGCCTCGACCCCGGGGTCACGCTGGGGCCCGGCCTGCGCCTCGACGAGGTCGTCGTCGGCACGTCCACGGTGACGCTGCGCCACACGGCGCTGCACTGGGGCCGCTGGTCGCTCGGTCCGGTGGACGTCGACGTGTACGACCCGGGCGGCACCGTGCGCCGCACCGTGCGCGTCGAGGCGGCCGAGGTGTCCGTGTTCCCGCGCGCCACGCAGGCCCGCTTCACCCCGATCCCGGTAAGGCTGCCGCAGCGGCTCGGCGAGCACGCCTCGCCGCAGGCCGGCGAGGGCGTCGAGGTCATCGGGGTGGGTCCCTGGGTCCCCGGGGAGCGGCAGCGGCGCATCCACTGGCCGTCGACGACCCGGCGCGGGTCCGTGCAGCTGCACCGGTTCGCGGCCGAGCGGGCCGCCGACACGGTGATGCTGATCGACGCCTTCGGTGACGTGGTCGACCCGGCGACCGGGCTGTCGTCGCTGGACGAGACCGTACGGGCCGCCGCCGGGCTCACCCGGGCCTATCTGCGCACCCACGACCGGGTGGGGGTCGTCTCGACCGGCGGCACCACCCGGTGGCTGGCGCCGGGCACCGGGAACGCGGCGTTCTACCGCATCGTGGAGAGCGTCCTCGACGTCCGCAAGGACCGTTCCTTCGGCGGCGACGGGCTGGAGCGGCTCCCGCCGCCCGCGCTGCCGGAGGGTGCCCTGGTGTACGTGTTCACCCCGCTCAGCGACGCACGGATCCTTCAGGTGCTGCGGGATCTCCAGGCGCGGGGGCGCCGCCCGGTCGTCGTGGAGATACCGAGCGGCGACCCGGTGGTGGAACCGGGCGACACGGCGGGCGAGTTGGGGCTGCGCCTGTGGCGCGCGGAGCGGGACGCGATGCGGTTCGCCCTGCGGGACAGCGGGGTGCCGGTCCTGCGGCACACCGAGGGCGAGTCACTGGATCTGGCGCTGGCGCCGCTGCTGGCGGGGCGGGTCGGCGGAAGGGGGCGGGCGCGATGACGGCGCCGGACACGCGGGTCGGCCTGGGCGAGTACCTCGGCTACTGGATCGGCACCGTGCCGGTGCGGGTGCTCGGGGTGGCGGCCGTGGTGATGGCGTGGCGGCCGTGGGCGACGGTGGGCACGGCCGGGGAGGCGGTGCCCTTCGTGTGCGCGCTCGTCCTCGCGGTGTGGGCGGCGCCCTCGCTGGACCGGCGGCCTTCGGTGGAGGCCGTCCGGTGGTCCTACCGGCTGCTCCGCCACCGGACGACGCTGCTGGCGTCGGGCGTCGTGGTGATCGCGGCCTTCGGGGAACCGGCCCGGTGGGAGGGCGCCTGTGTGGCCGGGCTGCTCGTCGCCTACCTGGTGACCAGTGAGACGTGGCCGTGGCGGTGGGGCCGCGGGACCGCCCGGGTGTGGGGCGAGGCGGTCGCGGCCTGCGCGGGTGCGGGTGTGGTGGCGGCCGCCGCGGCGGTGCCGGTGACCGGGACGGGCTCCGGACTGGGCCGGGTGATGGCCGCCGCGACGGTGGCGGGCCTGGCGGTGGCCGGTGGCGCGGTGCTGCGCGCCCGGTGGCGGGGCGATGCCCCGAAGTCCCGCGCTCCGGGGAACTGAGGGGCAACGGAATTTCCCGTCCGGCATCGGGAGAATCCCCTGCGCGAAAGCGCTCGGACAGCCGTCCGCCAATTCGGTCGCAAGATATTCACACGCCGTCAATTTCCGCCCGAGCCCTTCATATGACGGCTGGTAGCGTGCCCAACGCTTCACCCCCACAGAACGAAGTAACCGATCCTTGGATTTCACTTCATGACTGGTACGCCTGACGAAACCCCCACGAACACATTCGCGCCGGGCGGACGGCGCAGGCACCGCAAGGCGAGAGTGAGCCGTGTCGGCGCCCGCCGGGCCCTCGTCCTCGCGATGGCCGTGCCCGTGGCCTCCGCCACGCTGGCCGGAACGTCCGCCTTCGCCGCCGACGACAGCACCCCGCAGTCGCAGGGCATCTCGGTCGACGACCTCGCCGCCGACGACGCGCAGCTGGTGAAGAACCTCAACGAGCGTCTCGCCGACGAGCGCCTGGGCACCGACGTCAGCGGTGTGGTGCTCGACGCCGACTCGGACACCGCCCTGTGGGACCACAACGGCTCCACCGCGCTGATGCCGGCCTCCAACGCCAAGCTCGCCACGGCCACCACGGCCCTGACGCTGCTGGGCGCGAACCACGAGTTCACCACGAAGGTCGTGTACGGCGAGGGCACCCTCACCCTCGTCGGCGGCGGTGACCGCACCCTCACGAGCGAGGACGTCGCCGAGCTGGCCAGGACCGCCGCCGACGGGCTCAAGGCGGCGGGCCGGTCCGACGTCCAGGTCCGGGTGGACGACAGCCTGTTCGCCGACCCGAGCCTCGCCGAGGGCTGGAACGAGGGCTACTACCCCACCGAGGTCGCGCCGGTCCGTTCCCTCGTCGTCGACGGTGCCGCCGTCCAGGACACGTCGATCGACGCGGGCAAGGTCTTCGCGAAGAAGCTCGCCGAACAGGGCGTCACCGTCACGGGCGAGGTGGGCCGTACGACGGCGAAGCAGTCCGACGTACCGGTGGCGCAGCACAAGTCGGCGCCGCTGTCGGACATCGTCAAGAAGATGCTCAAGACCAGCGACAACAACATCGCCGAGACCCTGCTGCGGATGACCGCCGTGGAGCTGGGCAAGCCGGGCACCTTCGAGTCCGGCACCGCGCTGGTCCGCCAGGTGCTCAGCTCGTACGGCATCTCCCTGGACAACTTCGAGATGCACGACGGCAGCGGCCTCTCCCGCGCCGACCGCATCCCGGCCACGACGCTCGCGCAGCTCCTCGACGCGATCACGGAGTCCCCCGCCCTGGGCTCGATCCTGGAGGGTCTGCCGGTCGCGGGCGAGGCCGGGGCCAGCCTCGGCCCGGAGTGGGGACGCTTCGACGACCCCAACTCCCAGTGCGCCGTCGGCAAGGTGCAGGCCAAGACCGGCACGCTCACTGGTGCCATCGCCCTGAGCGGTGTCACCCGGACCGACGACGGCGACTGGCGGATCTTCTCCTTCATCGAGAACAACTCGACGGCCGACCCGAGCGACATCAAGGACGCCATGGACGGCCTCGCCGCGACCGTGAACGGCTGCTGGGCCTGATCCGTCGCAGGTGACGGAGCGTGGAGATCCGATGAAGGCCCCCGAGGGCAGACGGGCGTGCCCCGTCAGTCCACCGGGAGGACGCACTCGAACCACACGACCTCGCCGGGCTCCCGCTCCGTCACGCCCCACTTGTCCGCCAGCTCCGACACCAGCAGCAGCCCGCGCCCGCCCTCGTCCGAGCCGCCCGGCTCCAGCGGTACGGCCGGTACGCCGCCCCCGCTGTCGTGGACCTCCACGCGTACGCCGTCCCCGCAGGGCAGCAGACGCAGCAGGAAGCCCCGGCCCGGCGGTACGCCGTGCAGCAGGGCGTTGGTCGCCAGTTCACTCACGCACAGCACCACGTCGTCCGCGCGCCCGCGCACACCCCAGTCGGCCAGCACCTCCCTCGCGAACTCCCGCGCGGCGGGGACGGACCGGCGCTCCCGGCGATAGAAGCGCTCACGTGGGGACGGGGGTGGAGTTTCGTTGTTCACGGGACGAGGGTCACGCTCCGTGGTCATGATGGGACAGTGCGCATGGCCGTACATCCGGTCCGTACGGGTGCGCGTTGGTGAACGTACGCGCGCGGGTGGGGAGTTCGACCTCATGGGCACGACGACACGGAGGAACGCCTCCGCGATGAAGATGGTGGGCGCGCTGCTCGCCCTCTACCGGCAGGCGGCGGGACACACCCAGCGCTCCCTGGGCGAGCGCTTCGTCATCGGCGAGCAGCAGATCGCGTCGATCGAACAGGGCCGACGCCCGCTGAAGCCGGATCTCGCCGAGCAGCTCGACGAACTCCTGGGGACCAAGGGTGCGTTGTCGACCGCGCTGAGCAAGATGCCGGAGGTGGATCTGGTCCCGTTGTGGGCGGAGGAGTATCTGGACAGGGAGCGGGAGGCAATCGTCATTTCCTCCTACGAGAACCAGGTGTTGCCGGGGCTGCTTCAGACCGAGGGCTACGCCCGAGCGGTGTTCCGCAGCCGCATCCCCGCCCTCGAAGACGACGAGGTCGAACGTCACGTGGCGGCCCGCGTGGAGCGCCAGGCTCTCTTCCACCGCAAGGACCCGCCCATCACTTGCTTCGTCATCTGGGAGGCGGTGCTGCGGGACCACTTGGGCGGCAAAGGGGTGTTCCTGAGCCAGGTTCGCCATCTGCGCGAGTGCTGTGAACTCCCCAACCTCGCGGTTCAAGTCCTGCCGCTGGCACGCACCGCCCACGCGGCACTGGACGGGCCGTTCGTGCTCCTGGAGACACCAGATCACCAACGGCTCGCCTACACGGAAACGCAGCGGGGCAGCCAACTGATCGCTGCCCCCGATGAGGTGGCCATCCTTACACAGAGGTGTGCGATGCTGCGGTCGCAGGCCCTCACCCCTGAGGACTCGAGGGACTTTCTGGACCGTCTGCTAGGAGACCAATGAGCGGCAGCGCACTTCGGTGGTTCAAGTCGAGCTACAGCGGAAGCGACGGCGGCAACTGCATCGAAGTCGCCTACGAGTGGCGCAAGTCCAGCTACAGCGGCAGCGAAGGCGGCCAGTGCGTCGAGGTCGCCCAAGAACCCACCGCCGTCCACATCCGCGACTCCAAAGCCCCGCAGGGACACCTCACCGTCGGACCAGACGCCTGGGCCGCGTTCCTCGCGGCGTGCTGACGTCGGCCTTCCACAGGTCGTACTCGGCGTCGAGCGGGCCGTGGGCCGTGTGCGGGTCGCCGTCGCCGAAGACGCGCACGGGGTGTGTGGCGTCCCAGGGCGCCCACCCGGGGTCGCCGGTCTCCGCGAAGCGGACCCACGCCCCGTGCATCGCGTCGGCCAGCTCCTGCGGAGCGCCCTCGCCCGCGAGTCTGCGTGCGTCGGGGCCGTCGCCGGAGTCGAAGACGAAGCCCAGCTCCAGGGCGTGGCAGGCGCCGAGGTCGGGCAGGTTTGACGGCCAGGCGAACTCGTAGACGTACGAGGAGGCGGGCCGCGCGTCGGCCAGGCGGTGCATGGGCATGCGCAGCAGGTGGTCGGTGACCAGCTGGCCCACGATCTCGGCGGCCCCCGCGCCGGGGCGCAGCGCGCGGTAGCCGCGTACCACCTCGTTGCCGCAGTGGCAGCGGGCGCGGGCGCCCGCGAGGGCCACCGCGCCGAGCCGGTCGACGCGTTCGAGGAGGCCTCCGGGGACCAGCCAGAGCCGGTACTCGTCGCGGGTCCAGCCCATCATGAGGTCGACGCCGGGTGCCGCGTCGCCGTCGACGAGCGCCTCCAGCGGGTCGCGGGGCAGCACGTCGCCGTCGACGACGAGGCCGAACCCGGGACCGCCCAGCACCGGACTGCTGAACCTGCCCACGTCGGCCTGGACCCGCAGCAACTGGTCGCGGTCGGCGGCGGCGAAGGCCTCGGCGGTGGCGGGGATCTTCAGGCGGGAGGCCATGCGGCGGACCATGCGCCGCACCTTGTCGCGGTCGGAGGCCTCGGGTGCGCCGCTCTGGAGCACTGCCCGCCGGAACAGGCCCCGGGCCCCGGGTGCGGCGAGGAGCGCGCCGGTGCTGATGGCGCCCGCGGACTGCCCGGCGACGGTGACCCGGTCGGGGTCGCCGCCGAAGGCCGCGATGGACTCCCGCACCCACTTCAGGGCGGCGATCTGGTCGCGCAGGCCGGCGTTGGCAGGGGCGTCCGGGAACAGGCCGTAGCCCTCCACACCCAGCCGGTAGTTGATCGACACGCAGACCACGCCGTCCCGGGCGAAGGTGCTGCCGTCGTAGACCGGTACGGCGGAGGATCCCCTGGTCAGGGCGCCGCCGTGCAGCCAGACCAGGACCGGCAGGCGGGAGCCGGGACCGGGCTCGGGGGTCCAGACGTTGAGGTTGAGGCAGTCGTCGCCGGGGATCGCCGGGTCTGAGAGGTACCGGGCGAATGCCTCGGAGTACGGCGGTTTCGGGGCCGTCGGGCCGAAGGAGCCCGCGTCGCGGACGCCGTCCCAGGGCTCGGGGGGTACGGGCGGGCGGAAACGGCCCGGCCCGAAGGGGGGCGCCGCGTAGGGGATGCCGCGAAAGACCGCGACACCGTGCTCGTACCTGCCGCGTACCGCGCCGTGAACCGTCCTGACCACGGGGTTCGTCTGGTTCGTCTGGCCTGACCGCATGCGCCCACCAGCCCTTCGCCGCACTCTCGTACCGCTCAACGCATAGCGCCACACGACCGGGGATCTATTCCGGGAGGCCCCGGTCGCCACGGCTGGGGGACAATGGAGACCACGCACGCGATGCGCGACCGAGGAGGCTGCCGTGACGGACGCACCCGTGAGGATCGCCGAGGCCGACGGGCGGCACGCGGTGCTGGCCTTTTCCGGGGACCTGGACGCCCCGGCCCTGGGCGTGCTGGAGGAGCTGCTGCTCGACCCGCGGCTGCGGGAGCCCGGGGCCTGGACCCTGGACATGAGCGGCCTGGACCACATCGACCTGGCCTGCGCCTACGCGCTGCTGCGGACGGTGACCCGGGCGCCCGAGCCGGTCGCCCTCACGGTGCGCGGTGCCCGCCCGTCCGTGCACCGGACGCTGCGGCAGGCCGGTCTGGACACGGTGGCGGCCTTCACTGCGTAGCCGGGTCAGCCGCCCACGTCCACGTGGTTGTCGGGTGCCCCGTCGCCGAACGGGGGCAGGTCGCCGCGCTCGACCGGCGCACTGGGCGCGGGTTCGGCGGAGGGCAGGAGGCGGTCGGTCTCGGCGGCGTCCGGGCGGTGGGCGGCGAGGGCGGCGGCGCGCAGGACGTCACGCGGTACGGCGTCCTTCTCTGCGGAGACGCGGACGACGTGGCCTTCCTCGGGCAGGGCGTACTCGTGCCGTCCGGCACCGGTGCGGTACCAGGCCCGGCCGTCGCGCTCGCACGTGGTGTGCTCGCCCGGCATGTCGCCGACGGGCTGGTCGGCGCAGGTGCCGGCCGTGATCGTGCCCCGGTCGACGGCCAGGCGCAGCAGCGCGTTGGTGTCGCCGTCGACCCAGGTGGCGGAGAAGCCCTCGTCGCCCAGGACGCCGACGGACTGCTGGGCGAGGGTGAAGCCGGCGGCCTCGGTGACGTAGACCAGTTCGGGGGCCACGCCCATCGCCTGGGCGCGGGAGGCGAGTTCGCCGGTGCCGGCGTCCGCGGCCGGGGCGGAGGCGGGGCCGGACGGGCCGGGGCCGCCCGCCTTCTCCGAGCCGCAGGCGGTGAGCAGCAGCGCGGCCAGCAACAGCACCGGCAGGACACGCGCGTGACGAATCATGCGGCCATCCTGCCGTACGGGTGTTCCCCCGGGGCCGGCTTCGGTGTGGGCCTAGGGGTGGTGCGCGGCGGCGTCCTTGGTCAGTTTGACGGCCTGGCGCAGGCTGAGTCCGGGGGCCGCCTCGCGCAGGGTCTTGACGGCTCGGACGGAGTCGACGGGGCCCTCGTGGCCGGCCGCGGCGAGGCGTTCGTGCACCCAGCGGGCGAGCAGCGCGGCGTCGGGCTCCGCGGCGGCCTGCTCGACCAGGGCGGCGGCGCGCTCCAGTCCGGGCCGGTCCTCCGGTGTCGCCTCGGCGAGCGCCTGACGGATGCCGTGGGCGACGACGTCCGTGTCGCGCAGGACGAGGACGTTGAGTTCCGGTGGTGCGAGTCGTCCGAACATGCGGCCATGATCGGCTGTACACCCCGTGCCGTTCAACGGACTTGAGGAGCTTCTGAGGCGGGCGGCGCGGCGCCCGGCTGGCCGTTTTCTTCAAGACCGGGTTCGGGCGCCCGGCCTACGGTGGGCCCATGACCGCACGATTCAACGCCATCGGCCTCGTCGTCTGCGACATGGCCGCGTCCGTGACCTTCTACCGCAGGCTCGGTTTCGCCTTCCCCGAGGGCGCCGAGAAGGAGCCGCACGCCGAGGCGGAGTTGCCGGGTGGTATCCGGCTGCTGCTCGACACCGAGGAGTCCGTCCGCTCCTTCACCCCCGGGTGGGAGCCGCCGGCCGGCGGCGGGCGGCACTCGCTCGCCCTGCTGTGCGACACGCCCGCGGAGGTGGACGCCTTCTACGCGGAGCTGACCGACGCCGGATGCCACGGCGAGCGCGCGCCCTGGGACGCCCCCTGGGGGCAGCGGTACGCCGTCGTCAGCGACCCGGACGGCCACGGCGTCGACCTGTTCGCGCCGCTGGCTGCCGCGCAGTAGCTCGCCGGGCGTCGCACCCGCCAACTCGCGTACGTCCCGCGCCAGGTGTGCCTGGTCCGCGAAGCCGGTCAGGGCGGCCGTCTCGGCGAGGGGCGTGCCGGTCCGGGCCAGGGCGAGGGCGCGTTGCAGTCTGAGGACGCGGGCCAGCGTCTTGGGGCCGTAGCCGAAGGCGGCCAGCGAGCGGCGGTGCAGGGTGCGGGCTCCGATACCGAGGGCGTCGGCGGTGGCGGCGACCGGGCGGCCCGCGTCGAGGGCGGCGACGATCCGGACCAGCAGCGGGTCGGGCGGCCCGGTCTCGGCGGCGCGGAACAGCGCGGCGTCCTCCAGGCCGGTCGCCGGGTCGGGGGCTGCGTTCACCCGGTCGGTGAGGTGCCGGGCGCGGGCGGCGGGCCAGAGGTCGGTGAGGTGGACGCGCCGGTCGCGCAGTGCGTCGGCGGGGACGCCGAGGAGGGCGGGCGCGGTGCCGGGGTAGAAGCGGACGCCGGCCCAGGGACCCGGGGCGCCCTCGGTGACGTAGGCGTGGGTGTCGGGGCCCGCGACCAGCAGCCGTCCGTCGTGCCAGAGCAGGTCCATGCAGCCGTCGGGGAGGACCCGTCCAGGGCCGGGGCCGGTCGGGGTGTTGGTCCACACCACCGCACCGGCCAGCCGGGACGCCCGCTCCGCGTACACGCGTGCCAGGTTACGCCGGGACGGGGTTCGCACCGGTGCGGGTCGCACGCCGCACGCTCCGCCGCAGCCCCGGGCACACGTGCCCCCCCGCTCGACCGAGGCCGTGCGTGTTCCGCGTACCCGTCTGCCGGGCTAGGCCGGGCCCCGGGTCCGGTACTCCTGCGGGCTGACGCCGTACTCCCGTTTGAAGGCGGTGGACAGGGCGAACGCGCTGCCGTAGCCGACCTGGCGGGCGATCGCGGCGAGGGTGTCCTCGCCGTCCCGCAGCCGGTCGGCGGCCACGGCGAGGCGCCAGCCGGTGAGGTACGCCATGGGCGGTTCGCCGACCAGGTCGGTGAAGCGGCGGGCGAGCGCGGCGCGGGAGACCCCGGCCTTGGCGGCGAGGGACGCGACGGTCCAGGGGTGCGCCGGGTCGTCCTGGAGCAGCCGCAGGACCCGGCCGACGACCGGGTCGCCCATCGCCCGGTACCAGGCGGGCGCCTCGGCCGACGGCCGGGCGAACCAGGCCCGCAGCGCGGCGATGACCAGCAGGTCCAGGAGCCGGTCCAGGACCACCTCCTGGCCCGGCTCGTCCCGCGTGACCTCCGTCATCAGCAGGGGGGTGAGGGGGTTGTCCCACGCCTCGGCGGTGAGGGACAGCAGCGGGGGCAGCGCGTCGAGGAGGCGGCCGCCGATCTCGCCGCGGACCAGGTAGGTGCCGATGAGGAGCACCGCCTCGCCGTCGGGGCGGTCGCCCCAGGTGCGTACGCCGAGGTCCATCGAGCCGTTGAGGGGGCGTCCGTCGGGGTAGCTGCACGCGCCGCCCGGCAGGATCACCGCCTGCGGGGCGGTGGCGGGGTCGTCGGCGCAGACGTACGGGTCGGGGCCGCGCGCGACGGCCAGGTCCCCGGCCCTCAGCCGCAGCCGCTCCCCCGTGTCCGGCACGATCCAGGCGTCGCCGCGGACCATCAGCATCACGGTCAGCGGCGCCCCGTCCTCGACGCGCACGGCCCACGGCGGATCGAAACAGGCGCGGATCATGAAGGCGCCACGGGCCCGGGGGCCCTCCAGAAGTCCGGCGAGTGCGTCCACGGTGACAGTGTCCCGGTCCGGCCCGCGGACGGTTCACCGAGGGGCGCCCGGGACCTCCCCCCGCCGGCCGAGCGTCGCGTCCAGAGCCCTCCTCGCCTCCACGACGACGGCGGCGTCGGTGACGAAGTGGGTGTCGTCGGCGGCGGAGGTGCCGCCGGCGCCGAGCGGTACCCAGCCGGCCGCGCGCCGGGGCGTGGCCCGGGACTTGGCGGACAGGTGCACCGAGGTGGCGCCCGCCGCCAGCAGCCCGGCGACGTCGCCGGGCCGCACTCCGCCGCCGGCGGCGACGTCGATCCCGGGGGCCGCGGCGGCCATCGCGGTGAGCACGGCGCTGCCCTCGATCGCGGTGGGCGCGCCGCCGGAGGTCAGGACACGGGTGATGCCGAGCCCCGGCAGCGCCGCGACGGCGGCCACCGGGTCGCTCGCCTGGTCCACCGCCCGGTGGAGCGTGACCTGCGCGGCGGGGTCGGTGTCCCGCGCGGCGCCCAGGAACGCGGCGAGGGCGTCCGTGTCGAGGGCGCCGTCCGGGGTCAGCGCCCCGACGACGACGCCGCGGGCACCCGCCCGCAGGGCGGCGCGCACCTCGGCGGCCATCAGGGCGACCTCCTCGTCGTCGTACACGAAGTCGCCGGGCCGGCAGCGGACGAGGACGTGGACGGGCGGCCCGGCCTCGACGGCCGCCTCGACGGCCGCGGTCGAGGGGGTGAGGCCGCCCAGTTCGAGCCCTGTGCACAGTTCGATGCGGTCCGCCCCCGTGTCGCGGGCGGTGCGGGCACCGGCCGGGGAGGTGACGGCGATCTCCAGGCTGGGGCGGGCGCTCACTCGTCGGCCCCGGTCAGCGGCTGGTCGGCGGCCGGGACGAGGCGGGCGGACAGGTCCGGGTCGGCCATGGCGGGGTCGAAGGGGAACATCGGCCGGCGGATGCGGTGGTGGCCGAGCCGGACGAGGTCCTGGTCGACGCCGCCCGGGGTGAGGGCCATCTTCCAGTCGGCGGCCATCGCGAACAGCTCGGGCTCCAGGTAGCCGATCTTCACGATGACGATGTCGGCTCCGCGCGGGTCGAGGTCCAGGCCGGTGAAGTCGTGCTCGTGGTGGTAGGGCTTGCGCAGCTCGGTGAGGATGACGTACGCGCTGCCGACGCGTATCACCACCTCGGTCCGCGCGTCGCGGTCCCCGTGCCGGACGGCGTGCACGACGCCGGTGAGGGTGACGGGACCGGCGTGCCGGTCGTCGACCTCGGCGCCCGCCGTCACCGTCACCGTGGCCCCGACGCCCGCCGCGGCGGCGTGCCGGACGGCCTCGGGACCCGGCACCGAGGCGTACAGGACGGTCGGCCCGTCCTCCTTCCGGAACTCGGGGCGGGCCAGCAGCCGCGCCAGGCCCCAGGTCACGTCACCGGCGCCGCCCGCGGTGGGGTTGTCGCCGGTGTCGCTGACGTAGTACGGGCGTCGCTCGCCCGCCAGGGCCTCGTCCAGGATGTCGTCGAAGGTGCCGGTGGGAGCGACGAAGTCGAAGTCGTGGCGGGCTTCCCAGAAGCCGCGGGCCAGCCGTTCGGCGCCCGCGGACACCGCCCGCTCGTCGTGCCCGGTGACCACGACCGCGGCCCGGTTGCGGGGTTCGTCCGCCCAGGCGTAGCCGACCCAGATCGCCGCGTCGATCACGCCGTCCTGGGCCTCGACCTCGGGAACGGCCCCGTACACGCTCTTGGCGGGCTCGATCCGGGTGGAGGTCTGCTCGCCGGCCAGCAGGACGGGGACGGGCACCCATGCCTTCACCGGGCGGGGGGCGCCGGAGGCGAGGTGGGTGAGCAGATTGCGGACGGCGCGTTCCTTGGTCTCCATGTGGTCCTCGTGCGGGGCCATCCGGTAGCAGGTGATCAGGTCGCTGCGGTGGACGAGGGCGCGGGAGACGTTGCCGTGCAGGTCCATGGAGGTGGAGACGATCACGTCGTCGCCGACGACGGAGCGGACCTTCTCCAGGAGCAGCGCCTCGGCGTCGTCGATGCCCTCGACGGTCATGGCGCCGTGGATGTCGAACCAGAGGCCGTCCAGCGCGGGCAGCGCGGCGAGCCGGGTGAGGAGTTCCCCGGTGAGTTCCTCCCAGGCCGCGGCCGTGACGGTGCCGCCCGGCAGCGACTTGCCGACCAGGGCGCCGTGCCAGTCGGCCGCCTCGCGCAGTTCCTCGCCCGCGGCGAGGAAGGGGTAGCGGTCCAGCACCTCCTGGCCGCGGGAGGGGTGGAAGGCGGGCGCCTGGGTGCGGGCGGGCGAGAAGGTGGACGACTCGATGCCGAGACCGGCGATGGCGATGACGGGGCGGCGGGAGGGGGTGCCTGCGGGGGTGCTGGGGGTGCTGGGGGTGCTGGGGTGCGACATGGCTCCTCGTTCGTGCGAGTGGTGCGGGAGGTGCGTGGTGCGGGGGGTGTGTGGTGCGGGAAATGCGGGTTCAGGGAGAGAGGAGTGCAGGGAGTGCGGGTTCAGGGGGCGGGGGTCTGGAACCGGTCCGGGTCCAGCTGGGCTCCGCCGACCTCGCGCAGGGCCTGGGCCAGCGCCCGCTGGAGGGCGAACTGTCCGGCGCCCAGGAGGCCGGCGTCGGCGCCGAGGACGGCCCGTTCGATGGCGAGGTGTTCGGTGACCAGGGGATGGCAGCTCTCGTAGAGCTGGCTGCGCACGGCGGCGACGAACGGTTCGACGGTGGAGAGGATGCCGCCCAGGTAGACGGCGTCCGGATTGAAGAAGTTGACGTTCGCGGCGAGCACCTGACCGAGGTAGTCCCCGGCCCTGCGCACCGCCCGGTTGGCCTCCGGGTGCGCGTCGGTGGCCAGCCGCACCACGTCCTCGGCGCTGGTGACGTCGACGCCCTCGTCCCGCAGCACCCGGACGAGGGCGGCGCCCGAGGCGACCGTCTCCAGGCAGTCGGTGTTGCCGCAGGAGCAGGGCATGTGGTCGCCGTGGGCGATGCGGATGTGGGTGATCTCCCCGGCCACTCCCCTGCCACCCCGGTAGAGCCGGCCGTCCACGAGGGCGGCGGCGCCGATGGCGGTGCCCGTCTTCACCATGATCACCTGCTGGTGACGCCCCTTGCGGGCCGTGTGCTCGCCGACGGCCATGCAGTTGGCGTCGTTGTCGGCGACGGCCGGGACCGCGAAGCGCTCCCGCAGCCAGGACTCGACGGGGAAGCGGTTCCATCCCGGCATGCGGGAGGGCTGCACGACGCTTCCCGTGGCGGTGTCGACCGGACCGGGCAGGGAGAGACCGACGCCGCGCAGCCGTGCCCTGCCGTGGCGTTCGACCAGCTCGTCCAGGGTGGCCGCGAGCCGGGAGAGCGCCGCCTGCGGGCCCTCGGCGATCACCAGCGGCACGGTGGAGACGTCGCGCAGCTCGCCGCCCGGCAGGACCACTCCGACGCGGGCGTGGCTGCCGCCCAGGTCGGCGGCGAGGGCGAACTCGTCCTGGCCACCGAGCCTGAGCACCTTGCGCGGGCGCCCGCCGTTGGAGGACTGGGTGCCTTCCTCGGCGACGAGACCGTGCTCCACGAGCTGTGCCACGGCCACCGAGACGCTGGAGGCCGCGGCGCCGAGCAGCTCGGCGAGCTGGGCCCGGGAGGTCGCCCGGCCGGAGGCGATCAGTTCGAGGGCCCGCGCCGCCAGCGCCGAGGTACCCGCCGCCCGCCGCCCCCGCGTACTTATTTCATTCATCTACGTGCTTACTTCCCCATGGTCGGTCCGAAGCAGACAGTACGCCTGAAACGCGGTCCCGTGAATGGCAATATCCGCAGCAATTCGTAGCTGGAACAGCGTCCGGACTTTTTTCAGAAACGGAGATACTTAGTTGTTACGCAACTTTGTTTGAACCTGCATCGAGTCAGGCGTTAGCTGACCTCCAGGCCACTCACCTGGAGGAGATACATGTCCCCTGCTCGCACAGCGACACGCCGACGCCGGGCGCTCGTCGTCGGCGCATGCGCGGCCGTGGGCGTGCTGCTCAGCGGCTGCGCGGGCGGTGTGACCGCGCCCTCCGGCTCGAAGGACGAGATCAACTACGCCCTCCCGGCGAACTTCACCCCCAACTGGATCGTCCCGATCGGAACGCCGGGGCACCTCAACACCAACAACTCCTCCATATCCCAGGTCATGTGGGAGCCGCTGATCGCCTATGACGGCTCCAGCGGCGAGATCGGCTGGAACAAGGACAACTCACTGGCGACGGACGCGGAGTTCGCCGCGGACAACAGAAGCGTCACCATCACCCTCGGCGACCGTCATTGGAGCGACGGCGAGCCGGTCACCTCCCGGGACGTCGAGTTCTGGTTCAACCTGGTCCGGGAGAACAAGAAGTCGTGGGCCAGCTACAGCCCGGGCAAGGCCCCGGACACCTGGACCTCCTTCCGGACCATCGACGACCGGCACTTCACGCTCGGCTTCGACCGCTCCTACAACCGGCAGTGGATGCTCGCCAACCAGCTGAGCATGATCCGCCCGATGCCGCAGCACGTGTGGGACACGACCGGCGACTCGGGGGAGGTCTCCGACCTCGACCGCACCCCGGCCGGCGCCGAGAAGGTCTGGACGTACCTGATCGACGCCGGCAAGAAGATCTCCCACTACGCGAGCGACCCGCTGTGGAAGACGGTCAGCGGACCGTACACGCTCAAGTCCTTCTCCACCGCGGGCAAAGTCGAACTCGTCGAGAACGAGAAGTACGACGGCGGGGGCGCGGCCCAGGTCGGGCAGATCAACCTGCTGTCCTTCACCACCGTGGCCGCCGAGGAGAACGCGCTGCGGGCCGGCACGGTCGACTACGGCTACATCAAGGCCTCCGACCTCGGGATCAAGAAGTCCTTCACGGACCTCGGCTACCACGTCGAGCGGTGGTCCGGCTGGGCCGTCACCTACATGCCTTACAACTTCAACAACCCGGAGATGGGCGCCGTCTTCCGGCAGTTGTACGCCCGGCAGGCCATCCAGATGTCCGTCGACCAGAAGACCCTGGCCAAGGTGCTCTACAACGGCACCGCCGTACCCACCTACGGCCCCGTCCCGCAGGGGCAGGCGTCCGCCTTCCTCTCGGACGAGCAGAAGGCCGAGCCGTACCCCTTCTCCAACTCCGAGGCGCGCAAGCTGCTGACGGACCACGGCTGGAGCCCGAAGGACGGCACCATGGTGTGCACCTCACCGGGCGAAGGCGCGGGTCACTGCGGCGAGGGCGTCGAGAAGGGCACCGAGTTCAGGATGCGGGTGCTCTCCCAGTCCGGCTCCACGGAGACGGACAACATGATGAGCGCCCTGCAGTCCTCCTTCGAGGAGACCGGCATCGACTTCGACATCAAGACCGCGCCGGTCAACTCGGTCCTCTCGCAGACCGGGCAGTGCGAGCGCGACGACCCCGCCTGCAAGTGGCAGCTCTCCTTCTTCGGCAGCGCGGGCAGCTGGTACTTCCCCGCCTACCCCAGCGGTGACGCGCTCTTCGCGAGCGGCGGCGGCTCCAACTTCGGCAGTTACTCCAACCCCGAGGTGGACAAGCTGATCGACCGGACCACCACCTCCTCGTCCCCCGAGGCCATGCCCGCCTACGGGACGGCCCTCGCCAGGGACCTGCCCGTGATCTGGCTCCCCGAGCCCGACTACCAGGTCTCCGTGATCAGGGACGGCCTCGGCGGGTTCGCCCAGGACTCCCTCGCCAACTTCCACCCCGCCATGTGGGCGTGGACCGAGTGAGCCCGCGCCCGGTCCCGCTCCCCCGCAGACGCCCCGTCCCCACCCAGTCACCCGGAAACCCATGAGCACATACTCCTTCCTGATCAGGCGTGTCCTGCAGGCCCTGGCGGTGGTCCTCCTCGTGACCGTCGTGGTGTTCTGCCTGCTGCACGCCCTGCCCGGGGGCCCCGCCCGCGGCATCCTCGGCCCCCAGGCCACCGCCCCGCAGATCGCCGCCTTCAACCACGAGCAGGGGCTCGACAAGCCGCTGCCGGTTCAGTACGCGTACTTCCTGAACCAGCTGGTCCACGGCGATCTCGGCATGTCCTACACCCTCAACGAGCCCGTCTCCCAACTGATCACCGAACGGCTGCCGAAGACGCTGCTGCTGACCGTCCTCTCGGCGGTCGTCGGCCTGCTGGTCGCGGTGCCGCTCGGCGTGTGGCAGGCCGTCCGCCGCAACAAGCCGGTCGACTACGTCATCACCACGCTCAGCTTCATCGCCTACTCCACCCCCGTGTACTTCCTCGGCCTCGTCCTGGTCCTCGTCTTCAGCCAGGTCCTGCCCTGGTTCCCGGCCCAGGCGCCCCAGGGCAACAGCGTCGCCGACGTCCTCGCCCAGCCCCAGGGGCTGGTGCTGCCGGTGGTGGCCGGCGCGGCCACGATGGTCGCCGTCTTCAGCCGCTACATGCGCTCGGCCACGCTGGAGAACCTCACCGAGGACTACGTGCGGACGGCGCGGGCCGGCGGCTCCCGTCCCCGGGCCATCCTGACGCGGCACGTCTTCCGCAACTCGCTGACCCCCGTGGTGGCCATGCTCGGCTACTACGTACCGGTGCTCTTCGGCGGTGCGCTGGTGGTGGAGCAGCTCTTCAACTACCCCGGAATGGGCCTGCTGTTCTGGACCGCCGCCCAGTCCTCCGACTATCCCGTGCTGCTGGGCTGCGTCCTGGTCATCTCGGTCGCCACGGTGACCGGCACCCTCCTGGCCGACATCCTCCAGCGCGTCATCGACCCCCGAGTGAAGGCAGGTCGGTCATGAGCTCCCTCACCTCCCTGGACGGGCTCGCCGCGAAGCCCGCGCGCGCCGCCTCCGGCACCCGGCTCGCGGTCCGCCGCTTCCTGCGCAACCGCCTCGCCGTAGTGGGGCTCGGTGTCGTGGTCTTCTTCGTGCTGTTCTGCTTCGTGGGCCCGCTGATCCACTCCACCGACCAGACCCACACGCTGCTCCAGCAGGTCAACCAGTCGCCCAGCGCCGCCCACTGGCTCGGCACCGACGCGGTCGGCCACGACGAGCTGGGCCGGCTGATGTACGGCGGCAAGGTCTCCCTGATCGTCGGTCTGTCGGCCGGCGTCCTCGCCACGGTCATCGGCACCCTGTGGGGCGCCGCGGCCGGCTACGCGGGCGGCTGGATCGACGCGGTCATGATGCGCGTGGTGGACGCGGGCATCGCCATCCCCGCCCTGTTCATCCTGCTGGTGGTCTCCGCGATCACCACCCCGGACCTGACCGGTCTCGTCGTCATCCTCGGCCTCATCTCCTGGCTCGTGCCCTCACGGCTGGTGCGGGCGGAGACCCTGACACTGAAGAACCGGGACTTCGTCCTCACCCTGCGCGCCATCGGCGGCACGCACGCGCGCGCCATCGTCCGGCACATCCTGCCGAACTCGGTGTCGACCATCATCGTGGCGGCCACCTTCCAGATCGCCGACGCGATCCTGCTGGTGGCCTACGTCTCCTACCTCGGCCTGGGCGTCCAGCCCCCGGCCACCGACTGGGGCGGCATGCTCTCCACGGGAATGACCGCCGCCTACTCGGGCTACTGGTGGCTGATCGTGCCGCCGGGCCTCGCCATCATCCTGGTGGTGTGGGCGTTCAACGCGATCGGAGACGGACTCCGGGACGCATTCGACGTGAGGGGGCGCGCGTGAGCGCCGTTCGACGACCGGCCGCTCCCGCCGCCGGGGACCACATCCTCGACCTCGACGACCTGGGCGTCGTCTTCACCACGGAGACCGGCACGGTGCAGGCCGTGCGGGGCGTGTCCCTGCACGTAGCGCCCGGCGAGACGCTCGCCCTGGTCGGCGAGTCGGGCTCGGGCAAGTCCACCGTCGCGCTGGCGGCCATGGGGCTGCTGTCCGGCAACGCCCGCGCCACCGGGAGGGCCGTCGTGGACGGCACCGACATCGTCGGCGCCGACGAGGAGCGGCTGACCGGGCTGCGCGGATCGACCGTCTCGATGGTCTTCCAGGAGCCGGCCACCGCGCTCGACCCGCTCACCCGGGTCGGCAAGCAGATCGCCGAGGTGATCCGCAACCACCGGCGGACGTCCGCGCCCGACGCCGCCGCGCGCGCCGTCGAACTGCTGCGCCGCGTCGGCATCCCCGAGCCCGAGCAGCGGGCCCGCTCCTATCCGTTCCAGCTCTCCGGCGGCCAGCGCCAGCGGGTCGTCATCGCCATGGCCATCGCCAACGAACCGGCGCTGCTGATCGCCGACGAACCCACCACCGCGCTCGACGTGACCGTGCAGGCCGAGATCCTCGACCTGCTGCGGCGGCTCGCGGCCGAGACCGGCACGGGTGTCCTGCTGGTCACCCACAACATGGGCGTCGTCGCGGACTTCGCCGACCGGGTCGCGGTGATGTACCAGGGCGCCATCGTGGAGACCGGACCCGTCGAGGACGTACTGCTGCGCCCCTCGCACGACTACACCAAGCGGCTGCTGTCCGCCGTACCGCGGCTCTCCGTCGCCGAGGTGTCCGAGTCCGGCGAGTCCGGCGAGTCCGGCCAGCGGCGGGCGCAGGAGCCCGACGCGGCGCCCGCCGGAGAACCGGCGGTGGAACTGAGGGACGTCTCGGTGGTCTTCGGCCGCGGGAAGCGGGCGGTGCACGCCCTCAAGGGCGTCTCCTTCGCCGTCCACCCCGGTGAGACCCTCGGCCTGGTGGGAGAGTCGGGCTCCGGCAAGTCCACCGCATCCCGGGTGGCGCTCGGCCTGATCACCCCCACGGCCGGCTCCGTCACCCTCTTCGGCGCCGACCTGGCCGCCACCCGCGCGCGGGCCCGGCGGGCGCTGCGGGCCGGCATCGGTGTCGTCCTCCAGGATCCGGTCGCTTCGCTCGACGCCCGGATGACGGTGGGCGAATGTGTCGCCGAACCGCTGCGGATCCACCGCGGGAGGCTGTCCGGCAGGGAACGGGAGTCCCTGGTCGGCGCCGTGCTCGACCGGGTCCGGCTGCCGCGGGAGGTGGCCCGGCGCACGCCGCGCGAACTGTCCGGCGGCCAGCGCCAGCGCGTGAGCCTCGCGCGCGCCCTGGTCCTCGAACCGCGCCTGCTGGTGGCGGACGAACCCACCAGCGCCCTGGACGTGAGTGTGCAGCAGGCGGTCCTCGAAGTGATCCGCGAACTGCAGGATGAGCTGGGCTTCGCCTGCCTGTTCGTCTCCCACGACCTGGCCGTCGTGCAGCAGTTCGCGCGCCGGGTGGTGGTGATGCGGGCCGGGCGGGCCGAGGAGCAGGGGCTCACGTCGGCCACGCTGCTGCATCCGGAGACCGACTACACCCGGCGCCTGCTGGCGGCGGTGCCCGTGCCCGACCCCGTCGTCCAGCGGGGCCGCCGGGCGGAGCGACTGGCGACCCTCGCCGCCGGACGGACGGAGGAGCAGGCGTGAGCGGTCACGACACGCCGGTCTTCGCGGGGGTCGACATCGGCGGCACCACCACCCAGGTGGTGCTCTGCGACGAGGAACTGAGGGTGCTCGACCGGGCGGACACGGCCACTCCGGCCCGTTCCGGCGGGCGGGCGATGATCGCCGCGACGCTCGACGCGCTCGCCGACGTGCGGGCGCGCACACCCGGCCGGCTGGCCGCCGTGGGAGTGGGCGCCGCCGGAGTGGTCGACGCCGTCTCCGGTCACGTCCTGGTGGCGAGCGACTCGTTCACCGACTGGGCCGGTTTCCCGGTGGCCCCGGCCCTGCGCACCGCGCTGGGCGTCCCCGCCTTCCTCGACAACGACGTCAACGCCTTCGTGCGCGGCGAGACCGCGTGCGGCGCGGCGGCGGGCGAGCGGGACGTCCTGGGCATGACGCTGGGCACGGGCGTCGGCGGGGCGCTGTGGACGGGGGGAGAGCTGCGCACCGGCGCCCACGGCGCGGCCGGCGAGATCGGCCACATCCCCGGCTTCGGCGACCTGCCGTGCACGTGCGGTGGGCGCGGCCACCTGGAGACGCTGGCCTCGGCCCGTTCGCTGCGGGCCCGCTACGGCGAGCGCACCGGGCGGGAGCTGTCCGCCCGCGAGGTGGCCGAGGCGGCCCGGGGCGGGGACGCCGACGCCCGGGCCGTGTACGCGGCGGCGGGCGCCGGGGTCGCGCGCGCGATCGTGATGACCGCCGGTCTCGTCGACATCACCACGGTCGTGATCGGGGGAGGCGTCAGCGGCGCCTGGCCGCTGCTCGAACCACTGATCCAGGGGCCGCTCGCCGCCGAACCGCCGATCAGCGGCCATCCCGTCAAGCTGCTGCGGGCGGCCCTGGGGACCGACGCCGTGCCGCTGGGCGCGGCGGCCCGGGCACGCCACGAGCTGACCGCCCGCCGGGCCCGGCCCGGGGCGGCGTAGCTAGGAGGCCTCCGGCTTGTCGTGCCCGTGGCCGTCGTCGTGGTGGTCGTGATGGGTGTGGTTCGCGGGGGGCGGGCTCTTCGGGTGGGTGCGCAGGCGGGCCGTGACGTCCTCGGGGGGCAGGAAGCGGGACCAGCGCTCGGGGAACTCGGAGGGCATGTCGGGGTCGCCCTCGCCGTTCGCCGAGGTGCGGGCCACGTACTCGGCGACCTGGGCCTGACGCAGCCGCTCGTTGGCCTCGCGGGCGGCCGCGGTCGCGGCGGCCGGCCACACCCGGTCGATGGCCGCGTTGACCGCGGCCCCGACGAGCACCGCGAACGCGGACACGCCGATCCACAACAGCACGGCGACGGGCGCGGCGAGGGAGCCGTAGATGGTGGGCCCCTCGACGGTGCTGGTGAGGTAGATGCGCAGCAGGAAGCTGCCGAGCACCCACATGGCGAGGGCGACCAGCGCGCCGGGGACGTCCTCGATCCACGGGGAGCGCACGGGCACCGACACGTGGTACAGCGTGGTCAGGAACGCCACCGACAGGATGATCACGACCGGCCAGTAGAGCACCTGGACGACCGTCGTCGACCACGGCACGATCCGCACCACGGCGTCCGGTCCCGCCACCATCAGCGGCAGCGCGATCGACCCGATCAGCAGCGCCACGATGAACAGCAGGAAGGCCATCAGGCGGGTCCTGACGATGCCCCGGACGCCGTCGAGGCCGTACATCACGGTGATGGTGTCGATGAAGACGTTCACCGCGCGGGAGCCCGACCACAGCGCGAACAGGAAGCCGATGGAGATGACGTCGGGCCGGCCGCCCTTCATCACGTCGTCCAGGATCGGCTCGGTGATCTGCTTGACGCCCTTCTCGGAGAGCACCGCGCGGGAGGCGTCCAGGATGTTGTTGCGCAGGCTCTCGGTGGTGTCGGCGCCGATCCAGGAGTCGACGTAGCCGAGCAGTCCGAGCAGGCTCAGCAGGAGGGGCGGCACCGAGAGCAGGGTGAAGAACGCGGCCTCGGCGGCCAGGCCGAGGATGCGGTACTCCATGCACGAGTTGACCGTGTCCTTGAGCAGCAGCCAGGCGGTCCTGCGTTTGGAGACGTTCCGGTACAGGACCCGGGCGCGGTGGAGCCGGCCCGAGGGCCGTTCGGGGGAGTCACTTGCTGGCTGCACGCCCTAAAGGTATCCGGCGCCGGGGGTGCCACTCATCCGCGGACGCCCGCCGCCGCGGTCCCGGCCCGCCCAGGGCCCGCGGCACGGTAGGTTCACGGTCATGGCAGGCAGTACCCACACCGTGACGAATCAGGCGCCCCCGCTGTCCGGCTACGACGTCTTCACCTCCGACCGGGTCCTGACCGAGGCGGTCGGGCGGCATCTGGCGGCGGGGCCGCGCGAGGAGGCGCCGGCCGAGCTGTCGGGCCTCGGCCGGGGCTGCGGGTCCTTCCAGACCCAGGAGTGGGGCGCGCAGGCCAATGACCATCCGCCGGTCCTGCGCACCCACGACCGCTACGGCCACCGCGTCGACGAGGTCGACTTCCACCCGGCCTGGCACCGGCTGCTCGGCAAGGGCGTCTCGGCGGGCCTGACCGACGCCTGGTCGCGGCCGGGCGGACACGTGCGGCGCGCGGCGGCGTTCCTGATGTGGACCCAGGTGGAGGCGGGAAACTGCTGTCCGCTGTCGATGACCCACGCGGCGGTGCCGGCCCTGCGCGCCGACCCGGAGCTGGCCGCCGAGTGGGAGCCCCGGCTCACCTCCCGGGTCTACGACCGGGAGCTGCGGCCGGCCCACCTGAAGGCCGGGGTGCTGTTCGGAATGGGCATGACGGAGAAGCAGGGCGGCAGCGACATTCGGGCGAACACCACGTCGGCGCGGCCACTGGCCGAGGACGGGGCCTACGAGCTGACCGGGCACAAGTGGTTCTGCTCGGCGCCGATGTCGGACGGCTTCCTGGTCCTGGCACGGGCCCCCGGTGGGCTGACCTGCTTCCTGGTGCCGCGCGTGCTGGCGGACGGCACCCGCAACGTGTTCCTGATCCAGCGGCTCAAGGACAAGCTGGGCAACCGGTCCAACGCCTCGGCCGAGGTCGAGTTCGCCGGGACCTGGGCGCGCCGGGTCGGCGCGGAGGGGCGCGGGGTGCCCACGATCATCGACATGGTGGCGGCGACCCGGCTGGACTGCGTGCTGGGCTCGGCGGGCCTGATGCGGCAGGCGGTGGCCCAGGCGGTGCACCACTGCGCCTACCGGGAGGCGTTCGGCGCGAAGCTGGTCGACCAGCCGCTCATGCGCAACGTCCTCGCGGACCTCGCGATCGAGTCGGAGGCGGCCACGACGCTCGGACTGCGGCTGGCGGCGGCCTGTGACGCGGCGGGCGGGGGCGACGAGCGGGAGCGGGCGCTGCTGCGCCTCGCGGTCCCGGCGGCCAAGTACTGGGTGACCAAGCGGTGTGCGCCGGTGGTGGTGGAGGCGGCCGAGTGCCTGGGCGGCAACGGGTACGTCGAGGAGTCCGGCCTGCCCCGGCTGGTGCGCGAGTCGCCGCTGAACTCCGTCTGGGAAGGTGCCGGGAACGTGCAGGCGCTGGACGTGCTGCGGGCGCTGGGGCGCGAACCGGCGGCGCTGGACGCGTACCTGACGGAGGTGGGCGCGGCGCGCGGGGCCGATCACCGGCTGGACGCGGCCATCCGGGACCTGCTGACGGACCTGGCCGACCTCGCGGCCGCCGAGGGCCGGGCCCGGCTGCTGACGGAGCGGCTGGCGCTGGTGCTGCAGGGCTCGCTGCTGGTGCGGTACGCGCCGCCGGAGGTCGCCGACGCGTTCTGCGCCTCGCGGCTGGGCAGCGACGGGGGCGCGGCCTTCGGCACGCTGCCGTCGACGCCGGCTCTCGCGGCGGTGGTGGAGCGGGCCCGCCCGGAGGCCTGATTCCGGCCGCGTGGCGCGGGGGTGGTGCTGCGCCGACACGGCACCACCCCCGCCACACGGGCCTGTTCAGGCCGCGTACGCCGCTCGGGACGGCGTGGTTCGAGTTTGGCCACCCGCAGAGCGGTCCACCAGGGTTGCAGGGGGTTGCAACTTGCGGTCGGCTGTGTGCGGACTGTGCCCGCGGGGGGTGGGCAACCGGTCAGTACGAGACGAACGTTCGGATTCCGGAAGGACGAGGTCCCGTGGCGCTCTCGCCCATGGACGTGACGCAGTTCGCCGCCGTCGACACGGCGCGTGCGGCCCGGATGCTCAGCGAGGTCCGCTCCGCGAGGCTCTCGGGCGGCCGTGCCCCGGTGGCACCGCGTCCGGTGATCGAGCAGTCCTGGGACCGGATGCTGCGCAGCGGCGTCGACCCGGAGCACGACTTCCGCTCCGGGCTGCTGGCCCCGGAGGAGGTCCGCCGGCGGCGCGAGGCCTCTGAGCTGCGGCATGTGCTGCCGGTGCTGCGGGAGGCGCTGCTGTCGGTCGCGGACGTGGCCCACCACATCATGGTGATCGCGGACGAGGACGGCCGGGTGCTGTGGCGGGAGGGCAGCGCGCGGGTGCTGCGCCGGGCCGACGGGCTCGGCTTCGAACTCGGGGCGGACTGGCGGGAGGAGGTGGTCGGCACCAACGGCGTGGGCACACCGGCGGTCACCCGGCGGCCCGTACAGGTCTTCGCCTCCGAGCACTTCGTGCGGTCGCAGGCGACCTGGACCTGCGCCGGGGCCCCGATCACCGACCCGCGCAGCGGGCGGCTGCTCGGCGTGGTCGACGTGAGCGGGCCGCTGGAGACGATGCATCCGGCGACGCTGGCGTGGGTGGACTCGGTGGCCAAGCTGGCCGAGGCACGGCTGCGGGAACTGCACACCCGGTCGCTGGAGCGGCTGCGGGCGGTGGCGGCGCCGGTGCTGGCCCGGCTCGGCGGACGGGCACTGGTGGCGGACCGGGACGGCTGGACGGCGGCGGTGACGGGGGTGCCGTACCTGGACCGGGTGGTGCTGCCCAAGTCGCCGGAGGCGGGGGCGCGGTGGCTGCCGGCGTTCGGGGCGTGCACGGTGGAGCCGCTGGCCGGGGGCTGGCTGGTGCGGGCCGCGGCCGAGGCGGTGCCGCAGGGCGCCACCCGGATCGTGCTGGACCTCGGGCAGCCGCGCCGCTGGTCGGTCCGGGTGCTGGGCGGCGCGGAGGACTGGGAGCGGGAACTGAGTCCCCGGCACGCGGAGTTGCTGTACCTGCTGGCGGTGCACCGGGGCGGCCGCAGCGCCGCCGCGCTGGCCGAGGACATGTTCGGCGACGCCGCTCGCACGGTGACTGTACGGGCCGAGATGTCGCGGGTGAGGAGGTACCTCGGGGCCTACCTGGAACACCGGCCGTATCGTTTCTGCGAGGACGCGGAGACAGAAGTCCTCCTCCCGGCCGACCCCCGCGACCTGCTCCCCCACTCCACGGCCCCGACGGTGGTGAAGGGGCGGGCGTCGATGGGGGTGCCGTGACCCTCCGGGGCCGCCGCCCCGCCGCGGGACCGGGGTCCGGATGGCCGTAAAGGCGGGTTGATTTCGCATATTTGCATCGTCTGCGTCCGCCGGACCGCCGGTCTGTCGTAGCATCCTTGATGGACCGCCCCATCCGCTCCTCGGTCAACACGACCACCGTCGAGCGCAGTTGGTCCGGGGTGTCCGTGGAGGTTCTATGAAGCAGCGCGGCAGACACCGCCGGCGCAGACGGGGCAGGGCACTGCGCGCGGCCCTGACCGGTGCGGCCCTCGCGCTGACCGGTGCCGCCACCCTGATCAGCGCCTCGCAGGCCACGGTCGCCGACGACCCCGGCGCCCTCAAGCCCCTCACCTCCGCCGCCGAGACCGACGCGCTGCGCCTGACCGAACACCGGGTGCCGACGGCCTGGCTCGACCGGCTCTCCGCCGCGATGGGCGACCCGGTGGGCGTCGACACCGTCCTCGAATCCGCCGACCACACCCTGCGCGACGCCGCCGACTGCACGGCCGGGGACCGCGAGGCACTCCCGGTCTCCCCCGCCGCCACCCGCGCCTACTGCTGGGACGAGGCCGACACCGACGGCTGGCGCCCCGGCGCGGTCACCACCTCAGGGGACGCCGACGAGGACGGCCGCTGGGGCACCCACCGCGTCATCCTCTCCGCCTGGTCCCGCGACGACGGCACCCCCCAGGGCGGCCTCGCCCGGGTCTCCTTCGTCGACGCCGACGACCCCGGCCGGCTCGGCTACACCTCCGCGCTGCTCGCCGTCCCGGTCGACGGCGGCCACGACTACCGGGGGCTCGCCTCCCCCGTCACCGGCATGGTCTGGTACCAGGACAAGCTGCTGGTCACCACCGCCGCCGGAGACCGCGACGCGCTGTACGTGTACGACGTGGAGCGCGTCCAGCGCGCCACCACCGCGGCGGACGCCGTCGGACGGGTGCCCGGCGGCTGGGCCGCGGGCGGCCACCGGTACGTGCTGCCCGCCATCGCCTCCTACCGGCTCCCCGACACCGACACCGCGGCCCGCCCCGGCGCGATCTCCCTGGACCGCGGCACCGCCCCCGACAGCCTGGTGGCCACCGAGCACGTGGACGCGGACGGCGACCGGCCCACCCGGCTGTGGCGCTACCCGCTGCGCACCACCACGGACCCCGACCGCACCGGACTGCCCGCCACGGACCCGGCCGGCCGGGTGAACGCGGTCGAGGCGTACGAGACCGGGGCGGACGAGGTCGGAGGCGTGCTGTCGTACCGGCCGCCCGGCGCGGCGCGGTCCGAGTGGTACCTGGGACGCGCGGCCGGCGGACAGGACGGACGCGGGACCCTGTGGCGCCAGGACACGGAGGGCGCCCGGGCCGCGGAGTGCGGGGCGGACCGGTCGCAGCAGTGCTGGAGCGGCCGGGCGGGCTCGATGTCGTACTGGGCGCGGACCGGCGAGGTCTGGTCCCAGTCGGACCGCATGCTGTTCGCGTTGCCGCTGGCTTCGATCGAGGACGCGCTCGACTGACCGCCCCGGCCCGCACCGCACCCCACCCCACCGGGCGGGGATCGACAGATCCGCGGAGCGGATGATTCCCTGACCGGCATGACCAACATCGCCGTGACCACCTGGTCCCTGGAGCAGACGGCGCCCACCGATCTGCTGCCGGCCGCCGCACCGGAGGGGGACGTCCGGATCGTCCGCGCCGAGGTGCCCTCCCCCGAGTTCAGCCGCTTCCTGTACGCCTCGGTCGGTGGCGACATCCGCTGGACGGACCGGCTCGGCTGGAGCCACGCGCGGTGGCGGGAGCACCTGGAGCGGCCGGGCGTGGAGACCTGGGTCGCCCACGACCGCGGCACCCCCGCCGGATACGTGGAGCTGACGCCCGGCGACGACGGCGTGGTGGAGATCGAGTACTTCGGCCTGATCCCGGCCTTCCGCGGCCGGCGCATCGGCGGTCACCTCCTCTCTTACGGCACCGCCCGGGCCTGGGACCTGGCGGAGCGCTGGCCGGGGCTGGCCACCACCAAGCGGGTGTGGCTGCACACCTGCAGCAAGGACGGCGAGTACGCCATGGACAACTACCAGCGCCGCGGCTTCCGCCTGTTCGACACCAAGGTGGAGGAGGAGCCGGACGTGGCCGCTCCGGGTCCGTGGCCGGGCGCTTTCCCCGCCTGACCGCTGCCGACACGGCTGTTTCCGGCCGACTGACCGACCGGGTCGCCCCAGGTGTGACCAACGACACCCTTGTCTCGCTCTACGAGACAAGGGTGTCCACATTTTGGATTAAGCTGGACCAGTCACAGATCGCCGTGCCACGCTTCCGTCATGTCTGGAACTGGAATTGCCTTGGTGAGTCGGCGGCACGTCGACCTCGGCCGCATGTCCAGCGCCATCTGTCCGGGCCGCTGAGAGCACCCTCCAGCACCTTCGGATTCCCCGCATTCGCCTCGCTCCCGCGCAATGACGCGCACGCGTGTCTCACGTACGCCCACGTAGTGCCATGCGCCATGCGCGCAGGTCAGAGCCGCATTTCGCCTGTCTCCAAAGGACGTGTCAACCATGGCCGCCACCCCGCCGAAGCCCGCTGCCGCGACCCCGCGCCGCAAGGTGAGCCGTCACCGCGGCGAGGGCCAGTGGGCGGCCGGGCACTTCACCCCGCTCAACGGCAACGAGCAGACCAAGAAGGACGACGACGGTCTCAACGTTCGGACACGTATTGAGACGATCTACTCCAAGCGCGGTTTCGACTCGATCGACCCCGGTGATCTGCGCGGCCGTATGCGCTGGTGGGGGCTGTACACCCAGCGCCGCCAGGGCATCGACGGCGGCAAGACGGCGGTGCTCGAACCGGAGGAGCTGGACGACCGCTACTTCATGCTCCGCGTCCGCATCGACGGCGGCGCGCTGACCACCGCCCAGCTGCGCGTCATCGGTGAGATCTCGCAGGAGTTCGCGCGCGGCACGGCCGACATCACCGACCGGCAGAACGTCCAGTACCACTGGATCCGGATCGAGGACGTGCCGGAGATCTGGAACCGCCTGGAGGGCGTCGGCCTGTCCACGGTGACCGCCTGCGGCGACACGCCCCGCGTGATGATCGGCTCCCCGGTGGCGGGCATCGCCGAGGACGAGATCATCGACGGCACGCCCGCGCTGGAGGAGATGAAGCGCCGGGTGCTGAACAACCCGGCGTACTCGAACCTCCCCCGCAAGTTCAAGACCGCGATCTCCGGGTCGCCGGTCCTCGACGTGGTGCACGAGATCAACGACGTGGCGTTCGTCGGCGTCGAGCACCCCGAGCACGGACCGGGCTTCGACCTGTGGGTCGGCGGCGGCCTGTCCACCAACCCCAAGCTGGGCGTGCGGCTCAACGCCTGGGTGCCGATCGACGACGTGCCCGACGTCTACGAGGGCGTCATCTCCATCTTCCGCGACTACGGCTACCGGCGGCTGCGCAACCGCGCCCGGCTGAAGTTCCTGGTCGCCGACTGGGGCGCGGAGAAGTTCCGCCAGGTGCTGGAGGACGAGTACCTGAAGCGGAAGCTGACCGACGGCCCGGCGCCCGCCGAGCCCACCAGCCGCTGGCGCGACCACATCGGCGTGCACCGGCAGAAGGACGGCCGCTTCTACGTCGGCTTCGCCCCGCGCGTGGGCCGCGTCGACGGCACGATCCTGACCAAGGTCGCCGACCTGGCCGAGGCGCACGGCTCGGGCCGGGTGCGCACCACGGTCGAGCAGAAGATGATCGTCCTCGACGTCGAGGAGGGGCAGGTCGACTCGCTGGTCGAGTCCCTGGAGGCGCTGGACCTCACCGCCCGGCCCTCCACCTTCCGGCGCGGCACCATGGCCTGCACCGGCATCGAGTTCTGCAAGCTCGCCATCGTCGAGACCAAGGCGCGCGGCGCCTCGCTCATCGACGAGCTGGAGCGGCGCCTCCCGGACTTCGACGAGCCCCTCACCATCAACCTCAACGGCTGCCCGAACGCCTGCGCCCGCATCCAGACCGCGGACATCGGTCTCAAGGGCCAGCTCATGCTCGACGAGCACGGCGAGCAGGTCGAGGGCTACCAGGTGCACCTGGGCGGCGCCCTCGGTCTGGAGGCCGGCTTCGGGCGCAAGGTGCGCGGCCTCAAGGTCACGGCCCAGGAGCTGCCTGACTACGTGGAGCGCGTCCTCAAGCGCTTCCAGGCCGAGCGCGCGGACGGCGAGCGGTTCGCCTCCTGGGCGGCCCGGGCCTCCGAGGAGGCCCTGTCGTGAGCGAGCGCGCCGCGCCCTTCTACTGCCCCTACTGCGGCGACGAGGACCTGCGTCCGGGTGAGCAGGGCCACGGCGCCTGGGAATGCGGGGCGTGCAACCGCGCCTTCCAGTTGAAGTTCCTCGGGCTGCTCGCCCGGGGCCTTCAGCCCAACTCCACGGGAGGGGAACCGACATGACGGCGGTTCAGGAAGAACGTACGACCGAGGAACTCAAGGCGCTCGCCGAGCGGGCGGGCCGCGAGCTGGAGGACGCCACCGCGCTGGAGATCCTGCGGTGGGCGGCCGAGACGTTCGGCGACCGGTTCTGCGTGACCTCCTCCATGGAGGACGCGGTCGTCGCCCACCTCGCCTCCCGCGCCCTGCCCGGCGTGGACGTGGTGTTCCTCGACACCGGCTACCACTTCCCGGAGACCATCGGCACCCGTGACGCGGTCGAGGCGGTGATGGACGTGAACGTCATCACGCTCACCCCGCGCCAGACGGTCGCCGAGCAGGACGCCGAGTACGGTCCGCGGCTGCACGACCGCGACCCCGACCTGTGCTGCGCGCTGCGCAAGGTCAAGCCGCTGGAGGAGTGCCTGAAGGGCTACCAGGCCTGGGCGACCGGGCTGCGCCGCGACGAGTCGGAGACCCGGGCGAACACACCGGTCGTCGGCTGGGACGAGAAGCGGGGCAAGGTGAAGATCTCGCCCATCGCCAAGTGGTCACAGGAAGACGTGCAAACGTACGTCACCCAGCACGGCGTCCTCACCAACCCGCTGCTGATGGACGGCTACGCCTCCGTGGGCTGCGCGCCCTGCACCCGTCGCGTCCTGGAGGGCGAGGACGCCCGCGCCGGACGCTGGGCGGGCCGCTCCAAGACCGAGTGCGGGCTGCACGGCTGACATGACGACGACCACCGGACCGACGACCACCGGACCGAAGACCTCCAGGGAGAACCACGTGACGACCGGAGCCACCGTCTGGCTCACGGGGCTGCCCAGCGCCGGCAAGACCACCATCGCCCGCGAGCTGGCCGACCGCCTGCGTGAGGAGGGCAGGCGCGTCGAACTGCTCGACGGCGACGAGATCCGCGAGTTCCTCTCGGCGGGCCTCGGCTTCGACCGCGCGGACCGGCACACCAACGTGCAGCGCATCGGCTTCGTCGCCGAACTGCTCGCCCGCAACGGCGTCACCGCGCTGGTCCCGGTGATCGCGCCGTACGCGGACAGCCGCGACGCGGTGCGCGAACGTCACGAGGCGAACGGCACGGCGTACGTCGAGGTGCACGTGGCCACGCCCGTCGAGGTGTGCTCGGTGCGCGACGTGAAGGGCCTGTACGCCAAGCAGGCCGCGGGCGAGCTGACGGGGCTCACCGGGGTCGACGACCCGTACGAGGAGCCCGTCAAGCCCGACCTGCGCGTCGAGTCGCAGGACCAGACCGTTCAGGAGTCCGCCGCGGCGGTCCACGCCCTGCTCACCGAAAGGGGACTGGCATGACGACGTCCTTGACGTCCGCGGCCGCGGTGGAGGAGGGTGCGGACAGCCCGTACGCCCTCTCCCACCTGGACGCCCTCGAGTCCGAGGCGGTGCACATCTTCCGCGAGGTGGCGGGCGAGTTCGAGCGGCCGGTGATCCTCTTCTCCGGCGGCAAGGACTCGATCCTGATGCTGCACCTGGCGCTGAAGGCCTTCGCCCCGGCGGCGGTGCCGTTCTCCCTGCTGCACGTGGACACCGGGCACAACTTCCCGGAGGTCCTGGACTACCGCGACCGCACGGTCGCCGAGCACGGGCTGCGCCTGCACGTCGCCTCCGTGCAGGACTACATCGACCGGGGTGTGCTCAAGGAGCGCCCGGACGGCACCCGCAATCCGTTGCAGACGCTGCCGCTGACCGAGAGGATCCAGGCGGAGAAGTTCGACGCCGTCTTCGGCGGCGGACGCCGGGACGAGGAGAAGGCCCGCGCCAAGGAGCGGGTGTTCTCGCTGCGCGACGAGTTCTCCCAGTGGGACCCGCGCCGCCAGCGCCCCGAGCTGTGGAACCTGTACAACGGCCGGCACGCCCCCGGCGAGCACGTCCGCGTCTTCCCGCTCTCCAACTGGACCGAGCTGGACGTGTGGCAGTACATCGCCCGTGAGGGCATCGAGCTGCCCGCCATCTACTACGCCCACGAGCGCGAGGTCTTCGCCCGGGGCGGCATGTGGCTGACGGCCGGCGAGTGGGGCGGCCCGAAGGACGGCGAGACGGTGGAGAAGCGCAAGGTCCGCTACCGCACCGTCGGAGACATGTCCTGCACCGGCGCCGTCGACTCGGACGCCGACAGCATCGAGAAGGTGATCGCCGAGATCGCCGTCTCCCGCCTCACCGAGCGCGGCGCGACGCGTGCCGACGACAAGATGTCCGAGGCCGCGATGGAAGACCGCAAGCGCGAGGGGTACTTCTAACCATGACCAGCACCACCGAACCCATCGAACCCGCCGTGCCCGCCGAGTCCGCCGAGGCGCTGTCGGTCTGGCAGCTGTCGGAGACGACCCTGCTGCGCTTCGCCACCGCCGGTTCCGTCGACGACGGCAAGTCCACGCTGGTCGGCCGTCTCCTGCACGACTCCAAGTCGGTCCTCACCGACCAGCTGGAGGCCGTCGAGCGCGCCTCCGCGAGCCGCGGCCAGGACGCCCCCGACCTCGCGCTGCTCACCGACGGCCTGCGGGCCGAGCGCGAGCAGGGCATCACCATCGACGTGGCCTACCGCTACTTCGCCACCCCGCGCCGCCGGTTCATCCTGGCCGACACGCCGGGCCACGTGCAGTACACGCGGAACATGGTCACCGGCGCCTCCACGGCCGAGCTGACGGTCATCCTGGTCGACGCCCGCAACGGCGTCGTCGAGCAGACCCGCAGGCACGCCGCGATCGCCGCCCTGCTGCGCGTCCCGCACGTCGTCCTCGCCGTCAACAAGATGGACCTGGTCGACTACCGGGAGTCCGTGTTCGCCGCGATCGCCGAGGAGTTCACGGCGTACGCCACCGAGCTGGGCGTCCCGGAGGTCACCGCGATCCCCATCTCGGCGCTCGCGGGCGACAACGTGGTGGAACCGTCGGCGGTCATGGACTGGTACGGCGGCCCGACCGTGCTGGAGCACCTGGAGACCGTCCCGGTCAGCCACGACCTGGCGCACTGCCACGCCCGGCTGCCCGTGCAGTACGTGATCCGCCCGCAGACCGCCGAGCACCCCGACTACCGCGGCTACGCGGGGCAGATCGCCGCCGGCACCTTCCGCGTGGGCGACGAGGTCACCGTGCTGCCCTCGGGCCGCACCTCGAAGGTGTCCGGCATCGACCTGCTCGGCGACCCGGTCGAGGCCGCCTGGACACCGCAGTCGGTGACACTGCTGCTGGAGGACGACATCGACGTCTCCCGCGGCGACCTGATCGTGCCCCGCCAGGACGCGCCGGCCACCAGCCAGGACGTCGAGGCCACCGTCTGCCACGTCGCCGACGCACCGCTCACCGTGGGCCACCGGGTCCTGCTCAAGCACGGCACCCGCACCGTCAAGGCGATCGTCAAGGACATCCCGGCCCGGCTCACCCTGGACGACCTGTCCCTGCACCCGCACCCCGGACAGCTGGTCGCCAACGACATCGGCCGCGTGAAGATCCGCACCGCGGAACCGCTGCCCGCCGACTCCTACGCCGACTCCCGGCGCACCGGCTCCTTCATCCTGATCGACCCCGGCGACGGCACCACGCTCACCGCCGGCATGGTCGGCGAGTCCTTCGCCGCGCCGGAGCCGGTCAAGGACCCGGCCGACGACGACGGGTGGGACTTCTGAGCATGTCCTCCCCCGACTTCTACTCCACGTTCGCCAAGGAGGGCGGCCGCGTCGGCAGCGGCGCCCTCGGCAGCGGGCAGGGCGGAGTGGCGCGATGTGCGCGCTGACGTACGCGCACCGCTCGCGCGCCCTCACCCCCCACAGCCGAAGACCTGCCGACCTCCCGGCCACGCCCTGACACCTCGGACCAACCGACAGGCGTGAGAGCCGGGCCAACGAGAGGAACACCTCCCGTGCCTGCCGCCACCGCCCTGCGCCGCACCCTCGCGGTCATAGCCGCCCTTCCCCTGCTCACCCTGGCCGCCTGCGGGTACGGCTCCGAGTCGAAGGACGACGACAGCGCCAAGGTCGCCGACGGCGCCGAGAAGATCGACGGCCTCGACTCCGTCCGGATCGGCTACTTCGGCAACATCACCCACGCCACGCCGCTGGTCGCCAACCAGAAGGGCTTCTTCCAGAAGGCGCTGGGCGCCACCGAGGCCAAGTACGCGGTCTTCAACGCGGGGCCGTCCGAGATCGAGGCGCTGAACTCCGGCTCCATCGACATCGGCTGGATCGGCCCGTCCCCGTCGATCAACGGCTACACCAAGTCCGCCGGCAAGAACCTGCGCATCATCGGCGGTTCGGCCTCGGGCGGCGTGAAGCTCGTGGTGAACCCGGACAAGATCAAGTCCCTGAAGGACGTCAAGGGCAAGCGCATCGCGACCCCGCAGCTGGGCAACACGCAGGACGTGGCGTTCCTCAACTGGATCGCCGAGCAGGGCTGGAAGGTCGACGCCCAGAGCGGCAAGGGCGACGTGACCGTCGTCCGCAGCGACAACAAGGTCACCCCGGACGCCTACAAGTCCGGGGCCCTGGACGGCGCCTGGGTGCCCGAGCCCACCGCGTCCAAGCTGGTCGCCGAGGGCGGCAAGGTGCTCCTCGACGAGTCGACGCTGTGGCCCGACAAGAAGTTCGTGATCACGAACATCATCGTGTCGCAGAAGTTCCTCAAGGAGCACCCGAAGGCCGTGGAGGCGGTGCTCAAGGCGTCGGTCGACACCAACGAGTGGATCACGGCCAACCCGGACGAGGCGAAGACCGCGGCGAACGCCCAGTTGGAGAAGGACTCCGGCAAGGCCCTGCCCGCCGACGTGCTGGACCCGGCCTGGAAGTCCATCAAGCTCACCGACGACCCGCTGGCCTCCACCCTCGACGCCCAGGCGGAGCACGCCGTGAAGGCCGGTCTGCTGGACAAGCCCGACCTGAAGGGCATCTACGACCTCACGCTGCTCAACAAGGTCCTCGAGGCCAAGGGCAGGCCCGCGGTCGACGACGCCGGACTCGGCGTCGAGTAAAGCCCGGATCCGACCACCCAGGAGGTGACGACCATGGCCACGACCACGACCCTCGCCAAGGCCGACGACGGCACCGAGCCGGCCGCGTACGCCGCCCGGATCGAGCACGTCTCGAAGTCCTTCGCGGGCCCCGCCGGGCAGCAGCTCGTCCTGGACGACATCACCCTCGATGTCGCGCCCGGCGAGTTCGTCACCCTCCTGGGCGCCTCCGGCTGCGGCAAGTCCACGCTGCTGAACCTGGTGGCGGGGCTGGACAGGCCCAGCGCGGGCGGCATCAGCACGGACGGGCGGCCGGCCCTGATGTTCCAGGAGCACGCCCTGTTCCCGTGGCTGACCGCGGGCAAGAACATCGAACTCGCCCTCAGGCTGCGCGGCGTGCCGAAGGCCGAGCGCCGCGACAAGGCGGAGGAACTGCTCGAACTCGTCCGTCTGAAGGGCGCGTACGGCAAGCGGGTGCACGAGCTGTCGGGCGGCATGCGCCAGCGGGTCGCGCTGGCCCGGGCGCTCGCCCAGGAGAGCAAGCTGCTGCTGATGGACGAGCCGTTCGCGGCGCTGGACGCCATCACGCGGGACGTGCTGCACGACGAGCTGACCCGCATCTGGCGCGAGACGCGGCTGTCCGTGCTGTTCGTGACGCACAACGTCCGCGAGGCCGTGCGGCTGGCCGAGCGGGTCGTCCTGCTGTCCTCGCGTCCCGGACGGGTCGCGCGCGAGTGGACGGTGGGCATCCCGCAGCCGCGCCGCATCGAGGACACCGCCGTGGCGGAGCTGTCCGTCGAGATCACCGAAGAACTGCGTGGGGAGATCCGCCGACATGGCCAGCACTGACACGACGCGTCCCGCCGGGGACCGAGGCGCGAAGGACGGCGGTGACCTCGCCGGTCTGGAGGCGGGCCTGGACGCACTGGAGTCGGTGCAGCCCGGCCGCACACCGCTGCGGCAGACCCTGGTCGAGAAGGTCCTGCCGCCCGCCCTCGCGGTCCTGCTGGTGCTGGCGGTGTGGCAGGCACTGGTCTCCTTCGAGATCGTCGACGACCCGACCAAGCTGCCCGCCCCGTCGGACGTGTGGAACGTGCTCCACCAGGCCTGGCTCCGGGGCGAACTGCTCGGCTACATCTGGACCAGCGTCTCGCGCGGCCTGCTCGGCTTCTGCTTCGCGCTGCTCATCGGCACCCCGCTGGGGCTCCTGGTGGCGCGGGTGAAGTTCGTGCGCGCGGCGATCGGCCCGATCCTGTCCGGCCTCCAGTCGCTGCCGTCGGTGGCCTGGGTGCCGCCGGCCGTGATCTGGCTGGGCCTAAACAACTCGATGATGTACGCCGTCATCCTGCTCGGCGCGGTGCCCTCCATCGCCAACGGCCTGGTGTCCGGCGTCGACCAGATCTCCCCCATCTTCCTGCGCGCGGGCCGCACCCTGGGCGCCACGGGGCTCAGGAACACCTGGCACATCGTGCTGCCGGCCGCGCTGCCCGGCTACGTCGCCGGTCTCAAGCAGGGCTGGGCGTTCTCCTGGCGCTCGCTGATGGCCGCCGAGATCATCGCCTCCTTCCCCGACCTCGGGGTCGGCCTCGGGCAGTTGCTGGAGAACGGCCGCAACGCCAGCGACATGGCCATGGTCTTCGAGGCGATCCTGCTCATCCTGGTCGTCGGCATCGCCATCGACCTGCTGATCTTCAGCCCGCTGGAGCGGTGGGTGCTGCGCAGCCGCGGTCTGCTGGTGAAGGGCTGAGACACGACATGTCCGCGCCGGTCCGCCCCGTACTCCTGGTCATCGCCCACGGCAGCCGCGACCCGCGGCACGCCGCGACCGTGCACGCCCTGGTCCGCCGGGTCAGGGCGGTGCGCCCGGACGTACGGGTGGAGACCGGCTTCCTGGACTTCAACGTCCCCTCGGTGCAGGGGGTCCTGGAGTCCCTGGAGACGGAGGGCGTGCGGGACGTGGTGGCGCTGCCGCTGCTGCTGACCCGCGCCTTCCACGCCAAGGCGGACATCCCCGCGGTCCTGGCGGCGGCGCCGCCGCGGCTGAGGATCCGGCAGGCCGAGGTGCTCGGCCCCTCGCCGCTGCTGCTGTCGGCACTGGAGCGGCGGCTGTACGAGGCGGGTCTGACGCCCGCCGACAAGTCCTCGACCGGAGTCGTGCTGGCCTCGGCGGGGTCCTCCGACCCGGAGGCGATCGCAGTGATCGCAGAAATCGCGCGGGAGTGGCGGCACACCGGTTGGTGCGCCGTGCGGCCTGCGTTCGCCTCCGCATCCCTTCCGCGCACCGAGGACGCGGTACGCCGGCTGCGTGAGCTGGGCTGTGCGCGCGTCGCCGTCGCCCCGTACGTCCTGGCGCCCGGCTTCCTGCCTGACCGCATCGCGCGGGGCGCCGCCGGGGCAGACGTGCTGGCGGATGTGCTGGGTCCCGCGCCGGAGGTGGCGCGGGTCCTGCTGGAGCGGTACGACGCGGCGCGGGTGCCGGTGGCGCTGGCGATCGGGGCATGAGGGCCCGACGGACCGTCAGGGGGCGGTCAGCTCCACGAGCTTGGTGACCGTGTTCCAGTTGCGGCTGGTGGCGACCAGTCCCTTGTTGACGCGAGGTCTGGCGAGGGCCTCGGCGAGCTTGGAGCGGCCGAGGCCGTCCGGTGCGTAGAGGTACAGTGCACGGTCGCCGAGGCGGAACTCCTCGGGCCGGAAGGCCGCCGCGTCGATCGCCGCGAAGCGGTCCGCGTCCACGGGCACGGAGAAGTAGGTGACGTGCAGCTGCCTGGCCTCCAGCTCGGCGGCCGGGAAGGGGCACGCCTCGACGACCGACTTCAGGTAGGCGTGGTCGCGCACGATCACGTCCACGGGGAAGCCGAACCGCTGCTCGATCGCCTCGGCCAGCTCCGCGGCCAGGGAGTCCTCGTCGCCGTGGGCGGAGGCGAAGACGGCCTGCCCACTCTGCAGATGGGTGCGTACGGCGTCGTGGCCGAGGGAGGTCAGCAGCGCGCGCAGGTCGGCCATCGGGACCTTCCTGCTGCCCCCCACGTTGATCCCGCGCAGCAGCGCCGCGTACATCGTCGTCATCGGCACACCATAGAACGGCCGTCGTGCCCCGTGGGGGTGGGCACGACGGCCGGGTCCGCGCGGGGCGGACGTGCGCGCCACTCTCGCCGATGCGGTGCGCGGGGTTCAACCACTACACGCTCCTGTGACTCAATCAACAACCTTTCCCATGGGCCGCGCTGTCCGGTGTCCCCCGGTAGATGTAAGGGGCCGGGGTCCTCCTCAGCGGTGAGTGCGGCGGTACGGAGGGATGAGGGCGAGGCCGCCGCACGTCACCAAGGAGCACGACGCGACGGCCTTACGCGGGCCATACCTTCGAAACGCAAGGTGGCGGCAGGGGGCCGGCACCGCTCACGAGGGGGCAGGCCGGTCATGCGGAACCGAGAGACACGGGTGCGGGGCATAGCCGCCTGGGCGGGCGGCTGGAGTGCCCGGCACCGATGGGCCGCCGTCGGGATCTGGGTGTTGTTCGTCGTCCTGGCGATGGGGCTCGGTTCGGCGGCCGGCCGGGTCGACGTCAAGGACAGCGACCAGATGGGCGGCGAGACGCACACCGCCGCCCGGATCGTCGAGGACGCCGGGATCGACGAACCGGCCGGTGAGACGGTCCTGGTCCAGGCGAGGTCCGGTGATCTGAAGGCCACGGACCCCGAGTTCCGGGCCGCGGTCGGCGCGGTCGTCACGGCGGTGGAGGGGACCGGGAAGGTCACCGGGGTGACCTCGCCGTACGACGCGAAGACGATCTCGAAGGACGGCCGCAGCGCGCTGGTGCAGTTCGACATGCGCGGCGAGGCGGACACCGCGGGCGAGCGGGTCGAGCCGGTGCTGGAGGCGGTCGAGGGCGTCCAGAAGGAACACGAGTCGCTGCGGATCGAGGAGATCGGCGGCGCCAGCATGATGAAGACGTTCGACGACGCGTTCGGCGACGACTTCAAGAAGGCCGAGTACTCGGCGGTACCGGTGGCGCTCGGCATCCTGCTCGTCGCGTTCGGCGCGCTGGTGGCGGCGCTGGTCCCGGTGGCGCTGGCGATCACCGCGATCGTCGCGACGATGGGCCTGATGGGCCTGGTCAGCCACCTCCAGCCGATGAGCGAGACCGCGAACTCCGTGATGCTGCTGGTCGGGCTGGCCGTCGGTGTCGACTACTGCCTGTTCTACCTGCGCCGCGAGCGCGAGGAGCGCGCCGCCGGGCGGGACGCGCAGACGGCGCTCAGGATCGCCGCCGCCACCAGTGGCCGGGCGATCGTGGTCTCCGGTGTGACGGTGTGCGTGGCGATGGCGGGCATGCTGTTCACCGGCATCGCGGAGTTCGAGGCGATGGGCCTGGCCTCGCTGATGGTGGTCGCGGTCGCGATGGTCGGCTCGGTGACGGTGCTGCCGGCGCTGCTGTCCCTGCTGGGCGAGCGGGTGGAGAAGGGCCGCGTGCCCTTCCTGCGCCGGCGCCGGCCGAGCGGTTCCACCGGCGAGGGCAGCCGGTTCTGGACCGCCGTGCTGAAGCGCGTCCTGGCCAGGCCGCTGCTGGCCGCGGTGGTGGCCGTCGGGGCGCTGCTGGCCGTGGCCGCGCCCGCGCTCGGCATGAAGACGCAGAACCTCACGCTGGACCAGGAGTTCGGCGACTCGCTGCCCATCGTGCAGACGTACAACCGGGTCAACGAGGCCTTCCCCGGCGGTTCCGACCCGGCCGAGGTGGTCGTGAAGGCCGACGACATCAACGCGCCCGAGGTGCGGGCCGCGCTCGCCGACTTCCGGGAGCGGGCGATCAGTTCGGGTGCCTCGCGCGGGCCGGTGGAGATCACGACGCACGACGGGCAGAACGTCGCGCTGGTGTCCGTCCCGCTGGTCGGCGGCTCCGACCAGGACAAGGCGGGCGAGAGCCTGGACAAGCTGCGGGACGAGGTCCGGCCCGCGACGCTGGGCAAGGTCGAGGGCGTCCAGGCGCCGATCACCGGTCAGGTGGCGGGCAGCAAGGACTTCAACGACCAGCTCGTCGGATCGGTGGTGCCGGTCTTCGCGTTCGTCGTGGTCTTCGCCTTCGTGCTGATGCTGCTGTCCTTCCGCTCGCTGACGGTCGCGCTCACCTCGATCGTGCTCAACCTGCTGTCGGTGGGCGCGGCGTACGGCATCCTGGTCGCCGTCTTCCAGCACGGCTGGGGCGCCTCGCTGGTGGGCGCGGAGGGCGTGGGCGCCATCATCACGTGGCTGCCGCTGTTCCTCTTCGTGATCCTGTTCGGCCTGTCGATGGACTACCACGTGTTCGTGGTCTCCCGGATCCGCGAGGCCCGGCTGCGCGGTCGCTCCACCCGGGACGCGATCCAGCACGGCGTGGTCACCACGGCGGGGGTCGTCACCAGCGCCGCCGTCATCATGGTCGCGGTGTTCGCCATCTTCGGCACGCTGTCCATGCAGTCGATGAAGCAGATGGGCGTGGGCCTGGCGGCGGCGGTGCTGATCGACGCGACGGTCATCCGGGGCGTGCTGCTGCCGGCCGTGATGTCGCTGCTCGGCGAGCGCAACTGGTACCTGCCCAAGTGGCTGCACCGGCTGCCGGACCTGACCCACGACGAGTCGCCCGAGGCCATCGCGGCGCCGGTGCGGGACGGCGAGGGCGAGCGCGGGGAGCGGGGTGAGCCGGTCGGGGTCTGACCCGGCACGCCACCACGGCGGCAGGGCCCGTCGGTTCCGGGGGAACCGACGGGCCCTGCCGTGTGCTGTCCCGGCCGTGTGCTGTCCGGGTCAGCCGCGCGCCGCGGCGAGTTCCGCCTCGATGAGGTCGGCGGCCCGCCGGGTGCCGCCCTCCTGGGCCATCTCCGCCTGGATCTTGTTCAGACGCCCCGCCACCTCCGGGTCGTCGAGCAGGGCGAGGGCGGCGGTGCGCAGCGCCTCGGCGCCGGCCTCCTCGGTCGGCAGCGTACGGGCGACGCCGAGGCCCTGGAGCATGTCGGCGTTGCCGAACTGGTCCGCCGCCTGCGGTACGGCGATCATCGGCGTGGCGGTCGCCAGGCCCTCCTGGCTGCCGCCCGCGCCCGCGTGGGTGACGAACAGGTCGGCCTGCTGGAGGATCGCCAACTGCGGCACCCACGTGCGCACTTCCACCTGGTCCGGTACGTCGCCCAGCTCGGCGGGGTCGATGTGCCGGCCGACCTGGAGCACGGTGTGCCAGCCGGGCAGCTCGCCGAAGGCCCGGACACACTCCCGGTAGAACGCCGGCTGCTTGGTGAAGGCGGACCCGAGGGAGACGAGGACGACCTTCTCCGCACCCTCGGGACGGGTCCAGCCGCCCTCGGCGGAGCGGTCCCCCTGGCAGGCGCCGACGAAGGTGTACGCCTTCTCGTCCACCCGGTCGGCGTTGGGCTGGAGCGCCTTGGGGATCAGCACCAGGGAGCGCTCGGGGCGGCCGAGGAACGGGTCGGGGTGGTCGGTGATCCCGTTCTCCTCCAGCCAGGTGCGGAAGCGGGCGTAGTACGCCTGCCCCCGCTCGGTCTTCAGCGGCTTCTCCCACATCGGCTCGGCGACCTCCTGCTCGTACCCCTCCCAGGCGACCATGCAAGGGGACAGGGAGATCACCGGCACGCCCCAGCGGCGGCCGAGTACGCGGGCGGGGTAGGAGGCGATGTCGTGCAGGACCAGGTCCGGCTCGTCCCCCTCGTACGCCTCGGCGAGCTGTGGCAGCGACTGGACGGCGTCGTCGAGGAAGGGCTCCACGTTGTCCAGCAGGGTGCTCCCCCACGCCTCCGGGTCGGCGTCGGGGCCGGGCAGGGTGCTGTTCCAGAGCTTGGGTTCGGCGCCCGCCTCGGCGACCTTGTCCGCGAGGAGCGGCGGGATCGCGTACGTCACCCGGTGCCCCCGCGCGACGAGTTCGCGGATCACCTCCAGGCTGGGGTTCACGTGGCCGTGGGCGGCGATGGAGAACATGGCGATGTGCGCGGGGCGACTGGTCATGCCCGCACCGTACGCGAGACGATACGTCTCGTGCAAATGGTTTCGCCTCATCCCGCCAGCTCCTCGTGCAGCCGCAGCCACCGGTCGGGCGCGACCTCGCCGACGAGCACACCGGGATCGAGCCGCGCGGCCCGGAACGCCGCGTCCACCCGGCGCCGCGGGTGGGCCCGGCGCAGGGACGCGTGCAGCGAGCCGCCGACGCCCGAGAAGCCCAGCTCGACCAGGTCCGCCCAGGTACGGCGGGCGGCGGCGTCGGTGAGCAGCGGGGTGGGGCGGCGTTCGACGCGGAGGATGCCGGCGTCGACGCGGGGCGCCGGGCGGAAGCGGTGCCGGCCCACCCGGCCCAGCAGCCGCCACTCGTGGCGCGGCCAGGTCAGGACCGTGAGCAGGCTCCAGCGGCCGTAGTCGCCGGTGCGTTTGCGGGCGTACTCGAGCTGGGTGATGAGGGTGGCGTCGGTGAGGCCGGGTGCGGACAGGCACCAGTCGACGATGTCGGCGGTGCGCGAGAAGGGCACGTTTCCGGCGACCGAGAACGGCGTGCGCGGGGGCCGGGCGGTGAGGAAGTCACCGGCGACGACGTGGACGTGGGGGCTGCGTGCGAAACGGGCGCGCAGCCCGGGGACGAGCCGGGGGTCGATCTCGTAGGCGTGCAGTTCGCGGCTGCGGCGGGCGAGGGGCTCGGTGAGGGCGCCCTCGCCGGCGCCCACTTCGAGCAGGAGGGGAGGGTCCCCGCGGTCGGGGGCGGCGAGCCGGGCGACGCGGTCGGCGACGGCGCGGTCGGTGAGGAAGTTCTGCGAGAGCGTGCGGGCACGCTGGGTGGGGCGGGCCATGGCCTGCGGTCCTTGTCTTCCGTGACAGGAGGGGAAAAGGGCAGCCGAAGGCCCTGACCGGAAGACGAAGGCAGAAGTGGATGCGGAGGCTCAGCCCCGCCGCACGCGCGTCGGGCGCGTCAGCGGCGGGGGGACCCCGGGCCGGTCAGGGCTCCGGGGCCACGACGCATCCTGATGGAGTACGTGCAGCCCCGGCCGAGACCGGAGTTGAAGATCGCGTTGAAAGCTGCCACGGAGGCGACGCTAGGCGGGCGGGCCCAGGCGGGCAAACCGTTTTCCCGCGGCGGCCGTCAGCGCTGGTACCGGGCGAGCACCAGGTTCCCGTCCTCCTCCAGTCTGTGGCGCAGTTCGTCGAGACCGATGGCTCCGCTGTAGTACTCCTGGAGCGCGGGCGTGGCCACCTTGTCCTTCCACTCGGCGTACCCCCGCACGGACTGCGCGGGCGCCGAGCGCAGATGGCCGGCGAGGGCGGTGCCGGTGGCCCAGCCGTGCTCGGCCGTGTGCAGGGCGGGGTCCTTCAGGGCCTGCTCCCCGGTGGGCAGCATCCAGTCGCCGAGTGCGAGGCGCACCATGTTGTCCGGCTGGAGGAGGAAGTCGACGAACGCGGCGGCTTCCTTCTTGTGCGGACTGTCCTTTGCGACGGACAGGGTCTGCGGGCTGACACCCTGGGCGAGCCCGTCGGCGCCGGCCGGGGCGGGCAGCACCTGCCAGTCGAAGCCCTCGGGTGCCTGCTGCTCGATCTGCTGGCGGTAGGAGAAGCCGAGCGGCACCATCGCGTACTTGCCCGCGAAGAAGCCGGGCAGGGTGTCGGAGCCGCCGCTGCCCAGGGTGGTGGGCGAGGCGCTGCGGTCGGTGCCGACCTGGTCGTGGACGGTGCGGGGCACGACCTGGTCGCCGTCCTCGAAGCGAACGGTCACCTTGCCGTCGGCACCCCGGTGGAACAGCTTGCCGCCGGCGGACAGGGAGAGGTTGAGCGTGGCGGAGACGGGCTCCTTGAGCGGCCAGGCCACCCCGTACGTCCCGTCGCCGCTCAGCTCCTTCGTCACCTGCCGGAACTCCGCCCAGGTCCAGGGGTGTTCGGGGGTAGGGATGCGGACACCGGACTTCTTGAGCAGGGACGCGTTGGCGATCAGCACCCGGGGCTCCTGGAGGAACGGCACACCGTAGACGCCGTCGCCGAAGGTGACCGTCTCCCAGCTGTGCCGGGGTATGTCCGACTTCAGCCGTGCGGGCAGCAGTCCGGTGAGGTCGGCGAGGTAGCCGCCGTAGGCGAAGTCGGCGAGGTCGTCGGAGGCGTCGTGGATGATGTCGGGCGCCTCACCGCCCTCGAAGGAGGTGAGCAGTTGGTCGTGGACGCTGTCCCAGCTGCCCTGGACGTACTCGACGCGCACGTCCGGGTGGGTGGCGTTCCACTCCCGTACCAGCTCCTTGTTGGCCTTCACCGACTCGTCCTGCCAGGCCAGGGACTGGAAGCGCAGGATGATCCGGCCGTCGTCCGCCCCGCCGCCGCCGTCCGAGCAGCCCGCCAGCAGCAGGACCGCGCAGACGAAGAGGGTCACGATCCTCGTACGCGCACGCATCAGCTCTTCACCGCCCCGGCGAGCATGCCGCCCGTGATCCGGCGCTGGATGAGCGCGAAGACCACCAGCGAGGGCAGGGTGGCGAGGAAGGCCGCCGCGGCGAGCGGTCCGAGGTCGGCGACGCCCTCGGCGCCGATGAAGTGGGTGAGGATCACGGGCAGCGTCTGTTTCTCCGGTGTCTTCAGCAGGACCAGTGCGAAGAAGAACTCGTTCCACGCGGTGATGAACGCGAACAGGGCCGTCGCCACGATCCCCGGCGCGAGCAGCGGCGCGGTCACCGAGACCAGGGTCCGCAGCCGTCCGGCGCCGTCGACCGCGGCGGCCTCCTCCAGTTCGCGCGGTACGGCGCGGACGTATCCGGCCAGCATCCACAGCGCGAACGGCAGCGACCACACGACGTACACCATCACCAGGCCTGGAACGGAGTTGATCAGGCCGAGGTTCTTGAGGACCAGGAACAGCGGGATGATCAGCAGCACGAAGGGGAAGGCCTGGCTGACCACGACCCACCCGGTGGCCGCCTTGGTGAGCCGGCCGCGACGGCGGGCCATGACGTACGCCATCGGGGTCGCGATCAGCACCGCGATCAGGGCGGCACCGAGCGCGGCGAGCAGGGAGTTGAGCCCGGCGCGCAGCAGCGGCTGCTCGTCGAAGGCCTGCCGGAAGTTGTCGAGGGTGGGGTCCTCGGGGATCCAGGCGGGATGCAGACTGGCCAGCTCGCGCGGCGGTTTGAACGCGATGGAGATCAGCCAGAGGAACGGGAAGGCCAGGAAGACCAGATAGCCGAGCAGTGCCGCGTACTGGCCCGTGCGGGCCGCGGTCGAGGTCCTCATGCCTCGTCACCTCCCTTGGACTCGCCCCGGAGCCGGCCGACCAGGAAGACGGCCAGCAGGACCGAGATCACGGCGACCATGACGCAGCCCATCGCCGCCGCGTAGCCGAACTGGCCGTAGCGGAAGGCCTCCTCGTAGGCGAAGAGCATGGGCAGCCGGGTGCGGCCGCCGGGTCCGCCGTTGGTCAGCACGTAGACCAGGGCGAAGGAGTTGAAGTTCCAGATCAGGTTGAGCGCGGTGATGGCGAGTGCGACGGGTCTGAGGGCGGGCCAGGTGACCGTGCGGAAACGGCGCCAGGCTCCCGCGCCGTCCACCGCGGCCGCCTCGTGCAGCTCGCGCGGGGTGTTCTGCAGTCCGGCGAGCAGGGCGACCGTCGTCTGCGGCATGCCGGCCCACACGCCGACGACGATGACGGCCGGCAGGGCGGTGCCGAGGCCGCTCAGCCAGTCGTGGCCGCTTCCCAGGCCGAGGTCGCGCAGGGTCTCGTTGAGGATGCCCGCGTCCGCGTTGTAGACCAGCCGCCACATGATGCCGACGACGACCTCGGGCATCGCCCAGGGGATGATCGCCAGGGCCCGGGCCAGCCAGCGCATCCGGAGGTTCTGGTTGAGCAGCAGGGCGAGACCGAGGGCGAGCAGGAACTGCGGCACGGTCACGCCGACGGCCCACACCAGGCCGATCCGGAAGGACTCCCAGAACAGCGTGTCGTGCAGCAGGTCCTGGAAGTTCAGGGTGCCGATCCACCGGGTGGGCTCGGTGCGGCCCGACTGGGCGTCGGTGAAGGCCAGCACGATGCCGTAGAGCAGCGGCCCGACGCTGAGGACCAGGATCGGGATCAGCGCGGGCAGCACCAGGAACCAGGCGCCCTGGTCCGGCGCGCCCCGTGGGGCGTCCGGGCCGGGCGCCCGGTGCGCCGGTCTGCTCGACTCGGTCACCGATGTCACGTAATCAACCCCTTTGCACGGCTCGGGCGGGCCTGGTCATGGTCGTGGGGTGACCGCGTCCCGTCAAGGGCCCCCGACCTGCTCCCACCTGTGCGAATGGGACACTGACCGACGCATGGCGACAACCGGTACGGACAGGGAGGCGCGGGACGATGGACGAGGCACGGGCGCGGGAGGTGCTGGCCGCGGCGGGGGTGCTGCCCGGCCCGACGTCGCGGGCGCGGCTGCTGGCGCTCGGCGAGAACGCCGTGTTCGCCGCCGGCGGCCTGGCGGTCAAGGTGGGCCGGGACGCCGAGCTCCTGGAGCGGGCACGCCGGGAACTGGCCGTCGCGCTCTGGCTGGAGGAGGCGGGCGTCCCCGCGGTGCGGGCGGCCGAGCCGACGGCGCTGTTCGTCGACGGGCATCCGGTGACCGTGTGGCGGCGGCTGCCCGAACCGGTGCGGCCCACCGAGCCCCGGGACGTGGCGGCGCTGCTCCGGCTCGTCCACGAACTGCCCCTCCCCTCCTCCTTCGAGCTGCCGCCCCGCGAGCTGCTGGGCGGTGTGGAACGCTGGCTGCGCCTCGCGGGCGACGTGATCGACCCCGCGGACGCCGCGTACCTGCGTGAGCGCCGGGACGGCTTCGCGGCGGCCGCCGCCGCGCTCACCCCGCACCTGCCGCCGGGGCCCATCCACGGGGACGCGCTGCCCCGCAACGTGCACGTCGGCCCCGACGGCCCGGTCCTGATCGACCTCGAGACCTTCTCCGCCGACCTGCGCGAGCACGACCTGGTGGTGATGGCGCTGAGCCGCGACCGCTACGGGCTGCCCGCCGAGGCGTACGACGCCTTCACCGCGACCTACGGCTGGGACGTGCGCGAGTGGGACGGCTGCGCGGTGCTGCGCGGCGCCCGGGAGACCGCCAGCTGCGCCTGGGTGGCCCAGCACGCACCGAGCAACCCCAAGGCACTGGCCGAGTTCGAACGCAGGGTGGCGTCGCTGCGGGACGGGGACCCCGAGGTGCGCTGGTACCCCTTCTGACCCTCGCGGACCGGCCCTCGCGCCGTTCGGCCGGTGCGGGTCAGACCCGCTCGTCGGCCGGCTCCCCGGCCGGCTCACGCATCGGCCAGGTCCCGTCGACGACGGCCGTGGCATCGCCCTTGCGGCGCAGGAAGCTCTGGAAGTCGGCCGCCCACTCGGCGTACCACTCGATCTGGCGGCGGTGCAGGTCCGCCGGGCCGAGGGCCGCGACCTTGGGGTGGCGGCCGGCTATCGCACCGGCCAGGCGGGCCGCGGCGAGGGCGTCGGCCGCGGCGTCGTGGGCGGCGTCGAGCGGGACGCCGTACTCCCGGCAGACCGCTTCCAGATTGCGCTTGCCCCGGCGGTAGCGGTCGACGGAGCGGTCGATGGTGTACGGGTCGATGACCGGGGCGGGGTCCAGGCCGCCCAGGCGCTCGCGCAGGGACGGCAGTCCGTGGCGCCGCAGCTCGGCGGAGAGCAGGGTGAGGTCGAAGGCCGCGTTGTAGGCGACGACCGGGACGCCTGCCTTCCAGTGGTCCGTGAGGACTTCGGCGATGGCGTCCGCGACCCGGTCGGCGGGGCGGCCCTCGCCGGCCGCGCGTTCGTTGCTGATGCCGTGCACCGCGACCGCGTCCGCCGGGATCTCCACTCCGGGGTCGGCCAGCCACTCCCGCCGGCCGAGCGGCTCCGAGCCCCTGACCTCGATCACGGCTCCCGTGACGATGCGCGCCTCGTGCGGGTCGGTGCCCGTCGTCTCCAGGTCGAAGCCGATCAGCAGCTCCCGGTGCCAGCCCATGGGCGGTCCCCCTTCTTGGTGGTGCTTTCCCCCAGTGGTCTCCACCTTCCCACGGGCCACTGACAATCAGAGGATCGCATTCCGTTTACCCCCGCACCGGCCCCGGGGGGCGGGGGTCACGACACGGGGCGCGAATCCGCCCACATCAGCTCGAACTCCTCGCGGTAGGTGGGGAAAAGTCCGCCTTCTTCGAGCCGGTCCGACTTCACGACCTTTCCTCCGTTGCGCCCGTTGCGCAGGACGAGGACCGGCGCCTCCATGCCCCGCGTGCGGCGCAGGTAGGACTGCACGACCGCGATGCCGTCGGCGCCGTCCCCGTCGACGAGGTAGGCGGTGAAGCGGGGCGTCTCGTCGAAGACCTGGATCTCGAAGGCGCCCGGGTCCCGCAGCCGGGCCCGCACCCGGCGCATGTGCAGGATGTTCATCTCCACGGCGCGGCTCAGCTCGCCCCGCTTGATGCCCAGTTCGCGCTCGCGGCGCTTGATCGCGCTGGAGGCCGGGTTCAGGAAGAGCAGCCGCACCCGGCCGCCGCCCTCGGCCATCCGCAGCAGGCGGCGGCCGGAGAAGTTCTGCACGAGCAGGTTGAGACCGATGCCGAGGGCGTCCACGCGCCGGGCGTTGCCGAACAGGTCCTCGGCCGGGAACTGGCGCAGCAGCCGCACCCGGTCCGAGTGCACGGCGACCACGTCGGCGTAGCGGTCCCCGACCAGGTCCTCCACCGCGTCGACGGGCAGCCGGCGCGCGGACGGCACGTCGCTGCCCGCGCCGAGCACGTCGAGCAGCCGGGCGGAGGCCCGTTCGGCCTGGTTCAGGACCGCCTCCGACAGGGCCCGGTTGCGGGAGACGACGTTGCGGGTGACCTCCAGCTCGTCCAGGGCGAGTTCGACGTCCCGGCGCTCGTCCACGTAGGGCTCGAAGCAGGGCCAGTGCTGCACCATCAGCTCGCGCAGCTGGGGCAGGGTGAGGAAGCTGAGGACGTTGTCGTCGGCCGGGTCGAGCAGATAGCCCTTGCGGCGGCTGACCTCCCGTACCGCGACGGCGCGCTGCACCCACTCCTGGCCGGCGGGCCCGGCGGCGGCGACCACCCAGTCGTCGCCATGGACCGGTTCGTAGACGGGCCGCAGGACGGCGGCCACGACCGCGCGCAGGCGCTGCTCGACGAGATTCAGCCAGATGTAGGCCCGCCCGGCCCGCTGCGCACGCGTGCGCACCTCGTGCCAGGCGGCGGCGTCCCAGTCCAGCTCCGGACCGATCGCGCCCGCGTTCATCGGCCGCGCCAGGGACACCGCACCGGGCGGGGCGTCCGCGGAGTTCCCCTGGTGACCGTCGTCACCAGGAGGCAGCTCCAGCCCTCCCGAGCCCACCCGAGTACCGCCTTCCGCTCCCCCGGACACTGCCGGGGCACCCCGTCCCAACGATCAAGGAAGGGTACTCCGCGAGCGGTCCGCGGTGCAGCCCGATGGACGGGCCGGTTTTGCCAACCTCCTTGATCCGCGGGCGTGTTCCTCGCGTGCTCACACCGGGGAGTGAGCGGATTCATAGCGGTGACGTGGCCGGGTACGGGGAAGACTCCCTCGCACCCCGCACCGGGGCGCATGCGGAGCAGAATGCCGAAGGGTGGGCAGGAGGACGTGAGTGCTAGGTGGTCGCCTCACTTTCGGGGAGACTTCCGGGGGACTCGGAGCCAAGGCGTCCGCACCGGCGCCCCACACCTGAAAGAGTCGTGTTCATGCAGGTCTGGCCTGGAGAGGCGTATCCACTGGGTGCCACGTACGACGGCGCCGGCACCAACTTCGCGGTCTTCACGGAGGCCGCCGACCGAGTAGAGCTGTGTCTGCTGCACGACGACGGCTCGGAGACGGCGGTCGAACTGCGGGAGAGCGATGCCTTCGTGCGGCACGCGTACGTGCCCGGCGTGATGCCGGGGCAGCGGTACGGGTACCGCGTGCACGGCCCGTACGCCCCGGAGCGCGGGCTGCGCTGCAACAGCGCCAAGCTGCTCCTCGATCCGTACGCGCGTGCGATCAGCGGGGCGGTCCAGTGGGGCGAGGAGGTGTACGGCTACCACTTCGGCGAACCCGAACGGCGCAACGACCTCGACTCGGCCCCGCACACGATGACGTCGGTCGTGGTCAACCCCTACTTCGACTGGGGCGACGACCGCCGCCCCCGGACGGAGTACCACCACACGGTGATCTACGAGGCCCACGTGAAGGGCCTGACCATGCGGCACCCGGGCCTGCCGGAGGAACTGCGCGGCACCTACGCCGCCCTCGCGCACCCGGCGCTCATCGAGCACCTCACGGGGCTGGGGGTGACCGCGCTCGAACTGATGCCGGTCCATCAGTTCGTCAACGACCACCGGCTGGTGGACATGGGCCTCAACAACTACTGGGGCTACAACACGGTCGGCTTCTTCGCCCCGCACAACGCGTACGCTTCCTGGGGCGACCGCGGACAGCAGGTGCTGGAGTTCAAGTCGGCGGTCAAGGCGCTGCACGAGGCCGGGATCGAGGTGATCCTCGACGTGGTCTACAACCACACCGCCGAGGGCAACCACCTGGGCCCGACACTGTCCTTCAAGGGGCTGGACAACCCCTCGTACTACCGGCTGGCCGACGACCCCCGCTACTACATGGACACCACGGGGACCGGGAACTCGCTGCTCATGCGGTCCCCGCACGTCCTCCAGATGATCATGGACTCGCTGCGCTACTGGGTCACCGAGATGCACGTCGACGGGTTCCGCTTCGACCTCGCGGCCACCCTGGCCCGGCAGTTCCACGAGGTGGACCGGCTGTCGTCGTTCTTCGACCTGGTGCAGCAGGACCCGGTGGTCTCGCAGGTGAAGCTGATCGCCGAGCCCTGGGACGTCGGCGAGGGCGGCTACCAGGTGGGCAACTTCCCGCCGCTGTGGACCGAGTGGAACGGCAAGTACCGGGACACGGTGCGGGACCTGTGGCGCGGCGAGCCTCGCACGCTGGCGGAGTTCGCGTCCCGGCTGACGGGGTCCTCCGACCTCTACCAGGACGACGGACGCCGTCCGCTGGCCTCGATCAACTTCGTGACCTGCCACGACGGCTTCACCCTGCACGACATGGTGTCCTACAACGACAAGCACAACCACGCCAACGGCGAGGACAACCGGGACGGCGAGAGCCACAACCGCTCCTGGAACTGCGGCGTCGAGGGCGACACCGACGACCCGGCGGTGCTGGAGCTGCGGGCGCGGCAGATGCGCAACTTCATCGCCACCCTGCTGCTCTCCCAGGGCGTTCCGATGATCAGCCACGGGGACGAGTTCGCCCGCACCCAGCAGGGCAACAACAACGCCTACTGCCAGGACAACGAGCTGGCGTGGGTGGCATGGCCCGAGGAAGACCACGACCTGCTGCGGTTCACCCGCGCGATGGTGTGGCTGCGCAAGGACCACCCGGTCCTGCGCAGGCGCCGGTTCTTCCACGGGCGGCCGGTGCAGGGCACCCACGACGAGCTGTCGGACATCGCCTGGTTCACCCCGGAGGGCGCGGAGATGACCCAGCGGGACTGGAACTCGGCGCGGGCGTCCGCGCTCACGGTGTTCCTGAACGGCAACGCGATCTCCGAGCCCGGCCCGCGCGGGGAACGCATCGCCGACGACTCTTTCCTGCTGATGTTCAACGCCTCGCCGAAGCCGCTGGACTTCGTGGTGCCGGTCGACCACGGCCGGCAGTGGGAGGTGGTGGTCGACACCGCCCTGGCGACCGGGGTGCCCGCGGACACGGGCCCGAAGGTGCAGGCCGGGGAGCGGCTGACCCTCGTCGACCGGAGCCTGACGGTGTTGCAGCGGCCGGTGTAGGCGGCGCGCCCCCTGCACCCGTGCAGGGGGACGGTGACAGGAAAGGCGGCGGGGCGGGTACGTAGGTTTCCATGACACCTGAGCGACCCGACCCGGTGCCGTCCCCGGCCTCTCCCGCCTCCGCCGTCCCCGCCCCCTCCCCATTCACCCCCTCCTCCCCCGTTGCCCCCGCCCCCGTCCCCTCGGCCACCTACCGGCTCCAGTTGCAGCCGTCCTTCCCCTTCAAGGCCGCGGCGGCGGCCGTGCCGTACCTGGCCTCGCTCGGCGTGTCGCACCTGCATCTGTCCCCCGTCCTGGAGGCGGTCCCGGGCTCACCGCACGGCTACGACGTCGTCGACCACGCGCGCGTGCGCGCGGAACTGGGGGGCGAGGAGGGACTGCGGGCGCTGTCGCGCACCGCGCGGGAGCACGGTCTGGGCCTCGTGGTGGACATCGTGCCCAACCACATGGCGATGTCGCCGCGCCACAACCGGGCCCTGTGGGAGGTACTGCGCGAGGGGCCCGAGTCGCCGTACGCGCGGTGGTTCGACATCGACTGGCAGGCGCAGGACGGCCGGCTGCTGCTGCCGGTGCTGGGCGCCCCGGTCGGCGAGGTGCTGGGCGACCTCCGGGTCGACGGCGACGTGCTGCGCTACCACGAGCACGCCTTCCCGCTGCGGGACGGCACCGCGGACCTGCCGCTGCCGCGGCTCCTGGACGCGCAGTGGTACCGCCCGGTGTGGTGGCGGCTGGCCCGCACCGAGCTGAACTACCGGCGCTTCTTCAGCATCTCCGAGCTGATCGGCGTCCGGGTGGAGGACCCGGAGGTGTTCGAGGCCACGCACGGCACGATCCTGCGGCTGCTGCACGAGGGCGTGGTCGACGGACTGCGCGTCGACCATCCCGACGGACTCGCCGATCCCGACGCGTACCTGGAACGGCTGCACCGGGCGAGCGGCGGCCGGTGGACGGTGGTGGAGAAGATCCTCGCGGACGGGGAGCGGCTGCCGGCCGCCTGGCCCGTCGCCGGCACCACCGGCTACGACGCCCTGCGGCACGTCGACGGGCTCTTCACGGACCCCGCCGGGCACGGGCAACTGCTCGACCGGTACCGCCGGTTCGCCGCCCCGCCGGAGGACCGGGGCGGTGACTGGGCGGCGACGGTGCGGCGCGCGGCGTACCAGGTGCTCACGCACGAGCTGGCCACCGAGCTGGACCGGCTGACCCGGGTGGCGCACCGCCTGTGCGTCACCGCGCCGGACCCTGCGCTGCGCGACCGGGCGCCCTGGGCGCTGCGTACGGCGTTGCGGGAGCTGCTGGTGCGGCTGGAGGTGTACCGGCCGTACACCTCGGTGGACCCGGCGACGGTCGTCACCGAGGAGGCGGCGGCCGGGGCGCGGCTCGCCTTCGCGGTGCCCGAGGAGGCCGGCGCGGTGGACGTCGTACGGGACCTGGTGCTGGGGCGGTACGGGGACGGGCCCGGCCACGTGGAGTTCCGGACGCGGTTCGCGCAGACGGCGTCGGCGCTGCGCGCCAAGTCGGTCGAGGACACGGCCTTCTACCGCTACGTACCGCTGCTGTCGGCGACCGAGGTGGGCGGCGACCCCGGCCGTCCGGCCGTGTCGCCGCAGGAGTTCCACGCCTACTGCGCGCGCGTGCAGCGCGACTGGCCCGCCACGGGCACGGTCGTCTCGACCCACGACACCAAGCGCAGCGCCGACGTGCGCGCCGCGCTGGCGGTGCTCACCCAGTGCCCCGCGCGATGGGCGGACGTACTGACGGAGGTCACCGAGGCCACGGCCGCCACCGTCAGGAGCGGGGGCCCGCCGGACGGGCAGCTGGCCTGGGCGGCCTGGCAGACGGTGTTCGGTCTGGGCCCGGCGGACGAGGAGCGGGTGCGGGAGGCGCTGCTGAAGCATGTGCGCGAGGCGGGGACGCACACCAGCTGGACGGAGCAGGAGCCCTCGTACGAGGAGGCGGTGGCGGGGTTCGTGGCGGCGGGGCCGTGCGGGCCGCCGGGCGAGCGGGTGGCCGCCCTCCGCGACGCGCTCGCGCCGCACATCCGGGCCAACGTCCTCGGCACGGCCCTGGCCCATCTGACGATGCCGGGCGTGCCTGACCTCTATCAGGGCACCGAGCACGAGTACCTGGCGCTGGTGGACCCGGACAACCGCCGCGCGGTGGACTTCCCCGCCGCCGGGGACGAGGGCTGGGCCGGGGGCCCCGGGGAGAAGGCGGCGCTGACCCGGGCGGCGCTGGCGCTGCGGGCGCGGCGGCCCGGCACCTTCGGCGACGCGGGGACGTACGAGCCGCTGCCCGCCGAGGGTCCGGCGGCGGCACACTGCGTGGCGTTCGTCCGCTCCGGCCGGGCCCTGACGGCCGTGACCCGGCTGTCGCTGCGGCTGGCGGAGGCGGGGGGCTGGCGCGGCACGACGCTGCCGCTGCCGCCCGGCAGATGGGCCGACACGCTGGCACCGGGACGGGAATTCACGGGGCACGCGCGCGTGGAGGACCTGTTCGCGGACACGCCGGTGGCCCTGCTGGAGCTGGCGGAGACGGCGTAGGGACAGAGGCGGCTGAGGGGAACAACAACGGCGGGTCGGGGACCGGGCGCGTCAGTCGCGGTGCATCGGCAGTGCGGCCTCGGAATCCCGGCCGGGCTCGCCCGAGCGCGGGCCGGCGCCGACCCGCCGCCCGGCCAGTTCGAACGCGGCGAGCACCACCCGGGTCTGGTACTCCACCTGCCGCCCGACCGGTATCCAGTGCGCCGCGCAGCCGTCGCGGTAGTCGGCGCAGCCCTCGTCGACGAGCCGGTCCAGCTCGGACAGGACGCCCGCCGGATCGCCCCCGGTACGGGTGACAAGCTGGTGCAGCAGCCCCGCCGTCCGCAGCGACAGGCGCCGTCCGGCCAGCCGCAGCGCGACCAGGTGGGAGGTGTTCATCGGCGGCAGTGAGCGGCCCGTCCCGTCGTCGGTGTCCGGATCCCACGCGTCGGCGAGCCGGGGACAGACCAGCAGGTAGTCGTCGACCGGTGCGAGCAGGTGCGCCGCCTCCGGCACATCGGCGAGGTGGGGTCTGAGCCGGGCGAGGACGCGGTGCAGGCGCCGGGTGTCGTGGCGCAGGGTGCGGCTCACGGCGCGCAGCGTCCCGTCGCGGTCGGCCGGGGGCGAGGCGTCGGCCACGGCCGCCACGGCCCACATGGGCGCTTCGACGACCGCGGTGACGGTGCCGTGACGCCGCGGGTGGCACCACGTCGAGTCGACGGCCGCCTCGGTGATGGCGGCGGTGAGGTCGCTGCGGCGGGGCGGCGGGATGCGGTAGACGGCGGGCCCGAGGTCGGGCCAGTACAGGGTGTCGTAGGCGCCGAGTTCGCGGGGGATGCCGAGCCGGGCCGCGGTGTGGGCGATGCGCTGGGCGAGGCCCGGCAGGTCGTGGGTCAGCTCGACGAAGCCGCCGCCGACGTCCACGCCGTGCAGGGAGCACTGCAGGAAGGGCCTGAGTTCGTCCTGGAGCGCGAGCAGGGTGCGGGTCTCGGGCAGCGTGGCGCGGTCCGGTCCGTCGGGCAGCCACTCGGGCTGCTCCAGGAAGCCGGGCCGGAAGAAGTTCCGGGCGTAGCGGCCCAGGGTGTACGGGCCGGTGAGCCAGCCCTCGTTGCGGCGCAGGCCGTCGGGATCGACGCACAGCAGCAGGTTCCAGGTGGCGTCGGCGCCCTCGGTGAGCCGGGTGTCGGCGACGGCCCGCTCGGCCAGCCGCAGGGCGGTGGCGCCGCCCACGGGCTCGTTCGCGTGCGGTCCGGCGACGACGAGGACCTGGCGGCTGCCGTGGCCGACGGAGAGCAGCAGCAGCGGACTGCCCGCGCGGGAGGTGCCCACGCGGCGCAGCCGGGCGTGTCGGGGATGCCGGGCGACGAGTGCGGCGGCCCGGGTCCCCAGCTCGTCCACGGTTGGATAGCGCAGGAGGGGCGGCAGGGCACACCTCCAGGAAGAGGGCCGTCGGTTCACCTGGTGTGCGCGGTGTACGCACAGTCAGTCACGACTTGCGGGGTACGTCAACACCGCGAAAAGCAAAGGGGTTTGCGCCACGGAAACGACCGCCACCCGGAGTGAAGCGAGGGCCATGGATCTCCGTGGTCTGCGGCGGACCGCCCGGCCCCGTGTCCGACGGGGAGGCAGATCTCGTCAGTTCGCCGCCAGGCGGAACGCCATCCCGCCGAAGCCGATCTGGTCGCCCTCGCGGACGACGGCCGCGCCGATGACCCGCCGCCCGTTGACCGTGGTGCCGTTGGTGGAGCCCAGGTCGCGCAGCACCCACATGCCGCCCTGGAGACTGAGTTCCGCGTGCACCCGGGAGACCGTCTCGTGGCTCAGCCGCAGCCCGCTGGCCGGGTCGCGCCCTATGCGCAGCGGATGACCGGCGCCGGGGTGGGGCAGCAGCAGCTTGGGCAGCCGCTCGGCCCGCCACGCCCGGCCGAGCCGTACGCCGAATCCGGACACCGCCTCGACGGTGCCGAAAACCAGCCGCGACAGCCGGCTCTCGGTGCGCAGGTCGGCGGTGAGCGCGGACAGCTCATCCAGGCGGCGGGCGGCGAGCGCCAGCTCCATCCGGCGGACGAACGTGTCGTGCGACAGGCGCCCCATGGCGACACCGTCCCGGAGCACGCTCAGCGCCTTGTCGCGCTCCGCGTCCGACAACCGCGCGGGGTACGTGGGGAACTCGAAGGACGACGTCACGAGCCGATTGTCGGTCAGCGTGGGCCGGAGTGTCCAGAAAACGGGGAAACGACGGCCCGCCCTCGCGCGCGTGCCGCACGACACTCGCCGTGAGCCGGGGCAATCCCCAGCGGAACGATCTCTTATGCAGGACCATGAGTGGGGCTACATCACGGTGAGCAGACGAAGGGGAACCGTCCGTGCAGTTCGAGGTGTGGGCACCGCAGGCCGGCCGAGTGACGTTGCAGTGCGACGGCGCCACGCGCGCGCTGGAGCGCGATCCGGAGCGGCCGGGGTGGTGGTGCGGTGAGGCGGAGGCGAGTGACGGGTCGCGATACGGCTTCGCGGTGGACGACGGGCCGGTGCTGCCGGACCCGCGATCGCGCCGCCAGCCGGACGGCCCCGACGGGCTGAGCGCGGTCGTCGACCACGGGCGGTACGCCTGGCGTGCCCCGTGGGCGGGGCGTCCGCTGCCCGGCGGGGTCCTGTACGAGCTGCACGTGGGGACGTACACCCCCGAGGGCACCCTCGACGCCGCCGCCGAGCGCCTCGAACACCTGGTGCGCCTGGGCGTCACCCACGTCGAGTTGATGCCGCTGTGCCCCTTCCCCGGACGGCATGGCTGGGGGTACGAGGGGGTCTCGCTGTGGGCGGTGCACGAGCCGTACGGCGGGCCCGAGGCGCTGAAACGGTTCGTCGACCGGGCGCACGCGCTCGGCCTCGGCGTGGTCCTGGACGTGGTGCACAACCACCTGGGCCCGTCCGGCAACTACCTGCCCGCCTTCGGCCCGTACTTCACCGACACCCACCACACGCCCTGGGGCATCGCCGTGAACCTGGACGCGCCCGGCTCCGACGAGGTGCGGACGTATCTGGTGGACAGCGCGCTGGCGTGGCTGCGGGACTACCGGATCGACGGGCTGCGCCTGGACGCGGTGCACGCCCTGGCCGACACGCGCGCGTGCCACTTCCTGGAGCAGCTGTCGACCGCCGTGGACGGCCTCGCGGCCGATCTGGACCGGCCGCTCTTCCTGATCGCCGAGTCCGACCTGAACGACCCGCGGATCATCACCCCGCGCGCGGAGGGCGGCCTGGGCGTGCACGCGCAGTGGAACGACGACTTCCACCACGCGCTGCACGCCGCGCTGACCGGGGAGTCGCAGGGCTACTACGCCGACTTCGCGCGCGACCCGCTGGCGGCCCTCGCCAAGACGCTGACCCGGGGGTACTTCCACGACGGCACCTACTCCAGCTTCCGGGGCCGCTCGCACGGCCGTGCGCTGGACCGCGGCCGGGTCGCCGCGCACCGGCTGACCGGCTACAGCCAGACCCACGACCAGGTCGGCAACCGCGCCCAGGGAGACCGCCTGGCGTCCCTGGTCTCCCCCGGGCTCGCCGCCTGCGCGGCCACCCTGACGCTGACCGCGCCGTTCACGCCGATGCTGTTCATGGGCGAGGAGTGGGCGGCGGGCACCCCGTGGCAGTTCTTCACCGACCACACCGACCCGCAGCTCGCTCAGGCGGTACGGCGCGGCAGGCGGCGGGAGTTCGCGGCGCACGGCTGGCGGGAGGAGGACGTGCCCGACCCGCAGGACCCGGCGACGCGCGAGCGCTCCTGCCTCGACTGGTCGGAGCCGGAACGCGAGCCGCACGCGCGCGTACTGGACTGGTACCGGCGGCTGATCGCCCTGCGCGCCGAGCAGCCGGACCTGACCGACCCGGACCTGGCCGACACCCGCGTGGCGTACGACGGCACGGCGGGCTGGCTGGCCTTCCGGCGCGGTGACATCCGGGTGGCCGTCAACCTGGGCACCGAACCGGCGGCGATCCCCCTGGGCAACCGCCCCGCCCGGGTGCTCGCGGCGTGGGAACCGGTCGAGGGCCCGGGCGCCAACGGAATACTGCGGGTGCCGGGCGAGTCGAGCGTGGTGCTGGCGCAGGAGTGAAGGGGCTCCCGGGCGGAGCCCGCACGGCACGCTCAGGTGGCGTCGTCCGGGGCGTCGTCGCGCAGTTCCGTCACGCGTTCCAGCAGGATCGGTTCCCAGGCGCGTCGCAGTCGGGTCCTGAGCAGGGGCAGGGGCGGCGGCGCGCCGGACCGGCCGGCGAGTGCCTTAGCGAGGTCCACGACCGCGTCGCAGCGGGCCAGCCACAGGCCGCGCAGACAGGGCCGGGCGCCGTACCCGGCGAGGGTGGCGGCACGGACGGCGGCCGGTGAGCCCACGGAGAGGGCGAGCCCGGCGATGTCCTCGGCCGGGTCGCCGAGGACCGCGTCGCTCCAGCCGAGGACGCCGCGCACCCGCCCGTCGGCGCTGACCACGAGGTGCTCCCCGGTCAGCCCGTGGTGGACGAGGACCGTCGCGCCCGGCTGGACGCCGAGCTGGGCCGTCGCCTCCCGCGTGAGCCGCTCCGGCCGCGCGGCGTCGAACTCGTCGGCCGCGGCGAGGTCGCGGGCGGCGCGCTCGGCGGACTGCCGCAGGGTCTCCAGCAAGCGCGGGGCCGCCCGCGGCACCCCGAGCGTCTCGGCCTGGCGGACCGGCACCTCGCGCAGGCCGGTGAGTACCGCCGCGAGGTCCGCCTCGCCCAGGGCGGACACGTCGTGGTCCTCGCCCGACCCGCCGGTCACCTTGGCGTCCAGCGTGTAGGTGAGGCCCGGTGCCCACTCGCCGTGCGCCACGCTCGTCGGCAGCGCGACCGGGACGTACGGCCGCACCAGTTCGCGCAGGCGCAGTTCGCGGCGTCTGCGCGCCGCGGTCTCCCGGTCCGGGGCCAGCCGCAGGACGTGCCGGGTGCCGACCCACCACGTGTCGGGTTCGACGCCCTCGGCGACCGGCCGGACGTCGGGTTGCGTGCTCCCGCCCAGCAGGGAGCGGACCAGCCGGCGGACGGTGTCCGCGGTGGGTGTCGGTGCCTGGGTCATCTCGCGCCGTCGTCCTTGGGGTCTGCCGGGGCGTTCGGGGTCCGTCCGTCACCGGTCACTCGACGACGACCATCTCCCGGGTGGTGTCGTTGAGCCGCCGGCCGCCGTCGGCGGTGACGGTGACGATGTCCTCGATGCGTACCCCGAACCGGCCGGGCAGGTAGACGCCGGGCTCGACGGAGAAGCACATGCCGGGCACCAGGGGCTGCTCCTCGCCCTCGATCATGTACGGCGGTTCGTGCGTGGTGACGCCGATGCCGTGCCCGGTGCGGTGGATGAAGTACTCGCCGTACCCGGCGTCCGCGATGACCGCGCGGGCGGCGCGGTCAACGTCCTGGCAGGCGGCGCCGGGCCGCACCGCCCGGAAGCCGGCCTCCTGCGCCTCGCGGACCAGGTCGTGCACCCGGCGCTCCTCGTCGGTGGGTTCGCCCACGTGGACGGTGCGGGAGGTGTCCGAGCCGTAGCCGTCCTTGAGGCCGCCGAAGTCGAGGACGATCATGTCGCCGTCCTCGATGACCCGGTCGCCGACCTCGTGGTGCGGGTTGGCGCCGTTGGGGCCCGAGGCGACGATGGTGAAGTCGACCTGGGAGTGCCCGGAGCGGCGCAGGAACTCGGCCAGGTCGGCGGCGACCTCCGACTCCCGGCGCCCGCCGAAGCGGACCTGCCGGATCTCCTCGAAGGCGGCGTCCGCGGCCGCGCCCGCCGCCGCCAGCAGCTCCAGCTCCGCCGCGTCCTTGACGGCGCGGAGCATCGGCAGCGCCTCGGTGAGGGAGGCGTACGAGGTGTCGGGCAGGGTGCGCTGGAGCGCCAGCAGGTGCAGGGCCCAGGCGTTGTCGCTGATGCCGAAGCGTCCGGATCCGTCGAGGAGGGCGGCGGTGGCCGCGTAGGGGTCCTTGCCGTCGGTCCAGTCGCGCAGGGTCAGGGCGGGCGCGCCGGCCGCCTTCGCGGCGTCGGGGGCCTCCAGGGCCGGGACGACGAGGACGGGGTCGCGTCCCGGGGCGAGGACGAGCAGGGTGAGCCGTTCGGTGTCCGCCGTGGGCGCGTAGCCGGTGAGCCACACCAGGTCGGGGCCCGGGGCAACCAGCAGCCCGGCCAGCCCGGCGTCGGCGGCCGCGTGCGCGGCGCGCTCCATGCGGGTCCGGTAGTCGTCGGCGGTGAAGGAAGCAGCGGGCCTGCTGCCGGTCATCCGGGCCTCCCGGGGCGCAAGGGTGAAGGGACCACGGGCAGCATCCTGCCCCCAGGACGGGGGCGACGCGAGCCGATTGGCATGGAACAACCCCGACAACTAATGATTGGATGCCTTCCAATCATTAGCAACGGGAGGCGTCCGCGGTCGGGGCGCCCGAAGGAGGCCGGCATCGTGCTCGTACTCGCGCACATCAGCGATCTGCACCTGGACGGAAGCCCGCGGGCGACGGAGCGCGCCGAGCGGGTGCGCGACCGGCTGTGGCGGCTGCCGGGACGGGTGGACGCGCTGCTGGTCACCGGGGACGTCGCGGACCACGGCACGGAGGCGGAGTACGAGGAGGCCGCCCGCCTCCTGGGACTGGGCGACGGCTCCGCGCCGTTCCCCGTGCTCACCTGCCCGGGCAACCACGACAGCCGCGCGCCCTACCGCAAGGCGCTGCTCGGCCGCCCCGCCGCCGACGGCCCGGTCAACGGCATGCACGTCTTCGACGGCGCCGCGGTCCTGATGTGCGACTCCAGCATCCCGGGCAGCGACGAAGGCGAACTGGACGAGGAGACCTACGCCTGGATCGAGGCGTCGCTCGACGGACTCGACGGCGACATGCCGGCCCTGCTCGCCTTCCACCACCCGCCCACGCCCGTGCACCACCCCCTGCCCGACTCCTGCCGGCTGCGCCACCCCGAGCGCCTCGCCGCACTGCTGGAGCGAAGGCCCCGGATCGCCGGGCTGATCACGGGTCACGCCCACACACCCGCCGCCACGGTGTTCGCCGGGCGGCCGCTGATGGTCGGCCCCGGGGTGACGTGGACGCTGCGGCTGCCCTGGGAGGGCGAGGAGATCGCGGACCGGGACGCGCCGGTCGGGCTCGCCTTCCACGTGCTGGACGACGCCGGACGGCTCACGAGCCACTTCCGCACGGTGGCGTGACGGTAGTGTCGCGCGACGCACCGTCGGGCGACGGCAGGCAGCCGGTGCGCAGTGTCATGTGACGACGCCCGGTACGGCCGTCAGCTGCTGGTAGCCGCCGCTGCGGTGGCGCACGGTGAGCTTGACCTCCTTGCCGGGGCGGGCGCGGGCCACGGCGTGTGCGAGGTCGGCGGCCGAGTCGACGCGGGTCCTGCCGAACGCCAGCAGGACGTCACCCCGCACCAGACCCGCCGCGTACCCGGGCCCCGGCACGTGGACGCCGACGACCCGGGCTCCGGGCTTCTCGTCGTCCACGGCCTCCACACCGAGGGTCGCGCCGACCGGCGCCGGGGAGGGGGACGGGCCGGCCGAGGAACCGGCCGACGGGTGCGCCGGGGCGGCCCGGGTGCCCGTCGCCGCTCCGGCGCCCCCTCCCGGCCCCGCCGCCCCGGCCTGCTGCTGCATCTCGGCCAGCTTGCTCATGCCGATCACCGTGGCGCCCACCGTGCCGAGTCCCACGCCCGCGAGGAGCAGGACCACCGCGGTGAGCACGCCGAGCAGCAGGGTGGTCAGCCGCCGCCGGCGCCGGCGCCCGGGGTGCGGACGCCGGTCGGTGCCGGGCTCGGTGCCGGGCCCCGGGTCCCGGCCGGGCATCGGCTTGGGACGCAACGCTGTCTGTTCCATGGATCGCCTCCGGCAGGTGCTCTACCCGGCGCACCGGCGCGTGACGAGCCACGAAAGAGTGAGACTGAACGTCGGTCAGGGCGTCAGGGCGGGACTGCTCCCCGGCACGGTGACCGGCCTGGGCACGGGCGCGGCCGGGATCCGGTCCGGGAGGAAGCCGTGGGTGCGGCTCGCCAGGTACTCGGCCTTGTAACGCGGGACGCTCCGGTGCCAGTTGAGGATGCCCGCCATCCAGTTCTGCAGGTCGGTGACATAGCCGTGCATGATGCCCCGCGCCTCCTCGGACAGCTGGAAGTCGTCGTAGACGACGGGGAGTTCGTGTGCGACGACGTGCTCGAACTGGCGCATGCGCTGGTTCATCAGGTCCTGCACGACGCCCAGGGCCGCCGGGTAGTCGACGCCGAAGAAGTTCTGCACGACGAGGATCGCGTTGTGGATCTCGCCCTCGTACTCGATCTCCTTCTGGTACGAGAAGACGTCGTTGAGCAGGCAGGCGTAGTCGATCGCCGCGTTCTCCAGGGAGCGGACGGGACCGCTGCGGTAGACCTCGGGCGGCACCGCCGGGCCGTGCCCGGCGCGGCACAGGCCCAGGGTGAGGTCGGAGCCGAAGGTGGCGCGCCGCATCTCCAGGTAGTCCACCGGGTCGGGGACGCGGTTCTGGATCTGGTTGGACAGCTCCCACACCCAGGCCTCGGTCATCGTGTCGACGGCCGCCCTCAGTGGACGCCGCTCCTGCGGCGTCATCCCGGCCGTGGTGCGCGCCCACAGGTCGATCAGGGAGCGTTCCATGGCGTTGACGGGCGGCGGGACGGGCTCGCCGTCGAGCGGCATGCAGGCCGACAGCCGGGCGGTGGTCAGCCGGGCGGCGGCGAGGTCCCGGCGGTGACCGTAGACGAGGGGGTAGTAGTCGTCGCCGTATGTGCCGAAGGCCAGCCAGCCGGAAGCGAGGTCGAGCTGGTCCTGGGTGGCGTCCGGGTCGAGGCCGGCGGCGCACAGGGGGAGGTCGCAGCTCGCGAGCTTGTCCTCGTCCCAGACCCCCTCGCTGAGCATGCCCGTCCTCGCGCACCACTCGGACAGGTGCCGCCGGGCGCCCTCCAGGGCGGGGCTCAGCTCCAGCGGGTAGGGCATGCGGATGTCGGGGATGACGGAGGGGCCGACCTTCTGGAAGGGCACGTAGGAATAGGGGCGGGCCCGCTGGGCGGCCGCGGCGGCGAGCAGTGCGCCGACGTCCGCCGCGGAGGTGCCGGGGCCGGTCAGCGTCTGCCAGCCGGCCAGGGGGCGCTCGCCCTTGTTCATGTAGCGGCTGGAGCGCATGTGCCATTCGTGGCCGCCGGACTGCCAGTCCTGCAGCCCCTTCGTATAAGCCGCGACGGCGGCGGCCTCCGGCGGGGTCAGGCCCTTCTCCAGGGCGACGGCGGGCACCTCGGTGAACGCGGTGTGCTCGAACTGGTGCAGCCGTGAGGTGAGGACGTCGTTGACCAGCTCGGCGGCCTCCTGGGTGGTGCAGCCGAAGAAGGTCTCCAGGACCAGCACCCCGTTGCTCAGCTCGCCCTCGTCCTCGACCTCCCGCTGGTAGGAGAAGAGGTCGTTGCGCAGGTGCACGGCGTCGGAGAACGTCTCCATGAGCACCCTGAGCGGCCTGGTGCCGGCGACGGCGTCGGGCACCTCGGCGGTCGCGTACTCCACGAGCCCGGCGGACCAGGGGGCGCCGCCGACCTTGCGGCGCATCTCGATGTACTCGACGGGGTTGGCGACGCGCCCCTCGTTGATGTTGGACAGCTCCCACATCGACTCGTTGAGCAGGTGCTCGGTGGCGACGGCGAAACGGCGGCGCCAGTCGGCCGACATCGCCGGCACCGTCCGGGTCCACAGGTCGGCGAGGCCGGCCTCGACCGGATTCTCCGGCTCGGGCATCCCGGTGGCGTCGTCGAGCGGCATGAACAGGGGGAGCCGGTCCAGGTGGGCCTTGCCGGCGAGGCGGTCCTGGGTGCGTTTGAACTTCTCCAGGAAGTGGTCGTCGAAGAAGAAGACCCACACGTACCAGTCGGTGATGAGGGAGAGCGCCGGCCCGTCGCAGTCGGGGTGGGTGTAGGCGCAGAGCAGGCCGTAGTCATGGGCGTCGAGGTCGGACTGCTCCCAGACCCCGGAGCCCTCCAGCATGCCCATCTCGCGCGCCCACGTCGTCGAGTGGGCACGCGCCTCGTCGAGATGCGGGTTGAGCCGCGCGGGATGCGGCAGGTAGAAGTGCGGGAGTTGGAAGGGCTGTTGCGTCATGGCCGGGCACTACCCATGGCCCTCCGGACGCATCCACAGGGCCGCACATGATCACACCATCGCGTGAATCCGCCCGGAATGCGGGAACTTCTCCCCAAGCACTCCCTGAGCACTCCCTCAGTACTCCTTCAGCGCCTGACCTGGATCAGGGCGTGCGTCCCGCTCGTCCGCCAGCGCCGCTCGCCGCTCGCCTCCAGCGCGGCCTCGGTCCTCGCGTCGAGCCCGGTGACCACGTCGGACTTCAGGGTGCGCAGCGCGGCGACGGGACCGGGGAAGTACGCGGTGACGTCCGCGAAGGAGGTGGTCGGCGGCCACCACCGGTCGCCCACCAGACGCCGGTAGTTGAGGTCGCCCTTGAGGACGGTGACGGTGGCCGCGGCGAAGTCCTCGCGCAGGTCGTCGGGCATGTCCGCGTACGGCAGCGGGGCGCAGGAGAAGGGGTGGGCGCGGACGGTGACGCGGCCGTCGGTCAGCGCGGTCCAGAGCCGGTCGCCGTGGACCGCCGCCGCGCCGCCCGCCCTGACGAGCCGCCGCAGCGCGTCGAGCACGTCGGTGGGCGTGGCGTCGGAGACGTAGTACGGGTACGGCTTGACGTGCAGGACGGCCCGGTCGACGCGGCCCTCGGCGAGGAGGTGCGAGACGAGGAGCAGGTCGGGGACGAGTTCGCGGCCGGCGTTGTCGGCGACGAGGCACAGCGTGACCGGTCCCCGGTGCAAGACGCCCGGCCCGGAGGCCGGGAGCAGCGACCAGAGGGTGTCGCTGTCGTCGGCGACGAGGGCCTCGACCGCCCCCTCGGTGCCGCCGCCCCGGTCGGAGAGCCGGAAGCCGAGGTCGGCGCGGTTGCCCCACAGCGAGCCGTGCAGCAGGGCCCGGTCGCGCTCGTCGGCGGACAGGGCGCCGAGACCGTCGAGCGCGGCGAGTTCCTCGTCCGTCTCCGGCGCGTCGAGTTCGGCGAGCTTCGCGGGCCGGAAGGGGTCGACGCCCTGCCACGCGCCGGGGCCGAAGTAGCCGACGGCGTCGAGGAGCCGGCGGTAGAAGTGGCTCTCGGCCCACAGCCAGGGCACGTCGTACCAGGAGCGGCCGGCGTACGCGTCCATGCCCCACCTCGCCCAGCGGTCCCGGTCGCGGCCGGTGGGGTCGGCGGCGGCGGGCGGCGGCTCGACCACGCCGTCGGCGCAGCTCGCGAGCAGCGCGTCGAGCGCGTGGCGCCGTTCGGGATCGAGGGGGAAGGCGTCCCGCACCTGCCGCACGATGGCGGGGTGCCGCTCGGCCAGCACGCCGTGCGGGAAGGAGCCGGGCTCGTCGCCGACGATGACGGGGGCGGGCACGAACGGGGTGTCGGGCATGCACGTCACCGTACCGTCAGGCCGTGCCCGTCTCCTGTTCCAGGCGGGCCGCGAGGGTGAGGTAGCGGGCGCGCCGGGTCACCGGGACCATGCCGCGGATCAGGATGTACCACATCTCGGCGAGGCGACGGGGCTGGCGCCCGGCCGGTTCGAGGGTGCCGCTGACGACGCGGGTGCCGACGACGGAGCAGACGAGGGTGTGGGCGACGGAGTCGACGTCGATGTCCGGGTGCACGTCGGACTGCCGTACGGCGTTCAGCAGCCGGGACGTGGCGATCTCGCGCCACTCGGTGAAGGGGTGCGGCAGTGGCGGCCGTACCGGTACGCCCGCGGTGGCCAGCCGCAGCCCGGCCCGCAGCACCGGGCCCTCCTCGCAGAGCCGGGCCATGCCGAACGTGATGCGCATCAGCGCCTCCAGCGAGGAGTAGCCCCGCCCGTCCAGGTCGCTCGCCAGCCGGCGGGAGGTGCGGGACTGTATCTCCATGATGGCGTGCGCGAGGTCTTCCTTCGCCGCGAAGTGGAAGTACAGGGCGCCCTTGGTGACCCCGGCGTGGGCGACGATCTCGCTCAGGCTGGTCGACTCGTAGCCGTGGCGGTCGAAAAGGTCGGCCGCCGCACCGACGATCGTCGCGCGGGTCTGCTCGGCGCGTAGCTGCCTCGCCATCGGCTGGACTCTCCTGGGCTGGAACTCGACAGACCGGGCCGCCTGTTTTTACCCCCTGTACACGATAACTCACTGACTAACTGTCCATCAGATCAGCCTCGGCGGGACCCCCGCACGCCCGGACGCCACCGCGGACCCGCCGCCGACGCCACCGGGCACGGCGCCGGGCATACCGCCCGGCATTCCGCTTCGGCCCGCTTTCGCCACCTCGTTCATCACGATGCGGCACCGACAACCGGCAGCGGTTCGCTGGTCACTTGACTACCAGCGGTCACACACGGTTTGCTCCGGCCAGGCGACTTTCACCCGGTTGGCGCACTGACCCGCGACTCCGGGCCCGCTCGCCCCGTTCCTCCTGCTCGGCCGCACAGCGAGGTGCCCCCGCCCCCATGAGTACAGCTCACCCGCCCACCCACTCCCCCGCACCCCTGCGCGCCGCGGCCCTCGCCGCGGCCGTCTGTCTGCTGGCGGCCGGCTGCTCCGCCCTCGGCGGGGACGAGGACGGCTCGGCGGCGGACGCCGCCGGCGGGTCCAGCGGCGACCGGTTGAAGATCGTCATGGTCACCCACGGCGGTGAGGGCGACGCCTTCTGGGACCGGGTGCGCAAGGGCGCCGAGGCGGCGGCCGCCAAGGACGGCATCGACCTGACCTACGCCGGGGACGCCGACACCGCCGACCAGGCCGACCTGGTGCGGGACGCCGTCCGCGACAAGGCCGACGGCATCGCCGTGACCCTGGCCAAACCGCAGGCGATGAAGGCGCCGGTCGCCGAGGCCAGGGCCGCCGGCATTCCCGTGGTCGGCCTCAACTCCGGTATCGACGCCTGGCGTTCCACCGGGCTCCTGGAGTACTTCGGGCAGGACGAGAGCGTCGCGGGCCGGGCCGTCGGCGACAAGCTGAACGACCTCAAGGCCAAGCACGCCCTGTGCGTCATCCACGAGCGCGGCAACGTCGCCCTGGAGGCCCGCTGCGCCGGCGTGAAGAAGACCTTCGGTGGCGAGACCGAGATGCTCTACGTCGAGGGCACCGACATGAAGGCGGTCGGCGCGGCCGTCACGGCGCGGCTGCGGCAGGACTCCGGGATCGACGAAGTCGTCATGAACGGCGCGGCGTTCGCCCTCACCGCCGTCAAGTCGGTCGACGAGGCGGGCAGCTCCGCCCAGGTCGCCACCTTCGACCTCGACGACGACCTGGTGGCCGCGGTCAAGAGCGGGGACGTCCAGTTCGCGGTGGACCAGCAGCCGTATCTGCAGGGCTACCTCGCGGTGGACGCGCTCTGGCTGTACCGCACCAACGGCAACGTCAGCGGCGGCGGGGTGGCCCCCGTGCTGACCGGTCCCGCCTTCGTGACCCGGGCCAACGCCGACTCGGTCGCGAAGTTCGCCGCGGGCGGCACCCGGTGACCGGGTCCCGCGGCCGACGGCGTCCGCCCGCCTCCGCTCCCCTCCCCGACTGATCGCCTAGGACGACGATGTCTGCACGCAAGACACGGAAGGCCAGTCGGACGCGGCGGAAGGGCGCCCGGCGCCGCCTCGGCTCCATACGTCTGTCCCTGATCCTCCTGGCCCTGGTGCCCGGCGTCACCCTCGCGGCCGTCTGGGGCGTCACGACGATCCAGATGTTCTCCGAGGGGCTGCGGCTGCGGGCGCAGACGGAGCTGAGCCGCGACACCGGTGCCATGGGCACCGAGGCCGCCCTCGCCCTGCAGAAGGAGCGCAGTCTGTCGGCCGCCTGGCTGGCCGCGCCGGGCGGCGACCGGGCGGAGCTGGACGCGCAGCGCAGGAAGACGGACGAGGCGGTGGCCCAGCTCGTGGGCCAGTCGGACGCGATCGAGAGCGCTCCCGACCGGATCTCGGACCGGCTGTACTCGGTGCTCGGTTCGGTGGGCAGTCTGGAGTACTACCGCGACCAGGTGGACGACCCCAGCGACATCACCGCCGAGCAGGCGCTCGACCAGTACACCTCGATCGTCGACGAGCAGATCCACGCCTTCCAGGAGCTCTCCCAGGTCGACGACGGCGACCTCACCTCCCGGGCGGGTCCGCTGGTGGCCCTGGAGCACGCCGCCGAACTGGTCTCCCAGGAGGACGCCCGGCTCACCCTGGCCTGGCCGTCGGGCCGGATGGACGAGGAGCAGTGGTCCCGGTTCGCCCAGCTGGTGCACACCCGCCGCTGGCTGGTGCAGGACCAGATCGTCCCCTCGCTGACCGGCAGCGCGAAGACGCAGACCGAGCGCATCCTCGCGAGCTCCGAGTGGAAGTCCATGCAGGACGTCGAGGACCAGGTGCTGGAGGCCCGTTCGGCGGGCGGGGGCGACCGGATCGACCTGCCGGACGCACGACAGCGCTGGATCACCGCCTTCGACAAGATCTCCACCCAGTACGGGCAGCTCATCCGGCAGCAGACGGACAGTCTGCTCGACCGCAGCGCCGAGGAGGCCCGGGGCCTGCTGCTCAAGGCCGGCATCCTCAGCGCGGGCGGCCTGATCGCCCTGCTGCTGTGCATCGTGATGTCCTGGCGCATCACCCGCTCGCTGTCCCGGCGGCTGCGCGGGCTGCGGCTGGCCACCCTGAGCCTGGCCGAGGAACGGCTGCCCGACGTGGTGGCCCGGCTGGAGCGGGGCGAGACGGTCGACGTGGAGTCGGCGACCCCGCCGCTGGACTACGGACGGGACGAACTCGGCCAGGTCGCGCAGGCGTTCAACACGGCCCAGCGCACCGCCGTGCACACCGCCGTCGAACTCGCCGACACCCGGCGCGGCTTCCAGAAGGTCATCCTGGGCATCGCGCGGCAGAGCCAGAACCTCGTCAACATGCAGCTCGGCAAGCTGGACGCGCTGGAGCGCGAGCACACGGACCCCGAGATCCTCAAGGGCCTGTACGAACTGGACTCCACCGCCAGTCAGTTGCGGCGCTACGAGGAGAACCTCGTCATCATCAGCGGTGAGCAGCCCCGGCGCACCTGGCGCGAGCCCGTGTCGCTGGTCGACATCCTGCGCAGCGCGGTCGGCGAGGTCGCCGAGTACCAGCGGGTGGAGCTGCACACCGACGAGGAGGTGGCCCTGGCCCCGCCCGCGGTGGCCGACGTGATCCACCTGCTGGCCGAGCTGATCGACAACGCGACCGCGTACTCCCCCGCGCCCAACCCGGTCGGGGTGCGGGCGGCAGTGGTGGCCAAGGGCCTGGCCGTCGAGATCGAGGACCGCGGGCTCGGGCTGTCGGAGGAGGACTACGCGTCGTTCAACGCCCAGTTGGCGGTGGCCCCGCAGTTCGACGTGGTGGCGCTCGCCGACGACCTGCGGCTCGGCATGTTCGTCGTCGCCCGCCTCGCGCACCGGCACGGCATCACCGTCACGCTGCGCCCCTCGCCGTACGGCGGGACCACGGCGATCGTGCTGATCCCGCACGACATCGTGGTGCGCGAGCCGGTCGGCGGGGCGGACGGCACCGACGTGACGGCGGCCGGGGCGCGCGACCGCCGTGTCGGCGGGGCCTCCGCGGCCACCCCGCGCGACGAGGCCGCCCCGGCGGGCCGGTCCGCCGCGCCCGCCGCCACCGCCGCGGCCTCGGGGCCGGAAGGAGACCCGGCCGGCGGCGAACGGTCCGTGCGGCCCGTACGGTCGTCCCGGCCGGCGCCCGCGAGCCGGTCCGCGGCCGCGGCGGGCTCCCCCGACGGCTCCCCCGACGGCTCCGCCGGTGAGCGAGGCGGCCTGGCACCGCTGCCCCGCCGGGTGCCGCAGACCAGCCTCGCCGCCGAGCTGCGCGACGAGGATCTGGGCGACCGCCGGGACGGCTCGCAGGACGCGTCCGACGACTACGCCGACTTCACGGCCGAGCGCGCCGCGTCCTCCCTCGCCGGTTTCCAGCGCGGCACGCTGCGGGCCCAGACCGATGAGGACACCGCCGACGCGGAGGACACCGGCACCGGCACCGACGGGCACGTGTTCTCCTCCGCCGCCCCCACGACCCCGACCGCCGACCGCCGACCGCCGACGAAGGACACGCGATGACCCGACCCTCCCCCGCCACGCACACCGAGCTGGACCAGTTGCTCACCGGACTCGTGGAGCGGGTCGCCGACGTGAACCAGGCGGTGGTGCTCTCCGAGGACGGACTGGTCGTCAGCAAGTCCACCGGGTTCCTGCGGGACGACGCCGAGCGGCTGGCGGCGACCGCGTCGGGCCTGATGAGCCTCAGCAAAGGCGTCAGCATGGACTTCCGGGGCGGTCCGGTGCGCCAGGCGCTCATCGAGATGGCCAACGGCTACCTGATACTCACCTCCGCGGGCCCCGGCGCGCACCTGGTCGTGCTCACCGGGCCGAACGCCGACGTCGGCGTGGTGGCGTACCAGATGAACATGCTGGTGAAGAAGATCGGCGAGCACCTGAGCGCGGCACCGCGGGCCACCGCCGGCCCCGGCGAGTGACGTGACCGGAGGCGACGCGGGGGGCCGGCTCGTGCGGCCGTTCACCCTGACCGGCGGCCGGACCCGGCCCAGCCGCGCCGACTTCACCCTCATCACGACGGTGACCGCTCTCGACCCGCAGCCCAGCCGGGCGGCGCGTCCGCAGCCCGAGCACCTGCGGATCCTGCGGCTGTGCGCCGAGCCGATGGCCGTGGCGGAGATCGCGGCCCGTCTCGACCTGCCGGTGAGCGTGGTCGTCATCCTGCTCTCGGACCTGCTGGAGGCCGGCCGGATCACCGCGAGGCCGCCGCACCCCGTCTCCCGCGCCACCGAGGACCTGGACCTGCTGCAGAAAGTGAGGGACGGCCTTGGCCGGCTCTGAGCGCGTCGCCGAGACGCCCACGGCATCCGCACGCTCCACCGCGCCCGAGGCGGTGAAGATCCTCATCGCCGGCGGTTTCGGCGTCGGCAAGACCACCATGGTCGGGTCGGTCAGCGAGATCGCCCCGCTGCGCACCGAGGAACCGCTGACGGCGGCGGGCCTGGACATCGACGACCTGGCCGGGATCGAGGAGAAGCGGGCCACGACCGTGGCCCTGGACTTCGGCCGGATCACCATCGGCCGGGACGTGGTGCTCTACCTCTTCGGTACGCCCGGTCAGCAGCGCTTCTGGTTCATGTGGAACGACCTGGCGATCGGGGCGCTCGGCGCGGTGGTCCTGGTCGACGTCCGCAGGCCCGAGTCGAGCTTCGCCGCGATCGACTTCTTCGAGCGGCGGGGCATTCCGTTCGTCGTCGCCGTCAACGGCTTCCACGGCCGGCATCCGTACCCGGCCGCGGAGATCCGCGAGGCCCTCGCGCTGCCGGAGCACGTGCAGGTGCTGCTGTGCGACGCGCGGGAGCGGACCTCCAGCCGGGACGTCCTCATCGCCCTGATCGACCAGCTGATCGACGCCGCGGCCGGGGCCGCGGCGTCGTGACGAGTCGTCCCCGGGCGTCCGTCAGACCAGACCCGCGGACTTCAGCCACGCCTTGGCCACGTCCAGCGGGTCCTTCTTGTCCAGCTGGACCTGCGCGTCCAGGTCGAGGAGCGTCTCGGTGTCCAGCTTGGCGGAGACCGCGTTCAGCGCGGCCACGCCCTCCTTGTCCAGGCCCTCCTTGGCGACCAGCGGGGTCACGTTCGCGTGGCCGAAGAGGTTCTCCGGGTCCTTCAGGACGACGAACTTCTCCTTGATGATGGTGGGGTCGGTGGTGAAGACGTCCGCCGCCTGCACGGTGTTCTTGGTCAGCGCCGACTGGGTCAGCGGACCGCCCGCGTCGAGCGCCTTGAAGGACTTGAACTTCAGGCCGTACACCGACTCCAGCCCCTTGAGTCCCTGCTGACGCGTCTGGAACTCGGGCGATCCGCCGATCACCAGGTCCGGTGCGGCGTCCTTGAGGTCGGCGAGGGTCGACTCGGCGGTGAGGCCGTACTTCTTCGCGGTCTCGGCGTTGACGCTCACCGAGTCCTTGTTCTCGGCCGGTGACGACTCCAGCAGCGTCAGCTTCTTGTCCAGCTTGCCCTTCGCCGCCTCGTTCACCTCCTCGACGGACTTCTGCTCGGCCTTCGGGTCGAGGTAGGCGAGCAGCGAGCCGTTGTACTCCGGGAGCACCGTGACGGAGCCGTTCTTCATCAGGCCGTACGTCGTCTCGCGGCTGCCTATGTTGTGCTGGTAGGTGACCTTGAGGCCCTTGGCCTTGAGCGCCTCCCCGTAGATGTCTGCGAGCAGGGTGCTCTCGGCGAAGTTGTTCGAGCCGACGACGACGGTGCCTGCCTCCGCCTTGTCACCCGCGAGGGGGTTGTCGGAGGTGTCGTCGGAGCCGGAGGAACAGCCCGCGAGCAGCGCCGCGGCGGCGGTGAGCGCGACGGCCGCCGCGCCGGTGTGCCTAGTCCTGGACCTGCTGCTCTTCGCGGTGAAAGTCATCCGTCGATCCAAACGATCCGGTCGCCGATCAGTCAAGAACGGCCTGGTTACGGTTTTTTCGCCGCCGTGCGCCGTCAACGTCTGCGCACCCCCGGCGACACGGCCAGCCGCCCGGCCGCCCAGAACACCGCGAGGGTGACGAGCGCCATGAGGGCGACCAGCGTGGCGCCGCCGACCACCTTCTCGTAGTCGCGCTGGTAGAGCCCGTCGATGATGTAGCGGCCGAGCCCGCCGAGGCTGACGTAGGCGGCGATGGTCGCCGTCGACACGACCTGGATGGCGGCCGAGCGCAGCCCGCTGAGGACCAGCGGGAGGGCGACGGGCAGTTCGACCCGGAAGAGGATGCCGGTCTCGTGCATGCCCATGCCGCGCGCGGCGTCCACCGGGGAGGGGTCGACGGAGCGGACGGCCTCGTAGGTGGTCACCAGGATCGGCGGGACGGCGAGCACGACCAGCGGGACCATCACGGGCAGCAGACCGATACCGACACCGACGGCGATCAGCACCAGCAGTCCGAAGCTGGGCAGGGCGCGGGCGGCGGTGGCGACGAAGGCGACGGCGTTGCCACCGCGCCCGGTGTGCCCGGTCAGCAGCCCGGCGGGCAATCCGATGGCGGCGGCGAGGCCGAGGGCCATCAGCGTGTACTGGACGTGTTCCAGCAGGCGGGCGGGGATGCCGTCGTAGCCGTGCCAGTGGGCGCTGTCGCTGAAGAAGGCGTTGACGAAGTGGAGCACGTTCACCGGGCCGCCGCCTCCTCGGGCTCGGGCCGCGCGGCGGCGTCCTTCGGGCGTTGCCGCTTGCCCCGGGGCAGCCACGGGGTCAGCAGGTTCCGGGCCAGGACGAGGAGCGCGTCGCACAGGACGGCCAGTACGGCGGTGGTGAGGACGGAGTTGACCGCCAGTTCGGGCCGGCCGTACTTCTGGGCGTCCGCGAGCAGGTTGCCGAGGGCGCCCTGGTTGCCGATGAGGGCGCCGACGCTGACCAGGGAGATGCTCGCCGACACGGCCACCCGCAGTCCGGCGAGGATCGCGGGCACGGCGATCGGCAGCTGCACCTGGAGGTAGCGCCTGACGGGCCCGAAGCCCATGGCGGTGGACGCGGCCAGGGTCTCCTCGGGCACCGACCGCACGCCGTCGACGATCGCCGGGACGAGCACCACCAGGCTGTACACGGCCAGCGGGATCATCACGGTCATCTCGGTCTGGCCGGTGTAGTCGATGAGGACCACGAAGACGGCCAGCGAGGGGATGGCGTAGAAGACGGTCGTCACCCCGAGCACCGGCGGGTACAGCCAGCGGAAGCGCACGCACAGCTGGGCGAGGGGCAGCGCGGCGAGCAGCCCGGCCAGGACCGGCAGCAGCGCCTCGCGCAGATGCAGGCCGATCAGTCCGAAGTAGGTGTTGTCGAGGTCGCTCGGTATGTCGAAGAAGCCGTTCACGGGGCGACCTTGGTGATGTCGGCGGGCTCCTCGGTCCGGGTGTCGCCGGGGCCCGCCGCGGCGCCGTGGGCGGAGCGGATCGCCTCGCCGATGGTCTGCTGGGAGACGACGCCGGTCACCCGGCCGTCGCCGTCCACGGCGACGGCCCAGCCGGTGGGCGAGAGCACGGCGCAGTCGAGCGCGGCCCGCAGCGAGTCGGTGCCGGGCACGAAGGGCCGCCCGTAGGACAGCAGTCGCCCGGCGGCGAGGTCCCCCGCGGTCGGGCCGCCCGGCTCGGCCCAGCCCAGCGGCCGGTCGTCCGCGTCGGTGACCAGCAGGTGGGTGGCACCGTCGGCGGCGGCGAGCTGCTCGGCGGTGGCGTCGGTGCGCACGACCGGGCCGGTGCTCAGCGCCAGGGCGGCGGAGGAGAAGAAGGAGAGCCGCCGGATGCCGCGGTCGGCACCGAGGAAGTCCTCGACGAAGTCGTCCGCGGGGTCGGACAGCAGCTCGGCGGGCGGCGCGAACTGGGCGAGCCGGCCGCCGGTGCGCATCACCGCGACCATGGTGCCGAGTTTGATGGCCTCGTCGATGTCGTGGGTGACGAAGACGATGGTCTTGCCCAGTTCGTCCTGGATGCGCAGCAGTTCGTCCTGCAGCCCCTTGCGGACGACGGGGTCGACGGCGGAGAACGGCTCGTCCATGAGCAGCACCGGCGGGTCGGCGGCGAGCGCCCGGGCCACGCCGACGCGCTGCTGCTGGCCACCGGAGAGCTGGTACGGATACCGCTTGGCGAGGGAGGTGTCGAGCCCCACCCGTGCCATCAGCTCGGCGGCCCGCTCGCGGGACTTCTGCTTGCCCCAGCCGATCATGCGGGGCACGGTGGCGATGTTGTCGAGGATCGTCCGGTGCTGGAAGAGCCCCGCGTTCTGGATGACGTACCCCATCGACCGGCGCAGCGTGGTGACGGGCTGTTGCTGGAGGTCCTCGCCGTCGAGCAGGATCGTTCCCTCGGAGGGCTCGACCATTCTGTTGATCATCCGCAGGGTGGTCGTCTTGCCGCAGCCCGAGGGACCGACGAGGACCGTGATCGAGCGGTCGGGTATCTCCAGTGACAGCCGGTCGACCGCCACGGTGCCGTCCGGGTACCGCTTGGTGACTGAGTCCATCCGTATCAAAACGCCGAATACCCTTCGGGTCTGGCAGAAGCTGCCCGCTCCGGCCGCGGTCGGTGGGGCCGTCGCCGGTCGAGTGTAGACGGCTGGTCCGCGGGGCCCCCGTTGCTCCGGGGCGACTCCTTCCCGCTGCTCGGGCGTTCACACCGGAAATCCGTCCGCGGACCCGGCCCGCTCAGCCCGCCTTCGGCTCCAGGCGCAGCGAGATGCTGTTGATGCAGTAGCGCTGGTCGGTCGGGGTCGGGTAGCCCTCGCCCTGGAAGACGTGTCCGAGGTGCGAACCGCAGCGGGCGCAGCGCACCTCGGTGCGCACCATCCCGTGGGAGCGGTCCTCGATCAGCTCGACCGCGTCGGTGTCCTTCGGGTCGTAGAAGGACGGCCAGCCGCAGTGCGACTCGAACTTGGTCGTGGAGGTGAACAGCTCCGCACCGCAGGCGCGGCAGGAGTAGACGCCCTCGGTCTTGGTGTCGGTGTACTCACCGGTGAAGGCCGGCTCCGTGGCGGCCTCGCGCAGCACGGCGTACTCGGCCGGGGCCAGCTCCGCCCGCCACTGCTCGTCCGGCTTCTCGACGTCGTACGACATGAGTCCTCAGCCCCTTACTTCGCCTTGCTCGACAGCTCGTCCAGGATGCGCGGTCCGAGGTCGGTGACGTCACCCGCGCCCATGGTGAGAACGAGATCACCGGCCTTCGCCATTCCCGCGACCAGCGCGGGCGCGGCGTCCTTGTCGTGGACCGGCGTGACGTCCGCGCCCGCCGCGCGGGCCGCCTCGATGATCAGCTCGCTGGTGACGCCCGGGACCGGGTCCTCGCGGGCCGGGTAGATGTCGAGCACGACCGAGGCGTCCGCGAGGGACAACGCCTGGCCCATCTCCTTGCCCAGCTCCTGGGTGCGGGAGAAGAGGTGCGGCTGGAAGAGGACCAGGATGCGGGCGTCGCCGACGGCGGCGCGCATGGCCTCCAGGTCGGCCGTCATCTCGGTGGGGTGGTGCGCGTAGGAGTCGACGACCTGCACGCCGGCCGCCTCGCCCTTGAGCTGCAGGCGCCGCTTGACGCCCGTGTAGGCGGCCAGTGCGGGGGCCAGCTCGGCGGCGGGGACGCCGAGGGCCGCGCCCGCGGCGAGGGCGGCGACCGCGTTGTGGGCGTAGTGGCGGCCGGGGACGGACACCGCGAAGGTCAGCTCGGCGCCGTCCATGACGACCGTGACCTCGCTCTTGAGGCCCTGTGGGACGACGGACAGGATGCGCACGTCGGCGTCCTCCGCCTCCCCGTACGTCACCGTCCGCACCGAGCCCGCCAGCCGCCGGGTCAGCTCCCGGGCGCCCTCGTGGTCGGCCGCGATCACCAGGGTGCCGCCGGGGACGATCTTCGCGGCGAAGGTCTCGAAGGACTCGTAGATCTCGTCCATCGAGGCGTAGTTGGCGTGGTGGTCCAGCTCGACGTTGAGGACGATGGCGACCTCGGGGGCGTACTTGTGGAAGCTCCGGTCGCTTTCGTCCGCCTCGGCGACGAAGATCTCGCCGTCGCCGTGCAGGGCGTTGGAGCCGGGCGCGTCCAGGTCGCCGCCGATCGCGTACGACGGGTCCAGGCCCAGCTCGGACAGGGAGACCGCCAGCATGGAGGTGGTGGTGGTCTTGCCGTGGGTGCCGGCCACGGCGATCGGGCGCAGGCCGTTCATCAGGGCGGCGAGGGCGTCGGAGCGGTGCACGACCGGGATGCCCAGCTCGGCGGCGCGGGCCAGCTCCGGATTGTCCTCGCGGATCGCCGAGGAGACCACCACGCAGCTCGCGTCGTCGGCGAGGTGCTCCGCCGCGTGCCCGATGTGCACCGTGGCGCCCAGGGCGCGCAGCGCCTCGGCGGTCGCGGACTCCTTGGCGTCGCTGCCCGCCACCGCGGCGCCGCGCTGGGCGAGGATCTTGGCGATGCCCGACATTCCGGCGCCGCCGATGCCGATGAAGTGCGGTCGGTCCATGGCGGTAGGAAGGCCGGGTGCCATGCGCTGTTCTCCCAGGGTGATCCGTCGGTGGGCGCGCCCCCTCGGCGGGGGCGCGGCACCAGCCTATGCCTTGCTGTGCGAGAAGAGTTTCAGGACGGGGACGCCGACCTTGTGCCGGGCCCGGGAGGCCCAGTCCCGGTGGAAGAACTCCTCCACGTAGTGGGGGTCGGTCAGGACGATCACCTCGTCGGCCGCGACCTCCATGACCACGGCCTTGAGCTCGTCCAGCGGGTGGTCCTCGATCAGCCGTCCCTCGGCCTGGGCGCCGGACGCGCGCAGGGCCGTGAGGGACACCTCCAGGGCCCGCTCCCCGACGCTCTGCGCCTCCTGGCCCTCCGGGGTCTCCCCCTCGCGTACGGCGTCGTCGAGCTCGCCGAGCGCGACGTCGTCGATGGCCCGCAGCAGCCGGTCCGCCTGATCGCCGCGCGGCTGGAGCAGCACGTGGAAGCCGACCTGCTCGTCCCCGTGCAAGGTGGTGACGAACTCCACGTCGGCGGACGTCAGGGCCTTCTCGATCATCAAAACGCTTGTGAACACCAGGCGCCCCTTCTCCTTCGAGGGCCCGTGGGCCCACCCTCCGTAGGCCGTACCAGACCCTGCGGAAACCATCCTGCCCCGTGATCGCACGGGTACTGCCGGATTCAGTGTGCCCGGCGCGGGCTAAACGGAACGGGAGATTCCGCTGATTCCCGGCTGCGCGGTAACGACCGGACCCCTGTTCGGCCGCCGCCGTCCGCGCCTGCCCGGGATCGCCCTAGTCACGCCGGTAACGACTGAAGAGGAAACCTTCCTCCTCCAGCAGGGACGCCAGTACGAACCGCCGTGGGACCTCGACCGCCGGTCCGCCCGCGATCCGCTGCGCGTCCCCCGCGGTCAGCATCGGGGAGACGGTCAGGCACAGCTCGTCGAGCACGCCCGCGGTGACGAACTGCCCCAGCAGCCGCGGACCGCCCTCGGTCAGCAGCCGGGTGTGCCCCAGCCCGGCGAGTGCCGCGAGGGCGCGGGCCGGGTCCACGCCGACGCCGTCGCCCGCGATCACCACCCGGGCCCCGGCCTTCTCGGCGGCCGCGATCCGGTCCGGGGCGGCGGCGGCTCCGGTCAGGACCAGGGTGGGCACGAGCGGGGAGGTGAACAGCGGCAGGGAGAAGTCCAGCTCCAGGCTCGCGCTGACCACCGCGATCGCCGGCACGGGCGCCTGACCGGCCGACCGCCGCGCCTCGGCGAAGTCAGCCCGCGCGCGTGCCGGGCGGTACCCCTCCTGCCGTACGGTCTCGGCACCGGCGATCACCACGTCCGCCAGGGCCCGCAGGGTGCCGAAGACCCGCATGTCGGCCGCGCTGGAGATGGGCTGGGAGCGGCCGTCGTGCTGGGCGGCGCCGTCGAGGGTGGAGACCATGTTGGCCCGCAGCCACGTCCGCCGGTGCCCGTCCGGCTCGGGGTACGCGTAGGCGGCGGCCAGCTCGGCCAGGCTCCACTCCCGGTCGGTCTCAAAGCCGCCGCCCGGATCGACGGTCGGATCGGTCGCGGGGGACACGGGGAACAGGCGTCGCATGGGGTGCAGTGTTCCACGCAGCCGCCGGCCCAACCGCGCAGGCCGGAGCCCCGCACCCGCCCACCGCACCCACGGCGCCGATCCCGCGCCGGACCACGGTCGGCGCCCGGTTCCCACACCCCCGCGGCGTCCCTCCGCATACCGGGGGCGCCCCCTTCGCACCGGCCCCCGCATCCGCACGGCCCGCCGCGCCACACCTCCCGGAGACCGCCGACCGGCCGACGACGAGGCGTGCCGGGCAGGCCCTACCATTGAGTACCGTGTCGTCCTCCTCCCCCGCCTCCGTGCCCGCCCCGATAACCGGGTCGGCTCCGGCCACGGTCTCCCTGTGCGCCCGCGAGCCCCGTGTCCCCGCGGACCGTCTGGTCGCCGAGATGGTGCCCCCGCCCCGTTTCGACTCCGTCCGCTTCGGCACGTACATCCCGGACCCGAACCAGCCCGGCCAGAGCGAGGCCGTCCGGGTGCTGGAGGACTTCGCGGGCGGACTCGGCGAGGCGCCCGGCGCGGCCACCGGCAGGCGCGGTTTCTTCGGGCTGGGCCGCGGCAAGGCGCCGAAGACCCCGGCCGGACCCCGCGGCGTGTACCTCGACGGCGGCTACGGCGTCGGCAAGACCCACCTGCTGGCCTCCCTGTGGCACGCCACTCCCGCCGAGCCCTCCCGCAAGGCCTTCGGCACCTTCGTGGAGCTGACCAACCTCGTCGGCGCCCTCGGCTTCCAGCAGACCGTGCAGACGCTGTCCGGGCACCGTCTGCTGTGCATCGACGAGTTCGAGCTCGACGACCCCGGCGACACCGTCCTCGTCTCCAGCCTGCTCGCCCGGCTGGTGGAGGCCGGCGTGGCGCTCGCCGCCACCTCCAACACGCTGCCGGGCAAGCTCGGCGAAGGCCGGTTCGCGGCGGCCGACTTCCTGCGCGAGATCCAGGGCCTGTCCGCCCACTTCCGCGCCCTGCGCATCGACGGCGAGGACTACCGCCACCGCGGCCTGCCCGAGGCCCCTGCGCCGTACTCCGACGAGCAGGTGACCCGTACGGCGCGGGCCACCGAGGGTGCTTCCCTGGACGACTTCCCCGCCCTCCTCGACCACCTCGCCCGCGTCCACCCCAGCCGTTACGGCGCCCTGACCGACGGCCTGACGGCCGTGTGCCTCACCGGGGTCCGCCCGGTGCCGGACCAGTCGACGGCGCTGCGGCTCGTGGTGCTCGCGGACCGGCTCTACGACCGCGAGGTGCCCGTCCTGGCCTCCGGGCTGCCCTTCGACCGGCTGTTCAGCGAGGAGATGCTGAAGGGCGGCTACCGCAAGAAGTACTTCCGGGCGATCTCCCGGCTCACCGCGCTGGCCCGGGACGCCGGACGCCTGGTCGACACGCCCTGAGGGCGGCCGAGGCGGCCCATTCCCGCCAACCCACCCGCCAATTTCAGGCTCTCTTCGGCTCGTAACGCCACGTTAACCCTGCAAAGCGCTTTGCAGGGTTAACGTGTTTCTTGACCACGCATTGACCATGCGTTGACCTTGCTTTGACCGTGCACCGGCGCACGCCACCGCCGTGAACTGCCTGGAGGGGGGCGTATGTCACGAGCCACGACGGCCCGGACCGCGCTTGCGCTCCTCGCCGCCGTCCTGCTCGTCCTGACGGTCTTCGCACCCGCCCCACCCTTCGCATCCGCGCATACGAGCCGTGATGCCGTGGCCAACACCCACTCCGGAACCACCCACTCCGGCACTGCCGCATACGACGAGACCGTCACCTGCCACGACACCGGCCGCCCGGGGAACCCGAACGGTTCCGCGCGCGCCCGTGACCGGCACCGCACCACCACCGCGCCCCAGCCCGACGCCCCCGAGCGCTCGGGCACGCGGCAGCGCGGCCCCGCGGCGCCCGCGCCCCTCACGTCCGCCCTGGCGGCCGCGGACCGGCCGAGATCCGCGCCGGACCACTCGCCCGCGGCCCTTCAGGTCTTCCGCTGCTGACGGACCACCGGAACATCCCCCACCTCTGTCCCACCCGTCCGACGCGCCCCCACGGCGCGCCAGGAGGAAAACAGCATCATGCAACCCCTCATCGACAACGCCCGTACGTTCGGACAGCGCCCTGAGGAGTTCGCCGGGCACGCCGAAGGCCAGTCGCCCGAAGTCCTGTTCATCACCTGCTCCGACTCCCGGGTCGTACCGGCCCTGATCACCGGCGCCCGGCCCGGCCAGCTCTTCGAGCTGCGCACCGCGGGCAACATCGTCCCGCCCTACGGTGCCGAGCACCCCTCCGGCGAGGCGGCCACCATCGAGTACGCCGTCGAGGTCCTCGGCGTCACGGACATCGTGGTCTGCGGCCACTCGCACTGCGGCGCCGTCGGCGCGCTGGTGCGCGGCGACGACCTGACCGCCGTACCCGCCGTGCGCGACTGGCTGGCGCACGCGGCCGACGAGCCGAAGCCCTGCGATCCGGCCGACCCGACGGTCGCCGGGGCCGTGCAGCACCACGTACTGGCGCAACTGCTGCGCCTGCGCTCCTACCCCTGCGTCGAGCAGCGGCTGACGGACGGCCGGCTGCGGCTGCACGGCTGGTACTACGAGGTCCACACCGGCCTCGTGCGCCGGCACCGTGCGGACACCGACGCCTTCGAGGCCCTGTGAGCGCCGGCATGAGTTCCATAGCCGGCCAGAACCAGAACCGGAGGTTCCCGCACTGGCGGCAGGACCTCACCGCCTCCCTCGTCGTGTTCCTGGTCGCGCTCCCGCTGTGCGTGGGCGTGGCCGTCGCCTCCGGAGTCCCGGCCGAACTCGGCCTGGTCACCGGCATCGTGGGCGGCCTGGTCACCGGATTCCTGCCGGGCAGCAGCCTCCAGGTCTCCGGCCCGGCCGCCGGGCTGACCGTGCTGGTCTTCGGCGCGGTCGACCAGTACGGACTGCCCGCGCTCGGCGTGATCGTGCTCGCCACGGGGCTCATCCAGCTCGTGATGGGCGCCCTGAAGCTGGGGCGCTGGTTCCGGGCGATCTCCCTGTCGGTCGTCGAGGGCATGCTGGCCGGCATCGGCCTGGTGCTCATCGCGGGCCAGCTCTACTCGGCCGCCGGTCTCGAGGCGCCCGCCTCCGGCATCGACAAGCTCACCGGGCTGCCCGGGGCCGCGGCCGACGCGCTGGGCAGCACGGCGGCCATGACCTCGCTCGTCCTCGGCGCGGGCACCGTCGCCGTGATGGTGCTGTGGAAGCGGCTGCCGAAGCGGGCGCAGACCGTGCCGGGGGCGCTGGCCGTGGTCGGTCTGGCCACCGCGGTCACGGCGGCGTTCGGACTGTCGGTCGCGACCGTCGAGGTGAGCGGCCTGCTGGACGTGATCCAGCCGCCCGGCGCCGACGCCTTCGGCGAGCTGGCGAACGTGGGCCTGCTCGGCACGATCGTCGCCTTCACGCTGATCGCCTCGGCGGAGAGCCTGTTCAGCGCCGCGGCGGTGGACCGGCTGCACGACGGACCGCGCACCGAGTACGACAAGGAGCTGATGGCGCAGGGCGCGGGCAACACCGTGTGCGGTGTGCTCGGCGCGCTGCCGATGACCGCGGTCATCGTGCGCAGCTCCGCCAATGTGAGCGCCGGAGCCAGGACCAAGGCGTCCCGGGTGCTGCACGGTGTGTGGCTACTGCTGTTCGCGGCGCTGCTGCCGTCCGTGCTGGCCCTGATCCCGCTGCCCGCGCTGGCGGGCATCCTGGTCCACGCGGGCTGGAAGCTGATCCCGTTCCGCAGCATCGTGCCGCTGTGGCGCGACCACCGGGGCGAGGCGCTGATCCTGGTGGTGACCGCCGTCTCGATCGTCGCGGTCAACATGTTCGAGGGCGTGCTGATCGGTCTGGCCCTGTCCGTGGTCAAGACCGCCTGGGAGGCGTCGCACCTCAAGCTGGAGATCGTCGACAAGGGCGCCGGCCCCGTCCAGGCGCATCTGACCGGCAACGCGACCTTCCTGCGGCTCCCGAAGATCCTGGAGGGCCTGGAGGCGCTGCCGCAGGACCGCCCGGTCGAGCTGGACCTGTCCGGGCTGCACCACCTGGACCACGCCTGCCGCACGGCCCTGGAGAACTGGGCCGAACGGCACAGCGCGACCGGCACGGACCCGGTGAAGGTCACGGAACCGGAGAAGGCGGGGGTGTAGCGGGAAGCCCGTCGCCGGGTCCGGGGCATGGCCCCGGACCCGGCGACGGGCCTATCGTGACAAGAAGGGTGAAAACCGTCCTCCGAGCAGTCCGAGTGAGGAGGTCGCCATGGTCCAGGAGCTTCTGACCGCGGCCGCCGCCGTCGGCAGCGCGGGCGTCCTCTACGTCGCCGCGGCGGCGCGGGTCGTCCGGCAGTACGAACGCGGGGTGGTCTTCCGGCTCGGACGGCTGGCGGGTGAGTCGCGAGGTCCCGGGTTCACGATGATCGTGCCGTTCGTGGACCGGCTGCACAAGGTGAACCTGCAGATCGTGACGCTGCCCGTGCCCGCGCAGGAGGGCATCACCCGTGACAACGTCACCGTGCGGGTGGACGCGGTCGTGTACTTCAAGGTCGTCGACGCGGCCAACGCGCTGGTCCGGGTCGAGGACTACCGCTTCGCCGTCTCGCAGATGGCCCAGACCTCGCTTCGCTCCATCATCGGCAAGAGCGACCTGGACGACCTGCTGTCCGACCGGGAGAAGCTGAACCAGGGGCTGGAGCTGATGATCGACAGCCCCGCGGTCGGCTGGGGCGTGCAGATCGACCGGGTGGAGATCAAGGACGTCTCCCTGCCGGACACCATGAAGCGCTCGATGGCCCGCCAGGCCGAGGCCGACCGGGAGCGGCGCGCCCGGGTGATCAACGCGGACGCCGAACTGCAGGCGTCCAAGGTGCTCGCGGAGGCGGCCCGGGAGATGTCCGAGACGCCCGCGGCCCTGCAACTGCGGCTGCTCCAGACGGTCGTGGCGGTGGCCGCCGAGAAGAATTCCACCTTGGTGCTGCCCTTCCCGGTGGAGCTGCTGCGGTTCCTGGAGAAGGCGCAGGAGCACCCTGCCGAGCGGTGACACGAGCTACACGCGTGGTTCCCGGGACTCCTGGCAGGTGATAGACACGGCGGGTCACAGTCCTGTCCGCCAGCAGGAAGGTTTCCCCCATGTCCACGTCCCACAGCGCGGCGACCCGCCGCCAGGTGCTCGCCCGTACCGGAGCCCTGGGCGCAGGCATCGCCTTCACCGGCGCCCTGTCCGAACTCTTCGCCGGCACCGCCGCCGCCCAGTCCCTGGGCCACACCGGCTACGGCCCGCTGGTCCCCGACCCCGACGGCCTGCTGGACCTGCCCAAGGGCTTCCGCTACCGGGTGCTGTCCCGCGAGGGGGACCGGCTGCGTTCCGGGGAAGGCCCGGTGCCGTCCAACCACGACGGCATGTCCGCCTTCCCCGGGCGTTCCTCCGGCAGACACGGCCGCACCACCCACCTCGTCCGCAACCACGAGAACCGCGCCGACGGCCGCGTCCCCGTCCCGACCGTCAAGGGCCTCACCTACGACCCGGAGGGCAAGGGCGGCTGTACCGCGCTGGAGCTGGACTCCCGCAACCACGTCCTGTCCGAGCGCGTCGCCATCGCCGGTACGGCCGTCAACTGCGCGGGCGGGCCCACGCCCTGGCACACCTGGCTGACCTGCGAGGAGACCGAGGACAGGGCCGGGACCAACGGCTACACCAAGGACCACGGCTTCATCTTCGAGGTCGACCCGGCCGACCCGCACCGCACCGGCGCGGTGCCGCTGACCGCGATGGGCCGCTTCCAGCACGAGGCGATCGCCGTGGACCCGCGGCGCGGGGTCGTCTACGAGACGGAGGACGCCTTCGACCGGCCGTTCGGCCTCTTCTACCGCTTCCTGCCCGAGAAGCCACTGGGCGGCCGGGGATCGCTGCGGGCGGGCGGCAGGCTCCAGGCGATGCGCGTGCCCGGCGTGCCCGACCTGTCGTCGATCCAGGAGACGGGGGCCCACTTCGACGGCATCGAGTGGGTGGACGTGCCCGACCCGCTGGCCGACGGGACGCCCATCCGCTTCCAGGACTTCGGCCGGGGCGGCATCACCCACGCCCAGAAGCTGGAGGGCTGCTACTGGGGCGGGCGGAGCGTGTACTTCGTGTCGTCCTTCGCGCGCAGCGACGAGGGCTCGGCCGCCGACCACTTCGGCCAGATCTGGCGCTACGACCCCGAGCAGCGCCGGCTCACCCTGGTGATCGTCTTCGGCCCGGACACCGACGTGCGGCTGCCGGGCGAGTCCCCGGACAACATCTGCCTGGCGCCCAGCGGCGGCCTCATGGTCTGCGAGGACGGCAACGGCGCGCAGCACGTCTTCGGCGTGACCCGGCGCGGTGAGGTGTACGCCATGGCCCGCGGCGCGCAGAACATCGGCACGGAGGAGGAGCCCGAGTGGGGTGAGTTCGCCGGCGTCACCTTCTCCCCCGACGGCGACACGATGTACGTCAACTGCTACACGCCCGGCACCACCTTCGCGGTGACCGGGCCCTGGCGCAGGTAGCGGCCGGGCTCCCCAGGCGGGGCGCGCCGCCCGGTCACTGAAGCCGCGGCCACGGGGTACCCGGGCCGCATGACTCAGAACGTGCAGGTCAACGGCTCGTACTGGCTTCAGACGGCACCGGGCGGCGCGCCCCGTCCCGCACTCGCGGAGGACCTCGACGTCGACGTCGCCGTGATCGGCGCCGGTGTCGCCGGGCTCAGCACGGCGTGGGAGCTGGCGCGGACCGGGCGGAGCGTGGCGGTCCTGGAGGCCGGGCGGGTCGCCACCGGTGTCACCGGGTACACCAGCGCCAAGCTGACCGTCCAGCACACCCTGGTCTACGACAGGCTGCGTCGCACCCGCGGCCCCGAGGGCGCCCGCCTGTACGCCCGCTCGCAGTCCGAGGCGATCGAGCGCGCCGCCGGCATCGCCGCCGAGCTGGGCATCGACTGCGACTGGGAGACGCGCGACGCGTACACCTACGTCCGCGATCCGGGCCGCGTCGACGAGGTACGGGCGGAGGCGGCCGCAGCGAAGGAGGCGGGGCTGCCGGCGTCGTTCGTGACGGAGACCGGGCTGCCGTTCCCGGTGGCGGGCGCCGTGAAGGTGACCGGGCAGGCCCAGTTCCATCCCCTGAAGTACCTGCGGGCGCTCGCCGCGGACCTGGAGGCGCGGGGCGGGCGGATCTTCGAGGACACCACCGTCCAGGGCCTGGACGAGGGCGGGCCGTGCCGGGTGAGGACCGAGGCGGGAGCGACGGTCACCGCCCGGGACGTCGTGGTCGCCACGCACTACCCCGTCTTCGACCGGGCGCTGCTCTTCGCCCGCCTCTCCCCGCGCCGCGAGCTGGTCGTCGCCGGGACGATCGAGGCGGACCGCGACGTCGACGGCATGTACATCACGCCGGAGGAGAACACCCGCTCGGTGCGTACGGCGCCCCTGGACGACGCGGGCCGCCGCCTGCTCGTCGTCACCGGGGAGCACTTCACCCCCGGCACGGGCGACACCCGCGAGCGCTTCGAGCGCCTGGCCTCCTGGGCGGACGAGCACTTCCCCGGCGTCGACCGCACCCACGCCTGGGCCACGCAGGACATCGACCCCACCGACACCGTGCCGATGGTCGGCCCGCTGCACCCGGGCGCGCACCACACCTACGTGGCCACCGGCTTCGGCGGCTGGGGACTGAGCGGCGGCATGATGGCGGGCCGGCTGCTCACCGCGCAGATCACCGGCGAGGAGTGCGCGTGGAGCGGGCTGTACGACCCGCGCCGGCTGCGCACGGCGGTGCGTGAGGCGCCGGCGCTGCTCAAGACCCAGGCCGAGGTGGCCAGGCACTTCGTCGGCGACCGGCTGCGGCCCGCGCCGCCGGTGGAGTCGCTGCCGCCGGGCGAGGGCGCGGTGGTCCGGGCGGGCGGCGACCGGCTCGCGGTCTACCGCGACGAGGAGGGCACCCTGCACGCCGTTTCGCCGCGCTGCACCCACCTGGGCTGCCTGGTCGACTTCAACGCGGCCGAGCGCGCCTGGGAGTGTCCCTGCCACGGCTCCCGCTTCGCCACGGACGGCACGGTCCTGGAGGGCCCGGCGACCAAGCCGCTGGAGCAGCGGGACATCTGACGCCCGGGGGCTGAGCCGGGCGGGTGACCGGTCGGCACGTCATCCCACATAGTCATACAAACAGAACATCTCACTTCTACGTTCGTACGGTGATCACTCTCGTACGACGCGCAGCCGCGCTCTGTGTCCTGGGCGCCGCCCTCGCCGCCTGCGGCACCACCGGGGCCGAGCAGACCCCCCGTCCGGCACCCTCGGCCCCCGCTCCGTCCCCCTCCCCCTCCCTCTCCTCCTCCGGGACGCCGACCCTCGCCCCCGGGCCGGCGGGCCTCACCCCCGTCTTCGAGCACGGCCCGCGCACGGACGGCACGAGGGACGGCGCGGGGGACGGCAAGCTGGTCGCCCTCACCTTCGACGCCGACATGACCGCCGACCAGGGGCCGCGGGCGGCGTCGGGCGAACGGTTCGACAACCCCGAGCTGATCGCGACGCTGCGGAAGCTGAAGGTGCCGGCCACGGTGTTCATGACCGGCCGCTGGGCCGAGGAGTACCCGGACGAGGCCCGCTCCATCGGCCGGGACCCGCGGTTCGAGATCGCCAACCACTCCTACAGCCACTACGCCTACACCGACGACTGCTACGGCCTGCCGACCGTTTCCGAGGACGGTATGCGCTCGGACCTGGAGCGGGCGTACACCGCGTTCGGGAAGGCCGGGGTGCCGAACCCGATGCCGTACTTCCGCTTCCCCGGCGGCTGCTACGACAAGGCGGCCCTCAAGGAGCTGTCGGCCACCGGAGTCACCGCCGTGCAGTGGGACGTGGTCAGCGGGGACGCCTTCGCCACGGACGCCGACGCGGTGACCCGGCAGGTGCTCGACGGGGTGCGGCCGGGTTCGGTCGTCGTCATGCACTGCACGCGCAGCGCCGCTCCGGTGACCGAGGAGGTGGTACGGGCCGTGGTGCCCGAGCTGCGCCGCCGGGGCTACCGCTTCGTGAAGGTCTCGGAGCTGATCGGCGCCGCGAACGGGAGCCGCTGACGGGCACCGCCGACGTGCCTAGGCTGGACCCATGAGCAGCGACCACGACCAAGACCCCGACGGCTCCGGCTGCGACCCCGGCGGCTACTCCCTGATCGACGCGGCGCCCCGCCCGCCCAGGGCCGACGGCCCGCCGTACGCGGACTGCGTCATGTGCCGGGAACCAACGGAGTACCCGGAGTCGTACAAGGGCGTCACACTCTGCCCGGTCTGCGAGTGGCAGGAGGCGCAGCGCACCGCCTGCTCAGGCTGATGACCTGCGCGAACTCAGCGCACAGGCCACGGCGGTCGCGGCCACCGCGATGACCGCCGCCCCGGCCAGCGGCAGCAGCGGCAGCGGGACCGCGCCCGACCTCGACCCGGAGACCAGGTCGCCGACCGCAGCCCGCGCCGGGGACCCCGACGCCACCAGCGCCGGCACGGCCGCCAGCAGCAGGGCGGGGACCGCGCGACCGGGCGAGCGCAGCACCGGCCAGGCGGTGAGCGCGCCGACGGCGGTGCCGAGCAGGGCGCACACCGGCGCGGCGAGCAGCCCGGCACCGGCCGCCGGGAGCGGGGGCACGCGCGTTCCGCGACCGGTGCTCACGGGGTCGCTGATCAACGTCACGACGCCGGTCCCGACCGCGGCGAGGCCGGGGCCGGAGGCTTGGCAGACTGTAGGACGTGAGCAACGATCCGACGACGCCCGTCCCCGCCCCCGTCCCCGACAGCCCCTTCCGCCCCGAGCCCGGCGACCGCGACCTCGCGCCGCAGTTCGTGCTGCCGCTGGTCGTGCGCATCGAGCGGGCTGCGCCCCCGCCCCGTACCGACGCGCTGGAGACCGCGGCCCGGGCGGTGCTGGTGATGCTCGCCGACGAGCGGTCGGCCGGTGACGGCCAGTGGGCGCGGGCGATGCGGGACTGGCAGGACGCCCGCATCCGCAAGGTCGTGCGGCGGGCCCGCGGCGCCGAGTGGCGGCGGGCCGAGGCGCTGCCCGGCATCACGGTCACCGGCAAGACGGCCGAGGTGCGGGTCTTCCCGCCCGTTCCGCTGGACGGCTGGCCCAAGGACCTGGCCCGCCTCCAGGTCTCCGGCACCGACCTCGACGACCCCGAGCCGCCGGTCGACGCCGATCTCTCCGCGCCGGTGCTCTGGCTCAATCCCGACCTGGACATGTCGGCGGGCAAGGCGATGGCCCAGGCGGGCCACGGTGCGCAGCTCGCCTGGTGGGAGCTGTCCGACGCCGAGCGCGCGGCCTGGCGCGACGCAGGCTTCCCGCTGTCGGTACGCACCGCGGACCCGGCCCGCTGGACCGGCCTGACCACCGCCGGCCTCCCGGTGGTGCGCGACGCCGGCTTCACGGAAATCGCCCCGGGTTCGTGCACGGTGGTGGCGGACCACCCGGCGCTGCGGCGGTAGCACCCGCGTGGCGCGGAGGCCCCGGCCCGGCCGCGAACCTCAGATGTTGCTCTGAACAAGCCCCGCCGGGGGTTCGGCCCGCGCCGGGTGGGCGATACCCCCGACATGTGCGCAGGAGGGGAGGCAACCATGCAGCGCATGGCGCGGCTGGGCACCGGTATCGGATGGCGGCCGGAGATCGCGGATGTCGTCGAGGGGATGCCCGGCATCGACTGGGTCGAGGCCGTGTCCGAGAACCTGTGTCCCGGGCATCTGCCCGACTCGCTGCTGCGGCTGCGCGAGCGCGGCGTGACCGTCGTGCCGCACGGGGTCTCGCTGGGGCTCGGCGGCGCGGACCGACCGGACGCGGGGCGGCTGGCGGCCCTGGCCGAGCGCGCCGAGGTCCTGGGGTCGCCGCTGGTCACCGAGCACATCGCGTTCGTCCGGGCGGGCGGGGCGCCGACCGCCTCACCGCTCATCGAGGCGGGGCACCTGCTGCCCGTTCCCCGCACCCGGGACGCCCTCGACGTGCTGTGCGAGAACGTGCGCATCGCCCAGGACGCGCTGCCCGTGCCGCTCGCCGTGGAGAACATCGCCGCGCTCGTCTCGTGGCCGGACGAGGAACTGACGGAGGGGCAGTTCCTGTACGAACTGGCCGACCGGACCGGCGTGCGGCTGCTGATCGACGTGGCGAACCTGCACACCAACCACGTCAACCTGGGCGAGGACCCGGCCCGGGCGCTCGGCGAACTCCCCCTGGAGGCCATCGCGTACGTCCATGTCGCGGGCGGCTTCGAACGGGACGGCGTCTGGCACGACAGCCACGCCCACCCCGTGCCGCGCCCGGTGCTGGACATCCTGACCGACCTCGCCTCGCGGGTCGCACCGCCGGGCGTCCTGCTGGAGCGGGACGAGAACTTCCCCGACGGCGACGAGTTGCGGGGTGAGGTGGAGGCGATCCGCGTCGCCGTGGAGAAGGGGCGGGCGGCGGCCACCGGGACGGGAGCGGCCGCCCGCGCCTCGCGTACCGGTACCGCTTCGGGCTCCGGCGCCGACGACGCCGTACGGCAGCGGCTCGGGCTGGCGCAGGCCGCGCTGCTGTCCGCGCTGGTCGCGGGGACACCGGTGCCCGAGGGGTTCGACCGGGTGCGGCTGGGGGTGCAGGCGCGGGCGCTGGCCGGGAAGCGGGCCGACGTGGTCGGCAAGGTCGCGCCCGAGCTGCCGGTGATCCTGGGCGCGCGGTACCGGCCGGTCTTCCTCGCCTACGCGCAGGGCCGCCCGATGACCGGCGGCTACCGGCGGGACGCCCTCGACTTCGTCGCGCACGTGTTGCGGACGGCGCCCGGGGACGCGGCCCCGGGTGTGCGGCGGGAGTTGCGGCAGTGGTGGCTGGAGCGGTCGGGACCGGTGCCGCGGTCGGCGCGTCCCGGGGCCCGGCTGGCCCGTGTGACCAGGCGTGTTCTGCTGCGCCGCTGAACCGGGCCGGTGTCGGGGGACATCGCCGAGCGGAACGTCACATACCCACAACACTGCGTCCCGGAATGTGAAAAGGGCATGGCGCCGGCGAAAGCCTTTGGCATAGAAGTACGGCATGTTCTGGGTCCTTTTCCTCCTGTCGGCCTGGGCCGTCGCCGGCCTCGCGTGCCTGCGGCTGTGCCTGGCCGCCGTGCGCGCGGCGGCCGTCGAACCGCGCACCGTCGTCCGTGAGCACACGCTGACGCTGTACGAGGCGGCGTTCCTGTCCGGCGGTCCGCGGCGGGTGGCGGACCTGACACTGGTCTCCATGGCGCGCCAGCGGCGGCTGCTGCTCGCCCACACCGGCTGGGCGACGGTCGTCGACCCGTGCGGCCGGGACGACATGGAGCGGTCGGTCATCGGGGCGATAGGGCCCGGGGGACAGTCCCGGATAGCACCGGTACGGGCCGCCGCGGCCGCCGCCGACGCGGTACGGAGCCTCGCCGACCGGCTGGTCGGGGCGGGCCTCGCCGTACCCGACGGCGGCACCGGAGGCGTCGCGGCCGGGGTGCGGCGGGTGCGGGCCGCCGCGGTGACCGTGTGCGCGCTGGGCCTGGTCGCCCTGGCGCTGCCGTTGCCCGCCACGGAGCCGCGTCTGCTCATCGCCCTCTGGTTCGCGCTGCCGCTCGCCCTGACCCTGGGGTGCCTCGCCATCACCCGGATGGAGATCCACCCGTACACGCGCTGGGCCTCCCCCGCCGGGCAGCGGCTGGTCGGCGCCCTGGTCCGGCAGGCCGACGGCACGGCCGACGACCGGACCTTCCTCACCTCGGTCGCCGTGCGCGGCGTCCACGCGATCGGCGAGCCGGACCTGCGTGCGGCCTTCGCCCACCGCGAGAAGTACGCCGGGGACCACTGGGAGCACCGGGCCTGAGCGCGCCGGGGGCGCACGGAGGCACTCGGCGGCGACACCCGCCGGCGGTGCTTGCCCCGCCCGGCCGGTGAACCAAACATCCCTTGTGTCACTCCCGTGCCACCGAAGGGATACGCGATGCGTGCTGCCGCCCTCTGCTCGGCCGCCGGGTCCTTGCTGCTCACCACCCTCGCCGCCGCCCCGGCCCAGTCGGTGCCCCCGCCCGGGCCCGGTTCCGCCGAGGCACGCGGTACCGAGGTGGCCGCCCGGCGCGCGGCGGCGGCCGGGATCGAGTTCGGCAGGTGCCCGAAGGCGGAGGAGCTGCCGGGCGGCGTGCGCTGCGGCACCGTGTCCGTGCCGCTGGACTACGCCCGCCCCGACGGGAAGCGGATCGAGCTGACCGTCAGCCGGGTGCGGGCCACCCACAAGGACCCGGACGACGACGGGCGCGAGGTCCCCGGCCAGGGCGCCCTCCTCTACAACCCGGGCGGCCCCGGCGCCTCCGGGCTGTACTTCCCGCTGGTCGGCATGGTGCCCGAGTGGAAGCGCATCGCCGCCGCCTACGACCTCGTCGGGTACGCCCCGCGCGGGGTCGCGCCGTCCGCGCCGCTCTCGTGCCAGGACCCCGGGGACTTCTTCAAGGGGCCCCGGCCGGCGCCGACGCGGCCCTCGGAGGCGTACAAGAAGGAGCGCGCCGCCGAGGCCGAGGCGTACGCGCGCGACTGCGCGGAACGGGGCGGGGACGCGCTGCGGCACTACCACTCGCTCAACAACGCCCGGGACCTGGAGGTCGTCCGCGCCGCGCTGGGCGAGCGGCGGCTCACCTTCATGGGCGCGTCGTACGGCACCTACCTCGGCGCGCTGTACGCCGAGCTGTTCCCCTCGCACGTACGGCGGATGGTGTTCGACGCGGTGGTGAACCCGGAGCCCGAGCAGGTCTGGTACCGCAACAACCTCGAACAGTCCGAGGCGTTCGAGGACCGCTGGGACGACTTCAAGGAGTGGGTCGCCGAGCACGACGACGTGTACGGGCTCGGCAACCGGCCGCGGGAGGTGCAGGACGCCTACGAGGAGGCGAGCGCCCGGCTGGCGGCGGAGCCCGCCGGCGGGACGGTGGGACCCGCCCAGTTGCAGGGCGCGATGCTCAAGGCCGGGTACTACGACGACTACTGGCCGCACCGGGCCGAGGCGCTCTCGGCGTACCTGAAGGGTGATCCGCAGCCGTTGATCGACCAGGCGGGGACGCGGACCGCGGAGGGCGCGGCCGGGGCGGAGAACTCCAACGCCGTGTACACGGCCGTCGAGTGCAACGACGCGCCGTGGCCGACCGACTTCGAGGTCTGGGACCGGGACAACACGCGGCTGGCCCGCCGGGCGCCGTTCGAGACCTGGGACAACGTGTGGACGAACCTGCCGTGTGCCTACTGGCGGGCCCCCCGGCAGCAGCCGCTGGACGTGCGCACCGCGCCGGGTGAGCTGCCGCCGACGCTGGTCCTGGCCGCCGAGCGGGACGCGGCGACGCCGTACGAGGGGGCGCTGGAGCTGCGGCGACGCCTGGCGGGCTCGGTGCTGGTGACCGAGCGGGACGCGGGGACGCACGGCATCGGGGGCGGGCCGAACGCCTGCGTCAACGGCCACCTGGAGGCGTACCTGCTGGACGGCCGCCTCCCGGCGCGGGACACGTCGTGCGCCCCGCGCCCGGAGCCGAAGCCGAGGGCCTGACCAGGCCGGCCCGCGAGCAGCCGGCCGATCAGGCCAGCCCCGCGACCAGCTCTCCGATGTCCTTGCGGCGCCCCGTGAAGAACGGGATCTCCTCGCGGACGTGGCGGCGGGCCTCGGAGCCGCGCAGGTGGCGCATGAGGTCGACGATGCGGTGCAGCTCGTCGGCCTCGAAGGCGAGGATCCACTCGTAGTCGCCGAGCGAGAAGGAGGCGACCGTGTTGGCGCGCACGTCCGGGAAGCCCCGGGCCATCTTGCCGTGGTCGGCGAGCATGCGGCGGCGGTCCTCGTCGGGCAGCAGGTACCAGTCGTAGGAGCGCACGAACGGGTAGACGCTGATGTAGTTCCGCGGCGTCTCGTCGGCCAGGAAGGCCGGGATGTGCGAGCGGTTGAACTCGGCGGGGCGGTGCAGCGCCATGTTCGACCAGACCGGCTCCAGCGCACGGCCGAGCCGGGTGCGGCGGAAGAGGTTGTACGCCTCCTGCAGCTGGTCGGCGGTCTCGGCGTGCCACCAGATCATCAGATCGGCGTCGGCGCGCAGACCGGACAGGTCGTAGGTGCCGCGGATCGTCACGTCCTTCGCGGCGAGCTGGTCGAACAGCTCCTGGACCTCGTCGGCGTACCCGGCGCGGTCCTCGGGGAGGGTGTCCTTGAGCTTGAAGACGGACCAGAGGGTGTAGCGGATGACCTCGTTGAGGTCCTTGGCCAGCTTGCCCTTGTTGGGGATGCGCTCGGCCGCGGGGGTGGAGGCGTCGTCACTCATGGCCCTATTCTCCCGCTCCGCCGTGCAGACTCTGCACCGGGTGGGCCGTGAGCTCCTCCACAGCGCGCAGGTCGCCCCGGATCTGGTCGACGGCCGCGTACGCGCTCGCGATGCTCGCCGGGATGCCGACACCGTCGTACGCCGCGCCGCACACCGCGAGGCCGGGGAGTTTCGCGACGTGCTCGCGGACGCGGGCCACGCGCGCGTGGTGGCCGACGGGGTACTGCGGCAGGCCGTCCTGCCAGCGGGTGACGCGGGTGGCGACCGGCTCGGCGGTCAGGCCGGTGGCCTCGCCCAGGTCGTGCCGGGAGACGGCGACGAGACCGGCGTCGTCGCGGCCGAGGATCTCCGTGTCGCCGTACCGGCCGACCGAGGTGCGCAGGACGACCAGGCCGGGGTCCTCGTCGGCGATCCAGCCCCACTTGCGGGAGGCGAAGGTGGACGCCTTGATGGTGTGCCCGTCGACCGGCGGCACGAGGAAGCCGCTGCCCTCGGGGAGCGCGGCGGCGTCCGAACGGCGGTAGGCGAGGGTGATCAGGGCCATCGAGGCGTACTCGACCGCGGCCAGCTCGGCCGCGGCGGCGGGCGCCTCGGCGCGCAGCAGCTCGGCGGCGGGGCGGGCGGGGACGGCGACGACGACCGCGCCGGCGTGCAGCACCCGGTCGCCGGCGACGATCCGCCAGCCGTCGGACGCCGTGCGGCGCAGCTCCGTGACGGGCGCGCCGGTGACGATCTCGCCGCCGCGCGCGCGGACCGACTCGGCGACCGCGAGCGGGAGGGTGCCGATGCCGCCCTCGATGCCCATGAACACCGGTCCGCTCGGCGGTGAGGTGGCCGTGCGGCCCTGGAGGGCGCGCACCGCCTCGGTGAGGGAGGTGTGGGCGCGGGCGGCCTCGAAGAGCTGGGGTACGGCCGAGCGCAGGGAGATGCGGTAGGCGTCGCCCGCGTAGACACCGCCCAGGAGCGGTTCGACGAGGCGGTCGACGACCTCCCGGCCCAGGCGCGCGGCGACGTACTCCCCCACCGCCACGTCGTCGCCGACCTCGGTGCGGGGCAGTTCGGCGTCGCGCCCGATGCGGGCGAGGCCCTCCTCGGAGAGCACGCCGGACAGGGCGGCGGCGGTGCCGGGGACGCCCATGACGTGGCCCTTGGGCATGGGGCGCAGGGCACCGCGGGTCCACAGCGAGGCGGACGCGGTGGACGGCGGCTGGAGGCGGTCGGCGAGTCCCGCCGCGCGGGCCAGGCCGACGGCCTCGGGGCGGCGGGCCAGCATCGACTCGGCGCCGAGGTCGACGCGGACTCCGGCGATCTCGCCGGGCAGCAGCTTGCCGCCGACGCGGCCGGACGCCTCCAGGACGGTCACCCGGGCCCCGCTCTCCAGGAGGCGGTGGGCGGCGGCCAGTCCGGCGATACCGGCTCCCACGACGACCACGTGTCCGGGTCCCTCTTCTCCGGGCCCGTCTTGTGGAGAGATCTCACCCGCATGGGTCTCGCTCGCGCTCATCTCCCCAGCGTCTCAGACCCCGCCGGCACCGGACCCACGGGTCCCGCGAGTCCGGAACGTGATCTCTTCGGGACCGTTCCGCGCCGTCGTGCGGGCCCCCGCGCGCGTCGTAGAGACATCAGTCGCTACGAACCGGGGGTACCCACGATGCAGGCACGACGGGCAACGACACGAGCGTTCCTACCACCCGCCCGCGCCCTGGCCGGGATGCTGCTGGTCACGGCGCTCGCCCTGACCGGCTGCAGCGGGGCGGACGCCGGCTCCGACTCGGACGGCGGCGCCAAGGCGGCCGCGCCGCGGGAGGGCGCCGGGGCGGAGGGCTCGCAGGCCGACGACGGGAGCGGCGCGGCCGGCGCGGACCGGTCCGACGGCGCCGGCGCGAGCGCCCCGCCGAAGCTCGCCCCGGCCCACATCATCCGCACCGTCTCCCTGAGCGTGCGGGTGAAGGACACGCCCAAGGCGCTCGACGCGGCCCGCACCGCGACCGAGAACGCCGGCGGCTACGTCGGTGACGAGTCCACCACCCGGGACGCCGAGGGCCACGAGCGGACCGAGGTGACGCTGCGCGTGCCCGTGGAGCGCTACGAGGACGTGCTCGACGAACTGGAGGGCGCCGGGAAGCTGCTCCGGCGCGACGCGAAGGCCGAGGACGTCACCGACCAGGTGGTGGACGTGGACAGCCGCGTGAAGTCGCAGCGCGCCAGTGTGGCCCGGGTCCGCGAGTTGATGGACCGGGCGACGAAGCTGAGCGACGTGGTGACCCTGGAGGGCGAGCTGAGCACCCGTCAGGCGGAGCTGGAGGCGCTGCTCGCCCGGCAGGCGGCCCTGAAGGACCGCACGAGCCTGGCCACGGTCACCCTCTCGCTGTCGGAGGCCCCGGTGAAGCACGGGGAGAAGAAGGAGGACGACGACCCCGGATTCGTGGACGCGCTGGCCGGCGGCTGGGACGCCTTCGTGACGATGCTGCGCTGGGTGGCGGTGGTGCTCGGCGCCGTACTGCCGTTCGCGGCGGTGGCGGCGCTGCTCGCTCTGGTGTGGCTGCGGGTCGTTCGCCCCCGGCTGTCGCGCCGTCCGGTGGCGGCCCCGGCACCCGCGGCGCCGCGCGGGAAGGCGGCGCACGGCGGGGAGCCGGGCGGGCAGGACTGAAATGCCCCGCCCACGTAGCGTGTTCGCATGAGCATGAGCACGAGTGCCGCGGGCGGTACGAGGGAACGGCTGGTCGTCGTCGGCGGCGACGCCGCGGGGATGTCCGCGGCGTCGCAGGCGCGCCGGCTGAGGGGCCCGGACGAGCTGGAGATCGTGGCGTTCGAACGCGGTCACTTCAGCTCGTACTCGGCGTGCGGCATCCCGTACTGGGTCGGCGGCGACGTGGACGAACGGGACGCGCTGATCGCCCGTACGCCCGAGGAGCACCGCGCCCGGGACATCGACCTCAGGATGCGCACCGAGGTCACGGAGATCGACGTGGCCGGCGGCCGGGTCCGCGCGCGGGACGTGGATTCCGGGGCCGAGTCCTGGACGTCGTACGACAAGTTGGTGATCGGGACCGGGGCGCGGCCGATCCGGCCCGAGCTGCCGGGCATCGACGCGCCCGGTGTGCACGGGGTGCAGACGCTGGACGACGGGCAGGCGCTGCTCGACACGCTGGCACGCACGCGTGGCCGTCGCGCGGTGGTCGTCGGCGCCGGGTACATCGGCGTGGAGATGGCCGAGGCGCTGATCAACCGCGGCTACGAGGTGACGGTCGTCAACCGCGGCCGGGAGCCGATGTCGACGCTGGACGCGGACATGGGCCGCATGGTGCACGAGGCGATGGAAGGTCTCGGCATCACCATGGTGAACGACGCCGAGGTCACCGAGGTGCTCACCGGGGACGACGGCCGGGTCCGGGCGGTGGCGACCGAGGACGCCGAGTTCCCGGCGGACGTGGTGGTGCTCGGCATCGGCGTACGGCCCGAGACGGGGCTCGCCGGGGCCGCGGGGCTGCCGCTCGGCGCCCACGGCGGGCTGCTGACCGACCTGGGGATGCGGGTGCGCGGCCACGAGAACATCTGGGCGGGCGGCGACTGCGTGGAGGTGCTCGACCTGGTCTCCGGTCAGGAGCGGCACATTCCGCTGGGCACCCACGCCAACAAGCACGGGCAGGTCATCGGCACCAACGTGGGCGGCGGCTACGCCACCTTCCCGGGTGTGGTCGGCACGGCGGTCAGCAAGGTCTGCGACCTGGAGATCGCGCGGACCGGCCTCAGGGAGAAGGACGCGCTGCGGGCGGGGCTGCGGTTCGTGACGGCGGCCGTCGAGTCCACCAGCCGCGCGGGCTACTACCCGAACGCCTCCCCCATGACCGTGAAGATGCTGGCCGAGCGGCGCACCGGGCGGCTGCTCGGCGTGCAGATCGTCGGCCGTGAGGGCGCGGGCAAGCGCGTCGACATCGCCGCGGTGGCCCTCACGGCCCGGATGACGGTGGAGCAGATGACGGCCCTGGACCTGGGCTACGCGCCGCCCTTCTCACCGGTGTGGGACCCGGTGCTGGTGGCCGCGCGCAAGGCGGCCAGGGTGGTCGAGGAGCGGCGCTGAGGGCTCCGCGCCGGTCAGGCCGTCCCGTTGATGCGGTCGATGGCCTGCCGTGCCTGCTCGGCCGGGGGCCGGGACGGCAGGGAGGACACCGAGCCCGGTGCGGTCATCGGCGTCGGGGCGCTCGCCACGGCGGGCGGCTGCTCACCGGCCGGCCTGGCGTGCGTCGCGGCCCGGGTGCCGCGCAGCCGGTGGCTCACCGCCTCGTCCAGCGTCACCGGCCGCTGCATCTGCGCGGCCAGCCGTCCCGCTTCCTGACCGAGCCGGGCGACGTCCTCCCAGGGCAGCCGCAGCACGAGGGCGACCTCGGCCTCGCCGTCGGGCAGGGCGTGCATCGCCGGAGCCGGTGTGACCCGTTCGTTCATCGCCTGTTCCTCACGTCGTCCCCGCGCCCCGCCTTCCCCGGACCGCGGGCGGTTGAGAGGGCATACGTACACACGGACGGGGGCGTTCAACGAGGCGAACCGATTCGCCGTCCGCCGGGCGGGCAGTAGTGTCTCGTGGTCATCCCCGTCCATGACGTGAACCCGGCGCGCCGCACCCCGTGGGTGACGTACGCCCTCATCCTCGCGAACGTCCTGGTGTTCCTGTTCACCCCCGGCATGACCGGGTCCGCGACGGGCGACGGCAGCCTCGCGCAGATGTGCGACCTCCAGGCCTTCCTGGACCACTGGGCGGCGGTGCCGCAGGAACTGCTCCAGCACCGGATGCCCCGGCTGGTGCCCACGGGCGCCGTCGGGGTCGGCCCGCAGGGGCCCGGTTGCGTGGTCGCGCCGCCCGGCTACGACAAGTCGCCGGAGCTGAGCGTCCTGACGGCGATGTTCCTGCACGGCGGCTGGCTGCACCTGCTGGGCAACATGCTCTTCCTGTGGATCTTCGGCAACAACGTCGAGGACCGGATGGGCCACGTCCCCTTCCTGCTCTTCTACGGCGTCTGCGGTTACGCGGCGACCTACGGCTTCGCGCTCCTCAACGCCGACTCGGGCGCCCCGCTGATCGGCGCGTCGGGTGCGATCGCCGGGGTGCTCGGTGCCTATCTGGTGCTGTATCCGCGGGCCCGTGTCTGGGTGCTGGTGCCTTTCCTGATCTTCCTGCCGCTGCGGCTGCCCGCCTGGCTGGTGCTCGGCTTCTGGTTCGGGCTCCAGGCGGTGTACTCCTCCGGCGGGGCCGTGTCCGACGCGGGCACGGTGGCGTACGTGGCGCACGTCGCCGGCTTCGTCGTCGGCATGCTGATCGCCTGGCCGCTCAGGCGCGGCACCCCGCCCCCGCCCGAGCCGCGCGGGCTGCTGTTCGGGCGGCGGGCGCGGCCCGGGTGGTGAGCGGCGGGCGGGGTGTCCTCAGGCGGCGGTCGCCTCGCTCGGTGCGACGGCGACCGGGGTCCAGCGGATGCGGGTGCTGCACAGCGCGACGGCGCCCGCCGACGCGGCCACGGCGCCCATGCCCCACGCCAGGCTGCTCGCGCCCGCGATGAAGCCGATGAGCGGCGGGCCGGCCAGCAGCCCCGTGGTGCCCATGGCGGCGACCAGCGTCAGCGCGTCCGAGCCCTGCCGGGCGGCGGCGGCGTAGACGCAGGGGGTCACGGCCGCGATGCCCAGACCCATGCAGGCGAAGCCGGCCAGTGCCGGTGCGACGCCGCCGCTGACCAGGGCGACGGCCAGACCCGTACCGGCCACGGCGCTGCCCAGCAGGACGACCCGGCCGTCGCCCCAGCGGCCGCGCCAGCCGTCGGCGAAGAGGCGGGCGACGACCATCATCCCGGACACCACGGCGATGCCGAGCGGGGCGAGTTCCGCCGACGCCTCGGCGACGTCCTTCAGGTAGAGGGCGGACCAGTCGTTCATGGCGCCCTCGGCGACCGTGCCGAAGACCATGGCGCAGCACATCCACAGAGTCAGGCGCGAGGGGACGGTCCAGCGGCGGCGGGCCGGCTTCGGATCGGCGGGTGCCGCCGCGCCGGCCGGGTCCGGTGCGTCGGCCGGGGCGTCCTCGTCGAGCAGTCCGGTGCGCGCCGTCACGCCCAGTGCGGCGAGGAGGACGACGGCGACGGCGAAGTGCGCCGCGACCGATCCGGTGGCGGCGGTCATGCCGGAGGCGAGCAGGGCCGCCAGGAGTGATCCGGCGCTGAAGACGGCGTGCAGCTTCGCCATGGTGTTGCGTTCGTGCCGTGCCTCCAGGGCCGCTCCCTGCGCGTTCATGGCCACGTTCAGGCAGCCCACGAGGACGCCGTCGGCGCACATCACCAGCAGGGCCACCGGGTAGTTCGGCGCCGCGGCCAGGGCGAGCAGCAGCAGGGCGAGGCCCAGCTGGGACAGCAGAGCGAGGAGCCGCGAGCCCATCCGGCGCATCAGCCACGCCACCGCCGGGAAGGACACCGCGGCGCCGACCCCCGCGGCCATCAGGAGCACGCCCACCTCGGCCGCGCTCAGGTCGAGGTCGGCCTTGACGGCGGGGATCCGCGCGGCCCAGGTGGCGTACTGGAAGCCGAGGGACAGGAACAGCGCGGCGATCGCCAACTGGCCGCGCCGGAAGGGGTCGTGGAGACGGGACACGCGCCATCAGCTCACTTCGCGCAGGGTGGGGGCGGGCGGGGGGAGGGAGGGGCGGTCCCGGGTCTGCCGGGCGGCCGCCACCGGCCTGGACATGTAGACGGCGCCGTCGCCGTACGCGCCGACGGGCACCACCCCCGGCTCGGCCGTGAAACCGCGCGCCGACCAGAACCGCTCGGTGCCGCCCACGGCGACCAGCGAGATCCGCTCGTCGCCGCGCGCCCGTGCGGTGGCGGTGAGGCGGTGCAGGAGCTGCCGTGCGAGCCCCCTGCGGCGCAGTCCAGGGGAGACGACGATGTCGTGGAGGTGGAGGTTCCCGGGCTCGAAGGCGCCCCGGGCCGCCTTCGCCTCCCTCCGCGTCAGGTCCGGGAAGCGGTGCGGCGGATAGGGCAGCGCGAGCAGGTAGCCGGCCGTACGGGCGCCGACGTCCACGACGAAGCAGGTGTCCGGCGACGCCGCCGCCCGGGACTCGAGCGCGGCCCGCCCCTCCGACAGGCCGAGGCCGGTGTAGGCGTCCCGCTCCAGCGCCACGACCGCGTCCCAGTCCCCGTCGGCGAGGAGGCGCACGCGCACGGTGTCAGTCATCGGCGCCGCTCCCCTCCGGGCGGCCCGCGAAGGCGTACGGGAGCGGGGCGAAGCCGTTGAAGCCCTGGGTGGTGTAGCTGGTCGCGTAGGCACCGCTGGACAGCACCCAGACCGGGTCGCCGGAGGCCAGCGCCTCGGGCACCGGGACCAGGCCCTCCTCGTGGGAGTAGGCGTCGTCGCTGTCGCAGGTGGGACCGGCGACGACGGCCGGGACGTACGGGCCGTCGGGGTGGCCCGGGAAGACCAGCGGGTACTGCAGGGCGTCCATCTCGTACAGGCCGTTGAACTTGCCGCAGCTCAGGTAGAGCCAGTGCCGGCGTTCGCCGTTCGCCGCCCGGCGCTCGGCGAGGCGGGCGACGTGGGCGCGGATCGCGCCGTGGTCGGCGACGAGGTGCCGCCCGGGTTCGACGACGAACTCCAGGGGGCCGCCGTGGATCCGGCGCAGCTCGTCCATGCCCTCCCTGATCACCGCGAAGATCTTGTCCAGCGGTGGGTCGAGGGGAGTGCCGCGCCGGTCGCGGTAGCCGAGCGCGGGCAGGCCGCCGCCGAGGTTGACGTGGTCGACGCGGATGCCGCGCCCGCCGAGTGCGCGCAGGACCTCGCCCAGGTCCTCCACCGCGCCGTGCCACGCCTCGCCCGTCATCTGCTGGGAGCCGACGTGCACGGACAGGCCCGCCGGGACCAGCCCGGCGTCCCGGGCCGCCGCCAGCACGCGGACGGTGTCGCCGGGCGGGCAGCCGAACTTGTTGCTCAGCCCCCACACCGCGCCCGCCCCGCCGGTCGCCACCCGGCAGAACACGCGGGCGCCGGGGGCGTGGGCGGCGAGCGCCGCCACGTCCTGGAGGCTGTCGGTGGCGAAGGTGCGGACGCCGAGCCGGTACGCCTCGGCGATGTTCCGGTCGGACTTGACGGTGTTGCCGTAGTGCACGCTGCCGACCGGCACCCCGGCCCGCAGCGCCTGCTCGACCTCGCCGGGGCTCGCCGCGTCGGCACCGGCGCCCCGGCGCGCCAGGGCGGCGAGGACCTCGTCGACCGGGCAGGCCTTCAGGGCGAACCTCACCTGTACGCCGGGCAGTTCGCCGCGCAGTGTGTCGTGGCGGCCCTCGATGCCGGCCAGGTCGTACACGAGCCGGTCCTCGGTGGCGGCGGCGAGGGCGGCGGCCAGTGGCTCGCTGAGGCCCGCGGCCGTCACCGCGCTCACCGCGGCTGTCCCGCGGCCGGGGGGACGGGAGTCGTCCTGGCCGCGGCCACCATCGGCTCCCACGCCTCCGTCAGCAGCGCGAAGTCCGCCATGTCGCCGCGTGCCTCGTCGAGGAGGCGGGCGCGGCGGCCGGCCAGCAGGTCGGCGCAGTCGGCGTACCGGCCGCCGAGCCGGCGGTAGGCGGCGTCGAAGGAGTCGAGTCGGCGGACGTTCTCCGCGGTGTCCAGGCCGGTGCTCTCGCGGGCCAGGGCGGCGACGGCGGCGGGGCGGGCCCGGCCGTGCTCGTCCAGCAGTGCGTCGCCCGCCTCGGCCATGCGGTCGTAGACGTGGTGGAAGTAGAGCATCGACAGCAGGAACTTGGCGAAGCGCGTCTGGTAGGCGAGGAAGCCGGGGCCCGTCCGGCGTTCGCCGGTGTAGTAGTTGACGATGTTCCGGTTGTGCAGCACGCCCGGCAGCCGGGCGTCGTGCACGAGGTGGATGAGGAAGTAGTCGCTGCCGATGGTGTCCCGGGCGGGCGGCAGCGGCACGCGTTCACTGACCGTCGGGCCGTGGAAGGCGATGTTGCACATGTCCACGCGCATCGGGTCGACCAGCGTCAGCAGCGAGTGGTCCGCGGTGAAGGGCTCGGTGCCCGCGCCGGTGAAGGACTCCTCGACCAGTGCGCGTTTCTGCTCGGCGGACCAGTCCTCGGGGGCCCACAGGGAGACGACGTCGTGGTAGACGGCGGGGTCGGTGTCCCGTATCCGCGCGATGTCGACGGAGAGTTCACCCACGAAGGAGCTGCCGACCATGGCGACCGGCCGCTCCAGCAGGTGTTCCGGCAGCGTCGACTCCGTGACACCGGCCGCGGCGTCGGCGGCGCGTTCACCGAGGGACAGCAGCTCGTGGTGGACGGGGTAGACCGTACGGCCGTCCACGCTCTGGTAGCGGCTGTCGGAGTCCCTGCGGTGGACGGACTCGCAGCCCAGCGCCGCCGCGATCAGGAAGGCGCGGTTGGTGCAGGCGCCGTAGGACAGTCCGTCGGGGAGCATCAGGTCGAGGAGCAGTTCGGGCTTGGCGCTGCCGGACCGTGCCGTGACCCGGGTCAGGAAGTCGCGCTGGGCGGCCTCGTCGAGGTGGTGGGCGGTGATCCGGGGGTGCGCCGGCAGGCGCCGTAACGCGGCGGCATGGGCGGCGCGGTCCGCGGGCGGGCAGGAGTCGAGGACCAGGAGGTGGACATCGATGTCGAAGTGGTCTGCGGCGTAGGCGGCTTCCTCGCCGAGGGCCGCGACGGTGTCCGGGCAGTGCCGGTTGGTGGGGAGGGTCAGGCAGATGCTGCGCATGCGCCGTCCCCGGTGGCCTGGTGCTCGTCGCTGCCGTCGGTGCCGGGGTGCCAGGGCTCCAGGCCCAGCAGCTTGGCGCCGAGTTCGGTCAGTTCGGCGGGGCCGTAGCGCTCGGACTCGGGCCGGCGGGCGTCGCCGAGGAGGGTGGCGTTCCAGTCGGGGGTGGCGAGGGTGCGCCAGGAGTCGATCCGGGAGTCGCGCAGGGTGCGGTGGGTCTCCAGCGCGGGCATCATCGACAGGTACTGCACCGCGCGCACGCCCTCGCCCGAGACGTTGGGGGCGACGCCGTGGGCCAGCAGACCGTTCCAGATGAGGAGGTCGCCGGCCTCCAGGTCGGGCCGTACGACGGGCATGTCCTCGCGGTCGATCGCGGGCCGGATGGGGTCGCGGTCGTCGGGCTGGAGCGCCTTCCAGCGGTCGAAGCGGCGGAACAGCTCGGGGCAGCACTGGAAGCCGCCGTGGTCGGGCTTGGTGTCGTTGAGGGCGATGATGCCCTGGACCCGCTGCGGCAGGACGCCGAGGGAGGTGTCCACGTCCCAGTGCAGTTCGATGTCGAAGCCCCGGTCGGGCTTGTCGATCAGCGCGCGGTCGCGGTTGCCCGTGTTGGGCGGGTTGAGGTTGAGCCGGTCCAGGGTGACCCACAGCTCCTCGCAGTCCCACACGTCGACGAAGGCGTCGTAGACGCGCTGCGTCTGGCGGCTGTCCCAGATGAGCTGGTGGTGGTAGGCCTCGACGAAGCCGTAGATGTGCAGCTCCCGGTCCAGGTCGGAGCGGTACTCGCGGTCCTGGTACCAGGTGTCGGGCCGTTCGGGGTCGAGCCCCTGGAACTCCCAGGCGAAGTCGAGCAGTCGGCGCGCGGAGTCGGCGGGTATCGCCTCCTTCACGACGACGTAGCCGTACGTCTGCCAGTGGGCGAAGTCCTCCTCGGACAGCACCCGCAGCGGACGGGTCTTGTCGAGGTCGCGCAGCTGGGTGCGGGCGAGGTAGGTGTCGGCGTCCGCGCTGAAGTAGGGCAGGTCCGACGGGGCTCGGTGGAGGTAGGAATCGGGCGTCGCCATGTGGTGCTCCAGATCCTCGCCGTCGCCCCGTGCGGGCAACGGCGGTGTGCACGACGGTGGTCGGGCCGTCGCACATGAGGTCGGGTGGTGGCAGCGGGCCCGCTCGCGGCACGGGGCGGGAGCGGGGCGAGGTCCGGGGTGGTCGTCACGGAAGTCGTCGTACGGAAGTCGTCGCCGCGACGGCGGTCTTCGCAGTCCGGCCGCGGCAGGTGCCCGGCGCGGAAAGTGATGTCACATCCGTCCCTCGCCGAACTTGCGCCTCACAATGGACTAGACCAGGGCGGGGTGTCAACACCCCTTCGGACTAGGCAAATTGTTACTTCCGAGTTCAAGGAAGGGCGCCCTTGACACGTCTGGTTAACCTGAACGCGCAACCCCCTTGGTCTATACCAAGAAACGATCCGAAAGGCGCGGCCGATGTCCTCCAGCAAGCACAGCAGCGAGTTGCGTCGGCTCGCGCTCTCCGTTCTGCAACCGGGTTTCGTGGGCACCGAGGCCCCCGACTGGATCCTGCGCGACATCGGCGACGGACTGGCCTCCGTCGTGCTCTTCTCCCGCAACATCGCCTCCACCGAGCAGGTCGCCCGGCTGACCGCGCAGCTGCGCGCCGAGAACCCCGACCTGATCGTCGCGATCGACGAGGAGGCGGGCGACGTCACCCGCATCGAGTCCGCCACCGGATCGTCCCGGCCGGGCAACTTCGCGCTCGGCACCGTCGACGACGCGGGTCTGACCGAGGCCGTCGCCGCCGACCTCGGCCGTCAGCTGCGCACCGCCGGGGTGAGCCTCGACTACGCGCCGAGCGCGGACGTCAACTCCAACCCGGACAACCCGATCATCGGCGTGCGCTCCTTCGGCTCGGACCCCGAGGTCGTCTCCCGGCACACCACCGCGTGGATCCGCGGCCTCCAGTCCTCCGGCGTCGCCGCCTGCGCCAAGCACTTCCCCGGCCACGGAGACGTCGCCGTCGACTCCCACCACGAGCTGCCCGCCTACACCGCCGGCCGGGACGAGATCGCGGCCCAGGCGCTGCCCCCGTTCCGGGCCGCCGTCGCGGCCGGCGTGCGCGCGGTGATGAGCGGCCACCTGCTGGTGCCCGCCTACGACCCCGACCTGCCGGCCACCCTGAGCCGGCGGATCCTGCACGGCCTGCTCCGCGAAGAGCTGGGCTTCGACGGCCTGATCGTCAGCGACGCCATCGAGATGGGCGCCGTCACCCGCCGGTACGGCATCGACGGCGCCACGGTGAGGGCGGTCGCCGCCGGGGTGGACGCCGTCTGCGTGGGCGGCGAGAGCGCCGAGGAGGCCACCGTCGCGCTTCTGGTCAAGGCACTGACCGCGGCGGTGACCGGCGGGGAGCTGACCGAGGAACGGCTGGCCGAGGCGGCGGGCCGGGTACGGGAGTTCGCCCGCTGGTCGGCCGGGCTGCGGGCGGCCGGGGCCGCGCAGGAGGCGGCCGGGGACGGCATCGGGCACGTCGCCGCCCGCCGGGCCGTGCGGCTCACCGGTGCCGCACGGGCCGCACTCCCGCTGACCGCCGCGCCGCACGTGGTCGAACTGGCCCCGGTGACCAACATGGCCATCGGCAAGGAGACCCCGTGGGGCGTGGCGGTACCGCTGCGGGAACGGCTGCCGGGCACGACCTCCGTGCGGGTGCGCGGGCAGGAACTGGAGGAGGGACGGTGGCGCTGGAGAGCTGCGCCCTCGAACCGGCCGTGGGGCGCCCGCTGGTGATCGTCGCCCGCGACGCCGCCCGGCACGCCTGGATGAGCCGGGCCGTGACCGGTCTGACCGCCGCCCGCCCGGACGCGATCGTGGTGGAGATGGGTCTGCCGGGCACTACCGGCGCCGCGGCGGCCCAGATCTTCACCCACGGCGCGAGCGCCGCCTCGGGGGTCGCCGCGGCGGAGGTCCTGACGGACGCGTCCGTGCTCTGAGCGGGAACCTCGCGGACGGAGTGCGTCAGCGCGCGGTCTGCGTGTGGACGTACTCCACGAGGCGGGTCAGGGCGTCCGGGTCGGTGGTCGGCAGGACGCCGTGGCCGAGGTTGAAGACGTGGCCCTCCAGGCCCGCCGCCGCGTCCAGGATCTCCCGGGTCTTGGTCTCGACGGCCTCCCGCCCGGCGAAGAGGACCGCCGGGTCCAGGTTGCCCTGGAGCGCCTTGCCGGGGCCGACGCGGCGGGCCGCCTCGTCCAGCGGGACGCGCCAGTCGACGCCGACCACGTCCGCGCCCGCCTCGCCGAGGAGGCCCAGCAGCTCACCGGTGCCGACGCCGAAGTGGATGCGCGGCACGCCGTACCCGGAGACGGCCTCGAAGACCTTGCGGGAGGCGGGCAGCACCGAGCGGCGGTAGTCCTCGGGGGACAGCGCGCCGACCCAGGAGTCGAACAGCTGGACGGCGCCGGCGCCCGCGGCGATCTGCACCTCGAGGAAGGCGGCGGTGATACCGGCGAGGCGGTCCAGGAGGTCGGCCCACAGCTGCGGGTCGCCGTACATGAGGGCCTTGGTGTGCTCGTGGTTGCGGGACGGGCCGCCCTCCACGAGGTAGCTCGCGAGGGTGAACGGCGCGCCCGCGAAGCCGATCAGCGGGGTGGCGCCCAGCTCGCGGGTGAGCAGGCCGAAGGCCTCGGTGACGTAGGTGACGTCCTCCGGGGTGAGGTCGCGCAGCTGTGCCAGGTCCGCGCGGGTGCGGATCGGGTTCGCGATGACCGGGCCGACACCTGGCTTGATGTCGAGGTCGACGCCGATGGCCTTGAGCGGGACCACGATGTCGCTGAAGTAGATCGCCGCGTCCACACCGTGCCGGCGCACCGGCTGCAGGGTGATCTCGGCCACGAGCTCCGGCCGCATGCAGGACTCGAGCATCCCGATGCCCTCGCGCGCCTTCAGGTACTCCGGCAGTGAGCGCCCGGCCTGCCGCATGAACCACACGGGGGTGTGCGGCACCGGCTCACGCCTGCACGCCTTGAGGAACGCGGAGTCGTACGTGGCGGTCGGCTGCTGGCCCGCGGGGCTCTGGTTGGCACTCACACCGGCAAGTCTCGCACGACCCGCGGACGGCACCGGAGCACGGGTGGCAAGGTGCCCGCGCGCCCCGCCGGACCGCGTGATCCGGACATCGCGCCCGCACGCGGGTGTCCCTCCCTGCGCCGGGCCGCCGTTCCGCTTAATGTTCCCCGCATGGCTGCGGCTCAGGGACGACTGTCGGACGGCGCTGGCGGAATGGACGACGCGAAGGGGACCGAGGAAGAGGCCCGGCACAAGGAGGGGCACCACGGGAGTACGACACCTCCGGCCTTCACGGCCGCCGTGGAGGCGCTGCGCGCCGCGCGTCTGCGGCCGCAGATCGAGGTGGAGGCGACCCGCGCACCGCAGCGGCTCGCCCCGCACGCGTACGCGCTGGAGGCCGCGGTCGTCGACGGCGACGAGGACCTGGCGGACGGGCGGCTGGTACTGCTGCACGACCCGGCCGGGCACGACGCCTGGCAGGGGACCTTCCGCCTGGTGACCCTGGTCCGTGCCGAGCTGGAACCGGAGATGGCGGCGGACCCGCTGCTGCCGGACGTGTGCTGGTCCTGGCTGACCGGCGCGCTCCAGGCGCGCGGGCTGACGTACGGCGAGCCCAGCGGCACGGTCACGCGTGCGAGTTCCCACTACTTCGGAGGGCTCTCGGCGCGGCCGTCCGCCTCGCAGATCGAGATCCGGGCGTCCTGGACGCCGCGCGAGGGGCTGGGCGGCGTCCCGGACACCGCGGCGCACCTGGCCTCGTGGTGCGACCTGCTGGCCCAGGTCGCGGGCCTGCCGCCGGCGGCGCCGGGCGACGCCTCGATCGTGACGCTGCCGCAGCGGCGCGGCCCGCAGTCGCGCTGACACTCCGCCGGCCCTCGTTCATCGTTCCGGGCAGGGGGTCCGCACGCCCGGGGGAGGTTCCGTCACTTTGTCGACACGGCCACTTTCGGGCTTGTATCGACAAAGTGTGAAACCGTTCGATCTTCGAATGATCGACAGCGTGTCCGAATTGCTCGGATTGTTACTCACCAGATCGTGATCATTCTCTAAAGGCGGACGCGTTCGGTGCCGAAGACGACTGTGACCTTGAAAGCACGGTTCGTCCCGGCTTCACCCCCATGAGCCGGCCCCGTCCCCGCACCCCAGGAGGCCTGGTGTCCGTTCTCCTCGAGCAGCCTGCAAGCCTGGTCGCCTACCGCCCGAACAAGCCGACCGCCATGGTGGTCGTGGCCGACCCGCGCGTCCGTTCCACCGTCACCCGCCATCTGTGGGCGCTCGGTGTGCGCGACGTCATCGAGGCCTCGTCCGTCGCGGAGGCTCGTCCCCGCATCGGCAACCCCCGCGACATCTGCGTCGCCGACGTCCACCTCCCCGACGGCTCCGGCCTGACCCTGCTGTCGGAGACCCGCGCCGCGGGCTGGCCCAACGGGCTCGCCCTGTCCGCCGCCGACGACATCGGCGCCGTCCGCAACGCCCTCGCCGGCGGCGTCAAGGGCTACGTCGTCACCGGCACCCGTACCAACGTCGGGCTCCCCACCCGGCCGGGCGCCGCCCCCATCGGCGCCGCCGCCGCCCGCCTGCACCGCCGCCCCCCGGGCGCCCCGAGCCACCCGGGCGGCTACCGCGAGCTCTCCGGCCGCGAGGTGGAGGTGCTGCGGCTGGTCGCGGAGGGCCAGTCGAACAAGGCGATCGGCGTCTCGATGGGCCTGTCCGCCCTGACCGTCAAGAGCCACCTGGCCCGCATCGCCCGCAAGCTCGGCACGGGCGACCGCGCCGGGATGGTCGCGGTGGCCCTGCGCACGGGCATCATCCACTGACCGCCCCGCTCCGCACGCCCGGCCCGCTCGCCCGGCCCACTCCCCCTTCCCGCTCCCCCACTCCCCCTGTTCCCCACTCCCCACCGCCGCCCCCTGAAGCGGATCTTTCACCGACCTGACTGGTTTACGACCCCCCGGAGCCCGCCGACGGAACGTTCCGTCGGCGGGCTCGGTCGATCCACCGATACCCTTGACAGGTGACCGACGCCCACGAAACCGCAGCAGACCGTCCACTGCGAACCACCGGAGGCGCCCCTCCGGACGACGCCGGATCTTCTGCGAGTCAGGCGCCGATCCCCTTGCTCGAACCACGCGAGGGCATTCCGCCGGTGATCGCCGACGCGGACGCCCTCGCCGAGGTGACCGCCGCCTTCGCCGCCGGGAGCGGCCCCGTCGCCGTCGACGCCGAGCGCGCCTCCGGATACCGCTACGGCCAGCGCGCGTACCTGGTGCAGCTGCGCCGCGCGGGCGCGGGCACGGCGCTGATCGACCCGGTGGCCTGTCCGGATCTCTCCGGTCTCGGCGCGGCGATCGCCGACGCGGAGTGGGTGCTGCACGCGGCCACCCAGGACCTGCCGTGCCTGCGGGAAATAGGGATGGTGCCCACCCGCATCTTCGACACCGAGCTGGCCGGGCGGCTCGCCGGGTTCCCGCGCGTCGGCCTCGGCGCGATGGTGGAGAACGTCCTGGGCTTCGTGCTGGAGAAGGGCCACTCGGCCGTCGACTGGTCGACGCGCCCGCTGCCCGAGCCCTGGCTGCGCTACGCCGCGCTCGACGTGGAGCTGCTGGTCGACCTGCGCGACGCCCTGGAGAAGGAGCTGGACCGCCAGGGCAAGCTGGAGTGGGCCCGCCAGGAGTTCCACGCGATCGCGTCGGCCCCGCCCCCCGAGCCTCGCAAGGACCCGTGGCGGCGTACGTCCGGCATGCACAAGGTGCGCAGGCGCCGTCAGCTCGCCGTGGTGCGGGAGCTGTGGCAGGCCCGGGACCGGATCGCGCAGCGCCGGGACGTCTCCCCCGGCAAGGTGCTCGGGGACGCGGCCATCGTCGAGGCCGCGCTCGCGCTGCCGGCCAACGCGCACGCGCTGGCGGCGCTGAACGGCTTCGGGCGGGTGAACCGCCGGCAGCTGGAGCAGTGGCAGGTGTCGGTCGACCGGGCCAGGGCGCTGTCCGAGTCGCAGCTGCCGCAGCCCGGCCAGCCGGTGACCGGCCCTCCGCCGCCGCGGGCCTGGGCCGACAAGGACCCGGCCGCCGCGGCCCGGCTGACCGCGGCGCGCGCGGCGGTGACGGCGCTGGCCGAGCGGCTGGGCATGCCCCAGGAGAACCTGATCACGCCGGACACGGTGCGCCGGGTCTGCTGGGAACCGCCCGCGACCGTCGACGCCGAGTCCGTGGCCGCGGCCCTCGCCGGACACGGCGCCCGGCCCTGGCAGGTGGAGCAGGTGACACCGGTGCTGGTGGCGGCGCTGACCCAGGAGGCGTCGTAGCGGGAGCGGCGGATTCCGGCCAAGGTCCAGGCGGCGGTTCCGAGGGCGGTCCCGGGGGGGAGTCACGGAGCGGGGGCCCGGTGACCGGTCCTCCGGTGGTGTGACGGACGGTGTGACCTTCGCCGCTCCGGCCGGGGGGACTGGGCAGCTACGTTACTCATAAGTAGCATGGGCCTGAGCGCGCGCTCAGTGCATGCGTGCCGCAGCAGTGCCATCCCGCACCCTGGAGGAGAGCCATCGTGCCTCGTACCGTCAGGGACGTCGTCTTCGTCGACGGCGTCCGCACCCCGTTCGGCAAGGCGGGCCCGAAGGGCATCTACCACGAGACCCGCGCCGACGACCTGGTCGTGAAGGCGATCCGGGAGCTGCTGCGCCGCAACCCCGGTCTCGACCCCAAGAAGATCGACGAGGTCGCCGTCGCCGCGACCACGCAGATCGGCGACCAGGGCCTGACCATCGGCCGTACCGCCGGCATCCTGGCGGGCCTGCCCACCTCGGTCCCCGGCTACTCCATCGACCGCATGTGCGCGGGCGCCCTGACCGCCGTCACCACCGTGGCCGGTTCCGTGGCCTTCGGCGCGTACGACGTCGCCATCGCGGGCGGTGTCGAGCACATGGGCCGCCACCCGATGGGCGAGGGCGTGGACCCGAACCCGCGGTTCGTCAGCGAGAAGCTGGTCGACGAGTCCGCCCTGTTCATGGGCATGACCGCCGAGAACCTGCACGACCGCTACCCGAGCATCACCAAGCGGCGCGCCGACGAGTACGCCGTGCGCTCGCAGGAGAAGGCCGCCAAGGCGTACGCCAACGGCCAGATCCAGGCGGACCTGGTGCCGGTCTCGGTGCGCCGCACCAACGAGGAGGCCGGTGAGACGGGCTGGGGCCTGGTCACCGCCGACGAGCCGATGCGTCCGGGCACCACGCTGGAGAACCTGGCGGGCCTGAAGACGCCGTTCCGCGTGCACGGCCGGGTCACCGCGGGCAACGCGGCCGGTCTGAACGACGGCGCGACCGCCTCCCTCATCGCGAGCGAGGACTTCGCCCGCGAGAACAACCTCCCCGTGAAGATGCGCCTGGTCGCGTACTCCTTCGCGGGCGTCGAGCCGGAGGTCATGGGCTACGGCCCGATCCCGGCGACGGAGAAGGCCCTGGCCCAGGCCGGGCTGTCCATCGACGACATCGGCCTGTTCGAGATCAACGAGGCCTTCGCCGTCCAGGTCCTCGCCTTCCTGGAGCACTACGGCATCGCCGACGACGACGCGCGCGTCAACCAGTACGGCGGCGCCATCGCCTTCGGTCACCCGCTGGCCTCGTCGGGCGTCCGCCTTATGACCCAGCTGGCCCGCCAGTTCGAGGAACAGCCGAACGTCCGCTACGGCCTGACCACCATGTGCGTCGGCTTCGGCATGGGCGCGACGGTCATCTGGGAGAACCCGCACTTCGAGGGGGACAAGTGAGCACCACCGCAGAGCTGCTGAAGGGTGCGGCCGAGCTGTTCCCCGGCGAGGTCGTCACACAGGCGCACGTACGCCACTTCGACCTGCCCCTGGGCGCCGGGCGCTTCGCCCTGATCACCCTGGACAACGGTCACGACCACACCAAGCCGACCACGCTCGGCCCGCAGTCGCTGGCGAACATCGACGCCGCCCTCGACCAGGTCGAGAAGGAGGCCGCGGACGGCGACATCGTCGGCGTCGGCGTCACCGGCAAGCCGTTCATCTTCGCCGTCGGCGCCGACCTCAAGGGCGTCGAGCTGCTGAAGCGGCACGAGGACGCGCTGGCCATCGGCAAGGGCGGCCACGACGTCCTCAAGCGCCTGGCGAACCTCGCGGTGCCGTCGTTCGCGTACTACAACGGCGCGGCCATGGGCGGCGGCGTGGAGATCGGCCTGCACTGCACCTACCGCACGGTGTCGGCGGCCCTCCCCGCGTTCTCCCTCCCCGAGGTCTTCCTCGGCCTGGTCCCCGGCTGGGGCGGCTGCACGCTGCTGCCGAACCTGATCGGCGCCGACAAGGCCGTCTCGGTCATCATCGAGAACAGCCTGAACCAGAACAAGCAGCTCAAGGGCGCGCAGGTCCACGAACTCGGCATCGCGGACGCGATCTTCGAGGGCGCGGACTTCCTGGAGCAGTCGCTGATCTGGACGGCGTCCGTCCTCAAGGGCGAGATCACCGTCGAGCGTCCGCTGATCGACCGCGGCGAGGCCTGGGACCAGGCCGTCGCCAGGGGCCGCTTCATCGCCGACGGCAAGGTGCACGGCGCCGCCCCGGCCGCCTACCGCGCCCTGGACATCATCGCCGCCGCCAAGAGCGGGGACCTCCAGCAGGGTTACGACGCCGAGGACCAGGCCCTCGCCGACCTCATCATGGGCGGCGAACTGCGCTCCGGCATCTACGCCTTCAACCTGGTCCAGAAGCGCGGCAAGCGCCCGGCGGGTGCGCCGGACAAGTCGCTGGCCCGCCCGGTGACGAAGGTGGGCGTGGTCGGCGCCGGCCTGATGGCCTCCCAGCTCGCGCTGCTCTTCCTGCGCCGCCTGGAGGTCCCGGTCGTGCTGACCGACATCGACCAGGAGCGCGTCGACAAGGGAGTGGGCTACGTCCACGCCGAGATCGACAAGCTGCTCGGCAAGGGCCGCATCAACCAGGACAAGGCGAACCGGCTGAAGGCCCTCGTCTCCGGCGTCCTGGACAAGGCCGAGGGCTTCGCGGACGCGGACTTCGTCATCGAGGCCGTGTTCGAGGAGATGGGCGTCAAGCAGAAGGTCTTCGCGGAGGTCGAGGCGGTCGCCCCGGCCCACGCGATCCTGGCGACGAACACCTCCTCCCTCTCCGTCTCGGAGATGGCGTCGAAGCTCAAGCACCCCGAGCGGGTCGTCGGCTTCCACTTCTTCAACCCGGTCGCGATCCTCCCCCTCCTGGAGATCGTCCGCGGCGAGCAGACCGACGAGGCCTCGCTGGCCACGGCGTTCGGCGTCGCCAAGAAGCTGAAGAAGACCGCGGTGCTGGTCAAGGACGCCCCGGCGTTCGTGGTCAACCGCATCCTGACCCGCTTCATGGGCGAGATCCAGAACGTCATCGACGAGGGCACCCCGGTGCCGGTGGCGGAGAAGGCGGTCGAGCCCCTCGGCCTGCCGATGTCCCCGCTGGTCCTGCTGGAGCTGGTCGGCCCGGCGATCGGCCTGCACGTCTCGGAGACCCTCAACCGGGCCTTCCCGGAGCGCTTCACGGTCTCCCCGAACCTCAAGGCGGTCGTCGAGGCGGGCAAGCGCGGCTTCTACGTCTACGACAGCGGCAAGCCCGAGCTGGACCCGGAGGTCGCCGCGCTGCTGAAGCAGGGCGACACCGTCCTGTCCGAGGAGCAGGTGCGGGCCCGGGTGCTCGACGCGGTGGCGCAGGAGATCGGCCTGATGCTCGACGAGGGCGTCGTCGCCGAGGCCCAGGACATCGACCTCTGCCTGATCACCGGCGCCGGCTGGCCCTTCCACCTGGGCGGCATCACGCCGTACCTGGACCGCGAGGGCGTCTCCGAGCGGGTGAACGGGAAGCGGTTCCTGGAGCAGGGCGTGGCGAGCGTGCCGGCGTAACCGGCCCGTCCCCGAAGGGGCGTGGGGCGCCCGCGACCGGCCAAGGCCGGTCGCGGGCGCCCCACGCCCCTTTCGTCTTTCGCCTTTCGTCGGTCCTAGCCGTCGGACGCGGCGAGCTCGGCGATGGCGGCCGTCGCGCGGGCGCAGTTGTTGCGGTCCTCGAAGGCGAAGAAGGCGCGCGCCCGGTAGTCGTACTCCGGCTCGCGGACACACCCGTTGCTGAGGTAGCGGATCACTTCGGTCACCACTTCCTCGACGTTGCCGCACACCGGCCCGAACCCGTCATACGCGGCCTCGAAGTACCCCTTCCGGGCGTGCTTCGCCCAGTACTCGTCCGGGTCGAACCGGGCGTAGACGAGCGGCGTGCCGAGGTAGGCCATGTCGAAGTGGACCGAGGACCAGTCGGTGATGAACAGGTCGCACTGGCGCAGCGCCGTCTGCACGCTGACTTTCGTCTGGTCCAGGCGCTGCACCCGTGGGTGGTCCGGCACCACTCCGTCGACCATGTTCCGCATCTCGTAGTGCGGAAGGAAGTCGAGCACGTAGTCGTAGTGCTCCAGCGCCTCCATCAGCTTCGGGTGACGCAGCAGCTGCACCATGAACTCGCGGTAGGTCGACTCCCGGAAGATCTCGTCGACCGCGTCCTGGTCGGCACCGTCCTGCTGGAGGTAGGAGGGGATCGTCAGGTACTTGCGCCAGGTGGGCATCAGCAGGACCCGCCTGCGGCCGCGGTCCGGCTGGAGGGCGTCGAAGCGTGGGAAGCCCAGCGCCTTGGCCTGGTCGCCGTAGTGCATGTGCTCGGAGAAGTACTCGGCCTCCCGGTCGCTGGTCGCGAACACCAGGTCCACGCCGGTCCGGTTCCGGTGCAGCGCCTTGCTGCCGTCCTCGTCCGTGACCCCGTGCTGGAGGAAGACCCGCCGGGCTCCGATGCGCCAGTTGAGGTGCTTGAGGTACTTCGTGCGGTCCCAGCCGTCGGGGAGCATGTACGAGTCGATGTCGTAGGCGTTGATGAGCAGCGAGGCGTGCAGCATGAGGAGCTTGTGCTTCCAGGAGCTGTGCGCCACCACGTTCCCCAGGCGCTTCAGCTTGGCCCGGTCCGCGCTGCCCTTCTCGATGATGTAGTAGGCCTTGCGGCGGCGCTCGTGCTGACGCAGGTACGTGAACAGGTGCAGGCTGTTGTCCTGCGCGGTGTCCCTGCGCTCTCCGATCAGCCAGATCTCCTTGCGGCGGTAGAACCGGAGTGTGGCCCGCCGGATGGCACGGGCCCGCCAGAAGGGTGCCTTGCGCTTCTTCTGGTCCTGGTCCAGCTCCTCCAGGAACTCCTCCCAGTCCTTGTCCCCGTCCCGGCCCCGTGCTTCCCGTACGACCAGTACCGCGTTGTCCTTGCCCTTCGACAGGGGAAGGACCCAGCGGTCGGCGACCTTCATGGGCCGGGCGCCGCGCAGCATCGCCGTGGTGGTCATGCACGGGCGCGAGACATCACGGCCTGAGGTGCAGAAGACCAGCTTCAGCGGGAACTCGCCGTCCTTGAGCGCGCCCGCCGGGACGACCGCCTCGAATCCGCCCCAGGCCAGGTCGTCCCGGGTGGCCATCAGGTCACTGCGCCAGACCTGCTGCGCGGGCACCATCTGACCGCTCTTCTCCACCCACAGCTGCAGTCGGTTGCGCATGGGGCGGCCCATCGGGAGTCCGTTGAGGACGAACCGCCCGGCGACGAGGACTCCGCCGGACTCCGGGACCGCCTGGATCCGCTCCACGTGCACGCTGGTGGAGGAGACCTTGGTGAGCGGCAGCAGCGCGCTCGGCACCGCCACGTCGAGGTAGAGGTCTCCGCCTCGTCCGTACACCCCGCCGATCGCCTGGTCCGGGCGGGCGAAGAGCTCGTACCAGTTCATGTACATCGCGAGGAACGGCACCCGGTGGCGGGCGTCGTGGGTGGAGGCCAGGACCGCGTCGGGTGTCACCAGTGTGTAGACCGCGCGGGCACGCTGGAAGAGCTGGAACAGCTCCTCCTCGGGCAGGACCTGCGGCGCGCGCAGGGCGAACCCCTGGTAGCTGCGCACCAGGAACCGGTTGAGGACCTCCTGCCGGTGGCCGGACAGGCGGGAGCGGAGGGTCATCAGGTACTCCTCCAGAAGGAGGTGATCCCAGTAGTTCGCCGTGCGCTCCCACAGCTTGTCCATCGTGGAGTCCTCGGCCGCGCGCTTGCGGTACTTGTAGACCGTGCTCGGCACCATGGCGATGCGGTCCGCGAGCAGCATGGCGGGGACCGAGAAGAACGCGTCCTCGAAGTGCACGCCTTCGCGGAAGCGGATGTTGTTGGCGCGGATGAACTCGATGTCGAAGAGCTTGTGGCAGGCGCTTCCACCGTGGATCATCTCCGGAATGTTCTCGATTCCGGGGTGCACCTGCACCTGCTTGCCGAAGTAGCGCAGCCAGGGCCAGTTGGTCTCCTCCGGGAACGTCTCCATCCGTCCGATGGTGAGCGGCACCCGCTCCTTGACCGCGGTCCGCCACATGGTTTCCAGGGCGTCCTTGGGCAGTACGTCGTCGGAGTCGCAGAAGGTGATGTAGCGGGCGCTGACCAGGTCCATGCCCGCGTTCCTGGCCCCACCGGCCTTCCCCTCCGCGTGTACGAACGCCCACACGTTGGGGTGCCGCGCCGCGAACTCCGCCGCTATCGCGGCCGAGCTGTCGCTGCTGCCGTTGTCGACCAGGACCACCTGGCAGCGGTCGAAGATCGTCTGACGGGCCAGCGAGTCCAGGCACTCCGGGAGATATCTCTCCACGTTGAAGATGGGGACGACGACGGCGACGGCGTAGAGGGGTTCGAACACGAATGACTCCTGATTTCTGACGAATACCCCATTTCTGGAGCGGACTCTGATCAGTGCTGGCTGGACTCGACGACCAGTTGGGCGTTCCCGCCCTCGGCAGTGATCCGCGCGAGGCCGTGGAATCCGTTGACGGGCGGGTGCTGGGCCAGGGCCGGGGAGACGGCGCAGGGGCGCGAGACGTCCCTGCCCCGGGTGCACACCACGAGGCGCACGGGGAAGGAGCCGGCCGGGAACTGCCGGGGATCGACGGTCACGCTGAAGACCGCTCCCGACTGATCCGGGCGGTCGTGGGAGTACCCGTGGTTCACCGCCGGAAGGGTCTTCCCGCTGCGTTCGAACCAGACCTGCAGCTCCAGCTTGGCCAGCAGTTCGTCCGGGACCCCGTTGACCGAGAAGCGCCCGTGGATCACCGCCGTCCCGCCGTCGCCCGCGGAGATGCCCTCGATCCGGGCCGGGACGGATGTGACCTTCGTGAGCGGCAGCCCCCACGACGTCCCCGGGTAGTCGACGTAGAGGTCGCCCTCGCGGCCGAAGACCGGGCCGAGCACCGAGGCCGGACGGTAGAAGAGGTCGAAGTCTCCGAAGTGCAGCGCGAGATAAGGGAGCCGGTGCCTGGTGTCGTGCGTGCTGCGCGCGAACTGCTCCGACGTGATCCCCCAGTAGAGCGTGCGGCAGCGCTCGAAGAGCTGTCGGCAGTCGGCTTCCCCGAAGACGTGGGGTGCCCTCAGCAGGAAGCCCTGCATGCTGCGGATCAGGAACCGTTCCAGCGTTTCCTGCTGGTACGGAGTGAGCGTCTGGCGCATCGCCGCGAGGTACTCCAGCATCACCAACTGGTCGGCGTAGTTCTGCGGGAGGTCCCAGATGGTGTCCATGACGGAGGTGCCGTCACCGCGCCTGCGGTACTCGTAGACGGGGGCGTCGACCAGCGCGATGCGCTCCGACAGCAGCAGTGCGGGCTGGGAGACGTAGGCGTCCTCGAATGCGGTACCGGTTCCGAACCGGATGCCCTGGGACCGCAGCAGATCGAGGTCGAAGATCTTGTTCCAGCAGGACGCCGAGTGGATCAGGTCGGGGATGTCGACGACGCTGCTCACCGTCTTGACGTTCTTGCCGAAGTACTTGTGCCACGGGGCCTTGACCGGCTTGGGGACGTACTTCTCCCGCCCCACGACGACCGTGGCCCTGGTCTTGACGATGGTGTTCCGGAGCACTTCCAGGGAACGCTCGGGCACGATGTCGTCGGCGTCCCAGAAGACGATGTACGGCGTCGTCGCCATGTCCATGCCCATGTTGCGCGCGTCCCCGGCCCGGCCCTCGGGCTGGGCGACCAGGTCGACGTTGGCGTGCCGGGCGGCGAACTCGCTCGCGATCGCCACCGACTGGTCGGTGCTGCCGTTGTCGACGAGGATCACATGGGCACGCGCCAGCGCCGTCTGCGCGGCCACCGACTCCAGAAACGCACCGAAGTAGTTCTGGACGTCGCGGAACGGCACGACGACTGTGACGTCACGGTTGGCTTGGGACATATTTCCTCCTGGAACACCACATCAATGCTTCGACCCCCGAACGAGGCTTTCGATAGCTTCCGAGGCCCTCACATTGTTCTGCTGGTCCCGGTACTCGAAGAAATTCTCCGCCCGTCGCAGGTACTCGGGCTCCGGCGCACATCCTCCCCACATGTAGCGCATCACTTCGGCGACGGTTTCCTCGACGGTTTCGCACACCGGCCCGAATCCGTCCCGGCGGGCGTCGAAGTACCCCTTCTGGTAATGCCCGTCCCAGTATTCGTCGGCATCGAACTGCGCGTAGACCAAGGGCGTCCCCAGGTACGCGACGTCGAACGCGGTCGACGACCAGTCCGTGACGAAGAGATCGCAACGCCGCATGGCCTCCTGCACGCTGATCTCGTTCTGGTCGACGATTCTGACTCGCTTCAGGTCCGGCACCATGTCCGCGACCATCGCGCGCATTTCGTAGTGCGGCAGGAATTCCAGGGTGTAGTCGTACCGGTCCAGGGCGGTCAGCAAATCCGGGTCGTTCAGGAAACGGACCATGAACTCCCGGTAGCTGGAGGCGAGGAACCGGTCGCGTGCGGCCTGTCGCGCCTCGCGTCCACCGCCGTCACGGCTGTAGGAGGCGACGGTCAGATAGGCGCGCCACGTCGGCATGAACAGGATCGTGCGGCTGCCGCGAGAGGGGGTCAGCGCGTCGAAGCGGGGGAAGCCGCTGACCTCCACCTGTCCTTCGTAGCCGAGTTCTTGCGACAGGAACCGCCCCTCGTCCCGGCTCACCGCGAGGATGAGGTCGACACCCGTGCGGTTGCGGTGCAGTCCCTTGCTGACGTCCTTGTCGGTCACTCCGTGCTGCAGGAAGACCCGGCGGGCACCCACGCGCCAGTTCAGGTGCTTGAGGTAGCGGGTCCGGTCCCAGCCGTCGGGCAGCATGTAGGTGTCGATGTCATAGGCGTTGACCAGCGCCGACGCGTGCAGCATCAGCAGCTTGTGCTTCCAGGAGCTGTGCGCGACGACGTGTCCGAGCCCGGCCAGGTGGGCTCGGTCCGGGCTGCCCGCCCGGATCACGTAGTACGCACCGCGCCGCTTCCCCGAGGTGCGCACGTGGCGGAACAGATGCCAGCTGTTGTCCTGCGCGGTGTCGCCCCGCTCGCCGAAGAGCCAGATGTCCCGTCCCAGGAGAAGCGGTTTCAGCGGCTTGCTGAGCAGCCGGATCAGGCGCTGCTTCCAGAAGGGGCGCCGGCGCAGCACGTGTTTGGCGTCCTTGGCGAGGAGGCCGCCCGGCACGGCGCGCCCGCCGGGTCGGCGGGCCGTCCCGAGGACCATCAGGATCGCCCGGTTCTTCCCCTTCCAGTGCGGCACCACCCGTGTGCCGCGGTGCTCGACGACGCGTGCGCCGCGCAGGTAGCCCGCGGCGACCAGGCACGGGGTGACCACCTGGCCGCCCTCGGCGTCGACGGCGAACTCCAGGTCGTGAACGCCCCGCCGCAGGGCGTCGAGGGGCAGTTCCGCGGTGAAGCCGCCCCATTCGGTGTCCGGCCGCGTGTTCTTCATGTCCCGCCGGCGGACCTGGGTGGCGGGCACGCTGAGCCGGCTCCCGCGTACCCGCAGGCTCAGCTGCCCGTCCAGCGGTCGGACCATGGGCATGCCGCCCACCTCGAACCGTCCGGAGAGCCTCAGTCTTCCGGTTCCCGGCACCTCACGGACGTGCTCGAGGTGGGCGGTGAAGGGCGTGGCGCGCGCCAGCGGGGCCAGCCGGTCCGGGAGGCCGCCGAGAAGGTGGGCGTCGCCGTCGCGTACGGAGAGCTTGTTCAGTCGGGCGGCCCGGTCCGCGAAGAGACCGAAGTCCCCGGTGGCGAAGGCGAGGTAGGCCACGCGGTGGCGGGCGTCGGCGGTGGCCCTGAGGACCAGGTCCGGCTCGACGTCCCGGTAGACCGCGCGGCACCGCGAGTAGATGTCTTCCAGTTCGGCCCCCTGGAAGAGGTCGGGCGCCCGGAGCGCGAAGCCCTGGTAGCTCCGGACCAGGAAGAGGTCGAGCACGGCCCGCGAGAGGTCCGGAAGGCCCGCGCCCATCCGGTGCAGGTACTCCACCAACTGCAGGTGGTCCCAGTAGTTCTGCCGGCGGGTCCAGATCGCGTCCATGGTCGAGTTGCCCGCGGCGCGCTTGCGGTACTGGTAGACGCACTGGTCGACCAGAGCCAGGCGGGTGGCGAGAACGAGCGCGGCCACGCCGACATAGGCGTCCTCGAAGTGGACGCCTTCCGCGAAACGGATGCCGTGGGAGCGCAGGTAGGCGAGGCCGAAGAGCTTGTTGCAGGCACTGGCGCTGTGCACCAGCTCGGGCAGCTCCGCCACACTGGCGAAGGTCCGGTCGCCCTTGCCGAAGTACCCCTTCCAGGCCCAGTTGGTCGGCTTGGGGAACGTCTCCATCATGCCCACCACGACCTGGGCGCCGGTGGTCGTGGCAGCGTCCAGCATGCGTTCCAGCGCGGTGGGCGGCAGGACGTCGTCGGAGTCGCAGAAGGTGATGCGGGCGCTGGTCGCCCGGTCCATCCCGAGGTTGCGGGCCGCTCCGGCGCCCCCGCCGCGGCGCACCAGGACCGTGGTGTTGGCGTGCCGGCGGGCGAACTCGGCGCAGAGCCGGTAGGAGCCGTCCGTGCTGCCGTTGTCGACGAGCAGGACCTCGCAGCGCTCGAACACACGTCGTCGCCCTTCTTGGTGGGCGTCGCGCCGGAGGTGTCGACGGTGGTCACGTCGGCGGTGATCTCACCGGCGCCGCTGTCGAAGCGCACGTCGGTGAGCGTGACCTCGAAGCCGTGCGCGGCGGAGGCACTCACCAGCCTGCCCTTGAAACCGAGGTCGACGGTGTGCGCCGTGGTGTCGTAGGTGCCGGTGCCTTCGGTGAAGGTGAAGGCGCCGTTGCCCGCGGCCTGGGCGGCGCCCTCGGAGGCGGTGAAGCTGCCGAACATGCCGACGTACGTCCGGTAGGACTGCTTGATGCCCCACGTCAACTCGTAGTCCGATAGCGGGGCTTCGGCCGCGGAGGCGGTGGTGGCGCCGCCCAGCGCGGCGAAAGCGGTCGCGCCGAGTGCGGCGGCCGTGGCCACGGCGGCGGCGAGTGCGGTGGAGCGACGTCGTCTGACGGGCATGGCTCGGTTCTCCTTGGGTGTCGGGGGTGTTCAGCCCTGGCCCGGGGCCGGGTCCGGGTCCGGGTCCGCCGGGGACGCTGCGGCCTCGGCGGATGCGGCGGGCCGGGCGCGGCGCCTGCGGAGGGCGACGGCCACGAGGGCCGCGGCCGCCAGCAGCAGGGCACCGGCCGCGAGGGAGACGGGAAGTGCGGGGAAGTCGCCGTCGTCGGTGCCGCTCGCGACGGGGGCGGCGGAGGTGTCGGCGCCGGTCTGCTCGGGCTGCGGGCTCGCACTGGGGGTGGGTTCGCTGCCGAGGTCCGGCAGGGCGGGCAGTTCCGCGTCGGCGGTGAGGGCGACGGCGAGGGACACGGGGTCCATCGCGGTGCCGGCCCGGTACATGCCGCCGAAGGCCTTCGCGCCGCGGGCGGTGAGCTCGGCCGGGGCCTCGGTGACCTTCACCAGGCCGTCGGCCGGCTTCGGTTGGCCCGCGGTGAAGGTGACCAGGGGCACCTTCTTCTCCTCGGCGTCCGGGCTCGTCACGTCGGCGTACAGGGTGCCCCTGCCGTCCTCGACGACGGTCCGCACGTTGCCGAGGCTCAGGTCGAGGCCGTGGGCGCCGGTGAAGCGCACCGTGCCCTTGAAGGCGGCGGTGAGGTCGCCGTCCTCGTACGTCCCCTCGCCGCCGGGGAAGCGGAAGAGGGCGCCGCCGTCCTGGGCGCCCTCGGTGAGGGCCCACTCGCCGTCGGCGATGTCGCCGGTGACGTACTCGCGGAAGGTGCGGCGCACACCCCAGTCGACGGCGCCGTCCCGGACCGTGCCGCTCGATGTCTTCGCGGGCTCCGGCGACTCGGCGGACGGCGAGGGGGCGGCCGGCGGCTGCTTCTCCTGCCGCGCCGCGGGTGCCTCGACGTCGACGGACAGGCTCACCGGGTCGAGCGCGGTGCCCGCGGTGTAGTACCCGGCGAAGGACCGGGCGCCCTCGGCGGTGAGGGTGGCGGGCAGGTCGTTCAGGGCCACGGTGCTCCCGCCGCCCCGCATGTCGATGCCGCCGAGGGAGAGGGAGGCGAAGGGCACCTGACGGGACGTCGTGACAGCCCCGGTGTCCTTCGCCCTGCTGACGACGTCCACGCGGAGCGTGCCGGTGGAGCCGGAGACGCTCACGGTGGGACGGCTGAGGGTGAGGTCGAGCTGGTACGCGCCGGTGCCCGTGCGGTGGCCGAGGAAGCGCACTCCGCCGGAGAAGGCGGCGCGGAAGGCGCCGGTGCCGCCGTCGTAGGTGCCGGTCGCCGAGTGGAACCGGAAGGAGCTGCCGCCGACGGTGGCCGCGCTCCCGGTCAGGGAGTAACTCCCCTTCGCGATCGGCCCGGTGACATAGCTCTGGAAGGAGGACTTGATGCCCCAGTCGAGCCGTCCGCCCTGCACGGTCCGGCTCTCGGCGTGGGCGGCGGTCACGGACAGCAGGGCGCCGAGAACGGCCGCGCACACCACGGTGACCAGGGCGCGAAGGCGGGCGGGCATGCGAAGTCCTCCGGATCGGGGGGCCGGTAGCGAACAAAGGTAAGGCTAACCTAAGCTCTAGTCGACCGATGCCGACGGTCGACCGGAAAGGACGGACGGAACCGTGCGACGCTTGCGAAACCGACTGGCGGGAGCACTGCTGTCCGTGCTCGCCCTCTCCCTGACCGCGACGGGGTGCGGAGGCGCGTCCGAGGCGGCACCCGGCGGCGACGGCGGCGCGGGATCCGCCCCGGCCGGGGCGCCCGTCGTGAACCGCGTCGAACCACTCGCGAAGAGACCCGAACCCCGGCTCCCGGTCACCGTCTCCTCCGCCGACGGCGAGCGGGTGACGGTGAAGGCGGCCGAGCGGATCGTCCCCCTCTCCGGCAGCCTCAGCGAGATCGTCTTCACACTCGGGCTCGGCGACCGTGTCGTCGCCCGGGACGTCACCGCCACCTTCGAACAGGCGGCGGAACTCCCCGTGGTCACCCGGGGCCACGACGTCTCCGCCGAGAGCGTGCTGTCGCTGAAGCCCGACCTCGTGCTCGCCGAGACCACCACGGGTCCCGAGGAGGCGGTGGACCAGATCCGCGCCGCCGGGGTCCCGGTGCTCTTCGTCGGGGCGGCCGAGGGGCTGGACGACGTGGGCCCGCGCATCCGGTCGGTCGCCGACGCCCTGGGCGTGCCGGCGGCCGGGAAGGAGCTGGCCCGGCGTTCGGAGCAGCGGATCGGGGCCGTGCGCAAGGACGTTCCGCACGGGGAGAAACCCCGGGTCGCTTTCCTGTACCTGCGCGGCTCGGCCTCCGTCTACCTCATCGGCGGCAGGGACTCCGGCGCCGGTTCGCTGATCGAGGCGGCCGGGGCGGTGGACGCCGGGGCCGCCTCCGGCCTCGGCAAGGACTTCACCGCCATCACCAGCGAGGCCCTCGTCAAGGCCGCGCCGGACGCGATCCTCGTGATGAGCAAGGGACTCGAGTCGGTCGGCGGCGTGGACGGGCTGGTGAAGATCCCCGGTGTCGCCCAGACCCCGGCCGGGACGGACCGCCGGATCGTCTCCGTCGAGGACGGCGTGCTCCTCAACTACGGCCCGCGCACCGACCAGGTGCTGGAGTCGGTCGTGGCGCAGCTGTACGGCGAGGGGGACGGCAAGTGACCGTACTGGACAAGCCGGCCCGCTCCCAGGCGCCCGCGGACCCGGCCGCCCCGCGTGCCCGGCGCACCACCGCCTGGCTGCTGACCGCCGCCCTCGCCGCCGGTCTGCTGGTCCTCGTCCCGGTCGCGGCCGGCACCGGCGCCTACCCGGTCCCGGTCGGCGACGTGCTCGGCTCGCTGCTGCACCGGGCCGGGCTCGGCGGCGCGGAACTGGACCGGGTGGCCGGGTCGGTGCTGTGGAACGTGCGGTTCCCCAGGATCGTGCTCGCGCTGCTCGTCGGCGCCTCGCTGGGCTGCGCGGGCGCACTGATGCAGGGCGTGTTCGGCAATCCGCTGGCCGAGCCGGGCGTCATCGGCGTGTCCTCGGGCGCGGCGGTCGGCGCGGTCGCCGCTCTCGCGTTCGGCCTGAACTTCCTCGGCACCTGGACGGTGTCCGTCTTCGCGTTCGTCTCCGGCCTGATCACCGTCCTGGTCGTCTACGCGATGTCCCGCTCCGGCGGCCGTACGGAGGTCGTGACACTGATCCTCACCGGCATCGCGGTGAACGCCTTCGCGGGGGCGCTGATCGGACTGTTCCTGTTCTTCGCGGACACGGCGGCGGTCAACCAGATCACCTTCTGGCAGCTGGGCTCGCTCGCCCAGGCGACCTGGCCGAAGGTGCTGGCGGTCCTGCCCTGCGCGGCGCTCGGCCTCGGGCTCGCCCCGCTGTACGCCCGCCGTCTGGACCTCCTCTCCCTGGGCGAACGCCCGGCCCGGCACCTGGGCGTGGACGTGGAGCGGCTGCGGATCGTCCTCGTCCTGGTGATCGCCCTGCTGACCGCGGCGGCGGTGAGCGTGGCCGGGGTCATCGGCTTCGTCGGACTCGTCGTCCCGCATCTGCTGCGGATGGCGGCGGGGCCCGGGCACCGGTTCCTGATCCCGGGCAGCGCTCTGCTCGGCGCGCTGGTCCTGCTCGCCGCCGACCTGGCCGCCCGCACCGTCGCGGAGCCGGCCGAGCTGCCGCTCGGGGTGTTGACCGCGCTGCTGGGCAGTCCGTTCTTCTTCTGGCTGCTGCGCCGCACCCGGCGCAGGCAGGGAGGCTGGGCATGAGGGGCGTGAAGCTGCCGCGGCTCGTGCCGTCCCCTCCGGTGCCGCCGCCCCCGGCCACGCCCGGCGACGTGCTCGCCGAGGCCGACGGAGTGCGCGTGCACCTCGGCGGGCGGCCGGCCCTCGACGGGGTGGACGTGGGCGTCCGCGCGGGCGAGGTGCTCGCGCTGGTCGGTCCCAACGGAGCGGGCAAGTCGACCCTGTTGGGCGCGCTGGCCGCCGACGTCCCGGCCGCCGAGGGTGTCGTACGCGTCCAAGGCCGGCCGGTGGCGCGGTGGTCGGCGCCCGAACTCGCGCTGCGCCGGGCGGTGCTGCCCCAGTCGGCGTCGCTGTCCTTCCCGTTCGCGGTGGAGGAGGTCGTCCGGATGGGCCGGGCGCCCTGGGCGGGCGGCGACCGGGAGGGCGAGGACGACGCTGCCGTGGCCGAGGCGATGGCGCGCACGGAGGTGGCCGGATTCGCCGGGCGCCCGTTCTCCGCGCTCAGCGGCGGCGAGCGGGCCCGCGTGGCCCTGGCCCGGGTCCTCGCCCAGCGCGCTCCCCTCCTGCTGCTCGACGAGCCGACCGCGGCCCTGGATCTCCGGCACCAGGAACTCGTGCTGCGGTTGTGCCGGGAGCGGGCGCGGGCGGGGGACGCGGTGGTCGTCGTCCTGCACGACCTCGCGCTGGCGGCTGCGTACGCGGACCGGGTGGCGGTGCTGCGCTCGGGCCGGATCGCGGCCGAGGGTCCACCGGCGGAGGTGTTCGCCGAGGGGCTGCTGTCCGAGGTCTACGAGCAGCCGGTGGAGGTGTTCCCGCACCCGCGCACGGGCGCGCTCCTCGTCGTCCCGCGCCGCACGCCGTGACGCCCGTGCTCCCCCGCCGAGGCTCGTCCTTGACGCTCCCTTGACCCTCCCATGAGCACTTCATTGAGCCACCGTGACCGGCCCGTGCTCATACACCGTCCATGAGATTCGGATCACCGTATGGACTGGTTTTCCTTAGGAAATCCTTAGGTATGTTAGGCCAGCCTCACCTTCCTGTGAGGCCCGTCACGCGCACTTTCGGCCGTTCTTTGGAGCCCGCATGCGAGCCGCCAGACTCTCCGTCGTCACCGCCGTCGCCACCGCCGCGGCCCTGGCCGCCGTCACGGGGTGCACGGAGAAGAGCGGTGCCGAGGACGGCGATCACGTCATCACGGTGACGGCGACGGACGACAAGTGCGAGGTGTCGAAGGCCGAGTTCCCGGCCGGTCACGTCGAACTCGCCGTCGAGAACAAGGGTTCCAAGGTCACCGAGGTCTACCTGCTCTTCCCCGACGACCGGGTGGTCACCGAGCGGGAGAACATCGGCCCCGGCACCAAGCAGCGGGTCACGGCCGAAGTGAAGGCGGGCGACTACCGGATCGCCTGCAAGCCCGGCATGAAGGGCAAGGGCATCCGCCAGGACGTCAGGGCCACCGGCGGGAAGACCGCCGCGCGCGACCCGCGCCTCGACGAGGCCGTGGCCGCCTACCGCCAGTACGTGCAGCAGCAGGCCGACGAGACCCTCCCGAAGGCCGAGGCGTTCGCGAAGGCCGTCGAGGCCGGTGACCTGGAGGCCGCGAAGAAGGCGTACGCCCCCTCCCGCATCGGCTGGGAGCGCACGGAGCCGGTCGCGGAGTCCTTCGGTGACATCGACCCGCAGGTCGACGTCCGCGAGGACGGTCTGGAGGCGGGCCAGGACCCGGCGACCGACTGGACCGGCTGGCACCGCCTGGAGAAGGCGCTGTGGCAGGACAAGAAGATCGGCGACCGCGAGAAGGAACTCGCCGCCACCCTGGTGACCGACCTGAAGGACTGGCAGAACCGGGTCGGCAAGGCCGAGATCACCCCGACCTCCATGGCCAACGGCGCCAAGGAGCTGCTCGACGAGGTCGCCACCGGCAAGGTCACCGGCGAGGAGGAGCGTTACTCGCACACCGACCTGGTCGACTTCAAGGCCAACGTGGAGGGCGCGCAGAAGTCGTACGCGCTGCTGAAGCCGGTCGCCAAGGAGAACGACGCGGCGCTGACGACGGAGCTGGACGGCCAGTTCGCGGCGCTGGACAAGCTGCTCGACCAGTACCGCCCGAACCCCGGTTCCTATGAGTTCACCTCCTACGACAAGGTCGGCAAGGCGGACCGCAAGGAGCTGTCGGACGCGGTCAACGCGCTCGCGGAGCCGCTGTCCAAGCTCGCCGCGGCCGTGGTCACCAAGTAGACGCGGGGAGACGACGATGACGGACACCGAGTCCCCCGCCCCCTCCCCGTCCCGGCGGGCGCTGATCGGCTGGGGCGGCGCGGGCCTCGCGCTCGGCGCCGCCGCGGCGGCCGGCGGGGCGGTGGCGATGGACCGCACCGGCGACGACGCGGCCCCGGCCGGTGCCGGCGCGGGCTCCGCCGTCCCCTTCCACGGGGCGCACCAGGCGGGCATCGCGACGCCGGTGCAGGACCGCCTGCACTTCGCGGCGTTCGACGTGACGACCGAGGACCGGGCCACGTTCGTCGCGCTGCTCAAGGAGTGGACGGCGGCGGCCCGCGCGATGACCGCCGGTCACGCGGTGGGCGAGGGCGCCTACGGCGGGCTGCCCGAGGCCCCGCCGGACGACACCGGTGAGGCACTGGGCCTCAGGCCGTCCCGGCTGACCCTCACCATCGGCTTCGGCCCGTCCCTCTTCGCCAGGTTCGGCCTCGCCGACCGGCGTCCCGAGGCCCTGGCCGACCTGCCGAGGTTCCCCGGGGACAATCTCGACAAGGCCCGCAGCGGCGGCGACCTCTGCGTCCAGGCCTGCGCCGACGACCCCCAGGTCGCCGTGCACGCGATCCGCAACCTCGCCCGCATCGGCTTCGGCAAGGTGGTCGTGCGCTGGTCGCAGCTCGGCTTCGGCAAGACCTCGTCCACGACGCCCGACGAGCAGACCCCGCGCAACCTGCTCGGCTTCAAGGACGGCACCCGCAACATCGCGGGCACGGACCAGGACCGGCTGGCGAAGTTCGTCTGGGCCGCCGAGAAGGACGGCCAGGCCTGGATGGCGGGCGGCTCCTACCTCGTCGCGCGGCGCATCCGCATGCACATCGAGACCTGGGACCGAGCCCCGCTGCAGGAGCAGGAGGACGTGTTCGGCCGCGACAAGGGCGAGGGCGCCCCGGTCGGCAAGGCCAAGGAGCGCGACGAGCCGTTCCTGAAGGCGATGAAGCCCGACGCGCACGTCCGGCTCGCGCACCCCGACTCCAACGGCGGGGCGACGCTGCTGCGCCGCGGCTACTCCTTCACCGACGGCACGGACGGCCTGGGCCGCCTGGACGCCGGCCTGTTCTTCCTGGCCTACCAGCGCGACATCCGCACCGGCTTCGTCCCCGTCCAGCGGAACCTGGCGACGGACGCGCTCAACGAGTACATCCAGCACGTGGGTTCGGCGGTCTTCGCCGTGCCGCCCGGGGTCCGCGACGCGGACGACTGGTGGGGCAGCACGCTGTTCGGCAAGGAGGCGTAACCGTGTTCTCCAACTACCTGATCGGACTGCGCGAGGGCCTGGAGGCCTCACTCGTCGTCTGCATCCTGATCGCCTATCTGGTCAAGACGGGCCGCCGGGACGCCCTGAAGCCCATCTGGGCGGGCATCGGCGTGGCGATCGCCATCGCGCTCGGCTTCGGCTGCGCGCTGGAGTTCGGCTCGCAGGAGCTGACGTTCAAGGCGCAGGAGGCGCTGGGCGGTTCGCTCTCCATCCTGGCCGTGGTGCTGGTGACGTGGATGGTCTTCTGGATGCGGCGCACCGCCCGGCACCTGAAGGCGGAGCTGCACGGCAGGCTGGACGCGGCCCTGGCGATGGGCACCGGCGCGCTGGTGGCCACGGCGTTCCTGGCGGTCGGCCGGGAGGGCCTGGAGACGGCCCTGTTCGTGTGGGCGTCGGTGCACGCGGCGAGCGACGGCACCCCGCGCCCGCTGATCGGCGTGGCCCTCGGGCTGGCCACGGCGGTGCTGCTCGGCTGGCTGTTCTACAAGGGCGCGGTGCGCATCAACCTGGCCAAGTTCTTCACCTGGACCGGCGGCATGCTGGTCGTCGTGGCGGCGGGCGTCCTGGCGTACGGCGTGCACGACCTCCAGGAGGCGGACCTGGTACCGGGCCTGACGAACCTGGCCTTCGACATCAGCAACACGGTCGATCCGTCCAGCTGGTACGGCACCCTGCTCAAGGGCGTGTTCAACTTCCAGCCCGATCCGACCGTCCTCCAGGTCACGGTGTGGCTGCTCTACCTGGTCCCGGCGCTCGCGCTCTTCCTCGCCCCGGTAGGGTTCGCCTCCGGGAAGGGGAAGGTGAAGGAACCTGATGAGCCAGGATCGCGGCCCTCGAAGGCCCCGCAGGCTTGAGAAGTGCGCGCTCATATCCGCCTCGGCGACCGCGTTGTCGCTGACGGCGAGCGGCTGCGTGGTGGTGCACGGTGAGCGCGAGGTGCTCCCCTCGGCCACCCGGGCCGAGGCCGCGAAGGCGCTGGAGCAGTTCACCACCGCCTACAACGCGGCCGACAAGGCGTACGACGCCTCCCTGGACGCCGACCACACCACCGGCGCCCTCGCCGCGATCGACTCGGCGCGGCTGAAGGCGGGCGCGGTCAACCACCCCGACGGCAATCCGGCGCACGCGCCGCTGGAGCTGACCGACGCGAAGTTCACGATCCCGAAGAAGGCGGGCTGGCCCCGCTGGTTCGTCGCGGACACCAAGGCCAACAAGGGCGGCAAGGCCCGCTGGCTGCTGGTGTTCACCCGGAACGGTCTGGAGGAGACCTGGGAGGCGGCGTACCTGACGCTGGTCGCCCCCGGCAAGGTGCCCGAGTTCAAGACCGACCGGGACGGCTGGGCCGAGGCCGTGCCCGCGAACTCCACCGACGTGAGCGTCCCGCCGGCCGACCTGAGCAAGGACTACACGACGTATCTGCGGGACGGCGGCAAGGCCTTCGCGGACGGCGTGCACACCAGCTCCTGGCGCGCGCTGCGCGAGAAGCGCTCGATCCGCCCGGGCCTGGTCACCCAGTACATCGACGAGCCGCTGGCGAACGGCGACTACGCGCCGCTGGCGCTGCGCACGAAGGACGGCGGGGCGCTGGTGTTCTTCACCTCGCGGCACTTCGAGAAGCAGACCGCCGCGCGGGGCGCGTCGGTGCCGACGCCGAACAAGGACGTGCTGGCGCTGACGGACGGCGAGATCAAGCAGTCGCTGACGATGGAGTTCGTCTCCAACGAGGTCGCGCTCGACCCGGCGGACGGACCGGTGTCGGTGCTCGGCCGGGTCCAGGGCCTGACGTCGGGGAAGGGCGAGTAGCGCTCAGCGGCGCAGCGGCCAGGAGGCTCCCTCGTGGTCGCTCTCCTCACCGGCGTGCCGGGCGCAGGCGTCGGTGAGGGTCTCCAGCAGGGTCAGCGGATCCGGCAGCGGATGCTCAAGACCGCGCACCCAGTGCACCGTGCGGTGTTCCCCGGGCAGCCGGGCCGGCGGCACCAGCACATAGGAGCCGCGGCAGTGCCAGCGCAGCCCGGGGTGCTCGTCCATGGTCTCGGGGTGGCAGTCCAGCTCGCAGGGCCACCACTCGTCCTCGTCCTCGGGGGTGCCGCGGGTGAGGGTGAACAGCAGCATGCGTCCGTCGTCGCTCTCGGCGACCGGCCCGACCTCGACACCGGCGGCGAGCAGCCGCTCCAGCGCCTCCCGGCCGGCCTGCAACGGCACGTCGAGTACGTCGTGCACCATGCCGGTCGCGGTGATGAAGTTGGCCTCGGGCTGGTGCCGGGCCCAGCGCTCGATCTGGGCGCGGTCCGTGGTGGACTGCGTCTGCCAGGCGAACGACACCGGGTGCCGGGCGGGGGTGGGACAGCCCACGCGGTCGCAGGAGCAACGGTATCCGGCGGGGTGCGCGGCGGGCGCCAGGGGCAGTCCGGCACCGGCGGCGGCGAGCAGCAGATCCTCCCGGCCACCGTCCGAGGTGGCCTCCTTGGGCCGGCGTCCGCGCAGCCACGAGGAGAGTTTGCCCTGCAGACCGCCCCGACCGCCGAACTCCGCGCTCATCTATCCCCTTGCCTCGCCGTCGTGCGCACCAGCATGCCCTATCGTCGCACCATTCAGCGCTTCGGGGTCGCGAAGGGACAAACTTCCCTGGTCACCGCGGGGCGAGCCCGTGCAGCGCGTAATCGACGAGGGTGTCGGTGTAGTCGTAGGAGACCGGCCCCGTGTGCTGGAGCCAGCGCTGGGCGAGCGGCGAGACGAAGAGTTCCAGCGCGATGCGCGGGTCGATCTCCGGCCGCACCTGGCCGGCCGCCTGGGCGGCACGCAGCCGGTCGGCGTGGAGCTGGAGCGACGGCTCCAGGAGCTTGGCGACGAACTCCCGGCCGAGCTGTTCGTTGACGAGCCCTTCCGCGGCCAGGGCGCGGGACGGCACCTCGAACTTCGGGTCGTACAGCTGGTCGACGGTGGCGCGCAGTACGGCCTTGAGGTCGGCGGCGATGTCGCCGGTGTCCGGGATGGCGTAGGGCGCTTCCTGCCCCTGGGCGTGGACGGCCTGCTCACCGAGGTCGAGGAAGGCCTCCAGGAGCACCTCCGCCTTCGAGGACCACCACCGGTAGATCGTCTGCTTGCCCACGCCCGCGCGGGCTGCGATGCCCTCGATGGTGGTCTTCGGGTAGCCGACGTCCCCGACCAGGGCGAGGGCGGCGTCGTAGATGGCCTGGCGGGACCGCTGGCTGCGCCGGGTGGCGTCGGGATGCGGCCGCTCGGCGGCGGTGGGCGTGGTGCGGGCGGACTTCCGGATGGTGGCCATGCTCCGAAGTTACCAGGTTGACAAGACGTGACGTCTCGCCGAAAGCAAGGCAAGACGACACGTCTCGTCTCTCCATGCGTCGGTCCGAGAGGAGAACGACATGACCCGAGGTGGAGCCGGAAACATGCTGGGAGTCGGCGGCACACGCCGGAAGCTGGGCCGTGACGCCCTGCGCGGCGGTGACCGGGCCGCCCGCGTCGGCGGCGGCCTGTCGCCGCAGGCCCAGAAGCAGGAACTGCTGCGCAGACTGCGGGAACGGCAGCAGAACCCGAGGAGCTGACCGCGCCCTCCCCGGCCGCTCAGTGGCGTGGCGCCCGCGCGTTCTCCAGATAGTGCAGGACGGCCGCCACCCGCCGGTCGACCTGGTCGGCCGGGGACAGGTCGAGCTTGGCGAAGATGCTGCGGATGTGCTTGTGGACGGCACCGTCGGTGACCACGAGCCGTCCGGCGATGGCGCTGTTGCCCAGGCCCTCGGCCATCAGACCGAGCACCTCCCGCTCGCGCGGGCTGAGCCGCTCCAGCCGGGTGTCCTGCCGGGTCCGCGTGAACAGCTGGGCGACGACCTCCGGGTCGATGGCGGTGCCGCCGCCCGCGACCCGGCCGAGCGCGTCCATGAACTCCTCGACCCGGCCGACGCGTTCCTTGAGCAGATAGCCGAGGCCGCCCACTCCCCCGGTCAGCAGGTCGGTGGCGAAGGACTGCTCCACATACGCGGACAGCACCAGCACGGCGAGTCCGGGGCGCCGCCGCCGCGCCTCGACGGCCGCGCGGACCCCCTCGTCGGTGTGGGTGGGCGGCATGCGCACGTCCAGGATGGCCACGTCCGGCTCGTGCTCGTCGATGGCGGCGAGCACCGACTCGCCGGTGTCCGCGGTGGCCACCACGTCCAGGCCCTCGGCCCGCAGCAGCAGGGCGAGCCCTTCGCGCAGCAGCGGATCGTCCTCGGCGATCACGATCCGCAGGGCGGGGCGCACGTCACGTTCCACGGGGAGGTCCACTTCCAGGGTCGTCGGGCCGGTCAGTCTTCCCCGGCCGGCCAGGAGTCGCCCCAGGCCGCGTCGCGGGCCGCCTTGTACAGGTCGCCGTGCCGCTTGGTGACCGTACGGCGCCGCAACCGCTCGTCGGGCTCGCAGAGGTCGAGCAGCACCTGGCCCTTGCGGATCTGCGGACGCCGGACCACCCGGGAGGCGGCGGGTTCGGCGGGGAGCCGGGTGGCGGCGACATAGCTGAACTTCTCGTCCTCGTAGGCGAGGGACCCGCTCTTGACCTGCCGGTGCAGGCTGGACCGGCTGACGCGGGCCGCGAAGTGGCACCAGTCCGTGCCGGGCACGATGGGGCAGGCGGCACTGTGCGGACAGGGCGCGGCGACCCGGAACCCGGCGGCGATCAGCCGGTCGCGGGCCTCGATGACGCGGGCGTATCCGGCGGGGGTACCCGCTTCCACGATCACGACGGCCCGGGCGGCACCGGCGGCGGCGTCGACGAGGGCGGCGCGGTCGGGTCCGGTCAGCTCGTTGAGCACGTAGGACACCGTGACGAGATCGGTGCTCTCGATGTCGAGCGCCGCTCCGATCCGGGAACGCCGCCAGCGGACGTCGCGCAGAGCCGGCAGCGAGGCGGCGATCTCCCGGCCGAGGGCGAGCGCGGGTTCGGCCCAGTCGAGTACGGTCACCGGACGCGTCCCGCCCCAGGTGTCGCTGACGGCCCAGGTCGCGGCGCCGGTCCCGCCGCCCACGTCCACGTGACCGCCGGGCACCCATCCCGGCACGGCCGCGGCGAACGCGTCCAGCGCGGAGCGCACCGCGGCGAAGGTGGCCGGCATGCGGTAGGCGGCGTAGGCGACGACGTCGGCGCGGTCGCGGAGGATGGGGGCGTCGGTCGGGGTGTCCCCGCGGTAGCTGGCGATCAGCCGCTCCACGGCCTGCGCCGCCTGGCGGGGCGGCAACCCGTCGACGAGGTCGGCGAGGGCGGCCCGCAGGGTGTCGGCGGGGGCGGCGGGCTGGTTCACCCGGCGATTGTACGAGGCACTCCGAGGGTGCGGTGCGGTCAGTGGTCCGGCGTTCCCTCGGCACCCGGCGCGGGTGCGGGCGCGAGGGGAGCGCGGCCCGGCGCAGCGGGGTGCCGCTGCGCCACCCTCCCCCACTCTCGGCTTCGCCCGAGCGGGGGGGGGACCCCCATCGCCCCAGCGGCACGACGGCCCGCAGCGAGGGCGACGGACGACGGCCCGCAGCCGGGGCGGCATGGCGACGCGGCGGGAGAGCCGCGTACGGGCGGGCCGGGGCAGGAAGGCGTCGGCGGCCCGCAGCCGCGTACGGCGGGCCGGGGCAGCGCGGCGCTGGCGGCCCGCAGCCGCGTACGGCGAGAAGGGGACGTGTCGGGGGGTGTCCGCCCGCAGCGGTTGGCGCGTCAACGCCGGGGGAGATCTGTGGCCGACCGATTCCGCGCCGTTCCGAGGACGGACACCCCCCG